>JABBOY010000028.1 GCA_012927585.1 Glaciimonas sp.
CAACAGCAAGGATGTGGCTGCGGCCAATGCGGTGACTTTCGGCGGCCTGACGCTGGCGGGCACACAGGCTGGCAACTACACGCTGACCGCCCAAGGTAATGCGGCGGCGACCATCACCGCCGCCAACCTCACCGTCACAGCCAACAATGCTGGCAAAACCTACGACGGCGTGGCCTACAGAGGGGGCAACGGCGTGGCGTACCTCGGTCTGCTGGGCAGTGACACCGCCACCGCCCTGAGCGGCACCCTGGCCTACAGCGGCACCAGCCAGGGAGCCGTCAACACCGGCAGCTACGTCATCACGCCCGGCGGGCTGACGTCCGGTAACTACACCGTCAGCTACGTCAATGGCGCCCTGACCATCACCAAAGCCCCTCTTACCGTTACAGCCAACAATGCTGGCAAACCCTACGACGGCGTGGCCTACAGCGGTGGCAACGGCGTGGCCTATGCAGGCTTTGTCGGCACAGAAAGCGCCACCGCCCTGAGCGGCACCCTGGCCTACAGCGGCACCAGCCAGGGCGCGCTCAATGCGGGCAGCTATGCCATCGCGCCCGTTGGGCTGACGTCCGGCAATTACAGCGTCAGCTACGTCAATGGCACGCTGACCATCAACCCGACTCTTGTGAGTGCCATCAGCCTGAGCGGCAGCCGTGTCTACGACGGCACGCTCAACGTGGCTGCGGGCGTCTTCACGCTCAAGGGTCTGGTCGCCGGCCAGGACCTGAGCCTCAGCGGTGTGGGCACCATGGCCGACAAGAACGTGGGCGCCAACAAGCTGGTGGCCCTGGGCAGCCTCGCATTGGGCAATGGCAGCACCGGCCTGGCCAGCAACTACACCCTGAGCGGGGGCACCGTCACCATTACGCCGGCCCCGCTGGCGGTCACAGCCAACAATGCTGGCAAACCCTACGACGGCGTGGCCTACAGCGGTGGCAACGGCGTGGCCTATGCAGGCTTTGTCGGCACAGAAAGCGCTGCCGTCCTGGGCGGCACCCTGGCCTACAGCGGCACCAGCCAGGGCGCGCTCAATGCGGGCAGCTATGCCATCGCGCCCGTTGGGCTGACGTCCGGCAATTACAGCGTCAGCTACGTCAATGGCACGCTGACCATCAACCCGACTCTTGTGAGTGCCATCAGCCTGAGCGGCAGCCGTGTCTACGACGGCACGCTCAACGTGGCTGCGGGCGTCTTCACGCTCAAGGGTCTGGTCGCCGGCCAGGACCTGAGCCTCAGCGGTGTGGGCACCATGGCCGACAAGAACGTGGGCGCCAACAAGCCGGTGGCCCTGGGCAGCCTTGCATTGGGCAATGGCAGCACCGGCCTGGCCAGCAACTACACCCTGAGCGGGGGCACCGTCACCATCACGCCGGCCCCGCTGGCGATCCAGGCCGACCCCCAGTACAAGGTGTTTGCCGAAATCGATCCGCTGCTGGGCTACAGCACCAGCGGTCTGGTCGGCGGCGACCGCCTCAATGACACCCTCAGCGGGAGCCTGACCCGCAGCGTCGGCGAAGCCAGCGGTCTTTACGGCATTGGCCTGGGCAGCCTGGTCAGCGTGGGCGGCAATTACAGCCTGGCATTCACGCCAGCGAGCCTGCGCATCGTGCCCCGGGTGCAAAGCAGCGGCGCCGGCGTTGATGCGGCATCGGTTGCCGGGGCAGAGACGGCGCCGCCTGTCGCTGCATTCCATGCCTCCCAGCAAGAGGACATGGAACGCATGACGCCGCAACGCCGCCCGCTGGCCATTGTCCTGATCGATGAGGGCATGCGCCTGCCGGCCGGACTGGCGCCGTACTGAACCTCGCTGGCGAGCCCACCGGTTTTTAACAATGCTATGCATTTAATAGCTGCTTGCGCACGTATTCAGTGCGCGGCAGCCTGATTTATCAAGAAGAGCCACTATGAACCAGATTTATCGAATCCTCTGCACCCCCACCGCTGCTGCCCTTGCGAGCGCTGCCCTGGTGCTCACGTTGTCGGCCTGTGGCGGTGGCGGCGCGAGTGCGCCCGCCCCGGTCACGCCCACGCCCACGCCGGCCAACTACTCGGCCCTGCTCAGCAGCGTGGCGCCTGCCAGTTACGCCGGCGAACAGGCCAGTGTGCTGGTGCGCACCAATGCCATCCGGCTGGGCGCGGGGGCGGGTCTGCTGGCCCAAAGTGCAGCACTCGACACGGCGGCCAGCAAACATGCCGCCTTTTTGGTCAACAACCGGCTGGCGAGCAACAGCGCCTACCTGGATGCGCTGCACGAGGGCGTGCTAGGCGGCCACTATGAAGACCCCACACTGCCCGGCGTGCTCGGCTTTAGCGGCAAGACGCCCCAGGCGCGGGCGACGGCAGCCGCCTATGCCGGCACGGTGTCCGAGCTGGTGTTGCTGGGCGCCGCCAGCGGGGCCGAGTGCATGGCTTCGATCGAGAACTCGGTCTACCACCTGGCGCGGCTGTTCTCGCCCGTAGTGCAGGTCGGACTCGCGTTCAACGCTGGCAACGGTAGCGGCAGCGTCTGCGTGATGGAGCTGGGCGTGTCGGGCAACACCGCCGGGCAGTTGCCCGGCGCAGGCAGCGTGGTGACTTACCCATACGCCGGACAAAGCGCGGTGCTGCCCACGTTCTACAACCGGGCCGAGACGCCGACTCCGGTGGCCGACCTGGCGCTGGCGGGCCACCCGGTGCTGGTGTCGCTGTATTCGCTGGCCGCGCCCAGCCTGCAGGGCAGCGACATCGTGATTCAGCGCTTTGCCCTGAGCCGCGCCGACGGTCAACCCGTGAGCGCGCGCCTGCTGGCCCAAGCCGGTGTCACCTCAAGCGGCCCGACGTTGGGAATTGACGCCAACCTGGCGGGTGCCGGCACGTTGTTTTTGGTGCCCGGCGCACCGCTGGCGGCCAACACCACGTACCGCGTGACGTTTGCGGCCACGCTCAAGGGCCAGGCTGTGGCTCGGGACTGGTCGTTCACGACCGGGGCGGCCAATTAGCCCTTCACCAATGACCTTCTCCCCCATGAAAACTCCCCACGCCGCCCTGTCGCTGCTCGCTTTGAGTCTGTTTGCCAGTGCGCTCGCCCAAGCCGTCCCGCCCGTGCCTGATGCTGGGCAAATCACGCGTGAAGTTCAAAAACCAGCCGTTCTAGCGCCGTCCAGGACCGTCAGCCCCTTGCGGGTGCAAGGCGCGGAGTCAATCCCGGCACAAACCGATAACGAGCTCCGCATTTCGGTCAAATCAATTCGCGTCATGGGCAGCCAGGTGTTCCCCGCTCATAAACTGGAGGCCCTGGTGAGTGACCTCGCCGGCACCGAGCAGAGCCTGGACGGGCTGAACGCCGGTGTCGCCCGCATCACCGCCTACTACCGCGAACGCGGCTACCCGGTGGCACGCGCTTACCTGCCGGCGCAAGACATCCAGGACGGTGCTGTCGTCATCCACGTGCTTGAAGGCGTGCTGGACCAACAGCGCCTTACCAACCAATCACGCCTGAGCGATGAGCGCGTCAATCGCTATTTGGGTGAAGTCCGGCCCGGTCAAGCGCTGCAAGTTCAGCAAATCGACCGGGCGCTGCTGCTGCTGGGCGACACCCCGGGCGTGGGCGGGGCGCGTGCCGCACTGCAGCCCGGTGCCAGTGTCGGTACCAGCGATTTGCTAGTGGAGCTGGACCCGGCGCAAGCTTATGCCGCCAATCTGGAACTCGACAACTACGGCAACCGCTACACCGGGGAATACCGCGTGGGTGCGGCCCTGGCCTTGAACAGCCCGCTGGGCCTGGGCGACTTGTTGAGCCTGCGCACCATCACCAGCGGCCCCAATATGCGTTACGCCCGGCTGGCCTACCAGGTACCGGTGGGGGTAAGCGGCCTCAAGCTCGGTGGCGCGTACTACGACACCCGCTACCGGCTGGGCCAGGAGTTTGCTGCCTTGCAGGCGCACGGCAGTGCCAGCAGCGCCAGCATGTATGCCACCTACCCCTTTGTGCGCAGCCAGAGCGTCAATCTGTCCGGCGCGCTGACGTTGGAAGATAAAAAGCTGATCGATCAAACCGACGTGCCGATCTCCAACGTCGAAAAGAAAGTGCAGTTAATGACGCTGGGCCTCGCTGGTAACGCGCAGGACGCGCTGGCGGGCGGCGGGTTCACAGCCTTTGAAGTGGCGCTCTCCAGTGGCAAGCTGACGATGGATGCGCCGTCGCTGGCGCTCGATAGCGCACCGGGCTCGGTCAGTAGCAACGGAGGCTTCGGCAAACTGGCCTACAGCCTTAGCCGCCTGCAGCGCGTGAACGATCAAACCAGCCTGTTGCTGGCACTCTCGGGCCAGCAAGCCAGCAAGAACCTGAACTCCAGCGAGAAGTTCTCGCTCGGTGGCGCCAATGGCGTGCGGGCGTATCCGCAAGGTGAAGGCAGCGGCGACCAGGGCTGGCTGGCCAATCTGGAGCTGCGCCGCAATTTGACCGGGCAAGTGCAGGGTGTGGTGTTTTACGACGCCGGTGCAGTCGAGATCAACCGCAACCAGTTTGCAGTTGGAGACAACAGCCGGTTCATCGCGGGAGCGGGCCTGGGTTTGAATGGGCAAGTGGGTAAGCTGCAGTTCAAAACCGCGCTGGCCTGGCGCACCAGCGGGGGCGATCCGCGCTCTGACACCGTGAACCGCAATCCGCGGCTTTGGGCTCAATTAAGCTTGCCGCTTTGATGGAGTAGAAGAAAGTTGCTTACACCAAAATTTGTAGGCGTTACTGGGTATCCGACGCATGGTCAGCGATGGCCAGTTTGTTTTGTCGCAACTCGGCAATTCGTTCGACGCCAGCTATGCCCACTTGAGGTTCGCCATGTAGGGCTACCTGCGTGGCTGGCACAACGATTGTCAAAAGCTGGTGGTGGATAAAAACCGTGCATGGCTGCGCGTCGTCGGGTTGCCGCCTCGCATTCAGGCCCTGATCGAGACGGCTTACGCGTGGCACTACGAGCGTTACTACCCGCAGTTGAAGAAATGAAGCCGAACATGCGAACCCTTCGCCATCCGGTGTGGCAGGCCGGCGTCGTGACCAAGACCATGCGCGAAAAGCAAACCGGCCACCGGGGATGCCGCAGGCCGGTTTAATTAATTGGTGCTTTGCCCACGCGCGGCTCGCCTTACATAATCATAACTTGGGCTGAATGCGTTTCCATCTGAACGGACCGAAGCTGTCCGCGCCGTTGGCCGCATTTGCATTCGGATCGATTGTGAGTTTGAGCCACTCCAGCGGAGTGGTGCTACCGTGCACGACGACGCGGTGGAAATTCGGCACGTTATAGCCGTTGGGCTGGGTCATGTAGGGGTCGCTAGGATTGTTGCTGCCGGCAGACATGTTACTGCTACTACATGCAACTGCAGTTGCTCCCGAAGACGGCTCGATAACGCAAGGAGCGCCCTGCACCAGTGGGTTGTCGGAGCGGTAGACATGCGAGTCGCCGTTCAAGAGCAGTACCGGTTTGCCGAAGGCCGTCGCGTGCGACGCAATACTGTCGATGAACTGCTTGTATTGCGTAATGTGGCTCAGGGCAACGCCATCGATATCCCACATGTCGGCCTGGGTCTGGATCACTACGGCGATGGCGCCATTGGCGCTGGCCTGTTTAAAGGCGTTGTCGAGCCAGCGTAGATTGGCCGCCGTCCGGTTGGTAACCTCTTGCGCCTGCGCCGGGCTCATGGCCGGAGCGCCATACCAAGGATCGGTATCATTGTTCGAGCCACCCGGGATATTCAAAGTCACGAACAGCGTCCTGGATTTCGCCCACCACACATTCTCGACGTAGTTGCTGTCGCTCGGGTGAGCGATATCGTATTCCTGGGCCTGTGAATGCACATTCATGGCGCCGCCGAATGTCTTCCCTGGAGAGGCAAAGAAGATTGAGCGGATGAGTGCCAGGTTTGCAATCGGGTCGCCCCCGGCATAGTCGATCCAGTTATTACTTCCATCGACCTTGTAGGCGATCTGACCGGTGACCGCGTTGTATGTGCCACCGCCCTCTTTGGCCTTGTGACAGTCGGTCCATTCGTTGTCGCCAGGCGTGTATACGACGGGACTCTTGAATGCCGTCCACTGCTTGTAGATCGAGAGGTCGTAGTCGGAGGTGCAGTACTGCTTGCCTGAGTGGATGTCACCCACATGGAGCACGAGCGAGGCATCGGGGTCGGAATTGATCGCGTTGATGAATGCCGGGCTTGCCAAAAACTGGGCGTTGTCGTCGGGGGCAGTGCCATAAGGCACATCACCGATCACAGCGAGCGCCGACGTTGGTTCACCGTCACTACTTCCGCCCCCGCAACCCGTGATGAGGGTTGCAAGCGTCAACATGATGGGCAAAGTGAAATTTTGCATGGAATAGATATCCTGAAGAGAAATGGGCGACGTCTTGTCTTTCAAATAGTTAAGCATTTGAAGATGTCGGCTTGATAATGAGTGCTGCCGAAAACCATTATCTGATGCACATGTGACAAGGCAATTACAGTGCATTGCCAATCGAGCCAAGGCGTGCCTATCTGTGACCAACAAACATAACGCGAAACGTCGCCGGGCATTCAAACCCCGTCTGCTATCCGGCAGGTCTTCCTGAAATTCACGGGGAGGGGGAACTACCGAGCAGATCGATATCCATGCAACAACGCCATCCTAAGGCCCCACAAGGCGCTATGTCACACCATGATTTTTTGGCACCGGCACAGAGTTAGCAGGACATGAAATTATTGCGGCGCATCTGCAAGCTGTCGCGGACTTTGCGCACCCTTTTTATTCCTGGGAGTGCAAACGCAATGAAAAGATGAATGGTTCGATCTGTCAGTACCATCGGGAACAGGCGAACTGCAACTGGTCAGCCACGAGGAGACGACATTGATGCTGGACAAACTGAACCGCGGACCAAAAACATCTCTGGGTTGCAAAAGCCCCCATGAAGTATTTTTAGCCGGGAAGATACTGCCGCTTAAAACTAAGTACGGTTGCACTTGGTAGTTGAATCCACCCGCTGATTACAACACCACTTTAACCATTGGATGTGCCGACAGTGCGCGGTACAAGTCATCGAGCTGGATGCGGCTGGTAGCGCGCACGGTGACGGTCAGGCCGAGGTAACTGCCTTTGGTGGATGGTCGCATTTCCAGCTTGGCGGGATCGAAGCTAGGGTCGTGCTGGATCACCAGTTCGACAATGACCTGGGCGAAATCATCATGCATTGCGCCCATGATCTTGATCGGGAAATCGCAGGGGTATTCAATCAGGGTGTCGGGAGTGGTTGCCATGGTTTCGGTTTGGGTGTGGATGCGCCGAACAAAAATGTCCGGCGCATAAAACTTATTTTAGGCCAAAATCCGAAAAGGCAAGCTCGACAGTCTGTTAGGCCGCTTTCGCCGCTTGATAAGCTGCATATAATTTTTTGTACAAGGGGCCGGGCACGCCTGCGCCGATCGGCTGGCCGTCGATGGAAACTACCGGCAGCACTTCCTTGGTGGCGGACGACAACAGCACTTCATCGGCGGCAAAGACTTCGGCGCGGGCGATATTGCGCGCTTCGAAAACAATTCCATTGGCCGCGCACAGTTCCTGCAGCAGCGCGTAACGGATGCCTTCCAGGATCAAATTGGTCTTCGGCGGGCCCATCAGCTTGCCATCCTTGACGATCCAGACGTTGGAGGATGAGGCTTCGGTCAGGAAGCCGTCGCGGAACTGGATCGACTCGGTCGCGTCGTGTTCCGCCGCGTATTGCGCCGCCAGCACGTTGCCCAGCAGTGAGCTCGATTTGATTTCGCAGTGCAGCCAGCGCTTGTCTTCCAGCGATACGCACGCCACGCCCTTGGCGCGCACGGCGTCGCTCGGCAGCACGATCGGATTGGTCATGATGAAAACGGTCGGCGTCACGTTGGCCGGGAATGCATGGGCGCGCTTGGCTACGCCGCGGGTAATTTGCAAGTACACCATCTGGTCGTCGGCTGGATGCGCATCCATGATGGTTTGGATCAGGGCCAGCCATTCCGGTTTGGTGTGCGGATTGGCGATGCTAATTGCATCCAGGCTACGAAACAGGCGCGCCAGATGTTGTTCAGCGCGAAACATCTTGCGCTTGTATACCGGAATGACTTCGTAAATGCCGTCGCCAAAAATGAAGCCGCGATCCAGTACCGGAATTTTAGCTTCGGACAATGGCGTGAATTGGCCGTTGAGATAGACCAGTGGGTCGTCCATAGGTGATTTCCAATACAGTGAAAGCGGGGATTTTGGCACAGTGCGTGCTATCAGATGATGCAATTAACGCATAACAACGATGAGATTTTTATGCCAGTACTTCGATTGATGTTAAAAAATACGGGAGTATGCCTTAAAACCGTACTATTTCCGCATATATTATATGCGGAGTTAATATTTACAGCGCGCAGTATGTTACGCATAGTTAAAGTTGAGAAAGTTGACATTGCGAAAATGGGTGCGCGGTTGCTGACGGGCTTGCTGATTGGATTGCTGACAACCGCACACTGGGTCGATCAGATTATTTTATCCACAGCCGCAGCGAATCCCAGGCGCGTCCGAAAATGCTGGCTTGATTGACTTGTTCTAGCGCCAGCACCGGTAATTGCGTCACTACTTTGCCGTCGACCATCATCTTCAGCGTGCCGATTTTGGCGTTTTGATTGATCGGCGCCACCAGCGGGTCGTTGCGCTCCAGCACTGGCTTCACCTTGTCTGCCATGCCCTTGGGCAGCGTCACAAACACGTCGCGGTCAAAGCCGACCTTGAGCTGACTTTGCGCGCCTTTCCAGACTTCCAGCGTGGCGAGCGGCTGGCCCTTGGCGTATAGCTTGACCGCGTCGAAATTCTGGAAACCCCAGTTCAGCAGTTTCTGGCTTTCCTGCGAGCGCAACTGGTCGGAAGTCGCGCCTGACAGCACACTAAGCAGGCGGCGCTGGCCGGAGCCGTTGGGCCGCTTGGCCGAGGCGATCATGCTGTAGCCGGACGCATTGGTATGGCCGGTTTTCATGCCGTCCACCGATGGGTCGGACCATAACAGGCGATTCCGGTTCGGCTGTTTGATGCTGTTGTAGGTGAAGTATTTGGTCGAATCGATCTTATAAAACTCCGGGTAATCGGCGATGATGTGCGCGGCCAGCAGCGACAGGTCATGTGCGGTCGAGAAATTCTCGGCATCGGGCAAGCCGTGCGGATTACCGAAACGGGTGTTCTTCATGCCCATGCGCTGCGCTTCCCGATTCATCAGAACCACGAATGCACTTTCAGTGCCAGCCACCGCTTCGGCCAATGCTACAGCCGCGTCGTTGCCCGATTGCACCATCAACCCGTACAGCAAGTCATTTACACTCACCGGCACGCGCGGCTCGATGAACATCTTCGAACTTTCAGAATCGACTTTCCAGGCATGCTCCGATACCGTGACCATTTGGGCAAGTGCCAGCTTCTTGTCTTTGATTGCAGCAAAGGTCAGATAAGCGGTCATGATTTTGGTCAGAGAGGCCGGTTCGATGCGCATGTCTGGATCTTGCGAGGCGATTACCTGGTTGCTGTTCATGTCCAGCAACAGCCAGGAGCGTGCGGCAATCGTCGGCGACGGCAAGGTTTGGGCCACTGCGGTGGTAAGAACGGAAAGGGATAGGATACCGGCGGCAAATACCGCGCATAATTTTTTCATGGGATGGGGAAAGTGTGATTTGTGAATGGAAAACTCGCGTAGGTCGGGTTAGCGGCTTCATCGCGTAACCCGATATGTGCAGCTGGGAAAGTCTTAATAATTTTCGTAGGGTAGGTGAAACCCAACCTGCCGTACTTAACAACGCCACATTTCGACCGTCAAATTCTTGATATGTTGCAATTTTCGGTGAAAAAAATGATCGGCGCCTGGAATCACCATCACCGGCAAATCTTGCGGCCGAGCCCAGTCGAACACGTCGGCTAACGGAATCGTCTCGTCCTGTTCGCCATGGATCAGGATGGTATTGGCCGGCACGTCAGGCATCGCCCATTTGCCGGCGGCCGTGCCGACCAGCACCAGTCGTTCGGCCGGCTGGCCTTGCGTAATCAAGCGCTGCTGCAATTGCGCCTGGACGAAAGTGCCGAAAGAAAACCCAGCCAGCGCCACCGGCAGACCAGGATATTGCTGCTGCATGTGCGCCAGCAGAACCGCCATGTCGTCAGTTTCGCCGACACCGACATCATGCACACCTTCAGACGCGCCGACGCCGCGGAAATTCATCCGAACTGCTACATAACCCAGTTTGGTAAAGGTGCGCGCCAATGTGTGCACCACCTTGTTGTCCATGGTGCCGCTGTACAACGGATGCGGATGCGCTATCAACGCCAACCCGCGCGGGGTAGCGAACTCGGCTGCGTCGGGCAAGTTGAGTGCGCATTCGAGCTGGCCGGCAGCGCCGCTGATGAAGAATTTTTTAATATGGAGATTCATGGTCAGATTTTCAGACGATCGACGATCTTGCCGTTGATTAAATGGCTGTCGATGATTTCATCGATATCTTCGTTGTCGACATAGGTGTACCAAGTGCCTTCCGGGTACACCACCATGACCGGGCCTTCTTCGCAGCGGTCGAGGCAGCCGGATTGGTTGATGCGAATCTTGCCCGCGCCGGAAAGATCGAGTAGCTTGATACGTTTCTTGGCATGTTGCTGGGCCGCTTGCGCGCCGCGATCGGCGCAGCAGGGACGGCCGTCATCGCGCTGGTTGAGGCAAAAGAAAACGTGATGTCGATAATAAGAAGTTTCGGGGGTATCGCTCATGTCGGCCTTTCCAAAGCGGGTGCCAAAGGCGTCATGATACACCGCAGCCGGATTGCTTGATGCCGGTTGCGGTGGAGTTACCAGCTCTGTATCAGGCTGATTTCTTTGGCGCGGCCAGGGTTGGCGTCAGCAGAAGAATTGAATCAAAGGTCAGCCGGATATGCTGCTCCAGGGCGCGGCTGGCGCGTTCGGCATCCCGTTTTAGCGCCGCGTCGATGATCGACGCATGCTCGGCATGGACGTCGCGCGGCATTGCATTGCCGGTAATTGCCAGATGCCGGTAGCGTTCCGACTGCCGATACAGCAGGCCGATCAGATAGCGCTGCCAGGGTGAATCGCAGGCCGCGATCAGCGCTTCGTGAAAGCTGCGGTTGCGCTGTTCCCATTCGCGCACGTTGCTGTTCTTGTCCGGTTTTTCCTCAAGTCTTTCCTCGCTGTTGCTTAATTTATGGAAAGCTGCCACCAGCGCCGCTTCCCATTCAACGTCGCCGTTTCGGATCGACTGGCGCAACGCATTGGTTTCCAGCAACACCCGGGTATGCGTGATGTCTTCCAGGTCTTGCAGCGAGATCGGTGCGACATGAAAGCCGCGCTGCCCTTCTGCCACCACCAGCACATCCGACAGCAGCAGCGCCAGCGCTTCGCGCAAGGTGCCGGCGCCAATCCCGTAACGGTCTTTCAGATGCTCGACACGTAGTTTTTCGCCCGGCGCCAGACGGCCTTCGATAATGTCGCGCCGCACCTGTAGGTAGGTGCCTTCGACCAGCGTGCGCGGCGTCGCGTCGGGGGTGGTGAAGGCGGTTCTGAATTTCGCACTGTACATCATGATTCTTTCTCCAGACTGGCTTCCTGATTGCGCTTCAGGCGGTATGTCAATTGCGGCCGGGTCAGCCCCAGCAAACGGGCGGCACCGGCCAGATTGCCGGCGCTGCGTTCGACTGCTTCGTGGAGTAGCATGGTTTCAGCCTCGTTGATTGACAGGCCGGTGGCCAGGAAGGCGTCACACAGACGGGCCTGCTCAGCGGGACGTTTTTCTTCCAGCGTGCCGTTATCGGTCAAGCCGATATCCAATTCACCGCTGCGGCCGCTGCCATCGAGGCAGAGCGAAAACTGCTCGAGTTCGATCCAGTCGTCTTGCGGCGTCAGGATGATGCCGCGTTCGATCAGGTTTTCCAGTTCGCGCACGTTGCCCGGCCACGCATATTGTTTGAGCGCTTGCATCGCCTTGTCGGTAATGCCGGCGATCCGCTTATTGTGCAGCGTGCTGAATTTCTTGATCATCGCCTCCACCATCAGCGGGATGTCCGGGATACGCTCGCGCAGCGGCGGGATCTCGATCGGATATACGTTCAGGCGGTAATACAGGTCGGCGCGAAACTTCCCCTCTTTCACCGCCGTTTGCAGGTCGACATTGGTGGCTGTGACGATGCGCACGTTGACCTTGCGGGTCTGATCGTCGCCGAGCCGCTCGATTTCGCTCTCCTGCAGCACGCGCAGAATTTTCGACTGGGCGATCAATGGCAGTTCGCCGATTTCGTCCAGAAACAGCGTGCCGCCCTCGGCCCGCTCGAACTTGCCAATGCGGGTTGTGTGGGCGCCGGTGAACGCGCCCTTTTCGGCGCCGAACAGTTCGGATTCAATCAGGTCGTGCGGCAATGCCGCGCAATTGACCGCGATGAACGGCCCGCTGGCGCGGCTGCTGGTCTGGTGCAGCGCGCGCGCAAAGCGTTCCTTGCCGACCCCGGTTTCGCCGGTCAGCAATACGGTGACGTTGGTTTCGGCAGCCTTCTTGACCAGTTGGTAGGCGCGCAGGAATGCCGGCGAGTCACCGATCATGTTTTCGGTCCGGCGCGGTTCCTCGATGGATGAGCGCAGCACATCGACCTGAGTGGCGAGTTCCAGCAGGCGCGATACGATGGCATCGGCTTCATAATAAACAGTGTGCTCGGCGCCATCCGGCCATTCTTCCAGCGGTTTGCCGACGATCCGGCAATGATCCGGCCCGCAAGCCGAACATTCGACTTCCTTGAACAGTACGAAGCGCTCCATGAACGCCGAGGTATAGCCGGACGCGTAGCCGAGCAGCATCCAGCAGACCGGATCGTGCTGCGGGCCGAACTCTTCCAGATGGGCTTGCGCTTCCCACGAATTGTTCCAGATGAATTCGCCATGGAACGTGCCGGCGGCAATATCCATCTCGATCTTGACCGGCGTCACTTTCACGCTGCCTTCCAGCATGTGCAACTGCGGGCCCATGAAGAAAGCATCAATCGGATTCTGACCGGCGCGGATTTTGCGCGCCAGTTCAGCGTCGCGGGTGCCGCAGACGTAACCCATGCGGGTCAGGATGCGGCGCGCCTGCTTAGGCCCGGCTAGATTGAACAATTCCTTGCGCAGCGCCGCGAGCGCGGCCACATGCAGCAGCACCATGCGGTGCTCACCCAGCCAGATGGTGCCATCCTCGGTAGAGAAGTGCACTAAGCGTCGCAAATCGAGGTTCTTTGGATATTTGATCATTGGGTCTCCTGCTGGCCTTGATGGCTCATAGTTTTAATTGACTGCTCCCATCATACGAATCTCGAGATTTCATAGCAAGCGCAAATATACGCGGTGCAAGCATGGCGACCCAGGCATGCGTCGCCATGCGCAACTGGAAAGCAGCGGCCTGCCTGCCGCAGGCTGCGCATCGGAGTGCTGCCTGAATTTAATACACTAATAGTGTATTTTTTAAATCGCAATATATTCGTGCGTAAAGTACATGTTTTTTACATATACCCCATGTATTTTTGAATAATTGTAACTATTAAGCCCGCTATGAAAGACTTCCAAAACGAAGTGATTCTTGTAGGAGCGCACCCGGGCGCGACCAACGGCTGCAGTCTTGCGACTGCTTTCGCACCCGGACGCGCTCCTACAAAATCGCACTATTTTGTTCTTGATTGCCATGCCGGCTGAACAGTTACGAAAAATTCTGGGATTGCAGCAGGCTGCAGGTACGCAGTTGTGGTGTTGCTCGCCTGCATGAAAATCGATTATTTAATCACTCCGAAACTGCCGATTAGATCATTTCAGTAGTTGTTTCATACCATGTTTTTTTACTGTGGTGCAGCAAAAAAACACATCCAAAAAATCTTTTCACGATTCGCCAGATCAGAAAAATTGCCGCCCGCAGCCGCTATTTACGGTGGCTTTTATGCGTGTCAGAGCCGAATGACGCACTGCAGCAAAAACGCATAATATCGAGATAATTTGATTATGTCGAAATTATGGCACGAGTTTTGCTGATATCAGGTATCACCAGGCAGACCGATGGAGAACAAAATTTTTGATACCACACGCAAGTTTGTACGGGTCATTGAAGCCCGGCAGGACGGCTTGATTGAGTTCGAGTTTGCCATCGGCGAGCCTGAGTTATTTGTTGAATTGATCATGCCGGCCAGCGCTTTTGCAGAGTTTTGTGCGGTAAATCAGGTGACAACACTTGATCAGGCGCGATCGTTAAAGAACGCTGGTGCAGATGAGGAAGACGATGCACTGGCGTGGAGTCTGCATAGCGCACGTAACAAGGTTTCAGGTGACAAATAATCGATCTGGTCCAGATTTGGCCAGTCATACCAAGGAGGAGTCAACAAAATGCATTTAGATCTTCGCACAGTCAGCATCAAACCGCTGCGCCAGACGTTTGACAGAGTCGCGGCCCGCACCGGCAGCGGCAAACCAGCTTCACGTTATCAGGAAGCGACATTGGACGTGCAGTCCAACGCCAATTTTCACTATCGTCCGCTGTGGGATCAGGAGTATGAGCTTTACGATGCTTCGCGTACCGCAATCAAGATGAGCGACTGGTACGCGTTCAAGGATCCGCGCCAGTTTTACTACGGCACTTACACACTGGCGCGGGCACGGATGCAGGAAAAGGTCGAAGGCGATTTCGATTTCGTCGAAGCACGCGGACTGGCCGACAGTTACCCGGCAGCGGCAAGAAAGCTGGCGCTGGAAGTGCTGCTGCCATTGCGCCACGTGGAGTGGGGCGCCAACATGAATAACACGTCGATGTGCGCCTATGGGTATGGAGCGGCAATTACTTCGCCCTGCCTGTTCGATGCGATGGATCACCTGGGCATGGCGCAATACCTGACACGCACAGGCTTGTTGCTGGCCGACGACGTGGCGGCGCTCGATACCGCCAAACAGGCTTGGCTGGCCGACGCGAAATGGCAGCAATTGCGCCACTACGTCGAAGACACTTTCGTGCTGAAGGATTGGTTCGAACTGTTTGTGGCGCAGAACCTGGTGCTGGACGGTTTGCTGTATCCGCTCGTGTATCAGCACTTCGATACTGAACTGTCGGCGCATGCCGGACCGGTGGTGTCGATGCTGACGCGCTTTCAGAGCGAATGGTATGCCGAGACCAGCAAGTGGGTTGATGCCACGCTCAAGACCGCCGTCGGCGAATCTTCCGAAAACCAGCAATTGATCTCGCTGTGGACCAGTACCTGGCGTGATCGCGCCGTCAAGGCTCTCAAGCCGATTGCAGTACTGGCACTGGGTAAAAAAGCCGATGCGGTGATGACTGAACTGGTTGATGAGTTCAATGCCCGCGCCGTCAAGTTTGGCCTAACGCTGTAAGGAGCTGCAATGGACAACGTATTTATTATTTTTCAGACCAACGAAGACACCCGCAACATCGTCGAAGCGATCTTGCAGGATAACCATGCTGCCATAGTCAATGAACAGCCTGCCATGGTGCGGGTTGATTCTCCGGGCCGCTTGACGATAAGGCGCGCATCGGTGGAGGAAAAGATGGGGCGAGATTTTGATTTGCAGGAGTTGCACGTAAATCTGATCTCGCTGGCGGGGAATCTCAATGAAACCGATGATGAATTCAGCCTTAGCTGGAACCATTGAAATCAATGTGAAATACAGGAGACGAGCAAATGGACATGAAAGTAAAGCAGAAACTGGGCCTCAAGGAGCGCTATGCGCTGATGACTCGTGGTCTTGATTGGGAAACCACATATCAACCGATGGACAAGGTTTTCCCCTACGATAAATTTGAAGGGATCAAGATCCACGACTGGGACAAATGGGAAGACCCGTTCCGCCTGACGATGGAAGCGTACTGGAAATATCAGGCAGAGAAGGAACGCAAGCTGTACGCGATCATCGACGCCTTCAATCAGGGCAACGGGCACCTCGGCATTACCGATGCACGCTATATCAATGCGCTGAATATATTCCTGACCGCAGTGACGCCGCTGGAGTATATGGCGCATCGCGGCTTTGCCCATGTCGGGCGCCAGTTCCGTGGCGCCGGTGCACGTGTGGCTTGCCAGATGCAGGCGATCGACGAGTTGCGGCATTTCCAGACGCAAGTGCATTCGATGTCGAACTACAACAAGTACTACAACGGTTTCCACGACTTCCAGCACATGAATGACCGGGTCTGGTATCTGTCTGTGCCGAAGTCGTTCGGTGAGGATGCCTTTACAGCAGGACCATTCGAATTTTTGACCTCGATCAGTTTTTCGTTCGAGTATGTGCTGACCAACCTGTTGTTCGTGCCTTTTGTTTCGGGTGCTGCCTACAACGGTGACATGGCGGCGACGACATTTGGCTTCTCGGCACAATCGGACGAAGCGCGCCACATGACGCTGGGTCTGGAAATCATCAAATTTATGCTGGAACAGGATCCGGACAACCTGCCTATCGTGCAGCGTTGGATCGAAAAGTGGACCTGGCGCGGTATTCGCCTGCTGTCGATCGTCGCGATGATGATGGACTACATGCTGCCCAAGCGCGTGATGAGCTGGAAGGAATCGTGGGAGCTGTATTTCGAGCAAGGCGTCAGCGCGCTGTTCAAGGATCTGGCGCGCTACGGCATCACGGTGCCGAAGTGCTGGGAACAAGCCAAGATCGAAAAGGAACACATTTCGCATCAGACCTGGGCTACGTTTTACCAGTTCGGCGCCGCAGCCGCTTTCCATACCTGGATTCCGAATAAGGATGAGCTCGACTGGCTGTCCGAAAAATATCCGGACACTTTCGACAAATACTATCGGCCACGCCTCGAATATTGGGGTGAACAAGCCACGCAGGGCAAGCGATTCTACAGCAAGACGCTGCCGATGCTGTGCCAGGTGTGCCAGGTTCCAATGTTCTTCACCGAACCGGATGACCCGACCAAGATCTGCTATCGCGAGACCGACTACAAGGGTGACAAATACCACACTTGCTCCGACGGCTGCAAGCAGGTATTCGACCACGAGCCGGAAAAATATGTGCAGGCATGGCTGCCGGTACATCAAATTTATCAGGGAAATTGCTTTAACCCTGGCGTCGACCCGACCGCTGAAGGTTTCGATCCGCTCGCAGCAGTGCTGGACTACTACCATATCGTAGCTGGCCGCGACAATCTTGACTTCGACGGTTCTGAAGACCAGAAAAATTTTGATGCATGGCGGCAGACTGCCAAAAACAATACTTAAGAACTGAAACATGCAACGTGCATCTCAATGCGCGTTGCAGTCTGCCGGCGAAACTGGCGGATTGTTCATTTGAAAATACAGGAGACAAACATGGCAGTCATAGCAATTAAGCCTTATATCGGCGAGGTGAGGGATCGAGTCGAAAATTTTCACGGAAATCAGTTGCTGTTTATCGGCTGGGAAGATCATTTGTTTTTCGCCAGTCCATATGCATTTCCATTTCCACCGACGATGTTGTTCGGCGACCTGCTCGAACACGTTCTGCCAGCCACGTATGGCGTTCATCCTGACTGGAGCAAGGTCGATTGGAGTCGGGCAGAGTGGTTCAAGTCGGGGCAGCCATGGGTGCCTGACGCAACCAGGTCGCTGGCGGAGAACGGGTTGCGGCACAAGGATGTGATCCGTTTCCGTACGCCAGGTCTGACGGGCATCAAAGGTTCGTGCAGTTAAGTCCAACTCATAGAGTAAGGAAAATTTGCCATGAGTTATCAGCTCACTATTGAGCCGCTCGGCCAGACGATAGCAGTCGAAGATGGGCAGACCATCCTCGACGCCAGCCTGCGCGCCGGCATCTATCTGCCGCACGCCTGCTGCCACGGCCTGTGTGCGACCTGCAAGATCCAGGTTGTGGATGGCGACATCGATCACGGCGAAGCGTCCGACTTCGCCCTGATGAATTACGAACGCGAGGAAGGTTTGTGCCTGGCCTGTTGTGCCACGATGCAATCGGATGTGACGATCGAGGCCGACATCGAAGTAGAGGCCGATGCGCAAAATCTGCCGATGCAGGATTTTGTTGGTACGGTCAGCCGGATCGAAAACCTGACACCTACTATCAAAGGGGTCTGGCTCAAGCTCGATGATGCAAGCGGCATCCGTTTCCAGGCTGGCCAGTACGTCAACCTGCATCTCTCCCTGCCGGGGGAAACCACCAGTCGCGCCTTTTCGCTGGCCAGCCCGCCATCGGCAACAGGCGAGGTGGAACTGAATATCCGCATCGTTCCCGGTGGGCAGGTGACGACCTGGATCCATGAAACCCTGCAGGCTGGCGACCAGATTAAGTTTTCGGGCCCACACGGTCGTTTTTTCGTGCGCAAGTCGGCCGCGGTGCCGATGATTTTTTTGGCAGGTGGCTCGGGACTATCGAGTCCGCGTTCGATGATCCTTGATCTGCTGGGCGACGGCTGTACCCAGCCGATCACACTGGTGTATGGCGCCCGTAGCCGGGATGAGTTGTATTACCACGATGATTTCGTTGCGCTGGCGGCGCGGCATCCGAACTTCACGTATGTGCCGGCGCTGTCGAGTGCCGCAGACGACAGCGACTGGAGTGGCTTTCGTGGCTTTGTGCATGATGCGGCCAAAGCGCATTTCGACAACGACTTCCGTGACCACAAGGCGTATCTGTGCGGGCCTCCGGTGATGATCGATGCCTGCATCACAACCCTGATGCAGGGGCGGCTGTTCGAGCGCGACATTTACACCGAGAAGTTCATTTCGGCAGCCGATGTACAACAGGTAAGAAGCCCCCTGTTCAAGAAGATATGACATGGAGAGCGTCAATGAGACAGCCAATTTGAAGGACATGCCATGCGGCAAGCATAGCGTTCGCCTGCTGCAAACCGGCGAAACCTATGTCTGTAGCAGCGAAGAAACCTTGTTGCAGGGCATGGCCAGAATGGGCAGAAAAGGTATCCCATCAGGGTGCCTGAACGGTGGTTGCGGCGTGTGCAAGATCGCCATCCGCAGCGGAAATATAAAAAAAACCGGTGCGATGAGCCGCGCGCATATTTCCGAACAGGATGAAGCGCAAGGCGTGGTGCTGGCGTGCCGGGTAGTCCCGCTCAGCGATGTTGAACTGGATGTGATGGGGTGCATGAAAAAAACCATCCTGTGCATGCAATGCGGCGCGGCCCAGGCAGGCGAGCCGTCAAGTATTCCAAAGTAATTTTTATAACAACACACGAAGGAGACAAAAATGGGCGTCATGAGAATCGGTCACATCAGCATCAAGGTGATGGACATAGCAGCGGCAGTCAAACATTACGAAAATGTGCTTGGCATGAAGACCACACATATAGATGCACAAGGCAACGTGTATCTGAAATGCTGGGACGAATGGGATAAATTTTCACTGATCCTGACGCCATCCGACCAGGCTGGCATGAATCATGTTGCCTACAAGGTAGAAAACGATGCCGATCTGGATGCGCTGCAGAAACGGGTCGAGGATTACGGGATCAAAACCGAGATATTGCCTGCTGATGCCTTGCCTTTCGTTGGCCGCACACTCAGGTTCAATCTGCCCAGCGGGCATCAGATGCGCCTGTATGCAAAAAAAGAATGTGTTGGAACGGATGTCGGCACGATGAACCCGGATCCATGGCCGGACGATATTCGCGGTGCCGGCGTCCACTGGCTTGACCACTGTTTGCTGATGTGTGAAATGAATCCTGAAAAGGGCATCAACAAGGTAGCTGAAAACACCAAATTCATGATGGAAGTGCTTGATTTCTATCTGGCTGAACAAGTGATTGTGGGCCCGGACAAGAACATGCAGGCCGCAACCTGGTTGTTCCGCAGCTCGACCCCGCATGACATCGCTTTCGTGGCCGGACCGCGCCAGGGTCTGCATCACTTGGCTTTCTTCCTCGATAACTGGAACGACGTCCTGAAGTCGGCCGACGTCATGGCCAAGAATAAGGTGCGAATCGACGTGGCGCCGACCCGCCATGGCATTACCCGTGGGGAAACAATCTATTTCTTTGACCCGAGCGGCAACCGCAATGAGACTTTCGCCGGCCTGGGCTATTTGGGGCAGCCGGATCGTCCAGTTATAACTTGGGATGAGGAGCACTTGGGGCGCGGCATCTTTTATCACACCGGCGAACTGAATGTCGCATTCACAGAGGTTTATACCTGATCCAGTGTCCGCATTCTGCCGCAGCAGTGCACCAATTAGTTAGACCGGCCTACGGCCGGTAATAACCACTGCTGGAAGGGGTTTGAATCCCCTCCCAACAAGTCGCTCCTGCGTCGCTCACCGCCCTGAAGAACGGGGTTTGAACCCTAGTCAGTTTTTTGATCAAAAAAATGGAAGCGCCATGAATTTACAAGTCAATCAAGCACAAATTTCGTGGGAGGCCGCCAGTGCCGCCGCGCAAGCTGCTGTGCGGCACGCCGAGGCGAACGGCTGGCGCATCAACGTGGCGGTGGTTAATCGCGGCGGTAGCCTGATGGCGTTTCTACGGATGTCGGGGGCATACCTTCATTCGATCGATATTGCGATCGACAAGGCGTACACCGCAGCCAGTTTTGGGTTTCCGACCAAAGACTGGATGGCAGCGATCGGCCACGACGACGGCATGAAGCTGGGCTTCTCGGCACAACCGCGCTTGATTGTCTTCGGCGGCGGCTTGCCAATTCGTGCCGCTACCGATGGCAGCGAATGGATCGGCGGCATCGGCGTATCCGGTGCTTCGGAAGCGCAGGACCAGGAATGTGCCGGTGCCGGTTTGGCCGCGATTGGTTTGGCAGTCTGATTTTTTGAACACTCGAATGGAGAAAGTTGCATGAAGCAGATCCACAATTTTATCAACGGTGAATTTGTCTCGACCGTCAAGACGTTCGAGAAGCGCTCGCCGCTCAACGATGCAGTGATTGCACAAGTGTGTGAAGCCGGCAAGATCGAGGTTGATCAAGCAGTGAAGTCGGCGCGTGCCGCATTGAACGGCCCGTGGGGCAAGCTGGTGGTGGCCGACCGCGTCGAACTGCTCTATGGCGTTGCTAACGAAATTAACCGTCGCTTCGACGAATTCCTCGAAGCGGAATGTGCCGATACCGGCAAGCCGATGAGTCTGGCGCGTCATATCGATATTCCACGCGGTGCCGCCAATTTTAAAATTTTCGGCGACGTAGTCAAAAATGCTCCGACCGAATTTTTTGAAATGGCCACGCCCGACGGTCTCGGTGCGCTCAACTATTCGACCCGCTCGCCGGTGGGCGTGGTCGGGATTGTGTGTCCGTGGAATTTGCCGCTGCTGTTGATGACCTGGAAAGCCGGTCCGGCGCTGGCCTGCGGCAATACCATCGTGGTCAAACCGTCTGAGGAAACGCCGCAAACCGCGACTCTGCTGGGTGAAGTCATGAATGCGGTCGGTATCCCAAAAGGCGTCTATAACGTGGTGCACGGATTCGGCCCCGGCTCCGCCGGTGAATTCCTGACCACCCATCCGGGCGTCAACGCGATCACGTTTACCGGCGAAACCCGTACCGGCGCCGCCATCATGAAAGCGGCGGCTGACGGCGCGCGTCCGGTGTCGCTCGAAATGGGCGGCAAAAATCCGGCGATCGTGTTTGCCGATTGCGATTTCGACGCCGCTATCGAAGGCACGATGCGCTCGGTGTTCTCCAACTGCGGTCAGGTTTGTCTTGGCACTGAACGGGTGTATGTCGAACGGCCGATTTTCGAAAAATTTGTCGCGGCGCTGAAGCAGGGAGCGGAAAACCTCAAAATAGGTATTCCTCATGATGCTGCCACCGGCATCGGCCCGCTCATCAGTCAGGAGCACAAGACCAAAGTTCTGTCCTATTACCAAAAAGCCAAGGATGAGGGCGCAACCATCGTCACCGGCGGTGGGGTGCCGGACATGGCGGGCGAGCTGGCCCACGGTGCCTGGGTGCAGCCGACCATCTGGACCGGCCTGTCGGACGACGCTGCAGTCTGCCGCGAAGAAGTATTCGGCCCGTGTTGCCATATTTCCCCGTTCGACAGCGAGGAAGAAGTGATTCGTCGCGCCAATGACACCACCTACGGTTTGGCGGCATCGGTCTGGACCACTAATTTGCAGCGCGGTCATCGCGTCGCCGGCAAGATCGAGGCCGGCCTGGTCTGGGTCAACAGTTGGTTCCTGCGTGATTTGCGTACTCCGTTCGGTGGCGCCAAGCAATCCGGCATCGGACGCGAAGGCGGAGTCCACTCGCTTGAGTTTTACACCGAATTGAAAAACATTTGCATCAAACTGTGAGGATAGACATGGGGCAAGCACACAATCCTGAAATCGGTAAATCCATCATCGCCAACGGCATCGTCATCAACTATCACGACGTCGGTTCCGCTGCGCCGGTTATGTTGATCCACGGCTCCGGCCCTGGCGTAACCGCCTGGGCCAACTGGCGCTTGTCGATTCCGGCGTTATCTCAACAGTGCCGGGTAATCGCGCCCGACATGGTCGGCTTCGGCTTCAGCGAGCGTCCAGCGGATGCGCGCTATGACCTTGATGCCTGGGTTTCCCAGGCAATCGGCTTGCTCGATGCGCTGGAGATTGACTGCACTGACATCATCGGTAACTCGTTCGGGGGCGCGTTGGCACTGGCATTGGCGATTCGCTATCCGGCACGAGTCAGGCGGTTAGTGTTGATGGGTAGTGCTGGCGTGTCATTTCCGCTGACGCCGGGTTTGGATGCTGTCTGGGGCTATCAACCGTCGATTGCGAATATGCGCAAGTTACTCGATATCTTTGCGTACGATCGTAACCTGGTCACCGATGAATTGGCCGAACTGCGTTACAAAGCGAGTATCCAGCCCGGCTTTCAGGAAGCGTTCGCCGCGATGTTTCCGGCGCCGCGTCAAAACGGCGTTGATGCACTGGCTTGTCGGGAACAAGACCTGCGTGCGTTGCCGCACGAGACGCTGGTAATTCATGGTCGCGAGGATCAGGTTATCCCAGTGAGTAATTCCGTCACGCTGGCAGACTGGATATCAAGGTCGCAACTGCATATATTCGGTCGCTGCGGCCACTGGACGCAAATTGAACATGCGGCGCGCTTCAACCAACTGGTGATGAATTTTCTGGCTGAAGCCTGACCGCACTCTTTACCCCTACTTTTACGGAAACATATTCATGGAACAGCAAAAAATCAAGCTATACGGGGACCAGCTATACCAGTCCCTCGCAGAACGAAAAGCCATTGCGCCGCTGACCAGCCTCGAAGCCGATTTCACGATCGAAGATGCGTATCACATCCAGCAGCGGATGCTGGCGCGCCGCATCGAACAGGGCGCGCATGTGGTCGGCAAAAAGATCGGCGTCACCAGTGCCGCGGTGATGGACATGCTGAATGTGCATCAGCCCGACTTCGGCTACCTGCTCGACAGCATGATCTACAACGAAGGCGAAGCCATCCCGATGAGCGGCCTGATCCAGCCCAAGGCGGAAGGTGAAATTGCTTTCGTGCTGAAGAAAGACTTGATGGGTCCCGGCGTCAGCGCGGCCGATGTGCTGGCTGCCACTGAAGGCGTGATGGCTTGTTTCGAAATTGTCGATTCGCGCATCACCGACTGGAAGATCAAGATCCAGGACACCGTGGCCGACAACGCTTCCTGCGGCGTATTTGTACTTGGGGACCGCATGGTTGATCCGCGCGACATCGACTTGCGTACCTGCGGCATGGTGCTGGAAAAAAATGGTGAAGTCGTGGTCACCGGAGCAGGTGCCGCAACCATGGGTTCGCCGGTCAATGCGGTCGTGTGGTTGGCCAATACACTGGGCAAACTTGGCATCCCGCTGAAGGCAGGCGAAGTGATCCTGTCCGGTGCGCTCGGTGCGATGGTGCCGGTCAAGGCCGGCGACAACCTGCGCGTCGCGATCGGCGGCATCGGCTGCTGCTCGGTGCGTTTTTACTAAATTCGATAGGAGTTTGTATGCAAAAAATCAAATGCGCCCTGATCGGCCCCGGCAACATCGGCACCGATCTGCTCTACAAGTTACAGCGCAGCGCAGTGCTGGAGCCGGTCTGGATGGTCGGTATCGACCCGACTTCGGAAGGCTTGAAGCGCGCCGCCGACATGGGATTGAAAACCACCGCTGACGGCGTCGACGGCCTGTTGCCGCACGTGTTGTCGGATGGCATCCAGATCGCCTTCGACGCCACCTCGGCCTATGTCCATGCAGAAAACGCGCGCAAGCTCAATGCGCTGGGTGTGCTGATGATCGACCTGACGCCGGCTGCGATTGGCCCGTTCTGCGTGCCGCCGGTAAATCTGGTCGAACATGTCGGCAAACGTGAAATGAATGTCAACATGGTCACCTGCGGCGGTCAGGCCACGATCCCGATGGTGGCCGCAGTGTCACGTGTGCAGCCGGTAGCGTATGGCGAGATCGTCGCCACCACCGCATCCAAATCGGTCGGCCCCGGCACCCGTTCCAATATCGATGAGTTCACCCGCACCACCTCCCGTGCAGTCGAACTGGTCGGCGGCGCCAAGCAAGGCAAGGCCATCATCATCATCAATCCGGCCGAGCCGCCAATGATCATGCGCGATACCGTGCACTGTCTGACCGAAACCGAACCCGACCGCGAAAAAATTACCGCTTCAGTGCATGCAATGATCAAGGAAGTCCAGAAATACGTGCCCGGCTACAAACTGGTCAATGGGCCGGTATTCGACGGCAAGCGCGTCTCGCTGTTCATGGAAGTCGAAGGTCTGGGCGATTACCTGCCCAAATATGCGGGCAACCTCGACATCATGACCGCCGCCGCCGCTCGTACCGCGGAGATGTTTGCCGAAGAAATTCTCAGCGGCAAACTGATACTCCAGCCCGCCATTCAGAAACAGAAATCCGTCGCCGCGTAAGGAATAGCCATGACACTTAAAGGAAAAAAAATCACTGTCCACGACATGACATTGCGTGACGGCATGCATCCGAAGCGGCACCAGATGACGCTGGAACAAATGACCACCATCGCACAAGGACTGGACGCCGCCGGTGTGCCGCTGATCGAAGTCACGCATGGCGATGGCTTGGGCGGCTCGTCGGTCAACTACGGCTTTCCCGCTCATACCGATGAGCAATACCTGTCGGCCGTGATCCCGCTGATGAAGAACGCCAAGGTATCGGCACTGCTGTTGCCCGGCATCGGCACCATCGATCATTTGCAGATGGCGCGCGATCTGGGCGTCCACACGATTCGTGTCGCGACCCATTGCACGGAAGCAGATGTCTCGCAACAGCATATCCGCTATGCCCGCAAGCTGGAGATGGATACGGTCGGTTTTCTGATGATGGCGCACATGGCGTCACCGGAAAAGCTGCTGGAGCAGGCGCTGCTGATGGAAAGCTATGGCGCCAACTGTATCTATTGCACCGACTCGGCCGGCTACATGCTGCCGGAAGACGTCAAGGCCCGCATCGGCCTGCTGCGCGAAAAGCTGAAACCGGCAACCGAACTCGGCTTTCACGCTCATCACAATCTGGCGATGGGCGTGGCTAATTCGCTGGTGGCGGTGGAGTACGGCGCCAACCGGATCGACGCGGCGGCGGCCGGACTCGGCGCCGGTGCCGGCAATACGCCGATGGAAGTGTTGATTGCGGTCTGCGCCCGGGCCGGAATCGAGACCGGAGTCGATGTGTTCAAGATCCAGGATGTGGCTGAAGACCTGGTGGTGCCGATGATGGATTTTCCGATCCGTATCGACCGCGACGCGCTCACGCTGGGTTATGCGGGCGTGTACGGCTCGTTCCTGCTGTTTGCCAAACGGGCCGAGAAACAATACGGGGTGCCGGCACGCGACATTCTGGTCGAAATGGGCCGGCGCGGTATGGTCGGCGGCCAGGAAGACATGATCGAGGATACCGCCATGACTATGGCGCGGGCCCGCGGATTGCGATAAACGGGTTTGCACCCACAAGGATAAAAAAATGATATTAGACCAAAGCACTATTAACAATCTCGCCGAGCATCTTGAAAACTGCGAATTGCAGGCACGCGATACCGCCAAAATCACCGACGAATATCCGCAGATGGATTGGGACGATGCGTATGCAATTCAGGAAGCCATCAAGCAGCGCAAAATTGCCCGCGGCTGCCGCATCGTCGGCCTCAAGGCGGGCCTGACTTCGCACGCCAAGATGCAGCAGATGGGCGTGTCGATGCCGGTATTCGGCTTTCTGGCCGATTATTTTTCGGTGCCGGAAGGCAGCGCGGTAAAACTGTCTGAGTTGATTCACCCGAAAGTCGAGCCGGAAATCGCCTTCGTCACCAAGGCCGTATTAAAAGGCCCGGGATGCCATATCGGCGCCGTGTTGGCGGCTACTGATTTCGTGATGCCGGCGATTGAAATCATCGATTCGCGCTACCGCGATTTCAAGTTCGACCTGAAAAGCGTGATTGCCGACAATTGTTCATCGTCACGTTTCGTGCTGGGTGCGCGGATGCGTCCGGTCGATGACCTCGACTTGCGCACGCTCGGCGTGGTGATGGAAAAAAATGGCGAAATTGTCGCCCTCGGTGCCGGTGCTGCGGTGCTCGGCCATCCGGCTGCAGCAATTGCAATGCTGGCTAATCTGCTGGGCGAGCGCGGCGAGGAAATCCCGGCCGGCACCCTGATTCTGTCCGGCGCGATTACCGAGGCGGTGATGGTCAAGGCCGGCGACAACGTCAACTTGCGGGTGCAAGACTTGGGCAGTGTCAACGTGCGTTTCATTTAAGGAAAATCAGTATGCCAATTTGCCAAATCCATTTGCTGGAAGGTCGCACCGTCGAGCAAAAAAGAATGTTGATCGCAAAAATTACGGAAGCCATGTTCGAAGCAATCGGTGCCAAGCCGGAAACCGTGCGCGTGATCCTCACCGAGATGCCGAAGGAGCATTTCGGCATCGGCGGCAAGAGCGCCGGAGAACTCGGAAAATGACTATAACCCGTGAACAAGTCAACGTGGTCGTTCCGCCTGCCTTGCTCATGGGCTGACAAGGCGCTTCTGTTTGGATGAGTGTGAACCCCAAAATAAGATGGTGGGAATGTCGCATTATTGTTTATCAAGTCGATTATTTGATCAGTCTCGAACTGCAGATTTGATCATTTCAGCAGTTGTTCAGATTACATTTTTGTATACATAAATGGGACATTTTGTCCTGATAACTTAAAAGGAGATTGTAATGGCTTTACTAACTCGAATGGACTGGTATGACATCGCCCGAACGACCAACTGGTCGCCGAAATATGTTATGGAAAACGAGCTTTTTCCGGTAGAAATGGCCGGCGACTATGGCCTGCCCCAAGAAGCGTGGGAAAAATATGATGAGCCTTACAAGCAAACCTATCCTGAATACGTAAAGGTGCAGCGCGAGAAGGACGCGGGGGCTTACTCGGTCAAGGCTGCGCTGGAGCGTTCCCAAATCTTCGAAAATTCGGATCCGGGCTGGAAGTCTGTGATCAAGGCCCATTATGGTGCACTAGCGAGACTTGAATATGCTGCGGCCAGTGCTGAAGCGCGCATGATGCGTTTCTCCAAAGCACCGGGCATGCGCAACATGGCCACCCTTGGCTGTCTGGACGAAATGCGCCACGGGCAGATCCAGCTCTATTTCCCGCACGAGCATGTGTCGAAAGATCGTCAAATGGATTGGGCGCACAAGGCCATAGACACCAACGAGTGGGCCATGATTGCAGCGCGTCATTTCTTTGACGACATCATGATGACGCGCGATGCCATCAGCGTTTCCATCATGCTCACCTTCAGCTTTGAAACCGGCTTTACCAACATGCAGTTTCTGGGCCTGGCGGCGGATGCAGCCGAAGCCGGGGACCACACCTTTGCCAGCCTGATCTCCAGCATTCAGACCGACGAATCGCGCCACGCGCAAATCGGCGGCCCGGCACTGCAGGTGCTGATTGAAAACGGCAAGAAGGCCGAAGCCCAGAAGAAGGTGGACATCGCTTTCTGGCGTGCCTGGAAACTATTCTCAGTCTTGACCGGCCCGATGATGGACTACTACACACCTCTCGAACATCGAAAGCAATCGTTCAAGGAGTTCATGGAGGAGTGGATCGTTGCCCAGTTCGAGCGTGCCCTGACGGACCTCGGACTCGATCTGCCCTGGTATTGGGATCACTTCCTCGAAGAGTTGGGTGAAACGCACCACGGCATGCATCTCGGTGTCTGGTTCTGGCGGCCTACCGTATGGTGGAACCCGGCAGCAGGTGTAACCCCGGCGGAACGCGATTGGCTGGAAGAAAAGTATCCTGGCTGGAACGACACCTGGGGCCAGTGTTGGGATGTGATCATCGACAATGTGGTCGACGGCAATATGGCCATGACCTATCCCGAGACATTGCCGATGGTGTGCAACATGTGCAATCTGCCGATTAACTACACGCCGGGCAAGAAGTGGAACGTCAAGGACTTCCCGCTTGAGTACAAGGGTCGCCTGTATCACTTTGGGTCCGAACAGGATCGCTGGTGTTTCGAACAGGAACCGGAACGCTACGCAGGTCATCTGAGCCTTGTTGATCGTTTTCTCGCCGGCATGATCCAGCCGATGGATCTGGGGGGGGCTCTGAATTACATGAGCTTGGCTCCAGGAGAGATTGGTGACGATGCGCATAACTATGCGTGGGCCGAGGTTTACAAAGCAATGGGTTCCGTCAAAAAAGCAAACTGAAAACCATATGAAAGATAGAGCCGGTGGTAATGAACGCCGGTTCAATGATTAACCTGATGTAGGAGAAAAAAATGGCTTTATTTCCCTTGAGTTCCAATTTCGAAGGCGACTTTGTGCTGCAACTGCTGCCGGTCGATACCGAGAACACCATGGACGAAGTGGCTGCGGCTGCTGCCCATCATTCGGTGGGGCGGCGCGTTCGGGCCCGACCGGGCCACATTCTGCGTATTCGTCGGCAAGGTAGTGATGAATTTCTGCCGCGCACTATGAAGGTGGCTGAAGCGGGCTTCAAGCCTACAGAAACTATTGAGATCATTTGGGAAGCTCCCACGCACTAAGGATGTGACGGGAAATCGCGGCGACTCTAAAAAGAGCCGCAAATTTCCTAAACAGGAAACGCAAACATGACATTCAAAAAAGTATGCACCCTCGATGACCTTTGGGAAGGTGAAATGGAATCATTCGAGGTAAATGGGCTGGATATTTTGCTGGTATGTGCCGCGGGCGGCGTAATCAAAGCATTCCAGGGCATGTGTCCACATCAGGATATACCTTTGGCAGAAGGCAAGTTCGATGGCAAGACGGTGATCTGCCGGGCGCATCTTTGGCAGTTCGATGCTTGTTCAGGCAAGGGAATAAATCCAGCCGACTGTGCATTGGCCGAGTACCCGGTAAAGATCGAGGGCGACGATGTCCTGGTGGAAACCGAGGGTGTCAAACCTCTGTTTGCTCACACATGAAATAGATACGACAAACAAACAAGGAGACAGTAATGAGCAATGCGACTGAAATTGTAAATAAACATAGCAATAACCGGGTGGGTCCCGTAATGCGAGCGGGGGAACTGGCTTTAGCGGTGGCAGAGGCGGCCAAGGAAGACAACCCGGGGCGGGATATTCGGGTCGATGACAAACGCGCCTACCTTCGCATCGATACCGATGATGAAATGATTCTGCGGCGGGAGACGATTGAACGTGCGCTGGGACGTCCGTTCAAGATGAATGATCTCGAGCTTGATCTCAGTTCCTTTTCTGGACGGATCGAGACGCTACCTGATCAGGTTCGTTTTTATTTCACCAAGCATCTTTGAAAAAACCAGTACCTGTCGATACCCGGCAACAACTAATAATAGAGGAGACAGATCATGTCGGAAGTTCAAATATTAAAGCCACTCAAGACCTGGAGTCATCTGGCAGCACGCCGTCGCAAACCCAGCGAATATGAGATTGTTAGCACCAACCTGCATTACAACGACCGTGATGTCAATGCGCCGTATGAACTTGATCCCGATTTAGCCATGAACCAATGGTGCAAGAAAAACACCTTTGGCAGTCCACTCAAACATGATGACTGGAACGCTTTTCGGGATCCAGAGGAGGTGGTTTACCGCAGCTATAACATGATGCAGGATGGTCAGGAAAATTATGTATTCGGCCTGTTTGATCAGTTCAATAGCCGTGAACATGATAAATCGCTTGACCCACGTTGGGCCGGCACCCTGGTACGGTTGTACACGCCTGTACGTTATCTCTTTCACACAGTTCAGATGGCTTCGGCCTACGTCGGTCAGATGGCGCCAGCCAGCACCATCACCAACTGCAATTATTTTCAGATGGCAGATTCATATCGATGGTTGAGTCATACCGCTTACCGCACCAAGGAGCTCTCGCTTGCTTTTTCGGATAAGGGTTTTGCTGCCATTGAGCGTAATTATTGGGAAACCGATACGGCATGGCAGGGTTTCCGCGAGTTGATGGAAAAGGTTCTTGTGACCTGGGACTGGGCTGAGGCTTTTGTGGCCCTAAACCTGGTCGCCAAGCCTGCTATCGATGAGGCTATGTTGCGCAAGCTGGGCGAATCGGCCCGTCATAACGGTGACATGCTGCTTGGCCTGCTGAACGATGCGCAACTGATTGATGCCGCGCGGCATCGCCGCTGGGCGACTGCGCTGGTCAAGATGGCGCTCGAAAAGCCGGGTAATTTAGAAGTCATCAAGGGCTGGATTGCCAAGTGGGAGCCCTTGGCCGACAAGGCGATCGAGGCCTATTGCGGCGCGCTGGCAGATGTGCCTGACGCTACGGAATCGGCCAAGCTGGCTACCCGCGATTTCCGCCGTTCATTGGGGCTATAAGTTCGTTCCTGGAGTACCGCAGGCACCAACGAGGCGCCTGCGGTACAGCCAAAAACCCATTAATTGGAATTGTTTATGACCCAAGCCAGAATAACGACTGAAGGCGAAGAAAGTATCTTTGACCAGGTGGGAGGAGACACCGTCTTGCGCGCTGCCCTGCGTGCAGGTGTTGGTTTCCCTTACGAATGTAACTCAGGTGGTTGTGGTAGTTGCAAGTTCGAAGTGCTTGAGGGGGACGTTGAGAATCTTTGGCCGGAGGCTCCTGGCCTTACCGAGCGGGACCGACGAAAAGGGCGCCTGCTGGCCTGTCAATGTCGGGCCAGCACCGACCTGCGTATCAAGGTTCGAATAACACCGGAATTTTTGCCCGTCATTACGCCCCAACGCATTCGCGCCAGATTCGTTGCCATGAATGAGATCACGCATGACATTCGCCAGTTTCGGTTTGTAACTGTGGGTGGCGCTGATTTTCTGGCTGGTCAGTACGCGATGCTTGCGATTCCTGGGGTCAGCACTCCCCGTGCTTATTCCATGTCAAATGTCGGCAATAACGAAGGTGAATGGCACTTTCAGATTCGTCGTGTTGCCAATGGTGTAGCCACTGACAAACTATTTCATCATCTTCACGTCGGTGATGAGATCGAGATAGATGGCCCTTACGGTCTTGCCTATTTGAGAACAGAGGTCACACGCGACATCGTCTGCGCGGCGGGGGGGTCCGGCTTGGCGCCTATGGTTTCGATTGCCCGAAAGGCAGCGCAATCCGGCATGCTGAAGACGCGTCAGCTCCACTTTTTTTATGGCGGCAGAACACCCAGCGATATCTGTGGTGAAACCTTCCTGCGCGAGCTCCCCGGCTATGGGGACCGCATTCATTTTCATCCGGTAGTTTCTCTACCCCATGGAGATTCTGGCGCACATTGGAGTGGTGAAACAGGCTTTGTCCACGAACTGGTGCGGCGTGTTTTCGGGGATTCCTTGCCCGGTTTCGAGTTTTACTTCGCTGGCCCGCCGCCGATGACGCAGACGTTACAGGAAATGTTGATGGTGGGTTACCACGTACCCTTCGAGCAGATTCACTTCGATCGCTTCTTTTGAGCGGAAGCCTACGATTATTTGTCCCTTGTCAAATCAAACTGTCGCACAGGGTCGCTTTGCTTTAAGCCCGGCATGGGAAGGTTTCATATAGCGCTCGACACAGGAGACGAAAATTAAAAGAGGTTGTTCATAGTAGATAAACAGGAAGACATCCGGTACACCGGAATTCTGGACAGTTCCATGTTTTGCGAATCACGAGATTCTTTGGCGGGGTGGATAACAGCCTTTTCATATAAAAGCGGATGGACGATGTAAATACTCATTTGGCCGTAACAAGAACAATGTATTTATCACAAATAAAATAGAGGAGACATAAAAATGAAATCAAATCTCAAGGCGTTTTGCATGGTTGCCGCGGCCTGTCTGGGCTCAACATCTCAAATAGTGCATGCCACAGATGTCTTTCGGCTAGAAGGATATGGGCCAATTTCCCGTGCCATGGGCGGGGCGGCAACAGCATTCGATGTAGGCGCAGCGGGCATGATGAGCAATCCGGCGACACTGTCATTGATGGCCCCTGGATCTGAACTTCATCTGGGGCTGGATGTGATAAGCACCGACATCAATGCGAAAAACCAGGCGACTGGTGAAAATGCTGTGTCCGACAATCACTCCAATAACCGTGGCCCCTATTTGGCCCCCGAGGCGGCCTATACCCACCGCAACGGTGCGCTGGCAATCGGGGTTGGCGCATTTGCCCAAGGCGGATTGGGGACCGAATATGGCAAGAGCAGCTTTCTTTCACGTGCCACCGGCGGCCTGAACACCGGTTTGGAAAACTCGAGTCGTCTACTGATATTAAACATTCCCTTCGCTGCGAGCTACCAGGTCAACGACAAACTGACTGTGGGCGGGAGCATTGATGCGATGTGGCAGGGTTTGAACCTCAATCTGTTGCTTGGCGCAGACCAGGTTGGTTCACTGATCGGCTCAGGTCGGGTGAACGGAAGCCTTGTACCTGTGCTCGGTGGCTTGCCGGATTTGCGCGGTGCCCATTTCAGCTTGACCAAAAACCAGTTTCTCGGCAGCGGCGTTGAAACTTGGGGTTTTGGTGGGCGCATCGGGATGACCTACAAAATGTCGAATGACACAATTCTGGGGGCCGACTATGCCATGGAAAGTCAAATGAATGACATGGAAGGGAGGGCTATACTCACTGCAATCGATGGAATTGCCGGGCAGATCCCTCTGGACGGCAAGATCAAGCTGCGCAATTTCCAGATGCCGGCTAAGCTAGATCTCGGGTTGAGTCACCGCGTTAACGATCAGTGGATGGTGGCGGTCGATGTCTCGCAAGTATTTTGGAAGCATGCAATGAAGGATATCAACGTTGGCTTCGTGTCAGACGGCGGCGGTAATCTTGACATATTACTTCCGCAAAACTACAAGAATCAGACCATCTTGTCAGTCGGCGTAGCCTATCAAACTGGCGACTGGACTCTGCGTGGCGGTGCCCGCATCGCTACTCAGTCGGTGTCCTCAGATACACTCTTCGCAGTTATTCCCGCCACGCCCACGAAGCACATCTCCGCAGGTTTTTCCTACGCGTTTTCAAAAGAAAATCGTGTTGACTTCGCATACTCCCATGCGTTTAAAGAATCGATGGGCAACACAAGTCTGCCAAATACCTCAGCACCAATACAGGTTAGTAATTCAGAAAACAACATGACCGTCGCTTACACTCACAGCTTCTAAAAAAGGTACCGCCTTATCCTATGGCGAAGAGGTACTTTCGGCAATTTTGTGTGTGTTGGCACCGACGTGTTTTTGACCCAGGCTGCCGATTCTGCTGAACCATGCGCACCCAACCGGACCCCGCGCTTGGCTAGCGTTTGCCAAGCAGCCGGGCGGGTCACAATTTCCGGTGGCCCAGGAGTTTGTCGGACTATTGAAATGAATTCCATATCGATTATTCGCTCGGCTATGGATTCAAGCAAAACTGGGTGGCCGGCATCGGTGGCTATATGCACAAGCAAATCACTACCGACGAGCAAAATAACGTGAAGCTGCCTGACAACAAGGGACAAGCCTTTGCGATTGGCCCTTCGATCAAATACGACAACGGCAAAGGCATATTCGTGATGGCCAAGTGGCAAAAAGAAATGAACGTCGAAAACCGTCCTGAAGGCCACGCGTACTGGATCAAGGCATTGCTGCCTTTCTGATTGTCTGGCTCGCACCCTTTCCCGTATCTGGGGAAGGGTGCCGCAGCCGTTTATAAAGGTTGTACATCATGTCAAAGCAAGCCCCAATTGTGAGTAGCGAGTACGTTTTACGTGATTCGGAAACGATTCTTTCGAAGACGGACTCGAAAGGAAATTTTACGTATGTGAATCTCGACTGCCTCAGCATCAGCGGATACGCCGAACAGGAGCTGCTGGGCAAGCATCAAAGCATCATGCGTCACCCCGATATGCCGAAGGCGATCTCTGAAGATTTCTGGAAGACGCTGAGTGCCGGAAAGACCTGGGTCGGCATCATGAAGAACCGCACCAAAAACGGCAATTTCTATTGGGTTGAAACCAATGCGGCGCCGATCCTGGAGAGCGGCAAAGTCGTCGGTTACATATCCATTCGCGTCAAGCCGACCCAGGAACAAATCAAGAACGCCGCCGTGGCATACAAGGCGCTCAATAACGGCAGCACGCATATCCAGATACGGCAGGGCAAGGCGGTCGAGCGCTCCCTGTTTGAGCGCTTGAATATCTTTAAAAAATTGTCCATCAAGCGCAAGATTATCGCCTCGGGCGGATTGCTCGCCATTTTTTCGCTTGTCAGCACCGTATTATCCTGGCGCGCCATGAGCCCGGAAGGTATCGTCGTGGCGCCGTGGGCAGCCGGCGCGGCGCTGCTGTGCGCGATCACAGCACTCGCGGTTATTCCGCTGTTGTACCGTGGCATCGTGTTGCCGTTGCAACGCGCACAGCACGATATCGAACGCATGAGCGCCGGTGATTTGTCTGGAAAAATCGACGCTGATGGATACGATGAACTCGCGGCCGTGATGCAGACGATGCGCATCCTGCAGACCAACGTCAAGCTGTTAGTCAGCCAGATCAAGGAAGCGACCGGTATGGTCAGTACCGGTGCGGCGGAAATTGCCTCCGGCAACGCCGATCTTTCTGCGCGTACCGAATCGCAAGCCGGCGCGCTTGAAGAAACAGCCTCTTCGATGGAGCAACTCACCGCCACCGTCAGGCAGAACGCCGACAATGCGGTCGAGGCGAACCGGCTGGTACTGTCCACTTCGGACGTCGCGGCGAAAGGCGGCAAGGCGGTGGACCAGGTAGTCAGGACGATGGCATCTATCAAGGAAAGCTCGCGCAAGATCGTTGACATCATTGGCGTGATCGACGGCATCGCGTTCCAGACCAACATCCTGGCACTTAACGCCGCAGTGGAAGCGGCGCGCGCCGGCGAACTGGGGCGCGGGTTTTCGGTAGTGGCGGCGGAAGTGCGTAATCTGGCCCAGCGCAGCGCCGGCGCGGCGAAGGAAATCAAGCAACTGATCTGCGACTCGGTCGAGAAGGTCGATGCCGGCGGCGTGCTGGTGGAGGATGCCGGCAAGACCATGTCCGAGATCGTCAAGGCAGTCAATCGGGCGGCCGACATCATGGCTGAAATCACCTCAGCCAGCCAGGAGCAGAGCGCCGGCATCGCGCAGGTCAATAGTGCGGTAAGCGGTATGGATGAAATGACGCAGCAGAACGCGGCGCTAGTGGAACAGGCCGCCGCCGCCGCCGAAAACATGCTCAGGCAGGCAGAGAAATTGACGCATTTGGTGAATGTTTTTCGTTTGGTGTCGTCAGATGACGCCGGCTGCCAATGGCGCCCAGACGGTATCTTCCGGGCTCATGGCACGTCAGGATAATACGGTGCTGACAAGCGAAAAAATTGCGAGCAATCCGCCCGAGGCGATGATCTTGCGCTTGATGGACAGTTTTTTAAAGATATTGAAGCGCTTAAACAGGGGTTGCAGCCACAAACCGGCGGAATTTGTCCACGCTCAGTCTTTGGGTGACGGAAAACCTCTTGAGTGTTGTTTGCGCATGAGCAGGCATTCCGACGGTGTTTTGCGCTCACCCTTTGGATCTCCACTTGATTTCAAAACCGCACCTAAACGCAATGGCCGACAAACACATGTTTCCCGTCAGCACAATGGGAAAATTCCGCCGGTTAGGGCGTGGAACCCCACTTTGCTACAGATTCCGTCAGTCTCGGTTTTCGAGAAAACCCTTATTTCATGCGCCTTGCAGCCTGATGCCAACCAAACAATTGCAACGCCCACCGGTAACCAATTGATTTTGTTCGATTTTGAACCGGACACTACTGCGGCGCAATAACGATTGCGCCCTACGCGGGCTGCCAACCAGAATGCAAATCCAAACGACGGGCAGAGCCGTGCAAAAAACGAAGGTTGTTGGAATGCAAAGGCCCGAGGCCGAAAGTTTGAGTTTGATGAACCACGAATCTTCATTCGTGGTCTGACCCCCTATTTTTACCGGCAACCAATCCATAGATTATCAGGCACGCCAAGGCATGGTCCTCCTTACCCCGCCAAAAACCTGCTGTGAGGTTTTTATCTGTAAGAATAATCTCAATGCAGCCATGGCGGCCGCAGCCGGTGTTTCTAAACGCGCCTGTTGAACATCTTTCATGGCGCCGTAAACTTGCCTATTTGCAATTAATATAACACAATGTGCAACCTTGCCATTAAGCACAAATAACAACCAATTCTTCCCGTCCAAAAATCCTTAGGGGCGGCGGTTATTCACGAAACGGATAAAAATGTCGTTCCCTGGTTTCCGCCCATCTCTATTCTTCCTCCTGTTCGTCACCGGCACCTTTGTTGCCGAAACTGCACGGGCAGAAGAGTTGACGCTTCCTGAAGTTTCTGTTCATGCACAGCGGATGCCTCACGGCGTGTTCCGATCCGAATCCTCAACAGTCTCGTTCCCCGCCACAGTGGACATCATCGATTTGGGAAAAATGCCGGACGGCGGCATGGACCGTTCTGAGGATGTGTTCAAATTTGCCGGAATCGGATCGACCAGCACCAATGCGGGCGGGCTGGGTACGGGCATCAATTTGCGCGGGTTCGATGTCGGCAGCCGGCTTTTTGTCAACGGGCATCCAGACATTCAGCGGCTGTATGCGCGCGACCTGGCCACGGTAGATGTAATCGAGATCCTGAAAGGTCACTCATCGGTGCTGTATGGCCAGGCAGCACCCGGCGGGACTGTAAATTATGTGCTGCACAAGCCCACCGGGATACTGCAGTCCGAAGCCAGCCTTTCGGTGGACAATTATGGCCTGCGCCGCCTTGTCGTCGATCACGACCAGCCCCTCGGAGACTCGGCGATACGGGTAATCTATGCCGGACAAACCGGCAACACTTTCATCGAGCCAATAGACAACCGCCGTCAGTCGCTGATGCTGTCGGGGCGCCATCGCTATAACGGCGGGGGCATCAGCGCAGAAGTAGAGTATCAACGCAACGAGCGCCCTTTCGGTTTCGGCACCGTATTTGCCGGCGGACGCTATTGGTACGACCGCTACTACATTGCCCCCGCATCGCGCGCGCTGCGGGAGTATCAGCGACAGGCGCTGTACTGGGATCATGAACTTGCGAATGGATGGTCGATCAATGCGGCGCTGAATTTCGCCCAGGTCAAGCGCAATGAAACACTGGCCGGATTCTGGACGATCACCTCTGCCACCACGCTTTCGAGCTACTACCGGGAACTCACGGATAACGTCGACCAAAACAACTTCCGTATCGAATTGCGCGGAAGCCACACGCTGGGAGGCATGAAGAACGACACCATTGTCGGCTACCAGCAAGATCGCCAGCGCATCAATTTCTCCGGCCCGCAAAACATCGCCGGTTACTCCATCGACATCGCCAACCCCAATTTGAATCTCAATTGGGATGCGCTGCCGCTACCAGCACGCGTATCGCGCGAGCGCTACAACGAGTCGGGCGTTTTCTGGTTCAACCAACTCCAGGCTACAGACCGGATTCGCGTTATTGCCGGGCTGCGGGAAAGCGCGATCAAAATCGAAACCGGCAATGCAACCACGACGTCGACCGCAGCCGATATCCGTCACTTGAGCTCGGTGGGCGGTGTAGCATGGCAACCGGTGCCGCAACTGGCGCTGCACTTGACTCGCTCAGAATCGTTCGAACCCAATCGCGGCACAACCCGATCCGGCGGTTTTTTACAACCGCGCCAGGGCAATCAATGGGAAACCGGCATCCGTTATGAAGGCCGCCGGTGGGACATGAAACTGGCCGTTTTCGATTTGCAGCAGAGTAACCTGACGGCGGCCGACCCGCTCGATAAAAATGCGCTCGTTACCATCGGAACGATCCGGGTACAAGGCATCGAGACAGCGGCGCGCTGGGACCATGGCGCACTGTCATGGGACGCGAACATGGGTTGGCAGCGCGCATGGAATGGCGCCAAGACATCGAGCAGCCTGGGCAACCGGATTGTCAATGTACCTTCTGTGTATGGCGCGATTCGCTTGCATTGGCGCGTCAGTTCAAACTGGCTGCTATGGGGCGCCGTAGCCGGTGTGGGACAACGGGCAGGCGACCCTAAAAATACCTTCACCGCACCGGGGTATGCAACACTGAGCGCTGGAGCGAGATACCGCATCGACCTAAAAACTTCACTGGCACTGGAGGCCGGCAATCTCGCCGACAAGCGTTATGTTGAAGCGCTTTCTGCGGCCGACAGCGTCTATCAGGGTGAACGGCGGCGCATTAGCGCCACTGTCCGCCACCAGTTTTGATGCGGTTGTACTGAATGCATGGAACATGCCGCTCTAGCGCCATATAGGCATTTGTCACTCACGCCCACCCATTGAATAATCCAATTCGCATTTATCCCGAGCGCAATGGCATAACGCTGCCGGACGGCAGCGTTATGCGCTTCACGCAGCGGTGGGAAGCCACTCTGCTTGCCATGTTACTGATGCAAGCCCGCGCCAACCGGGACCTGCAAACCGATATGCTGCGCATCGAATTGGAACGGCGCGGTCAAACGCAACCGCTCAACCGAACCCAATATAGTCGGTTGATCAAAAGCCTTACCGAAGGCCTCGACCGCATTCCGGGCCGTCCTGTGCTGCTCGAATATGGTCCGCGCAAGGCAACGGTCGGCCCGTGGCGCTTGCGGTTCAAGACGCCGTGTGCATTCGAGGTCGACAAAAGCGACATGATTGGCAGCATCGAAGCAAGCGCATCGGCAAGCTTTGTTGGTGAAGGCGATCAGTCGAAACATATACCCTGGCCTTACCCGCTCATGCTATCGGTGCGCGCCCCGGATGCTTTGCACAAACTACTCAGCGCCTGCCTCATTTCCGACGCATTTGCCGCCCAAGGGAATTTCCACAGCGCCTTAGAAACCCTACAGCCAATCTATTCTCAGCCGCTGAGTTGCGACCTACGCGTGATGCTGAACCTGCGCGAAGCACTTTACTCTAAGCGCCTGGGAGAATTTACCGAAGCCCGCGCGTTCGCCTTGAAAGTGTTGAAAGCAGACCCCGCCCAACTGCAAGACCCCACTTTGCGACAGCACGCGAGCTTTTTGCTGGACCGGATCGATTACGACGAATCCCCGGGCACTGCGCATATCCGGCTCTGGGATTTAGCCAATGCACCGAGTCCGACCCTTGGGGCCGACCTGCGCACCGCGCCGGATTGGCACAATCTGCGCGCCTTGCTGGCGCGCCGGCGATTGCTCGGCATTGCAACCCGCCAAATCCCGCCGGGTTCCGACCCGAATGTACAAAAATTGCATCACCACGCCCTGCTGCATCTCGAAACAGCGATCTATTGGGCGCTCTCGCTTAAAGATTGGGAAAAGCTGCAAGCCTTTGTGGCCAATGTCGCTTTCCACCTGCAAAGCGTGCTGCCGCTCGGCTTGTCCAATGTCCGGCAAATTTTTGCCTGGTATGCACTGATGATGAACTATGCCGAAAAGCTCGACGCCGGCAAGGATAGCGCTTGGGAATACCTTTTTCTGGGCGAATTTTGGCTAGACCATGAGCAGGAGCTACGCCAGACCAGTCAACCGGCATGTTCCGCAAGTGATCCTTTCTACATTATTCAAGAAATGCATCCCGCTTACGAAAATTTTTACCTGCGCGCCATAGAGCGCATACAGCATTGCGCCGACTACCGTCAGGTTGCGATTGCACAGATCAATTATCTCCGCTTTATTCAAGCCCACCTTGGCCCGAAAAAAAAGGCTGCGGCAGAAAAAGCACTGTGCGCTCTGCTGCAAAACGTTCCATCGCTCAGGGATCAACTGGAAGCGGAAGGCTATGGCGCGTATCTGCCGCGTCAGGCATAAAAATCTACCAATTCTGTTCAGTCAAAGTCACCTGATGCCTTGCTTTCTTCAGTAGCCGTTACTCTGCAAAACAAGGACAAATCAACGCGGTTTGGATGGGCTGGCCTATTCTATTCGCGCCAACCCGAGCAACTGATACATCTGATACAAACCATCTTCCTCAGCCAAGCTACTATTCAAAGAATATTGATTTAAGGCACTTAATTGCAGCATCTTAAAAATATGACTTGATTCGCCCCCACCACTTTATGTGAATAAGTGCTGTGGTCTAATTTTAGAGCAGGCACCAACTAAGGCGAAAGTCTCCTGGTGCTCGCTTCTGCCGCAACATTACAAAACTCTTTGTAATGAATTTTTTAATTTCTAGGGATGGTTATGCAAAAAAATATTCTTGCACTTGGACTCATCGCAGGGTTGTTTTCGGCTGCTGCTGTGCAAGCAGGCGATCTTGGCGCCTCTGCTGAGTTAGGCACTACCGGTATTGGCGCGCATCTGACGGTGCCGGTACAACCACAACTGAATGCCCGCGTTGGATTGAATTACCTGGACTACAGCTATTCCGGCGCGACCTCAAGCGTGGATTACGACTTTAAATTGAAGCTCACAACCGTAGATGCGCTGCTGGATTATTATCCGACAAGCAGCAATTTCCGTCTAACGGGCGGACTGGTTTATAACGGCAACAAAATCACCGCAAACGCCAAGTCAAACGCGACTGGCAGCTATACCTTGAATAACAAAATATATGACGCAGCGAGCGCAGGCAAGATTGACGGAAAAATCGATTTTCGCAAGGTCGCCCCCTATCTCGGCATCGGCTGGGGCAACGCCGTTGCGCAAGATGGCGGCTGGGGCTTCACGTCTGACTTGGGCGTAATGTTCCAAGGTTCGCCGGATACATCTCTAACCAATAGCGGCTGTACGGCGCTTCAGGCAATTTGTACTGATTTGGCCAATAGTGTTGCTGTAGAAAATGTCAGCCTGGCCGACAAGGCCAGCAAATTTAAAGCGTACCCGGTTCTGCGGGTTGGTCTGAGCTACAAGTTCTAGGGAAACGCGGAACAAATCGAATTTCGCTTGTTCGACGGCGTAGCGCGCATTTTTTGTTCGCGCTACGCCAAGCTTTTGCGATTTTTCCTGTGATCGGGTCCGCTTTTTCAGCTTTCACGCCTCTTTCGAGGCGGTTCCCGGTGCATTTCGCGCCACCTTGCCGGCTATGGGCGTAACTGCCCCCTTACCATGTACAAATTACTCAAGGCGAACAGCACATTGAGCTGGGCATCGTTCTTGGCCAAACCCTGGTAGCGTGTCTTCTTGTACTGGAAGATATTTTTGACGACATGCAACGGATGCTCAACCCGTGCCCTCACTTGCGCTTTGAGTTTCTCGTAGGCTTGCACCAAGCTCTTTTGCCACCCTTCGGCCAGCTTTTCAATTGTCTTGCGGCGCCTTGCAATATGCCATTTCAGTTCTTGCCCATTGGCTGCCAGCGCCGCTTGCATGTCCTCGCGTTTCTCAACGCCAACGTAGCCAGCGTCAAGCCAGACTTCCTGCTCCTGCCCATGCAACAGCACCGGTGTCTGGCTGATATCGCTGACGTTCGCCGACGTCGTTACCAGCGTATGTACCAGACCAGATTCCTTGTCTACTCCGATGTGCGCCTTCAAGCCGAAGTACCATTGATTGCCCTTCTTTGCCTGGTGCATTTCCGGGTCGCGGCCATGTTCCTTGTTCTTCGTCGAACTCGGCGCCGCGATCAAGGTGGCGTCGACCAGTGTGCCCTTGCTCATCAACAGGCCGCGCTCAATGAGCATGGCGTTGACCTCGATTAGCATCGCTTGCGCCAAATTATTGGCTTCGAGCAGATGGCGAAACCCCATCAACGTGGTGGCATCGGGCACGCTTTGCTTGCACAGGTCGATGTCCATGAAATTGCGCAGTGCCTGCGAGTCGTAGATCGCGTCCTCTACCGCCTCGTCGGCAAGACCGTACCATTGCTGGACGAAGTACATGCGCAGCATCCGTTCAAGGCCGATCGGTGGTCGCCCACGCTTACCGCTCTTCGGATAGTGCGGCGCGATCACCTCCATCAGCCTCGCCCACGGTACCACCTGTTCCATCTTCTCCAGAAAGATCTCGCGGCGGGTGCGCTTTTTCTTCTTGCCGTACTCGGCTTGGGCAAAACTGAATTGGGTCGGCGGCATTGGTTTCATCTCGCAGCGTTGTTGGTGGCTATCGTTATATAACGTTTACGCGGCCCCGTCGGTTGGCAGACTCAAGCAAATAAATCCACTTTTCCCTAAAAGAACACAGTTAATAAAATAACTGGTTCTTAATCATAAATTAATCGAGTCTGACCCCATTGATTTTCGGGTGCCTGTATATACGATACATCCCTCCGCGAAATTCCATTTCTTTTTCCATTGCAGCGCCCACCGCGATGGCTAATCTTATAGAAGGTTGATTTTCAGAGTGAATGAGGCTGATCAAGTGAAGCTCGGGCATATGGCGTGCCGCCATCGCTTGGACAGCACGGGTTGCTTCCCCGGCATACCCCTTTCCCCAGTACCTTCGAACCAAGGCCCATTTGATCTCTGGCTCCGGCCACTCTTTTGGATACCAAAGGCCTGCGATCCCCAACACAGATCCTGTTTCTTTTTCTTGGATGACGTAGGGCCCATAGCCATGCCGCTGCCAATGCCGGCTGAAGCTTCCCACTGTGTGGCGGCTTTCGTCTTCCAACAAAGGATGCTGAGTCGTGTATTTGGTGCATTCTGCATCAGAGTAATACTCGTGCAAAGCGGGCCAGTCTTCATCCTTGACAGTTCTAAGGCAAAGTCGAGCGGACTCTACCGACTCTGGAATCAGGAATTCCATATGGCTTGTCTCCACCGTTATTATTAACTTCGTGATTATGCATCGTAAGCGTCTGTCGCCACCACCTGGAAGTTGATTTAATCTTGTGAAGCACGACGCAAGGGGAGCAAGTCGTCGATATCGCGATTACGACAAGTGGGCAGTTTTTCCAGCGTGGTTTTGAGCCACGCATACGGATCAAGCCCGTTCAGTTTAGTGGTGCCAAGCAAGGATTTAATCGCGGCAGCCCTGCGTCCGGCACGTTCTGAACCAGCGTAAAGCCAGTTCTTTTTTCCAATGACAACCGGCCTGATCGTGTTCTCCACCGGATTATTATCGATCGGCAAATTGCCGCTGTCGGCATAACGAATCAAAGCAGGCCAGCGGCGCAAGGTGTAACACCTGGACCAGCCAGGCATGGAAAGATGCCAGCGCCGGTTTTGCCTCTTGCTGACGCAACTGTTGCCGTGCCTCGAAATCGAAATCCTTGCCGACCTTTTCAAAGCCGTACAAAGTAGCGATCCATTGCAGCCCGCGTAGGGCGCAATCGTTATTGCGCCGCAGTAGTGTCCGGTTCAAAATCGAACAAAATCAATTGGTTACCGGTGGGCGTTGCAATTGTTTGGTTGACATCAGGCTGCAAGGCGCATGAAATAAGGGTTTTCTCGAAAACCGAGACTGACGGAATCTGTAGCAAAGTGGGGTTCCACGCCCTAACCGGCGGAATTTTCCCATTGTGCTGACGGGAAAC
>JABBOY010000001.1 GCA_012927585.1 Glaciimonas sp.
GGTTGTTGTCGTCAGATTCGAATCCGAATCCGAATCCTGATTCCGCGCCGTCTGCGAATCCATCCTCGCAGGCAACTGCTGACGCGGGCGCGGCGGCTGTGCACGAGGCCATGCATTCTTCTAGTAGTTGCGGGATCGGGCCGAACAGTTCGGCGATGTCGATGGAACGTAACAATTGCTTTGAATTCACATCAATAAAATCTTGGAGTATCACTATTTTTATGGCATTGTCCGCATATTTTTATTGATTATGGAAAATATACTCCAATTACTATAATAAATTTATCGAACGGTTATCGCATCTCAAAAGGCTCCGGGCCGTGGCCGTATTGTGGGTATTACCGCATCCCAAAGCGTAACGGCCTCGGCTTCGCTGAGCGTGGCTTTGGTAATCGGTGGCGGAAAGTCTGCGTCGTATGGACGCTCAGGCATGGGTTTTCTGTCGCCGTTGGCGAAGTCGATGGTGACTAACGGTGTTTTAGCACTGCCGATTTTATTGTTGCCTTCAAAGAGAAATTTATACGTCATCACCTTGTTCGTGGCGAGGCTTTCGTCTCCCAGTATCGTGTACAGATATTCCGTTCCCTTGATATCGTGGACTTCACGATGTCCCTTACGTAGCGTTTTGCCTTCCCCCTCAGCTATCAGCGGCTCGATATGCTTACTGCGGTCTAGTAGTGTATCGTTTCTTGCATGGTCACTGCTTGTACTGAATCTAAAATACACATCCTCAGCCGTCTTCAGATGGTAAAAAAGTGTGATTTCTTCCTGATCCGTAGGCGGCCCGCTAATAAACCCATTGAGGATACAGGTGCCTTGCGCCGCTGGAATATCATTGTCCGCACGGCCTCTGGTGCGGTTGAATACGTTCAATAACTGAGCTAGTTTTTCGGGGGCGGTGGTGTCTCTGATTTCATCGGAAAGCCGATTCTCTTCTTTTAAAAAGCTCATGTCTCTGGCTCTAATTGTCATCTTAATGAAATAACCGTCTCGCCATGCAAGAAGTTCTAGCACGCGCAATACATTTGATCCCGGTGACACGGCCCGGTCAAAAATAAAGCCTGTTGCGCCATCGATGTTCCGTATATTTTTTAATGTGGGTACTTTTGGTTCGGCATAAGTTGTCTCACTCTCGATCTCCAGTTTTCTTCCTGCCAACATCAACTTAAATGTGTATTGCGTCATCGGCTTGATATCGATCGTCACGCCTTCAATTTCTTGTCCGCCTTCCGAATTGAGCACCATGTCTTCTGGCACATCAGCGAGGTAGCGCCCCACACAGCGCGGCGTCATTTTTTTGGTTAGTGTTTGCATATATTGGATTTCTTTTTCTGTTAATGCTGGTGGTTTTGGCTGACAAGCGGTCATCAATAAGGCTGTCGCGCTCAAGCTAATGACGCTCGTGATAAGGCGATTTTTTACGGTCATGGCGCGCTTCATCCGTAATGCAGGCTGGTTTTCTTGACCTCTTGCGCGATCTGCACGATGGCGCGCAGCGTAAAGTGCCTGGCCAACTCCGAATCTCTATACGCAGGCTCGTGACCGACATTGACCTGTAACAGCGCCTTGACACTAGGGCTTTCCTTTGGCGCGATGCCCGAGCGATGCGGCACGGTGCCGTCAAAGTAGCTTTCATGGCGGGCTTGGAGGGCCTGAATCTGAAGGCGGTTCACTAAAACGCGCCGGGCCGTGGCCGCAGTGTCGGCACCACCACATCCCACAGCGCAATGGCCTCGGACTCGCTGAGTGTGGCCTTCGATAAGGGCTTGCGCACAGCCACCTCTTCCAGCGAAAGTGGCGCCTCGGGAATGCGCGAACCTACGCCAAAATCCAACACAATCAACGGCGCCATAGCCGAACCTGTCTTGCTATTGGCTTCCAGTGTGAAGCTTTGATACGCTATTTCGTCCAATGGCTTGTATCCGATCAACCATTCCTGCGCACCCTCAAGTTGGCCGCGAACATGTCCTTTGCGCAGGGTGTAGCCGTGTTTTGCTTTGAGCGAACCCTCGATGGCAGCCCCACGATCAAGCAACTCTGTGTCTTCAGGACCAATGTCTGATAAGGAGTGAAACTCGAAGCTCACATCAGGTGCGCCACCCAGGTAGTAGCTGATATCCAGATGTTCCTGATCAGTGGCGGGGCCGCGCACCAGACCGTTGGGAAAGCAGACTCCTTGGCCGTTCGGGACTTCGGTGTCAGCGCGGCCTTGCGTGCGCTGGTAAACCGCGAGTAAAAGTGCGAGTTTTTCGGGGACGTCTATCTCCATAGCCTGAATACCTTTGTCACCAGCATATTCGGGGAATCGTGTATCTGTCGCCTTGACATTGGCGGTGATAGCATAGCCGTTTTTCCAGGCGTGCAATTCAAGCATGCGACCCCCCCGGCTGCCATTACTGTCTGATTCCGCCCTGTTAAACACCGACCCCAAGTCGTCATTGCCGCTGATAGGATAGGTTTCCTGCAGCATTGGATACTCAGGTCTCACACCAATCGTTGTATTGGCAAGCCCCGTTGCGCGGTCCTTCAACATCATTGAAAACTGCAACTTCGTCATCGGTTCGATTTGAATTTCCACACCTTCAATCTCGATGCGCTGAATCGGGTTGAGGATAAAGCTGGCAGGCAGGTCAACCAAGTAGCGTCCCAGGCAGCGCGTTGTCATGTGTTCGGTGAAGGTGGTCATATGTTGCTTCTCTTGTTCGGTGAGAGGGATAATTTTTGATTCACACGCACACAGCACACTGAGTACCAGCGCCAGAATGCCTGTTGTCAGGAAACGTGCACGGCGTGGTGCCTGTACTAACATGGCGCGGCCCATCAGGCGTATTTCAAACTGGTGGTGTCAACTTCGCCGGCAATCTGCACAATGGCGCGCAGCGTGAAACGGCGGATGCGTTCCAGGTCAGGCCCTTCCTTGAAGGCCGGTGCATGCTCGGTATTGAACTGCGCTATTGATTTCACCCGGTCTTTGGGGGCAACGCCGGAGCGGTGCGGCACGGTGCCGTCACCCGGTTCATCGGGGTTGCTGATGGAGTAGCTCTGTCGTTCGGCCTGCTGCCATCCTTCGCCGTTTAACGGTGCAATGACCGTGCGTGAAGTGCCCAGTTCATCAACACCACTTTGCTTGGCGCCCAATACATCGGCGACACGATCGCCACGCAGTAAACCACCACCGTCACCGGTCCAGGTCACCGTGCCGTAAGCCTTTTGCCCGGCGCTGCTGCCAAAGAAGGCGTAAGTGTTGGGGTGGTACCGGCTTTTAATTTTTTCGTGAAATGGTTTAACTTGAAAATTGATGATTTTGACAAACGCCGTCCAATCCTGATTCACCACAGCCAGCTTTTTTTTGGGGTCGCGCTCGATGTTCAGCGGGTTAACCAGCTGGTCCTCACATAGGCTCCACCACTGGCCGCGCACGGTATAAATCTCGTTGTACGGATCGCCGCCTTTGGGCAGGGCGTATTCGGCCTTGCCATCCTTGATCTTGAGCCAATTGTTGCCGTACTCAGGCGTGGGCAGCAACTGCAGCGGGCCCGGTGCTGCGGATAACACAGCGGTCATTTCGGCGGCGTCATTGCCCAATGCTGCAGCCGTCACTGCACCGATCGGGTTGTACCAAGCTGTGGGGTCTTCAGTGCCGGACTTCATGCGCCGGTACACGGCTGCAGCGCCAATGGCCGGCATCACGCCATGCACCACGCCAAAAATCTTGTCGCGATAAGCCCCCGGCAGCACCTCGGAGCAATATCGCGCCACCAGTCCGCCCATGGAGTGGGTGATGATGATGACCTTCTCGCATTTCTTTTTTTCCTTGCGGTAGCGCGCAATGATGTCGTCAATCCGCTTGGCCAGCAGTTTTGCGGAGGTCGCGTTGTCGTCAAGCCAGTTGTAGCCGCTGGCATGCACTGGAAAACGGTATTTGTAGCTCAACGCGACCGCATCTTTAACCAGCGGTTCGTCGCCTGTCATGACCCCCAGAAGCTGGCCAATCAAGCGGTCGCGTTCGCCACCCTTGCAGCTATCGAAGTCGTTCAGAGCATTTTCCAGCCAGACCAGCCAAGGGCCGTAGCTTAAATTGCCGACTTCGCCCCAGCCCCTGCGGCGCAGTTCCTCATTGTCCTGTTGCGTGCCTTGTGCAATCTCGCCACCGGTATCCAATGTCATGGCGGTGGGCGTAAGGTACTTTCTTCTGAACTTGGCACCACGCATGGGACGCGCCCACTCCCCCGCGCTCAGCACGCCGTCCATGCGCCATTTGATGGCATCTTTGGCTTTAGCGGCGTCTTTTTGAATCAAATTACTGCCCATCACGCCCGGCACAAAGATCACCGGAATGATACGGTCGGGCACCATCATGCAAACGCCCACGCTGTTGTCAGGCGGGCTCATGGTGGATTTCCAGCTTGGATTACCCCGCTTGTCGTAGCTTGCCGGGATGTGTCGTTCAATCACTTTGTTGTTCATATGTGTCAAGCCTCTGGCAGCAGTTTGAAGCTCAAGGCTTCCAAGAAATCACTTTTTTGCAGACCCGTATTGCCGGATGCGTCCGTTGCGCCGCGAACCACGGTTCCATCCCCCCGCACGATCTCAAATCCGCGCTGGGTAATCGGGCTGTCGTTGTAAGGCCAGCGCAATACATAGCCTTCGTCAAATCTTGTGGGGCCAGGCAGGGCATTCATGGCGTGAGCCAAGTTTGTTGGCCCCTCAAACCGTTTCAACCCCGCATGCACAGTAATCTTGCCCGGGCACTGCACCGTGATATTGCCGCCTGCAATCGTGATGTTGGCGCCGCCGGCCGTACTCAGGCTGATGCTCTTGGCTGCAGCCCAATCGATATGCGCATGGGCACTCATCACCCTGACCTGATCGCGGGCCTGAATCGTGATCGCATCGCTTTGCGCCTGCACATCAATCGCTTG
>JABBOY010000014.1 GCA_012927585.1 Glaciimonas sp.
GTGGTGTACCGGACGGCAGTCGGTGGCGGTGCGAAGATTGTGGATAAATTTGGCGGCGCGCTGGATACATCATCCACTGTTGCGCTACGCTCCACAGAGGATGATGTATCCAGCGCAAAAGGATTGGGACAGCGCCATGCAGCTGGTGTGTGAGCAGGGCACTATCTTAAACTCGGTAAATATTTGTCTGGACAGTGGGGTCCACTTTACTTGTGATACTCAGAAAAGCGCAAATTATTGAACCGGTTCCATCCGCAATATCGTATAAGCGCCCTTGACGATGTTGACATGAAAACGGATTTTCTGACCCGCCTGCACCTGCTCCAGCATGGCTGGGTCCTTGACACGGAACAGCATCGTCATCGGCCCCATGCCCAAATTCTTGATCGGGCCATGCTGGATCGTGATCTTGCCGGTACCCTTATCCACTTTTTTGACCACGCCTTCCGACAACACCGGCTCAGCAGGTACGACAGCGCCGGTTTTTGCAGTGTCGGCAACCGGTTCCGGCTCTGCCGCCGAAACCAGCGGCGCCGATGCACAAGCCAGCGCCAGGCTCAATACAGTTTTGATCGTTACGTTCATCGTTCTTCCCCTATTTTGATGTGCCATAGTAATGCTGGTACACCGCGTATCGGCCGTCGGCGCTGAACGCCAGCACATCGTATGGATCGCTGCGCGGTCCTTCCATGCCGGGCGAACCCTGCACCATGGCAGGTACCGCCAAGCCTTTCACCTTCGGACGTTCAGCCAGCAAGCGCTTGATTTCGCGGGCCGGAACATGGCCTTCCAGCGCATAGCCGCCAACCGTGCCAGTGTGGCAAGATGCCAGCGCTTCGGGCACGCCAAATTTTTTCCGGTAACCGGTAGTGTCGTCCACGTCATGCGCATTTACGGTAAACCCGTTGCTGCGCAAATGTGCGACCCACAGATGACAACAGCCGCAAGTCGGGGTTTTATATACTTCAATGGTCGGCAATGCGGCTTGTGCCTGCAAGTGCACGCCCAGCACACTTGCCAATATTGACTGCAATACCATGCGACGCTTCATATCGTGCCTTTCATACATCTATCTTACATTTTAAAAAACGCGAGGCGATCCCGCATGGCCTCTCAATTTCCCGAGCGCACTTTGTGCAGCAACTGGGTGGTTGATCGGTCGTGTGCAAAATCGATTGCCACTGCCTGCCCGCCATACGCCAGCACGGCCTGCCCTTCCGGGATTGCAGTCATATCGTAATCGCCACCCTTGGCGTAAATCGCGGGACGCGCCTGCCGCACCACTTCCAGCGCAGTGTCCTCGTCAAACGGCACCACCAGACTGACCGACTCCAGCGCCGCCAGCACGGCCATCCGATCGGCGCAGGAATTCAGCGGGCGCTCGTCGCCCTTACCCAGACGCTTGACCGAGGCATCGGTATTCACCGCCACCACCAGCGACGCTCCCAACGCCCGCGCCTGCGCCAGATACGTCACATGGCCGCGATGCAGAAGATCGAACACGCCGTTAGTCAAGACCACCGGCTGCGGCAATGCCGCCACACGGGACTGAAGTTCGGTGCGCGGGCAGAGCTTGGTTTCAAAGAATGGCGGCGGAGTAGGCATTTAATTTGCGACAGAATTTTAGTTAATTAAAAACTACCTTGAGTATGGCAGAAAACATCCCTATTTCCGCATGTAAATAGGGATGTACTGAAAATACCCCGGAAAAATTTAACATTGCGTAACACTCGGGCAACGCACTTAAACCACTTCTGCGGTGACGGCCAACCGCGCTGCAATTTCCTTGCGATAATGATTCAAATCCTGCACCGAATCGAAGCTGCGCTCCAGCAGCAGCGACAGATTGTGCAGGATGCGCTCGACCACCTTTTTTTCCCAGGCGCCATCGAACTGGATCTGGTCGTCCAGCCAGTGTTCCAGCCAGCCCGGGTCGGGTACTCGCGATTGCACGGTATCGTTCGGATACAGCGCATGGTTGACGTGCAGATTGGTCGGGTGCAATGGCTTCTCGGTACGGCGGGCCGACGCCATCAGCACGCCGATCCGGGCGAAAGCGCCGCGCGCTTTATCGCCGTTGGCTAACAATGCCTTCTTCATGTAGCGCAAATAGGCGCCGCCGTGGCGTGCTTCGTCCTGGCTAATCAACTTGTAAATCTGCTTGATGACCGGCTCGTTATGCCAGTCGGCGGCGCAGCGATACCAGTGATTGAGACGGATTTCGCCGCAAAAATGCATGGTCAGTGTTTCCAGCGCCGGCGCTGGATCAAACTCGAAGCGCACCTTGTCCAGCTCGTCTTCAGTCGGCACCAATGCGGGCCTAAAACGGCGCAGATATTCCATCATGACCAACGAATGCTTTTGCTCTTCGAAGAACCAAATCGACATGAAGGCGCAAAAATCGCTGTCATCGCGATTATCGCGCAGGAACATCTCTGTGGCCGGCAACGCCGACCATTCGGTAATCGCGTTCATTTTGATGGTTTGTGCCTGCTCGTCGGTGAGCAGACTAGCGTCGAAGCTATCCCATGGAATATCCGTCTCCATGTTCCAGCGCACTTGCTCGAGCGATTTAAACAGTTCTGGATACAGCATACGTGCCTTCAGACTTATGGAGTTTACTTGCCGATTTTAGCAGAGATGCCACTTTGGTTTCAGGCCCAGGGTATTTCTGCTTTGGATCCGGCCAAGGGCTCTCGCAATTCGCTAATATTACGGGAGTATTTATCAAAATAGCCATATATTAACAACATTACATCTATTATTAAAATATACAATTACCAGTATAGTAATATGAAAAGAATAAAAATCAGCTTCCGCCAACTAAAGTTGGGAGTAATTTTGCCGTTGGTATGTACGAAGTTCATTTCAATATATTTGCGGATAAAATCATGCATGCAATAATCAACAACATTCGCAACTGGGGCATCGGTACCAAACTTGCACTCGTAATATTTTTATTGGTCGGCGGCCTGTACACCTGTTTTACGATTGCGATCGGCTACTCGAACACACAGTTAATGGAAGCCCAGACGTTAGCTGCGGTCAAGACGCAAAGTAGGATGGTGGTCGACATGATCGAGGTGGTCGATAACACGACCCGCAACGAGACCGGCCGCTCCGCACAATTATTGAAAAACCATTTCTCCGGTGAATTTGCGGTCGATACGGCCGCCATGGTCGATGTCGGCGGCACTCAAACACCGACACTGAAAAATGGCGACACTCCGCTCAATCTCGATTTTTCGGTAGTGGACAACTTCCTCAGCCAGACCGGTGCCACTGCGGCAATTTTTGTCAAGTCGGCAGAGAATTTCATACAGGTTTCAAGTACGGTTAAAAAAGAAGATGGGCAGCGCGCAATAGGCACGCTGCTTGATCGCAATCATCCCGGCTATAAACGCTTGATTGCAGGCGAATCATACCGCGGCCCAGTGACGCTGTTCGGCCGCCAATTCATGACTCAGTACGATCCGATCAAGGATGCTGGCGGCAAAATCATCGGCATCCTGTATGTCGGCGTGGACATCACCGATACGCTGAATGCACTGAAAAACAAGATCAAAAGCATCAAGATAGGCCAGACCGGTTACTTCTATGCACTCAACGCGCAAGAAGGCCAGGACTACGGCACAGTGACCATCCATCCCACACTGGAGGGAAAAAACATGCTGGAGGCGAAAGACGCCGACGGGCAAAGTTTCATCAAGGAAATATTAACCAAAAAGCAGGGCACCATCACTTATCCGTGGCAAAACAAGGGCGAAGCGTCAGCGCGAGAAAAGGTGGCTATATACGATCACATCAAGGGCTGGGACTGGATAATCGTCGGCGGCGTTTATACGGATGAAATCACCGAAGCGGCGACATCTGTGCGCAACAGTTACGCCATCATCGGCACCATCCTCAACCTGTTCATGGCCTGCCTTTTGTTTCTGGTGATACGCCAAATGATCAGCCGGCCGCTTAGTGTTGCAACCCGGGCCGCACAGCAAATTGCCGCGGGCGACCTGACGACTTCGATCAAAAGCAGTGGGTGCGACGAACTCGGCCAACTAGCAGAAGCCATGAACGGCATCAGCCAGGGACTGGCCCGCGTAGTCGGCAATGTCCGGGTTGGCACCGACACCATCGCCGTGGCCTCGCGCGAAATTGCCTCCGGCAATGCCGACCTGTCGTCGCGCACCGAATCCCAGGCCAGCTCACTGGAAGAAACCGCCAGTTCGATGGAACAACTGACCGGCACCGTGCATCAAAATGCCGACAATGCGCGCCAGGCCAATCAGTTAGCCGCCAGCGCTTCCACGGTGGCAGTCAAAGGCGGCCAGGTGGTGTCGCAAGTGGTCGACACCATGGGTTCGATCAAAGCCAGCTCACGCAAGATCGCCGACATCATCAGCGTCA
>JABBOY010000016.1 GCA_012927585.1 Glaciimonas sp.
CATCCCGAACAGGACCGTGAAACGACTTCGCGCCAATGATAGTGCGTCAACACGTGTGAAAGTAGGTCATCGTCAGGCTGTTATCCCTAAAACCCCCGTACTCAGCGTGCGGGGGTTTTTTTTATGACCATATCCATAAATAGCGTCGTTGTTTCTCCTGGCAACCTGAAGGTTGCCAGGAGAAACAGGGATTTCGTAGGGCATTGCCCCGCGCCTGCGTAACAGTTTGTCCTGCAAGGGCAAACTCTGTAGTGGTCAAGTAATTTCGGACACAACAATAGGTTTTTTCTGCTATTTTCCGCTCATAAGCAGCGGCGGTAGATTGCCCAATACTGGAGCAGGTCTCGTGGGCATTACCGCGCCGACGTAACGGTTTCTCCTGTCCTGTAGGGTTACAGGCGTCGCGCCTAGCCAGTGAGCCGGGAAAGTGCATGCTCGACTTGCCCAACTAAGGTTTCCAGGGTTGTTCTTTCAAATTTCCGCTGTTATTCTTGTTCCTTTTCCACCTGTTTTCGAAAGTTCTCCTCATGATAGGCCGTCTTTCCGGTATTTTGCTTGAGAAAAATCCTCCCCAGTTATTGATAGATTGTAATGGCGTAGGTTATGAAGTAAGTGTGCCGATGAGCACCTTTTACAACCTGCCCGCACTGGGCGATAGGGTGGTGCTGCTGACCCATCTGACGGTGCGCGAAGATGCGCATTTGCTATACGGTTTCGGCAGCGCCGAAGAGCGCAGCGTCTATAGGCAGTTGATCAAGATTACCGGCGTCGGCGCGCGCGTGGCATTGTCGCTCCTGTCCGGTATGTCGGTAGCCGACCTGGTGCAAGCCATCACGCTGCAGGAAGCAGGTCGACTGACGCGGGTGCCTGGCATTGGCAAGAAAACCGCCGAACGACTGTTGCTGGAACTTAAAGGCAAGCTCGGCGCCGATCTCGGCGCCGCTGGAGGCGCAGTAGTGGCCGGCTCGGCCAGTGATATCCTGAACGCGCTGCTGGCGCTGGGTTATTCGGACAAGGAAGCACTGCAAGCCACCAAACAAATCCCGGCCGGCAGCGGCGTCTCGGATGGCATCAAGTTGGCTTTGAAGGTTTTATCCAAAGGTTAATCATTTCTAAATCAACCGTGCGCCTTGTCGGTTTTGCTAGTCTTGCTTACTTGTGCCTGCGTACTGTCTGCGCTTTGCCTTCGCGTTCACTGATGCGGAAAAAAACTAATATAAGTACACCATGAGCATCCAGACCGACGGTTTTACCGAACAGCGCATCATCGTCTCCACGACTGTTTCACATGCCGAGGAAGCGATGGAGCGGGCGTTGCGCCCCAAGCAGTTGGACGAATATGTGGGCCAGGAAAAAATCCGCGGCCAACTGGAAATCTTCATCACTGCCGCCCGCAACCGTAGTGAAGCGCTCGACCACACGCTGTTGTTCGGCCCGCCTGGTTTGGGCAAAACTACGCTGGCACACATCATCGCGCGCGAAATGGGGGTCAATTTGCGTCAGACTTCCGGCCCGGTGCTGGAGCGTCCCGGCGACTTGGCGGCGATTCTGACCAACCTGGAAGCCAACGACGTGCTGTTCATCGATGAAATTCATCGGTTGTCGCCGGTGGTGGAAGAAATTCTGTACCCGGCTCTGGAGGATTACCAGATCGACATCATGATTGGTGAAGGCCCCGCAGCACGTAGCGTGAAGCTCGATTTGCAGCCGTTTACGCTGGTGGGTGCGACCACCCGCGCCGGCATGCTGACCAACCCCTTGCGTGATCGTTTCGGCATTGTCGCCCGGTTGGAATTTTATACCGCAGTCGAGTTGACGCGCATTGTGCGTCGCAGCGCATCGTTGCTGAAAGTGCCTATCGAGGACGATGGTGCGTTCGAGATCGCCAAACGCAGCCGCGGCACGCCGCGCATCGCCAACCGCCTGCTGCGCCGGGTGCGCGATTATGCCGAAGTCAAAGGGAATGGCGATATCACCAGAAGTATCGCCGACGCAGCACTCGAAATGCTCGATGTCGATAAGGCCGGTTTTGATGTAATGGATCGCAAACTGCTCGAAGCGGTACTGTTCAAGTTCGGCGGCGGCCCGGTCGGAGTCGACAATCTGGCTGCCGCTCTCAGCGAAGAACGCGACACTATTGAAGATGTACTGGAACCGTACCTGATACAGCAAGGTTTTCTGCAGCGCACGCCGCGCGGCCGCATCGCCACACCGGCCGCCTACGCACACTTCGGCATCGCAGCGCCAAAAGCGGGACCGAATGGTGAACTCTGGAATATGCTGGAACCGCCTGAAATTTGATACTGTAGTTGGTATTATTCAAGTTACTCTTAAATAATGCGGTAATGTACCTGTTTCTTATGATACTCCCAGTATTTTCCTTACGTAGACCGCTTCCAAACCTATTCTGATTTTACGTTCGCGCCCAGGGCGAGTTTGGAGCTGCCCCTACGCCGCACTCCTGTTCCTGCCGCGACAAGGGGAGCGTACACGGTTGAATAGTCACGTTTTTTATTAGTTACCGTATTGCTGCTCTTGCATAAACTCGGGATGACGCTGACAATATAAAGTTGAACAGTGTTTGTCTTACAGGTCAATGCTATGTTGATGTCTTCCCTCTCCAACCGTTACGCCCATCAGTTATTGGATGCACGGGCCATGTCGCGGCTGGTTGTTCCGTTGTCGTCCGACGCGTGCCTGTCGCTGGAGGATGCCTACGATATTGCGCACAGTATCAGTAGCGCTCGCATTGCTCAGGGCGAAACGATCATCGGGCGCCGAATTGGCTTCATCGACTGCAAACTCGATTCCGAACACGATATGGGCGTCACCAGTAGCACACTGATCTGGGCTCCGCTGTTCGATGCCACCGTGCGCACTGTAGATAGATCCCATTGCATTCAGAGCCTGACCGGCGCTGTGCAGCCGCGGCTGGAAGCGTCGGTGGTATTTCGTCTGGGCCGCACGCCGGCGCCAGATGCCGGCCTGGATGCCTTGGCCGATTGCATAGAATGGATGGCGTCCGGGCTGGAAATTGTTATTTGCCCATACCCGGACTGGAAATTCACGGCGGTCGATGCGATTGCTGCTTTCGGTCTGCACGGCGCGCTGCTGATCGGTGAACCGCGTCCGCTGCCTTTGGCGTCACGCCGGAATCTGGCCCTGATGCTGTCCCATGCCAGCGTCTCGCTATCCTGCGGCGGTTGGTTGCGCGCTGCCGGTTATGGCTCGGATGTGATGGGCAGCCCGGTGCATGCGCTGTTGCATCTGCACCAGCAATTGCAGGCCCAGCCACGGAGTGCGCCATTACTGGCGGGGGAAATTATCGCCACCGGTGCCTGGGCTGCAGCCATCCCGATCGAGGCCGGACAGACTTGGAGCACGGCATTTTCAGCCGTGAACCTGGCGGGCATGAGTATCACTTTAGTCTGATTGCGTACCGGGATTATTGCGCCGGCAGCTTGATACACTGTTCGCGCAGTTTTTCCAGGGTCGAAGAAAAATTCGACAAGCGTTCTTTCTCCTGCGTAACTATGGCTGCCGGCGCGCGGGCGACGAAGCTTTCGTTGGCTAGTTTGGCGTTGATCTTGCCGATTTCGCCCTCCAGTCGTGCCATTTCCTTGCTGAGGCGCTCGCGTTCGGCTGCAACATCGATTTCCACCTTCAGCATCAGTTTGACTGTACCGACGATGGATACCGGTGCCGGTGATTCCGGCAATGCATCTACCACCAGCACTTCCGACAGCTTGCCCAGTGCTTGCAAATACGGCGCGAACGATTGCAACTGCGCGTTGCCTTCTGCATCGGCAGCTTCCATGATCAGCGGCACGCGCAGTGCCGGCGACAGTTGCATCTCGCCGCGCAGGTTGCGGCAGGCGTCGGTCATTGCCTTAAGTTGCGTCATCCAGCCTTCGGCCTGTTCATCGATTTTTTGCGGCTGCGGCAGCGGATAGGCTTGCAGCATGATGCTGTCGCCGGCGGGATTCAGCATTTTGCCGGCTAGCGGCGCAACCGTTTGCCACAACGCTTCGGTGATGAACGGGATGATCGGATGCGCCATGCGCAATACCGTTTCCAGCACCCGCAGCAGAGTGCGGCGGGTGGCGCGCTGTTGTGCTGCTGTGCCGTGCTGAAGTTGTACCTTGGCTACTTCCAGATACCAGTCGCAATATTCATCCCAGACGAACTTGTAGATGCTGGAGGCAATATTGTCGAAGCGATAATCGGCAAAGCCTTTTTCGATGTCGGTCTCGGTGCGCTGCAGTGTCGACACGATCCAGCGGTCGGCTTGCGAAAAGTCGAGAGTGTCGCTGTTGCAAACGCCGTCAAATTGGCTCTCAAGCCCGCAATCTTGCCCCTGTGTATTCATCAGCACGAAGCGGGTGGCGTTCCACAACTTATTGCAAAAATTGCGGTAGCCATCGCAGCGGCCGAGGTCGAAGTTGATGTTGCGTCCGAGCGATGCGTAACTGGCCATGGTGAAGCGCAGCGCATCGGTGCCGTAGGCTGGGATGCCGTTGGCAAACTCCTTGCGGGTGGCCTTTGCGATGCTGTCGGACTGCTTCGGGTTCATCAAACCGGTGGTGCGCTTGGCCACTAGAGACTCGACATCGATGCCGTCGATCAGGTCAATCGGGTCAAGCGTGTTGCCTTTCGATTTCGACATCTTATGGCCGCTGGAGTCGCGCACCAGGCCATGTACATAGACGGTATTGAACGGCACTTTGCCGGTGAAGTGGGTGGTCATCATCACCATCCGCGCAACCCAGAAGAAGATGATGTCGAAGCCGGTCACCAGCACGGATGACGGCATAAACATTTTGTAATCGGTTGTTTCTTCCGGCCAGCCTAGTGTGGAAAACGGTACCAGCGCGGATGAGAACCAGGTATCGAGCACATCTTCATCGCGGGTAATTTTTTTGTCGCCAGCCTGTGCTTGTGCTTCGGCCTCGGTTTTGGCGACATAAATTGTGCCATTTTCGTCATACCACGCCGGAATCTGATGGCCCCACCACAATTGGCGTGAGATGCACCAGTCCTGAATGTTGTTGAGCCACTGGTTGTAAGTCGTGGTCCAGTTTTCCGGCACCATCTTGATTTCACCGTTGGCGACTTTTTCCAGCGCTACTTCAGCAATAGATTGACCGGGAAAATGCGTGCCGAATTGTTCACCCTCGGGCGCGGCCTTGCTCATCGCGACGAACCATTGGTCGGTCAGCATCGGCTCAATCACCACGCCGGTGCGGTCGCCGCGCGGCACCATCAGCTTGTGCGGCTTGACGGATTCCAGCAAGCCTTGGGCGTCGAGATCGGCGACGATTTGCTTGCGTGCAACGAAACGATCCATGCCCTGATAAACAGCCGGACCGTATTCGTTAATTTTCGCGTCCAGCGTCAGGATGCTGATCTGGTCGAGATTGTGGCGCTGGCCGACTTGGTAATCGTTGAAGTCGTGCGCCGGCGTGATTTTTACGCAACCGGTGCCGAATTCCTTATCCACGTATTCATCAACGATGATCGGGATTTCGCGGCCACACAGCGGCAGCAGTAGCATCTTGCCGACCAAGTGGGCGTAACGCTCATCGGTTGGATCGACCGCCACCGCGACATCGCCCAGCATGGTTTCGGGCCGCGTGGTTGCCACCGTCAGGTAGTCGGAGCCCGCATTGCCAGTAACATCAACCAGCGGATAGCGGATGTACCACATGAAACCGTCTTCCTCTTCCGACACCACTTCCAGGTCGGACACCGCAGTGCCCAGCACCGGATCCCAATTCACCAGCCGCTTGCCGCGATAGATTAAGCCTTGCTCGAACAGGCGCACGAAAACGTCGGTTACGACTTTGGAGCGCGGCTCGTCCATCGTGAAATATTCGCGCTGCCAGTCGGCCGATGCGCCCAGGCGGCGCATCTGGCCGGTGATGCTGGAGCCGGATTTTTCTTTCCACTCCCATACCTTTTCCAGGAATTTGGCACGGCCCAAGTCGTGGCGCGTAAGCTTTTGCGCGTCCAGTTGGCGTTCGACCACGATTTGCGTTGCAATTCCGGCATGATCGGTGCCCGGAATCCAGGCGGTATTGAAGCCGCGCATGCGATGGTAGCGCGTCAAGCCGTCCATGATGGTCTGGTTGAATGCATGCCCCATGTGCAGGGTGCCGGTCACATTCGGCGGCGGTAGCTGGATCGAGAATGACGGCTTGTCCGCATCCATTGTCGCGGCAAAGTAGCCGCGCCGTTCCCACTCTGTGCGCCAGAATTGTTCAATGTCGGCGGGCTCGAAAGACTTGGCTAATTCCATGATTTGGCGTGTGAGTTTGCGTAAATGCGCATTATAAAGGCTAGCAGCCTGCCGGACTTACTGAGAGTTGGCGCTAAAATACGCCAAACTTTTCTTTTAGACTATATTGCAATGAGGCACTGATGTAAAATAATCGCGCCCATATCAACTAAGAACTGCCATGACCCTGGATGGAACCGTAAAAAAGCTGCTTATCGTGGACGATAGCAAGGTATCAAGAATGATTATTCGGGCTCATGTGCTGGCACATCGTCCGGCCTGGATCATTTCCGAGGCGGCTAGCGGTTTGGAAGCAATTGCGTTGATGGATCAGGATGTGCCTGACTACTGCACGATGGATATCAACATGCCGGGGATTTCCGGCCACGAGGCGGCTGAGCGGATTCTAGCCAAATATCCGGCGCTGCGAATGGTCATGTTCTCGGCCAATATCCAGGAAGCCAATCACGCCCGCGCCAGCCTGCTGGGCATCATTTTTGTTGCCAAACCGGTCACGGAAAAATCCATAGCCCAGGCTTTGGGGCATTTTGCAGGCGCCCAGTGAAACTGCTCTCCAATTTGCATCTGGACGCATTGACCGAAATATTCAATGTCGGTGCCGGTCGCGCTGCATCCAGTCTGAGCGAAATAGTTGGAGACGAAGTCAAACTGTCGGTGCCATCGATAGAAATCATCAAGTCGGATGAAGTCGATACCAAGTTGTTGGCGCAGGGCGATGTCAAATTCAGCGCGGTCAGCCAACATTTCAGCGGCCCGTTTGATGCCGATGCAGTGCTTTTGTTTACCGAAGAAAACACGCTCGAAATCGTGCGGGACATGATGGGTTCACAAATGAGCCTCGAAGAGTTGGCCGATTTTGAGCAGGAAGCCATGTGCGAGCTTGGCAACATCATTTTGAATGCTTGCCTGTCCTCGATGGCCGATATGCTCGACATTAGCATGGACAGCTCGCTACCCAGCTATACGGTTGAATCGCTGCACGATATTTTGCACAGGATTACCGATAACTGCGATCAACCCTATATTCTGTTGCTGCATATCGATTTGGCGATCGAGAAGCGGCATAACGAAGGTCACCTTATTTTTCTGTTGAGTTCGACTTCACTCGGCAGCCTGGTGATACAAATTCAACGTTTTATCGACGGCCTGTGATGAACGCAACCGAGCCAAACCGCTTTGATATCGAGCTGCTCTTCAATGCAGTCAATCTCGGTTTGATCATTGTCGATGCCAACGGCAATATCCTGCTGTGGAACCAATGGATCATCAAGCGCAGCAATATTAATCGGACCGATGCCATCCATGCGCATTTAGCCGGCGTGTTTGCAGAACCATTGACACCGGCATTTTTGGCCGCGATCAAAAATACGCTGACCTACGGCTTGCCGGTAGTGCTGTCGAACGCGCTGCATCGCTGCCCGTTGCCGCTGTATGACAGCGCCCTGATGCAGCAATCCAGGGTCCGAATGCATCAATCCATCACCATCACGCCGATTCTCTCTCGCTTGGGCGAGCGTTGTTGCCTGATTCAGGTGAGCGACTCCAGCACGTCGATCAAGCGCGAAAAAGTGTTGCGCTCGCATTCAGACACACTGCGGCTGGAAACCATTACAGATAGCCTGACCGGGATTTATAACCGACGTTTTTTCGATGGGCACTACAAGATCGCGCTGGGTCATGCCAAAAGAGAAAATCAGTCACTATCGGTGTTCGTGGTGGATATTGACCATTTCAAGGAATACAACGATTACTACGGGCATATCGAAGGCGACCGGGCGCTGCGGCGGGTGGCAAGGACATTGAAGTCGCAGTTGTCGCGTGCTACCGACGTGGCGGCGCGGTATGGCGGCGAAGAATTCGTGCTGGTATTGCCCAGTTTATCCCAGCAAAGTGCTGCCGATTTTGCTGAAAAACTCCGTTGTGCGATATTGAATCTGGCCATTCCCCTCACTAAATCCAGTACATCCGATCTGCTCACCGTCAGTATCGGTTTCTGCACTTTCGTGCCGGACATCGATTGCGACCCTGCTCAACTGCTCGACAGTGCAGACGCAGCACTGTTCCGCGCCAAACAAAATGGCCGCAACCAGGCTGTTGCTTTCACGCTTGGCACGAAAAGCAAATAGGCTGTTGAGTAAGTCGAAGCTTAATCATCCTGAAAACGCTCTATAATTCAAATCGTGCTGCCGTTATGGCAGCCCAATGCTAGGGGTCCTGGTTGTCGCAAGAAAGTGCAGCATGCGGCAATCGGGTGAGAAACACCCTCCGAACCTGATCTGGGTAATGCCAGCGAAGGGAAGCTTGAGAGATTTTACGAGGTGATTCCACCTTTGCCGCTCCCACCCTCCTTTGCTGGCTTCTTTAAAGAAATACAAAGGAGCCAAAATGAACGCCAATCCGAAATTCCTGTCCGCTACCGCGTTGGTAGATGCAGCCGCAATCTTGCCATTACCGAATTCCAGCAAAGTGTATATTGCAGGTTCGCGCCCCGATATCCGGGTGCCGATGCGCCGGATCAGCCAATCCGATACCGAAGCTTCATTCGGTGCAGAAAAAAACCCGCCGATTTATGTGTATGACACTTCCGGGCCGTATTCCGATCCGGCTGCCAAGATTGATATTCGCTCCGGCCTGCAATCGGTGCGCGGCGCATGGATTGCAGAGCGCGACGATACGGAAGAATTATCCGGGCCCAGCTCGGCTTACGGTGTTGAACGCCTGAACGATCTAACACTGGCTGAACTGCGCTTTAATTTGCAGCGCCAGCCGCGTCGCGCCAAGACCGGTAGAAATGTTTCTCAAATGCATTACGCCAGACAAGGCATCATCACGCCCGAAATGGAATTTGTCGCCATCCGTGAAAACCTGCGCCGTCGCGAATATCTGGAAGAACTGAAAGCCTCCGGCCCGATGGGCAACAAGCTGGCCGACCTGATGGGCCGCCAGCATCCGGGCCAATCGTTCGGTGCATCGATACCCAGCGAAATCACGCCGGAATTCGTGCGCGATGAAATCGCCCGCGGCCGCGCAATTATTCCCGCCAACATCAATCACCCGGAAATCGAGCCGATGATCATCGGTCGCAATTTTTTGGTCAAGATCAACGCCAACATCGGCAATTCGGCGGTTACTTCCAGCATCGGCGAAGAAGTCGAAAAGATGACCTGGGCCATCCGCTGGGGCGGCGACAACGTAATGGACTTGTCTACCGGCAAGCACATTCATGAAACCCGCGAATGGATCATCCGCAACAGTCCGGTGCCGATTGGCACCGTGCCGATTTATCAGGCGCTGGAAAAAGTCAACGGCCGGGCCGAAGACCTGACCTGGGAAATCTTCCGCGACACCCTGATCGAGCAAGCCGAGCAGGGCGTCGATTACTTCACCATCCACGCTGGCGTATTGCTGCGCTATGTGCCGATGACGGCATCGCGCCTGACCGGCATCGTTTCGCGCGGCGGCTCGATCATGGCCAAATGGTGCCTGGCGCATCACGAGGAATCTTTCCTGTACACGCATTTCGAAGACATCTGCGCCATCATGAAAGCCTACGACGTTGCCTTCAGCCTCGGCGACGGCTTGCGCCCCGGCTCGATCTTTGATGCCAACGATGAAGCACAACTGTGCGAACTGAAAACCCTCGGCGAACTGACCCAAATCGCCTGGAAGCATGACGTGCAAGTGATGATCGAAGGCCCGGGCCATGTGCCGCTGCACCTGATCAAGGAAAACATGGATTTGCAACTGGATCAATGCAGCGAAGCGCCGTTCTACACGCTGGGGCCGTTGACTACCGACATCGCACCGGGTTACGACCACATCACGTCCGGCATCGGCGCGGCGACCATCGGCTGGTACGGCACTGCGATGCTGTGTTACGTCACGCCGAAAGAGCATCTGGGCTTGCCCAACAAAGCAGACGTCAAGGACGGCATCATTACCTACAAAATCGCAGCCCATGTTGCCGATCTGGCCAAGGGTCATCCAGGCGCACAAATCCGCGACAATGCCTTGTCCAAGGCACGCTTCGAATTCCGTTGGGACGACCAGTTCAACATCGGCCTCGACCCCGACAAGGCGCGCGAATTCCATGACGAAACCTTGCCCAAGGATTCGGCCAAAGTGGCACACTTCTGCTCCATGTGCGGGCCGCATTTCTGCTCGATGAAGATCACCCAGGAAGTGCGCGAATATGCAGCCAATCAGGGCATCAGCGCAGTCGCTGCATTGAAGCAAGGGATGGAAGTCAAGGCGGTTGAATTCGTCAAAAGCGGGGCCGAAATTTACCGTAAGCAATGATATTTTGTACGAGGTTGCCATGATTGAAATAGAACTCAACGGCGTGCCGCATCCGGTGCCCGACGCGCACAATCTGGAGGCACTTCTGGCGTCGCTGGATTTGGCCGGCAAGGGCATTGCGGTAGCTGTCAACCGTCAAGTGGTGCCGCGCCAGCAATGGCCGCAACGGTTGTTGCAGCCGCTGGACCGGGTGGATATCGTGCGCGCAATTGGCGGCGGGTAACTTGTTGAATTTTTTGTGGAGAGATTGAAATGCAAACTAATAATGCAATCGACGATGGCTTGATTATCGCCGGCACCATCTACCGTTCGCGCTTGCTGGTTGGTAGCGGCAAATACACCGATCTGGCGCAAACTCGGGAAGCGACCATCGCCAGCGGCGCCGATATCATCACGGTGGCGATTCGCCGCGTCAACATCGGCCAGGATCCAGCCGCACCGAACCTGCTGGATGCGGTGCCGCCGTCGCAATTCACGATTTTGCCCAACACAGCGGGCTGTTACAACGCGAAAGATGCGGTGTACACGCTGCAACTGGCGCGCGAACTGCTGAACGGCCACAAGCTGGTCAAGCTCGAAGTGCTGGGCGACGAAAAAACCCTGTTCCCCAACATGCCGGAAACCCTGAAAGCGGCCGAAATATTGGTTGCGGATGGCTTCGACGTGATGGTCTACTGCAGCGACGATCCGATTCAGGCCAAGATGTTGGAACAAATCGGCTGCGTCGCCATCATGCCGTTGGCGTCGCTAATCGGCTCTGGCATGGGCATCCTGAACCCGTGGAATCTGTCGTTGATCATCGAGCAGTCGAAAGTGCCGGTGATCGTCGACGCCGGCGTCGGCACCGCATCGGACGCCGCGATTGCGATGGAACTCGGCTGCGACGGCGTGCTGATGAATACCGCGATTGCCGGCGCGCGCGACCCGATCCGCATGGCGCAAGCTATGAAATTGGGCGTGCAGGCTGGACGTCTGGCGTATCTGGCCGGACGGATCGCCAAACGTTTCGCAGCGTCGCCATCGTCGCCGATGGCAGGGCGGGTTGCCTAAAAGTAGCGCCGTAGGTGCGAATTTATTCGCATGGAACAGTTAAGAATGCGAATAAATTCGCACCTACAAGGTGCGTAGCGTGGGCAGCCACTTGTACCCACGCGGATATACTAAATAGTGAGGGGTATGCCATATAACATGGCATTTTCCGCATATATTTAAAGCAATTTGTAAAAATACAGTATTGTGTATATTTAACATGACCGGTGCGGTGCGGCCACAAGCCGGCGCGCACCTTGATAGTAAAGAAAAACCATGAACGGACTGTATATCGTCACACCCGATTGGGATGACACCGAGCGTTTGCTGCTGGTCTCCGAGCAAGCGCTGCAGGGCGGCGCGGCATTGCTGCAATATCGTCACAAAACCGCCGGCCCGGAGTTGCGCCGTGCGCAGGCTGCTGCGTTGCAAGCGCTGTGTCGTCGTTACGCCCGGCCTTTTATCATCAATGATTATGTAGAACTGTGTCTGGAACTGGACGCTGACGGCATCCATGTCGGCGGCACCGATGCGGCGGTGGTAGCAGTGCGCGCAGCGCTCGGGCCGGATAAAATCGTCGGCGCATCCTGTTACGGCAGCCTGGAACTGGCGCACGCGGCGCATCTGGCCGGTGCCAGTTACGTCGCGTACGGCGGTTTTTATGCTTCGAAGGTAAAAAAATATCCGGTTACCACTTCGATCGATATTCTGGCGCAATCGAAGGCGGAAATTCCGCTACCTTGCGTTGCGATCGGCGGCATGACACGGGAAAATTCTTTGCCGTTAGTAGCTGCCGGAGCCGATATGGTGGCGGCGATCAGCAGCATCTATCTGGCCAACGATCCGGTAGCGGCAGCGCGAGAATTTGCAGATTTGTTTAACGCCTCAAAATAGCCAAATTTGTGAGCCAACCTGTCAGGACTTACGCAAAATACGGCTGCTTACGTAGTAGACTTAGTAGTGCAGGCCTTCGCGCCTGCGCCGGACCGCAGGCCCGAAGGCCTGCACTACTGGGTATTGCGTAAGTCCTGCTAATAAAAAAATTACCCTTCACGGAGAAGAAATAATGGCGAGAGAAATATCGACCGAAATTGAGATCAATGCATCACCTGCTGCGGTTTGGCGAGAATTGACCAATTTTTCTGCTTATCCGAGCTGGAACCCATTCATTCAATCTATCGATGGCCCTTTGCACGAAGGCAGCCGACTGACGGTATTGATATGCCCGCCCAACAACAAGGAAATGCGCTTCAAACCGGTGATTCGCACAGTGGAAGAAGCCAAAGAAATTGTATGGAAGGGAAAATTCCTGATACCGGGTTTATTCGATGGCGAACATGGTTTTGAATTGATACCTCTTTCTACGGATAGGACGCGCTTTGTGCAGAAAGAGAAATTTTCGGGCGTTTTGGTTCCCTTGTTCTGGTCAATGCTCGATAGAGACACCCGACAAGGTTTTATCGACATGAATAAGGCGCTCAAGGCGCGTTGCGAAGGCGCGTGATACATCTTCTATTCCGGTTGGCTGTAACGTGCTTCCACAGAAAACACTATCCGTGAAAAAAATTATGAAGATTCTTGGTTTTGTCACGAGGAAAGAGAGTTCAGAATGGGTTTCCAGCTCATCTTTTCTTCCATTTTTTAGCTTTTACGAAGTTCACGAATCAGGGGTCATAAGTGCGAAGCCTGAAGAAATTATTGCTGCAGTTTCCACGCTTGATATGCGGGCTGATCTGGTTGCCGATATGCTTTTATCCGTTCGTGAACTGCCCTCAAAAATCGGAAGAATATTCCGCAAAAATGATTGCAATAAAAAGCCTTCGCCATTTGGGTTTGATGCATTCACTTTACTTTACTTTTGCAAAATAATAATGAAATTTCGTTAGGGCTGGTAGGGCGTTTCTGGCGCCCAGATTTGCGTATTTACGCAATTTCTAACGCCCAGGAATTCCAATCATTCGACAATCCTCATGCCGCAAAGTTGGTACTACGATTCCAGGTGATCGAGTATCCAAAAGACATGCGCACCCTTCGGACCGAGACTTTCGTGTATTGCCCAAATACACGGACAAAAATGTTATTTACGCTTTACTGGTTGGCTATCCGTCTTGCGAGTGGATGGATTAGGCGACGCACATTGGTGTCAATACAGAGAAAACTATCATTAGACAATCGCTAGCACGGTTGGACTGATAAAGCGTTAGCTCAACCTCCCGCGCTAATGCTGCATTGAGGCCGTGACACCTGACCGTAGGGCGTCAATAAGCGCAGCGCATTGCGCCGCATGCTGATGACAGCGCAAGGATTAGGAACTGCGCTATACAGTCCTCATCACTCTATAAAAAATGTGGAGTATCACTTAAAGCCGGCATTTTTGCGCATGCTTAACATGCGGTATTAAAAAATACACTTATAGGTATATGTAGAACATGCGGCGTAATGCGCTGCGCTTATTGCGCCCTACGAATTGCGCCTTGCGGCCTTAATAAATCCCAAACAGGTAATACACCGCTATCACGAAGAAAACAGCTGCGGATTTAATCAAGGTCACCATAAAAATATCGCGATACGAGGTCTTGTGGGTGAGGCCGGTAACCGCCAGCAGCGTGATTACCGCGCCGTTATGGGGCAGGGTATCCATGCCGCCGCTGGCCATCGAAGCGACCCGGTGCAAGACTTCGAGCGGGATGTTGGCAGCGTTCGCGGCCTGAATAAACATATCTGACATGGTTGCCAGCGCAATGCTCATGCCGCCCGATGCCGAGCCGGTAATGCCGGCCAGCACCGTGACGGCGATGGCTTCATTGACCAGCGGATTGGGAATGCCTTTCAACGCATCGGACACCACCACGAACCCTGGCAACGCGGCAATGACACCGCCAAATCCGTATTCGGAAGCAGTGTTCATGGATGCCAGTAACGCGCCTCCAATCGCTGCTTTCGAGCCTTCGGCAAATTTCGCCAGGACTTGCTTGTAAGCGAATGCCATCACCGTCAAAATCCCGACTAGCAGTGCGCCTTCCACCGCCCAGATCGCAACCAGTTTCGATACTTCGACAGTCAGCGGATGTGCCGGGATGGGAACGATAAAAGTCGTGCCAAAATATTCGGGAATCGCAACGGTAAAATATTTGTTCAACACGCCGACCAGGATCAGCGGCGTAATGGCCAGCAAAGGATGCGGCAGTAGCTCTTTTTCGAATGGCTCCGGTTCATTGATATGGTCGGTACCGTAACCTTCGCCTGCATTGGCCGCCTGCCTGCGCCGCCATGCTAAATAGTTCATGCCTATAACCAGAATAAATATTGAACCGATCACTCCCAGCCAAGGCGCAGCCCAGGTAGTGGTATTGAAAAAAGTGGTGGGAATAATGTTCTGGATTTGCGGCGTTCCGGGCAGCGCATCCATCGTGAAGGTGAACGCGCCGAGCGCGATGGTGCCGGGGATCAGGCGTTTTGGAATATTGCTTTGCTTGAACATTTCGGCGGCAAACGGATACACGGCAAACACCACCACGAACAGCGATACGCCGCCGTAGGTAAGTACCGCGCAGACCAGCACGATAGCCAACATGGCCCGTTCCCGGCCGACCAGCCGGATAATCGATGACACGATCGATTTTGAAAAGCCGGATAACTCGATGACCTTGCCGAACACGGCGCCGAGCATGAATACCGGGAAGTACAGCTTCACGAACCCCACCATTTTTTCCATGAAAATACCGCTAAACATCGGCAATACATAAGACGGTTCGGTAAATGCCACCGCCAGCAGTGCACAAATCGGCGCAAACAGAATTACGCTATAGCCACGGTAAGCGGCGAACATCAGCAGAAAAAGCGCTGCAATCACAATTAAAAAGCTCATTTATTTCCTGTTTTTCTTAGATCAACGGATGCTGTAAATACGTACTTTTGCGCCGTGCTTGCCGGGTCGTCGGAAGGCAGCATTCGCCTGCGCCGTAGCATAGCCGGTTTCTTGTCGTGAGCGTTAATCGGGGCCGTCGCTTTGACGCTTATTGAAATTGGTTCAAACAGCTAGAATCACCGATTAATCTGCACGCCAACCAGAAGTTTAACGAAACCGAAGCTGCGGAAACCTGGAAAGCAGGACAACCGTTGACGATTGAATGTGCTTATAAAATATACTCATAGCCATAATTGGTCTGCGCCGTATCGCAACTTCAGCGCCGGTGCTATCCGCCGGTAATATCGATTGCCATTTTTTTCATGCCTTTTGTGTTTTTCATGGACACTGTTTTCCTCCATGATGAACGTGCCTAATCTCACATTTTGCGTTCTATTCATCCGATGACCGATTTCACTGCACTTCCTGCCGACGAGTTACCTTTGCTGTACGCTCTGGCGCTGTTCGACGCCCCACTCGGCCAGACGCGGCTGATGGAGTTATTGCATCTGCTTCGACAGAAAACCGCAGCAGGCGGTGCATACGACATCAAGCAGATCAAGGATTGCCTGGTCAGCCTGAGCAAGACTGCGCTGGTACGCCAGGAAATCGGGCAAGGCTATGTGGTGCGGGACGATGTGCGCATGTCGCTCTTGCTAAAGCTGCAGCAAAGCGGCGAGATCAAGAGTTGGGTCGAAAGCGCGCGCGAGCTGCTGAAACTGCATCAGGAATATAGCCAATGGAAAGCTGCCGATGCCGCATTTTGTTGGCGCGAGATGGCGTTCTCGGCGCTGGTCGGAAATCGGCAAGAATTGATGCTCTGGCGGAGCAAATTCTTCGATGCGGCCACACCGGCGCAAGTGCTGCCCGGCAGTGCGTTTTTTAGCAGCGACGACGGCATCGCCTTATTCGCTGCGCTGGATCGTCAGGCGCAGGCGGTGCTGCTGGCCGATATGTTTTTTCGCGCTAACTGGTATCTGGATGATTGTCGTGGTGCCTACAGTTACGCCTGTGCGCGTTTTGAGACACTTGCCCTGGACTGGCCGCCTTTGACGGAATTGTTGTGCTGGCAGGCGCTATTGCGTGGCGATATCGCGCAATTACAATTGTTTCAGCAAAAGATGCGGACGCATTTCCAGCCTGAATCACTGATTGCGATGGCAATTTTCGGAGGCAATTTTGCGCTCGCCAGCGAGATTTCCGAAGTCTTTATCAAGGCGCTAAAAGTACAAGCGGGCAAGCGCAAGTTATTTTTGCCCGAGCTGATCGGCTTGTTGTATGCCGTGGCAATGCTGGCCAAAAAAGATGCCGCAAGCTTGAAACGCGCCAAGGAGCAGGTCGATGACGGCGTCAAGCAACACCATGCCTTCGCATATTATTTACTGCAGCCTTTGGTCAATCACTTGGCGCAAGGCGTACCGCTAAAAAGCGTGGCGCTGCCGGCGCGCCCGCAGCAGGATATCGATGTCCTGTTTGAAGGACTCGCGCTGTACTGGCAGGATGCATCGCAGAATCCACCGATGCACGATAAATTGCTGCAGATGCGCGATGCCTGTCTGCAGTCAGGCTACACCTGGATTGCTGCCGAACTCGATGCGCTGCTGCATCGACAATATGCCACACCGCAAAAGCTGCCGAATTGGCACACGGAGCATCAATTTCAGCCGCTGTTCGCCGCATTGCAGCGCGAAGAAACCTGGCAACGCGCATTGACGGCATTAGCGCAGATCAAACCCGGAGTGGCTGCGGCGGTTGCCAGTGGCAGCGATGTGCGTATCGCCTGGCTGCTCGAATCGCATCCAAACCACATTAAGTTAGACCCGCGCGAGCAAAAGCGCAGCGCCAAAGGCGTCTGGAGCAAGGGCCGCGCGGTAGCGTTGCGACGCCTGGCGCAAGAGCAAGATACTTTGCCCGGCATCAGTGAACAGGACAAGCGTATCGCCACTTGTGTGCGCAAAATGTATGACAGTTACTACGGCGGCAGCGAGTATGAATTGAATGGCGAAAAAGCCCTGCCTTACCTGATCGGCCATCCAGCGGTGTTCTGGTTCGATGCGCCCGAGGTGCGCATCGATATCGTCAAAGGCGAAGTGGCGCTGCAACTCAAGGAGCACAGCGGCCAGATCAGCCTGCAACTGAACCCCATCATCAGCGCCGACGCACCCGTCATCTGGCGTAAGGAAACGCCGACCCGATTGGCGGTGTTCACGTCTAATCCTGAAATATTGCAGATCGCCGGCATCCTGGGCCGTGGCTTGACAGTGCCGGCCACGGCCAAGGCGCAATTGGTGGATGTGATTGCCGCCATTGCACCGCATCTGGCGATTCATTCCGATGTGCCGGAGTTGGCGGCGCACATCGCCAGCATTGAGGCCGACACCACCTTGTTTGCCCATTTGTTGCCCTTGCAGGAAGGCTTGCGACTGCAGTTTCTGGTCCGTCCGCTGGCTGATGGCGGCTGGTTTGTGCCCGGCAAAGGCGCCGCCAATGTGCTGGGAGAACAGGGCGGTAGCGCGGTGCAGGCCAGCCGTAACTTGGCACATGAAAAGAAACGTTTGCAGCAGGTAATGGAAGCGTGCCCCGCGTTAGCCGAAGCTGAAGAGAATGGGCAGGAGTGGGAGTTGCAGCATCCCGAACTCTGTCTGGAACTCTTGAGCGAACTCAAAACATTGCCGGAAGATACGCTGCAACTGGTCTGGCCGGAGGGTGAGCGCTTCCGTCTGAAAGGCAGTCGTTCGCTCAAGCAAATGCGGTTGACGATCAAAAGGCAGGGCGAATGGTTCGTGGCCGGCGGCGATATCACGCTCGACGATGGCCGGGTGCTGGCCTTGCGCGAACTGTTGCAACTGATTGATGGGGCCTCCGGGCGCTTCCTGAAATTGGGTGACAACGATTATTTGGCGCTGACCGATTCCCTGCGCAAACGGTTGGAAGAATTGCGTGCGTTAGGCGAGCCGGTCGGCAAAGACGGTGTCCGCATCAATCCGCTGGCCGCGCCGGCACTGGCCGAGTTGGCTGCGGAAGTGGGTGAGCTGAAGGCCGATGCTGCCTGGCGCGAACATGTCAAGAAACTGGACTCGTTAGCCGACTACATCCCAGTATTGCCTTCGACCCTGCAAGCCGCGTTGCGCGATTACCAGCTGGACGGTTACCAATGGCTGTCGCGACTGGCCCGTTGGGGCGTCGGCGCTTGTCTGGCTGACGATATGGGGCTGGGCAAAACCGTGCAGGCGTTGGCGCTGTTGCTGGAGCGCGCCCCGAATGGCCCGGCGCTGGTGGTGGCGCCAATCTCAGTGGCAATGAACTGGCAAGCCGAGGTGGCCCGTTTCGCGCCCACGCTGAAGGTGCGGGCGTATCACAACAACCGCTCGCTGGCGGAGTTGGGGCCGTTCGATCTGGTCATCGCCAGCTACGGCATGCTGCAGTCGGATACGGAAAATTTCAGCGCCCAGCATTGGCATAGCGTGGTGCTGGATGAAGCGCAGATGATCAAGAATACTGCCACCAAGCGCAGTCAGGCCGCGATGGCGCTCAGCGCCGATTTTAAGATGATCGCCAGCGGCACGCCGGTGGAAAATCACCTGGGCGAACTATGGAATTTGTTTCGCTTCATCAATCCCGGCCTGTTGGGTTCCAAGGAACGCTTCGCGCAGCGCTTCAGCAATCCGATAGAACGCGGCGACAAGCCGGCGCGTTTGCACCTGAAAAAATTGATTCAGCCTTTTATCCTGCGCCGCACCAAGACCCAGGTCTTGAGCGAACTGCCATCGCGCACAGAAGTCAAATTGTTAGTCGAACTGAGCGAAGAAGAACGTCATCTGTACGAAGCGCTGCGTCAGGAAGCTCTCGACAAAATCGCTCACTTGAAACCCGGCGAAGGTCAGGCCATGCATGTGCTGGCCGAAATTACCAAGCTGCGCCGTTTCTGCTGCAACCCGAAACTGGTGCTCAAGAATTCCAGCGTGCGCGGCAGCAAGCTAGCCGTATTCGGCCCTGTCGTCGAAGAATTGCTGGAGAATCGCCACAAGGCGCTAGTGTTTAGCCAGTTTGTCGACCACTTGGCTATCGTGCTCGAATGGTTGGAGCAAAAGGGCATCAGCTACCAATATCTGGACGGCAGCACGCCGCCCGCAGAGCGCATCAAACGCGTGAATGCGTTCCAGGCCGGGGAGGGCGATATATTCCTGATCAGCCTGAAAGCCGGCGGCACCGGGCTGAATCTAACCGCGGCCGATTACGTGATTCATCTCGACCCGTGGTGGAACCCGGCGGTCGAAGACCAAGCTTCCGACCGCGCCCATCGCATGGGGCAGCAAAGGCCGGTCACGATTTATCGGCTGGTGGCGCAAGACACCATCGAAGAAAAAATTCTTGCCTTGCACGCAGAGAAACGGGACTTGGCCGACAGCCTGCTAGATGGCGGCGACGCGGCGGGAAGAATGGACACGGCAACTTTGCTGCGCTTGTTGAAGGAAGGCGGTTGATGTAATAGATGGGATGCGTAGAAACACAGTAGGATGGGTTGTAAGCCCAAGCCGCCGATGAAGTCTGCAAAGTTGTTGGCGTCGGGCGCCGGATATTTTTACCTATCTCGCTGAACAGCGGGAAATGACGCACTCGCAATAAGGAATCAAATGCCAGTGATCTTTCGCTAAAAGGGATATCGGTTCTTCTTCTACTCGAACGAAGGCAGTCCGAGATAACCGGTATATGTGCATGTTCGCGGCCGCGATGGTGAAGCTAAATTCTGGTTGCACCCAACGGTTCATTTGGGTGGCAGCGATGGTTTTGGTGCTCGAACTTTGCGCGAACTGGCAGAAGTCGTTGACCAAAACACAGGAGTTATTGAAAGGGCATGGAATGATTGGGACGAGCTTGACGAAGATATCGCAGTGGCGGGTCTCTTGGCCGGACACGGCGATTCTACACGCGCCACAATGATTGCTGCTTAATAGGAGCAGTGCTGCATGCCGTTATGGTCCACCAGATAACGAAACGATTGAAGAGGCATATCCGTATGAAGCCGAAGAGAGGCGCCTGGATATGGGCAGCATTCCCAAGAAATGAGTAACCTCGACCAAGTCCCAACCGATTCGCCACTTAGCCAGTCAGTGACACGCGACGGAAAGACCGTACAAGTCGAGATATACGAAAACGGCGAAGGCCGCTGGCTTCTGGGAGTGATCGATGAATACGGCAACTCCACCGTGTGGGACGCTTCATTTGAAAGCGATTAAGTTGCGCTGGATGAAGTATTCAACACGATCAATGAGGAAGTAATCGATTCGTTGTTTGGTTCGCCATCCGATGTAATAGCGTCGATGACACTGGATCATCCGTTGTCGAATCCCGAGTTGGAGGAACTTGACGACTTTCTTGGCGACGAGGATATCGAGCAAACGTCGATGGATGTCTCCACGCTGGATGGATTTTTGACCGCTATTGCCATTGGTCCATAGCTGGTAGTAGTCGACGGCCGGGACATAACTTGGGAAGAGTTCGGTGAGATGTTGATGGTCTTTGATGGCTGGCAATTCAGACTGCACATCGCTGATCCAAGTGAGGAGGTCTGAACCTGCGTCTGAACCTGCATAAGTCCTGTTCCTTGTACATACGCCGAGGACGATGACGAGCCTGAATAACCTATTTTACCTTTTCGAGGGGTTGGGCAATAATAGCTTACACCGCGCCAAATCCTACGCGGCAGGCGATCTTCGAGTTCGACAAGCTAATCCCCGCAGCATCTACACGTTGCGGTACCTGCGCGACCCGCAATTGGAACGAAACGTGCATCGTTCGCAGAACCGCATCGAGCCCTACCAACAGCTACGCTCGGCCATTGCCCAGGTCGGCGGCAAGAAGGAGCTGACCGGCAGGACCGGCATCGAAATCGAGATCAGCAACCAGTGCGCGCGGCTGGCCACGAACGCGATCATCTATTACAACTCAGCCATCCTGTCGCGGCTGCTTATCAAGTATGAAGCGACTGGGAGCACGGAAGCGCTGGCACTCTGATCAAGAAAATATCACCGGCAGCGTGGCGCCATGTTCATCTGAATGGGCACTACACCTTTCGAAGCGACGGACAGATGATCGGTCTGGACGTGATCACCGCAGGGCTGGATTTGGGGTGACGGAAATTTCTGGGGTTTGGGCTTACGTCCCCTAAAAAATAGACACCCATGGTGTCCTGAATCATTTAGCGTCGCGGATGGCTTTCATGATGCTTGGTGAATCTGTCATCACAATATCGACACCCAGTTTCTCAGCCCTTGTATAGGCTGCGCGAGAATCTACGCCAAAAGTCACAATCTTCACATTGCTATTGGTTCTGAAACAACTCACTGCAGCAGGCGTCCACCAGTGCGCATTGATCGTGGAGATTCCCTCGCCCAGCGTGAATTTTTCGACCAGGGTTACTTTACGATCAAGCTCAATTCCCACCCACGTACCGGCAGGTGGCGGCGCTGCACAGTCTCCCGTTAATGCCACACTCGCCAAGCGGTCGCGGGTCGCGTCACGTGTCTCGAAAAGCTGTGCCTGCGGGTATGCTGCCATCAAACGGATTAGCTCTGGATCGGTTGAGTAAAAGCGCACCCGTGGCCAAGCATGTTCTGCGTCCAGCACTCGCGCAATCGCGTTTACCAGCGGCGCTGCGGGTAACTGTTTCATGTCGACCAAAATCGGTACGGCATTGGGAACAGATCGCAACGCCTCTTTCAGCGTGGGAATCCGAACAGGATGATCCCGATAAGGATAAGTTTTATTGCCCATCGCATCTGTCTGACTAAAAGCCATACCTGCATTCAATGCGCCTAACTGGGCAGCTGTCAGCGTGTTGACCAAACCTTTGCCCTCCGTTTGCGCAGACACATCTGCGGGGCGATACAACACGGGTACGCCGTCGCTGGATAACTGGACCGTCATCCATAACAAGTCCGCGCCGTTTGTCAATGAATTCTGCAAAGCGATGATCGTATTTTCCGGGCCATCTGCGGTGCCGCCACGATGGGCGGCAATCAGCGGTGCGGTTTGCCCATGGATAGGACATGCCAGTATAAAAAGGCTTAGCACCGGGGTGACCAAGCCCATCAACAACGGATGCGGACCTTGCTCCGTCAATCGGGAACCACATAATTTGGGTATTAACGATGGCGTTTTCATTGGATAGAACTCGTCGTAAAAAGTAAAAAAAAGCATGCTTGCGCTAGTGCGCGGTCTAAAGGCAGCGCACCAAATCGCAACGCGCTACCTTTCGTCTTTATCAGAATTTGTGACGAATACCGGTTGTCACAACGTTTTGCGAATTGCTGGCACCGGGCGCAACATAAAGGCCCGGGCTATACATATTCGAGGCGCGCGTGTTGGCATAAAACAAGTAAACATCGGTGCGCTTAGACAAGAAATAATCAATCCCCAGCGTAACTTGCGTCGCTTTACCATCGGCGGCGCTGATAAATGTAGAACGTGTGGTGACAACGTTCGCCAGTAACAATGTCGTCGGCGTCACTGCATAGGTGACACCCAAATCAAGCAGGCTAACCTTGCTGTTGTTTATGCCCCCGAATGCAAACGCTGCGCCACTTGTGGCAGAAAAAGTAGTCGGCATAACAGTCCCGGATGCGGCTGCAAGCGGCTGTTTCACTTGTGAGAAAGAACCGTATAGTCTGGTCGGCCCAGCCTGATAACTTGCGCCGATCAAGAACGTTTTAAGTGACGTATCACCGGCATGACCACCCAACGCACCTACTGCGAAACCCGCATCGCTGGAACCGGTTACCGAACCGTTGGCGGCAAGCTTACTTTGGAAGTAAGCCGAGCCTACTGAAAGCGGGCCGTTTTCATACTTCCCACCAAAACCCAGCGATTGCCCGCTGGGTGCAGACCCGGCCTGCTCGCCAAAACCGTAAAGACCGCTCAGCGTGAATCCATTGAGTTTCGGTGAGTTGTAGCGAATCGAGTTATTGATGCGCGAACCTTGTGTGCGGTCAAGGTTAAGCGCGTGAATATTGTTGACCATGCTGCCAAAATCGAGTGCGCCATTGTAGGACGCCAAGTCATCGATATAGTCCTTTTGACGACCCAGCAACACCGTCCCGGCGGAGGCATCGGAAAGACCAACGATGGCTGTGCGGCCAAATATCAAACCGCCTTGCGCAAGCACGCCCGTATCAGCGTTAAAACCGGACTCGAGTGTAAAGACGGCCTTAAGGCCATTGCCCAAGTCTTCACTGCCTTTAAAACCGATACGCGAACCTTGCAACACTGCGGTATCCAGACTCAGTCGGCTACCGGTTGCGCGTGGATTGGTTGCGTTCGGTGCCGCAACCGTATCTGTGTAAGTCACGCTCGGATTAATGATGCCGTAAATCGTCACGTTGGTTTGAGCGTGTGCTGCAGCAATGCAAGTCCCTGATACTGCAACGGCTACTAGATATTTTTTCATGGGGAATGGTCAAAAAAATTAAGGGATACGAAAGTGCGTGGCTAATCGAAACTTTTATTTATCCGTTCGTTGCCGCCACCCTGCGCTTGCCAGTTGCAAGAGACTTTCTAAACACATCGCACGTCGCCCGGTGTTTTTCGACTGCCGATTATCTCGCCCGAAGTTGATGCAAAAGCCCTCAAACTGCGGGCGCACTATGGCATTCATTTGTTACGTCGGCATGACTGGAATTCTTGATGTGAACATTTTCATGCGTTATTTTGTGTCATAGACGCGTAATAAGCCGTTGCTATGATCTACGCAGTTTTCAAGTGAACAAATTTGGGATCAAATGAATCAACCTGCTAGTAACAGCTCTTTGCGTCAAAACGAAATCATTGCGCTTTTTCGTCTTCACGGCTTCATGACGATGGAGGCATTGGCAGAATATTTTTCTGTCACACCGCAAACTATACGGCGTGACATTAATGCTTTGTGCGATGCGGATATATTGCGCAGGCGACACGGCGGCGCCGAGTTGATAATGTCGTCGTGCAATCAGCCTTACGACACCCGCAGCGTGAATAATCTGGATGCCAAGATGCGCATCGGCGAAGCAGTGGCACGCTTGATTCCAAATGCATGCTGCCTGCTAATCGGCATCGGCACCACGCCAGAACAAGTTGTGCTTGCGCTCGCGCAACACGATCATCTGACGGTCGTTACCAATAATTTGCGGGCGGCGTTGGCACTGTCGAAAAATCAAAGCAATCAGATCATTGTTCCCGGCGGCACGTTGCGCTTTCCCAACCCTGAAATACTGGGGTCGGAGGCGAACCAATTGTTTCGCAGCTTCCGCGCAGATTTCGGCATATACAGCGTCGGCGGAATCGATACAGATGGCGCCTTGCTGGATTACGACCGCAACGAAGCCGAGTCGCGCCAGGCGCTGCGGGAAAGCTGTCGCACACAAATTTTAGTAGCGGATAGTTCTAAGTTCGGCCGCCAGGCACCGGTGCGTGGCGGTCACTTATCCGACCCCGGCATTCTGGTCACAAACTTACCGCTTGCTGCCGATTTTTCCTCGTTGCGACAGGATGACGCAACGTTGATCGTCACTGGATCAGGAGATTAATCGGATGACACGCGATATCGCTATTCGTCTGCGCGGCGTCACCAAGCGTTGGGGCAATCATCAGGTCATCAACACCATGGACCTTGATATTGAGAGAGGCCAATTGGTTGCACTTCTTGGCCCATCAGGTTGCGGAAAATCGACTACTCTGCGACTTATCGCGGGCCTGGAAACGGCTGACACCGGCAGCGTAGAAATCAACTGTCGCGATGTCACCGGTGCAGCGCCGTCCGAGCGCAGCCTGTCTATGGTGTTTCAGTCTTACGCGCTTTTCCCGCATTTAAGTGTCGCCGAGAATATCAGCTTCGGGATGAAAGTACGGCGCGTGCCATCGCGTGAACGGGAACAAAGATTGCGCCAAGCGTTGGCAATGACCAATCTGGAGGAAGTGGCAAAACGCAAACCCTCGGAATTATCAGGTGGACAAAGACAACGCGTCGCACTGGCGCGGGCAATCGTCTCAGGCCATTCTATTTGCCTGATGGACGAACCGCTTTCCAATCTGGATGCAAAATTGCGTCACTCCATGCGCCAGGAAATCCGCAGCTTGCAACAACGGCTGGGAATGACGGTCGTCTACGTGACCCATGATCAGACCGAAGCGATGGGCATGGCCGACAAAATCGTACTGATGAACGCAAGCTGCATCGCGCAAATCGGCACACCGGCTGCGTTATACGAACATCCTGTCAGCGCATTTACCGCCACCTTTATTGGCAGTCCTCCGATGATGCTATTTTCCGCCGAGCACGTACCGCCTTCGCTGCGGCCAGAGACTGAGGACAGGCGGGCAGCAGGCGACTATCTGGTTGGCATTAGGCCCGAAAAATTTTGCATTTCAGAACCGAATTCGTGTGCGATGCGCGGCACCGTAACGGGCCTGGAATTTCAGGGTGCCGAGTCGTTTATTTACGTCACGCTACACGGCGGCAATCCCGTCATTATCCGCACCGCCGACCAACGCAATCTTCAAATCGGCCAGGAAATCGGACTTTCGTGGAAACACGCATCCGCGCATCTTTTCGACACTACGTCGGGACATCGCTTACATGCGGCTTCGCAGGCTTCAACACGCAACGCATTTCCGCCTACTGCCAACATCGGGTAGCCATCGACTTATCTCATAGACGCATCACATATTTGACAAGGATCAGCAATGTTCAGAACATTTCTTAAACAAACAGCGTTAGCCGCACTGTTGGCGAGCACCAGTTTGTGTGCCTACGCCGCCACCGATTTGACCATGTATTACCCGATCGCCGTCGGTGGACCACTGACAGATGTCATGGATGGGATGATCGACGATTTTCAGAAAATTAATCCGGATATCAAGGTCCGGGCCGTCTATTCAGGCAATTATGACGAAACCCGTGTGCGGGCTATATCTGCCATCAAAGCGGGTCAACCGGCGCAATTATCGGTGCTGGGCGCGCTCGACACTTACGATCTGATCGAACAGGATTTGATCGAACCATTCGATAAGGTGGCAACCACTAAGGAAGAGAAAAATTGGCTGCATAGTTTTTATCCCGCATTGATGGCCAACAGCAATATCGACGGCCACGTTTGGGGGATTCCGTTTCAGCGTTCGACCATCCTGATGTTTTATAACAAGGACATGTTCCACGCTGCCGGTCTCGATCCTAACAAACCGCCGAAGACGTGGAAAGAATTGTTGGCAGATGCAAAAGCGCTCACCGCAAATAATCGTTACGGTTTGATGATCCCCTCGACTGGCTATCCATACTGGATGTTTCAGGGCTTCGCCATTCAGAGCGGCGTTTCCCTGATGAACAAAGAAGGAACGCAGGTTTATTTGAATAGTCCGGCGGCAGTCAGAGCACTGGAATTCTGGCGTTCGCTGGCAGCCACGCACCACGTCAGCCCGCTGGGCATTATCGAATGGGGCACACTGCGTCAGGCCTTTGTTCAGGGACAGACCGCCATGATGTGGCACACCACAGGCAACTTGAGCGCGGTCAAAAAAGAAGCGAAATTCGATTTTGGCGTAGCCATGCTGCCAGCGGATGAACAACCGGGTTCCCCAACGGGCGGCGGCAATTTCTATCTATTTAAGAATGCCACGCCAATACAGAAAAAGGCCGCACTGACTTTCGTGCATTGGATGACCTCGCCTGAACGCTCTGCACAGTGGTCGATTGCCACTGGCTATGTCGGCACCAGTGCGGCTGCTTACGATACCGAAACCATGCGTAAATATGCCAAAACCTTTCCACAAGCATTAGTCGCACGCGACCAACTGGCGGTCGCCATTCCGGAATTTTCAACCCAGCAAACAGCGCGGGTGCGTGAAGCATTATCGAACGCGGTGCAGGCAGCATTAACCGGAGCGAAAACCCCAAAAGAAGCGCTAGACCAGGCGCAAGCGACTGCTGAACGGTTGTTGAAGCCATATCGATGACCAGGTTTTTCACGTCAGATCGTCGACAACAGGCGCTCTACGGCTGGCTGCTTCTGATGCCCGCTTTAGTGCTCCTGAGTTTGTTTGCCTTCATTCCCGCCGCCACAACTTTATGGGCCAGCTTTTTTTCCCGCGCAACAGTGCGCCATCCGACGGCCTTTGTCGGTATCGATAACTACCATAATCTGATCGCGGATCCGGCCTTCTGGCATATAGTTGGCAACAATCTGACTTATGCGGCGGTAACGATACCAATCTCGGTAGCGCTGGCGTTAATTATGGCGTTATGGGCGAATGCCAACATTCCGGCACGCAGCTTTGTCCGTACAGCGTATTTTTTACCTACCATGCTACCGATGATTGCTGCCGCCAATCTTTGGCTGTTCTTCTATACACCGGGGCTGGGCCTGTTTGACCGTGTCACTGCGTTATTCGGCATGGGACCGACCAACTGGCTAGGTCAGCCGGAAACTGCGCTGTGGGCAGTAATCGTGGTGACCATCTGGAAAGAGTCCGGCTTCTTCATGATCTTCTATCTCGCCGCTTTGCAGACCATTGCGCCGGATCTACGTGAAGCCGCACGTATCGAGGGCGCGAGTCGTTGGGCTTACACTCGCCGCGTCGTGCTGCCGCTGCTGATGCCGACCACTTTGTTCATCCTTATCAATGCGATGATCAACTCCGTGAGATTGATTGATCACTTGTTTATCCTGACCAAAGGCGGCCCGAACAATGCGTCAAAACTTCTTCTGTATTGGGTCTGGGAGATGGCTTTCGCCTATCTTGACCAACCCAGCGCAGCAGTGCTGACAGTGATGATCATTGCAGTTTTGGGCTGTATCGCCACGGTGCAATTCATTTTCTTTGAACGTCGGACCCACTATCGATGAGCACTATAGGCACCCCAAAAAATATCTCAGTGATCACAACTTCAATTACACCTTCGGTGAGAATACCCAGCCCATCTCGATCGGCAGACGTTGTATGGCGCGCCCTCGATACTGCCGGCGCATGGATGCTTGCCATCATCTGGATTGCGCCGTTACTGTTTGCATTCTGGGCCGCTTTCCATCATGCGGATGCGGCGCTGCGGTTTGAGTGGCAAGCTGCGTGGGTCGGTGACAACTTCGTTCAGGCTTGGCATGCTGCGCCTTGGTTACGCTATTTCCTGAACACTTTTTTGTTGGTTGGACTTATTTTGGGCGGTCAATTAATCTTGTGTACGCTGGCCGGATTTGCCTTTGCCAGATTTGCATTTCCGGGCAAAAGCATTGTATTCCTGCTGGTGCTGCTGCAACTTTTCATCCTGCCCGAAATTCTGATCGTTGAGAACTATGCGATGGTATCTCGCCTGGGATTGTTCGATACATTGTTCGGAATCGGCGTGCCGTATATGGCAAGCGCTTTCGGGATTTTTCTTTTGCGACAAACATTCAAGCAGGTGCCTAAGGAACTGGAAGAAGCTGCCCGCATTGAAGGATGCGGCTGGTTTGGCGTGCTGTGGAAAGTGTATGTACCTGCCGCAAAACCTGTGTATCTAGCCTATGCGCTGGTGTCGGTATCGACGCACTGGAATAATTTTCTGTGGCCCCTGATTGTCACCAACTCGGTATCCAGCCGTCCGCTGACGGTTGGCCTGTCACTCTTCGGCGCGCCTGAGAGCGGCGTCAATATTTCGCTTATCAGCGCCGCGACACTCATCACCATCGCTCCATTGCTGATCGGCTTTCTGGTTTTTCAGCGGCAGTTCATCCAGGCGTTTCTGCGCTCAGGTATTAAATAGCTGCATGGTCGATTATTTGCACTTTTTTCACCTCTACCCCACATTCCTCGTTCTTTGTTTAGCTATCCTGAAAGACGCACCACGCATGAAAATTATCCACATATCCGATATGCATCTCGTCCCAGATGGCAATCTGCTTTTCGATGAAGACCCGGTGAAACGGTTGCAGGCCTGCATCGCCGACGTGAACCAGTGCCATGTCGACGCCGACCTCTGCGTCATCACCGGCGATCTCGCTCATGACGGTGACGAAGCGTCTTACCGGATTCTGGCGGCATGTCTCGCCAATCTGCGCCCTCCCGTTCGCCTGCTGCTTGGCAACCACGATGATCGTCCCACATTTCGACGTGTTTTTCCAGAAGCACCCGTAGATGAAAATGGCTTTGTGCAATCTGTGCACGATAGCGCCAGCGGACGACTGATTTTTCTCGATACAAAGGAAGCTGGCACGCATGAAGGGAGGCTATGCACAGACCGCCTGACCTGGCTGCAAAATGCGCTGAATGGGGCCGTCGGCAAGCCGGTTTTCTTGTTCTTGCACCATCCTGCTTTCGACCTCAATTTACCGTCCGTGGATTGGATTCGGCTGCGCGAAGAACAACCCCTGCGCCACTTGGTCGCAGTACACGGCGACGTGCGTTATATGTTCTCCGGCCACGTCCACCGCCCCTCGGCCGGCACGTGGTATGGCACGCCGTTTTCAACCGTTCCCGGTACCAATCATCAGCATGCGCTCGACTTTAATCTGCAAGGCCCGGCAACCACTTCGATGGAAGCTCCCGCCTATTCCGTGATTAGCCTTCGCGAGTCGGGCGTGACGGTGCATTTTCATGCGTTTATGGACGCGTCTCGTCGGTATCCGTTTTTAGGGTAGATTGCGGCTGTTTTCAGATCTAATTTGCATAGGGAAACCTAGCCTGAATGTTTCACAAAAAGTCGACTGACAAGACATTGTTGAAAGATAAGCCCAAAATTACTGTGCTGTAGAAATTCAGGCAAAGTTTGTCCTACCGTCACTTGGAAGGCGGCGATGTCGTTGCACAGTGATTGAAAAGGTAGGTGGTCGATTCTCGGCTGACCGGATGTGTCCTTGTCAGGGCGAGTGCGTCAACCTTGCCGGCTTAGGGACAAACAACCGCTCAGTGACTGTGTACAACAATTGCCACACCAGGCAGGACGTAGGCAGATGCAAGATCACGCGGTCTTTGAATTGCTTCACCTGCACCGCAATTTTGAACAGCTTGGCAATAACCATGACGGCTGAGCATTTGCCAGCGTCGTATGTTGCAGTGTCTGAGTGCGCAATTGCTGATGCAAGACATAGCTGCAGCATGTTCCAGCAGGTGCATGAAATTGGCCAGAAACGTAGTGCACGAAGTGCGGTCCGAGGCCAGATCGGATTTCAAATGCTTGATGAAATTTTCTGCTTGTCCCTGCGCGCAATACAATTGTTCATAGACACAATCCGACGTCGGGGCTTCAAGCGAGGTGACGACAAAGCGCGGATTCTCGCTCAATGCCATTACCTCTGCCTTCTGCACAACGCGCTGCGATCAGCGGCAAATAGCTGGTGCTTCGATAGTTATGATGATAAAAAGCCAGTGGTTGTTGACCGTATGCAGCATCTTTCGAGTGCTCAATATCCAGTGCCAGCGCTTCACTGAAACGATAAATATCTTTGCTACTGACTACGACGATGGCTCAGGGGTGCCATGGAGGCAGCGCCGCCGACGTATCGCAGGACTGAAGGGCCGGGCAAACTGACCCCGTTTCATGCCGCGCATGGCGTGATCATCCCGATGCCTACGCCATTACTGTGCCAACAGAAAAATGGCTTAGCATGCGTTAAATTCGTTGCGTGCGTTGTCCCCAATATGCAGTAGATATTCGGCGGTTTGGGCTTAGAGCCCCGGCGACGGAAATTTCTGGGGTTTGGGCTTACAACCACTAGGATGGGTGCAACCCATCTTGTAAGTTTAATATTCGATCGGTTTCACCCAGCCTACGGTGCTTGAGTATATTTTATACATTCAATAAATATATGCGGATAATGCTATGAAAATAAATATACCCCCTATTTTTATAAATAGCATGTTGGCTTTGATTTTTTCGCCTGTTGCATCGGGCTTATAATCAAAGGATGCAAAAACTTCTCCAAAATCTGAATCCCGAACAACTCGCCGCCGTCACACTGCCGGCCCAGTCCGCGCTGATTCTGGCTGGTGCCGGCTCAGGAAAAACACGGGTGCTGACCACCCGCATCGCGTGGCTGATCCAGAGCGGGCAAGTCTCGCCCAGCGGCTTGCTGGCAGTGACTTTCACTAATAAAGCATCGAAAGAAATGACGGCGCGGCTGACTACGATGTTGCCGACGCATTTGTTAAACTCGACCCGCGGCATGTGGATCGGCACTTTCCACGGCCTGTGCAACCGCCTGTTGCGCGCCCATTACCACGACGCCGGCTTGCCCCAGACGTTCCAGATTCTGGATTCTTCCGATCAATTGTCGGTCATCAAGCGCTTGCTGAAGGCCAATAATATCGATGACGAGCAATATCCGCCGCGCAGCCTGATGTACTTCATCAACGGCGCCAAGGATCAGGGCTTGCGCGCCGACAAGGTGGATGCGCACGACCCGCATGAGCGCAAGATGGCTGAGTTGTACCTGATGTATGAAAATCAGTGCCAGCGTGAAGGCGTGGTCGATTTTGCCGAACTATTATTGCGCTGCTATGAATTGCTCTGTCGCAATCAACCGCTGCGCGAGCATTATCAAGCCCGCTTCAAACACATTCTGGTCGATGAATTTCAGGATACCAACGACTTGCAATACAAATGGCTGAAGCTGATGGCCGGGCCGCACAATGTGGTGTTTGCGGTGGGCGATGACGACCAGAGCATATATGCATTTCGCGGTGCCAATGTCGGCAACATGGCCGCGTTCGAGCGGGAATTCAATGTTCAAAATCTGATCAAGCTGGAACAAAACTATCGCTCGCACGGCCATATCCTCGATAGCGCCAATACGCTGATTGCCCATAACAGCAAACGTCTGGGCAAGAATTTGCGCACCGACGCCGGACATGGCGAACTGGTGCGGATTCAGGAAGTCACCTCAGACCTGGAAGAGGCGCGCTGGATTATCGAAGAATCCAAAAGCTTGATCAATGACGGCGGGTTGCGCAGCGAGATTGCGGTGCTGTACCGCTCCAACGCGCAATCGCGGGTGATCGAGCATGCGCTGTTTTCGGCCGGCATTCCGTACAAGGTATATGGCGGCCAGCGCTTCTTCGAGCGCGCCGAGGTCAAGCACGCGATTGCTTATCTGCAATTACTGGACAATTTGCACAACGATTCAGCGTTCCTGCGGGTGGTGAATTTCCCGACTCGCGGCATTGGTAACCGTACTCTGGAGCAATTGCAGGATGCAGCGAAGCAATACGATATTTCCTTGTACGCAGCGGTACCGTATGTGGCGGGCAAGGCGGGTTCGTCGCTCAACGCTTTCGTTCAATTGATCGAAGGTGCGCGGCTCCAAGCGCAGAATTTGCCGTTGCCGGAAATGGTCAAAATCGTACTCGATGCTAGCGGTCTGCTGACCCATTACCAGAAAGAAAAAGAAGGTGCGGAGCGGATAGAGAATCTGGAGCAGGTGGTCAGCGCCGCCTCCTTGTTTGTGGCTGAAGAAGGTTTCGGCCACAACGCGCCGGCTTTCCTCGGCCCTGACACGCAAGCAATGGCGGGAGCCGCAATTACCACCGCCGACGGCATCGCAATTTTCGATGCCGATGCGGCGCTGCCGACCGTGATGTCGCCGTTATCGGCCTTCCTGTCGCACGCGTCGCTGGAAGCCGGCGAGAATCAGGCGCTGGCCGGACAGGATGCGCTGCAAATGATGACGGTTCATTCGGCTAAAGGGCTGGAGTTCGATGCGGTCTTTATTACCGGCCTGGAAGAAGGCTTGTTCCCGCACGAGAATAGCGCGAGGGAAGAAGGCGGCGTCGAGGAAGAGCGGCGCTTGATGTATGTCGCCATCACGCGCGCCCGCAAGCGCTTGTACATGACCTTTTCGCAAACTCGCATGCTGCACGGGCAAATCCGCTACAACGTGAAATCGCGTTTTTTCGAGGAACTGCCGGACGATGCGGTGAAGTGGCTGTCGCCGCAGGTGAAAGTGCAGCCGCAATGGTTCGCGCAACCGAAAGCGGCCTGGGTCGATGCGCCGCAAAGCGGAGCCAACCGGATTGCGCAAAGTATTGGCAAGACTGAGCACGGCTGGTGCATCGGTGAATCGGTCGCGCACGCCAAATTTGGCGAAGGCGTCATTATCAATATCGAAGGCGGCGGCACCAATGCCCGCGCGCAAATCAATTTCGGCCGGCAAGTGGGAATCAAGTTGCTGGATTTAGGGATTGCCAAGCTGGAAAAGGTGGCGTCGTAAGATGGGTGAAACCCATCACGTTTTAATCACTATCAATGCAAATGATGGGTTTCGCCCATCCTACGCGCTGCAGCAGAACCGCAGCACTGCGCTGTTTATTTGCCTACGAGTTGAATAATTGATGTATTTTGTAAAATAAAAGGAGTATTTTTAATTCCGCACTAAACATATGCGGAAAATACTATTTTTTACATTGTACACAGTGGTGTATATAGAAAAATCAATCGGCTTCGTCGAGATCGACTGGCGGCATTTTTTCCACCAGCAGGACATGAGCCTGCCGAGCATCGGCACGCAGTACCTCGAAACGCAGGTTATCGATGTTAAATACATCGCCCTTGCGTGGCACGCGACTGAGATGGTTGGCAACCAGACCGCCGATGGTGTCGACGTCTTCATTGGCCATTTGGGTTTCCAATGCTGCATTGAATTGTTCAATTTCGGTCAGCGCCTTAACGCGCCAGCGGGGGCCGTAAGCACCATGCTTGATGGAAAGAATATTGTCTTCTTCTTCATCGAAATCGTATTCGTCCTCGATGTCGCCGACGATCTGTTCCAGCACGTCTTCAATCGTAATCAAGCCGGCCACGCCGCTGTATTCGTCGACTACGATCGCCATGTGGTTGTGGTTGGCGCGGAAGTCGCGCAGCAACACGTTCAAGCGTTTTGAACCCGGGATGAAGATCGCCGGACGCAGCATGTCGCGCACGTCGAATGATTCTTCCGCGTAATAGCGCAGCAAATCCTTGGCTAGCAGAATGCCGATAACTTTGTCGCGCTCGCCTTCGATGGCGGGGAAGCGGGAGTGCGCGGTCGATAAGACGTAGGGCATCCATTCTTCGATCGGTCTGTTGATGTCGATCACGTCCATTTGCGAGCGCGGGATCATGATGTCGCGTACCGAGAGATCCGATACCTGGAACACGCCCTCGATCATTGAGAGTGCATCGGCGTCGATCAGGTTGCGTTCATGCGCGTCTTGCAGGACTTCCAGCAGTTCGGCGCGGCTGTCGGGTTCGGGGGAAATCAGGGCGGTCAGGCGTTCAAACAATGACCGATGGGGCTTGGCGTCAGGGACTCTGACGCCGGTAAGTTGATCTTGCATAAGGGGCGATTAGCCGTAGTTTCGATCGGCATAGGATACAACAAATGTAACCAGATACCAAAATCCGCTGGTATTTTTTGATTTTGTGTATCTGATTGAAGCTGCTTCAAGCTTGACCGGCCATCAACTTTCGGCATACGGGTTGGGTATGCCCAGCGCAGCGAGGATTTCGGTTTCGATGGCTTCCATTTCCTGCGCTTCTGCTTCGTTCTCGTGATCGTAACCCTGTGCATGCAGCACGCCATGCACGATCAGGTGAGCGGTGTGGACAGTGACCGATTTACCCTGTTCTGCGGCTTCCCGTTCCAGCACGTCGGTGCACAGGATGATGTCGGCCTGCGTGACTTCAGCGTCCTGGTCTTCGGTATACGCGAAGGTCAGCACGTTAGTCGGAGCATCTTTGCCGCGGTAGTCGCGGTTCAGCGTGCAGCCTTCTGCCGCATCGACGAAGCGGATGGTGAGTTCTGCCGGAGCAAACAGCGCTGCTTGCACCCAGCGGCGCAACTGGGGGCGGGTAATTGTATTTTTCAGGCGCGGGTCGGGATATTGCACCGACAGCGCAAGTTTATTTTTTGCGGGCATGGTTGACGGGGACGGTTTTATTTAGCTCGACTTCCAGGCTGTTGGCGGATTCGTAGGCATCGACGATGTGCCCGACGAGCGGATGGCGCACCACATCAATGCTGGTGAAATGCGAAAAAGCGATGCCGCGCACGTCTTTCAGCACGCCGAGCGCATCGCTCAAGCCGCTTTTCTGGTTGCGTTGCAAATCGACTTGCGTGACGTCTCCAGTGACCACTGCTTTGCTGCCGAAGCCGATCCGGGTCAGAAACATTTTCATTTGCTCGGGTGTGGTGTTCTGGGCTTCGTCCAGGATGATGAATGCATGGTTCAGCGTGCGGCCGCGCATATATGCCAGCGGCGCGATTTCGATAGTTTGCTTTTCGAATAATTTTTGGGTTTTGTCGAAACCCAGCAGGTCGTACAGCGCGTCGTACAGCGGACGCAGGTAAGGATCGACTTTCTGTGCCATGTCGCCGGGCAGAAACCCGAGCCGCTCGCCGGCTTCGACCGCCGGGCGCGTCAGCACGATGCGCTTGACCGCGTCGCGTTCCAGCGCATCGACCGCGCAAGCGACTGCCAGATAAGTCTTGCCGGTGCCGGCCGGGCCGACGCCAAAGGTGATGTCATGCGCCAGGATGGCGTTCAGGTACAAGTTTTGGTGCGGCGTGCGGCCGCGTAGATCGCTGCGGCGCGTCTTCAGTGGCGGGCTTTCAATCGCGTCCGGCATGGTTTCCAGCGTCGCCGAGGTGAGTGCATCGCTGGCCGGATTTACTTTTCTGGCAGCCAGTTTCGCTCGCTGTTCGACCAGCGCCAGTTGCACTTCGTCGACCGAGATAGGTTTTGTGGCGGCGGCATAAAACCGCTCCAGGATCGCGACCGCGCGTTCGCCGTTGACGCCACCCACCACGAAGCGGTCGCCGCGCCGGAAAATCGTCACATCCAGGTTGGATGAAATTTGCCGCAGGTTTTCGTCGAGCGGGCCGCACAGATGTGCCAGCCGCGCATTGTCGAGCGGTTCCGGCAGGAAGTGCTGCGACGGCGAGGGAGATTTGGTTTTCAAATGGCGCTTTGCTGGATTGGTGTGGATAGTGTCGGTGTTGTGGGTTGGGCGGCGACCAGTTCGCCCCGCAGCGAATAAGTGTAGCTGTGCGTAATGTCGATATCGACCTGCCGGCCGATCAGACGTGCGCCATCCGGCCCGCCATCGAAATTGACCACGCGATTATTTTCGGAGCGGCCCTGCATTTCTGCCGGACTCTTGGCCGACGGCCCTTCAACCAGGATGCGCTGAACGGTGCCAATCATTTGCTGGCTGTAGCGTTTGGTGTTGTCGCTGATAACCGCCTGCAACCGTTGCAGGCGCGTTAGCTTGACTTCATGCGGCGTGTCGTCTTGCAAATTGGCGGCTGGCGTGCCAGGTCGGGCGCTGAAGACGAAGCTGTAACTGTTGTCAAAGCCGATCTCGTCGATTAGCTGCATCAAGGTTTCAAAATCGGCCTCGGTCTCGCCCGGAAAGCCGACGATAAAGTCGCTTGATATTGCGATATTCGGCCGTACCGCGCGCAGCCGCCGGACTACCGATTTGTATTCCAGCGCGGTGTAGCCGCGTTTCATCGCGGCCAGTATCCGGTCGGAGCCATGCTGGGCCGGCAGGTACAGATGATCGACCAGTTTCGGCACCTTGGCGTAGGTATCGATCAAGCGCTGGGTGAATTCCTTCGGGTGGCTGGTGACGAAACGGATCCGTTCGATGCCGGGAAATTCTGCGATGGTTTCGATCAGCAGTGCAAAATCGGCTAGCTCGCCGTCGGCCATCAGGCCCCGAAACGCGTTGACATTCTGGCCCAGCAGCGTGATTTCCTTGACGCCCTGTTCGGTCAGGCCGGCGATCTCGGTGAGCACGTCATCGAAGCGGCGCGACACTTCCTCGCCGCGCGTGTAAGGCACCACGCAGTAGCTGCAATATTTGCTGCAGCCTTCCATGATCGACACGAATGCGGTCGCGCCATCCACTTTTGCGGGCGGCAAATGATCGAATTTCTCAATTTCAGGAAAGCTGATGTCGACTTGCGATTGGCCGGTGGCGCGGCGTTGATTGATCAGCGCCGGCAAGCGATGCAGGGTTTGCGGGCCGAACACCACATCCACATACGGCGCGCGCTTGAGTATCGCCGCACCTTCCTGGGACGCAACGCAGCCGCCGACGCCGATCACCAGATCGGGTTTGGCCAATTTCAATTCACGAATGCGGCCGAGGTCGGAAAATACTTTTTCCTGCGCCTTTTCACGCACAGAACAGGTGTTGAGCAAGATCACGTCGGCATCTTCGATGATGTCGGTCTTGATGATGCCGTCGGAAGCCTGGAGCACGTCGGCCATCTTGTCCGAGTCGTACTCGTTCATCTGGCAGCCGAAGGTTTTGATGAATACTTTTTTTTGCATGGTGTGGCTTTGTGCGAATTGGGCTTGTAGGCGTTATAGCGGTTTTATCGATTTTGGACCGGCAATGGCTTACTGGCTTCTTGCGGGTTCAGCATCCAGATCCGGTGGATCTGGCCCTGATTGTTTTCGGTGAAATTCACGCTCACGTTGCTGACGCGCAAAGTCTCAGGCAGGTCGATCGTATTATCGGTGTTAAAAATTTGCGCACCCGGTGACAGCATGCGTTCCTTGCCGTCAATGATGATCGCCGGATATGTCGCAGGCGTCATTGTCCCGCGTTTGGCATTTGATGGAAAGGGGCGCTCGTAAGCGGCGGCGGAATAGGTCAATGTTGCCAATAAAATTGCCGATAAAAAGTATTTTTTTTGCATGGTATTGTTCCATTTTATTGCGAACTGATGTTGCGCAGTCCGCACCGCCGGTAATTCGGCGCAGGCCTGGGGGGTTGCTTTGATCAAAAAACTGACTAGGGTTCAAACCTCGTCCTTCAGGGCGGTGAGTGGCGAAGGGGCGATTCGTTGAAACAGGATTTTAACCCCTTTCAACCGTGTCTATTACCTGCCTTGGTTCGGCCTGACTAATTGGTGAAGCCTACTTTATTCATGTAGTTGGCAGACGCCACTGCGGATGTGCTTGTGGCGCGCACCAGACATCGAAGTGGAGACGCGACAGTGCCAGCGGATCTTGCAGTAACAAATTGGTCTGCTCCGGCGTGAGCGCATCGGCACCATGTTCCAGCGCGATCTTGGCTAACTGCGCATGTTGGTTGCGTGTCGCCGTCGGCAAATTGGGGCGTGCAATGGCGCAGGCGCACACCAGCGCATTGAGCAATGGATCGACCACCGCATCTGTAAAAGCTGGCGCCGGTGGCGTCGCTGCGAGATGGGCCTTGGTGGCGCGTAATTCCGGCGGTGGTTTCATTTCTTCTGGAATCAGGAACAAACGTAGTTGGCGCATGCGACGTCCAAGCGACACCCTGCTGGAAAATACTGACAGCGGAATTGACAGTATCAGCGCGCCGACAATCGGCAGCAGCCACCACAAAAATAACGGATTTAGCCAAAACACGCCGCCCCCCCACGCCAGCCCTAGCAGCGTATGGCCGCCGTGCTTGCGCAAGGCTTCGCCCCAACCGGTTTCAGCGTTGTTACGCGGTGGCGATTTCCAGTGCATCTCCCAGCCGAGAAACGCTGCGGCTACGAAACGGGAGTGGAACAACATCCGTACCGGCGCCAACAGCGCCGAAAATACCAGTTCCATCAGCATGCTAAGTGTCACGTGCAGGCGGCCGCCGAAGCGTTTCGCCCCTTGCACGCAGATCAGCAGTACGCTCAAAAATTTCGGCAAAAACAGCAGCGTGGCGGTGGCGGAAAACAAGGCCAGGGCTTTTCCCGGATGCCACTCCGGCCAGATCGGAAACAGTTGGCGCGGCTCGATAAAATACTCCGGCAGCGTCAGCGTGTGCGACGCCAACATGCCGGTCGAAAGAGCAAGAAACAGGAACCATAGCGGCGCCGACAGATACGCCATGACGCCGGTGGCGAAGACCGCGCGGTGTACCGGGTGCATGCCGTGCGCCAGGAACAGCCGAAAATTCATCAGGTTGCCGTGGCACCAGCGGCGGTCGCGCTTAAGCTCATCCAGCAGGTTCGGTGGCATTTCTTCGTAGCTGCCGGCCAGGTCGTAGGCGATCCAGACCGCCCAGCCGGCGCGCCGCATCAACGCCGCTTCGACGAAATCGTGCGATAGTATTTCGCCGGCCAGCGAGCCGCGCCCAGGCAGCGGCGCCAGCGCGCAGTGCCGAATAAATGGCGCCAAACGGATGATCGCGTTGTGGCCCCAGTAATGCGACTCGCCCAGTTGCCAGTAATGCAAACCAGCGGTAAACAACGGGCCGTAGACGCGCGTAGAAAATTGTTGGATGCGCGCATACAGCGTGTCGCGCCCGGATGCGCGCGGCGCGGTCTGGATGATGCCGGCGCCGGAGTTTGCCTCCATCAGCCGGACTAGCTTGGACAGACAGTCGCCGCTCATCACGCTGTCGGCATCCAGCACGATCATGTAGCGGTAGTTGCTGCCCCAGCGGCGACAGAAGTTGTCAATATTGCCGCTCTTGCGCTTGCCCCGCCGTAGCCGACGTCGATAGAAGATACGGCCGAAGCCGTCAACCGCCCGGCACAGCCGATCCCAGGCGGCCAGCTCGGCCACGCACAAGTCGGGCTGGTTGCTGTCGCTTAGTACGAAGAAATCGAAATGCTGCAGTGTGCCGTTGCGTCGCACCGACTCGTAAGTAGCGCGCAGACCGGCGAAGACGCGATTCACGTCTTCATTGCAAATCGGCATCACAATCGCAGTACGGGCTGCGACGTCGATCGGCCCGTCGGCAAGGTTGCCCGCATTACTGGCCGAGATCATGTAGCTGTCGCCACCGCGCAGCAGCACCAGGAAGCCAGCCATCGCAGTCCAAAAGCCGGCCGAAATCCAGCAGAACAGGATGGCGAACAGCGTCAGCGTCACCACTTCCATTGGTCTGGTGCCGTGATACGGCAACACTGCACTCATGAAATAGGTGGCCAGTCCAGTTTGCCCGAACATTAGAAGCAGCAGGATTAGCCGGCGCCAGCCGCCGTCATGCTGCCAATTGCCGCCCGGGTCGGGCGCGTCTGCCGACGGCGGCCCGGTTCGCGTGGTTTCTGCGGCGCAGTCGCGGTGGCCGGACAATGTGTGCATCCAGCGGATCAGCGGATTTAATGCGCCCCACGACTGCGGCACCATCGAAATGCGGTGCAACGGTGGCGTACTGCTAACCCGAATGTGGCCGCAGCGGTCAAAATTGATGGTTGGCGTTGGCGTTGGCGTTGGTGCCTGGTGCGGCGGCAATTCTGCGGTCGGCGAGGATTGATAGGCCAACTGTAAACGCGATGCAACCGACGCATAGGCCGGGTTGTCGCTGTTGCTGTCGTTAACGTTGTCGTCTGCCAGCGCCTGATGCAGTGCAGTCATCGCCCGCTGTGGATGGCCGCCACAGTGTGCGGCAGCGCCTTGCAAGGCTTGCCGTTGCAGTGTCGTCAGCGGCAGGATATCCAGATAGCGCTCGATGGCGCCAGTGCAATCGGCGCTATTTTGCACCAGCGTGAACTCGGCCTCTGCGGCAGCAGTATTCAGTTGGGCGGTAATATGTAGCTCCAGGTTTCGGACAGAGTTTCGTTGCCGCTGCGCAAATGACCGCGCAGTTCGACCGGTTTGGTGACGTCGTTGCGGCGCAGCCGCACCGCCATGCGCCAGCCGCCGGTTTCGCTGTTGCGATAGGTATTGATTTCCATTAACTGGCCGTTGGCGTCACCGCTGACGATGCCTTGCAGCTCCGTATCGGCGGGCAATTTTTTCAGTGCCGGGCCTTCAAAATCAACGATCAGTGCGATGCTGTCATCCACTTTGCGCGTATAGCCGTGGCCGCGCCGGGTTTGCGTCACCCACGATAGCGGCGGTTGCGTTTCAAATTCTTTTTGCCACAGCATCCGGTATTCGATATCGAATGGCTGGCCGGGTTTTGGCATCAGGCTCGGCACCCAGAATGCGACTGTGTTGTCGTTAGTTTCGTCCGGTGTCGGAATCTGCACCAGCTCGATCCGGCCTTTGCCCCACTTGCCCTTCGGCTCGATCCACACGCTTGGCCGCTTTTCATATTGTGCTTCCAGGTCCTGATAATTGGCAAATGCGCGGTCGCGCTGCATCATGCCGAAGCCCTGCGGATTGTCCAGCGCAAACGAGGTAACCAGCAGCCGCTTGGGGTTGACCAGCGGCCGCCAGATCCATTCGCCGGTGCCGGATTGCACCGACAAGCCGTCGGAATCATGCACTTCGGGTCGGTGATCCTCGACTTCCGCGCGCTGGTTTTCACCAAAAAAATACATGCTGGTCAGCGGTGCGATACCAAGCGTCGTAACGTTTTCGCGCAGATACAACTGGGCCTTGACCTCGACTGCGGTTTCCACGCCCGGCTTGAGCACGAAGCGGTAAGCGCCGGTGACCCGGCGCGAGTTTAGCAGCGCGTAAATCGTTAAATCCTTATCTTTCACTTGCGGCCGTTCCAGCCAGAATTCGGTAAACTGCGGGAATTCCTCGCCGGAATTGAGGGCGGTATCGAGTGCCAGCCCACGCGCCGAAATTCCGTACAACTGTCCCTTGCCAACCGCGCGAAAATAGCTGGCGCCGAGAAATACCATCACCTCGTCCTTGTATTTCTGTGCATTTAATGGGAAGTGCACGCGAAAACCGGCGAAACCGAGTTGTTGCAATTCTTTCGGGTCAATTTTGTTTTTACCATAGTTGAATGCGCGTGGGTCGAACTTGATTTCGCGCACTTTTTTCCCATCCAGTTCATTGATCTTCACCGGATGATCGTAAAACAGTCCCTGATGTAAAAACACGATCTCGAACGGCAGTTTGGCGCTGCGCCACATCGACTTGTTCGTGTCGAATCGGATGTCCCGGTATTGATCGTAGCCAAGGTTTTCAATTGCCTTCGGTAAATTACTGTCCGGTTTTTTGTAGGCGTCTTGCGCTAACTGCCTGGCCTGTTTTGCGACATCGGCAAACCCGAACGCGAATGCGCTGGTGTTTGCTTGCGCCATGCACAAAGCCAGTATTGCTGCCACAACGCACCATAGTGCCGCCGGGGCTGCTTGCGTCGCCGCCCGGTTCATTTTTTTTATTTGCATTGGAATCCCTGTCAATACGCATAACTGACCTGATGGCCGAGTTAACAACTGGATTGGATGGCAACATGCGCTTTTCGTTCCCGACCCAAAATATTGGGAAAATGGTTACCTGGAACGAAGCGGTTAAATGTGCTGCTCAGCGTCTGCCATGCAGTTGATATCGGTTCCCGCAATCGCTGTCGCCGTTATAAATACCAGGCAGTGTATTTTTAATTCTGCAATACAACTATGCGAAATTACATGATTTTCAATCATACTCCCGAATAATTTATATTATTCGTTACTGTTCAGATCACTAGGTGGAATGGTTTTCTGCTCCCCTTTCAAGGAGGGCGGTCGGGTGTGATGGGTTTATTGCGTGGCAAAAAAACCATCCACTGGCTAACTCTCCCTTTGACGTGGATGGAATATCCAGCCTGGTTGCGTGCATTACTATAGCGGCTTGAACAGTAACTATTATTTGGAAAAATCGGGAACGCATGATGGCATCGGGCGGACAAACGCGGCAAACCGCTGCGGCTGAAAATGACGACAAGCGCATCCGGCTGCGACGTATGCAGTGGCTGGCCAACGGTTTGTTGCTGTTGGCCGCGCTGGTGTTTGCGTTGGCCACTTATTTCAAGGCCAACCATCCGTCGCTGCTATGGTTGCCGTACATTGCAGCTTTTGCCGAAGCGGCGATGGTCGGCGCGTTGGCCGACTGGTTCGCGGTGGTGGCGTTGTTTCGCCATCCGCTCGGACTGCGCTTCATTCCCCATACCGCCATCATCCCGGCCAACAAGGAGCGCATCGCCGCCAATCTCGGCGGGTTCGTGCAGAGCGAATTTTTCGCCACCGAGCGGGTACTCAATGTGATCCGCGAGTTCGACCCGGCAGCCAGAATCGCTCTTTGGTTTGCGCATGAGGCCAATGCCGAGCGCTTCGGCGATCTGGCGGTACGCGGCTTTTCATACGCACTCAACGCGCTCAATGAGGATGAGGTCAGAAACTATCTGAATCGCACCGTGACCGCACACATCGCGCACTTCGATCTGGCGCAGTTGGCCGGCAGCGTGCTCGACATGCTGACCCTGGACGACCGTCATCAAGCGCTGCTAGATCAGTTGCTCGAGGGCGTTGAAGCTACGCTTGCCAAACCGGAGGTGTTGGAGCGGATCGAACACATGCTGGCAAATCAATTGCCGCTGTATTTTGCGCGCCTGAAAATGGCTGGCGGCAGAATCGCCGCTGAAAAGATCGTGGCCGGCATCCTGCAACTGCTACACGAAATCAACGCCGACCCACAGCATCCGTTGCGGCTGGATTTCAACCGCATGGTGACCAATCTGATCGTGAAATTGAAAAGCGATCCAGACTACCGTTTTCGCATCGAACAGTTCCAGCGACAGCTGGCAGGCGACGCCAGGCTATCGGATTATCTGCACGGACTATGGCAGGATTTTCGGCAATGGCTGCAGCACGATTTACAGCGCCCCGATTCCAGTGTACGCACCCAAGTAGCCGCTATCACGCACCGGCTGGCACAAGCTTTGCGTGATGATCACGCGATGCAACAGTGGATCAATGCGCAGATTATCCAGGCAGCACCGCCATTGATAGAAGAATACCGGCCGCGCATCGGTAGCTTCATTACAGCCAAAATGTGCGAGTGGAAGGACGATGAAATCGTCGACAAGCTGGAACTGAATATCGGTCGCGACCTGCAATTCATTCGCTTGAACGGCACGCTGGTGGGCGGCATTGTCGGGCTGCTAATCCACGTTTTTAGCCAATGGCTGGGCAGTTGACAATGAAGTAGTGCAGGCCTCCGTGCCTGCTGCCCGGTGCAGGCACGGAGGCCTGCGCTACTTTATAAGCACAAATTTTGTAACGCGGAAAAAAATCAAGCAGATTCGCTGTCTGCCTTGAGGCCGTTCCAGCGCGGCGTTAACGTATGCGGGATGGCGAACAGGTCGAGCACGCGCCCGACCGTATGATCGATCATTTCGGCGATCGATTGCGGGCGCTGATAAAAGCCCGGTAGCGGCGGGAAGATGATGCCGCCCATCTCGGTGACGGCCGTCATATTGCGCAAGTGGGCCAGGTTGAACGGTGTTTCACGCACCATCAGCACCAGTCGGCGGCGTTCTTTCAAAACCACATCGGCAGCGCGGGTGATCAGGTTGTCGGACAGTCCGTGCGCTACGGCGGCCAGTGTTTTCATCGAACAAGGCGCGACGATCATGCCTTCCGACTGGAACGAGCCGCTGGCAATCGAGGCCCCGATATCGCGCACGTTGTGCACCACATCGGCCAGCAGACCGACCTGCTTGCGGCTCATGTCGAGTTCCTGATGCAGATTCAGAGCGCCGGCTTCCGATAGCATCAAATGGGTTTGTATCCCGGGCGCAGCGTGCAGCACTTCCAGCAAACGCACGCCATACACCGCGCCGGTGGCGCCGGTGATGGCAATGATCAAGCGCTTTTGGGTCGTCACTGGAGGGTGGCCGGCTTATGCGCTCAACAGGGTTTTCAGTTCGCCGGAATCGTGCATTTCATTCATGATGTCCGAGCCGCCGACGAATTCGCCCTTGACGTAGAGTTGCGGGATGGTCGGCCAGTTGGAGTATTCCTTGATGCCCTGACGCACATCTGCGTCGTCAAGCACATTGACCGTGACGATATTTTCGACGCCATTGGCTTTCAGAATCTGGATGGCTTTGCCGGAAAATCCGCACTGCGGGAATTGGGCGGTACCCTTCATGAATAATACGACCGGATTTGTGGTTACGGTTTCTTTGATCCAAACTTGTACGTCGTTCATGGCAGTCTTTCGTTGATTCTTGGGTTAAAGAGCCATTATAAGAAAAATGGCCGCTTGTTGCTGATGTGCTTGTGCGCGTTACTCAGCCTGTGTGTGTTCTGCTTTCAGGCCGCCGGTGCGTGTCGGCGAGATTCTGATCAGGAGTTTTTCATCTAAATAAAATACATCGTGATGTATTTTATATATCCGCACGCGAATACTGCAGAAAGTGCCTCAATAAACCACATACTCCCATATATGTTTCATTACATGGTAACTTTTCAAGTTGCTATTCAAGTTGCTATAAAAGACGTTCAAGCCGAAATGTTCTTGTAGGAGCGCACCCGGGCGCGCTCCTACACAACCACATCACTGTGCTTTTCATTAGTATTTAGCGGGAAGCTGCGCCGGTGACGACAGGCAAGCCCGCTTTTCGCCAGGCGTTCATGCCGCCCTCGACATTGACGGCGGCGCTGAAGCCAGCTTGTTCGAGCAGTTTGACCGCCTTTGCCGAACGGCTGCCGGAGCGGCAAATCACCGCAACCGGCTGGTTCTTGTAGCCGGCGATTTCCGGCAGCCGTTGTTGCAACTGGCCCAGCGGAATCAGAGTGCTGCCGGGCACATGTCCTTCAGTGTATTCATTGGCCTCTCGCACGTCGATCAATAGCGCGCCGCGGCTTTGCAGCGCGGCACCCTGTTTGACATCGACGGTTGTTGGCAACGTGCCGGCAGTGGCGGCGGCGACAGCAACAGCGAGCAAAACGCTCGCCAGCAGGAATTTATTTATCGCGAATTTCATCCTGGCATCTTATGGGTGATTGAAAAAATATCAAGCATAGCAACGCATCGTTGCAATGGAGTACTGGAATTTTCAGTCAAGACTGCGGCGACCCTGCCCTTATTTCTGTTCGCCGTTTTCAAAATTGGCTTGCGCCGAGCCGACCAGAAGAGAATCGTGCTTGCCGACCACAATCTTGTTCTTATTGGCATATTGCAGCTTGTGCAGCACATAGCACATCGCATTCAGGCGCGCCCGTTTCTTGCAGTTCGATTTGATCACAGTCCAGGGCGCGTCAGCGGTGTCGGTATAGAAAAACATCGCTTCCTTGGCCTTGGTGTAGTCATCCCACTTGTCGAGCGAAGCCATGTCAATCGGGCTCAGTTTCCATTGCTTGAGCGGGTCGGTCTTGCGCTGCTCGAAGCGCAATTTCTGCTCCTTGCGGGTGACCGAGAACCAGAACTTGAACAGGTGAATGCCGGAACGCACCAGCATGCGCTCGAACTCCGGCGTTTGCCGCATGAATTCCAGGTATTCGTTATCGGTGCAAAATCCCATCACCCGTTCGACCCCGGCGCGGTTATACCAGGAACGGTCGAATAGCACGATTTCGCCGGCGGTCGGCAGGTGCTGGTTATAGCGCTGGTAATACCATTGCCCGCGCTCGAAGTCGGTCGGTTTTTCCAGCGCCACCACGCGTGCGCTGCGCGGATTCATGTGTTCCATGAAACGCTTGATGGCACCGCCTTTGCCTGCCGCATCGCGCCCTTCGAACAGAATCACGACGCGCTGCCCAGTTTCCTTGACCCACGCTTGCAGCTTCAGCAATTCGACTTGGAGTCCGCGCTTTTGCGCCTCATAAGACTTGTCCGAAAGTCGGTATTTGTACGGATAGCCCCCATTTTCCCAGCCTTCGTTGAGCACGCTGTCAGTCGCGATGCCGCGCTTTTTTTGCGGCCGGCTGATTGCACTGCGGGCCGCCTGCTTCAGCAGGCGGATAGCCTCCAGGTCGGCTTGCCGGGCCTGCGCCGGGTCGGTCGGTTGTACTGGCGGCGTCACCCCGAGCACGGGATTTTTCGGCGCATCCATGATCTCGGTGGAAGCATCGTTGGCAAGTGCTTTACTGGTTCCCGTCACCCCTTTTTTATTGCTATCTATCATGGTGCGTCCCGTCTGTATTTGTTAATTTTTATGAAGCAAAAATGCTTCCTTGCAATCTTAGCGCATTCGGCGCAATCCGCTACGTTTATTGAGGCTCTACGGGATGCAGATTTCGGTCTTGGTCGTTTCTTTGTAGACACAAAGGCAGCCGGATTGCCTTGCCAGACTAGAGCGCTGATAAGATTGATGTTGGTTGGCGGCCTTTAGAAAAACATGCTGTGTTGACGATACTTCGGCCCTGCCTGGACAAACACGAAAGAATCGGAAATGCTATTCTTTCGTTACGCAACGTGCATTCCCGGTGTGATACCGAAAGCATGAAAATAAACCAGGGACTCCGGCCTTCAGGATCTTGAAATCATGGCGGCGACTGCGACGTCCGCCGCAGCGCACTCCAGCCGCAGTTCCCAATTTGGAGGTAAGTATGGGCAATAACATTGAAGGCAAAATTGTCGTCATTACAGGCGCAAGCAGTGGGCTGGGCGAAGCCACAGCGCGTCATCTGTCCGAGCAGGGTGCCGTAGTGGTATTAGGTGCCCGACGTATTGACCGGATCAATGCGCTGGCCAAAGAGTTGGCCGGCAGCACAGGAAAAGCAATCGCTGTGCAAACCGATGTCACTCAAAGCGAACAAGTCAAGAAGTTGGTCGAGGCCGCCATTGCAAGTTACGGGCGGATCGACGTCATGATAAATAATGCCGGGCTGATGCCGCATTCCCCTCTTGAAAGACTCAAGATCGCAGACTGGGACCGCATGATTGACGTAAATATCAAAGGCGTGTTGTACGGCATCGCGGCGGCTCTGCCATATATGCAGCAGCAAAAAGCAGGACATATCATCAACGTCTCGTCGGTCGCCGGTCATAAAGTCCGTCCAGGCAGCGCAGTCTATGCCGCGACCAAGCACGCTGTTCTGGCACTCTCCGAAGGTCTGCGCCTGGAAGTAAAACCGTACAATATACGCACTACTGTCATTTCACCTGGCGCTGTTGCAACTGAACTGCCAAACAGCATCACCGAAGCTGATATAGCCGACAATGTCCGAAAATTTTATGAAATCGCGATTCCAGCCGATTCATTCGCCAGGGCCGTGGCCTATGCAATGAGTCAGCCAGACGACATCGATGTGAATGAAATCCTGTTCAGGCCGACCAGTCAGGAGCTGTAGCAGAGGTCATGTTGGATACGAATCTTGTTCCCTTAAATACGCGGGAAGAGTTCTAAATTTGGTTATATATGTACAAAATTGACGGCGCAACCTGCGGCCGCTCCTCAAAATCCGTACCTTTTGACACCTGCTTGACATAAGCCTCTTGCCCGAAAAAAACAGCGCGTATTTGCATGAATACGCGCTGTTTTTTCGCATCGAGCAGGCTGCTTACTTCAGTTTGGCGAAGGCGGCTGCCATTGCATTGCCTGCCGGCGCAGCCTGACGCGGCTGCTGGTGTTGCGCCAGCCGTTTGGCGTCATTGCGGTCGGGGCGCTGTTCCGGGTTCGCTCCCGGTTGCGGTGCGCTGTCGGTCAGGCGCATGGTGAGCGCAATGCGTTTGCGCTTGGCATCGATTTCCAGCACTTTTACTTTCACCACTTGACCAGCCTTGACCACCGTGTGCGGGTCTTTGACGAAGCTGTTCGATAGCGCGGAAATATGCACCAAGCCATCCTGATGCACGCCGATATCGACAAACGCGCCGAATGCGGCGACGTTGGTAACCACGCCTTCGAGGATCATGTCGGGGCGCAGATCCTTGATTTCCTCGACGCCTTCCTTGAAGGTGGCGGTGCTGAATTCCGGCCGTGGATCGCGGCCGGGTTTTTCCAGTTCGCGCAAGATGTCGGTGATAGTCGGCACGCCAAATTGGGCGTCGGCGTATTTGGCCGGATTCAGCGATTTCAGCAGCCGTTCATCGCCGATCAGGGCTTTGACATTTTTTTGCAAATCGGCCAGAATTTTTTCAACCAGCGGGTAGGATTCTGGATGAACCGCCGATGCATCGAGCGGATTGTCGCTGCCCATCACGCGCAAAAACCCTGCAGCTTGCTCAAACGTTTTGTCGCCCAGCCGTGGCACGGCGCGCAATGCTGCGCGTGAGCCGAATGCGCCTTTCAGGTCCCGATAGGTGACGATGCTTTGCGCTACGCTGGAAGATAAGCCGGAGACGCGCGCCAGCAGCGGCGCGGAAGCGGTATTGACATCGACGCCGACCGCATTCACGCAATCTTCGACCACCGCGTCGAGCGAGCGCGCCAACTGGGTTTGGCCGACATCGTGCTGATATTGGCCGACGCCGATCGATTTCGGGTCGATCTTTACCAGTTCGGCCAGCGGGTCTTGCAGCCGGCGCGCAATCGAGACTGCGCCGCGCAGCGTGACGTCCATGTCCGGCAATTCTTTTGACGCAAATTCGGACGCCGAATATACCGAGGCTCCGGCTTCGGACACCACGATTTTGGTTAATTTGAGTTCCGGGCGCAGCTTGATCAAGTCTTGCGCCAGCTTATCGGTTTCACGCGAGGCGGTGCCGTTGCCGATCGAGATTAGCGATACCTGGTATTTTTCTGCCAGCGTGGATAGCGCATGCAGCGAGCCGTCCCAGTCGTTCTTCGGCTGATGCGGATAAATCACCGCGGTATCCATCACTTTGCCGGTGGCATCGACCACCGCTACCTTGACCCCGGTGCGCAGTCCTGGATCGAGTCCCATCGTGGCGCGTGGGCCGGCCGGCGCGGCCAGCAGCAAGGCTTTCAGATTCAGCGCGAATACATGGATCGCTTCGACCTCGGCGCGTTCGCGCAGCGCACCCATTAATTCGGTTTCCAGATGCATGAAGCTCTTCACGCGCCAAGTCCAGCGCACCGTGTCGGCCAGCCATTTGTCGGCTGCACGGCTTTGATTCTTGATGGTAAAACGGGCGGCGATGCGGCTTTCGCACGGGTTCAGCGGCGCGTCCCATTTCGGCTTTTCTGCTTCGGTATCGAGTCGCAGCGTGACGTTGAGCATTTCTTCACGCCGGCCGCGGAAGATCGCCAGTGCGCGGTGCGATGGAATGGTGCCGATGGTTTCGGAATAGTCGAAATAGTCGGCGAATTTTTCTCCGGCGTCCTGCTTGCCTTCGACCACTTTCGATTCGACCACGCCGTGTTCCAGCAGATATTCGCGCAAGCCTTGCAGCAGCGTGGCATCTTCGGCGAAGCGTTCCATCAGGATTTGGCGCGCGCCGTCCAGCGCTGCCTTGATGTCAAGCACGCCGGGGTTGTCGCCGTTGGCGGTGGAAAAAGCCGACTTCAGGTAGTCGGCTGCTTCGGTTTCCGGCTCCAGCGTCGGGTCGGCCAGCAGCGCTTCGGCCAAGGGCAGCAGACCGGCTTCCAGCGCGACCTGGGCTTTGGTGCGGCGCTTCAGTTTGTAGGGCAGATACAAGTCTTCCAGCCGGGTTTTGTCTTCTGCGTGGACGATGGCGTCCAGCAGCACCGGCGTCATCTTGTTTTGTTCTTCGATCGAGGTGATGATCGCTGCGCGCCGCGCTTCCAGTTCGCGCAGGTAGCGCAGGCGCTCTTCCAGCAAGCGCAACTGGATGTCGTCCAGACCGCCGGTGGCTTCCTTGCGGTAACGGGCGATAAAAGGTACGGTCGCGCCTTCGTCCAGCAGCGCGATGGCAGCAGCGACTTGGGCCGGTTTGGCGGCGAGTTCAAGGGCGAGACGTTGTTCAATGGATGGCAGCATGAGGTATTTGTCGGGGTGGGAAATCAAGCCTGAGATGATACGCAATCGGGCTGGATACGTCAGTTCCGATCCTGCGTCCGACCTGTTTTATTGTAAATATAGTGGGAGTATCATTAAAAAATGCATTATGTCCGCATATATTTAATGCGTTATATAAATATACATTGGCGTGTATATTATTGATGAAGGGATTTTGCAGAATCGCTGCTTAAGCTGGGGCATCAATCACTGATAATGGCGGCACGGTGCCGATCTGACGGCGTATTTTTGAAAAAATAGGCGATGCAATATACATTAAGAGACCTTATCAACGGCTTCGAAGCAAAGACGCTGGCGCGAGCGCAAGATATCGTGCGCCGGGGTCTGGTGGAATCGACTGAGATCATCGGTGATGCGATCGAAGGCAGCGTGCAGGGTAGCGGCGACTGGAGTTACGAGCAGGATATTGCGCTGGTGGCGCGCAAACATGGAGTGGAATTTGGCGGTAGCTGCTCCTGTCCGGTCGGCACCATGTGCAAACACATGGCTGCAGTGTTGCTGACTTGCCTGCAGCAGGAAGCGCTTGCGCCTCTGCCCGGGCAACCCGGGTCCGATGCCATGATGATGCCGAACGCGGTTGCGGCCTGGCTGCAGCGGGTCGGAAATGCAGTGCATGGGACGGCCGCCCCGGCGTCGCTTGCGGCCAAGAGCGGGATCGCGCCCAAAACTTCCAAAACCCCGTATCGCCTGCTATTCGTGCTGTCGCCTGACCGCAGCGGCAAGCGTGTCACCCTGAATTTGTGCAAGGCACGTTTGCGCGCCAACGGCGACATCGCGGCGGCCACCTTGGTGGGCGAAATGTACAACATGCTTGCGAGCCCGCCCAGTTACCTGCAGCCCGGTGACGAGGACGCGGTACGCCTGTTCATTGCGCTGCGCAGTGGATTGTATGGCGGCACCGATGTCGAACCAAAGGGCCGGGTCGGGGCGCAATTGTTGCAGATGTTGCTAAACCCTTTGCTGAACCCTTTGCTGAATCCTTTGCCGGAATCGCAGCAGCCGGTTCAGCAACTGTACTGGGCCAACTCTTTTCAGGATATCCAGAAAGGACAGGTCTATCCAGTCAGGTCGGGGCCGGCACGCGATGCCAAGTTAGCCTGGTTTGAGGAAGATCAGTGCTGGCGTTTGGGCTGGCAGTTCCAGTCCGACCCGACCGGCCCGGCTGAACAGGAGAGCGGCAGCGTCGATTACATCCTGCCGACCGAGCCGGTGTTGTATGTCAATAATCTGGTCTGCGGCAATCTCGTTTTGCAGCAGGGCGGGGCCAGTATCCCCGTGAGGGAATTGCAAGCGATGGTGGCGCAAGCGCCGACCCTGACTGCCAAAGACCGGCTGGCGGTATCGCATGTGTTGCTGGCGCAAGGCCTGCAGAACCTGGTGCCGATGCCGCAACCGTTGCAGCAGATGGTGCGCGACGACGTGGTGTCGCAGCCGGTATTGCTGCTGGGCGCTTTGCCGCAATCGCAATCGCAATATGGCGTGGCCGGGACGCCAACGCTGTGGCAGGATTTTGCTTCGCCCGCCTTTAATTACGATGGGGTTCGGGTGGCGGACGACCATGCCGAATTCCTGACCCGGCGCAGCGGTCAGGGCATCGAGAAAATCATCCGTCAACGTGGTGCCGAAGACGCCGCAATTGCCGCCTTGCATGCGCTGGGTTTGGCGCCGCCGCAGCACGCGGTTGCACCACTTTCCACCCTGGTCGGCGCGCTGGTCATGCCGAGTCAGTTGGACTGGTTGCGTTTTACCCGCGAAGAAATTCCCGCGCTGGAGGCGCAAGGCTGGCAGATCGAGAGGATGCCGGATTACCGTTATGACGTGGCCGAAGTCGAAGATTGGTACGCCGACATCGATGACGAAGCAAGCGAGTCTGGCAGTCCGTGGTTCGATCTGGAATTGGGCATCGTGGTCAATCAGCTGCGCATCTCGCTGTTGCCGGTGCTGGTCGACCTGATCCGCAATGCGCCGCTGGATTTCAACCCGCAAGCGCTGGCCGCCCATGCCGACGACGAACCCTTGCTGGCGACGCTGCCGAATGGCGTGCGCGTGGCGTTGCCGTGGGGCCGCATCAAGCCGATTCTCAGTACGCTGGGCGAGCTGTACTTTACCGAGAAAGACGGCGGCGCTATTCGCCTTTCCACGCTGGATGCGGCGCGTTTGGCCGAACTGGCCGGCACCACGCAACTGCGCTGGATCGGCGGCCAGCGACTGCGCGACATGGGGCAAAAACTGGCTACTTTCGGCGGCGTGCAAACCATCGCGCCGCCGCGCGGCTTGCAGGCGACGCTGCGCGATTATCAGAGCGAAGGTCTGGCCTGGATGCAATTTCTGCGCGAATATGATCTGGCCGGAATTCTGGCCGACGATATGGGACTGGGCAAAACCGTCCAGACTTTGGCCCATATTTTGATCGAAAAAGAAGCCGGCCGCCTGACGCAACCGGCGCTGGTGATCGCGCCCACCAGTCTGATGGGAAACTGGCAAGATGAGGCGGCCCGTTTTGCGCCTGATCTGCGGGTGCTGGTGCTGCATGGCAAGGAGCGGCTGGCGCATTTCGACGCAATCGACCAGTTCGATTTGGTGTTATCTACTTATGCGCTGCTGCCGCGCGATGAAGAAAAGCTGCGCGAACATGCGTACCACTTGGTGATTCTGGACGAATCGCATTACATCAAGAATCCGCGCTCCAAAGCCGCGCACACTGCTGGCTTGCTGCGCGCCCGACATCGTTTGTGCCTGAGCGGTACGCCACTGGAAAATCATCTGGGCGAACTCTGGTCGCAATTTCACTTCCTGTTGCCCGGTTTGCTGGGCGAAGAAAAAGCTTTCAATGCCGCGTTTCGTCATCCGATTGAAAAGCAGGGCAATATCGGCCGCCGCGTTTTGTTGACGCGCCGCATCAAGCCGTTTTTGCTGCGCCGTACCAAGGACAAAGTCGCCAAGGAATTGCCGCCGAAAACTGAAATGGTGCGCTCGGTTGAACTTTCCGGCGGGCAGCGCGACCTGTACGAAACCGTGCGGCTGGCAATGGACAAGAAAGTGCGCACCGAAATCGCCATGAAAGGCGTGGCCCGCAGCCAGATCGTGATCCTCGAAGCGTTGCTGAAGTTGCGACAAGTCTGCTGCGACCCGCGCCTGGTCAAATCGGCAAGCGTCAAGAAGGCCGTCGCGTCATCCGCCAAACTGAGCGAATTGATGAGCATGATCGAGGATTTGCTGGAAGAAGAACGCAAGATTCTGGTGTTTTCGTCATTCACCAGCATGTTGGCGCTAATCGAAACCGAACTGCAGGCGCGCAAGGTGCCGTATGCCATTCTCACCGGCAGTACCGAGAATCGGGCTGACGTAGTGCGCACGTTCCAGCAGGGCTTGGTGCCGATCTTCCTGATCAGCCTGAAAGCCGGCGGCGTCGGCCTGAACCTGACCGCCGCCGACACCGTGATTCATTACGACCCGTGGTGGAATCCGGCCGCCGAAAACCAGGCTACCGACCGCGCCTGGCGTATCGGCCAGGACAAACCGGTGTTCGTCTACAAGCTGATCGCCAAAGGCACGCTGGAAGAAAAAATCCAGGCGCTGCAACAGAAAAAATCCGACTTGGCGCACGCAATGTTGTCCGACGACGGCGAGACGCAAAACATGAAGATTACGCAGGAGGATTTGCAGGCGATTTTCGCGCCGCTGGAACAGTGATTTTTGAGGGTGAATCAGGAGTGCGCCAAAAAAGAAACTTCTAAACCGAAGGGGTTTCCGTAGGTGCGAATTCATTCGCACGAATCCGCGTGGAATAGTACGGTGTGCGAATAAATTCACACCTACGCGCTTCATTAGTATCGCGGTTGCGGAGTTGGCATCATTATAAATTTACAGGGAGTATAGTTAAAAACACGATACTTTCCGCATATAAATAATGCGGAAGATGAAAATACAATAAGTAGTATGTTTAAATTTGATGGCTGAAAAAGATTATATTATTTTCAATGGCCGAATGCCGCCGGTCACGCGTTCGATCCCAGCCAAATCCTGCCAGCTTTGCACTTGCTGGAAGCCTTGGGCAACCAACAGCGCGCGCACCGCCGCCGCCTGATCAAATCCATGTTCCATCAACAGCCAGCCGCCCACCATCAGATGGGATGCCGCGCCGTCAACAATGGTACGCAATGCAGACAGGCCGTCGGCGTGGTCGGTCAGGGCGCTGATCGGCTCAAAGCGCAGATCGCCTTGGCCCAGATGGGCGTCGCCTGCCACGATGTAGGGCGGGTTGGCGACGATAAGTGCGAATTGTTCGTCCGCCTGCAACACGTCATACCAATCGCTTTGCAGCAAGCGCAGGGCGTTGCCGCCGATTGACAAGATGTGCGCCGCATTGTGTTGGGCCACGTCAAGTGCGGCCGGGCTGACATCGAGTGCGCTGACCTGCAGATCGGCACGGCTGTGGGCAATCGCAATCGCAATCGCGCCGGAACCCGTGCCCAGATCCAGCACCCGGCTGTTGAGCGGTGTGCGTTGTAGCTGCAGCGCCAGTTCCACCAGCAATTCGGTTTCCGGGCGCGGAATCAGCACATCCTTGGTTACTCGAAATGGCAAGCCGAAAAATTCGCGCTGGCCGACGATATACGCAATCGGTTCACCCGCTTCGCGGCGCTGCAGCAGCGTTGTGAAGCGCTGCGCTTCCCCGGCATTCAACTTGCGTTCGGATTGGGTGATCAACTGGACGCGCGTCAAATCCAACGCATGCATCAGCAGCATGCGAGTTTCCAGTGCCTCCAGCGGCGAGCTGCGCTGGACTGCGGCGATGTCGCAACCGGCCTCGATGCGGGTCAGGGGCATTTCAGCGCTCCGGTTTGTAGGCCGTCCACCACAGCGCAATTGTGAAGATCGTAAACCACAACAGCGCCCACATCGGAGTCGACAGGCCTAGAATCGGCGCGTATTCGGTGCTGCAGAAACCATTGGCCTTGAACAAGAAAGGCAGCAGTTCAGCGCTCGGGATCTTGTTGAGCGCGGTTTCCAGCGGGTCGATCCCGCACGAGATTTCTGGATGCGCCTTGACCCACAAATGCCAGCCGGCAATACCGGTTCCGATATGCGCTGCAATCAGTCCCAGGCTGGCGCCGGCGCGTGCAGCAGCGCGTGGCAATGCGGCGCTTACCAGGCATATTAGGGCGATCGCGGCAAACGCATAACGCTGCATCACGCACAGCGGACAAGGCTTCTGGTCCAGCCCATGCTGCAGATACAGCGCTACGCCGAGCAGGGTCAGGCAGATATAGGCGATTGCCAGTAAAACATTTTTGGAGGTGATCATCATATTTTTAAAGTTGGCGGGAGTGGGTTGGCAATATTAAATCAGGATACATCGCCTAGTGCTGCCAGCAATTCAGCCTGATGCTCGGCCATCAGTGCATGGATCAAATCGTCGAGATCGCCATCCATGATGAAATCGAGCTTGTACAGCGTCAGGTTGATGCGGTGATCGGTCATCCGTCCTTGCGGGAAGTTGTAAGTGCGGATGCGTTCGCTGCGGTCGCCGGAACCGATCAGGCTCTTGCGGGTCGCCGCTTCCTTGGCTTGTTGCGCGCGGATTTGGACGTCCATGATGCGGGTAGCCAGCACCCGCAAGGCTTGCGCCTTGTTTTGATGTTGGCTGCGGCCGTCCTGACATTCGACTACGATGCCGGTCGGGTTATGCGTGATGCGCACCGCCGAATCGGTCTTGTTGATGTGCTGGCCGCCGGCACCGGAGGCGCGATAAGTATCGATGCGCAAGTCGGCTGGATTAATCACCACATCGCTGACTTCATCGGCTTCCGGCATCACCGCAACCGTACAAGCCGAAGTGTGGATGCGGCCCTGGGTTTCGGTAGTCGGCACGCGCTGTACCCGATGGCCGCCGGATTCGAACTTCAGTTTGGCGTAAGCGCCGGGGCCGACCAGGCGCACGATGACTTCCTTGTAACCGCCCAGTTCCGACGCCGATTCGGACATGATTTCGATCTGCCAGTGTTGCCGCTCGGCAAAGCGGGTGTACATGCGCAGCAAGTCGCCGGCAAACAACGCGGCTTCGTCGCCACCGGTGCCGGCGCGAATTTCCAGCAGGATGTTGCGCTCGTCGTTGGCATCTTTGGGCAGCAGCATCTTTTGCAGGTCGCGTTCCAGTTGCTCCATGTGTTGTCTGGCAGCGTCGATTTCGTCCTGCGCGAACTCTTTCATTTCCGGGTCCGACAGCATGTCCTGCGCGGCTGTTGCATCTTTTTCGGCCTTGGCGTAGGACTGATAGAGCGCTACCAGCGGACTGATTTCGGCGTGCTCACGGGTTAGTTTGCGGTAATTGTCGATTGACGCCGTGGCATCTTCGCGCATCAACAGTTGGCCGACTTCCTCCAGACGATTGGAGAGTTGGTCGAGCTTGGCGAGCATGGATGGTTTCATAAAAATTCTGCCTGGAAAAGCGGTCGATCTAAGGAAGCCGGCCGCGTTTCGATGGCGGTCAGCGTGCAGTGCAGTGTGGGAAGTTGCGAGTGCGAAAGCGAACAGCTACGCTAACGCCGGGTGCGAAACAGTTGCGGCAATAGCTTGGCCAGGCGCGCGCGCTCGTCGCCTTGCGCTTGGTGCAAAGCCTGTTGCGGGCCATGCAGAAATTTGGCGGTGATGCCTTTGGAAAGTGCTTCCAGCACGGCATCGATGTCGTCGCCGCGCGCGATCATTTTGCGCGCACGTTCGAGTTCGATCATCCGCAGTATTTCGCTGTTTTCGTGCAGATCCTGGATTACCGGCACCACCAGTCGGCCATCGACCCAGTGCATGAAGGACTGCACCCGGGTTTCAATGATCGCTTCAGCTTGCGCTACCGCCGCCTGCCGATTTTCCATGCCGGTCTGAACTACGGCACCCAGATCGTCGACGGTGTACAAAAAAGCATCGTCGAGTCGGCCGACTTCGGTTTCGATGTCACGCGGCACCGCCAGATCGACCATGAACATCGGCTTGTGGCGGCGCGCCTTGATGGCGCGCTCGACCATGCCGAGCCCGATGATCGGCAGCGACGATGCGGTGCACGAAACCACGATGTCGAACTGCGCCAGTTGATCCGGCAATTCGGCCAGGCGAATGGCCCGACCACTGAAGCGGTTCGCCAGCGTTTCACCGCGCTCGAGCGTGCGGTTGGCAATCGTGATCGATTTCGGATTTTGCGCCGCAAAATGGGTGGCGCACAATTCGATCATTTCGCCGGCGCCGATGAACAACACATGTTGTTCCGAGATGGTGTCGAAAATCCGCTGCGACAGCCGCACCGCAGCGGCTGCCATCGAGACGCTATGGGCGCCGATTTCGGTGGTGCTGCGCACTTCCTTGGCAACCGCGAACGTGCGCTGGAACAACTGATGCAGATACGTGCCCAGGCCGCCGACGGCCTCCGCCTGGCGCACAGCATCCTTCATCTGGCCCAGAATTTGCGGCTCGCCAAGTACCATCGAATCGAGCCCGGAGGCGACGCGAAACGCGTGCCGTACAGCGCCATCCTGCGGCAATGTGTACAAATGCGGACGCAGTTCCGAGTAGGGTAATTTGTGATAATCAGCCAAAAAATGCGCGCTGCTGTCGATTGCCGCCTCGATCCCGCCCGGCACGTGGCTGGCCGCGTACAGCTCAGTGCGGTTGCACGTCGACAAGATGGCGGCTTCATCGGTGTAGCCGGAGCCTTCCTGATTGCCGAACCATGCCCGCGCCGACCCCACTGCCGCACCGATCTGGTCGGCAGGAAAAGCCACCTGTTCGCGCAACGCAAGCGGCGCGGTGGTGTGGTTGAGGCCTACGGCAAGCAGTTGCATGTGGGTTGTCACGTGTCCGCAATGCGGAACTTATTTTTAAGCAAGTTCACATTATAACTCTCGCTGCAGATGGCAAACCGGCCGTTACCAGTGACCGGGTCTGGATTGACGGAATTTTTCGATTGACTGAATCTGGCTCAAGCCACTCCGGTAATACCAGCCGAATCAGGCAGCGCTGCCTTTATTACACTGAAACTTGTTCCAGGCAGTAACCGTAACTGTAGACCGGAGCCAGACGAAATCCGTTTTCCGGGTGTAACTGCAGCTTGCTGCGCACCCGCGATACATGGGTATCCATGCTGCGGGAGGGAATTTCGCTATTGCCGGACCATACCGATTCCAGAATTGTGACGCGTGAAAGCGGTCGGCCCAGATTGCGGAAAAACAGCAGCGCCAAATTGAATTCTTTGTGCGTCAGTGCAATCGGGGTGCCATCAAATGTTAACTGAGCGCTGCGGGTTTCGAACACATAACGGCCAAACTGGATTCGTTCGGTCGCGTTCTGGCTTGGATAAGCGCGTCGCAAAAGCGCCTGCACCCGAGCCACCAGTTCACTGCGGCGAATCGGCTTGATCATGTATTCATCGGCGCCGGCTGCCAGGGCTTCAATGATATCGTCTTCGCTGGAATGGCTGGTGATGAAGAGCACCGGCAGCTTGGGCAACATTTTTTCGCGCGCCCAGCGCATCACTTCGGGCCCGCTTGCTCCAGCCGTTTGCCAGTCGAGAATCAGCATATCGCAACTGTCCCGGCGTAACTGCTGAAGCATCTCGCCGGCGTTTGAAAATGGATGGCAGACGTGTCCTGCGGTATTCAGAATTTTGCATGTCAGCCCGGCTTGGACTGGGTCGTCGTCTAGGACTGCGATTCTCATGGCGTGTCAATGCGAACGGTCAGGTGGGAATACAGGCAACAAGTTTTATCGTCCTGCAGTAACGCGACTTTAATCGCACTTATGCAAGCCAGTTGAGCGGCGGTTTACATAGCCTTGCGACTTCTAATATCCATCAAAATACTAGGAGTATAGTCAAAATTAATGCACTGTACGCATGTTTTAATAGAATTTTATAAAATACCTTAAGCAGTATATTTATTGGCACAAGGCCGAATGGCGGTCTCTGTAGCGAGTGCGCTACAATGCCGCCGTGAAGCAAGCCAGACAGTCGCTGGCTGCGGTTGCAAGGCCGTGGCGGGAGGAAGGTCCGGACTCCATACAGCAGGGTGACGGTTAACGGCCGTCCGCTGAAAGCTGCAAGCGTAGTTGGCTTCGGTATAAGGCGAGGAATAGGGCCACAGAGACGAGCGTATTAAGTTACGGTGAAACGCGGTAACCTCCACCCGGAGCAATTCCAAATAGGCACGCGTTGATGCTGCTCGCGGAGCGTGCGGGTAGGAAGCTTGAGCGCTGGAGTAATTCAGCGCCTAGAGGAATGGCTGTCATAGCGCGCGATTGCAAAACCGTGCGCCGTAACAAAATCCGGCCTATCGGCTTGCTTCACTTTTTTCGGACGCGCCTTCCGTGCGCGGTATTTTTATCCGATTCAAACCCGGTTTGCCACTGGCGCTGCGGTTTCCCTGCATTTTCTCCCTATAAATATGCAAAAACACATGTGTTTATATTATGTGGTGCTTTCACTGTGCTCGATAAGTACTTAATTCCATAAGGAATTTCTATTATCTCCATCAGCATTTGAAGGCTAAGTCATTGACTTGAATCAGTAAAATCCATTTTCTCTTCTTAAAACAGCTTGACCAGTTATTACGCTTCCACTAAAGTGGGTAACAGTGTGGAAAAGTGTTTTTTTGTGGGAATTATAAATATTCCTGCAATTAATTTGCAGCCGGCAGGCGGCTCCCGAAAATAACCAGCCCAAAGGGGTTTGATAATCGTGTTCCAAGGTGCGTCAGCATTAAATCTCGATGTGAAAGGCCGGATGTCGATCCCGGCCAGGCATCGCGACGCGCTGTCGATCCAGTGCGAAGGCAGGGTCACGCTGACCAAGCACCCGCACGGTTGTCTTTTATTGTTTCCGCGCCCGGTATGGGAAAGCCATCGTGAACAGATTGCCGCCTGGCCGATGTCGGCGCGCGCCTGGCAACGCATCTTTCTGGGCAATGCATCCGATGTGGAAATGGATACTGCCGGCCGGATTCTGGTAGCGCCCGAGTTGCGTAATGCCGTTGGTCTGACCCGCGACGTCATGTTGCTAGGCATGGGCAGTCATTTTGAGTTGTGGGATGCGGTCAAGCTTGCCGAAAGCGAGTCGCAGGCGATCGCAGCAGGCATGCCTGACGTATTAAGTAATTTTTCGTTTTAGGAACCTGTGATGACGATACAAACGGTGCCGGAATATTTGCACCGCACGGTGCTGCTGGATGAGGCGGTCGATGCGCTGGCGCTGGAAGGTGCGCGCACGAATGGGGTCTACGTCGACGGTACTTTTGGGCGCGGCGGCCATAGCCGCAAAATTCTGCAGCGTCTGAGCCCGAATGGGCGCCTGATCGCCTTTGATAAGGACCCGCAGGCAAACGCCACGGCGCAAGAGTTTTCCGATCCGCGTTTTGAAATACTGCACGATAGTTTTGCGACTATGGGTGATGCCTTTGCAGCGCGCGGAATTGCGCAAGTGGATGGTGTTTTGCTGGATTTGGGTATTTCGTCGCCGCAAGTCGACGATGCTGCAAGGGGTTTCAGTTTTCGCTTGGACGGCCCGCTCGATATGCGCATGGATAGTACGCGCGGCCTTTCGGCTGCAGACTGGCTGGCGACTGAATCAGAACAAAAAATTGAAAAGGTGATACGCGAATATGGGGAAGAACGGTTTGCTTTTCAGATTGCAAAGGCGATTGTTGCTGGCCGGACAATCGAGCCAATTTCAACCACACGACAGCTTGCCGCGATCGTGGCAAGGGCAGTCAAAACTCGCGAGAAGGGTAAGGATCCGGCAACCCGCACCTTTCAGGCTATACGGATTTACATCAATCAGGAGCTTGAGGAACTTGAAGCTGGATTAAATCAAGCCTTTCAATATCTGGCGCCAAACGCAAGGTTGGTAGTGATTAGCTTCCATTCGTTGGAAGACCGCATTGTCAAGCATTTCATGGCAGCTAAAGCGCATGTCAAGCAACCGGACCGCCGCTTGCCGATACGTGCGGTTGATTTGCCGCAACCGCAAATGTGCCTGGTATCAAAAATAAAGCCCACTGAGGCCGAGGTCTGCGGCAATCCACGCGCCCGTTCTGCCATTATGCGTGTCTGCATGCGCCTGCCTGATGCTTCCACATCCGAGAACCTGCCATGAGTGCGCGCACCAACGGCATCATGGCAGCCCTTCTGGTCATATGCGCATTGTCGCTGGTGAATGCGCAATATCATGCGCGTCGCTTGTTTGTCGAGCTGGGTCGGGCGCAATCCCAGTCAAAATTGCTGGATGTGCAATGGGCCCAGTTGCAACTTGATCAATCCACTCTGGGCAAGCATGCGCGCATCGAACTGGTCGCAAAGCGTGATCTGAAAATGCTTGCATTGACCGCAGCCAGCACACAATACCTGACTGTGGAGGCCAAATGAGCCGCCCTGCCAGTCGTATCGCAGCGGCTAGGGGCATGCCGTTTTTAACCAGCCCGCTGCTGAAAATGTCATTGCCGGCCTGGCGCTCGAAATTGGTCCTGTTCATCTTGTTTGCGTCTTTTCTGACATTGGCCGGCCGCGCGCTGTGGTTACAAGGCATGTCTACCGAATTTCTGCAAAAACAGGGTGCGTCGCGTTACGAACGCACCTTGGAGTTGCCGGCTACGCGCGGCAAAATTACGGATCGCGACGGGTATGTGCTGGCTTCCAGCATCCCGGTCAAGGCAGTCTGGGCGATCCCTGATGATGTCTTGCAGGCGCCGGCGGAAAAGTTGCGCAGGTTGGCTGGGTTGCTTGATATGACTGAGTCTGACTTGCGTAAAAAACTGGATTCGGATCGCAGTTTTGTTTATCTGCAGCGCCAGGTCGAGTCGGAAATCACCGACAAAATTCTTGCCTTGGGCATCGATGGGATTCAGACCCGCAAGGAATACAAGCGCTTTTATCCAGAAGGCGAGGTGATGGCGCATGTTGTCGGCTTTACCAATATTGATGATATCGGCCAGGACGGCATGGAACTCGCATCGCAGAAGTCGCTGGTCGGCAGAACAGGAAGCCGTCGCGTCATCAGGGATCGCTTGGGCCGCATTGTTGAAGATATCGGATCGATTCGCGAACCGCATGACGGTAAAGACCTGACGCTAGCCATCGACAGCAAAATCCAGTACATCGCCTATTCGCAATTGAAAGCGGCAGTCGAGCTGAACCAGGCGAAAGCCGGCGGCATAGTGGTACTGGATGTCAGTACCGGTGAAATTCTGGCGCTGGCCAATTTGCCGAGTTACAACCCGAATGATCGCAATATATTGACCGGCGCGCAACTGCGCAACCGTGTTTTGACTGATACCTTCGAGCCTGGTTCTACCATGAAGCCGTTTACGGTAGCTTTGGCATTGGAAACCAAACGCGTTACTCCGGAGACAATGATCCAGACCGGGCCTGGAAAGCTGACCATCGGTACTGCAACGATCGGCGATGCGCACTCGCTCGGCGAGTTGAGTGTTGCGCAAATTATCGAAAAATCTTCCAATATCGGCACCGCTAAGATTGCGTTGCAAATGCCGCCGCAAGAAATGTGGGAAATGTTTACAAGCGTCGGCTTCGGTCAACAGCCGAAATTCAGCTTTCCAGGGCGCGCAGCCGGCCGCGTGCGGCCATTCAAGTCGTGGCGTCCCATCGAGCAGGCAACCATGAGTTACGGACACGGCATTTCAGTTTCGCTGATGCAACTAGCGCGTGCCTATATGATTTTTGCCCGCAACGGCGAGATAGTGCCGTTGTCCCTGGAAAAAATTACCGGGCAACCGAACAGCGGAATCCCGGGACAAAGGGTCATCTCTGAAAAAACTGCACTCCAGATGCGGGCAATGCTGGAGGCGGCCGCAGGGCCCAATGGCACTGCACCGAAAGCGCAGGTACCCGGTTATCGCGTAGCTGGAAAGACCGGAACCGCGTATAAAATCGTCGACGGAAAATATGTCAAAAAATACGTATCATCGTTCGTCGGTTTTGCTCCCGTGTCCGCGCCGCGCATCATTATCGCGGTAATGCTGGATGAACCTTCTAATGGCAATCATTACGGCGGTGGTGTTGCAGCCCCGGTATTTTCATCCGTTGCAGCCAGCGCTTTGCGAGCTTTGAACGTCAGGCCCGATTCGAGCGTGACGAATATTTTTATTCCTGCCGATGGCATCACCGAAAGCATGTGATGCCAAATACAAAATTGGTAACTTCTGAAATACTTTTCTGGTTGCGCCAGCAGGTTGCGCCTGCAGCGCAATTGCATTCCGATTCGCGTTCTGTCATCAAAGGCGATGTGTTCTTTGCTTATCCCGGTGACGCTGCCGATGGCCGGCAATTCATTGAGCAGGCGATTCAGAATGGTGCGAGTGCGGTGGTCTATGAGTCGGCTGCCTGGAACTGGAATCCGGCATGGTTGTTACCCCATCTTGCGGTAACCGATTTGAAAAAGACAGCGGGTGAAATTGCCAGCGCGTATTACAACAAACCGGACGCCGCCATGTTCACAGTGGCCGTGACCGGCACCAATGGCAAGACTTCCTGCGCGCAATGGCTGGCAAACGCCTTATCTCGTCTGGGCGAGCCCACGGCGGTGATTGGAACTCTCGGCGTCGGCATTTACCAGCGTGGTGCCTGCGACAGCTCCGACATGACCGGTTACACCACGCCGGATGCTGTCATGTTGCAACGCAGGCTGGCGCAATTGCGCGATGCCGGCGCCCATGCTATGGCGATTGAGGCATCGTCGATTGGGCTTGAACAAGGACGTTTGCAGGGCATGCATTTCGATGCGGCTCTATTTACCAACCTGACGCGCGATCATCTTGATTATCATGGCGACATGGCGGCTTACGAGTCGGCTAAAACCGCTTTATTTGACTGGGTAGGGTTGCGTCACGCAATCGTCAATCTGGATGATCCAATGGGATTGCGGTTAGCCCAACGCTTGCAGGGTAGGGCGCTGGCGTCATTCATCGGATACACGGTTTCCGGCGCAGTGCTTGAAGGCATCTCGACTTTGAGCGCGTCTAACATACGCGCCGGCCATGTCGGTACCGTGTTTCAGGTCGAATCGCCTTTTGGCAGCGGGCCGATCAGAACCCAATTGATAGGCTTATTCAATGTCAGCAACATCCTCGGTGTGCTGGGTGTGTTGCTAGCCAAAGGCACCGCCTGGCGTGCTGCGGTGCAGGCAGTTGAAATGCTGATTGCGGTACCGGGGCGTATGCAGCAGCTTGGCGGTAACGACGCACCACTGGTTATCATCGATTACGCTCACACTCCCGATGCGTTGGAAAAAACCTTATTGACTTTGCGCCAGGTGACACAGCAACGTCATGGCCAGTTATGGTGTCTGTTCGGTTGCGGCGGTGATCGCGATCCAGGCAAGCGCGCGCAAATGGGTGCAGTTTCTGCACTGGCGGATCAGGTGGTAGTCACCAGCGATAATCCGCGCAGCGAAAATCCTGCTGCAATCATCCAGCAAATCATTGTTGGCCTGGCTGCCGAAAAAACAATGCACCAAGTGACCGAGGATCGTGCAGCCGCAATTCTGTGGGTAGTAAAGCGTGCAGCAAAGAACGATGTGGTCCTGTTAGCCGGTAAGGGGCATGAGGCCTACCAAGAAGTGATGGGTAAGAAACTGGCGTTTTCCGATGCGGATCATGCCGCCTTGGCGCTGGCTGCGCGCGCCACGATGAAGGGGGGTGCTTGATGAAATCTTCATTATTTGCGTTACAACCCTGGCTTTCGGGTGCGCAAGCCAGGGGCGATGCAGTTTTTGACGGAGTGACGACGGATAGCCGCAGCGCCAGTGCCGGCAATCTATTCGTTGCTTTACGGGGCGAGCATTTTGATGCGCATGACTTCATTGCAGAGGTAGTCGCGCAAGGCGTATCCGCGGTAGTCGTGGAACGCTTGCCGGCCGGTTTGGCAATCCCGGCACTGATTGTGCCGGATACGCGCATCGCGCTAGGCGAAATCGCGCGCCACTGGCGGCGGCAATTCCATTTCCCGGTAATCGGCGTCACTGGCAGCAATGGAAAAACTACGGTCAAGGAAATGATCGCTTCGATCATGGCTGCACAGTTTGGCGCAGAGCATTGCCTGGCCACGCGCGGCAACTTCAACAATGATATCGGCGTGCCGCTGACGCTCTTGCGCATGACGGCTGCACACAGTGCCGCCGTGATTGAGCTGGGCATGAACCATCCGGGTGAAATTGCTCTGCTGGCATCGATTGCGCAACCGACACTCGGCCTGGTAAACAATGCCCAGCGCGAGCATCAGGAATTCATGGCAAGCGTGGAGGCGGTTGCAAAGGAAAATGGTGCGGTAATTTCTGCCCTGCCAGCCAATGGTATTGCAGTATTCCCTGCCGACGCCCCCTATACACCGCTGTGGCGTGAATATGCTGCCGCCGTTGGGCAAAGAAAAATCATGACTTTCGGATTTTCCACCGATGCCGATGTAACTTGCACTTACCAGTCAAACGCATTCGGTAATGATTTGTTTGTCGCAGCCGGCCAGCAGCGCTTCAACATTCCGCTTGCGGCTGCAGGTGCGCACAATGTGCGGAATGCGCTGGCGGCGATAGCGTGTACCTTGGCAATCGGCATTGGCACGGAAGCAATAGTGCGTGGTTTGACTGCATTCGCGCCGGTGAATGGCCGCCTCCAGCGCAAAGTTGCCCGCAACGGTGCAGTCATCCTCGACGATACCTATAATGCGAATCCCGATTCGGTACGAGCCGCCATTGATGTGCTTGCGCAAGCAACTGCGCCAAGAGTGCTGGTGTTGGGCGACATGGGAGAAGTCGGCAACGATGGGCGGCAGTTCCACGAAGAGATCGGCGATTATTCCCGAGAAAGCGGCATTGAACATGTGATGACTTTCGGTGCAATTGCCCGCCATACGACACGCGCATTCGGCGCGGGAGCAAAACACTTTGACAGTATTGAAACTTTGAACGATGCACTGGAAGAGCTTCTGACTCCCGCCGCAACGGTATTGGTGAAAGGTTCGCGTTTCATGAAAATGGAACGCACTGTTCACCATCTTGTACAAGAACAACTAAAAGAGAACCATTGACATGTTGCTCTGGCTAGCAGAATTATTTAAGCAGGATATAAGCTTTCTGCGCGTATTCAATTTCATTACGTTTCGTGCCGTGTTCGCGACCATGACTTCATTGGCGATCGGCTTGATTGCCGGCCCTCCGGTGATACGCATGCTGGCTCGGTTGAAGGTCGGCCAGGCAGTGCGTACTGATGGTCCGCAAACACACTTGATCAAGAACGGCACGCCGACCATGGGCGGCGTGCTGATCCTGATTGCGATTGGGGTGTCCACTTTGTTGTGGGCCGATTTAAGCAATCGTTTCATTTGGATAGTCCTAGTAGTGACGCTCGGGTTCGGTGCCGTCGGCTGGGTCGATGATTACCGCAAGGTGGTCTACAAAGACCCCAAAGGAATGTCCTCGAAAGAAAAGTATTTTTGGCAGTCCCTGATTGGCATCCTCTCGGCGCTGTATCTGGCGTTTTCGGTATCGGCGCCCACCAACAGCCAGGTTTGGGATTTGTTCGTGGCCTGGGTGCAGTCGGGGTTCAATCTTGACTTGCCTCCCAAGGCAAATTTGATCGTGCCATTTTTCAAAACCATCAGTTATCCGCTCGGCGTATGGGGTTTTATCGCCCTGACGTATTTCGTCATTGTCGGCACCAGCAATGCAGTAAATCTGACCGACGGTCTGGATGGGCTGGCTATCATGCCGACCGTAATGGTGGGTACTGCCCTGGGGGTATTCGCCTACCTGACCGGCAGCGCCAGCTATTCCAAGTATCTGTTCATTCCGCACATCCCTGGTGCGGGCGAGTTGCTGATCTTCTGTGGTGCGATGGCAGGCGCCGGCTTGGCTTTCCTCTGGTATAACGCGCATCCTGCGCAAGTGTTCATGGGCGATGTCGGCGCCCTCGCCTTGGGTGCGGCGCTGGGCACGATTGCCGTCATCGTGCGGCAGGAAATCGTGCTCTTCATCATGGGCGGAATTTTCGTCGTGGAAACTTTGTCGGTGATGGTGCAAGTCGCTTATTTCAAGTTTACCAAGCGGCGCTACGGTACCGGTCGCCGCATCTTGCTGATGGCGCCGTTGCATCATCATTTTGAGCAAAAAGGTTGGAAAGAAACCCAGGTCGTAGTGCGATTCTGGATCATTTCGATGATGCTGGTGTTGTTTGGTTTGTCCACTTTGAAGTTGCGCTGATGAATTACGACGGCAAACACGTTCTTGTTCTCGGGCTGGGAGAGTCCGGCCTGGCAATGGCGCAATGGTTGCAGCGTTGCGGCGCGTCGTTGCGCGTTGCCGATACCCGCGCAGCACCGCCGCGGCTGGCCAGTTTACGGGACGCGCTGCCGACAGTGGAATTTATAGGGGGGGAGGCTTTCAGTGCTGATCTTTTGACTGATATCGATCTTGTCGCTGTCAGCCCAGGTTTATCGCCGCAGGGCGATCTGCCGGAGCTCATGGCAGCCGCAAAAGCCCGGAATATCCCGCTCTGGGGCGAGATCGAGTTTTTCGCCCAGGGATTGGTCAAATTGCGCCAAGATAGAAACTATGCGCCCAAACTGATTGCGATCACTGGCACTAATGGTAAAACCACGGTAACCAGTCTGGTCGGCCTGTTATGTCAACGTGCCGGCTGGACGGTGGGCGTGGCCGGCAATATCAGCCCGTGCGCACTGGACGTCTTGCGGGACGCCATCGACAGCGGCGATTTGCCGCAGGTATGGGTACTGGAATTGTCGAGCTTCCAGTTGCACACAACATACAGCTTGCAGGCTGACGCTGCAACCGTACTGAATATCACGCAGGACCACCTGGACTGGCATGGCAGCATGGCTGCTTATGTGGCCGATAAAGCCCGGATATTCGGTACCGGTACCGATACCGTGCGCGTATTGAATCGTGATGATGCGGCAGTCATGGGTTTGATGGACGCGCAAGCGCCCGCGGTAACTTTTGGTGTCGGCGCACCTACGCGGGCGGGCGATTTTGGATTGCTGAATGAGCGCGGCGTGCAATGGTTGGCGGTAGCGGTTGCTGCCGAAGAGGATGAGAAACGCCGCAAGAAAAAAAACAGTATTGCATTGCCTGCGGTAATTAGCCGCTTGATGCCGACAGATGCACTTCATATTCGCGGTCGGCACAACGCGCTCAATGCGCTCGCTGCACTCGCTTTGTGCCGTGCGATCGGGTTGCCGCTGGCTGCGCTATTGCATGGTGTGCGCGAATACCGGGGCGAGCCGCACCGGGTTGAATTGATTGCCAGGATCGGCGAAGTCAATTACTACGATGACAGCAAAGGCACCAATGTCGGTGCCACAGTGGCGGCCCTGGATGGACTGGGGGCTCAGCAGGGCAGTAGCCGGCTGCTATTGATTGCCGGCGGTGACGGCAAAGGGCAAGATTTTTCGAGCATGGCGGAGCCGGTCGCAAAACATGTCCGTGCGGTGTTCCTGATTGGCAAGGACGCACCTGCTTTGCGCGCCGCTTTGCATACAACCGCTGTTGCTCTCAACGATTGCGCCAGTTTGGAAGAAGCGGTTCAGCGCGCTGCCGCAGTCGCGCAGCCAGGCGATGCGGTGTTGCTGTCTCCGGCCTGCGCCAGCCTGGATATGTTTGCCAATTATGCGCAGCGTGCCCAAGTGTTTGTCGATGCCGTCAGAGAAGTTGGCTTGTCTCGCGGTGAGGTGAGCGCATGAAATCCTTCTGGCCCGCCATCATGATGTGGTTCGGATTTTCATTTGCCAAAGAACCGATGCGGGGCTTGCCACAGCGCTCCAGAATGATGGAATACGATCAGCCATTGATCTGGGTAGTGGTATTGCTGATGCTGTTTGGAATGGTGATGGTGTATTCCGCTTCCATTTCTTTGCCTGATTCGCCCAAATATGCGAGCTACAACAATAACCATTTCCTGATCCGCCAGGCGATTTTCGTTGCTGCTTCCTTGTGTTCCAGTTTCATCATATTTCGGGTGCCCGTCAGCATCTGGCAGCGCTGGGCGCCGTATCTGTTCGCGGCTACTTTGATTCTGCTGCTGTTAGTTCTGGTGCCTGGAGTGGGAAAAGGAGTGAATGGTGCAAAGCGCTGGCTATCGTTCAAGGTTTTCAATCTGCAACCGTCCGAATTGATGAAGTTGTTTGTTGTGCTGTATGCAGCTGATTACACGGTGCGCAAGCAGCAATTCATGCATAAGTTGACAAAAGGTTTTCTGCCGATGGCGGCTGCGGTGGCAATGGTCGGTTTGCTATTGTTGCTGGAGCCGGATCTGGGCGCATTTGGCGTGATCGTTTGTATCGCAATGGGTATTTTGTTTCTGGGTGGCATTAATGGTGTCTGGTTTAGCGGCATCGGCGCCACGCTGGTGGGGATTTTTAGTCTGGTAATTATGTTGTCGCCATGGCGGCGCGAGAGGATTTTTGCCTATCTGAATCCCTGGTCGGAAGAAAACGCATTAGGCAAGGCGTATCAATTGTCGCATTCGCTGATTGCTTTTGGGCGCGGCGAGTTGTTCGGCGTCGGACTTGGCGGCAGTGTGGAGAAACTGCATTATTTACCGGAAGCGCATACCGATTTTTTACTGGCAGTGATTGGCGAAGAACTCGGTTTCGCCGGCGTATTGGTGGTTGTGATGATGTTCTACTGGATCATCAAACGCGCTTTTGAAATCGGGCGTCAAGCCATTGCGCTTGACTTGACGTTCGCCGGGTTGGTTGCGAAAGGTATCGGCATCTGGATCGGTGTCCAGACTTTCATCAATATGGGCGTCAATCTCGGCTTGCTGCCGACCAAAGGATTGACTTTGCCGCTAATGAGTTACGGCGGCTCGGGTGTGCTGATTAATTGTATCGGTCTGGCAATCCTGCTGCGGATCGATTACGAGAACAGGATTTTGATGCGCGGAGGCAGAATATGACGCATCTGAAAACACTGGTGATCATGGCTGCAGGCACTGGCGGGCACATCTTTCCGGGGCTGGCGATTGCAGAGACCATGAGCGCGCGCGGCTGGCAGGTATCCTGGCTCGGCACTGCACATGGCATGGAGCACGATATCGTGCCCCGGTATGGGATCGAGATGGACGCCATCGATTTTGCCGGATTGCGTGGCAAAGGTTTACTGCATGGCGTGCGCGGCATATTCAGGCTACTTGCAAGCTTCGTATCCTGCTACCGCATCCTTGGTCGCCGCAAGCCGGACGTGGTACTCGGGATGGGTGGATATGTGACAGTACCGGGCGGCGTAATGGCGGCTGTGCGTCACATTCCTTTGGCGCTAGTGAATGCAGACGCAGCCTTGTTGTTGTCGAACAAAATGTTGGCGCCGATGGCCAAACGGGTACTGTTCGGTTTTCCTGCAGATTTCGGCAACGCAGCCAGTAAAGCTTTGGTAACAGGCAATCCAGTACGCCAGGAAATCATTGCTTTGCCGGTTCCCGAGCAGCGCTCTGCAGCGCGCAGCGGGCCGCTCAGAATTTTGGTAGTTGGCGGCAGTCTGGGGGCAAAAGCCTTGAACGATTGCCTGCCTGCGGCACTGGCTTTGATCCCGGTTGATTTGCGGCCAATAGTCACGCACCAGTCCGGCAAAAAACATGTTGACGTATTGCGCGCAGCGTATGCCGGGGCGCAAGTGCAGGCGGAAGTCGTGGATTTCATCGATGACATGCCGCGTCGCTATGCCGATGCCGATCTGGTGATTTGCCGCGCCGGCGCAATTACAGTGTCGGAGCTGACCGCAGCGGGGGTGGCAAGCGTACTGGTGCCATTGATCGTATCGACAACCTCGCATCAGCGCGCCAACGCCCGGTGGATGGCGCAACAACATGCGGCAATCCATCAGCCGCAAGACGAAATGACGGCGGAAAATTTATCCTTATTGTTGCAAGCCTTGACCCGTCGTGAATGTCTGACGATGGCGCTGGCTGCTTACGCAGTCGGCAGACGGGATGCAAACGAAAAGATTGCAGATGTATTGGAAGAATTGGCGAACAAGGCATGAAACATAAAGTAAAACACATTCATTTTGTAGGTATCGGCGGCTCTGGCATGAGCGGCATTGCCGAAGTGTTGCTCAATCTCGGATATACCATTACCGGTTCGGATCTCGGGTGTAACGCGGCCACGCAGCGCCTGGCGGGTCTGGGTGCGCATGTCAGCTTGGGCCATGCTGCCGAGAATATCAATAACGCCGATGTAATCGTTACTTCAACTGCGGTAAAAGCAGATAACCCGGAAGTGCTGGCGGCACGGCAAAAAAATATTCCGGTCGTGCCGCGGGCGATGATGCTGGCGGAGTTAATGCGTCTGAAACGCGGCATTGCAATCGCCGGCACGCACGGCAAAACTACCACTACCAGTCTGGTCGCCAGCGTGCTTGCGGAAGGCGGCCTGGATCCGACTTTTGTCATCGGCGGTCGGTTGAATAGCGCTGGCGCCAACGCCAAACTGGGCGCTGGCGATTTTATTGTGGTTGAGGCAGACGAGTCGGACGCATCCTTCCTCAATTTGCTGCCGGTGATTGAAGTCATTACCAATATCGACGCTGATCATATGGAAACATACGGCCACGATTTTGCCAAACTCAAACAAGCTTTCATTCAGTTTACCCAGCACCTGCCTTTTTATGGCGTCACGGTGTTGTGCCTTGACGATCCGAATGTACGTGAAATCATGCCCTTCATTTCCAAGCCGATCGTCACTTACGGCTTCCACGAAGATGCCCAAGTGCGTGCGGTTGATGCCAGGGCCGTCGGCGAACAGATGCAATTCACGGTGCTTCAGGAAGGGTACGCACCGATGATGGTGACCCTGAACCAGCCCGGTATGCACAATATTCAAAATGCCTGCGCCGCTGTTGCTGTTGCCCGTGAGTTGAGTGTGGCTGATAGCGCAACGCAAAAGGCATTAATGGAATTTAATGGCGTAGGTCGTCGTTTCACGCGTTATGGCGAAATTGCCTTAGCCGATGCCGATGGAAAATCCAGCGGCAGTTTTACTTTGGTGGATGACTATGGCCACCATCCCACTGAAATGGCGGCAACACTCGCTGCAGCCCGCGGCGCTTATCCAGGGCGCCGCCTGGTTCTGGCTTTTCAGCCGCATAGATTCACGCGCACACGTGACCTGTTCGAGGATTTCGTGCGAGTCATGTCTAGCGCGGATGCTTTGGTGCTGACTGAGGTGTACGCGGCAGGAGAGTCGCCGATTGTCGCAGCCGATGGCCGTGCATTGGCGCGCGCCATGCGCGTTGCAGGCAAAGTGGAGCCGGTATTTGTCGAGGATATCAATGACATGCCGCAAGCCATCATGAATTTTTCTCGGGATGGCGATGTTGTGATCATGATGGGGGCTGGCTCCATCGGCGCCGTTCCTGGAAAACTGGTGCAAGGAAACCATCATGGATGAGCGTGACATGGTCAAAGAATTTGGCAAAGTCGGAGTCTTGTTTGGCGGCCGTTCTGCGGAACGAGAAGTCTCGTTGATGTCGGGGGCGGGTGTGTTGCAGGCATTGGTGAGCAAGGGAATCGATGCCCATCCGTTCGATCCGGCTGCGCGTAGCCTGGCGGAACTAGCCGCTGAAAATTTCGATCGTGTGTTCATTGCATTGCATGGCCGATACGGCGAGGATGGCACCTTGCAAGGCGCTTTGGAATTGCTTGGCATTCCATACACAGGGCCGGGTGTATTGGCGTCTTCGATTGCGATGGATAAAGCCATGACCAAGCGCATCTGGATGGCAAGCGCACTGGCAACGCCGAAATTTGAAATGTTGACAACGCAGAGCAATTGGGATGCGGTCGTTGCTGCACTAAGTTTGCCGTTGATTGTCAAGCCGGCACATGAAGGATCCACCCTCGGCCTGACCAAGGTGACGCAGGTTGATCAATTGCCTGCGGCCTTTGCACTGGCCGCCAAATACGACAGTGCCGTCATGGCGGAAGAATTTATTGCCGGCATGGAGCTGACCTGTCCGATTCTGGGATATGGCGAACAGGCGCAAGCCTTACCGCTCATCCGCATCATTGCCCCTGATGCGAATTACGATTATCAGAACAAATATTTTTCCAACGATACCCAATATCTCTGCCCCTGCGGTCTGCCGGCAGAACAGGAGCGTTCCATTCAGGAGTTGGCGCTGGCAAGTTACCGTGCACTCGGCTGCCGCGGCTGGAGTAGGGCCGATGTGATGGTGCGGGAATCGGACAACAAGCCGTTTTTGTTGGAAATGAATACGTCTCCCGGCATGACAGGACACTCGCTGGTGCCCATGTCGGCGAAAGTCATCGGACTCGGATATGAAGATTTATGCGTTGAAATATTACGTTTGGCTGCGCTCGACCTGACGCCGTCCGTCGACTGGATTGCGCGCTAAACGGCGCTAACAGAGGAACTGCAAAGACCATGTGGCAAGAGATCAAGACACTCAATGCGATTGCCAACACACTGCTTACAGTGTTCGCATTGCTATTGTTCTCGGCCGGCATTTTTTGGCTGACGCAACGGCCGATGTTCATGTTGAAGGCGATCAGGGTGGTGGGCGCCGACGCCATGCAATTGCACCACGTGAATCGGCTGACGATAAAAGGGGCAGCGATTCCACGGATCAAGGGGAATTTTTTTACCACTAACCTGGACACCGTGCGCATGGCTTTCGAGGGTGTGCCCTGGGTGCGCAAAGCGACGGTGCGCCGGGAATGGCCGAACAAACTGGTCGTGACCATAGATGAGCATGAGCCGCTTGGAACCTGGGGCGAAAACGGACGACTGGTCTCAGTCAAGGGCGATGTATTTACGGCCAACCTGGCCGAAGCTGAAGAAAACGGCAGTTTGCCTGAATTCAATGGACCGGAGGGCGCTGAAAAGGAAGTGATTGTGCGTTTTGAAGAGTTCAAACAGTGGTTTGCGCCGATTCGGCTTGTGCCGGAATCGATACAGCTGTCAGACCGCTATGCGTGGACCGTAAAGCTCAATAACGGTATAGCCGTGGAGTTGGGGCGGGAACAGAACAAGGCAGTGATGCGCGAACGGGTTGATCGATTTGTAGGTGTTTATCCGCAATTGGCAGCGCTGCTGCAGAACAGGATTGAAAGTGTGGACATGCGCTATCCGAATGGGCTGGCACTCAAAGTGAGTGGAATCGCACCTGGATTGGAAAGCAAACGAAAGCAAACGAAAGTAAGCGGAACGCGATGACAAAAGACGCAAAAAATTTGATTGTGGGTCTGGATATAGGCACCTCTAAAGTCGTGGCTGTGGTGGCTGAGGTGATGGCCGACGGGCGCCATGAGGTCATCGGTCTCGGCCAGCATGAGTCGAAAGGGCTGAAGAAAGGGGTAGTCGTCAATATCGAGGCGACGGTCGAGTCAATTCAGCGTGCTCTGGAAGAGGCTGAATTGATGGCCGACTGCAAAATCAGGCATGTGTATGCGGGGATTGCGGGCAGTCATATTCGCAGTTTCAATTCTAGCGGGATGGTGGCAATCAAAGACAAGGAAGTTACCGCCGCCGACGTTTCGCGTGTGATTGAAACTGCCAAAGCGGTCAACATACCGACCGATCAGCAACTGCTGCATACCGTTCCACAAGAATTCATTGTCGATAATCAGGAGGATGTGCGCGAGCCGATCGGCATGAGCGGCATACGTCTTGAGGTGCGAGTACATATCGTCACCGGCGCAGTATCGGCGGTACAGAATATCGTCAAGTGTGTACGACGCTGCGGCCTCGAAGTGTCCGACCTGATATTGCAGCCGATGGCCTCCGCCGATGCAGTGCTGACGCTGGACGAGAAAGAATTGGGCGTGGTGTTGATCGATATCGGCGCCGGCACCACGGATGTTGCGATATTTTCTGAAGGGGCGATTCGCCATACCTCGGTGATACCGATTGCCGGCGACCAGATCACCAGCGATATCGCGATGGCCCTGCGCACGCCGACCCAGGATGCGGAGGAAATCAAACTGCGTTACGGCGTCGCCAAACAGGTATTGGCAGATCCGGGGGAGACGCTTGAGGTTCCCGGCCTGGGGGACCGTAATCCTCGCATTTTGTCGCGCCAGGCGCTGGCGGCAGTGATAGAGCCGCGTGTCGAGGAATTGTTCGCTCTGGTGCATCAGGTGGTGCGCGAGTCCGGTTTTGAAGAAGTACTGTCGAGTGGAATTGTGATTACCGGCGGTTCAGCGCTGATGCCCGGGATGCTCGAATTGGCTGAGGATATCTTCTTGAAACCTGCACGCATGGGCGTGCCCGGCTATAACGGCCAGCTTGCCGATGTGGTGCGCAGCCCGCGCTATTCGACCGTTCTCGGACTTTTACTGGAAGCCAAGAAGCAGTATTACCGTGGACATGTGGTGACGCAGCAGGAAGGTTCTCTCAAGGAGGCATGGCAGCGCATGAAAGAGTGGTTTATCGGGAATTTTTGATGCAGGCAGGTTCGGCTGGGTAATTTTTTATAGTTTTATTTTTTGTTTAATGGTTGTTTTTAGTCGCTAGCCATCATTTTTAATGATTGTTTCCGACTGAAAATCGCAAACTAATAGGAGCACATCATGGAGTTTGATATGGTCGATCATGCTACCCAAGGTACCGTGATCAAGGTGGTCGGAGTCGGCGGTGCTGGCGGCAATGCTGTCCAGCATATGATCAACAAAGGCGTTACCGGGGTTGAATTCATCGCCGCCAATACCGACGCTCAGGCGTTGCTGCACTCGAAAGCGCATAACGTGATCCAGATCGGTGAAACCGGTTTGGGTGCAGGCATGAAACCCGAAGTTGGCCGTCAATTGGCCGAGGAGTCGCGCGCTCGCATCGAAGATGCCTTGCGCGGGGCGCACATGGTCTTTATCGCTGCCGGCATGGGTGGCGGCACCGGTACCGGCGCCGCGCCGATCGTGGCGCAGGTGGCAAAGGAACTGGGCGCACTGACAGTCGCCGTGGTGTCCAAGCCGTTCTCGTATGAAGGCCAGAAGTGCATGGACATTGCTGACGAAGGATTGGAAGCGTTGTCGCAGCATGTCGATTCGCTGATCATCATCCTGAATGAAAAACTGGAAGAAATCTACGAAGACGACACCATGGTGGAGTGGCTGCAGCATGCCGATGATGTGCTCAACAATGCGGTGGCGGGAATCGCTGAGATCATTAATGTTCCCGGGCACATTAACGTCGATTTCAACGACGTTAAAACCATCATGGGCGAGCAGGGCAAAGCCATGATGGGTACCGCCACTGCTTCCGGCGTGGATCGCGCACGCATCGCTGCCGAACAGGCGGTTGCCTCACCTTTGCTGGATGGCATCGACCTCTCCGGCGCCCGTGGGGTACTGGTCAATGTGACGGCCAGCCGCAGTCTGAAAGGTAAGGAAATCAAGGAAGTCATGGCGGCGGTACGTGCGTTTGCGGCACCCGACGCTTCGATTGCCCAAGGGATCGCCTACGATGACAGTATGGGCGATGACATTCGCGTGACAGTAGTGGCAACCGGACTGGGACGCGGCAAGAAATCGATGCAACTGGTGCAAAATACCGTGTTGCGCACCGGCACCCACAATGAGTCGATGATAGCGCCGTCCATTGCGGGCGTCTTGCAACAAGGCATGGCACCAGCGCCGCATGCGTTTGACGGCCTCAAGGCACCGGCAGTGTGGCGTCGCGAATCTGCTTCGGAAACGGTACGTGCGCTGGAGAAAAACGGTATGGAAACCTATGATATTCCAGCTTTTCTGCGCAAACAGGCAGACTAAGAATTTTAGGCTCTGTTGGAGGTGTGCGGATCTGCCGCACCTGGGCAAGAAAAAATAGACTAGGGCATACTGTTATTGGTACGCCGCGCCAAAGCTGGCGCGGCGTTTTTTTGCCCACAATATTTTCAAATACGGAAGGAAATCAATATGACGATTAAAATCGGCGAAAAATTACCCGAAAGTACGCTTGCAGAATTTATCGAGGTTGAATCTGCCGGATGTTCGCTGGGCCCGAATTCGTTTCAAGTCAGTGATCTTGTCAAAGGCAAGAAGGTCGTTATTTTCGGTCTGCCAGGGGCTTACACGCCAACTTGTTCGGCGCAGCATGTGCCGGGTTATGTCGCGCATGCGGCTGACCTCAAAGCCAAGGGCGTCGATGAAATCTGGTGTATTGCAGTCAACGATGCATTCGTGATGGGTGCCTGGGGCCGCGATCAGAAAGTCAATGGTGCGGTACGCATGTTGGCAGACGGCAATGCTGCGTTCAGCAAGGCGCTCGGCCTGGATGCCGACTTCTCGAAATCCGGCATGGGTACGCGTTCGCAGCGTTATTCAATGTTGGTTGAGAATGGCGTAGTTAAGCAGTTGAATGTCGAACAAGGCGGTAAGTTCGATGTTTCCAGCGCCGAAACGATGTTGGCGCAATTGGGCTAAAGTCGCGCCCAAGGCGGATTGCCAATAAAAAAACCCGCACAATATATCGTGCGGGTTTTTTTATCTGCCGGACGGTTGCAGCGGCAGATGTTTTTGCACTGCAGAAATTATTTCAAATGATTCGAAATCAATTTCGTCATCTCAAACATCGATACTTGCTTTTTGCCATCGAAGATGGTTTTCAGATTGGCATCGGCATTGATCATGCGTTTGTTCTGTGGATCTTGCAGATTCAGTTTCTTGATGTATTCCCATACTTTTTTGGTGACTTCGGTGCGCGGTAGCGGCGCTGCGCCGACTACGGTTGCCAATGCTGCAGATGGTGTCATCGGCTTCATGAAAGCTGCGTTTGGTTTGCGTGCTGGAGTTGCTGCCGTTTTTTCTGGAGCAGCTTTTTTAGCCGTAACTACTTTTGCTGCCGCAGGTTTCTTGGCCTCGGGTTTTTTCGCTGTTGCCATAGGGTGGACTCCTCGTGAACTGTTAAGAAATAACGCATTTTTGCGCACCCGCTAATATTGGTGGGGTTTGCGGAGCGACGCAAGTGTTTTCTGTGTGTTTACCGCGAATTCAGACGATTGTCGCCTTAACGCACTCCCGGCATCATACCTTTCATGCTGCGCATCATTTTCATCATGCCGCCGCCTTTGAGTTTTTTCATCATCGACTGCATTTGTTCGAATTGCGCCAACATCCGGTTTACCTCTTGCACTTGCACTCCGGCACCTGCGGCAATACGGCGTTTGCGTGTGGCCTTGATCAGATCCGGTTTGCTGCGTTCTAACGGCGTCATCGAATTGATAATGCCTTCCATGCGCTTAACCTGTTTGTCGGCCTGGCCCATATTGGCGCCGTTGGCAGCTTGCTGGAGTTGTGCCGGCAGCTTGTCCATCAGATTGGCAAGCCCCCCCATTTTCTTCATTTGAGCTAGTTGTGATTTGAAGTCGTTCAGGTCAAATTTACCGCCAACCTTGAGCTTTTGGGCCAAATCCTGAGCCGCCTTGACGTCCACCCCTTTTTGCGCTTCTTCCACCAGCGCCAGGATATCGCCCATGCCGAGGATGCGATTGGCCATCCGGGCGGGATCGAATGGCTCCAATCCATCCAGTTTTTCGGAAACGCCGGCGAATTTAATGGGCTTGCCGGTGATGTGGCGTACCGATAAGGCAGCGCCGCCGCGCGAGTCGCCGTCCAGCTTGGTCAGGACGATGCCAGTTAAGGGCAGCGCATCGTTAAAGGCTTTGGCGGTATTGATAGCATCCTGGCCCAGCATCGCATCGACCACGAACAGGGTTTCGATCGGCTTGACGGCGGCATGGATGGCAGAAATTTCGCGCATCATTTGCTCATCGATACCCAAACGGCCTGCGGTATCGATAATCAGTACATCGTGATAATGCCTTTTTGCATAATCGAGGGCAGCCAATGCAATGTCAACCGGCTTATCAGTGCTGTGCGACGGAAAGAAATCGGCGCCCACCTGGGCCGTGACCGCCTGCAACTGGGCAATTGCGGCAGGACGGTAGACGTCGGCCGACACCGTCAATACCTTTTTCTTTTTTTCCCCGATCAGGTATTTGGCAAGCTTGCCGACCGTGGTAGTTTTGCCGACACCCTGCAGGCCGGCCATCAGGATAATTGCCGGCGGCTGGGTGGCAAAATTCAGTTGCGATGCTTCAGTACCCAGGTCGGCGCCCATTAGGGACGCCAGTTCGCGCTGCACCACGCCGACTAAAGCTTGTCCCGGTGTAAGCGAAGAAATGACGTCTTCACCGAGCGCTTTCTGCTTGACGTTCGCAATGAATTCACGCACTGCAGGCAGCGCTACGTCGGCTTCCAGCAGCGCCATGCGTACTTCGCGCAGCATTTCGGCGGTATTCGTTTCGGTAAGGCGCGCTTCGCCGCGCATGGTTTTGACGACTTTGGCGAGGCGCTGGGTAAGATTATCTAGCATGGCAGTGGCGTTTCAGAAATGAAATGGAGCGAAAAATCAATGTGCGCAATCTGAGCGCTGTGCGGCGCGATTGGACTGAAATTGCGCGCACTGAAATGTAATACGCCATTTTAACCGATGCGTTAGGTGCCGACAGTGACGGCGCAGCATTAAACTGTATAGCGCTTCATGCGGCGCAGTTTAGCGAACCTTGCGCGTGATTGGATCCTCGCCAAGTTCCAGAAATATCTCGTAACGGTATTAAATTTTGTGGAGTATGCAAAAATATAAGGTGTTTTCCGCATATATTTAATGGGTTGTATTAAAATACTATATATTGTATTGCTTGCGATAAAAATTTCCCCAGTTTCTGCACGAATGCAATTTTCTGACAGAATAGGCGGCTATTGTCAGTTATGGCGGAGTGGACAGATGGTGTAAACTGCTGATATGCAAACATCTTTTTTTATGGCGGCCGCGGTACTCTATGCAATCTGCGCATTTCTGCCGGCGCGCCAGCACATCGCCATTTCCAGCGGGACCGCGCTCGCTTGGCTTCTGCATGGGGCGGCGTTGTGGTCGGACGTGATTATCGCGCCGGAAACATTGCGACTCGGGTTCGCGATCATGCTGTCGGCGGCATTTTGGGTTTCCGTTGCCGCTTACTGGTTTGAAAATCGCAATTTTGCCATGGATGGCTTGCGGGTACTGGTGCTGCCCGCGGCAGTGCTGGCGGTTGCCTTGCCGATTGTATTTCCCGGCAGTGTGGTGCCGCTGGAAGGGAAGTCACATTTGTTTGCGTGGCATATTGCGGTGTCAATGCTGGCGTATGGCACGCTGACCGTGGCTGCCTTTCATGCAGTGTTGATGACGATCCAGGAATCCAGGCTGCACATGAATGCAGGCTCTAGTTCGCAGGGCTGGATTGCCTCGGTGATTGATCGCCTGCCGGCCCTGCTGACGATGGAAAAACTATTGTTTCGTCTAATCGGATTTGGGTTCGTATTGCTAACGCTGACGGTGTTGTCGGGCGTCGTATTTTCAGAGCAGTTATTTGGACAAGCGTTCAAATGGAATCACAAGACAGTGTTTACCATGTTGTCGTGGGCGTTGTTCGGCTTATTGCTGGCGGGACGGAAATGGCAGGGCTGGCGCGGCAAAACGGCACTGAGTTTCACCTTGTCGGGTTTTGCGACCTTGCTGCTGGCGTATGTCGGTAGCCGTTTCGTGCTTGAAGTGGTGTTGCATCGGGGTGGCGTATGAAGTTTTTGGCTTGGTTATTATTAATTTTTCTTGTGGTGTGGGCAATCCGCTCCCAGAAAAGTACGATACACACAGAAAAAACCGCAGTGCCACGGCTCGATGAGCCAGAACTGATGGTGCAATGCGCTGATTGCGGCGTGTATTTTCCTGCTTCCGAAGCGGTTGGCCAGGCTGACATGTTGTTTTGTAGCGAAGAACATCGCCATCACCATTTTCCTTCCTAGTGCATGGCGCGCCGTGATCTGACCCGCCGTTTCGAGCCTGACGCGACTTTTTGGCGCTCGCTGCAGGCCATGAATCTGACGCGGATCATCATTGCCGGTTTGCTGCTTGCGTATTTCAGTTTTAACGACAGCCGGGTTGGTTGGGTAAGCGGGCAGAATGTTTACCTTAAAATCTGCATCGCATACTTATTGCTGGCATCCGCATTTGCGGTATTGTCGGCTTATTCCCCGCGCCGTTTCCGATTGCAATTGTCGGCCCAGATTGTCGCCGATATTTTGGTCATTTCAGGACTATACGTGGCTGCTGGCGGCGCCAAAAGCGGTTTGGCGATTCTGTACCTGTTCCCGTTAGCCGGTGCTGCAATTCTAGCTCCCCTCGTTCTGGCACTATTTTTCGTTTCGGTCGTGACCTTGTTTTTATTGGCGGAAAGCGGCTATCGGGCATTAACGCTGGACGGCGACGCTGCCTTCATGCAGGCAGGGCTTTACGGGGCAGCATTTTTTGCCGTAATTTATGTCGTCAACCGGCTTGCTGCCAGGCTCATCAGGCAAGAGCATCTGGCTGCCAGGCGCGGCATGGATTTGCAAATTCAGCAGGCCATCAATCGGCTGGTGATTGCAGATATGAGCGACGGTGTTCTGGTGGTGGACCGTGACGGTGTGGTTCTGATGGGTAATCCTGCCGCGCAACAAATGCTGGGTGTGGCGCGCTTGCGCCGCAAACCGGCTTGGCGCTTGAGCGATATGCCTTCGTTTGCACCGATTTCTGAGGCGTTTCTTGCGTGGTCGGCCGTATCTGAAAAATCAGCATCAGCATCGGTATCGGTATCGGGACGAGCGCAGATACCGGTTTCCGTGCTCATCAAGCCAGGGGCGCAGGCGACATTGGCCGCTGCAACGACTATCTGGGGCGAGCGCCGAGAACTGTTTTTTCACGTCAAATTGCGCTTCGTGGCAGTCGATACGGCCGATCCGAAAATTGCCAGAACTATCATTTTCTTGCATGATGTCAGTGAGATCGAAAATCAGGCGCAACAATTGAAACTGGCTTCGATGGGGCGCTTGACCGCCAGCATTGCACACGAAGTCAGAAATCCGCTGGCGGCGATTTCGCATGCTAGCGCCTTGTTGCAAGAAGATATCGGCGACCCGATCCATGCGCGACTCTTGACGATCGTGGCCGATAATGTGGCGCGGGTGAATCGCATGATTGAGGACATTCTCAATCTCTCCCGTAAAGCGCAACTGCACGGCGAACCTTTCCTGCTGTTTCCGGCGTTGATCGATATCGTCAAGGAGTTCGAGGATGTGCATCGATTGCCCTCTGCCATGATTGCATTGACCGGTTCTGATACGCCGCGCGTACACTTTGATCCCATGCATCTGCGCGAAGTAGTGGTGAATTTGCTGTCGAATGCGATCCGTTATGCCAGCCGCCAGCAGGCCAGCATCCGGCTGCGTGTGGTCTGCGACGATGCCAGTCGGCTCGAACTACATGTGCAAGATGACGGCCCCGGGATTGCGGCAGCAGTTCGTTCGCACCTGTTTGAGCCTTTTCATACCACTTCAAGCAAAGGCATCGGTCTAGGACTCTATCTGGCGCGGGAGTTATGCCTGAATAATGGTGCAATGCTTGATTATGCATATCGCGCCGATGATGCCGGTCAACGCGGCAGCGAGCCCACCGGCCGGTTCGTGATTACGTTTGCGCTGCCGCACTTGCCTTGATTGTTAATCTAGTACAACTAACAGACTGTCGCCATGGTTTCTCCTCGCATTTTGGTGGTCGATGACGAAGCGGATTTACGTGAATTGCTGGAAATCACGCTGATTCGCATGGGGCTCGATGTCGATAGCGCCGACAGCCTGAGCGCTGCGCGGGCGCTTTTGGCGCAACAGCAATACGCGCTGGTTTTAACTGACATGCGACTGCCGGATGGCTTGGGCATTGAGTTGGTAAGCGAAGTTGCCAGCGCCTGCAAAAATACGCCGATCGCAGTTATTACTGCTTTCGGCAGTGCTGAGAATGCGGTGGCGGCGCTCAAGGCGGGCGCGTTTGATTATGTTTCGAAACCGGTGGCATTGGAGCAGTTGCGTCTGCTGGTGCGTTCTGCGTTGCGCCTGGACGGAACGGCAACAGGCTACCCTGCCAAGCCTGTCGCGGCGAACATGCCGACAGCGCGTCTGACTGGAGATTCGCTCCCGATGCAAACCTTGCGGGCTCAAATCGCACGCCTGGCACGCAGCATGGCGCCGGTAGCCGTTAGTGGTGAATCCGGTAGTGGCAAAGAGCTTGCGGCGCGTGAAATTCATGCCCGCAGCGCCCGGGCAGACCACCCCTTCATTGCCGTCAACTGCGGTGCAATTCCTGACAATCTGATGGAGGCGGAATTTTTCGGATATCGCAAAGGCGCGTTTACCGGAGCGATGGAGGATCGCGACGGATTTTTTCAGGCGGCGCACGGCGGCACCCTGATGCTGGACGAAGTGGCCGATCTGCCGCTGGCAATGCAAGTCAAACTGCTGCGCGCGATTCAGGAGCGGCGCGTGCGCAAGATCGGCGCAACCGCCGAGGAGCCGGTGGACGTGCGCATCATCAGTGCCACGCACAAAAATCTGGTCCAGTGCGTCGAAGACGGAAGTTTTCGGCAGGATTTGTATTACCGCCTGAATGTCATCGAGCTGGTGCTGCCGGCGTTGCGCGAGCGGCCGGAGGATATCGGTCCGCTGGCGGATGCCATCCTGGCGCGGCTGGCAACGACCGATAGCGTCGCGGTGCTGGGGCCGGAAGCACTGGAAGCATTACTTGGCTATGCATTTCCGGGTAATGTGCGAGAGCTGGAAAATATCCTTGAGCGTGCGCTGGCGTTTGCCGAGAGCGGGGTTATTGAAGTCGCCGACCTGGCGCTTAAAGCAGCAAAATTGTCCGCTTTCGTGTCGCCGGATACCGCGCCGCTTCCATTGCAGCCGCGCATGGCCGTTGCCGGCAGCAGTGCAACTGCACGCAAACCTTGTCTGGATGACCTTCCAAACTGTTTGCCGGATTATCTCAACGAGATTGAGCGCGACATTATCCAGCGCGCTTTAATCCAGACCAGATTCAATCGCACCCAAGCCGCAGAGTTGCTCGGCATCAGCTTTCGTCAATTGCGCTATCAAATGCAGAGGCTTGATATCAGTGAGACAAAATGAGCCAAGATAAAGATATCCAACCCAGGCCCGTCATGTTCGAGGTGGCGGCCGATGGCTGGTGCGGCCAGGCGCTGCGCGTCGTCTCGCCCAACTGCGATGCACGACCGATCGATTCCGGCATCGATTTGCTGGTGATTCACAATATCAGTCTGCCGCCAGGGCAGTTTGGCGGTGAGTCGATTTGCGAGCTATTTACCAACCGACTCGATTGCGATGCGCACCCGTACTTCGACCGGTTGCGCGCGTTACGGGTTTCAGCCCATTTTCTCATCCGCAGGGATGGCGTTGTGGTTCAGTTCGTATCCGCCAACGATCGGGCCTGGCACGCGGGCCCATCGTCGTTTGGCGAACGCGGGCGGTGCAATGATTTTTCCATCGGCATCGAGTTGGAAGGAACCGATTTCGAACCTTATGCGGAGCCGCAATATGTGTCGCTGGCCGCACTGACCTTTGCCTTGCAAGCCCGTTATCGGCTCACCGATGTGGCCGGGCATGAACATATCGCGCCAGGTCGGAAGACCGATCCAGGGCCGTTTTTTGATTGGCGGCATTACCGTCGTGCATTAAATCGGCAGTTATTGTTAGTGCAGAAGTGCAGCGTATTGGGCTTCCCAACTTCCCTCCGACCTGAAAAATCAATTTGAATCGATGCCATTTATGGCCCCGCTGCAGCACTAAGGTGAAACAGTAACGGCACGCTCGATTGCATCGATGCACTGTAACTCCGGGATCAACCTGATCAACACGATCAAAATGGAAAATTCACAGTGATGGTCAGCGCAATTTTGTGCCGAAATCAACGCCTTTTTTTGCACGCGGTAAAGTTAAAATATTTGCTACGCAGAAGATACAATGCCGCGATGCATACTAGGTTCGGCCAGGTTTGAATCCGTCGATGTTCGAAAGTTACCTGCGATTTATAAAAAATCGTCGTGTACTGCAGATTGGGCTTGACCCGATGTTTGCACAGGAAGAAAATCCATTCCCATGATGAGCGAAATGATCGACGCGAAAAAAGAACGTAATTTTTTGAGATGCCGGTCATTGAGTATTACATCAGAGGCGCACTTAACGCAGAGTAAACATCTGGCAGTGCAATCGAAAGACTACTGCAAGCGCAGCTTGGACAGCAAGGAAACAAAACCAAAGTGGAAAGCTTTTAGCCGAATCGATGGACAGTGAAAAACCGAATTTTGCTTATCAGTTAATGCTGCCAGACCTGGCTAAGTCAGGCGAGGCGGCTTTTTCTTTGCAAAAACTAAAAGTGTTTCAGGATCAGAATTCCAGCACCAGTGTTACTGCTGGCGTTTTTTCTGGGTACAACCGCAGTATTGTTGCTTAACCTGTTTTACAGGTTAACCTCCGACGTGATTTTTGCGTATTTGTGTGTGTTACGGGAGGGGATGCCATTTTGGCCGGATTGCCGGATTGGAGGTTGGATGCGGCAAATCGGCTGGTGCCGAATTCATTGGCGCATGCAGAGGTTTGTTTGTGCCGATGAATAATCCGCCTGGCCGGTCGCGATGGTTAGTCGGATTGAAATCTTGAAAATTGATTTTCCCATCTCACGTGAAGGAGAAAAAAATGGCAACAGCAGTCAAAAAATCAGTAGCGAAGAAACCGGACGCCAAGTCCGCCATGCCTGCAAAAAAACCAGTGGCAACCAAAAAAGCCGCTGAAAAATCACCTGTAGTAGCAGCTAAAAAAGCGACACCGAAAGCAACCGCTGTTAAAGTCGTTGCAGCCAAGAAGCCGGTAGCAAAGTTGGCAGCAAAAGCAGTTGCGGCCAAACCGGCGGCAAAACTGGCAACCAAGGCAGTCGCAGCTAAACCGGCAGTGAAGAAAACTGTAGCAGCACCGAAAGCAGCCGCTGTTAAAGTCGTCGCAGCCAAGAAGCCGGTAGCAAAGATGGCAGCAAAAGCAGTTGCGGCCAAACCGGCGACAAAACTGGCAACCAAGGCAGTTGCAGCTAAACCGGCAGCGAAGAAAACTGTAGCAGCACCGAAAGCAGCCGCTGTTAAAGTCGTCGCAGCCAAGAAGCCGGTAGCAAAGATGGCAGCAAAAGCAGTTCCGGCCAAACCAGCGGCAAAACTGGCAACCAAGGCAGTTGCAGCTAAACCGGTAGCAAAGAAAACTGTAGCAGCACCGAAGGCCGCCGCTGTTAAAGCTGTAGCAGCCAAGGCAGTTGCAGCCAAACCGGCAGCGAAAAAAGCGGTAGTAGCGCCGAAAAAAGGTGTTGCGACGAAAGCAGCGGCAACCAAAAAACCGGTAGTAAAAACCGCGGCGCCTAAAAAAACTGCGGCAAATTCGGATGTGAAAACCGTGCTCAATCCAGCTGCAGCATGGCCGTTTCCAACCGGCTCGCGTCCTTAATCGAGCAACCTTTCCCAGAAGCCGCGTTGGCTTCTGGCACAATACCCGCTGTGTGGCTTGTTGTCATACGGCGGGTTTTTTATTTGGAGGGTTTCCATGCTGCATGGCATTTTGACGTTGATAGTGGGTACCGTGGCGGCCATCATGGCCGGCGTGTTGTTGTTGCGGTTCTGGATGCAGGCGGTGCGGGTGCGGCCGCCGACATCGATTGCGCAATTTGTCTTTCGCCTGTCGGATTGGCTGGTGCTGCCGTTGCGTCGCTTATTGCCTGGCGCGGGCGGTTACGACTGGTCCTGCCTGTTCGGAGCCTACCTGATCGCTGTGGTTGCGACCGCGGTCGAGATGCTGCTTATTTCGCCGTTCTCGTTTCAGGCGCTATTGTTGCTGGCGCTGTTGCGGCTGTTGCAGTGGGCGTTTTATGGCTGGATGGGTTTGCTGATCATCGAAGCGGTGTTTAGCTGGGTCAATCCGCAGGCGCCGTTGGCACCATTGGTGCGGGCGCTGAATGAGCCGCTGTTGCGCCCATTGCGGCGCATTATCCCCCTGATCGGAAATATCGATTTGTCGCCGCTGGCGGCATTGCTGATTTTGCAGGTGGCGTTGCAAGTGTTCAGCAGGCTGGTTCTATCGCTGGCATGAACCGCGACTGGTGTTCCATCACGGCCCAAAGAATCCGCGTTGCAGTACGGCAGGCATTTTTCCAAAATAAACAGGACTTATGCAAATACTGCTGTTTTATCAGGTGTGCTGGTGTATTGGTGTGCAAGCACGCAGGCCTGCACTGCTTGCTTTCAGTGCATGATGCGGGTGTGGCCGCTGCGTGTCATCACTTTCACCCGCTCGCCAGGCTGAAAAACAGCGCCGGGCTCGACTTGGTAAGTGACTGCTGCGCCATTGCCATCATCCAGGCGCAGCAGCAATTCCGTGACGGTTCTGGTGCGCGCCGATTGCCCGCTCGGCGGCGCAGCCCGATTGCCGGCAATTACCTCTACTGGGTCTGCTGGTTCGCCGCCGGCCGCGATAATCGTACTGTGCGCCGCAATGATGGTGGCCATTCGCACCAGGGTGCTGCCCTGGGTGGAAGATGTCATCGAGTTGGGGTTTGATCGCACAGGCACGCTGCACCCGATTGTGAGCGTGGCCGACAGTAGCATTAGCAGACAGGAATGGGCTTGCGTGGTCATGTCGCAGATGGATTCGTGATCTTCCTTACAGGCGATAGTTGAACGCGGCGAAGAATCGTGCTTCGATTTCAGCCCTGCTCGGCGCGTGATTCTGGCCGCCCTGGTGCGCAATCTTGATCGCCCCCATCAGGCAGGCCAAGCGGCCGGTACTGGCCCAATCCATGTCATTACTCAAGCCGAACAGCATGCCGGCGCGAAAGGCATCGCCACAACCGGTCGGGTCGATTATGCGCTCTGCGGCAACGCAGCCGATATCGATGCGCTCGCCTGCAGTGAAAATCTGGGCACCCAATTCACCGCGCGTGACGACCAGCGCCGCAACCCGTTGTGCAATCTGATCCAATCTCAAGCCGGTGCGTTGGGTCAACAATTCGGCTTCATAGTCGTTGACTGCAACATAGGTTGCCAGTTCAATGAAATGGATTAATTCGGCACCGCTGAACATCGGCAAACCTTGGCCCGGATCAAAGATGAATGGAATCTGCAGATCGGCGCAATCGCTGGCATGCAGCAGCATGCCGTCGCGACCGTCGGGCGCGACGATGGCCAGTTTGACCGGGCCGGCATCGGCTACCCGGTTTTCGTGCGAGAACATCATCGCGCCTGGATGGAAGGCGGTAATCTGGTTGTTGTCGGCGTCCGTGGTGATGAATGCCTGCGCGGTATAGGCGGTCGGGAAAGTGCGGATATTGCGCCTGGAAATACCCAGTTGGTCGAGGTGGTCGAAATAAGGCTGGCTGTCCTGGCCGACGGTTGCCATGATGCGCGGGTCGCCGCCCAATAGTTTCAGGTTGTAGGCGATATTGCCGGCGCAACCGCCGAACTCCTTGCGCAATTCCGGCACCAGAAAACAGACATTAATCTTGTGTAACTGGTCCGCCAGGATGGCATTGGAGAAGCGCTCTCCAAACGACATGATGGTATCAAAAGCAATGGAGCCGCAAATCAGGGAAGTCATCATGGAGAGTCGAATAAATCGATCGGATTAGTTGAAGCGGAGCGCTAAACAGTGTATCTCAGTTGCGCGATAAGTGATCGTGATACGTAATATTAGTGCCAGGTGTATCAGTTAAAAACTACTATCTTCCGCATGTATATAGGGTATTCTAAAAAATACTGGTGCATTTCTATGATTTCTAGCATCATGGATAAAACAGCACGACGCGGTATCCGGCAGCCTTCAATTGGGTCAGCGTAAATGGGAGCCGGATCGATTGTTCGCTGTCGGCGGCAAAGCCTGCGGCGATGCCGGCAGCGGCAACCGGAAATTCGCGCGGCGTGAAAACGCGCCGTAAGACGGCGCGTTGATTGCCGTCATTCAAGGTCAGTTCAATATTCGGCCATGCCTGTGCTGTACCGGCACGATTGCGTAGCAGTAGTGTCAGAGCCAGGGTTCCTGCGGCGCCGGGCTGGGCCTGCAGTTCGGAGGATTCAATGGTTATCGCGTCAATCTGTGCCGGCAGCATAATGCTGCAGCCGAGCACCCGGCAGATATCAAGCAGCGCCGGTTTGGCTTGCGGTAGGTGCGCCGCGATCTGGTGGCGTAGCGCGTACCCGGCTTGCGCCAGTAGCGCCAGCGCCAGAATAATAGAGCCGACGCCGAATAGCATCCGCGCCTGGCGGTTCCTGTGCTGCCGGCGGCGGGCGGCCGTAACGAAGCTGGGCTCTTGCGCATCATTCTCAAAAATTTGCGCTGCAGACCTGTGGGTGTCTGCCGGCAATGCATCTTCGATGGTGGTGTCCGATGTTTTTGCAGAGTTGGCATCTTCATCGGTGCGTGGCGCAGCTTTAGCCGCTGTCAGTTCCGGCACTGTGGCATTTGGAGCCGGGTCGGCAGCGAGGTACCAATCGTCCCGGTCCGATGGCGGTTCTTCCTGCGGAAAGTTGATCAGCGTCATGCCTTCCAGCGCGCCGTAATCGAGTTCCTCCAGCGCATCCGCCGGTTTTGACTCGGGCTGCGCGGTTGGCGCGGCATTATCAGGCACTGGAGTAACAGCGGCAAAAACAGGAACGGAAACGGGGCCGCCGGATTGGAAACCGATTTCGGCGTCTGCTGCCGCCTGCGTCGGGGTGCTGGCCTGGCGGTTCTGCACACCCGGCAGGATTAGTCCGCCCACATCTTCGGTGCCGATCTCGGCTGCTGCAGTATGTGCTGCTTGCGTTGTTGTGGGCTGCCGGGTTGGCGGTAATAAATGCTCTATGCCGTTGAATACCTGCCTGCATTGTCCGCAGCGCACCATGCCAGCGCGTAATTTCAATTGGTCATGCGCGACCCGAAACGTCGTGTGGCAATGCGGGCATTGGGTGGCGAGCGCCATTGCTATGCAGGCACTAGTGATGCCGCACGCCGGCCGGAAAGCGCCACCCAGCCGTCCTGTTCAGCCCATACCGTCAAACTGATCCAAGGGGCGTAGGCAGCGGCAACCTGTTTCGCCTGCTGCGCCAATATGCCAGAGAGCACCAGCGCGCCGCCGGCGGCGACCCGCGCGGCCAGCATCGGCGCCATCAACGCTAGTGGGCCGGACAGGATATTGGCCACCACGATGTCGAACGTTTGCCCATGCGCTAGCCTGCCGAAAGCATCTGGCAGGTGGTAATCGATCGTGCAGTTATTGCGGGCGCTATTGGCTGTGGCGGACTCGATTGCCTGCGGGTCGATATCGACTCCGATGACGCTGGCCGCGCCTAGTTTATGAGCGACCATGGCAAGAATGCCGGAGCCGCAACCATAGTCGAGCACCGATAACCCTTGCGACACTTGTTGCGCATGCGCTTCCAGCCATTCCATGCAGAGCCGGGTGGTTGGATGGCTGCCGGTGCCGAAAGCCAGGCCGGGGTCGAGTTCCAATATCAAGCCGCTCGGGTCAGGCGCGGTATGCCAACTGGGTACCACCCAGATGTTCTTGCCGATATGGATTGGTTCGAACTGGGATTGGGTCAAACGCACCCAGTCCTGATCCGCCACCGGTCGTAGCGTGTAGGCCGGAATGCTGGCAAGCTGGATGGCGGCGCTGGCCTGCGCCATGATGGCGGCAGAATCGGCGTCGGCTTCCGTGAGGGCGATCACGCGGCTACGTTCCCAAGCGGCCTGATCCGGCTCCATGCCGGGCTCACCGAACAGCGGTATTTCAGCCGCCGTGCCGAGGTCTGCATCTTCGACTGCGACCGACAGCGCACCGGCTTCCATCAATGCATCCGACAGCGCTTCTGCGTGCGCGCGCGCGACTTCGATGACGATTTCAGTCCAGCTCATGGGCAGCCTTATTGCTTGGTGGGTTTTTGCGGTACTTTCGGCAAATCCGGTTTTTCCGCCAGTTTATGCTCCAGGTAATGGATGCTGGTACCACCTTCAATGAAGCGCGCATCGACCATCAGTTCCCGGTGCAGCGCAATATTGGTCTGGATGCCTTCCACCACCATTTCCGACAGCGCAATCTGCATTCGTCTGATCGCCTGTTCGCGCGTGGCGCCATAGGCAATTACCTTGCCGATCATTGAATCGTAGTAAGGCGGCACATAATAGCCGTCGTAGGCGTGCGAATCGACCCGGATTCCAGGGCCGCCCGGAACGTGCCATGACGTGATCCTACCGGGCGATGGGGTAAACTTGAATGGGTCTTCAGCATTGATGCGGCACTCGATCGCATGGCCGGTGAGCTTGACTTCGCGCTGGCGGTAGCGCAGTTTTTCGCCGGCAGCGATGCGGATCTGTTCTTGCACGATGTCGATGCCGGTGATCATTTCAGTCACCGGATGCTCAACCTGGACCCTGGTATTCATCTCGATGAAATAAAATTCACCTTCTTCATACAGGAATTCAAAGGTGCCGGCCCCGCGGTAGCCGATCTTGCGGCAGGCTTCGGCGCAGCGTTCGCCGACTTTTTCGATAATTTTGCGTGGGATGCCTATTGCCGGGGCCTCTTCGATCACTTTCTGGTGCCGGCGCTGCATCGAGCAATCGCGCTCGCCGAGCCAGATCGCATTCTTGAATTCGTCCGCCAGTATCTGGATCTCCACATGACGCGGATTTTCCAGAAATTTCTCCATATAGACTTCTGAATTGCCGAAGGCGGCGCCCGCTTCGGTTTTGGTCATTGCGACCGCATTCAACAGCGCGGCTTCGGTATGCACCACGCGCATGCCGCGCCCGCCACCGCCGCCGGCAGCCTTGATAATGACCGGGTAGCCGACCTGGCGCGCGGTCTGGATGATAATTTTGGGGTCGTCCGGCAGCGCGCCTTCCGAGCCGGGCACGCAGGGTACGCCGGCCTTGATCATGGTTTGCTTGGCCGAGACCTTGTCGCCCATCAGGCGAATCGAGTCCGGGCGCGGGCCGATGAAGACGAAGCCGGACTGTTCCACCCGTTCGGCAAAGTCGGCGTTTTCGGACAGGAAACCATAGCCGGGATGGATTGCCTGGGCATCGGTGACTTCGGCGGCGCTGATGATGGCAGGCATGCTCAGATAGCTGGAAGCGGATTGGGCCGGGCCGATACAAACCGATTCATCGGCCAGTTTGACGTATTTTGCTTCGCGGTCGGCTTCGGAATGCACGACGACCGTCTTGATGCCCATTTCGCGGCAGGCGCGCTGGATGCGTAGCGCAATTTCACCACGATTGGCGATGAGGATTTTTTCGAACATAGGGATGTGAACTCGAGAGGCCTTGAAGGTTAAACGCCAGGGGTGAAGAATAAACTTGCAACGCCTGCCGGGACAGGTGCCGCAGACGGCGCGTTTAACCGATCACGAACAACGGCTGACCGTATTCGATCGGCTGGCCGTTTTCGACCAGGATCTGTGTGATGACGCCGGAAGCTTCCGCTTCAATTTCATTCAAGAGTTTCATGGCTTCGATCAGGCACAGCGTCTCACCCTCCTTGACGGTGGAGCCGAGAATGACGAATGGTGCCGATCCGGGCGCTGAGGAGCGGTAAAAGGTGCCAACCATGGGTGACTTGACCAGAAAGCCTTCCGGCACAGCCGGAGTTTCTACTGGCACTACCGGCACTACTGGCGCTGCCGCGGCTGCAGGGTGCTGCGGCTGCATCATTTGTTGCGGCATCATCATGACCTGCTGATTTTGCGGGTAGGCGGTGGATTTAACAATACGGACTTTGCCGTCACCTTCGGTCACTTCCAGCTCGGCGATATCAGATTCGGAAACCAGATCGATCAGTGTTTTGAGTTTTCGTAAATCCATGTGAAATCCCTCGGTAGTTTTTTGACGAAATAGCTAAAATTGTAAGCCATTTAGCAGAATTTAAAAGAAAATACGAGAAACTAAAGTTTTCGCAGTGCGAATTCGATGGCTGCCTGATAGCCCGTCACGCCCAGGCCGCAGATAACGCCTACGGCAATGGCGGACAGAAAAGACGTGTGGCGGAATGTTTCGCGCTGATGAACATTCGATATGTGTATTTCGATAAACGGAATTGCCACCCCCGCCAGTGCATCGCGCAAAGCCACGCTGGTATGGGTCAACCCGCCGGGATTGATGACGATGGCATCGATCCCTTCTGCTTTGGCGGCGTGAATTCGGTCGATTAACGCTCCTTCATGGTTACTCTGGAAGCATGTCATACCGGCGCCAGCCGTCGTAGCTTGCGCTACTGCGGCCTGCTCCACATCCTTTAGCGTCGTCGTTCCATAGACCTCAGGCTCCCGTGTGCCGAGAAGATTAAGGTTGGGACCGTTGATCAAAAGGATATTTTTTGCCATGAAGGTAAGTTTGACTTAAAAGCTTGTTTAGCGCGGATGGCCGCATTTTGCCGCTAAATGGCGTCGATTGGCAAGAAAAAAACGTGTTGTGAAAATTACAGCAGAGATAAATCGGAGCGTAATACATCCATTTTCAGACGCCCCAAATAGGTTTTTTTCACTTCTCCGTCACGTCCGATCAAAACTGTAAACGGCAAGCCGCCGACCTGATTACCGAAGGCACGGGCGAGCGCAGTGGCACTTGCTCCGGCTGCAAACAGCGGATAAGTGATCTGGTATTTGTTGGCAAATACAGCAATGTTAACGGCGGAATCGATGCCGATTCCGAGTATTTGAATCCCGCGCGGAGAAATCTCCGTCTGTAGCGCCGACAGTTCCGGCATTTCTTCCACGCACGGAGCGCACCAGGTGGCCCAGAAGTTGATAACCATCGGCCGGCCCCTCCATGCGGACAGATTTTTCGGTTGGCCGTGGGCATCCGGCAATGTTTGGGCCAGCAAGTCTTCTACTGCCGAACCTTGGGCTGCCTCCGGCGCCAATCGTTGTGTGCTGAAATACGCGCCGATGGCGGCAAATAACACCCCTACGAAAATAAAAAGCCAGAAGTTACGTTTCATTGTGGGTACTTTCTGCAATCAGTGCCTTGAGCGCCGCGAGATTGGCGCGTTCGCTCTTGGATTTATTGCTGCTGCGTAAGTCATCCGGCCCATATATGGCCAGATGCACGCCTTCGTGGCGCCAGAGGAAGCTCAGGGTTTCAATTGGATCGCGGCTACCGCGATGCTTGGGCCGGGGCGTTTCGGAAACGTCGAAACTGACATTCTTGTTCAAAAGGAATACCGCCACATCCTTCGGGTTGTCGGTAAATAGTTGTAGATGCAGTTCGGAATGCTCGCCGGCAGTGCCGTTTAGAACCGCGCCGCTCAGGTATGGATTGAATTGCGCCAAGTCTTGCATCAGGCGTAGCGCCAGGGTGCGCAGGTGCAGCAGCCGCGTCGGCTGGGTTTCGCCCGAGAACAAGGTATGGTAAATCCGCACTTCATTTTCTATTTGTCCATTATCAGGCAGGATATCGCCATGCACCTTGGTCTCGCCTAGAATTTGTCTAGCGGCGCGGCGCTTGGCGCTGGCATAGTCGGCACCGTCCTGCACGATCATGCGCGCTGCGGCAGCGGCGATTTCACCGCGTAACAATTCGGCATCTGTCGGGTAGTTGATATCCATGGCGCGCATCATACTACTGATGGCAGTAAACGGCTGTGGGTCTGTGCCCCTGGGCTCAGGTAAAATCGCGGTATTTCATTTTGAAGCGGGCATCATGCATATCCATATTTTGGGCATTTGCGGCACTTTCATGGGCGGCCTAGCGGTGCTGGCAAAAGAGGCTGGGCATACCGTCACCGGCTGCGACGCGCATGTTTATCCGCCCATGAGCAGCCAGCTCGAAGCGCAGGGAATCACCTTGATTCAAGGTTTCGGCCCCGAGCAGATAAATTTGCAGCCGGATTTATTCGTCATCGGCAATATAGTCTCGCGTGGTAACCCGTTGATGGAAGAAATCCTTAATCGCGGCTTGCCGTACACTTCGGGCCCACAATGGATCGGTGAGCATATCTTGTGCGGAAAATGGGTGCTGGCAGTGGCTGGCACGCATGGCAAGACCACAACGTGCGCGATGCTGGCGTGGATTTTGCAGGAAGCCGGCTATGCGCCGGGTTTCCTGATCGGCGGCGTGCCGCTGAATTTCGGTATTTCCGCGCGGTTGTCGGAGCGCGGCGAGAGCTCCGATTTTTTCGTGATAGAAGCCGATGAGTACGACACCGCATTCTTTGATAAGCGCAGCAAATTTGTACATTACCGCGCCAAGACTGCAATTCTGAACAATCTCGAATACGACCATGCCGATATTTTCCCGGATCTGGCCGCCATTGAAACCCAGTTCCACCATCTGGTGCGCACCATACCCGGCATTGGACGGCTGATCGTCAATGGACGCGAAGCTTCGATGCAGCGCGTGCTGGCGCGCGGCTGCTGGAGCGAAACCGAATTCTTCGGAGTTGAAGCCGGCATCGGCTGGGCCTTGCGCGAGCATGAGGACGACAGTTTCGACGTGATTTTCAATGGCCACTCCCAAGGCACTGTGAGCTGGTCCCTGAGTGGCGAACATAACCGGCTCAATGCACTGGCTGCGATTGCGGCGGCACGCCATGTTGGCGTGCCGCCGGCGCAAGCGATTGAGGCGCTAAGTCAATTCGAGAACGTCAAGCGCCGCATGGAAGTGCTCGGCAGCGTCGGCGGCGTCACGGTAATCGATGATTTTGCCCATCACCCGACCGCGATTGCTACCACGCTGGCCGGCTTGCGCAAGAGAGTCGGCGCCGCCCGCATCCTGGCGGTGCTGGAGCCGCGTTCCAACACCATGAAGCTCGGCACCATGAAGCAGGCTCTGGCCGGCAGCTTGGCCGATGCCGACCTGATCTTCGGCTTCGGCGCGGAGAATGTGTTGGGATGGGATCTGGCCGCGGTACTTGCGCCGCTCGGCGCAAAGGCACGCACTTTCACCTCGTTGGAGGCATTGGTGTCGGCCATCGCGGCTGCCGCGCAAGAGGGCGACCATGTTCTGGTGATGAGCAACGGAAGTTTCGGCGGCGTACATCAGAAGATTCTGGATGCTCTGATAAGCATGGATTTGGCGGTGGATGGAGCGGCATCATGATCTTGTATCTGCACGGATTTCGTTCTTCGCCGCTGTCATTCAAGGCGCAACTACTGGCCGAGCGGATGCGCGCATTGGGTCGGGCCGATGCTTATCTTTGCCCTCAATTACCGGCGTCCCCGAGCGCGGCGGTAGCCCAGGCGCTGGCGTTGGCGCGATCCTGCCCGCCGAGTGAACTGAGCATCATCGGTTCTTCGCTGGGGGGTTATTACGCAACTTGGTTGGCCGAACAACTGGGCTGTCGGGCCGCGTTATTGAACCCTGCAGTCAATCCGCCGCGTGATCTGGAATCGTATGTCGGCGTGACGACAGCCTTCCATACCGACACACGGTTCGAATTCAAGCGTAGTTACATGGCAGAGCTGGAAGCGCTGCAGATAGCGTCGATCAGCCGGCCCGAGCGTTACTTTTTGATCGCCGCCCGCGGCGACGAAGTGCTGGATTGGCAGGAAATGGTGGCGCATTATCCCGGCGCCCGGCATCGCATCATCAACGGCAGCGATCACGGCTTGTCGGATTTCGTCCGCTATGCCGACGAGGTGCTGGCGTTTTGCGGTGTAGCGGTTGCGCGTTGATGCCGGGGCGTTGCGCTGTAGCCAACTGGGTCGCGCATGTGAATGGAGTCAATCCGTCGCCAACGATGCGTGTCTGGCTGACCGGCCGGGCTTCGTTAACTGCCAAACTGACCGGGCGCTGCGTGCAATTCCGGGTGCAGCGCCTAGCGCAGCGGCGCGCGGTCTGCCTGGCTGACGAATACGTGCCGATCGGTTTGTCCTATCCGCGCCAGGTGGTCGAGCGCGAGGTATTGCTGCAATGCGATGGCCGTCCGATGGTGTTTGCCCATACCATCGTGCCGTTGGAGGCAACCGCGACGCAGTGGCCGCTGTTTCGCAGTCTGGGCGAGCGTTCTTTGGGCACCACATTGTTTGGCGACCCTGGGGTTTTACGCGGCACGCTGGAATATGCCCGCCTGCATCCCAGTCATCCGCTGGCACGCCGCGCCTGTGCGGCAGTGGCGATTTTGCAAGCACTTGATGCGCCTTTGCTTGCGCGTCGTTGCCTGTATCGGCGCCACAGCGGCGTACTGCTGGTGACTGAACTTTTTCTGCCTGCTATTGCGACTCTTTGAAATATTTAATTATATGGGGTATGCAGTTAAAGCAATGTTTTTACGCATATATTAATGCGTATCTAAAAAATACAATATGCAGTATCTACTTAAGATAAACTGTCGCCAATGGTGCCGGTTGGATACGGCGTTTAATCAGCATTTATCCATAAAGTGATTCATGAATCTATTTTTCGAAGAATCCGGCGATTTCAAGTCCGGTCACGTACTTTCTCACAGCGGCGAATCGTATCAAGTCGAATTGCCCAGCGGCAAACGCAGCAAGGTGCGGGTCAAGGATGTGCTGTTGCAGTTCGAATCGCCTGCTGCCGCCGAATTGCTGACTGAAGCGCATCTGGCTGCTGAAGACCTGGATCTGGATTTTCTGTGGGAAGTCGCCGGTACCGAAGAATTCGGTTTCGCCGAACTGGGTGGCGAATATTTCGGCCATGCGCCGACGCCGAGCGAGGCCGCCGGTTTGCTGATGAAACTGCACGCAGCGCCGATTTATTTCCATAAAAAAGGCAAGGGTCGTTACAAGGCTGCGCCGCAAGCGTCGCTGCAAGCAGCCCAGGCCGGCATCGAGAAAAAGCGTTTGCAGTCGTTGCTGCAGGCGCAATATGTCGAGGAATTGAAAGCCGGTCAGTTGCCGCAGGCGATGCAAGCACTGGTGCGCCAACTCTTGTTTAAGCCGGATAAAAATTCGCTCGAATACAAGGCGCTGGAGGCCGCCTGCAACGATTTGCACACCAGCGCGCCGCGTCTGATGCTGGCTTGCGGCGGCATCAACTCCGCCAAAGAATTGCACATGAGCAAATTCTTGCTGGAAAATTTTCCCAAAGGTACGGGTTTTGCGCTATTAGCAGTGCCTGCCATGCCGGAGTTGCCGGTGGCCGATGTACAGGCTTTCTCGATCGACGACGTTACCACTACCGAAATCGACGACGCTTTTTCGCTGCAAATTTTGGCGGACGGTCTGGTGCGTATCGGCATCCATATCGCCGCGCCGGGTCTGGGGATTCGCCCGGACGACGCCATCGATGCGATTGCGCGTCAGCGCATGTCCACCGTGTATATGCCAGGCGACAAAATCACGATGCTGCCGGACGAATTGGTGCAAGCCTTCACGCTGGGTGCCGGCCAGACTCGTCCGGCATTGTCCTTGTACGCCACCGTCGATACTGCGGATTGGTCAGTCATCGCCACCGAGTCGCGCGCCGAAGCGGTGCCGATGGTGTCGAACCTGCGCTTGAACGACCTCGATAGTCTGGTCACCGAAGAAGCTTTGGCGACAGGCGAGGGCGAATATCCGCATAAGGCCGAACTGGCCGTGCTGTGGCAATGGGCGCAAGTACTGGAACAGGGCCGGATGGCCAAGCGCGAGACTTTTGGACTACGGCCGGAGCAAAACAATCGGGTCGATTACAACTTTTACGTCGAAGACGACGTGGTCAGCGTGGTGCGTCGCAAGCGCGGCGCGCCGCTCGACAAGATCGTCGCTGAGCTGATGATTTTCGCCAACAGCAGTTGGGGCAAAATGATGCACGAGCATGGTGTGCCGGGCATTTACCGCGCTCAGGGCGGCGGTACGGGCAATGGCTGGGCGGCAAAAATGCAGGTCCGCATGGTCACGCACGCCGCGCCGCATCAGGGTTTGGGCGTCGATCAATATGCCTGGAGCACGTCGCCGTTGCGCCGGTATACCGATCTGGTCAACCAGTGGCAAATTCTGGCCTGCGTGCAGCATGGCGTCACTGCGCCGATGGCGGCCCCCTTCAAGCAGCGCGATGCCAGTCTGTTTGCAATCGTTTCTGCGTTTGAGACTGCCTATGCAGCGTATGGCGACTTCCAGTCGAACATGGAGCGCTACTGGTGTTTGCGCTGGCTGGGACAGGAAAATAGCCGGCTGGTTGAAGCAGTGGTGCTGAAAGACGAGATTTTCCGCCTCATCGATATTCCGCTGGTGATCCGGCTCTCGGGCACCGCGCCAATGGCGCGCGGCGCGCAAGTCCGGCTCGATCTGATTGGTTGGGACGAGGTCGACTTGACAGTGGAAGCGCGTCTGCTGGAAGTGATTGCCGTACCGGGCGCAGACACTTTGGTGCAAACCGAAGAGGAAGATGAAATTAGCGACACCGAAGCCGAAACCGATGTTGCCAGCGGCGAGCAAGCGGCTGCCGAGAGCGACAGTGCGCAGCAACAAGCTGCGGCTGAGGTGGCATCAGGTGCAGATGCCGACAAGGGTGCATTGGCAGAATGATGCAGGTACATTTCAGATCCGTTCGCGCTGGTGCGGCGTGTGCCGTAAAATCCCCATTCTTTGTCACTTAATACCCCGCTATTCGTGAAATTTTTCGATAAATTTACCCCGTTCTCGTGGGCTATCGCCGTGTCGGTGCTGCTGCATGGCGGCTTGTTGGCGGTGAATTTCGCTGCGCCGCAAGCACTGCGCTTTGCGCCGGCCGACCCCGGTCTGGAAGTGATTTTGGTTAATGCCCGTCACGACAAGGCGCCGCTCAAGGCCGAGGCGCTAGCGCAAGCCAACTTGGATGGCGGCGGCAATGCGGACAAAGGCCGCGCCAAATCGCCGTTGCCGGATTTGCACAAAACCGAGGATGGCAAGAGCATGAAGGCGGCCAAGCGCAAGCAGGTGGAGTTGGAAGTGCAGCAAAAAAAGCTGATGACCCAACTACAGAAGAAGGACAACGTATTTCAAATGCAGGCGCAGAAAGACAAGGGCAAGCCGCAGGAAGCTCCAGCCGAGCCGCAGGGCACGGATTTGCTGGACAGCGCCAAGATCATTGCGCGCATGGAAGCCGAAATTGCCAAGAATATCGAAGACTATAACAAGCGGCCGAAGCGCACCCAGATCACGCCGAGTACCCGCGGAGTCGGCTATGCGATGTATTACAAGGCGCTGCAGGAACGCATTGAAAAGATCGGCACTTTGAATTTCCCGCAAAAAAACGGCAAGAAATTGTATGGCGAATTAACAGTCTCGATCCCGGTATTCCAGGACGGTAGTATTTTCGAGCGGGATGGCGGGCCGCGCGTCGAGCGCAGTTCCGGCAACCCGGACCTCGACAGCGCCACGCTTGCAATCGTCCGGCGTTCCGCCCCGTTCGGCCGCTTTCCCGACAATATGCGTAGCGCCGGTAAGGACGATCTCTGGGAAGTCATTGCCCGTTTCAAATTTACCCGCGAAGAAGCGTTGGAAACTGTGCTCACCGCGCCTGCCAATTGAATTTTATGACCGCACTATGACTGATACATACGCCGTCATCGGCAATCCGATAGCGCACAGCAAATCGCCTGAAATTCACGCCCGCTTTGCCCGGCAGACCGGGCAAGACATCGACTACCGGCGCTTGCTGGCGCCGCTGGACGGTTTCGCTCAAACTGTAGCGGGTTTCATCGCCGCCGGCGGCAAGGGCGCGAATGTAACGGTGCCCTTCAAGCTCGAAGCATGTGCGCTGGCAACGCGCTTGAGCGCGCGCGCGCAAGCAGCCGGCGCGGTCAATACGCTGAAGTTCGACGGTGATGCGATCTTGGGCGACAACACCGACGGCGTCGGCTTGGTAGCCGATATCGTGCGCAATGCCGGCGTGCCGCTGGCCGGTCGGCGCATCCTGCTACTGGGTGCGGGCGGAGCCGCCCGCGGGGTGATTCTGCCGCTATTGGAGCAAGCCCCGACTGCGCTGGTGATTGCCAATCGGAGTGCTGCCAAAGCGGTGGCTCTGGCGCAACAATTCGCCGCCGATGGGCCGATTCTGGCAAGCGATTTCGCCGATCTGGAGGGCCCGTTCGATATCGTCATCAATGCCACCGCGGCCAGCCTATCTGCTACGCTGCCGCCGATTACGGCTGGCGTCTTCCGTCGCGCCACTTTTGCCTATGATCTGATGTACGGCAAAGAACCAAGCATTTTCATGCGCTTTGCAGCACAGCACGGCGCCGTAGTACGCGATGGTCTGGGGATGCTGGTCGAGCAAGCGGCAGAATCGTTTTTGCTCTGGCGTGGCGTGCGGCCCGACACCGCGCTGGTGTTGGCGCAACTGCGGACTTGAGCTGGCGTTCGAATGAAAAAATTGCGTAAATTGCTGTGGTGGCTGGTGCTGACGCCATTCTTGCTAATCCTGTTGCTGCAACTGTATTATTTTGTGCAAATCGGCCTGTGGGTCGTGTTTAATCCGTCTTCCACCAGCTTCATGCACGCGCAATTGGCGCAGTTGCAGGAAAAAGATCCGGCTGCGGTGCTTCAGAAAAAGTGGGTGCCGTACCAGCAGATTTCGAAGAATCTCAAACGCGCGATCATCGTCTCTGAAGATGCGTTATTTGCCGAACACCAGGGCGTCGATTGGACAGCGCTGGAAAAAGCCTACCAGAAAAACGCCCGCAAAGGCCGAGTGGTGGCCGGCGGTTCGACCATCACCCAGCAACTGGCCAAAAACCTGTTCCTGTCGGGCAGCCGCAGCTATTTTCGCAAGGCGCAGGAACTGGTGATTACGTACATGCTGGAATTCTGGATGCGCAAGGAGCGCATTTTTGAAATTTATCTGAATGTAGTCGAATGGGGCAGCGGAGTGTTCGGGGCCGAAGCCGCAGCGCGCCATTACTATGGTATTTCCGCAGCCAATTTAAGTCCCAGTCAAGCCGCTCGTCTGGCAGTGATGTTGCCCAACCCGCGTTATTACGACAGCCATCGCGGCTCCGCATATCTGGCGCAACGCACTGGTCTGATTTTGCGCCGGATGGGTGCGGCGGAACTGCCGTGACGCACTGCGTATACACGTGCGTCGTGTGCGCGGCGGCGTGACTGAGAGAATTTATGATTAATGCCTTCGTTTTGCAAAATGGTCGGCTCAAACAAGTGTGTATCGATACGCGGGTCGATCTGGCCGATATCGAACCGTTGGACGGTCATACCTCGTTCCTGTTCGATAAAATCAATTTCCTGATGGATGCCACTGTCGGTCTGATCAACATCGACCAGAACAAGATCATTAAAATCTTCTCGGTCGCCAGCGTCGCCTTCCTGCCGCCGACCTTGATCGCCAGCATTTACGGCATGAATTTCAAGGGCTGGTTTCCCGAGTTGAATTGGGAATTCGGTTATCCGTTTTCGCTGGCGCAGATGCTGGCTTCGGCGATTACGCCATTCTGGTATTTCACACGCCGCGGCTGGCTTTGGTAAATTCCATAAAAAATAGGGAGTATATGTATTTTTATGGAATTACCGCACTAAAATAATGCGGAACATAAAAATACATTCTGCAGTATAGCGTTTTATAAAAATGCATTCCAGCGCCTATGTCGAAGACTGGAGATGCGCGTGTGCTATCCAGCCAGTTGCGCGAAGGCTGTGCGTGCAGCGGCGATGGTGGCGTCGATTACCGCGTCATCATGTTGCGCCGAGACGAAGCCGGCTTCAAAAGCAGCCGGGGCGAAGTACACGCCGGCGTCCAGCATCGCATGGAAGAAGAGATTGAACTTGTCTTTGTCGCCCGCCATGATTTCAGCATAGGTGGTCGGTACCGTAGCAGAGAAATACAATCCGAACATGCCGCCGACCGAGTCGGCGCAGAAGGTCACTCCAGCTTCTTTGGCTGCTGCCGTCAAACCTTGCACCAGTTTGGTGGTTTGCACCCCGAGCGAATCGTAGAAACCGGGCGCTTGTATCAATTTCAGCGTGGTCATGCCGGCGGCGACGGCAACCGGATTGCCTGACAGGGTGCCGGCCTGGTACACCGCGCCGATCGGCGCCATCTGCTGCATCAGATCGGCGCGGCCGCCGAAAGCCGCCACCGGCAAGCCGCCGCCGATGACTTTGCCCAGCGCAGTCAAATCCGGCCTGATGCCATGCAGTGCTTGCGCGCCGCCGAGCGCGACGCGGAAGCCCGACATTACTTCATCAAAGATCAATACGGTGCCGTATTCGGTACACAGGCGGCGCAGCGTGTGCAGGAATTCGGAGCTGGCGCGCACCAGATTCATGTTGCCGGCAACCGGTTCGATAATTACGCAGGCAATGTCATGGCCGATCGACTTGAAAGTCTCTTCCAGTTGCCGGCTATTGTTGTAGTCCAGCACCAGCGTGTGCTTGATGAAATCTTCCGGCACGCCGGCCGAGGTCGGGTTGCCGAAGGTCAGCAAGCCGCTGCCGGCCTTGACCAGCAAGGAGTCGGCGTGGCCGTGGTAACAGCCTTCGAACTTGACGATCTTGTCGCGCCCGGTGGCGCCACGCGCCAGCCGCAATGCGCTCATGGTGGCTTCGGTGCCGCTCGATACCAGTCGCACTTGTTCCACCGACGGCACCAGGCGGCAGATTTCTTCCGCCATCAGCACTTCGCCTTCGGTCGGCGCGCCGAAGCTCAAGCCCCGCGCTGCTGCCTGCTGCACTGCCTTGACTACTTCGGGATGCGCGTGGCCGACGATGGCCGGGCCCCAGGAGCCGATGTAATCGATATAGCGGCAGTCGTCGGCATCCCAGAAATAGGGGCCTTCGGCGCGGGTGATGAAGCGCGGCGTACCGCCCACCGAGCGGAATGCGCGCACCGGGGAATTGACGCCGCCGGGCGTAGTTAGCTGGGCGCGCGCAAAGAGGTCTTGGTTTTTGGAAGTCATGGCAAGCAGTCGGTTAAATGTGGAAAGTGGTATTGAGCGTTGCGTATTGTCGATCAAGGTTGTTGCAGGCCGGATTCTTGCTGGATGTCTTCAATGCGCGCGGTATCGCTGACCAGAATCGAGGTCATCACGGATGTGACGTGGTATCCCATCGGCGCAAATGTAGCCAAGTCAGCCCGAATGCCGATGGCATTGACCGGATCGGAAAGGCCAAAGGTAAAAAAAGTTAGACAAGCGAGGAAGTTTGGCTTTGCACGACCGGTAGATTAATATAGCTGATTTTGTATTCTACTGGATGGAGTGTCGGCTGTGAGCAACAAAAAAGAATTCAAGGCATGGATGTGCTTGATTTGCGGCTGGGTCTATGACGAGGCGCAGGGTTTGCCGGAGGAAGGCATAGCTGCAGGCACGCGCTGGGAAGACGTTCCCATGAACTGGACCTGCCCGGAATGCGGAGCGCGCAAGGAAGATTTCGAGATGGTCGCGCTCTGAATGGCATGATCACCCAGCGTATTTTGGCGGGTGCCGGCAATGCTTGTCGCCTGAATTTTGCAAAATTCGTCACTTGTGAAATGTATTGTTTTAAAGCACTGCATTTTTTGTTACAGTTGGACAGAATTTCCAAACGGCTAGCCGGAGTGGCATCATGACAACTACGTTACAGGATGGCAAATTGAAAATCATGGTAATTGATGACAGCAGCACCATTCGTCGCTCCGCAGAGATATTTTTGGGGCAGGCCGGTTATGAGGTCATACTAGCCGGGGACGGCTTCGATGCACTGGCGAAAGTTAACGATCACCAGCCGGCACTGATTTTTTGCGACATTCTGATGCCCCGGCTGGATGGTTACCAAACCTGCGCACTGATCAAAAAAAGCGCCAAATTCCACGCTACGCCGGTCGTCATGCTGTCGTCGAAAGATGGCTTGTTCGATCGCGCGCGGGGGGCGATGGTAGGGTCCTCCGAATACCTGACCAAGCCGTTTACCAAAGACGGTTTATTAAAAACAGTGCGCGATCTTACCGCGCAGGCTGTTGATCAGCCACTCTTGAAGCAGGGAATATAAAGATGTCCATTCAAAAAATTTTGATTGTCGACGATTCGGCAACCCAGCGCTACTTCCTTACCGACCTCCTGGCCAAGAACGGATTTTCCGTATCCACCGCCGAGAATGGCGACGATGCATTATTGATGATTAAGGCCGACAAGCCGCAGTTGATCCTGATGGATGTGGTGATGCCCGGGAAAAACGGTTTCCAGGTGACGCGCTCGATTGCCCGCGACCCCGAAACTCAGGATATTCCGATCATCATTTGCACCAGCAAGGATCAGGAGACCGACCGCATCTGGGGTTTGCGGCAAGGTGCGCGCGACTATTTGATCAAACCGATCAATGCGCAAGAATTGTTGTCCAAAATCGCTGCGCTTGGCTAAACCTGTTCCATGAGCGAACCTTCGATGCCTTGCATCCAGGCTGAATCCACCGATAAGCCGGGGCCGCTTGCGCGCCGGGTTCGCTTGCGTGAATTTCAGGCGCAGCTAGCGCAACGGGTGCAAGCTGCGCAAAGCAGCACGGAAAGTAATATCAATCAGCTAGGCGTAATGCTGGGAGGTGCGCACTGCCTGTTCGATTTGCGGCAGACCAGTGAAATCATGCCGGTGCGCTCGATTACCAAAGTTCCGCTGACGCAGGACTGGTATCTCGGTCTGTCGAGCATTCGCGGCAATCTGATGGGTGTGATCGATCTTCCCCGCTTCCTGGGTTATGCGGGCACCCCGATTGATGCGGAGTGCCGGATTATCGTTTTATCGCGCGTACTCTCGCTGCCTGGCGGTTTACTGGTACCTCGCGTGCTGGGCTTGCATAATCCGCAGCAGATGACACCCGCCTCGGAGCCCGATCAGGTCTCCGAGTTGTCGCCTTGGCACTGGGCTAGCCAGCGCTATCGTGATGCGCAATCCCGGCTCTGGACGCAAATCGATGTGGCAGCGCTGGTGCAGGATTCCCGCTTTTTACAAATAGGTTTATGAGCGATTCTGGCAAGCGTTGCTGCGCACGCCGGTCGTCTCTTCATTGACAATAGGAGATTTTTTTATGGTTTTCAAAAACCCTTTCCTTTCTTCAAAAAAGAAGCAAGAGAATCTGCAACAGGACGCTATGCCCGCAGGTGCATCGGCTGCCGGATTGCAGGTGCTTGCAAGCGGCAGGAGCCGTGGACTGGAGCGCCTGCTCGATATCAAGCTACCCCTGATCAGCCATCTTGCTCTGCAAAGGCAAATTCACCTGCTGCTGATTTCGGTAGGCGCCGCACTCCTGTTGAGCATATTTTTTCTCTGGAGCAGCATGCACAATTGGGCAGAAAGCGCAGCCCAGAACCAGATCGCCAGCGATGCGCTGATGCAATCGCAGCGTATCGGCAAGGCAGCGCCGAACGCAATTCAGGGCAATCGGGAAGCGTTCAAGCAACTGGAAGACAGTCGGCGTGAAATCAGTAGCAGTTTGAAATTGCTGGCTACTGGCGGCAGTTATCGGGGAGCGACAATCGAAGCGCCGGATGCCGCAGTCGCGCCCGGCATCAAGGAAAGCTTGAAAATGTGGGCCAATTCGGAAAAGGCGGCCGACACCATCCTGAAACTGAAGCAAGAACTGACAGGTTTCGGCGCTACCCTGGAAAGCTTGAACAGTCTGTCGCCGGTGATGCTTGAGTTGTCCGAGCAAATTGCTGCGCTGAAAGTGCAATCCGGCGCGGCCCCGCGGGAAATTCTGATCGCAGGCCAATTGATGATGCTGACCCAGCGCCTGGAACGCAGTGCCGGCGAATTTCTGACTTCCGAAGGCGTCAATCCAGAAACCGCTTTTTTGCTGGGAAAAGACACCAATACTTTCCGCGACATTGTCGAGGGTTTTTTGAACGGTAGCGATGTGCTCAAACTGACTGCCAACAAAGATCCGGAAATACACGTAAGACTGACCGAATTGCAAAAAGTGTTTGCCGAATATCAGCTATCGGTTGCTTCGATTCTCGGTAATCTGCAGAATTTCATTGCGGCTAAACAGGCCGAACAATTGCTGTTCAATGAAAATGAAACCCTGAAACAGCGTATCGACAGTTTGCAGACCACCTTCCGTACCGAGCAGGGCAATTGGGGTTGGCCGTTCGTGATGTTGGTCGCGAGCGCCTTTTGGTTTTCGGTCGCGACGGCCGGAGTGGCCTTGTTGTTGCTGCAGGATAGCCGGGGCCGTGCGCGTGAAGCTGAGACGCGCCGCCTGGAAGCGGAACAACAGCAGCATCTGGCGCAGAGCCATGAAGAAGAGGCGAAAAGCACAAACGACCAGAACCAGGCCGCCATTTTGCGCTTGATGAATGAATTGCAGGAAGTGGCCGACGGTGACTTGACGGTACAAGCCACCGTGTCGGAAGACATCACCGGCGCAATTGCCGATTCCGTCAATTACACTGTGGAAGAACTGCGCTTGCTGGTTGGGCGGGTAACCAGTACCGCCGAACAGGTGACTTCAGCGTCGAATCAGGCCCAAAGCGTGTCGGCTGACTTGCTGCTGATGTCGCAGCAGCAATCGCGTGAAATTGAAAATGCCGGTCAGTCTGTATTGCAGATGGCAGAGCAGATTACCGATGTGTCGCGCTCGGCGAACCAGTCTGCCGATGTGGCGCGGGAGTCGGTGGCGGCTGCGCAGCAGGGTTCGAAAGCAGTGGAAAATGCGATCAAGGGCATGACCGATATTCGTGAGCAAATTCAGGAAACATCCAAGCGCCTCAAGCGTCTCGGTGAATCTTCGCAAGAGATTGGCGAGATTACCGAGCTGATTTCCGACATTACTGAACAGACTAACGTGCTGGCACTCAATGCTGCGATTCAGGCAGCCTCGGCCGGCGAAGCCGGACGCGGTTTCTCGGTGGTGGCGGAAGAAGTGCAGCGCCTGGCGGAACGTTCCGGTGCGGCAACCAAGCAGATCGGCGCGCTGGTGCGCACCATTCAGACCGATACTTTCGACGCGGTGGCCGCGATGGAGCAATCGACGCAGGGCGTGGTGGAAGGCGCCAAGTTGTCAGATGCGGCCGGCGCCGCACTGACCGATATCAGTCGCATCTCTAACCGCCTGGCCGATTTGATTCAAGGCATTTCGTATGAAACGGAACAACAGGCGACTTCTGCCAATAGCGTGGCGCAAACCATCCAGCACATTCTCGTAGTGACCGAGCAGACCAAAGACGGCACACAGCAGACCGCGCAGTCGATCCAGGAATTGTCTGTGCTGGCTGAAGAACTCAAAAAATCGGTGTTGCGCTTCCGCGTAACGGCCTGATCCTTTTCTTCGAGCCGGGCAATGCCCGGCTTCATACTGGCGAGACAAGCATGAGCATCCCTTTTTCCGCGCACCCGAACGATCAGCCGGATGGGACTGATACCGGCCCTTTGTCTTGGGTAATAGGTGAAATTCGCGATGCGCTGGGGCGATCCAAAGTGGCGCTGCAAGATGCCGTGGCGCAGGACGCCGAGTCCAGATCCACCTCGCTGTACCATGCGAAGACCCATTTGCATCAGGCCCACGGCGCGTTGCAAATGGTGGATCTCGATGGCGTGACGACCGTGACTGATGCCCTTGAGCTATTGCTGGAGCGTCTGGCAGCGGCCCAAATCACGTTGACGCAAAGCCATGCCGATATCGTCGGCGACGCTTACCAAGCCTTGCTGGAGTATCTGGAACATGTGTTGTCTGGCGCGCCACAGCTAGCGGTGCGCCTGTACCCTTACCACAAAGCCATTCTGGAGCTGCTCGGTGCAGCGCGTATCCATCCCGCCGACTTGTTCTTTCCGCAGTTGGTCGATCCGCTCGCATTGCCTGGCATCGAATCGGATCAAATGCCGCAACCGATATCTTCTGCCGCGTATGCCGGTTTGCGGCGGCGTTTCGAGATGGCTTTGTTGCCATTCCTGAAAAATGGCGTCGCGACAACTGAATCCGGTGGTGCCGCCGCCATGCGCGCAGTCATTGCAGAAATAGAGCAGGCGCAAACCGAGCCGCAGGCGCGCAGGTTCTGGTGGGTGATGCACGGCTTTGCTGAAGCGGTATGTTGCGCTCAGATCCCCATCGGGCACCTCGTCAAGCAACTGTTTGCTCTGCTCAACCTGCAGATCCGGCGCCTGGCACAGGGTTCTCCGAGCATTTCCGAGAGCCTGCTGCATGATGCCCTGTTTTTCATCGCGCAGATCGAGCGGCCTTCTGCCGCAGTCCTATTGATACGGGCTGAGTATCGCATCGAAGCGTTGATTCCAGCTGATTACGAAGTCCGGCATTACGGCCAAATCGATCTCCAGGCACTGCGCAGCGCCAAGGAAGGATTGGCACAGGCCAAAAACATGTGGAGCCGGATCGCCGCCGGCGATGCCAGTTTTGCCGAATCCTTTGTGCAAACAATGGAAACCCTGGCCGTGGCCGGTGAAAAACTGGATTCGCCCTCGCTTGCCAAGTTATTACGCGAACTGAACGGCATCGCTCGCCATGCCGCGCATTCCAGCCCGGAGCACAGTATCTGCCTGGAAATGGCGACTGGCTTGTTATTTGTCGAATATGCACTGGATAACATCAGCCATCTGGGGACCGATTTTTCCGGGCGTGCCGATGCCCTGTCTGGTCGCTTGATTTCAATTGTCGCCGGAGAGGTGCCTGAAGCGTGCGCGCAATGGCTCGACGAATTATCCGAGCAAGCCCAGCAAAGACAAACTCTGTGCGTGCTGGCGGCCGAAATGCAAGCCAATTTGCGTCAGGTCGAAAAATCTCTGGAGGAATACTTTTTCAATCCGGCCCAAAAAGAATTGCTACGCAAGTTGGAGCCGGCGCTGCACCAGATTGCCGGTGCGCTGGCAATCCTGGATCAGAACGATGCGATGTGCGCCGTCGAGCACACCCAGGCCGTGGTGCGTGGTTTTGCCGATAGCCTGCCGGACGCGCCGATCGACCGGCAGGCGTATCAGGATGTGGCGCAAAACGTCGGTGCGCTGGGATTTTTCCTGGAAATGCTGGCGGCAGATCCGCGCGCCGCGCGTAGCCGTTTTACCTACAATGCGCAGGATGGCATTTTCCATGCAAACCTGTTTCAGAAAACTGGCCCAGCGGCGGTCATTACGCCGCAGGCTCTGGCGAACGTTGCAAGCGGGGCTGTCGCTGGTGCTGCAACGGTTGCCGTGGCTGCGGTCGCTGCGGTGGCAACCGACGGTGAGATTGACGCTGAATTGCTGGAGATTTTTATCTCTGAAGCGCAAGAAGTGCTGGCTTTTGTGAGCCAGACCTTGCCGCAGTCGCGTCAGGATAGGCATAACCAGGAGCATTTGGCTACCATGCGCCGCTCCTTTCACACGCTCAAGGGTAGTGGCCGCATGGTCGGCTTAAACGTGTTCGGCAACGCCGCCTGGAGTATCGAGCAGGTAATGAATCTCTGGTTGTCCGAAGCGCGCAACGCGAGCGCCGATCTTTACGCTTTGCTGGACATGGCAGTGCCGGAGTTGCAGACGTGGGTGGCGGAAATTCAGTTGCACGGGCAATCCGAGCGCACTGGAGAGGCCCTGATACAGGCGGCCGAACGCGTGAAAACCGGCCAGGCGCTGGAATTGCCTACCGCCATCCGGTCAGCCGTTGCAAACGCCGATGTGTCGGATGCGCCGACAGTCCCAGCAATATTGCCTGCCCTGCCTAAGGCTGCCGATTTCGAACTGCCGTCGGTCATGGATTTCGACTTTGATCTTGATCTTGATATTGAACCAAAGCTGACCCCGGAGCAGGATGCCGGCCAGCTGCGCGAAGCGCAGCAGCTGGTTGCGGAATCCAGCGATGACCCAGAAACAATCAGTCGGGAGCAACCGCCGCCGGAGCCATCAGTGCCGGAGCTGGAGCCGGTTGCCGGCGTAATCGAGTTCCCGGCAATCGCTGCGCTGCATACGCGGCCGGACGATACCGTCAAGAAAATTGGCGAGGTCGAGATCAGTGTCCCATTGCACGCTATTTATCTGGCCGAAACTGATGAAATTATGCGTTTGCTGTCGAACGATTTTTCCGAATGGCGGCATGAAACCCAGCGCGCGGTCAGTTCGGCAGCGATCAATGCCGCGCACTCGTTGAGCGGTAGCTCGGCCACAGTCGGCTTTCAGGGACTGCACGACCTGGCGCGGGCACTGGAGAAACTGTTGCAGCATCTGGCGCGGCAACCGGCCTTGTTGGAGACCGAGGAGTTCGATGCTCTCGATCGGTGCGTAGTCCATTGCAAGTCGATGTTGCAGAGCTTCGCCTTGGGCGAGATGCCGCCGCTTCCGCTAGCGCAAATACAAGCGCTGGAAAGCCTGCATCGCTTGCTTAAACAGCGGTACGATGCAGCGGACCGCTACGCGGAAGAGGCGGTTGTACAGCCAGTCGCGCCGCCGGCGTTGCCGGTGCAGGAAGAACAAGTCTTGCTTACGGAAACTGGAGCGCAACAGGACGCTGCCAGCGCGCACACTGCGCTGATCCAGGATGCGCTTGACCTCGACCTGTTGCCGGTATTCCTTGAAGAAGGACGCGATGTGCTGCCGGAAATCGGCCGTCTGCTGCGTGCCTGGCAACAAGCGCCTGCCGATGCCGGATTGCCGCAAGCATTGCTGCGCGCGCTGCACACTATCAAGGGTAGCGCGCGCATGGCTGGCGCAATGGTGCTGGGACAACATGCGCACGAGATTGAAACCCGCATCGACCAACTGATGCAGGTTGGTGTGCCGTCTGCGCTGGCAATGGACGAACTGCTGGCCAGTCACGATCACAGCCTGCATCTGTTTGAACAGTTGCAGAGACCGGCTCCGACTATCGCTGCGGCGGCAGAGCTTATCCCGGCTGCACACGATGCGCCGACTGTTCAGACTGCCGTCGCGCCGCTGGTGCGGGTGCGCGCCGACATTATCGACCGTTTGGTGAACCAGGCTGGCGAAGTTTCGATTTCGCGCTCCAGGCTGGAAACTGAGGTGAGCACCTTGCGCGGTTCGTTGTCGGAATTGACCGAAAACGTCAGCCGCTTGCGTAGTCAATTGCGTGAAATCGAGATGCAAGCTGAGTCGCAGATCATGTCGCTGATGCCGCAATCGGGCGATCGCGAATTCGATCCGCTGGAATTCGATCGCTTCACGCGCTTGCAGGAACTGACCCGCATGATGGCCGAGAGCGTCGATGACGTCGCCAGCGTGCAGCAAAGTTTGACGCGCACGGTGGAAGATGCCAGCACCGACCTGAGCAATCAGGCGCGCCTGACCCGCGACTTGCAGCAAGATCTGATGCTGGTGCGGATGGTGCCGTTTGCCAGCGTATCCGAGCGCTTGTATCAAGTAACGCGGCAAGCCGCCAAGGAAGTCGACAAACGGGTTAACCTTGAGATTCGCGGTGCTGCAGTCGAGATCGACCGCAGTGTTCTGGATAAAATGGCGGCTCCGTTCGAGCATTTGCTGCGCAATGCGATTGTGCATGGGATTGAATCGCGCGAGCAACGGCGCGCGCTGGGCAAGAATGAGACCGGCGCACTGCTGGTGCAGGTGCTTCAGGAAGGCACTGAAGTCGTGATCCAGTTTTCCGACGATGGCCGCGGACTCGACCTGGCGCAGATTTGCGACAAAGCCAGAGACGCCGGCCTACTCAGCATGGATGGCACGATTTCCGACGCCGATGCGATGGATCTGATTTTTCAGCCCGGCCTGTCGACCGCATCTGAAGTTACTGCGTTGGCCGGGCGCGGCATTGGTTTGGACGTGGTGCACGAAGAAGTAGCCGGGTTAGGCGGACGGGTGACGATCGGTTCGGTCGCTGGGCAGGGCGCCAGTTTCACGATTTATTTGCCGCAGACGCTGGCTGTTACCCAGGTAGTTTTGCTGGAAGCCGGCGGCATAGTCTATGCGGTGCCTTCGGCGTTGGTCGAACAAGTGCAGCAACTGAAAAGTCAGGCGTTGGCTAGCGCCTACAACGAAGCTGGGATAGTCTGGCAAGGCAATCGGGTGGAGCTGCGCAATCTGTCGGCCATGCTGGCCGAGGAGGGGGCAATTCCGCCGGCACAAAAATATTCGCAGTATTCGCCAGTGATAATCCTGCACAGCGGTAACGACCGGGTGGCAATCCATGTCGACAAGGTGCTTGGCAACCGTGAAGTGGTGGTCAAGAATATCGGCCCGCAACTGACGCGCATGGTGGGTATTGTCGGCGCAACCGTGCTCGGCAGCGGCGAAATCGTGCTGATCTTAAATCCGGTGGCGTTGGCATTGCGTGCGGCCCGGGCCAGCCAGCGTGCCCAGCGCCTGACGCTGTCCGATACGCCAGTCGGCCTGGGGGCTGTGGCTGACCTGGTCGAACTGTCCGACCCGCAGACCAGTCGGGGCGACGGCCAGGCAACGCAGCCAGTGTCGGGTTTGCGCACGCAGCGCATCGTGATGGTGGTGGATGATTCTTTGACGGTGCGTCGGGTGACGCAGCGTCTGCTGCTCCGCGAAGGGTATCAGGTCGTATTGGCCAAGGATGGCGTGGACGCATTGCAGCAATTGCAGACCATCATGCCGGATGTGATGCTGGTCGATATTGAAATGCCGCGCATGGATGGCTTCGACTTGACCCGTAACGTGCGCGGCGACGAGCGCACCCGCCACATTCCGATCATCATGATTACCTCGCGCACCGCCGACAAGCATCGCAGTTACGCAATGGAACTGGGAGTTGACGCCTACTTTGGCAAGCCGTATCAGGAAGATGCGTTGTTGCAAGCAATTGCGGCTCACATTGCGCCAGCAGTACCGGTGGGCTGATGTAGTTTCTGCCTGGGTCTATGGTCGTTAATATACATTGGTATGTATATTTTTTAATTCCAATTAAATAATGCGGAAAAGCACTTGTTTTTTACTATACTCCACGATATTTCAATTTTATTGGAGTCATTCAGAAGCCGGGCAAGTGAAATCCGCTACTTTCCCGACTACAACAACGGCGGCATAATGCGCGCCTGCTCACGCAACAGGCCCCGGGCTACAGCATATTCGGGATAGATTGACGCTACCGTGGCCCAGAAGCGTGGGCTGTGGTTCATTTCACGCAGGTGCGCCAATTCGTGCGCAATCACATAGTCGATCAGCGCCAGAGGGAAATGGATCAAGCGCCAGTTGATGCGGATTTTGCCTTGCGAGGTGCAAGAACCCCACTGGGTTTTGGCCGAGCTTAATGCGAATGAATGGTAGCTTGCGCCGAGCTTTTCAGCGTAGTGCGGCAAGCGCTGGCCGAACAACCGTCTGGCCTGGGTTTGCAGCCATCGTTGCAGGTAAATTTGCAATTGTTGTTGGCTGGTATCTGCCGGCAGATGCAAGTGCAACTCGCCGGCAATTGGATCGAAGTCGAAGCGCACGGTTTTGGTATTCCATATCCGCAGCATCAGGTCTGCACCGAGATAAGGCAGCAAGCTACCGTCGCTCCACGGTAGCGGATCTTGCCGCCGCTGCGGTTGCAATGCGCGCTCGCGGCGTTGCTGCAGTTTGCGGTTAATCCAGTCTTGCTTGTCGCGGATCGCGTCTTCAACCGCCGCTACGGCCAGCCAGTTAGGCGCACTCACGCGCAGTCCCTGATCGTCGATCAGGAATCCGATCGAGCGGCGCTGGGAACGGCGCAATCCATATTCCAGTAATTGGCCGTCGATGGCAATGCTGCGCCGCACGGGTGCCTGGCTCATTTTTTGCACGGTCTGGTTGTGGAGTGGTAAAGCGCAGCTATCCGGTGGAATTATTTAGCCGCGTAAGCCGCCGGCGAGATAACCCGCATTTCGGTTTCGATCCAGTTTTCTACTAGCTGCAGCAGGCTATCCGGGGTATGGCCCTCGGGTGAAATCGACGGTCCGATTGAGACCGTGATGGTGCCGGGTTGCTTGATGAATGTATTTTTTGGCCAGCATTCGCCGGAATTGAGCGCAATCGGCACTACCTGCGCCTTGGTTTGAATCGCTAGTCGAGAGCCGCCGCTTTTGTATTGCCCTTTACTGCCGACTGCGATGCGCGTGCCTTCGGGAAACATGATGATCCACTGGCCATCGGCCAGACGTTTTTTACCCTGCGTGACGACTTGTCTGAAGGCATTTTTACCGCTGCTGCGATCGATCGGGATCATCCTCAGCAAGCCCAGCGCCCAGCCGAAAAACGGTACATACAGGAGTTCTTTCTTGAATACGAATACCAGCGGGCGCGGCATCATGCACAGCAGAAAAATCGTTTCCCAGGCTGATTGATGCTTTGGCATCAAAATCACCGGCGCATCCGGCAGGTTTTCCCAACCCTTGAATCGGTAATGAATGCCGCACACTACTTTTGCCAGCCAAATGGCGAACACATTCCAGCGCGAAGTGACGTAATAACGCCGGTTATACGGCAGCGGCGCGGCCAGCAGGCAGATGCAGGCCCAGACCGGCGTTACCAGCAGAATGACGATTATAAAAAACAGTGAACGCAAAAATAGGGTGGCGCTGCGTAACATCGTGTCTCCAGGAGAAAATGGTTCAGGCCGATGGCAGAATTGCTGCGGTGACTTCATCGGTAGTTTCCGTGGCATCCAGCAAGCCATCGACTGCGGCGGCCAGGTCCGGGTAAATCAGGGTGTCCGGTGGCAGGCCGTCTTCGGTCTGGGTTTTTGTGCCTTTGCCCGTTAGTACCAGATACGAGATGCAACCGGAATTGAAGCCGGCTTGCAAGTCGCGCAGCGAATCACCGATGTTGGGAATGCCTTTCAGGCTGATTTCGTAGCGTTTGGCGATTTCCAAAAACATGCCGGACTTTGGTTTGCGGCAATCGCAATTATCGCTCGCCGCATGAGGGCAAAAGAAAATCGCATCGATTTCGGCCCCGACTTCCTGCGCTGCCATGTGCATTTTCTGGTGAATCGCATTCAGTGCATTCATGTTCAGCAGGCCGCGTGCAATGCCGGATTGGTTGGTGCAAATCACCACTTGGTAGCCGGCCTGATTCAGACGCGCGATCGCTTCCAGAGAGCCCGGTATCGGTTGCCATTCGTCGGCTGTTTTGATGAAGCTGGCGGAGTCGAAGTTGATGACGCCGTCACGGTCGAGAATGATCAGTTTCATAGCCGAATCCTTCGCTTAAGTTACTAGGTTAACTCGCCAGTTTGGAAATGTCTGCCACCCGATTCATCATCGTGTGCAATGCAGCCAGCAGCGCGATCCGGTTATTGCGCAGTTGCAAGTCGTCGGCCATCACCATGACCGTGTTGAAAAAGGCGTCGACGTTGTCGCGCAATGCGGCTAACAACGTCAGGGTAAGAGTGAAGTCGCCTGCTGCGAATGCGTGCTCCACTTGCGGCTGCAACGCGGTCATGGCGGCGTGCAACGCTTGTTCCGCAGCTTCGCACAGCAAGTTGTGCCGCACCTGGCCGGGCGCGATGTCGATTTTTTTCAGGATGTTAGTGATGCGCTTGTTGGCAGCCGCCAGCGACGCCGCTTGCGGCAGTGCTGCGAAGGCATGCACCGCTTCCAGGCGCTCTATGATGGTGTCGAATGTGTCCGGCTGTTGTGCGATTACTGCCTCGATTTCGGTAAACGAATAGTCAATATCACGTAAATAGCTGCGAAGGCGTTCCAAAATGAACGGGTAAATTGCTTCTATGTGTTCTGGATTGATATTTCGTATTACATGTGCGTCTCCATAGGCGGAGAGCCCCGGTTTATTTTTTATACTTTCTTCCCATTGCCCTCTTCGAATTTCTCGAGTTTCACGACTAATTTCTTGATCATTTAGTAATGGGACAGATAATGCAATTAATTTGCGAATATTAAGTGGTAGTTTCCTCTCAATCAACATGCGAATGATGCCAAGAGCATGGCGGCGTAGGGCAAAGGGGTCTTTGTCCCCCGATGGTAGTGCGCCTATGGAAAAAATTCCAACCAAAGTTTCTAATTTATCGGCTATTGCTACTGACAGGCCAATATTCGATGCGGGTAATTTATCTCCCGCAAACCGCGGACGATAATGATCTTCAATGGCCTGTGCAACATCCTGATGTTCATTGTCGTTAAGTGCATAATAGCGCCCCATAGTTCCCTGTAATTCGGGAAATTCACCTACCATATCCGTTAGTAAATCAGCCTTGCTTAATCTAGCGGCTCTTTCAACGAGCGAAATATCAACTTCGATATGATTCAGATTCAGTTCTGCAGCAATGCCACTTGCTATTTTTTTTACGCGTTCAGAACGTTCTAATTGCGACCCAAGAAGATTGTGGTAAACCACATTTGCAAGTTTTGGAACATAGTCTTCCAATTTCTTTTTCTGGTCTTGCTCAAAGAAGAATTTGGCATCCGCCAAACGCGGCCGCACCACCCGCTCGTTGCCGCCGATGATGTGCTGCGGGTCGCTGGTTTCGATATTGGAGACGATCAGAAAGCGCGAGCGCAGTTTGCCGTGGCTATCGGTCAGGGCAAAATACTTTTGGTTGGTCTGCATGGTCAGGATCAGGCATTCCTGCGGCACACTCAAAAATTGCGGCTCAAAATGGCATTCGTAGATAACCGGCCACTCGACTAACGCGGTGACTTCATCGAGCAGGGCTTCCGGCATCAGCACACGGTCGTCGCCTGCCTTGTCAAGCAGCGCGGCGCGGATTTTTTCCTTGCGTGCAGCAGGGTCGGCAATGACCTTGCCTTGCGCTTCCAGCGCGGCGGCGTAACCATCGGCGCTCAAGATGCTGATTTCGCCCGTCGTCAGGAAACGATGGCCTAGCGTCTGCGCTCCGGCGGCCAGGCCGAGGGCTGCGACCGGCACTATGGCGTTGCCGTGCAGTGCGACAATTTTGTGTACCGGACGCACGAATTGCACCGTGCTGCCGTCCGGGCGCTGATAACTCATTAATTTAGGAATCGGTAACTTGGCGATTGCATCGCCCAGCGCGGCCTGTAGTCCGTTGTGCAGCGCCGAGCCGCGTGCGGTGTGGGTGTAGAAAAAACTTTCCGTCTTGCCGTCGGATGCGCGCTCCAGCGCATCGATGCCGATGTCGGGGAAACCCAGCGCGGCCAGTTTTTTTGCCAGCGGTGCCGTTGGCTGGCCGGCAGCATCGAGCGCAACACCTACCGGCAGCACTTTTTCGCGGATCGATTTGTCGGGTGAAGTGGCGCGCACCTGGGTGATCGTGACCGCCAGCCGACGCGGCGAGGCATAGGTGCTTGCAACCGCGTCAGCGTCGAGGAAATCGCGCGCGCGCAAGCCGTTGAGAATTCCTGCGGCAAACGCATCGCCCAGTTTGGCTAGCGCTTTCGGTGGCAGTTCTTCGGTAAGCAGTTCGACTAACAATGTCTGATTCATTTTTTGCCAAGCTCCCGGTTGGCCCGGCAAGCGCGTATTGAGTGTGAGTGGGTGGGCACATTGCGCCCACGTTTTGCCGCTGGTCTGGTCGTGATTGGGTTTAACTGGTCTACGCAGCGTTGCGGCGATCGCCGCACATCGGGAAGCCGAGTTTCTCGCGCGAGTCGTAATACGCTTGCGCCACGCCACGCGACAAATTGCGGATGCGGCCCATGTAGGCGGCGCGCTCGGTGACCGAAATCGCGCCGCGGGCGTCCAGCATGTTAAAGCTATGCGCTGCTTTCAGAATCATTTCGTAGGCCGGCAACGTCAGCGGTACTTCCAGCAGGCGCTTGGCTTCAGCCTCGAAGCTGGAAAATAGCGAGAATAAAAATTCGGTATTCGCGTATTCGAAGTTGTAGGTCGATTGCTCGACTTCGTTTTGATGGAAGACGTCGCCGTAGCTCAGTTTTTTCGTGATGCCGTGCTCTTCCCACTCGGTCCAGACCAGATCGTAGACGTTTTCCACCCCTTGCAAATACATTGCCAGCCGTTCGATGCCATAGGTGATTTCACCCAGCACCGGCTTGCAATCAAGCCCGCCGACTTGCTGGAAATAGGTGAATTGGGTTACTTCCATACCGTTCAGCCAGACTTCCCAGCCAAGGCCCCAGGCACCCAGCGTCGGGTTTTCCCAATCGTCCTCGACAAAACGCACGTCGTTTTGCTGTAGATCCAGTCCCAGCGCCCTGAGCGAACCGAGGTACAGGTCGATGATATTTTCCGGCGCCGGTTTCATCACTACTTGATATTGGTAGTAATGCTGCATGCGGTTCGGGTTTTCGCCGTAGCGGCCATCCTTGGGCCGGCGCGACGGTTGCACATAAGCGGCGCGCCACGGCTCGGGGCCGATTGCGCGCAGGAAAGTCGCAGTGTGCGAAGTGCCGGCACCGACTTCCATATCGTAAGGCTGGAGCAGCGCGCAACCTTGCGCGTCCCAATATTCTTGCAGCTTGAGGATGATTTGTTGAAATGTAAGCATGTTGTGATTCTTTAACCGCACGGCGTCGCGCCGCGCTCGGGTAAATGGAGAGTCCGCCAAAGCATGAATTTTAACGGGTTTTAGCAGTGTTATGCGCTAATGCAACGGTTTTTGCGGCTAGTGAGCCAGCCCGCGCCGAGCGCCAGCGCAACCAGCAACAGGATTGCTGCATTACCAGCCAGAATGTAGGGTGTCATACCTTGCATGCCTTGTACTGTGGCCGTTAGCGTGCCGCGTTGGTATGGCTGCAATTGCGCGGTGACTCGGCCTTGCGGGTCGATGGTGGCGGTGGTGCCGGTATTCGTGGCGCGCAGCATCGGGCGGCCGGTTTCCAGCGCGCGCATTTGCGAGATTTGCAAATGCTGCGGCAGCGCAATGGTGTCGCCGAACCAGGCGATATTCGAGACATTGAGCAGCATGCTTGCCACCGGCGCACTGGTGAAGTAGCTGGCGGCCAGTTGGCCGGCGATTTCTTCGCCGAACAAGTCTTCGTAGCAAATATTCGGCAGCAGCCACTGGTCCTTGACTGCGAACGGTGCCTGCACTACCGGGCCGGAACTGAAATCGCCCAGAGGAATGTGCATCAGGTCGACAAACCAGCGAAAACCGGTCGGGATGAATTCGCCGAACGGCACCAGATGATGCTTGTCGTAGCGGTAAATGTAGGCATCCGCCGCGCCGTGCTCGGGTGCGATGCCGATGACGCTGTTGGCATAGCGTTGCGGGCCGTCGCTGACTGGGATACCAATCGCCAGGTGGCTGCCGGAGCGCTGTGCAAAATCGGCCAAAAGCGGCAGATATTCGGGCGGCAATTGCTGCGCAAACAGCGGGATTGCGGTTTCAGGGGTGGCGATCAGGTCGGCCGGCGCGGCGCGGATCATGTCCCGATATAGCGCCAGCGTTGTGCCGATTTGTTCAGGCGCAAACTTCATTGCCTGCGCTACATTGCCTTGCAGTAGCCGCACCGTGATCGGCTGACCGGCCGGGTTGGTCCAACGGACTGTTTTCAGGCCGAGACCGGCTATTAGCAGCATGAGCGCCAGCGCCAACGGCGCTTTGCGATTTGGAAACAGCGTCAGGCAGCCGGCGATCAGGGCTGAAATCCAGGCCAGCCCGTAGACTCCCAGCAGTGGTGCGTAACCGGCCAACGGGCTGGCAGTATGCGCATAACCGGACGAAACCCAGGGCAGACCCGTGAAAATCCAACCGCGCAGCCATTCCGTCAGCGCCCATAACGCCGGAAAGATGAGCAGCGCAGCGCAAGCCGGCCCAGCTTGCCAGCGCTGCCGCAGCCATGCGCTGAGGCCGAACGCCAGTGCCGCGTAACTGCCCAGAAACAGTGCCAGCAGGATCACCGCGAGTGCCGCGATTGGCGCTGCCATGCCGCCGAACTGATGCATGCTGATATACAGCCAGTACACCCCGCACACGGTCCAGCCGAAACCGTAAGCCCAGCCAATTAGCGCACTGCGCTTGCAATTGCTGGCGCGCAACGCCAGCGGCAGCACCGCTGCCAGCGTGAGTATTTGTAGCGGCCACAGGCCGAAAGGCGCAAATGCCAGTATGTTTAGTGCGCCGGCCAGCAATGCCAGCAACATGGATCGATAGAGTGGCACGCGATAAGGTCCGGTTTAATATAAAGAAGAGTTACGGAAAGAGTTGCGTAAAGAGTTACGTAATGCAGCAGATTGCGGCACAACCCGAGTTTGTTGCCGGCGCAATAAAACCGTTGTCGTATTGTGTTAAATTTATAGTACTAGCGTATGTATTTTTATATTCCGCACGTAATCATAGCGGAAAACTATGTTTTTTAAAGCATACTCCGGCAATAAATTTTTCTCTGAATCTGGCTCAGGCTTCCGGCGGCACTTCAGTCGTGCCGAAGACATCGGTGTAAGCCGGGTAAAACGAGCAATACATGACAATAGTCAGAACCACCGATAGCGGTAGCAGGACCATCATGACAAGTGCCGAGCTGCCCAGCAAAATAACGGCGAGCAGACTGAGCATAGTCGGGAACGCGATGCCGATGATGCCCCATGCCAGGCCAAACGCGAGGAATGGTTTGGCAGTGCGAACGACGGCGAAAAAACTATAAAACAACGCTTTGACGACACCCATTTTGTGCCACGCTACCAGCGGCGCGGCATACCAGAATGCCATCGAAACCGGTACGTAGAGCAGCCCGGAAAGCAGCATTCCAGACGCCATGTCGGAGTTTTGAACGGTTTTCGGATCGAGTGCAGTGTGACCCGTAATGACGTTCCAGAATACGCCGCCATCGATCAGGCTGGACGCGCCTGCGCAGGCGGCGGCGGCAAACAGGTACAAGGCGCCTAGTTTCAGTAAACCGGCGACTGCCGGCGAGCGAAATCCGGTCAGCAGTAAGCGCGGTGTGATGCGTTTGCCATGCTCAATGTTCACGCAAGCTTGCAGGAACGCGAGCGAAAATACCGGCACCAGCATCAGCGGCAACACTTGCCCTACAAACGGAATGATGCCCACAGCCAGCATCATGAACATATACGCCAGGAACAGCATCGACATTTCTATCGGTTGCTTGCGAAACAACGCAAAACCTTGTTTGATCCATTGCAGACCGGTTGCGGCGGGGAGCTTTTCCATGATCAATATAGTGGCGGCGCGGGATTGCCGATGCGCAGGCGCAGGATCCGCTCGAAATGGGTCGGGTCATGCGGTGTCAGCATTGCTGCGGCGCGCGGCAGATGGGTGTCATACAGACGCGACAGCCAGAAGCGTAGTGCACCCGCCCGCAACATCGGTTGCCACGCGAGTTGCTCGGCGGCCGTGAACGGGCGCACCGTATGATAGGCGGCCAGCAGCGCGCGTACCCGGGCCGTATTGAGAACTCCGGTTTCCAGGTCGATGCACCAGTCATTGACCGTCACTGCAACATCAAACAGCCAGTGGTCGCAACCGGCGAAGTAAAAATCAAAAATGCCGGTCAGGATGTCGTCGACGAACATCGCATTATTGCGAAACAGATCGGCGTGGATAGCACCGTGCGGCAATTCCAGATAAGCGCCAGAAGCAGCGAAAGCCGCCTGAAAATGCATTTCTGCGCGCAGCAGGTGTGCGTTGTCGTCCGATAGGAAAGGCAATACCGCCGGCGTGGTGGCATTCCACCAGTCCAGACCGCGTAGGTTCGGCTGCATCAGCGGGAAATTCTGTGCCGCCAAGTGCATTTTTGCCATGTTTCTACCCACTTCGGCACAATGCGCCGCTTGCGGTGCAAGCTGGCATTTACCTGCCAGCTTGGTCACGATGGAGGCAGGTTTGTCGTGCAGGCGGTGGATGATCTCACCCTGCTGATTGGAAATCGGTTCCGGCACCGGTACCCCGTGCTGCCCCAGATGTCGCATCAGCTTCAGGTAAAACGGCAACTGCTCAAAACTGAGCTGCTCAAAAATGGTAAGGACGAATTCGCCTGTTTCTGTGGTGAGAAAAAAATTACTGTTTTCGATACCGGATGAAATGCCTTCTATGGCAAGCGCTCGGCCGAGTGGAAATTGCTTAATCCAGTCGGAGAGGTCATCCAGTGTGACCGGGGTAAATACTGCCATGAGAATGAAGTGAAGATAAGGTGAAAAACGGGATCAATCGGATAAAAATGCAATGACGCGACAAGTTTCTAGCTATGTGGCGTCATTGTAAAGTGTGTCATTTCGCTGCTGCGGCAGGTTTCGCTGCAGGCGGCGCTTTGGCGGCCGGCTCAGTGGTTTCTGCATCTTTGGCTTTTGCCGCAGCCGCAGCGGCTTTGGCAGCAGCTTTCTTTTTCTTGGCGCTGCCCGTATCGAATTCCAGCACGGGCCATTGCGCTGCGCGCATCTGGTCGCTTTGACCGTCGCCGCGCAGGCTGCTACCGGCTGGATCGACCGGTTTCAGATAATAGGTACTGTTGCCGCTTTTGACTTCGACTTCTGTGACTTTGCCTTGCTGGCGTTTTTCGGTGATTTTCTTTTCCGTGCTTGGCGGGGTGATGGAAATCGCAGGCGGCTCGCCTTCCTCCAGTTTTTCCATCACGGGCGGCTGTTGTGCACCCACCAGTAAAGGTATTGCGCAGGCGGCAATGCCGCATCCGACGGTGATCCAGGCTGACGATAATCGCATGATAATAAGGCCGGTTGGCGTGCTGTTGAACGGGAAATATTCTGATAAATGTACTGGTGTCGGTAATTGTAGCAAACAGAGTCTGTCGCGCCCAAGGATGGATTACAAATACAGCATTTTTTGGCGCTCTTCTTCCGACAGTTCAATATCGCGCGCTTCATAAAAAGCAAAGATGGCATCGACTACATTGGACGGTTCATCGATCAGATGGATCAGGTCAAGATCTTTTTCATTGATTACGCCGGCAGCCAGCATGGTCTCGCGCAGCCAGCCCAGCAAGCCGCGCCAGTATGTGGTGCCGACCAGAATGATCGGCATCGGGCGTGATTTTCCGGTCTGGATCAGGGTCAGGGCTTCACTGAGCTCGTCCAGTGTGCCGAAACCGCCGGGAAATACCACATAGGCATCGGCATACTTGACGAAAGCTACCTTGCGCGCAAAAAAATGCCGGAAACTGATCGAAATGTTTTGCCACGCATTGCGGGCTTGCTCGTGCGGCAGCTCGATGTTGAGGCCGACAGACGGCGATTTACCCTCGAAGGCGCCTTTGTTGGCGGCTTCCATGATGCCCGGACCGCCGCCCGAAATTACCGCAAAACCGGCATCCGACAAACGTCGCGCAACATCGACGCACTTGATGTAATACGGGCTTTCCGGCGGCAGCCTGGCTGAACCGAAGATCGAGACCGCCGGGCGCAGCTCGGAAAGCCGCTCGGTGGACTCAATAAACTCTGCCATAATCGTGAACATATGCCACGATTCGCGCGCTTTTTGTGAGGTGGCGCGTTCCTTGTCCGTCACCTGCCGCAAGCGCAGCACCTTTTTTCCAATTTCTTCCATATGCATAAAACCCTGTTATTAGTCGACGGTTCCAGTTATCTGTATCGCGCCTTTCATGCGTTGCCCGACTTGCGCAACGCCGAAGGAGCGCCGACCGGCGCCATGTACGGCATGATCAACATGCTGCGCCGCTTGCGTCACGATTATCCCGCAGCATACATGGCCTGTGTCTTCGACGCCAAAGGCAAGACCTTCCGCGACGACCTGTATCCGCAGTACAAGGCGCAGCGCGCAGCGATGCCGGACGACCTGGTGCGCCAGATCGCGCCGATCCATGCAGCAACACGGGCTATGGGTTGGCCGATCCTGATGATAGAAGGCATCGAGGCCGACGACGTGATCGGCACACTGGCGGTGGAGGCCGCCAAGCACGGCATGAACACCGTGATCTCGACCGGCGACAAGGATCTGGCGCAACTGGTCAATGACCATGTGATGCTGATTAATACCATGAGCAACGAAAAACTCGACCATGCCGGCGTAGCTGCCAAATTCGGCGTGCCGCCGGAGCGCATCGTCGATTATCTGAGCCTGATTGGCGACACCGTTGACAACGTGCCGGGCGTATCCAAAGTGGGGCCGAAAACCGCGCTTAAATGGCTGGCTGAATACGATTCATTGGAAGGAGTGATGCAAAACGCCCCTAACATCAAGGGCGTAGTTGGCGATAATCTGCGCATTGCGCTGGACTGGCTGCCGCAGGCCAAGGTGCTGGTAACCGTCAAAACCGATTGCGATCTGTCAGCGCAGATGAAGAGCATTTTCGAATCGTTGCAACAATTGCCTGAAGACCGGGATGCGATGCTGGCATTGTTTTCCCGTTACGGCTTCAAGAGCTGGCTGCGCGAGTTGACGAGTCAGTTGGCCGATCAGATCGGCCAAAGCGCCGCGCCAATCGGGCCGAATGCCGTTTCCGCCCCGGCCCCGGCGGCAGTCGAAAAACGGTACGAAACCGTGCTCACCGAAGCCGATCTGGAGCGCTGGCTGGAGACGATCTCAATTGCCACGCTGACTTCGCTCGATACCGAAACCACTTCGCTGGAGCCGATGCAGGCACGTCTGGTCGGTATTTCGCTGTGCTGCGTGGCCGGGTGTGCCGCCTACATTCCGCTGGCGCACAGCTATCAAGATGCGCCGCAGCAGCTTTCAACCGAATTCGTGCTGTCCCGACTGAAACCGTGGCTGGAAGATGCCGGTCAGAACAAAGTTGGCCAGAACCTGAAATACGATAGCCATGTATTTGCCAATCACGGCGTCACGCTGCGCGGCATCCGCCACGACACGTTGCTGGAATCGTATGTGTTCGAATCGCACAAGGCCCACAACATGGACAGTCTGGCGTTGCGTCACTTGAACCACAAGACCATCAGCTTCGCCGATGTCTGCGGCAAGGGTGCATCCCAAATTTGTTTCGATCAAGTCGAGATTAGCGTTGCCACCGAATATGCGGCCGAAGACGCCGACATCACGCTGCAATTGCATCAGGCGATGTGGCCGGAGGTTGAAGCCGATGCTGGGCTGACCTTCATTTACGAAAAAATCGAGTTGCCGACTGCGGTCACGTTGCAAAAGATCGAACGTAATGGTGTTTTGATTGATGTCGATCTGCTGGGCCAGCAATCGAATCAACTCGGCAAGCGGATGCTGGAACTGGAACAGAACGCGTATGCACTGGCCGGCCAGCCGTTCAACCTGAATTCGCCGAAGCAATTAGGCGAGATTTTTTTCGATAAATTGAAATTGCCGGTGATCAAGAAAACCCCGTCCGGCGCGCCCTCAACCGATGAAGAAGTGCTGCAAAAACTGGCCGAGGATTACCCCCTACCTAAAGTGCTGCTCGAATACCGCGGCCTGGCAAAGTTGAAATCAACTTACACCGACAAGCTGCCAAAGATGGTCAACCCGCAGACCGGACGTGTGCATACCAATTATGCGCAAGCGGTGGCGGTGACCGGCAGGCTGGCGTCAAACGATCCGAATCTGCAAAATATTCCGATTCGCAGCGTTGAAGGGCGGCGCATCCGCGAAGCTTTCATTGCGCCAGCCGGTAGCGTGATTGTGTCAGCTGATTATTCGCAAATCGAGTTGCGCATCATGGCGCATATCTCGGGTGATGCCAACATGCTGCGCGCCTTTGCCGCCGGCGAAGACATCCACCGCGCCACCGCCGCCGAGATCTTCGGCGTCACGCCGCTGGAGGTGTCGAGCCGGCAGCGTCGTTACGCCAAGGTCATCAACTTCGGCCTGATTTACGGCATGAGCGCATTCGGCCTGGCCGGCAATCTCGGCATCGAGCGCGCTGCCGCGCAACAATATATCGATAAATATTTTGCCCGTTTTTCCGGCGTCAAGCGCTTCATGGACGACACCAAGCTGGAAGCCAAGTCGCGCGGCTATGTGGAAACCGTATTCGGCCGCCGGCTGTGGTTGCCGGAGATCAACTCCCCGAATGGTCCGCGTCGCCAGGGTGCCGAGCGGGCGGCGATCAATGCGCCGATGCAGGGCACTGCCGCCGACCTGATCAAGCTGGCGATGGTGGCGGTGCAGGACTGGCTGGAACACGACCGGATGCAATCGATAATGATCATGCAGGTGCATGATGAACTGGTGCTGGAAGTGCCGCAAGCTGAACTGGCACTCGTGCGCCACACATTACCCGCGATCATGGCCGGGGTTGCCAAGTTGAAAGTGCCGCTGATTGCCGAAGTCGGCATCGGCAACAATTGGGATGAAGCGCATTGATTTTTGCGTAATCAATGTTGCTCGCAAAAATTTGAATCCACCAAAGATACGAAAGATAAGCAAAAAACTTTCTGCTGCAGTCGCAAGGAAGGTGTTGTACATGCTTTTGTGCTTTTCGTGTTTTTCGTGGGCAATGCTTTTCATGCCAGTAGGCATTTCGCCTGCACTGGTGGCTGGTGTTGGGCGGACTGGGGGTGGCGACGCTAGGGGCAGTCCGATGGTGGCCGGTTTGGCGGCGCCGTTTTGCTACGGGTTAGCCAGTGCCTGCACCAAGCAGTCACCGCTGGCTATCGATCCAACCGATAACGCGCAAGGCAGCATGTGGGCGCTGCAATCTTGGTGTTGCCATTTGCACTGTTACTGCCGATCCAGCAAAGCCCCCAGTAGTGCCGATTGGCTGGCGGTGAGCGTATTGGCGGTTGTCTGTACCGGTGCCGCTTATCTGATTTTTTTCAAGCTGATCGAGGATGTCGGGCCGATGCGCGCGCTGTCAGTAACTTTCCTGATTCCGGTATTCGGCGTGCTGTGGGGCGCCTTGTTTCTGGGCGAGACAGTCGGCGGGAGCCAACTGTTCGGTGGCGCACTGGTATTGTGCGGCACCGCCTTGTCCAATGGGGTGATCCGGCTGAGACGCCGAACCAACACATTAATTTAACTCATGTGCTGACCGCCATTGATCGAGAAATCGGCTCCGGTGATAAAGCCGGCCGCATCATCGCAGAGAAACGCTACCGCGCGGGCGATGTCATCCGGCGTGCCCATGTGGCCGACCGGAATTTTCGCGATAATTTGCTGACGCACTTCTTCCGCGACAGCCAGCGTCATCTCGGTGCCGATGTACCCTGGTGAAATGGTGTTGACGGTGACGCCCTTGCGCGCGCCTTCCTGTGCGGCAGCCATCGTGAAGCCATGTACGCCAGCCTTGGCGGCACTGTAATTGGCTTGGCCGAATTGGCCTTTTTGACCATTCACCGACGAAATATTCACCACCCGTCCCCAGCCGCGCATCAGCATGCCGTCGAACACCTGGCGCGTCATGTTAAAGACGCCGTTGAGATCGGTGTTGATCACCGCCAGCCAGTTTTCGACCGACATTTTCTTGAGCGTACTGTCGCGCGTCATGCCGGCATTGTTAACCAGAATATCGACGGCCCCGATGTCGGCTGTAACGCGCCGGATCAACTCCTGGCAGGAAACAAAGTCGCTGATATCAACCGGGTACACGACAACTTCGAACGATCGCGCCTGCATCGCCTGTTGCCACGCGGCTGCGCCCGCATGGTTGCCGGCATGGTAAGTTGCGACTACGCGCCGCCCCTGCTGGCACAAAGCTTGGCAAGTTGCGGTGCCGATGCCGCCGGTGCCACCTGTTACTACTGCGATTCTGGTCATGTTGTTTCCTGGTTATCAGTCTATAGTGATAGTGCAACTTTCCCTGATACATATCAACATCTCTGTGTTGAGGCTGTTTAGTGTATAAATTACGGCGCAGGCCAAGCTCTATAACGATCAAACCACTCCGCTGCAAAAGCACCCGAGTGTGGGGTCTATGCTTTATCCACTTGCATATGCCTATGGATTGTTCAGAAACTGTATTGTTATTTTCTCTGGAGAAAAAATGCCACACATGAAGCAAGATTTCGATAGCCTGGTGTGCAGGACACCCCTGACGGGGCCTGTGGCTCGGCGTGATTTCCTGAAAACCACCTTAGGCGTCGGTTTTGCCGCCGCGGTGCTGCCGGTAATGGCACAAACCGTGATCAAGACCGATAGTGTCGGTTTGACTACCGGCCAGATCACAATCACAGTAAATGGACAGAGCGTGCCGGTGTACCGAGCGCAGCCTATCGGCCAGACCGATTTACCGGTAATTTTGGTGGTGTCGGAGATTTTTGGGGTGCACGAGCATATCGCCGATGTGGCTCGTCGCTTTGCCAAGCAGGGCTATCTGGCCTTGGCACCCGAATTGTTCGTGCGTCAGGGCGATCCGCGCGCTTACCCTGCAATAGGCGAATTGATCGATAAGGTGATTAATCGGGTGCCGGACACCCAGGTGATGGGTGATCTGGATGCTTGTGTAGCTTGGGCCAGTACGCATGGCGGCAATACCGATAAGCTCGGCATTACCGGATTCTGCTGGGGTGGGCGTATTGCCTGGTTATATGCTGCGCACAATCCGACTGTCAAAGCTGGCGTGGCTTGGTATGGCCGACTGGTGGCCAGTTCGAGCGGCGACAATCTGGCATTAACGCCTCGTCAACCGGTCGATATCGCGTCCAGTCTGAACGCGCCCATGCTTGGCCTGTATGGGGGCAAGGATAACGGGATAGGACTAGATACCATTGAACAAATGCAAGCGGCGCTGTCAAAAGGCAGTAGCCAATCCAAATTCGTGGTGTATCCGAACTCGGGCCACGCCTTTTTTGCCGACTACCGGCCGAGTTATGTTGAAGCCGACGCCAAGGATGGTTGGCAACGCTGTCTGGCGTGGTTCAAGGCGCACGGCGTGGTGTGAAATTAGTTCCTGCGGCGCAGCCGTGCCGCAGATATTATTGATTGGATTGGGGGGGGCGACAGCCCTGTATCTCACCGAACATACAAATTGAAATGGCTCTATTCGCATCAGGCGTTGCTATAGAGTGAAGCAAAATATCCCGCTTTACCCGGAATTATTTATGCAACAAGGTATAATTTAAGAATAGTCATAAATTGTGGGGTATGCCGATAAACAGGCATATTGCCGCATATAAAACAAGGCGTATTTAATAATACAGCATGCTGTACCATTAGTTTTCAGCGGGCAGGATGGTGTTTTGAACGCCGAAAACAGAAAGGGAGCCTTCGGCTCCCTTTGCTTTTCTCACATGCGGCAGCTGTCGTGCTCTTGCCTAAAACTCGTGCTCTTGTCTAAAATTCTTCCCACTCGTCACCGTCGTTGCCGGCAAGCTTGACTTTAGGCTTTGGCGCGGCTGTAGCTGTCGTGATGGCTTTTTGCTTTGAGACGGCCCTGGCAAGCGCCGGGGTTTTTGCCACAGGCGCACGCAGCACCAGCGCCGCCGAGGTTTCATGGCCCAGCTTGAACACGCTCACCGCCTGCGCCAGCGACTTAGCCTGATCCTGCAGGCTTTCGGCGGCAGCCGCCGCCTGTTCCACCAGCGCCGCATTCTGTTGCGTCATTTCATCCATCTGGCCGATGGCTTGGTTGACCTCTTCGATGCCGGCGCTTTGCTCCTGGCTGGCAGCGGTGATTTCACTCATGATGTCGGCTACCCGCTTGACCGAGCTGACAATTTCACTCATGGTCTGGCCGGCGGCGTCCACCAGTTTGCTGCCCTGATCGACTTGTCGTACCGAATCGTCAATCAGGGCTTTGATTTCCTTGGCGGCGGAAGCCGAGCGCTGCGCCAGGTTGCGTACTTCGGTGGCAACCACTGCAAAGCCGCGCCCCTGTTCACCGGCGCGGGCCGCTTCAACCGCCGCATTCAGCGCCAGGATATTGGTCTGGAAGGAGATGCCGTCGATGACGCTGATGATGTCGGCGATCTTGCGTGAGCTGGCTTTGATCGAACCCATGGTGTCGACCACTTGCGACACCACCTGGCCGCCTTTGACTGCCACCGTGGAAGCGCTGGCGGCTAACTGGTTGGCCTGGCGCGCATTGTCGGCATTTTGATGCACGGTGCCGGTCAGTTGTTCCATCGAACTGGCGGTTTCTTCCAGTGAGCTGGCCTGAGATTCGGTGCGCGACGACAGGTCGGCATTGCCGGAGGCAATTTCGCGCGAGGCCACGGCGATGGTGTCGGTGCCGTGGCGGACTTTTCCCACCGTGCTGATCAAGCTGGTATTCATGAGTTTGAGTGCGTCAAGTAACTGCGCTATCTCGTCTTTTCCAGTAGTTTCTATGACGGTTGTCAAATCTCCTGTTGCGACGTGATTCGCGACATCAAGTGCCGACTTTAAAGGCAATATGATACTTCGGGTGATAAGCCATGAGAATATGCCGCCGAATGCCAGAGCAATCATCCCAATCGCAATTACGATATACATCAGATAGTTGCCGGTCGCGACATTACGGTCAATCATTTGGCGACTTTTGATCTGCTGAACATCAATAAGTTTATTAATTTCAGCTACAGCCTGATGATTTAATGGGCTCACGTTGGACGTAATGACGCTTATGGCTCGATCACTGTCGAAAGATTGCACTGCTCGAATCACCTCTTTTACATGAGCATCAAGTTCATTGTCTATTTTGGTCAAATTATGAATGAGTTTCTGTTCATTATCCGTAAGGCCGATGGCGACAAGTTTATCCTGCATGCCAATATACAGTTTACGTTGTTTTTTAACTTCTTCATACTCAGACTGCATCTTCTGGAGGTCATATTGCAGACCGATATTGCGCATGGCAATACCGCCTTCGAGTAAAGCACTTTTCATGGTTGAAGCCAGAGCAACTTTTTCATTGATTGCACTAAATCCGTCAATCAATTCAGTTCTGCTTCTTTTTGTGATCAAAGTTGCAACTAATAAAACAATGATGAACATCACTAATATGATGCCGAAACCTGAACTCAGACGAGTACCAATACGCAGATTACGCAGATTCATGAGTGTCCCTTAATATTGTCATTTTTTTGATATTCACACATTATGCAATTCTGTAAAAATTAGTCGAATATGTGATGTGTTAAATCTCATTTCTATATTTTTATTAAATATAGAAATGAGCGTGAGCTATTAAATATGGATTATGTTTTTCAGGATAATAGCCGGCTTTCAAAAATCCATCGATTCCGTGCTTTGTTTTTGATGTGATAAAAATAACGCTGCTACATCAAGTATCAAGGATACTCCGCCATCGCCAAGTATAGTGGCACCGGAAATGCCATTCACTTTACGATAGTTTGATTCAAGATTCTTCACTACGATTTGTTGCTGACCGATAAGCTCGTCGATTAATAAACCAATTTTTTGACCATCCGTTTCAAGAATGACAATTATTCCTTGAGATGGATCGGTATAGCGCGGAGTAATTGCAAATATTTGGTAAAGCGCAATCAAGGGGAGATATTCGCCACGAACCTTGACGACACGTCCCTGACCGCTGATTTCTTTGATGTCACCCGGTATAGGTTGAAGCGATTCAACCACAAAATTGAGCGGTAGAATATATATCTCATCTCCTACTTTAATCGACATGCCATCCAGAATCGCCAAGGTTAACGGTAATGAAATCGTAATTGCAGTACCCAAGCCTTTGACTGAGCGAATTTCCACAACGCCGTCCATGGCAGTAATGTTCCGTTTGACGACATCCATGCCGACGCCGCGCCCCGATACATCCGTTACTATTTCTGCAGTAGAAAATCCAGGCGCGAAAATTAACTGCCAGACTTCCGCATCCGAAATGCCATCAGGAATATTTAAACCTTGTTGCTTTGCTTTAACCAGAATTTTTTCACGGTTAAGGCCGCCACCATCATCACTAACCTCGATAACGATTTTTCCTCCTCGATGACCAGCAGAAAGAGAAAGTTTCCCTGTTTCATTTTTACCTGCAGCCAGACGGATATCGGGTGTTTCTATGCCATGGTCAATGCTGTTTCGCACTAGATGCGTCAATGGATCGACAATTCGCTCTATTAAACCTTTGTCAAGTTCAGTTGACGCTCCGTGCGTAATGAATTCAACTTTTTTACTGAGCTTGCCTGCCAAGTCCCTTACCATGCGTGGAAATCGGGAGAACACATAGTCCATAGGCAGCATGCGGATAGACATGACCGCTTCCTGGAGATCGTGCGTATTTCTGGTTAATTGATTAACACTGTTTAGCAAACGTTCATGCGCAATCGGCTCAAGTCCGTCTATGCGCTGTTCAATCATTGCATGCGTAATGACCAGTTCTCCTACCAGGTTGATCAGTTGATCTACCTTTTCAATACTGACGCGAATGGATGACGACTCGTGATTGATATGACTTTTTTCCGTTTCACGCGATTTGAAATCATATTTTTTTTCGGGAGCGGTTTCCTCCAGGCCTGCGTTCGGAGTAGTGGAGACATTATCCAAAATTTTTGGAGATAGTTCGGTAGAACGATTTGGTAAACTTATATCTACATTTATGCCTAACTCTGCCATTGAGTCGAAGAACCCGTAACCTCTGTCATTCTCCGATTGTGCTGTATCTGCATTTGAGGAAATCGATTCTTCCGATATTTTCAGGTCATCAGGGTCTAGTATGAAAGCACAAATGGATATGATTTCTTCTGTGTCCTCTGCTGTGAGCAGGGTGAAAACAACTGGTTGGGAATCGGGAGGTGTTTGCTCAAGTGATCCAAGTAAGGCCAATTCTGCTGCCAGCGACTTCAGATCACGTTCCGGCATGCTGGGCAGAGTAATATGAATTTTGCGAAGCTGTTTACCGCCGTTTAGGTTGAGTGCTTTAACTGGAGTTACTTGGATAGGCGCGGCATCAGCGGGTGGCGTGTCCAGTTTAATATTTTGCGAAAGCAATGCTAATCTGGCACGAGTCTCTTCAACAGCATCCAAATCAACTTCGTTACCATTTCTGTGCCCATCAAGTTGCATTTTCAGAACATCCTTAGCGGCGAGGAATGCATCCACATGTTCTGTTTTTAATGTCATCTCACCCTTGCGAATTTTATCGAGCAGGGATTCCATTACATGGGTAATGTCTGCCATATCGGAAAAGCCAAAAGTAGATGCCCCTCCCTTGATGGAGTGTGCAGTACGAAAAATGGCGTTAAGATCTTCTTTATCAGGGTTCGTCAAATCAACGTTAAGCAGCAGGTGCTCATTTTCTGCAAGAAGCTCTTCTGCCTCGTCAAAGAAAACCTGAAAAAACTGGCTCATATCAATAGTCATTATTAGCCTTTGCCTTTTTTTCTTTTAGAAGATTGCCATAGCGTTGATCGCTTAGCAGATCACTAACCGATCACTTTTTTTACCACTTCTATCAAGCGTTGAGGATCAAATGGTTTAACCAGCCAACCGTTCGCACCTGCCGCTCGGCCCTGTGCCTTCATTTCGTCGCTCGATTCCGTGGTTAACATCAGAATTGGCACTCGCTGATAACTCGCCATTTCACGTAATGCCTTAATGAGGGCCAAACCATCCATGCGCGGCATATTTTGATCAGTCAAAACCAAATCAACTGTCTGACTTTTTGCCTTGTCGAGACCATCACGGCCATCTACAGCTTCAATTACCTTATACCCGGCTGCTTTTAAACTAAATGTGACCATCTGTCTCAATGAGATGGAATCATCTACTGCAAGTATTGTTTTACCCATTTTATATTTCACTTTCTTCGCATATCTACAGGTCAAATATCAGCCGCTATAAAAATCAAGGCCATCAAAACAATTCAATATCGCCGCTGTCCATTTTGCTTTGATTGACTACTTTACGTAGTGCACTTTCAAGCTCAATATTTCGTACAACTAATGCATTATTTATTCCGCTCAAGAATGCAATAATTTCTTCACCACCACTCTCAGGCAGCATTTGAGCCCCTGTATTGCCCAGTGAGGCTAGCGCATCTCTTAATGCCGCAACACGCTTTACCGCTCGGCCAATCAATTGATTAGTGATATCCTGGAACTGCATACTGGTAACTGCTTCACTAACATGTATTCCAATTTCTAAATGAATTTTTTTCAGGCGTTCGATATCTTTAAGTGATGGCTTTTTTCCAGCAAGAAGCAGATTGACGGCTTCTTGCTGGAAATTTACTGCTTCGTTAATTGATATAAAACTATTCACCAATTTGTCAATTGCTTCTCCAAGCAAGTTCGTAGTCTGAATCAAGTCAACTTCTACTTCCAAAAGATGTTGATTGCCATGATTAGAAACATCGGATAGCAGGTCTTTAAGTTGTGGCGCCAATATTTTATTATTTGCCATGCATTTATCCTGTTGTCGGCAAAAAACAATACAAAAAAGAACGCAAAGGTTCAGTTTTTAATTGTTTTGGTAAGTTCCTGTTGGTTTAGTGGCTCATTGGAGACCTCGATAACACCACCATCCTTAGCGGCAGTTTCTTCAGCTTTTTTGTTCATCACGATAATACTGATACGTCTATTAACAGGATTCAGAGGTTCTTTCTTATCAAAAAGTACCGCGGAAGAAAGACCAACAACACGTACAATTTTTGATTCTCCCATACCACCTGCAATCAATTCCCTGCGTGAGGCGTTGGCACGGTCAGCTGAGAGTTCCCAGTTGCTATAGCCTTTTTCTCCGTTTAAATACGGTGCTGCATCAGTATGTCCCGACAAGCTTATCTTGTTTGGGACTTGATTCAGAACGGCGCCAATTTCGTGCAGAATTACTTTGGTGTACGGTTGCAGTTCAGCTTTTGCAGAAGAAAACATAGGTCTGTTTTGCTCGTCAACAATCTGAATTCTTAAACCTTCAGTGGTAATGTCCAGCAATAATTGATTTTTGAATTGTTTCAGCACAGGGTGATCTGCTATGTTGGCTTCAATCTTGTTTTTCAATCCCTTTAGTCGATTTGCCTCAGCCTTTTCAAGTGCTTTTTCTGCATCTTTCAGGTCATAATTTTTCTTTTCTGCAGCAATACGAGTCTGTTTGATTTGGCCATCTTTCCGAGTCAGGTCTTTGCCTCCGCCATTTAAAATGCTTGAACTATCGCCGCTCCCGGAGCCGCCTGCCATTGCCACTTTAAGTGGTGTTTGGAAATATTCTGCAATACCCTGTAATGTGCCTTTTGAAGTGGATCCCAGGAGCCACATCAAAAGAAAAAATGCCATCATTGCAGTGACAAAGTCAGCATAAGCTATTTTCCAGGCACCTCCATTGTGACCGCCTACAGTTTTTTTAATACGTTTAACAATTATTGGGCGTGGTGCGTCATCTGCCATATCAATTCCTGAAAAAACTTATGATTATTTTGATTTGGTTTGCTTGACGTGCTCTTCCAACTCGATAAAAGTTGGGCGCTCAGTTGAAAACAATACTTTTCTGCCAAATTCAACTGCCAGTGCGGGGGCGTAGCCATTCAGGCTAGCGAGTAAGGTTACTTTTACACATTGCAGTATTTTTGAAGACTCTTGCAGTTTTTGTTCCAACAATCCTGCTACTGGGCCAACAAATCCGTATGATAGCAAAATGCCCAGAAAGGTTCCTACCAAGGCATTCGCAATCAGGATGCCTAACTCGGCAGGAGGTAGGCCCACTGATGCCATCGTATGTACTACGCCCATGACTGCAGCAACAATACCGAAAGCAGGTAAGCCGTCAGCAACTTTGTTGATGCACTGCACGGCAACTTCGCCTTCGTGGTGATGCGTCTCTAGTTCATTGTCCATCAGGTTTTCGATCTGGAAAGCGTCCATATTTCCAGAAACCATCAATCTTAAGTAATCTGTCATGAACTCAACGATATGGTGATCATTGAGAATATTCGGATATTTGTTAAAAATTGGACTTTGCTCCGGTACTTCAACATCACCTTCAATAGACATCAATCCTTCTTTACGTACTTTGCTTAATATTTCAAAAAGCAAGGACATCAATTCCATGTAGAGGGCTTTATTGTATTTCGAGCTTTTGAATATGGTAGGTATTGCCTTAAAGGTTGACTTGATTGCTTTACTATTGTTGCCAACGATAAATGCCCCGCTAGCGGAACCACCAATCATCAATAACTCGACTGGCTGTAAAAGTGAGGCCAGATGTCCACCCGCTATGGCAAAACCACCAAAAACGGAGGCGATAACAATGATGTATCCAAAAATTACTAACACGTTAGGGCTCTCCAGCAATCAAGTCGGGGGCAAAGGGATCAATTAACACATCACCATTTTTGATATAAAAACGTGACTTGCTGCTACAGACTGCCGTATAAATGTGATAATGCTTTGATGGTGCTGTGAACGGCACATACTACACAAACTTGAGCCAAAATTTTACTAGAACGAAACAAAAAAATTCTTTACAGGTGCCAGCCGTAAAGATTTGGCCCGCCACATTTTGAAGAGATTGTGATGCTGGGATGTGCTTCGGGGATTAAAAACTCATAACTAAGCAATAGTGCCCCAGGCTTCATTTCACGGACAGCCTTTTGCCACAGGGCTGACATTGCCACTGGTGATAGATAGGCAAAGACCACGTCATAATTAGCAAGAGATCTATGGATGTAATCGCCTCGTATAAAGCGCGCGGAGCTTTTTCCGAAGGCAGCACGCAACGCGCTTAGCAGCCAAGGCAGAGGTGCCAATTCAATGCCAATGAATGTACTTTCAGGGCGCCGCACAGCCAGATGTAGGATTACCCCACCCAAGCCACTGCCAATGTCTATCATCCGAATCTGCTTGTCATGAGGGAGTAGTTTTTCAATTGATTTCCAAACCTTGACGCTTGAAGGGTAAAAAGGAACTTGGGTTCGGAAAGTTGTCCAGAAAAATCCAAGTAAGCATATAAATGCTGAAAGAAAAAAACCGGATGGGATTTTCAGCGCAAGCGTCAGTACTAATGCGCAAGGGAAAATGAACTGCATCGGCCACCACCATGGAGCCATCTGGCGGTGATAAGAGAGGAACATCGCTACTGCACCTTGAAGTAAGGATACTAGTATGATGTTACTGCGCATGCCAAATAGTAGCCCAATGCTGGCAAGCAGTATAAATACGAAAAAAAAACTGATAAATTGAATCAATAGTGCTTGAACAGCCGGAATTTTAACAAAATATCTACTGCTCTTTACAAGCGCAAAAAATGAACCACCATTACTCAAAATGCATTTCCTTGCGACGATCAAGTCAGCGATGTACCGGATATTGCGAATACCGGCTCGTTCTCTTTGGCTTTCTTGGTTTTTCCTGCGCGTGAAGGGATGTGGCAAAGACCGCACACATAGTTGTCACTTAAATCAAGTGTGTGCACGATAAACTTACCACCACATTTGACGCAGCATGCAGTCGTAAGCAACTTGCTATCAAAAAAACGTACCAATGTCCATGCACGGGTTAAAGAAAACACCGGTACCTTGCCCGACTTTGTATGAGATTGTATCTGTTCAAGGTAAAGCTTATACGCTTTAGTCAAAGCCATCACACCAGAGGCTCCAGCATGATCAATAAGATATTTATGAATATTGATAAATAGTGATGCGTGAATGTTTGGTTGCCAAGTTAAAAACCAGTCAGTAGAGAAAGGTAGCATCCCCTTTGGTGGCGACGAGCCCTTGATCTCTTTATATAGCTTCAGCAAACGCTCACGCGAAAGCGAGGTTTGGGTCTCAAGCAATTGAAGCCGCGCCCCTAAGTTAATGAGTTCGATCGCAATCTTAATTTCATTAGCTTCGGTTATGACGCTTTTTTTGGTCATGGTGTTTGCATTTTTAAAAGCGTGTAAAAGATTAGTGGTTGATTTGGACGCTTTTGGCGGGATGCGATGCAAGACGGTAGGATGAGTCATTGCGAGAGCAGCAGAACGCCCGTCAGGGGTGGAACAAATACACAAATCATTTTGCACACGTTCATTAGTAATAACTTATCCACGTTAGTACCAATGTGGCTACACTATCTCTTCTATAGGCTGTCCTGCCATCAAAATTGCAGCATGTGATTGGGCTTGTGAGCGTTCCTTGTTGTGATTAGTCAGCATCATCAGAATGGCGCTGTCGTCAAAACGGAAACGAGCCAACATCATGTTTGCGCTCGCAAGTTTGAGAATTTGGGCATTGCTTAATCCATCAATTAGATCCGCAATTTCCATACTCAAACCTAGACGAAAAATAGCAGTAGCTTTATCAAACCGAATCATTTGCTGTGCAAGCATCAAGTAACTCAAGTTGGCATCACGAACCTCGGCAATTAAGTCATTTTCTGTCATGTTGTTCCCAGTCGGAATAAAATTTTCTTCATGTTGCAGATTATTTTAATAGTGATACTTTAATTAGCGCCAGTAAATAGGTTCTCTTCGCTATTTTTCGTGAGTCTAAACGGCATGATGGGCGTCATTGTTTGTCTTACAAGCAATGAGCAATGAGGTATGTTCATACAAACAAAAATTGCATTAAAACAGTTGGAAACTCAAACAACTGCATGAAATGAATTTAAAGTTATTGCAGCTTGAACGGGGAAGCGTAATTAAGTACCAAACTAAGTACCAAAAGATCTGCTGGTAATAACGGGCTATCTTTGGAAAACTTTAGATTTTTTTAAAATGAGTTTTGAAGCCGAAGAAAGTTTTCCTTGTTTGCGCCTAACTGATGTGACAGATTTAACTACGAAGTGCAACCGGTACTGGTTTTTAGTGGGAGTATCTTTAAGCCGAAGAATACTTCATGTGGCGTTTTGTAGCCCAGACATTTCCTCGGCCGGTGGTTCAGTTTGTATTGCATCCACGCCACCTCCTCGTAGCTGGCGCTGTTGATTTATGTTTAAACCACATAAGACTAGTACAAATACGTATAAAGTCTGCGCGTCTGCTCTGCTAAAATCGTAAATTTTCGGTAAGCTTTAAAAAAACAGAAAGGCCGTAGAGCATGGAATCGACATTGGATCAAAAGGAGGCGCGGCGTCAGGAATTGCGCCGGGCGGCACTGGAATATCATGAATTTCCGACCCCTGGCAAGATCAGTGTCACCGCAACCAAGCAGATGTCCAACCAGCGCGACCTGGCTTTGGCGTATTCTCCCGGGGTGGCTTCACCCTGCGAAGAAATCGTCGCCGATCCGTCCAGTGTCTTCAAATACACCGCCCGCGGCAATTTGGTGGCGGTCATAACTAACGGTACGGCTGTGCTTGGACTGGGTAATATTGGCCCATTAGCGTCCAAACCAGTGATGGAAGGTAAGGGCGTTCTGTTCAAAAAATTTGCTGGTATCGATGTCTTCGATATTGAAATCAATGAGCTTGATCCGGATAAACTAGTTGATATCATCGCCTCGCTGGAGCCGACTTTCGGCGGTATCAATCTGGAAGATATCAAGGCGCCGGAATGCTTCTACATCGAGCGCAAGCTGCGCGACCGGATGAAAATTCCGGTTTTTCACGACGATCAGCACGGCACTGCGATCATCGTCTGCACTGCCATCCTGAATGGCTTGAAAGTGGTCGGTAAAGACATCAAGATGTGCAAGCTGGTGGTGTCCGGCGCCGGCGCTGCAGCGCTGGCATGCCTCGACCTGATCGTCGATCTCGGCTTCCCGATTGAAAATATTTTTGTTTCGGATCTGGCTGGCGTGGTGTATCAAGGCCGGACCGAACTGATGGATCCAGACAAGGCCCGTTTTGCCCAGCCAACCAGTGCTCGCACACTGGCTGAATTGATGCCGGGCGCAGATATCTTTTTGGGCCTTTCTGCCGGCGGTGTCGTGAAGCCGGAAATGGTAGCCAGCATGGCGGCCAGGCCGATCGTGATGGCGCTGGCTAACCCGACCCCGGAAATTTTGCCGGAAGAAGTCAAGGCGGTGCGCCCCGATGCGATCATCGCTACCGGCCGTTCCGACTATCCGAACCAAGTCAACAACGTATTATGCTTCCCGTACATCTTCCGCGGTGCGCTTGATTGCGGCGCGACCACTATCACGCGCCAGATGGAAATCGCAGTGGTGCATGCGATTGCGGAACTGGCGCAAGCCGAACAATCGGATGTGGTGGCCACCACTTATGGTATCCGTAATTTGTCCTTCGGCCCCGAATACCTGATTCCGATGCCATTCGATCCGCGCCTGATGACCCGCGTGGCTCCAGCGGTGGCAAAGGCCGCAGCAGAATCCGGTGTTGCGGCCCGCCCGATTCAAGACATGCCGGCTTACGTTGAGCGCTTGCAGCAATTCGTGTATCGCAGCGGCACCTTCATGAAGCCGTTGTTCCAGATCGCGAAAAAAGCCCCTTCAGGCAAAAAACGCATTGTCTTTGCCGAGGGCGAAGAGGAGCGGGTGCTGCGTGCGGTTCAGATCATTGTCGATGAAAAACTGGCCAAGCCGATCCTGGTGGGCCGGCCATCGGTGTTGGCGCAACGGATCGAGAAATTCGGCTTGCGCCTGAAGCTGGATGAGGATTTCGAAGTGATCAATCCCAATTTTGACGAGCGCTATCGGGATTACTGGCAAACCTTTCATCAAATGTCGCATCGCAAAGGTGTGAACGAGCAGTACGCAAAGCTGGAAATGCGCCGTCGTCACACCCTGATCGGTTCCATGATGATCCACAAAGGCGATGCCGATGGAATGATTTGCGGCACGTATGGGTCTACCCAACTGCACCTGCACTATATCGATCAGGTTCTGGGAAAACGCGAAGGGGTCAATGTGTATGCGGCAATGAACTGTCTGATCCTGCCGCAAAGCCAGTTGATTCTGGTTGACACCCACGTCAACGAGAATCCGACTGCGGAACAACTTGCCGAAATCACCATCATGGCCGCTGAAGAGATGCGCCGTTTCGGTCTATTTCCACGCGCGGCGCTGCTGTCGCACTCGAATTACGGCTCCAGCAACAGTGAATCGGCGCAGAAAATGCGCGCCGCGCTGGCAATTATTCAAAAGAATGCGCCAGAACTCGAAATCGACGGTGAGATGCATGGCGATGTTGCTCTGGATTCCGCTTTACGTAAAGCGATGATGCCGGATTCTCCTTTGACCGGCGACGCCAACTTGTTGGTGATGCCGAATATCGATGCCGCTAATATTGCTTATAACCTGCTAAAAACAGCGTCAGGCAATGGTGTCGCAATTGGGCCGATTCTGCTCGGTTGTGCCAAACCGGTGCATATCCTGACGCCGTCGGCCACTGTGCGCCGGATTGTAAACATGACAGCTCTGTGTGTGGTCGATGCGATAGCTGAACGCTAAATACTAGATATATCTCCAGGTTGGGCAGCAAAAAATGCCGTTCCTCCGTCAGGAGAAACAGCATTTTTAATGTGCCGGCCGTTGGATTGTCTATGGCAACAAGGTACGGCTTGCGCTGAAACCGATCTCACTGCGTCTGAGATTTGGCCGGGTGGATGCGTACTGGCTTAAGCGCGGAATCTTGACTAATCTGGCACGTTTGGCTGGCATGGCGGCTATCTTTTTTTATTAAATTTTCAAGCGTGACGCCATCGAGCACATTTAGGTACGCGGTCGTAGCCGCATGCAAGATGCTTTTTAGCGTGCAATCGGAGGCATAGCTACACTGGAAGTTCCCGGGCGAAAAACATTCAGCCATGAAAAAATCAGTTTCGGTGTTGCGTACTACTTCACCAATATTGATATCTGCCGGTTCTTTGTTGAGCCGCAACCCGCCGTTGCGACCACGTATGGTTTCCACCATCCCACTCAAGCCCAGTTGATGCACAACCTTCATCAAATGATTCTTGGAGATGCCATGAACATTAGCGATATCTTGAATCGTCACTAATTTATCCCGGTTCCGGCCCAAGTGCATCAGGGTGCGTAATGTGTAGTCGGTATAAGCAGTTAATCTCATTGCTGGTTCCAAGCCTGTTAAAGAGTGATGCCGCACATGCTATGTCATACAATAATAATGCAGTATTTATTATATATGTTATTGGGAATCAAGCTTGGAAACTGCAATTAGACTGGAGATACTGTGTGCGTAAAGAGCAACGGGCACGTTTTGGAAAGGCGGCAAAAATGTCCTGTATGAAGCCATGAAGCAGGAAAATTGGAACTGATCGCCCCGACTCAAAGTGAAACATTCATGCCGAGTGGCGGCGTGTACATCTCCTGCGTCATCAGATCCACTCCGCACGACAGCGATTCGATCCAGTCAAGAAATTGCCCGATGACCACACGCCCCTTGAGCGGCGCACCATGTTGCGGCACGATCCATTCTGGATCGATGGCACGCACCATGTTGACCCAATAGCGGCACACCTTGTTGGACACCATGTATCTGGTGTGAAAGCTGCGCATGAAGGGCAAGTGCTGCGCAAAATCGGTCACTGGCACAACCCGGTCGCGCGGCAATATCGATGCGCCCATATCGCCCGAAAACAGGATGCGGCTGACCGGGTCGTAAAATTGTAAATTCCCTTCGGAATGAAGGAAGTGTGCCGGCAGAATTTGGAATGTGGTCGAACCGAACGGCAACAATGTTCCCTGATCTGGCACCGCAATGATGCGTCCTTCGGCCTTTCCCTGCGGGCAGAAATGCGGCACGAAGCGTGACCAGAGCGCTGAAATCAGTAACTTGGTTTCGGAGCCGGTCAGCCAGCGCGGCAGCGAAGCGATAATGTCCGGGTCGGCATGTGAGGCGAAAATATATTTGAGTTTTTTGGGCGAAAAATACTTGGACATCGCCATGTACAGTTCGTTGTAGGTCATCACACCCCCCGGATCGAGCAGAATCCCGTTGCCATCCTGCACGATCAGAAACTGGTTGGACTGCACAACTTCCCTCGCGCCTTCATCCGCGAGATCAGAAAACATGAGGCAGACGTGTTGCTCGTTTTTAAAAAGTTCGAATGCCATGGCTGTCTCTACTGCTTAAAACTATCATTATAGTCAATTATTTTCAGTGTTCGATTACCATTAATTATCCCTGGCATTGCTGCTTGCGAACACACGGAGACAATTCCGTGTGCCTGGCTATATCGTGTTTTCGATAGGCGTGTTTTTCCTGGTACTTTTTGCTGTGCGATTACTTATCGGAGCCAGGCGCGCCCAGGAAAAAATAGTGTCAGCAATAATGTCAGCATTAGGTTTGCTCAAAGATTGATGGTTCTTTCGGAGCAGGCCGCTGTAATTGCCGGCCTGTTCCACTATTTTTTTGTCGTTTTACAAGGAGTTTTATCATGGTTCACGATTGTTCACTGCCAACCATAGCCCAGGGAATTTATCCGTTTGAAGCGCGCGGCGTCACCAAGCGTTTTCGGCACGCAGCGATTTTTGGCGCACTGGAAGCCTTGCTGCCGGGCGAAACCATGCGTTTCTGCAACGATCATGACCCACTGCCACTGCTGGCGCAAATCAATGGGCATTATGGTACGGGCGTCAAGATTGCCTATGTATCGCGTGAACCGGGCGAAATCGTCATCGATTTTCAGGTGATGCGTTAATTGATAGCTTGCCTGTATTTAAAATGGTGCCGCTTGGCTGCTATAGTGCGTTTGATTTACACTAACGCGTAGCCAAAGCAGGGCGTTATTGCTGCTCAATGCGCCTGCATAATCGATGTCATAACAGGGAAGGTAAGAATATGTTCAAGACGATTCTGGTGCCAACGGATGGTTCATCCTTGTCAGATCAGGCAATTAATGCGGCGATCGAATTCGCCCAGACCACGGGCGGAAAAATTGTCGGCTTGTCGGTAGCCGAGCCCTATCCATATACGCCGTTGACCGATGGTTCGATTACGGTGGACGCGAATAACTATGAAGAAAAAATGCACGAAATGGCGCAAATGCACGTCCGCAAAATAGCGGATGCGGCACAAGCAGCAAATGTTCCGTGCGAAACCTGCGTGCGTCAATCGTTCAGCCCGCATGAAGAAATTATCAGCGTTGCCATCAAACACAATTGCGACGTTATTTTCATGGCATCGCATGGTCGAAAAGGACTGAGCAGATTGTTTGTCGGCAGCGAAACGCAAAAAGTGCTGGCGCATTCGACGATCCCGGTTCTAGTGTTCCGCCAGGGTTCACCAGATTAAGAGATTCACGGATTCACAATTAACTATTAGTAATTAACAAGCAAAGCCCTGCAGACTGGGCTTGCAGTTCCATGTTGTGCCTGAGTTTCATCTATGTGCAGCAACTCTTCAGAAGTCGGCAAAATCGAAACTTTCCCCATGAGTTACCTTGCCCTTAAACATTTCCATGTCACTTGCGCCGTACTCAGCGGCAGTTTGTTTTTGCTGCGCGGGTTTTGGATGCTAGTGGATTCGCCCATCCTGCAGCGGCGCTGGGTCAGGATTGCGCCGCATGTCATCGATACCTTGCTGCTCACTAGCGCGTTGGTTATGGTGTTCTGGAGCAGCCAGTATCCGTTTGTGCAGAATTGGTTGACGGCCAAAGTCATCGCTTTAGTGGTTTATATCGGACTGGGTACCGTGGCGTTAAAACGCGGCAAAACCAAGACGGTTCGAGTGGCTGCGTTTATCAGCGCACTGCTGGTATTTGCCTACATTGTGGGTGTGGCGCTGACCCGGCAGGCAGCGATTATCGGGTAATGCAAAATCACTGCACACACCTGCGCCAATAGGCGCTTTCCGTCGCACTTGCTCTAGGAAAGAAAGATTCTTGGTACATTTAACTGGATTTCATTAATATACTGTAATATGTATTATTGATATACGCAATAGAATAATGCGGAAAATGGTATGTTTTTAAAATTTATTTGGGAGTATATAGGTATTGGTAACTGGTGTTATGCATGCGGCTATTTTTTTCGTGCCTTTCGTGTCTTTTGCGGACGAGTTCGTAACAACAGTTAACTGAGGCTTCAGGTCCGCCACTACGCGGGCGATTACGGTTTCGGACTGCGCCGGGTCAAAATCTTCGTGAAGCCGTTTTTTGACGCCGTATTCTTGCAGTTGGTGATAACTATCCGGCGCAATGTCGTGCCGCGACAGACAATTCCTGGCGCACGCCAACGCGCAACCGTCGAGCGCGATAATGCGGCGACCGGATTTTGCAATTTTCAGCAGGTACGGCACGTCGCCCCCGATGCCGGCGATGCACGACATTTCGGCCACGCCGCGTCGATCGAGTTGCAAGGCGACATGGTTGGCCAGTTGCGCCGCGCTCGAACAACCGGAGCACGAGTAGACCAGCGGTAGATTTGCAGTTTTCGCGGCATCTTTCGCACGCATGAAAAAATCCTTTTTCTTTAAAAATTCTAAAAACCTGCACTGCTGTTGCTGCCAAAATCACGCTTTCAGTTTCGCCTTCATGCGCGCCATCACATTTTCCGGCGACAACTGGCTCAGGTGAAAAACCGGTAGTTCAATCGCATCGATGGTGTTTTTCATCAGCAAACCCAGTTCGGTGTCGCCTTCCATCGAAAGCCGCCTGCTGAAAAACAGAGTGTCGGGATCTTCCTGACGCTGCGCCAGCAACAGAAAATCGTGCGCGCTGGCGCTGATTATCAGATCGGCCGCGCCCATGTTGCGGCAGGCAGAAAAACTCTTGTGCAGCCATTGAAAGTCAAACGACAATTGCGCGTCGCGAACCGTGATGCGCATTTTTTTATCGACAAGCGACTCTCGCACATCGGCTGGCAAGCTCTTCAAAAGCGCCAGATTCAGTGCGGCAACAAATAAGAATGAGCCCGGATAAGCGGGCAACAGCGACAGCAATTTGCCCACTTGTTTTGGTATCACGTAACGGCTTTGATGCATGAGTACTCCCCATTTTTATACTACGTAGAGCAATACGGCAAAGTAATGGCAACCGCTGCCGCCCAGAACGAATAGGTGCCAGACGCCATGTCCATGGCGTATTTTTTTGTCGTACACATAAAAAATAATACCAATCGTATACAGTAGTCCACCTGCTGCCAGCCAGGCAAATCCCGCCCAGGTCAGGGCCGATATCAGCGGCATAATCGCCACCAGAGCCAGCCATCCCATCAGAATGTAAATCACTAGCGACAACAGGCGCGCCCCTTTGGCAAACCAGATTTCCTGCACAATTCCCAGCAGTGCCAAGCCCCATACCGCGCCGAACAAGGACCAGCCCCAAGCGCCGCGCAGCGTCACCAACACAAAAGGGGTGTAGCTGCCGGCAATCAACAGATAAATCGCACAATGATCGAACTTGCGCAGCACATCCTTGGCCGGCCCGCGCGCGCTGTGATACACGGTGGAGCCGACATACAGTGTCAACAGCATCGCGCCATAGATGCTGACGCTGACGATTTTCCAAGGATCGCCCAGGCGCGCGGCGAGCACAATCAGCAGCACTGACCCGATTGCGGCCAATACTGCACCGATCAAATGGCTGATGCTGTTGAATTTTTCACCGTAATACATACAGCTAAAGCTCCTTCAAAAATCTGCTGCGCACGAACTGTAGCGCTGGTCATGATTTCGGGAGGAGTCTATCCGTTCTTCCATCCATGATTACGCAACCAGCAGTTCAAGCCCCGGTTTTCCATACCAGTAACCGTTGCAGGCTTGATCCGGCATTATTGTACGCATCGTTTCCATCGCCTCGGCCGGTGACGCCTGCTGCGCCAGTACTGCATGGAATAGTGTGATGATTTCCTCGGTGTGCTGGGACTGTGGGCTAATCCGCACCACATCTACTCCCAAGTCGCGCATTTGGGTTAGCTCATTGAGCAAATTGTAGACCAGTGCGGATTGGGTCTGGATGCCGTTAAGTACCAGAAAATCCTTGCTTTCGCGGGTTTGCAGCATCAATCCATCTGCATAATCCATGCAGACGAACTGGCAATTGTCTTTCGGCAGGTTGTGGTGCCGTGCAGTAAAGCAGCGCGCCGAGAATGCCAGCGGCATGCGGCCGTAAGCGAATACTTCGGTTTCCATTCCCTTTGGCCGACTAGCCTGCATCTGCGCCAGATCATCGCGGTTCATTTCAAGCGGCATCACCCAGCGTTTGGCACCCAGACCGGCTACAAGTTCAAGCGCAGGGGGGTTATATAAATTAAGGTGCTGTCCAGCAATGAAAGGAGTTTTGGCGCTCAAGCAATGCACCGCACCCATATCGTTGGCTTCGACCGTGAATGCGCCATTTTCAGTGATTTTGCGCAAGTTGGCGGTGTCCGCGCCGGACTCGATCAATACCAGCGTCGATAGCACCACTTCTTTGCCGGCAGCATGCAGGCGTTCGGCAATTGCCAGCCAATCGGACGGGCGCAATTCATGGCGGCGCGAGCACACCGTTTCGCCCAGATAGACGATGTCGACGGCGGAGTTGGCGATGGTTTCATAGAACTTGAATACGTCATCGCGGCTCCAGTAATACAGTATCGGACCTAAAGCAAGTTTCAAAATGCATTCTCCTGTGCAGTTATTTTTTTCACCGTCAATCGTGAACGCGAAGGCAAGTGTGGACAAAACGCAGGCAGTACGGAGGACTGTAGTTGCAACTAGCGAAGCCCACAATTGAATTAAAAATGCATTATTTCCAAGGGCGGTGATACGCCCCTAATGTGTGTTGTTGCCCTTCGGCCACCTTGTCCAGATCCGTCATCCAGACCGGCTTTACCGAATAGCGCTGCAGGTTTTCGCGGCAGCTATCGATTGCTGCGCGCCAAACTTTGGTCACTTGTGCGGTATAGGCAGGACTGCGCTGGCGCCCTTCGATCTTGATTGCGCTCACGCCCATGCGCATTAATTGCGGCAATAACTCCAGCGTGTTTAGGCTGGTGGGTTCTTCAATCGCATAATAATTTTCGCCGCGGACATCGAAACGACCTTTGCACAAGGTCGGATAACCGGCGTTTTCGCCATCGGCGTAACGGTCAATCAGTACGCCATTCAAGCGCGACTCTAATCCCTTTGGTGTTTGTTGCCAGCGCACCGATTTGGCCGGCGAGCAGACGCCGTGCGTGTTTGGTGCTTCGCCTGTGACGTAAGAAGATAGCGCGCAGCGGCCTTCCACCATCACGCACAAACTGCCGAAGCCGAAGACTTCAATTTCGACCGGAGTTTTCTTGCTCACTTGTTCCACTTGTGCCAACGAGAGCACACGCGGCAATACCGCGCGCGCTATGCCAAAGTGCTGGTGATAAAAATTAATGGCTTCAAAATTGGTGGCAGAACCTTGCACCGAAAGATGCAGGCGCAAGTTGGGATAATGCGATACCGCGTACTGCATTAATCCGGGGTCGGCCAGTATCACGGCATCAACTCCGGCATTGGCGGCGCGGTCAATTGCAGTGCGCCACTTCTGCCAACCCGACGCCTGCGGATAGGTATTCAGGGCTAGCAATATTTTGCAGCCCCGGTCATGCGCGTAACGAATGCCGGTAGCGATGGTGGCATCGTCAAAATTCAGACCGGCAAAGTTGCGCGCATTGGTGGCATCGCGAAAGCCCAGATAGACGCAATCGGCACCGTTGTCGACTGCGGCTTTAAGCGCCGGTAAACTACCGGCTGGGCAGACCAATTCCATTTTTTCTGCGGTAGAGGTCGCCGCTTCGTTTTCGGGCAAGATATCAGCGGGTGTATTCGTCATGGTCAACTTATAAGTGGCAATGCGGCAGTGTGAATGCGCATTGATGGCCTAATTTAATTTAGGTCGTAGTAAGCTCAATTTGTCCGGTTTGCAGTAAGTCAGCGATTTGCTGCATTTCCATCATGACGGCAGCAGATATCGTTCCAATGATGGTTCCTTCAGATCGGTTGGTCTTTGCCCGGTTAGCATGTATTGCATTAGTTCTTGTACCGATCTGATCGCATTACCGAAGGGCAATTCTTCAGAGCCACGGAAGAACAGGCCACGCTTAATATCGCCGTTCACGGCGAAAGCGAGCTGGGTATCGATGCAGAATTGGCCGGCTTTGGCGATGCCGTCACGCCAGCCGCACTGGGCCAGACATTCGAAGCCCATCGTGCAGGGCTTGGCCTTGGCGATGCCCTTTAATTTTGCTTCCTTGTCGAGATAGTTCGCCAGCCATGGTGTGCGCACTGCGCGCGCCGGTAATCCTGTGTTGCTGATGAAGGTTACGATATCTTCCGGCCGGGCTTCTACCAAAACTTTTTTGAAGTTGGGATGGGCGTCGCCTTCCTTTGTTACTGCGAATGGCGTGCCAAGCTGGACTGCACTCGCGCCCAGAGCAAGTAGTTCGCGTACTTCCTGGTGGTTATTAATGCCGCCAGCAGCAATCAACGGAATACGTTCGCGCTCAAGGCCAAGCTGCTTGAATAATTCTAGCGTGCCTTCGAGCACGGTAGGGAAGGCGAAATGCGGATCGGCTACCTCTTGCGGATTTGCCGCGCCCAGATGTCCGCCTGCATAACGTGGGTTTTCAATCACGATGGCGTCCGGCAAACGATTTTTGCGCATCCATTTTTTTAGTATCAGCGCGATGCCGCGCACGTCGGACAGAATCGGAATCAGCGCGACCTTCGGATAGTGTGCAGTCAGTTCCGGCAAATCCAGCGGCAAACCGGCGCCGACTACTATTGCATCGATGCCGCTGGCACATGCCTGGCGCACCGAGGATGCATATTCGGACACCGCTCGCATGACGTTGACGGCAAGCATGCCACAGCCGCCGGCCAGCGTGCGGGCCGCCTTGATTTCCCGATCCAGCGCAATCAGGTTGACGCTATCGATCAATTTCTTGTCACGCGAACGGTGGGTTTGCGCCATCAAATCCGGGTGGTGGCGGCGCAGGTCGACGCTGGAAATGGTGCCAACAGCACTGAACTTTGCCACGGTGCCGGCTAACCGGTGTGCCGAGATACCGATGCCCATGCCACCTTGAACGATGGGCAGCAATAATTTATCTTTGAGTTTGAATTTGCGTAAAGGGTGTGGTAATGCAATTTGCAGCACAATAATCCTTGTTGTTGCCGGTCCGTACGAATAACTCGAACCGGCACTGCCACTTCATAAAAACTGATTTAATACTGATTTGAGGCAGGGTAGTTGTTCGCCCCGAAACCGCTAAAACCGCGATGACGATCCCGTTTTATTGGCGGTAATAGTTACGCTCGACGTATTCGACCTACCTGCCTTGAGCGCTTCCGAAGCGTCATAAAATAATGGGAGTATGATTAAAAAAGTAGTTATTTACGCATTATTTAAAGGCTATCTGCAAAATACACCCGTTTTATGTCGGACATGTCGTGCGGCAGGACGATGATGCGAAATGTAGCGGTTGCGTATCAGCCCGGTTATTCTAGACCGCCATGAGCCTAAGAATCCTTAATATAGATCAATGAGACGGGGCAACGCTTGATGTGAGAATGACTTTCCGTCCAACTCGGGTGCATATCATGAAAACGATTAGTGAATACTTGAGTACTGATCACAAGCGTTGTGATCAACTGTTCGCTACAGCCGAACATAGTGTTGACCAGGGTAATTGGAAGCAGGCGAAAGCGGCGTTTCAGCATTTCAGCGAATCACAGTTACACCACTTGACGATGGAAGAAACAATACTGTTTCCAGCCTTTGAAAATGCCACAGGCAACACACATGGCCCGACTAGTGTCATGTGTGCCGAGCATAAACAAATGCTGGGGATCATGCAGCAGATGGACGATGCAATAGCAGAGCAGCATGCGTCGAATTTTTTCGGTTGCGCAGAAACGCTGAATATTCTGCTGCAGCAACATAATATGAAAGAAGAAAGCATGTTGTATCCAATGACCGACAGGGCACTTTCTTCCAAATGTCATGAAATCATAGATGCCATGGATCACATTGATAGGGTCATTGCGTCTCTGGATAAGGTTGACTGAAACTGTGGATAAAGAGATCGAACTGAACGTTTGTGGCCTTGAGCCGCCCGAGCCTATGGAGCGCGTACTCGATGCGATTTCGCTGATGGGCCCGAACCAGCGTTTGCGCATGGTGATCGACCGTGAGCCACGTCCGCTGTATCGCATTCTTGATAACAATGGCTTTGCGCACGAGACCCGCGCCCGTTCGGATTATCTCTATGAAATACTGATTTGGCACAAGGTCTGATGCAGCGTATTTTATCGTTTGATCAAGCACCACCGCTGTCAGTCCCGTTGCGATTTTTTTTGACAGCACCCGCGTTTGCAATCCTTGCTTCCCTTTTGCTTATTTGGTATGGCCCACAGGCGCTGGAATCCCGTTGGTCTCCTTTGACGCTGGCATTGACGCATTTGTTGGTGCTTGGATTTCTGTCCACTGCGATGATCGGAGCCTTGGTTCAGATTTTGCCTGTGGTGGCAGGCGTCCATCTGCCGCGTGCAGGGTTGACAGCCGGCATCGTACATTTTTTTCTGACAGTCGGCACTGCAGCATTGGCCAGTGCTTTTTTGCTGGCGCAACCGTTGTTCTTCAAGCTGGCGCTGCTATTTCTGGGATGTGCTTTTCTGTCGCTTCTGGGTGAGAGCGTTGTCGGCCTCTGGCAGGTGGCCGATGCCAGCGCCACCCTGCGGGCAATTCGCCTGGCGTTCATTGCGCTGCTCGGTACAGTCATATTGGGCACCACGCTTGCCAGCGTATTTGCCTGGACGCTCGGACTGCCGCTGATGGAATTGACGAATTTGCATGCCCGTTGGGGCCTGCTTGGATGGGTGGGCTTGCTCGTGATCGGGGTTGCCTACCAAGTGGTGCCGATGTTTCAGGTGACGCCGCTGTATCCAGCTTATTTGACGCGTTGGCTGGTGCCAGTGTTGTTTCTGCTATTGCTGGTTTGGTCTGTTGCCGATGCGCTGACGCAGCAGCAGCCTAATGGCTGGAATACTGCGATGTCCATTTTTGTTGCCCTCGGTTTCATGCTGTTTGGGCTGACAACCCTGTACTTGTTATGGTTCAGAAAACGTCCCAGGCCGGATGTTACTGTCATGTTCTGGCGTACTGGCATGGCGAGTTTGATTGTCGGCGCCGTACTCTGGGTCGCCGGGCGCTTGTTGCCGCAGATTACGGCCGCTCCTTCCTATGCACTGTTTTTGGGTGTGCTGTTTATAGTCGGATTTGCTTATTCGGTAATCAATGGCATGGTCTACAAGATTGTGCCGTTTTTGGTGTGGTACCACTTGCAAAACTCAATAAAACAGCGCGGAATTGTGCCTAACGTAAAGCAGGTCTTGCCTGATAACGTGACTACCAAACAGTTTTTTTCCCACTTGGCAGCATTGATAATATTACTGGCAGCGGTGCAGTGGCCGGGCGTCCTGACACATGTCGCCGGATTTGCTTTGGGTGTGTCTTCATGCTGGCTGCTGGTAAACCTGGTTGGCGCAGCACGCATGTATCGACGTATTAAACTGCATGCAACGCATGGCTTGCAATGAAATAAACAGCCGCTGTCCTTACGTCGCTATCCCTCATAGGTGCGCAGCTTCTCGATATTCAAAATGGTAATATTTTTCCCGCTGACGTTAATCAGCTGGTTTTCTGACAAGTCATGCAGAATGCGCGAAAAATGTTCGGGCGTCAGGTTGAGTCTGGATGCCAGTACCGCTTTGCTAAACGGCAATACGATTTGCTGCCGATCACTCTGCGTATCTGCATCTGAACCGTGTTGCAATAAATAACCAATAACACGCTGGGTGCCGGAGTATAAGGAATACGCCTCCACATCACAAATCAAGCCATGCAAACGTCGGCTCAGGCCGGCTAGCATTTTGCGCGCGAACAGCGGATCCTGTTCCAGTTCTGCCAGTACGGCTGCCTTGGAGATATGCAGCAGCAGAGTATCAGCCAAGGCTTGGGCAGCAACGATATAGGGCTTATCCATGAACATAATAGCCTCGCCAAAACTGTGGCCGGGGCCAATGATTTCGACAATTTTTTCGCTGCCTTGAGAAGAAGTAAATGCAAGCTTGACTTGTCCATAGATGACGGTGTGAAAGCCATTGCAGACATCGCCGCGTTGGAACAGCGTTTCACCGCGCTGCACATGCATTTCAGACGTGCCACTTGCGATGCGATCTAGTTCTTGTGGCCCCATTTCATTGAATAACGCAAGCTTGGAGAGAAAATCCTGGGGTTTGATCTTGGTTTTATTCATGGTTGTCGACGCATTTTTTACAGAGTGAAAGAGATTCTATCAAAAACCCAACTTGTCGAAATAACGTGTTTGAAGATTACGTGGCTTTGGCTTTAATGCCAAAAAATGATCTGTGCACAGATTAGAAAAAAGTTCCTTGCTGATTTCGCCTATTCTCCCACGGCTACTACACATTGCATTTATGTGCGGAAAGCTAGCATCCTCTTTCTACCTCTTTTGACCTATACAGTGACACGACTAGCTAGATATTCTGGAGAAGCCGCTTAGTCAGATTGCCTTGCCGGAATAACCCTTCGACCAGTAGCCCTTTAGCGACACAACTCATAAGCTTGTTGTGTTGGATTGTGTGTCTATGGAGGGGTATCGTGGAAATCAAGAATAAGCAGCTTTCTGTATTAATTAGCAGTACTTTCGCATTCACCATTTGTTTTGCAGTGTGGATGATGTTCGCAGTCTTGGGCATTCCACTCAAGGCACAACTGGGGCTCAATGAAACCCAGTTCGGTTTGTTGGCCGCTACTCCCGTCCTCACAGGTTCGTTGGTGCGCGTGCCGCTAGGCATCTGGACTGATCGCTTCGGTGGCCGCGTGGTTTTCTTCTGGCTGATGATGATCTGCGTAGCACCGATTTACCTGATGAGCTACGCCACAGAATACTGGCATTTTTTGGTTCTGGGGCTATTTGTCGGACTGGTCGGCGGTTCATTTTCGGTCGGTACCCCTTATGTTGCGCGCTGGTTCAACTCGGAGCGCAAAGGCTTGGCTATGGGTGTGTTTGGCGCTGGAAACTCTGGGGCCGCGCTGACCAAGTTTGTGGCTCCGGCGATTATCGCTGGATTCGGCTGGCAAATGCTGCCAAAAGTGTACGCCGTGGCCATGCTCATTACAGCTTTACTGTTCTGGGTCTTTTCCTTTTCGGACAAGTCGCATCACGCGAGTGCAAACGTCTCGTTTGCGGATCAGATGAAAATGCTGAAAGACCCACGGGTCTGGCGTTATTGCCAGTATTACTCGGTGGTGTTCGGCGGCTATGTCGGCCTGGCGCTGTGGATGACCAAGTACTACGTATCCGAATACGGTTTCGATCTGAAGCTGGCGGCATTGCTGGCAGCCTGCTTCTCGTTGCCGGGCGGTGTGCTGCGTGCGATGGGCGGCTGGATTTCCGACAAATACGGCGCTTACAAGGTGACGTGGGCTGTGATGTGGGTGTGCTGGGTTTGTTTCTTCCTGTTGTCTTATCCGCAAACAAATATGGTCATTAAGACGGTTACCGGCGATGTGAATTTTCATATCGGCCTGTCATCGTGGATGTTCACTATTCTGCTGTTTATTGTTGGCGTCGCAATGGCGATCGGCAAGGCATCCGTTTTCAAATTCATCGGGGATGATTTCACTCACAACATCGGCGCCGTCTCTGGGATTGTTGGTTTGGCCGGTGGTTTGGGCGGGTTCTTTCTGCCGATCATGTTCGGTGCGTTAGTCGATCTGACAGGCGTGCGGTCCAGTACGTTCATGCTGTTGTACGGGACGGTGTGCGTGTCGCTGATCTGGATGCATTTTTCCTTCAAACCGCAGCAGGAGCAGCGGAAGAAGAGCATTGCTCTCGCGGCATAAACTGTAATTCAGCGTAATTCAGACCAGGGTGACTGGCGCTATCTTGGCGCGCGTTCCTTAATATTGAATCAGGAGAAAAAGATGAGTACTCATGTTATTGATCGATGGGAGCCGGAAGAAAAAGACTTTTGGAAAAGCCAGGGAAGCGCGATCGCAAATCGTAATTTATGGATTTCCGTTCCGGCATTGCTATTGGCTTTCGCGGTCTGGATGGTATGGAGCGTAGTGGTTGTGAATCTGCCGAATATCGGTTTCAAGTACAGTACCAATCAGCTATTCTGGCTGACCGCTTTACCGGGTTTGTCCGGTGCTACCTTGCGAATTTTTTACTCATTCATGGTGCCTATTTTTGGTGGTCGTAAGTGGACCACCATTTCTACTGCGTCGTTGCTGATTCCTGCCATTGGTATCGGTTTTGCCGTACAAGACCTTAATACCGGCTATCCCACCATGTTGATACTGGCTTTGCTGTGTGGTTTCGGTGGCGGTAACTTTGCATCTTCGATGGCAAACATCAGCTTTTTTTTCCCGAAATCACAAAAAGGCTATGCGCTCGGCATGAATGCCGGCCTGGGTAATCTCGGCGTATCGGTAGTCCAATTTGTGGTTCCCCTGGTAATCACCGCTGGCGTTTTTGGTGCGCTGGGCGGCGAGCCCCAAGTCTGGTCCAAGGCCGGTCAGACTAAACAGTTCTGGCTGCAAAATGCCGGCTTTATCTGGGTACCGTTCATTGTCATCACCACCCTTGCAGCTTGGTTCGGCATGAATGATATTGCTTCTGCCAAAGCATCTTTTGCCGATCAGGCGGTGATTTTCAAGCGCAAGCATAACTGGCTGATGTGCTGGCTGTATGTCGGCACTTTCGGATCTTTCATCGGATATTCGGCGGGTTTCCCCTTGTTGATCAAGACCCAGTTTCCCGATGTAAATCCGTTGCAATATGCTTTTCTTGGCCCATTGGTTGGCGCGTTGACCCGTGTTGCAGGCGGTTGGGTTTCAGATAAATTGGGTGGCGCAAGAGTCACGTTCTGGACTTTCATTGTCATGATCGCAGCCGTAATTGGCGTGATCAACTTCTTGCCTGGGGTTGGTAACACAGGCAATTTCTGGGGATTCTTCTGGATGTTCATGCTGCTGTTCGCCGGTACCGGCGTAGGCAACGCATCGACTTTCCGCATGATCCCAATAATTTTCTTGACCGAACGCCAGCGTGAGGCAGGCCAGGACGCGGTAGCACAAGCCCAGGCAATTGTGGATGCCAACAAGGAAGGTGCTGCAGTACTGGGCTTCACTTCTGCGATTGCTGCCTACGGTGCATTTTTCATACCGAAAAGTTATGGCACCGCAATAGCCCTGACGGGCGGGCCAGAGGCAGCGTTATGGTGCTTCATCGGGTTTTACATTACCTGCGTGGCTGTCACCTGGTGGTTTTATTCCCGCAAGAATGCCGAAATGCCCTGCTAATAGAGATAGTGCACTGAAAGGCAGTCCGAAAAATCTAATCCTTAATGACTAGATGAGTAGTTCGGACTGCCTGTAGAAGTCCGACTTCTTGCGAATGGCAAGAGGCGGGCTTACTGCTTAAAATAATAATTCTTGATTCCCGATTAGCAGTTTTAATGATTAGCGCCTGCCTGACAGGCGCATGTTTGGAGAGACCATGAGTCACTTTCTGGATCGTTTGAAATTCTTCAGCAAGACCAAGGAAACTTTTTCCAATGGACACGGCGTAGTAGTCAACGAAGACCGTACTTGGGAAAATGCCTATCGGCAGCGCTGGCAGCACGACAAGATCGTTCGCTCAACCCACGGCGTGAATTGCACTGGTTCGTGTAGCTGGAAGGTCTATGTCAAAAACGGCTTGATTACATGGGAAACGCAGCAGACCGATTATCCGCGTACCCGTCCTGATTTGCCGAATCATGAGCCGCGCGGCTGTCCGCGTGGCGCCAGCTATTCCTGGTACGTCTATTCGGCCCAGCGCGTGAAGTACCCGATGGTGCGCGGCCGCCTGATGGAAATGTGGCGTGAAGCGCGCAAAACCATGGCGCCTGTTGCCGCATGGGAATACATCAGTCAAGACCCGGAGCGCTCCAAACAGTACAAATCGATTCGTGGACTAGGTGGTTTTGTGCGGGCCAAGTGGGATGAGGCAAATGAAATTATCGCCGCCGCCAATGCTTTCACGATCAAAAAATTCGGCCCGGATCGGATCGTCGGTTTTTCACCGATTCCGGCCATGTCGATGATTAGCTATGCTTCCGGCACCCGTTATTTAAGTTTGATTGGCGGCGTGGCGCTGAGTTTTTACGACTGGTATTGTGATTTGCCGCCAGCCAGTCCGCAAATATGGGGCGAGCAAACCGACGTGCCGGAGTCGGCAGACTGGTACAACTCGACTTATCTGATGGTGTGGGGTTCCAACGTGCCGATGACGCGCACACCCGATGCCCATTTCTATACTGAAGTTCGCTACAAGGGCACCAAAACAGTCGCGGTATCTTCCGACTTTGGCGAGATGGCCAAATTTAGCGATATCTGGCTGGCGCCAAAGCAGGGCACTGATGCCGCGATGGCGATGGCAATGGGCCATGTGATCCTCAAGGAATATCACCTTACCGGAAAATCCGCCTATTTCCGCGACTACGCCAAGCAATACACCGATTTCCCGATGCTGGTCCTGCTGAAAGAGAAAAACGGCGCACTGGTGCCGGAGTATTTCTTGCGCGCATCGCACCTGGACAACAATTTAGACGAAACCAATAACCCGGAATGGAAAACGTTGGTCATTGATGACGCCAGCGGCGATATCTGTGCGCCGGCCGGCTCAATCGGTTTCCGCTGGGGCGAATCCGGCAAATGGAATCTGGAAATGAAAACCGGCACCAGCGGCCGTGCGATTGATCCGCGCCTGTCTTTAATCGATTGCAGCGACGAAGTACTGCCAGTCGGATTTGCGTATTTCGGCGGCAAGGACGCCAGCGATATGTTGCTGCGCAATGTGCCTGTCAAAAAAGTGCTCATGGCAGATGGCACCACTGCGCTGGTTACCACTGTGTACGATTTGACGCTGGCCAACTACGGCATCGACCGCGGCCTGGGTGGCGGCAATGTCGCCGTCGATTATGCCGACGATGTACCGTACACGCCAGCCTGGCAACAGAAGCACACCGGCGTCAAGCCGGCCGATGTAATTACCGTTGCGCGCGAGTTTGCTGAAAATGCCGACAAGACGCACGGCAAGAGCATGGTGATTGTCGGTGCCGGACTGAACCACTGGTATCACATGGACATGACCTATCGCGGCATCATCAATATGTTGATGATGTGCGGTTGCGTCGGCCAATCCGGCGGCGGCTGGGCCCATTATGTGGGTCAGGAAAAACTACGGCCGCAAACCGGCTGGACCCCATTGGCGTTTGCACTCGACTGGAATCGTCCGATGCGCCAAATGGCCGGCACCTCGTTCTTCTACGCCCACACCAGCCAATGGCGTCACGAAAAATTGCATGCCGCGGAGATCTTGTCGCCCTCGGCGGACGGCAAGATGGCCGAGATGGCATTGATCGATTACAACGCCAAGTCCGAACGCATGGGCTGGCTACCATCCGCGCCGCAACTGGAAACCAATCCACTGGAAGTTACCCGCGCAGCGGAAGCGGCTGGTATGGATGTGGCGCAGTACGCAGTGGAACAGATCAAGGCCGGCAAGCTGAATTTCTCGTGCGACGATCCGGATAATCCTGCCAACTTCCCGCGCAATATGTTTGTCTGGCGCTCGAATATCCTGGGTAGTTCCGGCAAGGGTCACGAATATTTCCTGAAATATTTGTTGGGTACGCAAAACGCATTGATGAGCGATGAAGACGGCTGCGTCAAACCGAAGGATGTCAATGTAAATCCGGTGCGCCCTGCCGCAGAAGGCAAACTCGATTTGATGGTGGTGCTGGATTTCCGCATGTCGACCACTTGCCTGTATGGCGACATCGTGTTGCCGACTGCAACCTGGTATGAAAAAGACGATCTGAATACGTCCGACATGCATCCGTTCATTCATCCTTTATCGGAAGCTGTACAGCCATTGTGGCAGTCTAAATCGGACTGGGAAATCTACAAGGGCCTGGCTGAGAAATTTTCTGAAATCGGTGGCGAATACCTGGAAACACAAAAGGATTTAGTCCTGACGCCGCTGATGCATGACACTCCCGGCGAACTGGGACAACCGTTCGACCCGAAAGACTGGCGCGTCGGCGAATGCGAACCGATCCCTGGCAAAACCATGCCGAACATGACCGTAGTCGAGCGTAATTATCGTGATGTGTACAAGAAATTCACATCGATTGGCCCCTTGCTGGAAAGTATCGGCAACGGCGGCAAGGGTATCGGCTGGAAAACCGGACATGAAGTTGACGTGTTGCGCGGCATCAACCGCACGGTGCTGGAAGAGGGTGTATCGAAAGGCCAGCCGCGTCTGGATACGGCGATCGATGCAGCAGAAATGATTCTGTCACTGGCGCCGGAAACCAACGGCCATGTGGCGGTCAAGGCATGGGATGCACTATCCAAAATGACCGGGCGCGACCATACCCATCTGGCGTTGCCACGCGAACATGATGCAATTCGTTTCCGCGATGTGCAGGCACAGCCGCGCAAGATCATTTCATCGCCGACTTGGTCAGGTCTGGAAAGCGATGAAGTCAGCTACAGCGCCGGCTATACCAATGTGCACGAGCTGATCCCATGGCGCACATTGACCGGTCGTCAGCAGTTCTATCAGGATCACCTGTGGATGCGTGATTTCGGCGAAGGTTTGTGTGTCTACAAACCGGCGATCAATACCAAAACCACGGCGGCAATGCTGGGTGCGCAGCCCAACGGCAACAAGGAAATTGCGCTGAATTTCATCACGCCGCATCAGAAGTGGGGCATTCACTCGACTTATTCGGACAACTTGCGGATGTTGACGCTGTCGCGTGGCGGCCCGCATGTGTGGCTGTCGGAAATCGATGCCAAGACGGCCGGCATTGTCGATAACGACTGGATTGAAGTTTTTAACGTCAACGGTACGCTGACGGCGCGCGCAGTAGTTAGTCAGCGGGTGCCGGAAGGCATGACACTGATGTATCACGCACAGGAAAAAATCATCAACGTGCCGGGCGCGGAGATATCCGGCAAGCGCGGCGGCATCCATAACTCGGTCACGCGTATCGTCACCAAGCCGACCCACATGATTGGCGGTTATGCGCAGTTGTCGTATGGCTTTAACTATTACGGCACGGTCGGTTCCAACCGCGATGAGTTCGTGCTGGTTCGCAAGATGAAGAATGTGGAGTGGCTGGAAGGCCCGCTGAAAGAAATCGCCTGACGACGTTGCTCCTCCCCTTCAAGGGGAGGCTGGGAGATGGATGGGTTTATTGCGCAGAACGTGCTAACCCATCCCGACCCCGACCCTCGCCCTGAAAGGGAGGGAGAAATTCCAAAACTTGGAGCAAAGCATGAAAATAAGAGCGCAAATCGGCATGGTGCTGAACTTGGACAAGTGTATCGGCTGCCATACCTGTTCCGTCACCTGCAAAAACGTGTGGACCAGCCGCGATGGCGTTGAGTACGCGTGGTTCAATAATGTTGAAACCAAGCCGGGTATCGGTTATCCGAAAGAATGGGAAAACCAGGATAAATGGAATGGTGGCTGGCGTCGTAACGCGGCCGGCAAGATCGAGCCGCGTCAAGGCAGCCGTCTGAAAATCCTGGCTAATATTTTCGCCAACCCGAATTTGCCGCAGATCGACGAATATTACGAGCCCTTCACCTACGACTATGAGCGTCTGCAAAATGCGCCTTTGTTGGAAACGCCGCCGACCGCACGTCCGATTTCGGTCATCACCGGCAAGGTCATGGACAAGATTGTCTGGGGTCCGAACTGGGAAGACGATCTAGGCGGCGAATTCGCCAAGCGCAGTAAAGACAAGCTGTTCGACAACATGCAAAAAGAGATGTATGGCACGTTTGAGAACACGTTCATGATGTATTTGCCGCGGCTGTGCGAACATTGCCTGAATCCGACCTGCGTCGCATCTTGCCCGTCCGGTTCGGTCTACAAACGCGAAGATGATGGCATCGTGTTGATCGATCAGGATAAATGCCGCGGTTGGCGCATGTGTATTTCCGGCTGCCCATACAAGAAAATTTATTACAACTGGTCTTCCGGTAAGGCCGAGAAATGCACATTCTGCTACCCGCGTATCGAAGCCGGCCAGCCGACCGTATGTTCTGAAACCTGCGTCGGCCGGATTCGTTACTTAGGCGTCTTGCTGTACGACGCCGACAAGATCGAAGCAGCGGCATCGGTGGCCGATGTGCAGGATCTGTATGAAGCGCAACTGGATTTGTTCCTGGACCCGCATTCGCCTGAAGTGATTGCTGAAGCGCGCAAACAGGGTATTCCCGACTCATGGCTGGAATCGGCTAAAAGATCGCCGGTCTACAAAATGGCGAAAGAATGGAAAGTAGCATTCCCACTGCATCCAGAATATCGCACGCTGCCAATGGTCTGGTATATCCCGCCACTGTCGCCGATCCAGGCTGCGGCTGAATCTGGAAAAATGGGTTTGAACGGCATTCTTCCTGATACCAAGAGTTTGCGTATTCCCGTCAAATATCTTGCCAATTTGTTGACTGCCGGCAAGGAAGCACCCGTCATCAGCGCGCTGGATCGGATGCTGGCAATGCGGGCTTACATGCGTAGCAAGACAGTGGATAAGGTCGAAAACCTGACAGTGTTGCAGCAAGTTGGACTCAGCAAGGCAGAAGTCGAAGACATGTACCACATCATGGCAATTGCCAACTATGAAGACCGGTTCGTGATCCCGAGCAGCCACAAGGAAATGGCAGAAGACAGCTTCAACGAAAAAGGTTCGTGCGGCTTTACCTTCGGCAACGGTTGTTCCGACGGGGTGAGCGAGCCATCTTTGTTCGGCAAGAAAAAGCAGGGATCGGCGATCTTCATGGCAATGCCGAAATCTCGCAAAAAACGCGAAGAAAACGTTTTTTAGGGCCGCAGCATGCCGGGTGGAAGCACCCGGCCTTCGGTACCGTTCTGATCATCAATGAAGGATACGCTATGCAACACTTCCAGATTTTATCCACACTGCTGCTCTATCCTGAGCCTGCGTTGCTGGAGAATTTACCCGAACTCGAAGCGGAACTGGCAAAAACACCACTGATGCACGCGCCGTTGCGCCCGTTGCTGGATATGCTGGCGACGGACGATTTGATTACGTTGCAGGAACGTTATGTCACCACGTTCGACCGCAATCCATCGCATTCGCTGCACTTGTTCGAGCACATCCATGGCGAATCGCGGGATCGCGGACAAGCTATGGTGGATTTGATGGAAGAATATAAAAAACACGGTCTGGATATGACCGGTGAAGATTTACCGGATTTCGTTCCGCTGTTTCTGGAATTTTTGTCGCAGGTGGATGAGCAGGAAGCGGGGCGCTTATTGTCAGACGCGATCCATGTTCTGGCGCACATTGGCCGCAAGTTGGCAGCCAACGAAAGTCCGTATTCCAGCGTCTTCGATGTATTGCAGCAATTGAGCCCAATTGCCGCCGAAGAATTGACCGAGCCACCGGTGCGCAATATGGACGAAGCGCTGGAAACTTTCGGCCCCGGTGCCGATGGTGTGGAACCCTTGCTGCAAACCCATGTCGGCGGTGCGCAACCAATCAATTTTTATCCAAAAGGGACCACCGGCAACCTCAGAACTGCCCACTGATCCAATGACAAAATAATGATGCGTTTGTGCGTCAAAAAAGGAGTACGTAATGGAATATTTCCAACAATTCATCTTCGGGATTTATCCCTATATCGCGCTGGCAATCTTCCTGCTGGGCAGCCTGATTCGGTTTGATCGTGAGCAATACACTTGGAAATCCGACTCCAGCCAAGTGCTGTACGCCGGTAACTTGCGCACTGGGAATATCCTGTTTCATCTGGGTATCATCGGTCTATTTTTTGGTCATTTGGGCGGGTTGTTGACTCCTGTATGGGTTTGGGATGCGCTCGGCATCAGCCATGGCACCAAACAATTGTTTGCCATGGTAGCTGGCGGGATCATGGGCGGCCTGTGCCTGATCGGCATCTTGATCCTGCTGGTGCGACGCTTCACCAATGACCGCATCATGGCCGTCACCACCATCAAGGACAAAGTCGTCATACTATGGATTCTGGCTACCCTGTTGCTGGGACTGTCATCGCTGTTCGCTTCCGCCGGCCACATGGACGGTCATATGATGGTGTTGCTGATGACTTGGGCCCAGCATATCGTGACCTTCCGGGGCGACGCCGCTTCTTTCATTGTCGAGGCGCCGCTGGTATTCAAGCTGCACCTGTTCATGGGCATATCGCTGTTCGTGATTTTCCCATTCACGCGCCTGGTACATGTCTGGAGCGGTTTTGGCGCGGTTACTTATCTCGGCCGCGCTTATCAGTTGGTGCGCCCGCGTTAAATTGCGATGCACTACGGAAAGGAACACCATGAGTATTTCAGTCAACGGCGTTGAAATCACCGACCACGCCATCGAGCAAGAATTGCCGCATCATCAACAGGCAAAGCATCCAGTCAAACAAGCGGTAAATGAATTGATCTTGCGCACCTTGCTGCTGCAAGAAGCCGACCGCCTGGAAATTGCCGCAGAGGACGATGACGCACGCGTCGAAGCCCTATTCGCGCAAGAGGTGCGGGTACCGGAAGCCGATGAAGCGACTTGCGCTACTTTTTACCGCAACCAGCCGGCATTGTTTAGCAACGGCGAAATGGTCGAAGCGCGTCATATCCTGTTTCAGGTCACGCCGTCTGTCACGCTGGAGCTGCTGCGCGACACCGGCGAGGCAATTCTAGCTGAATTGCACGTCCATCCTGAACGTTTCGATGCATTGGCTAAGGAATATTCGAACTGTTCTTCCGGCGCAATGGGTGGCAATCTGGGCCAACTCTCTCGCGGTCAGACGGTGCCTGAGTTTGAGGATTTCGTGTTTCGCCTGGCCTCCGGCGAGATGGGTGAACGTTTGCTGGAAACCCGTTTCGGCTTGCATATCGTGCAAGTGATGCGCCGGGTGGAAGGTGCGTTATTGCCGTTTGATGCGGTCAAGTCGCAAATCGCCGATCAGTTAACGCGACAGGCGTGGCAAAGTGCAGTGCATCAGTATCTGAAGATTTTGGTTGGCAAGGCCGACGTGCAAGGTGTCAGCCTTGAAGGCGCAGATACGCCGCTAGTGCAATAGTTCAATAGCCTGCACACGGTTGTTGTACGGCCATATACAGAATTTTTATATACACACTATTGTATATTTATATATCGCAATAATAATATGCGGTAATCATGGCATTATTGTTTATACTCCCTATTTTTTTAAATAACCATCATGCACGGATAATGCTCCTATGCGCTGGTTCCGCACGCCTTCTCACGTGTTCTTTAACGCGTCAAGACGATTTTTTGGTACAGGCCGCCGAAGAATGTTTGTTTGCGCAGGTTGGATGGCTGGATATTTTTCGGGAAATAGAATGCAAGATCGTGCTGCCAAAGATCGTTCGCAAAAGGCTCCAGACGTCTTAATAGGGCCTGCAGCGGGTACCGCAGAAGATTCCATTTGCCTGGACGATGGTAGTCGACTATGACGATTTTTCCACCGGGCTTCACTACTCTGAATGCCTCAGCCAAGGTGCTGCGGCGTACGCTTTCAGGTTGTTCGTGCAGCAGGAAAAAAATCAGTACCCGATCATAGCTGCCATCGGCAAAGCCGAGCGCTGCCGAGTCGCGCTGGAATAACGAAACGTCGGAACCGGGCGTCAGTTTGCGCTGCAGATTCTGAAGTTGGATCGGTAGCACGTCGATCACGTCCAGTGTCGCATTGCCGGTATGGCGCTTACTTAAGCGCGGCGTCAGATTGCCATAGACACAGGCCACTTGCAGCGTGCGGCCTCTGGTTGGTTGGCCAATCTCTTCCAGGGCTGCATTACGCAGCTTCGCGTAATTGCCGAACAGGATCAGGTTGATCAGCCACCCGCGCTCGAAAATTCTGACCGCGCGCGGATCGACATACGCCCACCAATAGTTCTTTTGCAAATATGCCGGAACCGGTAACTTAATTAATGCCGTATTGAAATCAACCTTTTTATGGGTAGCTTCGGTAGCAGAAGGTGAAGCAGATTTTGAAACAAGATCAGGCATTATCTTCCTTGTGTTCTTTTGGCCGTAGGAGGTTATGTCATTATGACAGTCGATGCAAATTTTCCTTGTTCTTTGGCAATGGAATGTTTTTTTCTGCACACTTTGCACTTGCGCTTGGCAACAAAACTTGGTACGGCGGGTCTCTTGTACCTGAAATCCCTTTAACGACAAGATACGATATGACATCTCGGGTATTAGGCATTGTGGGCTGGTCCGGCAGCGGTAAAACAACGCTGCTGGAATACTTGTTGCCGCAATTGGCGGCACAAGGCTTGCGTGTGAATGTGATTAAGCACAGTCATCACGATCTGGAGTTGGAACCGGCGCACAAGGATAGCGCACGCTTACGCGCTGCCGGTGCATCTGAAGTCTTGCTGGCTTCGCCTTACCGCTTCGCGCTGATCCATGAATTGCGCGGTGCTCCCGAGCCGACTCTGGTCGAGCAATTGGCGCGCTTGTCGGCTGCCGACTTGACGTTGGTGGAGGGATTCAAGCGCGAGCCGATTCCGAAGCTGGAAATTCATCGCCCGGCCCTTGGCAAGCCGGCGCTATATCTGGACGATATTGACATCGTGGCGGTGGCGTCCGATGCTGCGTCACCGTTGCTGTCGCGCCAGCTTGCCTGGCTTGATCTGGCCCTGCGCGATCAGATTTTGGCATGGGTAATAAATTATGCAAAAAATGGCGTAATCTGCACCTCATGACACTTGACACCATTCTGCCTGCCTGGCAGCAACTCTCCACCAAAATCGTTAGCGTATTGCTGGGATTTTTGGTTCTAGCCTTAATGGCAATCGGCACTACGCTATTTTTGTCGTGGCAGCTCGAAGGCAGTTCTGCTGCAATCAATGAAGCCGGCAGTCTGCGCATGCAGAGTTATCGCTTGTCAGTGGTGTTGTCGCGCTGGATAAATGAGCCGGTGCAAGCCGATATACGACAGCGGCAGTTGGTCGACAAGCAACTGCAGACGATCGAAGCCAAGTTTTCTCTGTTGCAAAATGGCGACCCGCAACGGCCCTTGTTTTTGCCGCCTGCGGCTGAGATTCATGCCGAGTTCAATATGGTTTCGGCGCAATGGCATCAAAAGCTGCTGCCTCTGGTGAACATCATGTTGTCCCAGCAGAATCCTGAGCGGCAAGCGAGTTGGCAGCGTTATTACCCGCAAGTCGATGACTATGTGGCGAGTGTCGATGCGTTGGTAAAAATGATCGAAAAAGATAGTGAAAAACGCACCTTTTGGCTCCGTTCTTCGCAACTGGGACTGGTGGCATTGGCGCTTACCGGCACGGTGATCGTAATTTACCTGATGTTCCTGTTAATCATTCAGCCGGTTACGCGTCTGTACGACGGCATGCGACGCATGACGGACAAGGATTTCGGTGTCCGTTTGCCGGTAGAGAGTCACGATGAATTCGGCCGCTTGAGCGAGGGATTCAATCATATGGCGGACCGTCTCGAAGATTTGTACAGCAGTCTGGAAATCCGTGTCCAGGAAAAAACAGCAGCGCTGGCAGAACAGAATCAAAAGTTGGCGCTGCTCTACGATATTGCTGCTTTCCTACAGGTGCCGCAACCTGTGGAAGCCATTTGCGAAGGTTTCCTGGCTCGCATCAGCCGCTATTTCGAAGTTGACGGCGGGTCGGTGTGGATGCTGGACCCGCTTCGGGGCAACCTGCACATGGTGGTGCATCAAGGGATTTCCGAGGAAATGGTAGAAACCGAGCACTGCATTAAAGTCGGCGATTGTTTGTGTGGTCAGGCTGCCTTGAAAGGCGTATCGGTGGTGCATAATCTGCAGCAGATGGATGCAGCGCAGCAATTGCTGTGTCATAGGGAAGGTTTTGCCACTGTGTCGGTATTTCATATCTATGCGCGCGATCAGCATCTCGGGTTTTTTAATATGCATTTTCGGAAAGTGAAGACCTTCAGTCAGCATGAAACCGACTTGCTTGCTACGCTGGGCCAACTGCTCGGAGTGGCAATCGAAAACTTGCGGCTCGCCACGCGCGAGCGTGAAATGGCAATCTCAGAAGAGCGCAATATGGTGGCGCAAGGGTTGCATGACAGCATCGCACAAGGGCTGACGTTTTTGAATATCCAGGTGCAACTTTTGGAGGATTCGCTGCAACAAGGCAATATCGAGGAAGTCGCCGAAATTGTGCCCGCATTGCAGGCCGGGGTCAAAGAAAGTTATGAAGATGTGCGCGAATTATTGCTCAATTTCCGTAGCCGTTTAGCCGAAGGCGATCTGGTGCGGTCTCTGCAGACAACAGTGGATAAATTCCGCCTTCAGACTGGCATTGCAGCCGACTTCGCCGCCGATGTCGATGGTGCGCCATTCCCGCGCGAACAGCAGTTGCAGATTCTGTTCATCGTGCAGGAGGCGCTCTCCAATATTCGCAAGCATGCGGTAGCCAGCCATGTCGAAGTCAGTTTATCGGATCAGAAAGATTTTGCCTTGACCATTCGCGATAACGGTATCGGTTTCGATGCGGAAACCCTGCGACAAAAGGGCGAAAGCCATGTCGGCATCAATATCATGCGCGAACGCGCACAACGCATCCGTGCCGCGTTTGATATTGCCTCCGTGCCCGGTGCCGGTACCACCGTCGTGCTGCATGTGCCGCGTGAGCAGCGTCTTGCAGCATGATTTATCCCTATAAAGATTCCCATGAATAAGCCGACCGCAGCTCCTATCACGCCTATGAATCCTATTAGCGTACTGCTGGTGGACGATCACAATTTGTTTCGCAGCGGCATCCGCTCCCTGTTGCAGCGCCATGCGGATTTTGCCGTCGTCGGCGAAGCGGCCGATGGCGTGGAAGGTGTCAAGCGTGCCAGGCAATTGCAGCCTGATGTCATTTTGCTCGACCTAAATATGCCTGGTATTTCCGGCCTCGAAACGCTGCAACTATTATTGCAAGATCGTCCCGATACGGCGGTAATCATGCTGACAGTATCGGAAGACGCTGAAGATTTGGCTGCAGCTTTGCAGGCGGGCGCACGCGGCTATCTGATCAAAAATATCGATACCGATTTTCTGGTGCGCGCAATCCGGCGGGCCGCCGCAGGCGAGCCGGTAATTGCCGAAGCGATGACAGCCAAGCTGGTAGCGCAATGGCAAGGTGGCAATGCCGCGCAAGCCAAAGCACTGCCCTCAGAACTTGATGTATTGACCCCACGCGAAAAAGAAACTCTTGCTTGCCTGGCGCGGGGCGAGAGCAACAAGAACATCGCCCGTTCGCTCAATGTTGCAGAAAGCACGGTGAAGATACATGTGCAAAATATTTTAAAGAAGCTGAATTTATCCAGTCGTGTGCAGGCTGCCGTATTCGCCGTTGAGCACGGCGTTGCTGCAGGCAGCGCTGATAGGTAGATGGGGATGCGCAGTGAATTGCTTCCGCTTCAAGTATTCCGATCATTCAACGTAACCGTGACGGCCGAGGTTGCGATCAGTTCCATCAAAATATTTCTGGCCAGAGTTTCGGCATAGTCATTGCGCGCAACCGCTGCTTCAATAGCTGCTTCCGGGACACCGCTAATGATCGTGCTGAGTTGGCGAATATGCAGGTCGCAAATCTCAGTCAGGTTCGTGTGACGCTTCTGATGAAAATACAAAAAACGTCGCGCCAAGGTCTGGAGCATGGCGTAAAATTCCGCAGCGTAGCTATTGCGCGATGCGTTGCCCAGCAAGCTTGTCAGAGCAAAATGCAGGCGCATATACTCTCGCATGTCATTGTGAACCTTTAATTTTTCCAATTCCACAATGAACTTCGACATCTGAGCGCGTTCCTGCAGATTGGCGCACAGCGCCGCCTGCCCAACAATCAGGCGCTCAATCTCGCGACGAATCTGAATAATTTTCAGTTGTCCCTGGTAGTCAATTTCGGAGATAAAGATGCCCTGTCTTGGCGCAATATGCACCAAACGCTGAAACGCCAGCTTTTGCAGTGCATCGCGCGTCGGCGAACGACCGATGCCGATGCGCTCGCTCAGAACAATCTCGGACCATTGGCTGCCAGGTGGCAACTCGCCGGTGACGATTAGTTCCTCCAGCGCACCATAAGCCTTTTCGGTCTGGCTGACGGCCTCGCGCTCAAATAGATTTTCTCGCACCGTCATTCAGCGGCTCGAATACTTTTTTGGAGTTCACGTTTTAACACTTTTCCGGTTCCATTTTTAGGTAATTCATTAACGAAGATGTAACGCTTCGGACGTTTGAAGCGGGCAATGGTTTGAATGCATAGTGTGTCCAGTTCCGAATCGGTAGCCTTGGCGCCTGGCCGGCAAACTACGAATGCGACGACTGCTTCGCCCCACTCAGGGTCAGGTGTGCCGACTACCGATACCTCTTCGACCGCATCGTGCATCAGCAGCGCTTCTTCGACTTCGCGTGGATAGATATTGGTGCCACCGCTGATGATGACGTCCTTTGATCGGTCCTTCAGGTGCAGCAGGCCGCGCTCGTCCAGCAGCCCGATGTCGCCGGTGCGCAATGCGCCATCGGTCACCGTCTGCCTGGTTGCTTCTGGATTATTCCAGTATCCAGACATTACCGTAGCGCCTTTGACAATCACCTCGCCCGGCGTACCGGTCGCGACCGGCCTGTTTTCGCTATCCACAATCACCACCTGGATCGCAGTCTGGACAAACCCCACCGATGCCAGCACTGCCGAATCGTTGACGGCAACCGCTTTGGCCAGCTGATCCGATGACAGTGCAGAGATTGTCATCGGGCTTTCGCCCTGACCGTACATTTGAGCAATCCGCGGACCGAAGCATTGCACGGCGATTTTGATGTCTTCAACGTAAAACGGTGCTCCCCCCACCAGTATGACACGCAAGCCGGGCCAGCTGACTGGATGTTGCTGTGCATGGTGCACCATCCGTTGCACGATGGTGGGCGACGCAAACATGCTGACCTTGTCGTAATGCGCGAACAAACCGAACAATTCGGCTTCGTCCAGTCCACCCGATTTCGGCACGACCTGCAACGCTCCCTTGATCCAGTATGGAATGCTGTAGAGTCCGCTACCGTGCGACATCGGGGCGACATGCACCAGCACATCGTCGTTTGCTACCGACTGCAGGTCGGCATAAAAATGCATTGCCATGCTGACCAGATTCGCATGCGATAGCATGACGCCCTTCGGACGACCGGTGGTGCCACTGGTATAGAACAGCCACGCCAGTTCCCGATCATCGTCGCCGGCGACATCCAGTGCCGGACTCTCCAGTGCCTGGCGATAGCTGTCGGACGCAACATCGACAAGCTGTAAGTCGGTAATTGTGGATGCTACCGGTTGCAGCGATTCAAACAACGCACCCTGCGTCATACAGGCGCGCGACCCGGAATCTCGCAACATATAATTAATCTCATTAGGATGAAGCTTGTTATTAGCAGGAACTACGCACAGCCCTGCATGCCAACTGGCCAGCATCAACTCCAGGTACTCAGGGCAGTTTTTCATTACCAGCGTGATACGGTCGCCGGGGTTCAATCCCAGCGTATGACGCATCCAGTGCGCTAAAGCCCGAACGTGCTGGTTTAACTGGGCATAACTCAAACTGGCATTGGTGCCAAGAGCCAGTGCCGGACGCTGCGGATACTGTTGCGCGCTGCGCTGAAAGAGATGACTCAGATTCATGAATGTCTCGTAGTGGTTGGGCTGAAGATTAGATGCCAGTTGGGTTTCATGCTTAGGAGCCGCCTATTGCCGGCCCAGGATGGTGATGCAGGTAGACGCTTCTTCCACGCCGCTGAAGCCACCGCCATTTTCTGCGATGGCAAAGCGAGCATTTTCGACTTGCCTGGAGCCTGCCTCGCCGCGCAACTGCGTCACCATTTCATGAACCTGCGCCAGTCCGGTGGCACCGATCGGATGGCCGCGCGAGAGCAGCCCGCCAGAAACATTGATCGGGATTTACCGCTGAGCATGGTCGCGCCCGACTCTGATCGGGCCGCCTTCGCCAAAAATACCGTATGTTCCGAAAAGAGAAACCACGCTACCAATCTTGAAAGTATCAGGATCAGCACTGTGCGCGCTGTTCGAAAAGCATCATGCCCCTACTATCCCTGGTGTCAGGATATGTGGTGATGCCCGTGTAAAGAATTCATGTTGTCTCATCCAAAAGAGTATCAACTTTATCTGATAATGTTTTACATTAATATTACTGATGTTTTACGTGTGTCTGTATAGAATATTAACAGCACTTTTAAATACTGTAATCAAAATTTTCATTAATGGCCGGATTGATGCAAAGCAATATGAGAGCCATATCTTTCGCGGGCCAGCGGACACAAACTAGCGGGTGCGAGTATCTCAATGGTAAAAATATGAAACTTGTTCCTGAGCGTGGATCCAGCTAATGGATAGCTGATTTTTAATGTGGCGTGAAAATTCACTTATTTTTTGCATCGCAATATCAGCTGTAAATACGATTTCTGGCGTTTTCCCGATAAAACATCAGTGGCTGATCGAAGAGCAACACATAGGAGCCTGTTCTATGTAGCTACAGGCAGGGAGCCACTCACGGCGCTGGCGTAATAATCCAGCACGCGTGGCCGTTGCGAACTAATGTTCTGCACTGCTCCATTCCAGATGTGAATTTTCTATTGCTTTATTCAAGGTCGCAATATAAGATTCATTTAATTTATATCTTTAAATGTGGGGCAGTATGGCGCTGATGACTATTGATGAACCCAATGTGTCGCGACCAGGGAAATCGTCGCCGACACACCATCCATTGTGGGCGCTGGGATTCCGCCCCTTTTATATGTTGGCTGCAGCTTTTGCCGCTGTCAGCATACCGTTATGGCTGGCAAGATATTTCGGCCAGATGCCTGGCCTGACAAATATCACCATCAACTGGCACATGCATGAAATGGTGTTCGGCTTTGCGATAGCGGTAATTATCGGGTTTCTGTTTACCGCAGGACGCAACTGGACCGGTTTGTGGACCCCGCGCAGAGGGTATTTGGCGCTGCTTGCGGGAGTTTGGCTGGCCGGGCGTATTGCCATGTTGACTGCTCCTGCCTTGATTGCAGCACTGGTGGATATATTATTCTTGCCGCTTGCCGCCTGGCCCATGTACCGTGTGCTGCAACGCTCCGGCAACAAACGCAATATGTTTTTAATCGGTTTGCTGAGCCTGCTCACAATCGTCAACATACTCTTTCATCTTGCCGCTCTGGGCTGGATTACCGTCTCAACCATACTGATAATACAGGCCGCTATTCTGATTGTTGTGATGCTCGAATCGGTAATTGGCGGGCGCGTAATTCCTGGTTTTACGTCCAGTACCGTTCCCACAGCCAAGCCGATTGTTAATCCTCAACGTGACCGCCTGACCATTGCACTGACTGCATTGGCAAGCCTGGCCTGGATTTTTACCTTTCCTCCCCGGTTGATAGCCGCATTGGCGTTTGCAGCAGCCTGTTCGCAACTGTTGCGGTTAGGCGGATGGAAGCCGTATAAGACTGTGCACCACCCATTACTATGGATTTTGCATCTGTCGTATGGGTGGATTCCCTGCGGTTTTATCCTTATGGCATTGGCGGCCTTGCAAGTGGTCCCGGCAAACTCGGTTTTTCATGTATTGGCGATTGGCTCGATGGCAGGACTGATCATGGGCATGATGACCCGCACCACCCTGGGTCATACCGGGAGACCGCTGAAAGCCGGCCGCAATGAAGTATTGATGTATGTATTGATACAAGTCGGTGTCGCCGCGCGGTTTTGCGCTGCCATCAATACCACCGGATTGCGAGACGGTGCACTGCTTGTGGCCGCTGCAAGCTGGTCGGCAGCATTTGTATTTTTTCTGATGATCTATGGCCCTTATCTTTACAGGCCGCGCCTGGATGGCAAGGAAGGTTAAACGAATAAGCTTGGATTCTCCCCTCTCGGTGCAAGGTAGCAGGGGCGAATCATATTTAAAATAGCACCGATCAATAACTGATCGTCAGCTCAGTTGGCGGGCAAACAATTCCAAATGATGATCGGTGCTGCCAAATTGCAGTTCTATCGCCATCAGGCGTTTAAAGTAATGGCTGACATCGAGTTCATCCGTCACCCCCATCCCGCCATGAAGTTGCACCGCTTGCTGTCCCACAAAACGACAGGCCTGACCAACTACAACTTTTGCCGCTGACATGGCCCGGCTGCGCAACGCCGGGTTCTGTTCCAGACAACTGACCGCAGCCAGATAACTCATCGAACGCGCTTGTTCAATGTGCAGCACCATCTCGGCCATCCGATGTTGCAATGCTTGGAATTTACCAATCGGAACGCCGAATTGTTTGCGGGTTTTGGTGTATTCGATGGTTGCTGCCAAAATCCGCTCAAGGGCGCCGACTGCTTCCGCGCAAACCGCGGCCAGCCCGATATCGAGAATTTCGCCCAGCCGGACTTCGGTTTCAGCCGAGGCATCGAGCAGCGCAATCGCCGGGACATACACTTGATCCAGCCAGATTTCGCTGGCGCGCACGCCGTCCACTGTCGAGTATGGAACCTGACGCAAGCCGGAAGTATTGTGCGGCACCGCGAAAACACATAATGGCCCATCTTGATCTGGAGCCGCTAGACGCGCGCTGATCAAAAGAATATCCGCCGAGGTCCCGTGCGGGATGACGCTCTTGTGGCCGGTCAATATGTAACCATTGCCCACTGGCCATGCTCGGGTGGAAACAGCATGCCAGTCATGGCGCGTACCCGGTTCATCGTGCGCCAGTACCGCGATCAATTCGCCGGCTGCCAAGGCGGGAAGCATGCTGGCCCGCTGGGTACTGTTACCCAATGCAATGATGGTTTTGGTTGCGATCACCGCGCTTGCCAGGTAGGGCTCCAACACCAGACCTTCGCCCATCGCACTCATTACCAACATGGTCTCGATCGGTCCGCCTTCCAGGCCGCCTTCTTGCTCCGGCACGTTGAGCGCCAGCAAGCCGAGGTTGGCGCATGCTTTCCAAACCTCGGGGCTATAACCCAGCGCCGATTTTTCTTTGATCCGGCGACGGGTTTCAAAGCCGTACTCTTTGACAATGAAGCGGCGGGTGGTTTCCTGCAGCATTTGCTGCTCTTCACTGAACGTGAAATCCATGTCTTATACTCCTGCAGTCAAAGGGTTGTCATTCGTCATTGGCAAATCACAATCCCAGAATCATCTGTGCGATGATATTTTTTTGAATCTCGGTGGAGCCGCCGTAAATCGACAGCTTGCGCATGTTCAGGTAATTAGCTGCCAGCGGGGCGGCATAGAATGGCCCGACCGCATCGCCTCGGTATCCGGCAGCCATCGCTTCCCGCCGCAAGGGCAGGGCGTAGGGGCCGACCGCCTGGGTCAACAACTCGGTGATAGCCTGCTGAATTTCCGTGCCTTTGATTTTCAGGATCGATGCTTCGGGACCTGGCGCGCGATGCTCCGCCTCAGTCGATAACACGCGCAAATTGGTAATTTCCAGCGCCATTAAATCGATATCGATCTGGGCGATGCGCGTGCTAAACATCAGATCCTTGATGAGCGGCTTGCCATTCTTCATTTCCAGCGAGGCGATACGTTTCAGGCGTGCCAACTCGCGCTTGGCGATGCCGATGCCGGCAATATTGGTCCGTTCGTGGCCAAGCAAAAACTTGGCATAGGTCCAGCCCTTATTTTCTTCGCCGACCCGGTTTTCAACTGGTACACGAACATCTTCCAGCCAGACTTCATTGACCTCGTGGGCGCCATCCATTGTGATAATCGGGCGCACGGTAACGCCCGGCGAATGCATGTCGATTAACAGAAACGAGATACCGCGCTGCGCTTTTGCTTCTTGATCCGTGCGCACCAGACAGAAAATCCAGTCAGCGTATTGGCCCTGCGTAGTCCAGGTTTTTTGCCCATTGACGATGTAGTGGTCGCCATCGTCGGTACGGGTAAACTGGGCGCTGGTCTTGACCGATGCCAGGTCGGAGCCGGCACCAGGCTCAGAATATCCTTGGCACCACCATTCTTCGCCGGACAGAATGCGCGGCAGATAACGTTGTTGCTGTGCTGGCGAGCCAAAGGCCATGATGACCGGCGCTACCATCTTGACGCCGAACGGAATAAGCCGCGGTGCGCCGGCGGCGGCACATTCTTCTTCAAAAATATACTGCTGCACTGCATTCCAGCCAGTGCCGCCGAACTCTGTACGCCATCCTGTACCGCCCCAGCCTTTTGCATGAAGTGCGCGCTGCCAGCGCAGATAATCATCCTTTTCTAAAATCAGGCCATTTAGTATCTTGTGCTGGATATCCGCGGGTAGAGATTGCTCGATGAATGCCAGCACTTCCTGACGAAATGCATTTTCTTCAGTGGTGAAATTCAGATTCATAAATCCCTTTTTGTGGTTTACGGAAGGTCACGGGGTTGGTGTGCGCGTTGCGGAAAGATTAGGCCTTCTTGCCCCTGTGAGTTTCCTTATTCGCTGATTCAATCAAACCCGTTCAATGACGACAGCCAGTCCCTGACCGACCCCGATACACAGGCTGATAACCGCATAGCGAGTCTGACGCCGCGCCAGCTCGCGCGAGGCGGTCAGTGCCAGCCGGGCACCGGACGCACCCAGCGGATGGCCGAGCGCAATTGCGCCGCCGTTCGGATTGACACGAGGATCAGTCGCAGAAATTTCCAGTAGTTTCAGACAGCCGAGCACCTGGCTGGCAAAGGCTTCATTGATCTCGATGATGTCCATGTCAGCTAGCGTCAGATTGGCGCGTGTCAGCGCCTTGCGGATGGCATTGACCGGACCGATACCCATGATGCGTGGCTCTACGCCGGCCACGGCGGCAGACAGGATGCGCACCATCGGTGCCTTGCCGAGTTTTTCGCCGGCGGCCAGGCTACCGACCAGCAGTGCAACTGCGCCGTCGTTGAGGCCGGACGCATTGCCTACGGTAACCACCCCACCGTCAAATAGCGGCTTTAAGCGAGCCAAGCTTTCTGTACTTGTTTCCGGGCGCGGATGCTCGTCGATATCGACCCGCACAGGTGGTGTCTTGCGGCCAGTTGGTACGTTAATTGGCAGGATTTCATTAGCGAAAAAATCGGCCTTGCGTGCGGCATCGTACTTTTGCTGGGAGGCTAGCGCGAAAGCATCCGCTGCATTACGGTCAATGCCAAAGTCGTGCGCTACATTGTCGCCAGTTTCCGGCATGGTGTGCGCACCATAAGCTGCGGTAATTTTCGGATTCGGGAAACGGCTGCCGATGGTGGTGTCGAACACCTTGACATCGCGGCTGTAAGCTGACTCAGCCTTGGCCACGACGAAGGGGGCGCGGCTCATGCTTTCGACTCCTCCAGCCAGATACAGATCACCTTCACCGGCAGTAATGGCGCGCGCCGTGTCCATCACGGCAGCCAGGCCGCTAGCGCACAGACGATTGACGGTTTGACCCGGTACCGTGACCGGAAAGCCAGCTGCCAACAAGGCATTGCGCGCCACGTTACGGCAATCTTCACCGGCCTGATTGGTACAGCCGAGGATCACATCCTCGATGGCATCTGCCGGCCATGGGTTGCGTGCTATCAGCGCCCGCATTACTTCTGCCGCCAGATCATCTGGGCGTACCGAGGCGAGCGCACCGCCATGACGACCGAATGGGGTACGCAGACCATCATAAATATAAGCGTTGAGCATGGGAATTAAACCTCCTTGTGGTGTAACGAAAGGCCAAGTTCTGCACGACGCTTAAGCCACGGACTTGGTCGGTAGCGGGGATCGCCGGTCTGCTCCAGCAGGTTGGTCAGAATAGTCATGACAATATCGGCGCCAAGTTGATTGCCCCAGGCCAGCGGGCCATACGGATAGCCCAGTCCGAGCTTGACCGCGTGGTCGATGTCGTCCGGTTCCGCGATACCTTGCTGGGCAATATCGCAGGCGATGTTGATGATGAGAGCCACCACGCGCTGCGCGACCAATCCGCTGCTATCGCGAATTACACTGACAGCAGCCCCATCGGTGGCAAACAAGCCGCGCGCCATCTGACAGTAGACCGGATCAGTTGCCGGCGTCGTCATCACGACACGGCGGCGCGTCAGATCGAACAGGGTTTCGACGCCAACAGTGCGACGCGCATCAAGTCCTTCGCGCACGCAGCATGCGGTGGCGTCATCACCCAGGGCGGTGACGATGCAGAGCGCATTATTGCTAGGACGTTCGCTTTCTTCCAGCGGTACGCCGCTTTGCCGGATCAGCCCGAGGATGCGTTCCGCCAGTGCTGGCCGCGCATGACTTAGCCATACGCTGGGTGGCAATGTGGTTGACGGCGCGTCATCCGGGATCGCAGCTTTCTTGCCTTCTGCATCGTAGCGATAGAAGCCGTGGCCGACTTTTTTTCCCAGCACTCCGGCGCTCAACATTTGGCGCGTAAGCCCTTGCGGACGGAACCGGGGTTCTTCGTAATATTGATGATAGATCGATTCCATCACCGGATGCGATACATCCAGACCGGTAAGGTCCAGCAGTTCGCACGGGCCGAGTCGAAAGCCGGCGCACTCGTGCAGGATTTTGTCGAGCGTGAAAAATGTCGTCACGCCTTCCTCAAGCAAGCGCATGCCTTCGGTCCCATACCCGCGACCTGCGTGGTTGACGATAAAGCCCGGCGTGTCTTTGGCCCGAACCGCGGTATGCCCCCAATGTGCGCCTAATGCAATCATGTACTTAATGGTGTCCGGCGCGGTCAGCAATCCACCGATCACTTCCACGATTTTCATCAACGGAACGGGATTGAAAAAATGGAAACCGGCTACGCGCTCCGGGCGTTTCAGGCCTGCGGCGATGGCGGTGACCGAGAGCGAAGAAGTGTTGGTGGCAAGGATCGCATCTACTCCAACGATCCTTTCGAGATTGCTGAAAAGCGCTTTTTTCGCCGCCAAGTCTTCGATGATCGCTTCAATCACGACGTGACAGCCATCAAGCTCTTCCAGGGTGTTGCAGGCATGAATCCGCTCGCCTGCAGCAGCAGCATCGGCCTTGGCAAGCCTGCCTTTTAAGACCAGTTTGTCGAACGTGGCGAGCAATTGCTCGCGTGCCGTCATCGCTGCGCCTTCGCGACTATCGGCGAGTCGCACCTGAGCACCGGCCAAGACTGCGATCTGGGCGATTCCACGTCCCATGGTGCCAGCCCCAACTATGCCAACCACTAGATTGGGCGAGTCTGAATCCGGGCGAATTCCGTTAAGCATTTGGCTGCTCCCACTGAAATATTTTAATTTTGAGTTTACATTATTCTGGTTCTGCAATGCAGAATAAATGTATTTAAAATGGAACTGTATTTCTTGTCGTTTTATCTGTCAAGTGTGTTTTTAGAAAATTCAATACACAAAATTTTCAATATAGATATTTTTAAATAATTCTTAATTCATTTATATTCTGCTATGCAGAATTTAATTCTGAAAAATATTGATTTTTTATTTTTCTTATGACAGTATCGTTTGCCAGTCGCCAATGAATTGATCGGTTTTCGGTTCATTTTATTAAGTTTGACTGGAGTGTTGTTTGCCTACGTTTCGAAAGAGAAAGCATGGATCAAAATGATGATTTGCCGGGCCTGCCGCGCCGCATCCATGATGCTTTTCTGCCTTGGGTCGAGAAAAATCCTTCGCGTGTCGCACTGACGGATGCGAGCGCCTCTCTTACCTACGGCGAAATGCCTGCCGTGGTGGATGCGGTGGCAGCACGCTTCAGAAATGCCGGTGTGCGGGGCGGCGATCGGGTGTTGCTGGTCGCCGAAAATTCGGTGGCGCTGGCGGTGTGTATTCTTGCCATCAGCAGGCTTGATGCATGGTCGGCCACCGTCAACGCGCGTTTGTCGATACGGGAAATCGATAATTTTCTGTCGCATTCCGGTGCGCGCGTCGCGATATATTTCAATCAGGTTTCTGCCGAGGCGGGGGCGCATGGTCTGGCCCATGGTGCACAGCCCGTGCAATGGCCGGGCATCGGCGAGGTCATGCTCGGCCCGGTGAATCAGGATACGACGCCGGAGCCAGTCGAGGACGACGCAGCACAGCAAGTCGCGGTCATGGTCTACACATCCGGTACTACCGGTGCGCCCAAGGCCGTGATGCTTACCCACCGAAATTTGCTGTTTATTGGCGCTAATAGCAAAAGCTTGCGGCGTTTAATGCCGACCGATACGGTATATGGCGTACTGCCTCTGTCGCATGTATATGGCTTGTCCGCATTGCTGGTGGCTTCCTTGATCGGCGGCGCTACCTTGCGATTGGTACCGCGTTTCCTGGCTAGCGATCTGGCGCGTGCATTGGTGCAAGAGGGCGTGACGGTGCTGCACGGGGTTCCCGCCATGTTTGCCAAGCTGATCGAGTGGAATAACAGGGCTGGCGCACGTTTGCAAGCACCCCATTTGCGGGTAGTCCAATCTGGCGGCGCACCACTGACGTTGCCGGTAAAAGAAGGGTTTGAAAAAATTTTCGGGCTGGTACTGCAAAACGGCTATGGAATGACCGAGGCCGCTCCGTCAATCTGCCAGACTCGTATCGATGCGCCGCGCCGGGACTGCTCGGTGGGGCCCGTAATTCCCGGCGTCGAAGTGTCGCTGCATGGGGTGAAAGGCGATCCGGCCGGGATCGGCGAATTGTGGGTACGCGGACCGAACGTGATGAAGGGCTATTACCACGCGCCTGAACTGACGGCGGAGGCCGTCACCGAGGAAGGCTGGCTGCGTACCGGCGATCTGGCACGTATCGAACCTGACGGTGCGATTTTTATCGTTGGCCGCAGCAAGGAACTGATTATCCGTTCGGGTTTCAATGTGTATCCGATTGAGGTCGAGCAAGTCCTGAATGCCTATCCAGGCGTCGTGCATTCTGCCGTTGTGGGACGCGATGTGGTCGGGAATGAAGAGGTGGTAGCGTTTATTGAAGCAGCCCAGGGCACTGACATCGATATCGATGCTCTCAATGCTTATTGCCGGGACAACCTTTCTTCGTACAAAATTCCATCAGAGATTGTCGTTCTCGATTATTTGCCTGCTACTGCAACCGGAAAAATTCTAAAAAAAGAATTACAGCAACGTGCTGCGGCAAGAACAAGCACGACACATGGCCGTTTTTGAGTCATTTTATTCATCATAAAAGGAAGAGACATGAAATTCCAATTGCGCAATATCATCGGACTCAGTGCCGCCCTGCTGACAATCTCGGCGGGTGCTGAAGAGTTTAAGGTGGGTTCTCACATGCCGTTGACTGGCAGCTTGGCACGTTCGGGGACTGGTTTCAATGAAGGCATTCAAACCGCCATTGACATGTTCAATCGCACCAACGGCAAGCACAAGATCAAGCTAGTAATGATCGACGATGAATCGGCACCTGCGAAAGCGGTGGCCGCCGTAGAAAAACTCGCATCCGAAAACGTTACCTCCATCATTGGTGGATATGGTTCAAACATCATCGGCCCGGCATCGGATGCCGCCAATCGTCACAAACTGACTTACATCACTGCCGGCGGCGTCAGTGACGATCTGACGCAACGCGGATACAAGACTTTTTTCCGCATCAACAACACGCGCGGCTATGAGTTGGCGATCGAGACGTTGTTGGAAGAAATGAAGGCAAAATCGGTAGCGATTGTCTACTCAACCAAAGAAGCGACTACTCAATTGGCCAAGGGACTGGAAAAATCTCTTGCCACAAAGAAAATCAAAGTGACGATGCACGCATTCGATCCTGCCATTACCGACTTCAAGCCGGTAATTAACAAAATCAAGCTGCTCGATAAACCCGAAGTCATCTTCATGAGCGGCTATGAGAACGATTACGTTGGTATCCTGCGTGCCGCCAAAGTGCTGAAGCCGAACATCAAATCGATTGTCGGCGTCTGGTCGCTGGCTACTCCCAAAATGGCATCGGACTTTCCAGACCTGATGCCGAACGTGATCGGCACCGCTTTGCTGCCGTACCCGGTCGAATACAAAACGCCTGAAGGCAAACAGTTTGCCGACACCTACAAAAAACTATTCAATAAGGATGTCGATTATCTGGCGCAGTTCGGCTATGTCGAGGCAAGCCTGTTGTTTGAGGCGATTGCGCGTGCAGCCGACAACGGTAGCCTGAAAAAAGAACACGGCTTGTCCGATGAACTGCGCAAGACCAGCCGCGACACGCTGATCGGCAAGGTTGTGTTCGACGCCAATGGCGACAATCCGAATTTCAAGCACCGGATGGGTCAGCATCAGAACGGCAAAGTTGCCATCGTGTCGCCGGCTGCGGAAGCGACAGCGCCGCTCAAATACCCGGGCTTGCCTTGGTAGCTCGGTAAATAGGATTTGACGAAATTTTTACCCCGAACGTTGCTCTCAAGTGATCCATTTCCATACCCCCGAAAAACGGGGAATGGGATAAACACGACGTGGGTTGCACTGACGTTACTAACCGCCATCCCGAACAAAAATTGATATCCGTCGCCCTTCGCGCAAAACTTAATCTGATCACTTAAAGCAATCATGTCAGAACTCATTTTACAATCCCTTTATTCCGGCACCCTGGTCGGTGGCATCTATGCATTGATCGCGCTTGGGCTCTCGCTTTCGTTCGGCACCATGCGCATCATCAATCTGGCGCATGGCGAACTGGTGCTGCTGGCCGCTTATGTTGCCTACACAGTGGAAAGCCGGTTCGGGGTCAACCCGATACTGGCATTGCCACTTGCGCTTGCGGTTGTGTGCAGTTGCTCGGCAATCGTTTATTTTCTGATTGGCAGGATTAAGCGCAACCGGGAACTCAATTCGTTGATGTTGACGTTTGCGCTCGGTGTGATTCTGACCAATGCAGTGCTGCTGCTATGGAAAAGCGATATCCACTCGACTGCCTCGACGTCTATGCAGAAAGCGATTCAGGTCGGTAATCTGTACAGCATGTTCAGCGAGTTACTGTTTTTTGTGTTGAGCTTGTTGGTGGCGCTTGTGCTCGGCTGGTGGCTCTCGCGCAGTTGGTACGGCCGTGCAGTACGCGCGGTATCGTCGAATCGCGATGCAGCAAAACTGATGGGCATCAATCCGGCGAAAGTCGAATTGGTGTCGTTCCTGGTTGCCGGCGTGCTGGCAACCATTGCCGGCATTGCGATCTTTTCCACCGGCGTTATTTCGCCGCCGCTCGGCCATTCGCTTACTGTAAAAGCTTTCATTATCACAGTGCTGGCCGGCGTCGGGTCGGTGCCGGGTGTCATCCTGGCAGCTTTCCTGCTTGGTATTACCGAATCATTGACCGTTACGCTATTTAGTTCAGCACTGCAGGAACTGGCTGGCATGGTGCTGTTTTTGATTGTCTTGTTCATTATGCCGAACGGTTTGTTCGGAGCTAAAGCGCGTCGGGGATAATCTATGAAAAAATTCTTGTGGGTGGCTGTCGCCATTCTCTATTTGTTAGTTCCTGCGCTATTGAAAGGCAATAGCTATATTCTAAGCCTCACCGTATCGTCTCTGATAGTGGCCGGCATCGCGGTGGCATGGGCGTTGCTCGGTAACCTGGGCGGCATGGTCAGCTTCGGTCATGCGGCGTTTTTTGGCATCGGCGCTTATGCCTCGGCACTGCTGACCATGCAGGCGGGCTGGCCGGTGCTGCTCGCAATTCCGGCGGCAGGGGTCTGTGCGTCGGTCGCATCGCTGGCGATGCTGCCGGCACTCAGATTATCCGGGCCGTATTTTGCGCTGGCGATTTTGGCCTATGCGCATATTTTTCGGATTCTGGCGACCCAGTTTACCTCGGTGACTGGCGGATCGGGCGGCATCTCGTCGATTCCCGGGCTACCAAATGTGCCGGGACTCGATTTCCTGGGCGGCCTCGGCCCGTATTTTCTGGCGCTCACGCTGGTGCTCGCTTTTTGCGTGATTTATGCCATTGTGCGCCGCAGTGATTACGGCGTTGCGTTGCGCGCGATGCATGACAGCGAAGATGCGACGCGGGTGGTCGGCGTCAATAGCGTGATGCTCAAAGCCTGGATGCTGCTGTTGTCGGCATGCATGACCGGCATGATCGGCGCCTTCAATGCGCACATCATTAATTTTCTGGAACCTGATTATGCGTTCAATAGCTCATGGAGCGTGCTGCCGATAGTCGCCGCAATCTTCGGCGGTTACCGCACGGTTACCGGGCCGATGATCGGCGCTGTCGTAATCTATATGGTCGATCAGCTGGTATTCAAGGAGATGTTGTCGTCCGGCCACCAGATCATTCTGGGCGTGGTGCTAGCCGCGATGATTCTGTTTGCGCCTGATGGCTTGCTTTCCTTATTCAAAAAACGACGAACGGGAGAAAAACGTGCTGAGGCTTGATAACGTGACGATTCAATTTGGCGGCCTGACAGCGTTGAAGGATGTGGACTTTACAATGGGTGGCGATCAATTGGTCGGACTGGTAGGGCCGAACGGCGCCGGCAAAACCACGCTGTTCAATGCGATTTCGGGACTGGTTAGACCGACGCAGGGGCAGATCGGCTTCGATGGCGTCGATATCAGCCGCAAGCCGTTGTACACCAGAGCCCGGATGGGCATCGGGCGCACCTTCCAGATTCCGCAGCCGATGCATGAGTTGACGGTGCGGGAAAATCTGGTGGTGGCGCAACGCTTCGGCAACGGTAAAGTTGATCACGCCCGCATCGACGAATTGTTGGCATTCATGGATTTGTCGGCGCAAGCCGAACGCGATGCGGCAACCGGTCTCGCGCTGCAAGAATTGAAACGGCTGGAAGTAGCAAAAGCATTGGCGACCGAACCGAAACTGCTGCTGCTCGATGAAGTGCTGGCCGGGCTGGAAACCAATGCCAAACGCTATTTCACCGCCAAGCTGGAAGAATTGCATCGCAGATTCAAAATCGGCATCCTGATTATCGAACACGATATTGAAACGATATCCACATTGTGCCAGCGGATCGTCGTGCTCAACTTCGGTCAGGTGATCGCCGACGGTACGCCGGATACCGTATTCCGTGATCCTGCAGTGATCAAGAGCTATACCGGAGCAGTGCATGCTTGAGATTAAAAATCTGCGTGCCGGCTATGGTGCGATCAACGTATTGTGGGATGTGAATCTGAATTTCAAGAAAGGCCACCTGACGGCGATCGTCGGCCCCAACGGCGCCGGCAAATCGACTCTGCTCAAAACTATCATGGGCCTGCTTGTGCCTAGCCAAGGCGAGGTCGTGCTGCGCAATGAAACCGGTAATAAGCCACGCAATAAGCCATTATCCAGCCGCCGCACCTGGGACATGGCTGAACTAGGCATTTCACTGATTCCTGAAGGCCGTCTTTTGTTTCGCGACATGAGCGTTGAGGAAAACTTGACACTTGGTTCCTTTCCCAAAAAACAGCGCGCATCGCTAGCGCGCAATCTTGAGCGCGCTTATGCACTGTTTCCCAAGCTGAAAGAGCGGCGCAAACAAATGGCCGGTTCGCTATCCGGCGGTGAGGCGCAAATGGTCGCCATGGCGCGCGGTTTGATGGCAGAACCGTGCATTCTGTTAATCGATGAACCGTCGCTCGGTCTGGCGCCTCTGATTGTCCAGGAAATTTTCGGCATTTTACGCAAGCTCAGACAGGACGGCGTCACGATCGTGCTGGTCGAGCAGAATACGCACTTGGCGCTTGACGTGGCGGATCATGTCTACATGATGCGCAGCGGCCGGGTTATTCTGGACCAGCCAGCCGACCAAGTTGATATCGGCACACTACACGAACTGTACTTTGCACTCGAAGCCTGATGCGGCGTAACATCTCATTTTGGTACCCACACCTAAATATCATGCAGCAAGAAAATCACGAAAATCGCAACCTTGTTGCTACCAAATCGAATGCCAAGGAAGACCGACATTTCGTCACCGCACTCGCCAGAGGCTTGGACGTGCTGGCCTGTTTTCGTTCGAGCGACAAGCTGTTGGGAAATCAAGAACTAGCTGAACGCAGCAAGCTGCCGAAATCCACCGTCTCACGGTTCACCTATACCTTGACCAAGCTAGGTTATCTGCACTATGTCGAAAGCGCCGGAAAATATCGACTGGGGTCGGCGACGTTGGCGCTTGGCAGTGCCATGCTATCGAAGCTGGACGTGCGGCAACTGGCGCGTCCTTACATGCAGGAAATGGCTGATTTATCGCAAGGCATGGTATCCCTTGGAATGCGCGACCGTCTCAGCATGATTTACATCGAGAATTGCCGCAGTCAAACTGCGCTGACACTCAGCCTCGATGTCGGGTCGCGCATCCCGGTTGCGACCACGGCGATGGGGCGCGCTTACCTTGCGGTAATCTCTGACAGCGAGCGTAACGATATCCTTGAGCGGGTACGTGAACTCGATGAATTAGCCTGGCCTAAGATACGGGACGGCGTAATGCATGCGGTCGAAGAGTACCGGACCATAGGTTGCTGCACTTCGTTCGGCGACTGGCAGAAAGATGTTAATGCGATTGCGGTTGCATTTAAACCGAACGATGGGATGGCGCCGCTATCGATTAATTGTGGTGGTCCCGCGTTCAACTTGTCACCGGAATTTTTATTGAAAGAAGTGCAGCCGCGCTTGCTTGATTTGGTTGATCGATTGCAACATTCCTTGGTAGGCGGTTCCAGTTAAAGTGACTTTAACGAATTCGGCTTATTTGCATGGCGGGCGTTTAACCACCTTGCTTTTAGCTTGGTACCAGGCATGGGTTTGCCCTGCTTTCGATTATCCAGCGAACCCATGCATTAAAGTGCAATTCTTTATGCAAACCTAAAGCGGTTTTAACCTATTTTTGACTATTTAAGTGCAAATTTGAATAGCACCATAATTAACGCTGAAACCTATATGCCATGTGGAATGCCGTGTAAAAAGGTTTGTCTCGTACAAACGTTGATAGAACGCCATTGCCACTGAGTGCGCACGTAAGCTCCCCACCGGGTGCCGGCTCGACATCCGGTAGGCACCGAACGTAAGCGGCAATGTCGTTGTCTCCCATTTTTTGAGATACAAATGGAATACCGTCTTCCGGCTTCAGGACTCTTTCCATTCGGTTAATCTCTAACGAATGCCCGTACCGCACATCAAACAGGGCCGGTAATGGTACACGTTTCATTCCTCGTTACCTTCCAAGCTTTCAGTCGCTGTTTCGCTGGTCTGCGACCTTAGCAAGCGGAAGATAGCGTAGTTTTATACTTTTTTAAAATCAGCTTGGGCAAGCTTCTGGTAGTCAGTGCACCGAGCAGACCGCTGCGCACATGCAGGCAACCCGTGGTGGCCACCGCGACAACGCCGAGCCCGTGGCGATCCCGCTTGATTGTTTGTAAGTGGAATGTTTCTTTACGTTTTGGTTATTTTGCGCAAATTAAATTTCCACTTCGCTGGATTCGTTTGACTTATATCGCCCACCTTTTTCATCCCCCGATAACCCATTGAATGCATAGAGAACCATTGTCCTGCTTGGCATAGCAGAGGATGGCTTCTATTGTGCGCGGCTAATATTGCAAGTCAATGTACGGCCAATTAACTGCTGGCACAATTATTGTATGCGGATTGTAAAAAACTTCATACGATAAACGGAGACTCACATGCCTGAACCCTTCCTAGCTTTGACCAGCTTAATGGCATTTGCGATTTTGTTTGGGATTAAACACGGCTTTGATGCGGATCATCTGGCAAGTATTGACGGCTTAGCGCGGCTGCAAGCGCGACATGGACGAACCCGTCTTGCACGTATGAGCGGAACGCTGTTTTCGGGTGGGCATGGACTCGTTGTACTGGCTGCGGCCTGGTTGCTGGAATGGTACGGGGTCGGCAGACTGCCACATTGGTTGGATCCCGTAGGCACCTGGATTTCAATCGTCTTTCTTTTGTCGATCGGAATTATTAATCTACGCAATGCCTGGCGTCCAAGAAACGTTGCATCTGCGTCTGTGATGTCGCCGATGGCAGGTTGGATCATGCGTTTGCCGGTGCCTCATGGTTTCGTTGGCAGTCTTGTGGTAGGCGCTTTATTCGCGCTTTCGCTTGATGCGATGACGATGGCGGCCTGGTTTGGCCTGGCAGGCAATAGGCATGGCGGCATGTCCGCTACGCTGATATTGGCGCTCTGTTTCGTTTTTGGCATGGTGATTACCGATACGATAAATGGGCTGCTAGTTGCGAACCTGATCACGCGTAGTGAGCAATTCGTGCAGCGGGCCGGGCGCCTGTTTTCCTTATTAGTCGCTTGTAGTGCGCTAATGGTGGCGGGATTCGGTGCGGCGAAATTTTCTTCCGAAGTCGTGGATTCGTGGGCCGACGGTAAAGAATTGATCGTGGGCGTGGTGGTCTTGGCGTCAATCCTGATTGGATATATTGCGGCACGCCGTCTGAATCAAACAGGTTCTCAAACCAGCGCTCAGCCCGGCTCGATTATTGCGAATCCATGATGACCCAGTTGAAATTCTTGCAATCGGAGGCTGATTGACGGCTGCGTCGTACCGGCATTTTGTGCGAGTTCATTGCAGCGGACAAGGTAAATATCGCTTATTCCCGGCACCGATTTAAGCCGGATGATCGATTGCTGTACTACTTAAATAGCAGTAAGGACTTACGCAGATACTCCGTTATAGGTCGGGTTTTAACCCATGGAAATCGGAGTCAGGTTAGAACCCGCCCTGTTCGCGATTTTCTATGGTCACGCCCACGGCGCTTAAATGCCACTGCTAGGCTCGGCATGGCAATACGGTATCGGTTTTGTCGCATCCACCGCCGCTTTGCATGGCCTCGGTCTGGCGCTGGGCAAGGGCTTGGATATATAGGGTCTGCGGCTGCGCGCTGCGGGTGCCATGGTGGTCGACAGCAGGGCCTGGATGATGGCGGGATCTAATTATTACATAACTGTGTATTTTTTAAAGTGTTAGTAATATAAGCGTGAGATACACTTTTTTATGCATACTCCATATATTTATTGAGATTTATTGGTTTTATTGCAGTCGTTTTTCACTGATCCATAAGAACTGTCAACGCCGCAGAAATATGCCTTGAATCGATTTTTGTGGGTGAGGAATCAAAATGACGGCGTAGGCTTATACACGGCGGCGGACATTGTGCCTATCTGGATCATGGACGTCCGTTGTGGTGGGTCTGGCAGCACATTGCACCCGTTCGAAGCAGATTTTTTCTGTTCTGCGTTCACATTTTCTTTCATTTTGTCCGCTGTTTTACACGCCCAGCTTGAAGCTCCCATCCATCGTGAGCTTTTTTCGTCTCACCACAACCCAGCCCGCCGCTTCGGCCTTCAGACTGACACTCTGATCTTCGCAACAATCTCAATAAGTTTTAATCGTTTGCATTTTCCAACCCACGAATTTCTTCCGCGCTGCAACATGCTGGCAAGTGGTTAGCAGCTTTCCATTTTGTACTGTGTACTGATTAGATTGATCGCCACACTTATGCGTGTGAAGCGATCGTACGCACGAAATGCGCCAACATCGCTCCCTTTTTTGGCATTTTATCGTTCCTGGTTGCTATGGCACGGAATTTGCCAATTAATAAGGGCCCTGCCAGATGGTTGTGCGGTTGCAGCATCCGTTGAAACAATTGACTGGAATACTACAAACTAAAAATATGGTTGATATTGGAGGAGATTTCGAATGATTGAAACTTTTTATGAGGTCATGCGGCGTCAAGGCATTTCGCGTCGCAGTTTTCTGAAATATTGTTCATTGACAGCTACCTCATTGGGTCTCGGGCCCGCATTTGTGCCGCAAATTGCGCATGCAATGGAAACGAAGCCTCGTACCCCGGTGCTCTGGCTGCACGGGCTGGAATGCACCTGCTGCTCCGAATCGTTCATTCGCTCGGCACATCCGCTGGCCAAGGACGTGGTGCTGTCCATGATTTCGCTCGACTACGACGACACGTTGATGGCTGCCGCTGGCCACCAGGCCGAGGCCATCCTCGAAGAAATCATGGTTAAGTACAAGGGCAACTACATTCTGGCTTGCGAGGGCAATCCGCCGCTGAACCAGGATGGCATGAGCTGCATCATCGGTGGCAAGCCCTACCTCGAACAGCTCAAGCATGTCGCCAAGGACGCGAAGGCCATCATCTCGTGGGGCTCATGTGCATCTTGGGGCTGCGTGCAGGCCGCCAAGCCCAACCCCACGCAGGCCACGCCGATCCATAAGGTCATTTTCGACAAGCCCATCATCAAGGTACCCGGCTGCCCGCCCATCGCCGAGGTCATGACCGGCGTGATCACCTACATGCTGACCTTCGACCGCATCCCCGAGCTCGATCGCCAGGGCCGGCCGAAAATGTTCTACAGCCAGCGCATCCACGACAAGTGCTATCGCCGCCCGCACTTCGACGCCGGCCAATTCGTCGAAGTGTGGGACGACGAGTCGGCGCGCAAGGGCTATTGCCTCTACAAGATGGGCTGCAAGGGCCCGACCACCTACAACGCCTGCTCTACGGTACAGTGGAACGAAGGCACGAGCTTCCCGATCAAGGCCGGCCACGGCTGCATCGGCTGCTCGGAAGACGGCTTTTGGGACAAGGGCTCGTTTTACAACCGGCTGACCGACATCCACCAGTTCGGCATCGAAGCCAATGCCGACAAGGTCGGCGGTATCGCGGCCGGGGTGGTAGGGGCTGCAGCGGTAGCCCACGCAGCGGTGTCCGCCATCAAGCGTGCCACGCAGAAACCAGACACCCGTCAAGGTGAATCAGCCTCTGCTGATCACTAAAGCGCAACACAAGTCAAAGAGGAAATAAAATGGGTGCATACGAAACGCAAGGTTTCAAGATGGACAACACCGGCCGCCGCATCGTGGTCGATCCGGTTACCCGTATCGAAGGACACATGCGGGTTGAAGTCAATCTCGACTCCAATAACGTGATCCGCAACGCCGTCTCCACCGGTACGATGTGGCGCGGGCTGGAGGTCATCCTGAAGGGCCGCGACCCGCGCGACGCCTGGGCCTTCGTCGAGCGCATCTGCGGTGTCTGCACAGGGTGTCATGCGCTGGCTTCGGTGCGTGCGGTGGAAGATGCGCTAGGTATCAAGGTTCCTAAAAATGCACACCTGATCCGCGAGATCATGGCCAAGACGCTGCAGGTGCAAGACCACGCAGTGCACTTCTACCACCTGCATGCGCTCGACTGGGTCGATGTCGTGTCGGCACTCAAAGCCGACCCGAAGAAGACATCCGAGCTGCAGCAACTCGTCTCGCCGAGCCACCCGCTGTCGTCGGCCGGTTACTTCCGAGACATCCAGAACCGGCTGAAGAAGTTTGTTGAGTCCGGCCAGCTCGGCCCCTTCATGAATGGCTACTGGGGCAACAAGGCCTATGTGCTGCCGCCTGAAGCGAACCTGATGGCTGTGACCCACTACCTCGAAGCACTGGACTTGCAGAAGGAATGGGTCAAGATCCACACCATCTTCGGCGGCAAGAACCCGCACCCGAACTATCTAGTCGGCGGCGTGCCCTGCGCGATCAACATCGACGGTGAGTTGGCCGCCGGTGCGCCGATCAACATGGAACGGCTGAACTTCGTCAAGGCCCGCATCGACGAGGTCAACGAGTTTTACCGCAACGTCTATGTGCCCGACGTGCTGGCCATCGGCACGCTCTACAAGCACGCCGGCTGGCTCTACGGCGGCGGCCTGGCCGCCGCCAACGTGATGGACTACGGCACCTATTCGAAGGTCAACTACGACAGCAAGACCGACCAATTGCCCGGCGGTGCGATCCTCGACGGCAACTGGGACAAGATCCATCCGGTCGATCCGCGCGACCCCGAGCAGGTGCAGGAGTTCGTTTCACATTCCTGGTACAAGTACACCGACGAAGCCAAGGGCCTGCACCCATGGGACGGCGTGACCGAGCCCAATTACATGCTCGGTGGCAAGACCAAGGGTACCCGTACCGACATCAAGGAGATCGACGAAAGCGCCAAGTACTCGTGGATTAAGGCGCCGCGCTGGCGTGGCCACGCGATGGAGGTTGGCCCGCTGGCGCGCTACATCCTCGGCTACGCCCATGCGCTGCAAGGTAACAAGTACTGCCAGCGCGTGCAGCAGCAGATTGAGTCGTCGGCGCTGGCGATCAACAGCGCGATCCCGAAGGCGCTGGGTCTGCCGGAAACCCAGTTGACTGCGAAACAGTTGCTGCCCACCACGATCGGCCGCACGCTGGCGCGCGCACTCGAGGGGCAGTACTGCGCCGAGATGATGGTGGACGACTTCAACGAACTGTTCGCCAACATCAAGGCCGGCGACACCAGCACCGCGAACGTCGAGAAGTGGGACCCGAGCACCTGGCCGAAAGAAGCCAGGGGTGTGGGCACGGTGGGGGCGCCGCGCGGCGCCCTGGGCCACTGGATCCGCATCAAGGACGGCCGTATCGAAAACTACCAGTGCGTGGTGCCCACCACCTGGAACGGCAGCCCGCGTGACAACAAGGGCCAGATCGGCGCATTCGAAGCGAGCCTGATGAATACGCCGATGGCTAATCCAGACCAGCCGGTCGAGATCCTGCGCACGCTGCATTCCTTCGATCCTTGCTTGGCTTGCTCGACGCATATCATGAGCCCGGATGGTCAGGAGCTCACCAACATTACAGTACGCTAAACACCGCACGATGGTGCATGCTCACTGCGATATGGCGAGCATGAATCGCATTTCATTGCAAGAGGAAGAGACAACATGGCTATGCATACCACTTCAGAACATCTGCCGGATGCCACCGGCAAAGACGAGAACGCCGTCGCACACGGTGCTTCAGTCAAATCGGTATATGTCTATGAAGCGCCGGTCAGGATCTGGCACTGGATTAATGTACTAGCCATTACCGTGCTCGCCGTAACGGGCTATTTCATCGGCAGTCCGCTGCCGACGCAGCCTGGTGAGGCAAGCGCAAATTTTTTAATGGGATATATCCGTTTCGCCCATTTTACTGCGGCATATATATTTACGGTTGGCATGCTGGGCCGCATCTACTGGGCTTACGCCGGCAACTACCATGCACGCGAGATGTTCTGGGTGCCAATTTTCACAGCTGCCTACTGGCGTGAAGTGTGGAAGATGATGAAGTGGTATGCCTTCATAGTGGCAAAGCCCAGTCGTTACGTGGGGCATAACCCGTTAACGCGCTTCGTCATGTTTTTCGTTTTCCTTCTGACATCGGTCTTCATGATTTTTACCGGCTTTGCGATGTATGGCGAGGGGCTGCAACGCGGCTCATGGGCTGATCGGCTATTCGGCTGGGTGATACCGCTGATGGGCCAGTCGCAGGATGTGCATACCTGGCATCACGTCGGCATGTGGACAATCATCGTATTTATCATCGTGCATGTCTACGCCGCCATATGGGCAGACATCATGGGGCGTACCAGCATCCTCAGCGCTATGACATCCGGTTACCGGATATTTAAAGGCTGAGATCGAAAATGATGTCACAAGCCATAGGCCCCGCTTGTTCCAATACGCCGACAATCATTGTCCTCGGTATTGGCAATGTGCTATGGGCCGACGAAGGTTTCGGCGTGCGTTGTGTCGAAATCCTGCAACAGCGTTATGAATTTGCTTCGAATGTGCAACTGATCGACGGTGGCACTCAGGGACTGTACTTGATCCAACATGTGCAATGTGCTGATTACCTGCTGATCTTTGATGCGGTCGATTATGGTCTGGCTCCCGGTGAGATGAAGGTGATCGAGAATGAAGATGTGCCAAAGTATCTCGGCGCAAAAAAAATGAGCCTGCACCAGACCGGCTTTCAGGAAGTGCTGGCATTGGCACAGTTTACTGGACGATATCCCAAAGAAGTGGTTTTGATCGGTTGCCAACCGGAAGAAATCGAGGATTACGGCGGCAGCCTGAGCCCACTGCTGAAGGTGGCAATCGAGCCGGCACTGCAACATGCGCTGGCCTGCCTGACCAATTGGGGTGCGGCACCGATGGCACGAACCGTGCCGTTGACACAGGAAGAAGCCATTACGCTGCCGCATCTGGCGCTTGAGCGTTACGAATCGGAGCGACCAGCCGAGGACGTCGCCTGCCGCATAGGTGATGAGCGCTTTATGCCAACCAACGATTAAGAGGAAATATGTGTATCGGTATTCCCATGCAGGTCAGGATGGTCGGACCAGGGTTCGCTTATTGCCATGGCCGCGGCGAGAACCGGCGTATTTCAACATTGCTGGTGGGCGATTGCGCTCCGGGCGACTGGTTGCTGACTTTTCTTGACGACGCGCGCGAACGGATTGATGCCTTGCGTGCCGCAGAAATCGACGGCGTACTGGATATGCTGCAGGCCGTTTTCAGTGGCACATCCGGTGACATCGTTGCACCGGATTTCGCATTGCCTTCCAGCATGAGCAAAGCCGATATTGCAGGGCTTGCGCATCGCAGTCACCGCTTAAAAGCGCCGCTTTGAAAATTCTCACTGAACTACCTGAAAGTCTCTCATGACTACCGAAACCGCCCTGCTGGAAATTCCCGCCTCGCATACTTTGCCGAGCACGCCAGCGCTGATGCAGCGCCTGGTGGCAGAGTTCGATGCAGTGTGGGTCAAAAACGAACAGCAAAATGCATTTCTCTCGATGGCAGGAGGTTGCGTCCTGTTCATAGCTGGCGATCCAGTGCGCTTTCCTGAGTGTCTGGATGTTGCCGTTGTACTGCCCGAATTGCAGCGCTTTTTTCCCTCACGATTTCGGATCGCTGTCGCCGAGCGCGACAGTGAAGATGGACTGGCAAAGCGTTATGGCGTAACGCGCAGACCGGCTTTGGTTTTCCTGCGCGATGGACAGTATGTGACGACGGTGTCCGGCATGCTCGATTGGGATGACTATATCAAAGAGGTGGCGCAAGCGCTGGCGCTGCCTACCTCACGTGTGCCCGGTATTGGTATTCCGGTCGTGTCGTCGACCACAGGCAGTAGTTGTCACTGAATCCTGTCACTGAATTCGCCGCCAAACTCGTCGCCACATTCACAGGAGAAATTGAATATGAATCCCTTTCCGATACCGGTTGTATCGATTGGCCCTGGTAGTCAGGCTGTGGAAGTCGAACTTGATTACATGACAATGCCGCAGGGCATGCAAACCTACACGTCGCCAATCCTGCCGGAGCCGGAGGATATGGCTAATCTGAAGGAGGCGCATCGGGTGCTGCGTGGCATATTGGCCGCGCTTGAGATAGCAGCCAGCGGCGCGCAGGCCGAGCCGATCGATCTCGGCGTGCTGGATGCGAACAATCTCAGGTTGATCAACCAGGTGCTGGGCGAAGGGGAGGTGAGCGCCCGCGTGGAAGGCGAATCTTCGATCCGGGTCCAGGAGGCGATCTTTGCCGGCGTCTGGCGTACAGTCATCTGCCGGGGCGGCCGTGTTGTGGCTGATCAGATCGACATCGGGCCTGTGCCGCAAGTGCTGATCAGCGCGGCGCGCAACGGTGCACGCGATGTTCTGGCGATCGAGGTGCCATCCCATTTGCCGCCCCTTGTGATGAATGCACCGTCGATCATCGCCGAACTCAATGAGCAGATATTAACCTGGCGGCCGGGGATGCCGGCGCACGTGGTCAATCTGACCTTGCTGCCGTTGTCACCAGAAGATGTGTCTTTTCTCGAAGAGCGCCTGGTCGGCGGGAGCGTGTTGATCCTATCACGCGGTTACGGCAATTGCCGCATTATCAGTACCCTTGTGCCGAACTGTTGGCGCGTGGTGTATTACAACTCGTCCGATACGATCATTCTGAACACGGTGGAAATTATTAACATACCGGAAGTCGCGTGCGCCGCGCGGGAAGACTTGCAAGATTCTTGCGTGCGCTTGACGGAAGTGTTGAAGTGGGTGGAGGGTGCATGAGTTCCGGTTTTGGAGGCGGCGCGCATTTTGAGGGAAGCTACCTGGGCGATGTGACCAAGCTCGCACCTGGCACAAGTCTCGAATGCAAAATCTGCTGGTGGGTCTATGATCCGGCCGAAGGTGACCCAGTTTGGCAGATTCCAACCGGTACGCCATTTTCCCAGTTGCCGTCGCATTGGCGCTGCCCCAATTGCGATGGCGCGGCCGAACAGTTCATGGTGCTGCATATGGACCCGTAAATGATGAACCTGTCACTTCTCAAGCACACATCAGTTGCATCCGTGTCAACGCAACAGCCTGCATCGCCGCACGCCGAGCTAGCGGCGCAGGCGGCCGCACTCACGCGTGTTTTCAGCATCATTGGCAACACCCGCATGCTGGGTGTGCCGGTACTGCATCCAGGCTTGGTTGTGGAGGCCGTTGGTTTTGAGGCGTACACCGATGCAGACGGCGCGCAGGCTGCTCTCGGGATATTGATGACACCGTGGTTCATGAACCTGATTTGGCTGCCGCTGCAAGGGCAGACTGCCGTGCCAATAGGACAGGTATGTGAGCGCAGATTTGGTGGTGAACGCTTTGAATTCATTGGAGCGCACGAGGCCACCTTTGGGACTTATGAAATGTGCTCGTTATTCTCGCCTATGTTTGAGTTTGCCGATCAGGCGACGGCACACGCGACTGCGTGGGAAGTGCTAGGTCTGTTACGCAAAGCGCAGATCGCACAGGCAGCACTGGCATCCGCACCGATACCTGGCCGGCGAGCTTTTCTTTTGGGACACGTATTGGAGAAAAGGCATGACAGCGCAATTGCAGGCCGGGCAACTGACCTTCCGTCCGGGCCAGACATTGCCGACTATCAGTAGCAATCGCGCAGCGTTGGCTGGTGTGTTGTTGCGCGGCAAGCCCGCTCAAGCTGCGCCGCAACAATTGCCGCGCCTATATGCATTGTGCGGCGAAGCACATCGCTTGACTGCCCAACTGGCGATCGATGCCGCCTGCGGCCTGCGAACTCACGCCACGATGCAGGAACTTTCCAGCCTGACTGCAGAAACGGCGCGTGAGCATGTGCGGCGTATCTGGATCGACTGGCCGCGCCTGATTGGTCGATCTGACCAAAATGCCACTATTGCCGCATTGCAGTCACTGCGGGACTGTCCCCTGTTGGGGCAGGGCATTTCCGAAAATTCCCCCATAGCTTCGGTTGCATTCCGTAAGTGGGTCGAAACTGCTGTGCTCGGTGAGTCAGTTCCTGAATGGCTGGCGCGCTGGCAGACTAATCCTGATGAATGTATGCGTAAATGGGTCACGCGATCCATGACCTTGCCGGCGAAATTGTTGCGCGATATCGAATACGATGCCATCCAGATACAAACATTTGAGACACCATTATTGCCGCATGCCGATAGGGATGCACTGTGTGCGTTGGCACAGAACATCGCGGAATTCGATGATTTTGACCGAGCGCCGACCAGCGAAGGGAAGGTATGCGAAACAGGTATCTGGACCAGACTAGCCGGGATGGACGGTAATCGTTCTTCTACCTCCAACGCTTGGTTGCGCTTGGGTGCGAGGATTGCGGAACTGGCCTTGTTGAGCGGCGAAGCGCTGGACAATCTGGCGCTCGGCTCCTTGATGCTGGCTCCCGGAGAAGCATTGGCGTGGAGTGAAATGGCGCGCGGATTATTGCTGCATTGGGTGCGGCTGGAACAAGCTGCGCCGCTGGCGAATATTGTGGATTATCGGATCGTGGCACCCACTGAATGGAATTTTCATCCATCTGGCGTGGTGGCAAAGGCATTGGCGGCGATGCCGACTGCAGCGTGCGCGTTGTCCCAGGCACAGGCCGTACGCCACATCGGCATTCTGGCTGCCGCATTTGATCCTTGCGTAAGCTATAAGATCGAGTTTGCACATGCATGAAGTTAGTCTCGCCGGTGGTATTCTGAAAATTGTCGAAGCCGCGGCAAAGCGTGAGCGTTTTGCGCGCGTCACGCTGCTACGACTGGAGGCTGGAGCGTTGTCTGGTGTGGAGGTGCGCGCATTACGTTTTGCGCTGGAAGTGATGGCGCACGATACATGCTTGCAGAATGCGCGCATCGAAATCGATACGCCACCCGGTCAAGCCTGGTGTATGCAATGTAGCACTACGGTCAATATTATGGCGCGCGGCGATCCTTGTGCGCACTGCGGCAACTACCAACTGCAGCCTACCAGCGGTACCGAGTTACGAGTAATCGAGATGATGGTCGAAGATAACTAAAACAGACGATCCCGCCAGAAGGCGGGATAACAACAGGAGATGAATCATGTGTGTTGTATGCGGATGCGCCAATGAAGAAAAAGCCGATCAATCGACAATCGTCGACCAGGAAAATCATGGGCATGATCACGGACATGTGCATGCGCACGATGACCATTCTCACGATTATCCGTGCAGTCATTCACATGATCACATTGCGGTCGATTCAGCTACCGGGGATCTGCATTACGGTGCCGGCCTGGCCAACTTGTCCGTACCAGGGATGAGTCAGGCGCGTGCGATTCGTCTGGAGCAAGATGTGCTGGGGGAAAACAATCGTCACGCTACCCACAACCGCGAGCACTTCGCCGGACACGGCATCCTGGCACTCAATCTTGTATCTAGCCCCGGCTCCGGCAAGACGACGCTGCTGTGCGCCACCATTGAAGCATTGAAACAGCGCGCAAGCGGCCAGTCGGTTGGGGTGATCGAGGGCGACCAGCAGACCAGTAACGATGCAGACCGCATCCGCGCAACGGGTGCCCCGGCAATCCAGATCAACACCGGCAAAGGCTGTCATCTGGATGCGCAAATGGTCAGCGATGCTTTCTCGCGCCTGCCCATGCATGATCACCATCGTCATCACCATCACGATGGGCTTGACGAGCATCTTGGCCATGCCGGCGATGACCATCATGGCGGCATCCTGTTTATTGAAAACGTCGGCAACCTGGTGTGTCCGGCGCTATGGGATTTGGGCGAGGCCGCCAAGGTCGTGATTCTGTCGGTGACGGAGGGTGATGACAAGCCGCTCAAGTACCCTGACATGTTTGCCGCCGCGCGTTTGATGGTTCTCAATAAGATCGATTTGTTGCCATATCTGCAGTTCGATGTAACGCGCTGCATCGAGTATGCCCGACGCGTTAATCCGCACATTGAAGTGTTGCAATTGTCCGCTACCAGCGGGGAGGGCATGGCAGCATGGCTAGACTGGATTCTGGCTGGTCATCGCATGTTGAGTGGATCACAAAAACACACACCGCGGCATTTGCTGACTGACCGCATCGCCGCTCTCGAATCCGAATTGGCAGCACTCAAGGCACAGGCTGGGAGCGATTGAACATGTTGCGGCATCTGTTGCCAGCGACTACAAAGGTACCATCGCGGACGGTAGTAGCATGTGGTGCCTGGCTCAAGAATACCGCATGTCTGCTGCAGGGCGATGGGGTACGCTGGACAGCGTTGCATGGCGATCTGGGTGATCCAGTCAACTGTATTGCGCTGGAGCATTCTGTAGAAAGTCTGGTGGCGCAGGCCGATGGTGCGATTGAGGCCGTAGCGCATGATTTGCATCCGGACTTTTTTAGCACCCGCCTGGCACAGCGGGTGGCCGACCAGCTTGGTGTGCCCGCAGTCGCCGTGCAACATCACCATGCGCATATCGGCGTGGTGATGGCCGAGTATGGATTGCAGGAACCTGTGATCGGCTTGGCGCTGGATGGCGTTGGACTTGGCACTGATGGTGTGGCATGGGGCGGCGAGTTGTTGTGGGTGGAAGGCACTGCATGGCGGCGTCTCGGACATTTGCAGTCTTTGCCATTGCCTGGCGGCGATGCCGCCGCCCGCGAACCATGGCGCATGGCTGCCGCAGCATTGCATGCTCTGGAACGCGGCAACGAGATCACGCAACGGTTTTCCTCGGGCGTCGGCCAAATGGCGGCGCAAACCGTGCAGGCCATGTTGAAGCGTGGAACAAATTGCCCGCCGACTTCCGGAGCAGGCCGTTGGTTCGATGCAGCGGCAGGGGCACTCGGTATTAGCATCAAACAGAGGTTTGAAGCCGAAGCAGCAATTGCACTGGAAAAAATGGCGGAAGGCTATTTGGCGCTCTATGGCGAACCAGAACAAACGGATAATTACGTACTGCATGCCAACGGCACACTGGACTTGCGACCATTGTTGGCAACAATGTTCGCACTGGCCGATAGCGGCGATCCGCAAGCAATCGCACGCGGCGCGGCGTTATTCCATCTAACGTTGGTGAATGCTTTGGTGGAATGGGTAGATCAAGCAGCCAGACTTCACAACACGCACACGATTGCGCTCGGCGGGGGATGTTTTCTTAACCGCGTCATGACCGGGCGCCTGAGCGCCGAATTGACGCGCCGCGGGCTGCGCGTCTTGCTGCCGCAGACGGTTTCTTGCGGCGACGCCGGATTGGCACTCGGTCAGGCTTGGGTGGCCCGTCAGCAATTGTAAGCGGAACGTGCATGTGCTTTCCTAAAATATTTTTTGAATGAGGTTGTCCTATGTGTTTAGCAATCCCTGTCAAAGTGGTAGAAGTGCTCCCCAACCAGCAGGCAGTAATCGACCTGTCCGGCGTGCGCAAGGAAATTTCCACAGCGCTGCTTGATACAGTGCAAGTCGGTGATTATGTGATCCTGCATGTAGGCTTCGCGATCGGGAAATTGGACCCCGACGAGGCGCTGCGTACGCTGGCCTTGTTCGACGAACTGGCGCTGATTCAATCAGCCGACGAAAGCCCAGCATGAAATACATCGATGAATTTCGCGACGGCGATGTCGCGCACAGAATCGCCGACCGTATCCATGCCGAAGTCGATCCGGCGCGCAACTACAGTTTCATGGAATTTTGCGGCGGCCATACGCATGCGATTTCGCGTTACGGCATCAGCGATTTACTGCCCGATAACGTCCGGATGATCCACGGTCCCGGCTGCCCGGTATGCGTGCTGCCGATCGGCCGGATCGACCACGCGCTGACGCTGGCGCTGGAACGTAATGTGATTGTGTGTACTTATGGCGACACGATGCGCGTGCCGGCCTCCGGCGGCATGTCGTTGATCAAGGCCAAGGCGCGCGGCGGCGATATCCGCATGGTGTATTCGGCGACTGATGCGCTCCGGATCGCGCAACAGAATCCGGAACGTGAAGTGGTCTTCTTCGCCATCGGTTTCGAAACTACCACGCCGCCGACGGCATTGGTGATCCGCGATGCCTACGTGCGCGGCCTGGATAATTTCAGTGTCTTGTGCTGCCATGTGCTGACGCCGTCGGCCATCACCCACATTCTCGAGTCGCCCGAAGTGCGCGATTACGGCACGGTACCGATCGACGGCTTCATCGGCCCGGCGCATGTCAGCATCGTGATCGGGTCTGAGCCGTATGTGCATTTTGCCGAGGAATACCGCAAGCCGGTGGTGATCGCCGGCTTCGAGCCGCTCGATGTGATGCAGGCGATTCTGATGCTAATTCGCCAGGTCAACGAGGGTCGCTGCGAAGTGGAAAACGAATTCGCACGTGCGGTGAGTGCGCATGGAAACTTGACTGCGCAGGCAGTGGTATCCGAGGTGTTCGAGCTGCGCCCGACCTTCGAATGGCGCGGTCTGGGTGAAGTGCCGTACAGTGCATTGCGCATCCGCGCTGCGTATGCAAAGTTCGATGCGGAGCGGCGCTACGACCTGGCCTACAAGCCGGTACCCGATAACAAGGCTTGTGAATGCGGTGCGATCCTGCGCGGCGTGAAGAACCCAGTCGATTGCAAGCTATTTGGCACTGTCTGCACGCCTGAAAATCCGATGGGGTCGTGCATGGTGTCAAGCGAAGGTGCCTGTGCGGCGCATTATTCTTATGGCAGATTCAAGGACATCGCGGTGGCAACGGCATGAATGGTATTGTCAAAAAAAGCTACGTGCGTTCGCTCGACTTCAAAAAAGGGTGTATCGACATGAGCCACGGAGCCGGCGGACGTGCTTCGGCACAACTGATCGAAGAATTGTTTCTCGCGGCGTTCGATAACGAGTGGTTGCGTCAAGGCAACGATCAGGCCAGTTTTGCTGTGCTCCCCGGCCGCATGGTGATGGCAACCGATGCCCACGTGGTGTCGCCGTTATTCTTTCCGGGCGGCGATATCGGTTGCTTGTCGGTGCATGGCACCATCAATGATGTAGCGATGTCCGGTGCCCAGCCGCTATACCTGGCGGCCAGTTTCATTATTGAGGAAGGCTTTGCGCTGGCGGAACTGAAACGCATAGTCGAATCGATGGCGCAGGCGTCGCGCGAGGCCGGCGTGCCGATCATTACCGGCGATACCAAGGTGGTGGAGCGTGGCAAGGGCGACGGCGTGTTCATCACGACCACCGGGATTGGCGTAGTGCCACCTGGCATCGTCATCGACGGTGCCGGTGCACGTCCCGGTGACGTGATTCTGGTATCCGGCACGATCGGCGACCATGGCGTGGCGATTATGTCGAAGCGCGAATCGCTAGCTTTCGAGACCGAAATCAAGTCGGACACCGCCGCCTTGCACGGCCTGGTAGCGCACATGCTGGCTGCGGTACCGAGGGTGCATGTCTTGCGCGACCCGACGCGTGGCGGGCTGGCCACCACGCTCAACGAAATCGCCAAACAGTCCGGTGTCGGGATGCTGCTGGAAGAAGCGGCGATTCCGGTATCGCCGCAAGTCGATGCAGCCTGCGAATTTCTCGGACTCGATCCGCTGTATGTCGCCAACGAAGGCAAGCTGATCGCGATCTGTGCACCAGAAGATGCCGAGCTGCTGCTAGCGGCCATGCGCACGCACCCGCTGGGCGCCAATGCCGCGCGCATCGGCGCGGTAACCAATGATCCGCATGGCTTCGTGCAGATGCGTACCCGTTTCGGCGGACGACGCGTGGTCGACTGGCTGTCTGGCGAGCAACTGCCACGCATCTGCTGATCATGCGCATACTTTTTCTCACGCATAGTTTTAACAGCCTGACGCAACGGCTGTTCGTGGCGTTGCGCGGGTGCGGGCATCAGGTTTCGGTTGAGCTGGATATCGCAGATTCGGTCAGTGAGGAAGCGGTCGCATTGTTCAAGCCTGATCTCATCGTCGCGCCTTTTTTGAAACGCGCAATCCCTGCCTCTATTTGGCAGCGGCATGTGTGCCTGGTGGTGCATCCGGGTATTGTCGGCGACCGCGGCCCGTCGGCGCTCGACTGGGCCATCATCAACCGCGAATCCGAATGGGGCGTGACGGTATTGCAGGCCAATGCCGAAATGGATGCGGGCGATATCTGGGCTCAAGCATCCTTTCCGATGCGGATTGGCAAAAAAAGCAGCCTGTACCGCAATGAAGTGACTGCCGCTGCTGCGCGCGCCGTGCTGGAAACCGTGGAAAAATTCGCTATCGGCAAACGGCCCTTGCGGTTGGCAGAGGCGGTTGAAGCACGCGGCATCTTGCGTCCGTTGCTGCAGCAAATGCAGCGCTGCATCGATTGGCAACGGGATGATAGCGCTGCCATATTGTCAAAAATCAATAGTGCAGATAGCTTTCCCGGCGTGCTGGATAGCTTGTTCGATATGCCATGCCACCTATACGATGCTCATCCCGCTACGTCGGCGGCAGTGGCTGCTGTGGCAGGCGCACCTGGGGAAATCATAGCTCGGCGCGATCATGCAGTATTGCGCCGTACAAGCGACGGCGGCGTTTGGATAGGCCATGCGCGCCCGGTGCAAACGGCCGACGATGCCGGCAAACCGTTCAAGTTACCGGTTGCGGACTGGTTCGCGGTGCAAGTTGCGCAATTGCCGGAACTGCCGGCAGCGCTGATGCGGCCCGTCGACGAGTGGGGCGAATTGCGCTACTGGGAAGAAGGTGCGGTGGGTTTCCTGTCGTTCGATTTTTACAATGGCGCGATGTCCACCGGGCAATGCCAGCGCTTGCGAGCCGCCGTGCAACTCGCCAAGCAGCGCCCGACGCGTGTACTGGTATTGTTGGGCGGCGAGGATTTTTTCAGCAATGGCCTACACTTGAACCGCATTGAAGCGACTGCACATCGCCCCTCCGAAAGTGCGGCAGACGAATCGTGGAATAACATCAACGCAATGGATGACCTGGCACTGGAAATTCTCACTGCCACTGATCACCTCACGGTGTCGGCTTTGCGCGGCAATGCAGGCGCGGGCGGCGCTTTTCTGGCGCTAGCTGCCGATATTGTCTGGGCACACGAGAATGTATTGCTGAACCCACATTATAAAAACATGGGCAACCTGTATGGCTCGGAGTATTGGACTTATCTGTTGCCGCAGCGCGTGGGAACCGGAGCTGCGCGCGGCTTGATGCAGAACCGGCATCCACTGGCGGCATCGGACGCAGTCCGCATGGGCTTGATCGATGCCGCATTTGGGCATGATGCGCATGCATTTTCCACCGAGGCAGGCATTCGCGCCGTGGCCTTGGCGCAGTCGCACGATTTCGACGCGCGGCTTGCAACCAAGCGCGTCCGGCGTGAACAGGATGAAGCTGCCAAGCCCTTGCATTCATACCGCGAAGAAGAGTTGGTAAAAATGCATCGTAATTTTTATGGGTTCGACCCCAGTTATCATGTCGCGCGCTACCATTTTGTGCATAAAATGCCGCATGCTTGGACCCCGCGCCATCTGGCTGTCCATCGTAACAATTTTTTGAGAGAGACTAACCCATCGCCATGAAAATTCCTGACGCAACCAGCTTGTCGACCATTCTCGTTGTGGACGACGAAACGGGCTCGCAGGATGCGATTCGGCGTACCCTTGAAGAAGATTTCAATGTTTTGACGGCGAGTTCGGCGGACGAGGCACGGGTCTTGATGGAGCGCCATGAACTGGCCGTGATTTTGTGCGACCAGCGCATGCCGGGCACGACCGGCGTGCAGTTCCTCAAGGAAGTGCGGGAGTGCTGGCCGGATGTCGTGCGCATCATCATTTCAGGTTATACCGATGCCGAAGATATCATTGCCGGCATCAATGACGCAGGCATTTATCAATACGTGCTGAAGCCCTGGATGCCGGATCATCTGCTTGACTCCGTGCGCGGGGCGGTAGAGGCTCGCAGCCTGCAACTCGACATGCACCGTTTGGATATAGAACTGCGAACCAGTACGTCGGTGCTGCGGGTGCGAACCGCGGAAAAGCAGACGCGGCTGAAGACGACTTTCGACTTCGCCCGTATCATACGTGTGGCCGGCAGTCCGATGGATGGCATTTGTGAACTGGCCGCCCGCGTTGCGCGTTACGACCTGTCGGTATTGGTGCTGGGTGAATCGGGCAGCGGCAAAGAGTTGCTGGCGCGCGCGATGCACTATGCCAGTCCACGCGCCGAGCGCGTGTTTGTGATGGAAAACTGCGGCGCGATATCGGATAACTTGCTCGAATCTGAATTGTTCGGCCATAAACGCGGTTCATTTACCGGCGCCTATGAAGACCATATCGGGATTTTTCAGCGTGCTGATGGCGGCACAGTATTTCTGGATGAGATCGGTGATACCTCGTTCGCGTTTCAGGTCAAACTATTGCGCGTGTTGCAGGAAGGTGAAATTCGCCCGGTTGGCGCGACGCGAGCGGTTCGGATCAACGTACGCGTGATCGCCGCCACCCATCGCGATCTGGAGCAGGAAGTTCATGCGGGTCGCTTCCGGCAGGATTTATATTATCGTCTGGCCGGCATGACATTGACGATGCCGCCGCTGCGTGAGCGTCCAAGCGATATTGTGCCGATCGCCGAGGCGCTACTGGCACAGGCTTCACAGGAGATGGGATTGCCGGCACGAAGCTTCGCGTCCGATGCAATGGCGAGCCTGATAACATATCCATGGCCAGGGAATATTCGCGAACTGCGTAACGAAATTTATCGGGCAGTCGCCTTGACGCTGACTGAAAACACGCAAATCAGTGCACAGGCATTCTCCAGCAAAGTGCTGCAAGGCCGGCCGGGAACGGCGGCCGGAGTGAATGGTGCAACAACCATGAACAGCATGCGGCAAACCGGCACCTTGCAGGAGCGGCTGGATGCGATTGAAGCGGCCATTCTGAAAGAAACGCTGCTGCGATTCCGTTGGAACAAGACGCACACCGCCAAGGAGCTGGGACTGTCGCGGGTCGGTTTACGGAACAAAATGGTACGTTTGGGACTGGAGAAAAAATGATGTCCTCTGATGTGTCTTATATTAAACAAGCTGGTTTCAACGTGTTGTGGCTGCAGTCCGGCGGCTGCGGCGGCTGCAGTATGTCCTTGCTGTGTGCCGACACTCCGGATTTTTTCGGTGCGCTCAGCGATGCTGACATCAACCTGCTGTGGCATCCGTCACTGTCGATTGAGAGCGGTGCCGATGCATTGCACATTCTGCGTGCGTGCAGTGCCGGCGAGATTGTGCTGGATGCGCTCTGCGTGGAAGGATCGATGCTGCGTGGGCCGCGCGGCAGCGGCCGTTTTCACATGTTGGCCGGTAGCGGCAAACCGATGATCGAATGGGTGCAGGCGCTGGCCGCTGTGGCCGGTTACACGGTGGCGGTCGGCACTTGTGCCGCGTATGGCGGCATTACGGCTGCGGGCGGCAATCCGACCGATGCCTGCGGCCTGCAATATGAAGGCGATCAGATCGGCGGGCTGCTGGGTGCAGCCTACCGCTCACGTACTGGCCTGCCGGTGATCAATGTTGCAGGGTGTCCGCCCCACCCGAACTGGGTGCTTGAAACTCTGATGGCACTCGCTTCCGACTTGTTTGATGCGACCCAGATGGATGCACTCGGGCGGCCGCGATTTTATGCAGATCACTTGGTGCATCACGGCTGCACTCGCAATGAGTTTTATGAGTTCAAGGCCAGCGCGAAAAAACCGTCCGACCTTGGCTGCATGATGGAACACATGGGCTGCAAGGGCACACAGGTGCATGCCGACTGCAATACGCGTCTGTGGAATGGTGACGGCTCATGTACGCGCGGCGGTTACGCTTGCATCAGTTGCACCGAGCCAGGGTTCGAAGAGCCCGGCCATTCGTTTCATGTCACACCAAAGATTGCCGGTATCCCGATCGGCCTGCCGACCGACATGCCGAAGGCCTGGTTTGTCGCGCTGGCGGCACTCTCGAAGTCCGCTACGCCCAAGCGCTTGCGAGAAAACGCGACAGCGGACCACCTGGTGGTGGTGCCGGCCATTCGCAAGACCCGATTGAAATGAGGCTGCCATGACACGTTTGATTGTGGGCCCGTTTAATCGGGTTGAAGGCGATCTGGAAGTGCGTCTGGAAGTTATCGATGGCCGGGTGCAAAGCGCGCATGTAAATTCATCGATGTATCGAGGGTTTGAGCAGATTTTACTGAGAAAACCGGCGCTGGATGCGCTGATCTATGTGCCGCGTATCTGTGGTATTTGCTCGGTCTCGCAATCGGTAGCGGCTGCGCACGCGCTGGCCGATGCGATGGGCGTGACGCCGCCACCGAATGGTCTGCTGGCCACCAACCTGATGCTGGCTACTGAAAACATGGCGGATCATCTGACGCATTTTTACTTGTTCTTCATGCCCGACTTTGCGCGCGCTGCCTACGCGCAGCAGCCTTGGCATGCGACCGTACAGGACCGCTTTTCCGCACAACAGGGACGGCACGCACGGTTGGCGCTTGCGGCCCACCAGCGTTGGTTTACGCTGCTCGGTACCCTGGGCGGAAAATGGCCACATACACAATCGATCCAGCCGGCCGGCTCGTCCCGCGCGATCGAAGCGGCGGAGCGGGTCCGCTTGCTGGCGCGTATCCGTGCCTTTCGTGCCTTTCTCGAACAGACGCTGTTCGGCGCGCAGCTGGAACGCATCTCCGCAATCGACAGCGAAGCGGCGCTGCGCGGATGGCATGCCGCTGCCGCGCCCGACAACGGAGACCTGCGCCTGTTTCTGACGCTGGCATGGCAAATCGGACTTGATCGTATGGGCCCAGGCCCTGGGCTGTACATGTCGAACGGTTCGTATCCATTACCCGATGGCGAACTGACTTTTGCGCGCGGCGTATGGGATGCCACGCACGAACAGGTACAGACGCTCGATCCCGCCGCGATCGGCGAAGACGCCACCCATGCTTGGCTGTCCGATGCCGGTGGGCCGCGTCATCCCGCCCAGGGCCTGACCTTGCCGGATATCAACAAGCCAGATGCCTATACATGGAACAAGGCACCCCGGTTTGACGGACGGGTGCTTGAGACCGGTGCGTTAGCACGGCAACTGGTGAACAGACATCCGCTGGTGCGAGATGCGGTGATGCGCTGCGGCGGTACCGTTTATACGCGCGTGCTGGCGCGACTGCTTGAGCTGGCGCTGGTAGTGCCGGCAATGGAACAATGGATCAAGGCTTTGCGCACCGATGAGCCCTACTTTGTGCCGCAATCATTGCCCGACGATGCCGACGGTATGGGACTTACGGAGGCCGCGCGCGGCAGCCTGGGGCACTGGGTGGCGATCCGTAATGGGAAAATCACAAATTATCAGATTATTGCCCCTACATCCTGGAACTTCTCGCCACGTGATGCCCAGGGTGTCCCTGGTGCGTTGGAAGCGGCGTTGGTCGGTGCGACGGTGCTGCCGGGAGAAGATACGCCGGTGGCGGTACAGCATATCGTGCGCTCGTTTGATCCATGCATGGTATGTACCGTGCATTGATGGCTCCAATTGACTAGATGAATGATGGAGCGTTTAACGACTTTCACGGCAAAAACCTGAAATAACTTTTTCGAAAATCAGTATGCCGCGCCGCAAATCCACTTCCCCTGAATCTGTACCAGACAGCCCAACTGCAACGCCTAGCCTGCTGCAAATAGAAGGCGTCGACGAAGCTACCTGGATGGATGTGATTCAGAAAATGGACGAGGTCTATTCGCAACTGGTAAACGACGAGATCGTACTGGAAGAAAAAAACGAGCAGCTTGAAAGTTCGCAGCAGTTCATCTTCAGCGTGCTGTCGGCCATGTCGGATGTGCTGGTCGCTTGCAATCTGGTTGGTGACATCGAAGAAACCAATACCGCCCTGCGTGAACTGACCGATTTGGATGAAAACGCGCTACGTGGCATGTCGATCTATAAGTTGCTGGCCGATTCCGCCAGTATTGACCGCATTCGACGGGTCATCGAGCAAACTGCACCGCAGGGTGCCAGCGAGGTGATTGAACTCAACTTGATCGATCCGGCGCACGGCGATGTGCCGGTCGATGTGAAGTGTACGCAGCGACTGGATGGCACAGGAAAACATGCCGGTTACGTGTTCGTGGGACGCCCTATGGGGGAGCTCAAGCGGACCCAACAGCAACTGCTCCATTCGGAAAAAATGGCATCCCTCGGCCGTCTGGTCGCTGGAGTCGCGCACGAATTGAACAATCCCATCAGTTTCGTGCTTGGTAACGTCCATGCGCTCAAACGTTACAGCGAACGGCTGGCGTTGTACGTGGAGGCGCTACATGAAAGTGCGTCGAAAGAGGCACCAGTTGCCTTGCGTGAGAAGCTGCGTATCGATCACATCCTGCACGATTTGCCATCTCTTATCGACGGCACGCTTGAAGGTGCTCAACGTACCACCGACATCGTCAATGGGCTAAAACGCTTTTCCGCCGTTGATCGTGAAGAACGGATTAAGGTCGATCTGAACGGCGTCATTGAGCGCGCCATTCATTGGGTCAGCAAGGGTGCAGCACCTACATTTACAGTGCATTGGACGCCAGGTGGGGCATTGAACGTGATGGGTAACGCAGGGAAATTGTTGCAAGTGTTGATGAACCTGATCGAAAATGCCTACGATGCGGCCACGGCCGTCAGCCTCGCCACGCCCCAACTATGGATTGCCGCGCAGACTGATGGCCACGTCGTGTCGCTATTCCTGCATGACAATGGCACTGGTATTTCGCCATATCATCTATCACGCATATTCGATCCGTTTTTCACTACGAAACCGGTTGGCAAAGGAACTGGCCTAGGGCTTTCCATTAGCTACAGCATCATTGAACAGCACTCGGGCAAGCTGTACGCGCGTAACCATGCGGATGGCGGCGCGGAGTTCGTGATTGAACTCCCGTTGGTGACGCCACCATGAATCCCTGCTTCGTCACATAGGGGAATTATTCAGTAAGCGTCCGGTGCCACCACCAAGAGGGTTGATTGAACCTATGACGCGCGGAGAAATGGGAGTAGGTCGTCGATGTCGCTATTGCGGCAAGTTGGAAGTTTTTCTAGTGTGCTTTTGAACCAGGCATACCGATCAAGGCCATTCAGTTTGGCGGTACCAAGTAAGGATTGAATCGTGGCGGCGCGGCGTCCGGCACGTTCTGAGCCGGCGTATAACCAATTCTTCTTACCTATCGCAATCGGCCGGATCGTGTTTTCCACCGGATTGTTATCGATCGGCAAATTGCTGCTATCGGCATAGCGGATCAGCGCGGGTCAACTGCGTAGGTGTAGTCGAGCGCCCTGGCCGTGCCGCTGCCGAGCGCAACCGTTAGCCGGATTTGGTCAGCCATGCATGAAGGAATTCCAAGGCCGGCTGTGCCTCTGGCTGCCGTAACTGTTGGCGTGCATGTCCCATGGAAACTGCAGAAATAAGTGGCCACTGATCTGAAGCGAATTTATAGCGCCGCGACCATGGACGAGGCTGAACTCATGCTCGCTGAATTTAAAGAAAAATGGGACAAGGATTATCGATCGATCGGTCTTTCCTGGCGGAGAAACTGGATGCGGATCACGCCGTTCTTCGACTATCCACCGGGAATCCACAAAGTCATTTACACCACCAACGCCATCGAATCGATTAATATGAGCTTACGGAAAATCATCAAAAACCGCAGTTCATTTCCTACTGATGAAGCGCTCAGCAAGCTGTTTTATCTGGCCTTGAACAACATTAGTAAGAAATGGGCGATGCCGTTGCGGGACTGGAAAGGGGCACTGAACCGCTTCACAATTCAGTTCGAAGAGCGGATGACAACGGCTTAAACAAAATTCTGTTTACACAAAATCCCGGATACCCTCTAAAAAAACTAATCAATTAATGGCAATCCTCAAGGAATATTAAAGGCGGTTTCAATGTCCAGTTGCATACGATATAAAGAAATATGCTCAATCAAGCTTTGGCAGCTTGACTTTCGCTATTGTTGTCTCACAATTGACCCCATACTTGGCGCAGACCAGCCAAATGAACTAGCCCAATGATTAAACAAATTCCAGACGTGACTAGCCAGAATGTGTCGCTATGAGCAGTCCTTTACACGGATGTGTCGATATGGGAGTTAACAGACAAGAGGCTATGCACAACCCCTTTGTTGCTGGAATACGCGTCTGGCTTAGTGATGGACTGTAGTAGATGTCCGAGGCGTTCGATTGCCGCTTGGGGGGACTGGCTGCCGCCATTCAGATTTCCGTCTTTCTGCATTTGTACGATGCCGGCTAATGCAGACATCCGATCCAGAGACTTCAAATTGGCTGCCGATCCTTGCAACAATGCAAACTTGTAGGCCGCCATCAATTGGTTTATGTCGCTTTTACTGAGGTGTTTTAGCGGCTGGTTGTCGGAATCTTGGGGCTTGCTTGGAACCCATTTTTCGCCCACGTAGGGATGGTCTATACGGTACAGGGCTTGGGTAAATCCTGCGTCCGTTGGGTGAACAGGCTCGGATGCTTTGCCGTCTGGAGATGGCTTGCCGCCGGAGGGTGAAAGGGCGGAAATAAATTTTTCCAGCGACTCAAAGTTGACGGCACGGACAGGATTTCTCTGCGGATTCAGCATGTAAGCCAAAAAGCCGGTATCCATGCTGGTTTCGTTAATAGCCTGACTGGTGAGCATGTGCTTGGCCAGTTCAGCGTCGTGGGTGTTGAATTTTCCCACCCACGCCCCGATTATTTCATTTGTATCACCACTTGTTTGCATATGGCGATAGATAGAAAGATCGAAAGCCAAATTATCCACCTGCACGGGATCCATGCCATTGGAGGTAGCATATTCGTAGGCCCGCTCAATAAGTTTTCTATCCCCCATTCCCAGGAAGCTAGCACTATTGCCGCTTACGTCCTTGGTTGTCAGAGTAGTCATCACCGGCGGTTGCGCCTGCGGGTCTTTGGTGCGGAATAGTCGCAACAACAACATCGCGTGTCCGCTGATTGTCAACGTGTCGCTACCGCTCTGTTTGGCCGGTTGGGTAATGGGATTTGCCGCCGTTGCCGTAGGTGCCATTTGCGTGGCGACTGTAGCTACGATTGGTGGGGATGGGCTGGATAAGCTAACGGCAATCATGAATATCCTCCTTGGAATTGGTGATAACACCTCTTAATCAAGGGGTGATGGTAGTGAAGATAGGAAATTCAAGCGCACAAGTCAATATATTTTCGGAGTCCATGCCCCGAGTCAAGCAGACTTTTTTGTCCGTGGCGGTTTTACGTTTCGCGGGGTAAAGTGGCGCTGGGGTTGGGCCGCAGTTCCACCAGTGTGCCCGTTTCCGCCCTAACCCTGCATTCGAGCGGGACTGGCCGATATACGTTCTCTTTACGGCCTGTGGTTTATTAACTTCCGGGGCTCCGGCCAAGTTTTGTGATCGACCAGCCCCTCAATTTGAACGTTAGGCATCACAGGGCAAAGACAAATCCTTTTCATAGTGCGGTTCACAGACAACCTAGAGCGCCTCTCAACTCGCAGGCAATTTTTGCCGGCACATCCCAGCGGCTTGAGCAACATCAGCAAACCATTCTTGTTGCTGGCTCGGTTCGGTCAGAGACAGATGCAGCACCGGTCGGAGGTGTTTGGATCGTCGAGGCTCAGAGCAAGGTTACTGCTGCCTTGAATGCTTTTTCTGAAATTGAAATCCAACTATCGAGGCGCATTGGTAGCGCCGATTTGATCAGTATCAGAAAGACGCTTGAAAAAGACTGGGGAGCACCAGTAATTGTTAAGAAAAAGCCTAACCTTTCCATCGAGCGGACTGGCCTTCGGCCAGCCACTCATGTCAAACGTTAGCCCTTATCATCCCATTTCGCGAGGCCTCATGCCAGAAACGCCGAATCCAATTGCGATCGTCGCTGCCGAAGTACTGGTAAGGAGCAAACTGTCCGTTTATTTTGATTAGCAAGAAATGGACGATGCCGTTGCGGGACTGGAAAGTGGCACTGAGCCGCTTCACAACTCAGTTCGAAGAGTGGATGACAACGGCGTAAACGAAATTCCGCTTACACAAAATCCAGGACACCCTCATCCGGTTTTAGACCTGTTTCTCTAATTTTTTGTAAATCAGGATATTTCGCTAAAAATTCATCTAATTAGCTAAAAATTCTCCAGTATTCGTCAAGTTTGCGTTTTCATCGTGCATCTATGTCGTGTAATAAAGTGCTGCAGCGTTCCGCATTCTGCGTGGCGCATTCCACGTGGTGCATTTGACCGATTTGTGCTAATACTCATAATAGAATGACCGTTCTGATTTTTATTTTTGCGCAATGTCGGCAAATAGAATGGAGCGAACATGGGTTTCCTTACCCGGAATAAATCATCGTTGTTTTTAGCTTGTGCCTTATTCTGTTTTGGTTCTGCCAGCTTTGCCGCCGAAAGCGCTGGTGTCAACATGGATGATGCCGTCATGGTCGGCAAGCAGCAACTGTATCTGAATGGATTGGGCGTGCGCCACAAGGTGATTTTCAAAGTCTATGTGGCAGGCTTGTATCTGACCGGCAAAAAAACCAGTGTGCCTGAAGTGCTGGCTGCAATCGGCCCCAAACGGGTCAGAATCGTGATGCTGCGAGACGTGAGTAATGAGGAGTTTGGACGCGGCTTCATGGCCGGCATCCGGCAAAATTCCGACCGTGCCGAACTGATGAAAATCACCGGCCCATTGATGAAGTTCGGTGAATTGTTCGCGTCAGTACCGGAGCTGAAAAAAGGCGATGTACTAACTACCGACTGGCTGCCGGGAGTCGGCACGCAGATGCAGCTCAATGGTAAAAATATTGGCGACATTATTCCCGATGAGAATTTTTATCATGCCTTGCTAAAGATCTGGCTGGGTGAAAAACCGCTGGACAATGCGCTCAAGCACCTGCTGCTTGGCGCTACAGTAGCCGAAAGTGCCCGTACTAACTCGCGTTGACGCAGTCGCCGCGACAACCGATGGCGATGGCGCCGACTGTAGTCACGCATCCATTTGATCGAGATCAGATCCGGCTCTAACCTGTTCTGAATCGCTATAAAACTGCTGTCGGTTACAACCGGCAGCATGCACATTCATCCACAAAAATTGTTATCTTTTGCTTCCGCTATTCGAAGTATGGGGAAATGCGTTGTAATCTGACTGTGTATTCGCCTCAGGTTATGCGCGTGCGGCAGAATGCATTCTGATACAGCATTTTTTTGAAAAAACAGGGGCGTGATGCGTAAACGATTGTTGTTGGTGGGCGGCGGCCATGCGCATCTGTTCGTGCTGGAGGCGTTGCGCCTGCAACGCGCACTCTGGCGTGAGCGGCTGGAAGTGACCTTGCTGTCACGCGATGTCATGACGCCGTATTCCGGCATGTTGCCGGGGCTGATTGCCGGGCATTACCGCAGTTCGGAATGTCATGTCGATTTGCGGCCGCTGGCACAGAGCGCCGGCATCGATCTGGTGCAGGCCAGCGTGGATCAGATCGACCTGCAGCGTAATGTCGCTACGGCACAAGGCCGGGAGTGGCGCTTCGATCTGGTGTCGCTTGATATTGGGTCGTCACCGCCGCTGGCGCTGGTGCCGGGCGCGACCGAGCACGCGCTGGGAATCAAACCGATTGATGTCTTTCTGCAGCAATGGCATGCGTTGGAGCAGGCCAGCGCTGCGCTGCAGCGGCCGATCCATATAGTGATGGTCGGCGGCGGCGCTGGTGGGGTTGAAATGGTACTGGCTATGGCCCATCGTTTGCGGACCCGGCGCAGTTTGGTGAAATTGTCGCTGGTCACGCGTGCCGCGCTGCTGCCTGCTTATCCGCGCCGCGCCGCGCGCTTGGTGATGGGTCATCTGGAAGCTGCCGGAGTAGCGTTGCTGACCGGGGCCAGCGTAAGCTTGGTGACACCGGGACGGCTCAACTTTGATAATGGCAGCACCGCGTCTTTCGATCATCTGCTCTGGGCCACCGGCGCCGTAGCGCAACCGTGGCTGGCGCAGTCTGGAGTAGCGACGGTGGACGGCGGCTTCGTGCAGATCAACCAGCATTTGCAATCGGTGAGCCATCCGCAATTGTTTGCCGCCGGCGATATTGCCAGCAACCCACAGCAGTCGCGCCCGAAGGCGGGCGTGTTTGCGGTGCGGCAGGGGCCGATATTGGCGCAAAACTTGCTGCACCAGGTATTTGGCGATGCCTTGATCGAGTATCGGCCGCAACGCGATTATTTATCGCTGCTGACGACCGGGTCGCGCCATGCGATCGCTTGCTGGTACGGGTTGGTGTGGCAGGGCGACTGGGTATGGCGCTGGAAGGATGGAATCGACCGGCGTTTCATGCGGCGTTTTGCATTGCCGTTGCAGCCGGCAGATCCGCTGCCTGAGCCTGGGCACGACGACCGGGCTTGAATTTGCCTGCGGCAGGCGGTCCATTCCGATAAAATATGTGTGCGCAATATACTGTGCCGGCAGCTGGATTATTGCCGGCCTCATATTTTTTCAGGAGCAGTGACAGATGCCAGAACCGAAAACCGACCTTTCACCAAGCCAGCTTTTTCTGAATAACCAGGCCTGGGCTGATGCCATCAAGGCCAAGGACGCCGATTATTTCAAGAAGCTGGCAGCGCAGCAGTCGCCGGAATACTTGTGGATCGGTTGCTCCGACAGCCGGGTTCCTGCCAACGAATTGCTCGGCTTGCTGCCGGGCGAATTGTTCGTTCATCGCAATATTGCCAACGTAGTGGTGCATACCGATCTGAACTGCCTTTCGGTGCTGCAGTTTGCTATTGACGTTCTGGGCGTCAAGCATGTGATCGTTTGCGGCCACTATGGCTGTTCCGGGGTGCATGCAGCACTTACGCGCCGCCGTATCGGGCTGGCCGACAACTGGCTGCGCCATGTGCAGGATGTGCATCAGAAACATGAGAAATATTTCGGCGATGCCTTGCCCAGCCGTGCCCAGCAGGATCGCCTGTGCGAATTGAACGTGATCGAGCAGGTCACCAATCTATGCCAGACCACTGTCCTGCAGGATGCCTGGGAACGCGGCCAGGCCGTGACGGTGCACGGCTGGGTGTATGGCTTGCAGGACGGCTTGTTGCGCGAACTCGGGATGGAAGTTAATTCGGCGGAAGTGTTGGCGCAAAAATTGGCGACCGTGTTTTCCCGTTACGAGCAGGCTCCATAAAATAACAATTTTATGGGAGTATAGCGATAATTGGTCTTATGGCCGCATGATTATATGTGGCACTATAAAATACATAATAGTGTATGTTGGATATGCGGAATATCCGAAGCAGACTGGTTATTCATGCACCTGCAGACGGCCGTCGCGTAGTTTCAAGCGTTGCACTTGCGGCAGCGCGATCAGGTCGCGGTCGTGGCAGGCCATGATTACGCTGCTGCCTTCGGCCAGCAAGGTTGGAATCAGCCGGATCACTTGTTCGCGCGCGGTGCCGTCGAGGTTGGAGGTGGGTTCGTCCAGCAACAGCAGTCGGGGTTTCAGGATGCGGGCGCGGGCCAGTGCCACGCGCTGTTTTTCGCCGCCGGACAAAGTGGTTGCGAGGTTGTCGCGCAAGTGCGTAACGCCCGCCCATGCCATCGCTTCCGCGGTGTGTGCGACCCGCGATGCTCTGGAATTGCCGCGCAACTTCAGGCCGAAGCCGATATTGGCCGCCACGCTGCCGGCAAACATGACCGGATGCTGGTGGACGTAAATGATCGCGGCGCGCAATGCGGCGGGGTAAGGCGTCAGCGACATGGATTGTCCGAGCAGGGCAATCTCGCCGCATTCAGCGGTTTCCAGTCCTGCCAGGATGCGTAACAGCGTGCTTTTTCCAGCCCCATTGGCGCCGGTCAGCACATAGGCGCTGGCGCTGGCGAGGGAAAAATTATCGATATCGAGCACCAGACGCGGGCCGTGGCGCTTGCGCAATTGCCGCAGTTGCAGTAGCACCGTCATCGCAGTTGCCCTTGCCGCTGCGCGTCGCCCTGCAGCAGCATCAATGCGGCATTGATTACCAGTGCAATTGCGATTAGCACCAAACCTAGCGCGATGCCTTGAGCAAACTCGCCTTTGCTGGTTTCCAGCGCAATCGCGGTGGTGATGGTGCGCGTGACGCCGGCGATATTGCCGCCGACCATCATCGCGCAACCGACTTCCGAAATCACTCGTCCGAAACCGTTGATGACAGCCGCCATCACGCCGAATCGCACTTCATGCAGCAGTGTGAACATCACCCGCAAGCGCGACGCGCCGAGCGTGATGGCGGTTTCCGCCAGACGCGGGTCGGCCGCCTGCACCGCAGCCAGCGTCAGCGCGATCAGCACCGGTAGCGCGATAATTGCTTGCCCGGCGATGACGCCGGGCTGTGCAAACAGCCATTGCAAATCGCCCAGCGGCCCTTGGCGCGTGAGCATCATGTAGAGCAACAAGCCGATCAACACGGTGGGAATCGAGAGCGCCGCTTGCGCCAGCCAGATCAGCATGCGCCGGCCGCGAAAGTTGCTGCTGGCAAGCGCATAGCCGGCCAGCAGCGCGGCCGGGGTGGCAATCGCCAGTCCGACGACGGAAGTCTTGAGCGACACCCAGATAATCCCCCATAGCGCGGCGTCGCCTGAAAACAGCAGCGCGAACGCTGCTCGGGTAGCCTCCAACATTCCCATCAGCTAGCGGCGCTTAACCTGAAAGTCGCGCAGCGACTCATTTCGCTCTCATCTCCGCGAGCGGGGGAGGAGTTGGGGGAGAGGGCGGTCATGGTGCTTTCTTGGCTGTCAGAAGCAGTGTTCGTCAGCCGGGAACGATTTATCCTTGACCGCCGCCACATACGCCTGCACTGCAGCGTCGATGCTGGTTTGACCGGCCATGAAATTCTTCACGAAGCGTGCCTTGCGGCCTGGAAATACGCCCAGCATGTCGTGCATTACCAGCACCTGGCCGGAACAATCCGGCCCGGCACCGATGCCGATAGTGGGGATCGCCAACAATTCGGTCACTTCGCGCCCCAGCGCAGCAGGAATCGCTTCCAGCACCAGCAGTGCGGCGCCTGCGGCTTGCAGCGCCAGCGCGTCAGACTTGAGCGTGTCGGCCGCTCTGAGCGTCTTGCCTTGTACTTTATAGCCGCCCAACTGATGTACCGATTGCGGCGTCAGGCCAAGGTGGGCGCAGACTGGTATGGCGCGGTCGGCCAGAAAGCGCACAGTCTCGGCCAGCCATGCGCCGCCTTCAAGCTTGACCATGTGGGCGCCGGCCTGGATCAACTGCACCGCGTTGTTGAATGCCGATTCAGGCGTGGCGTAGCTGCCGAACGGCATGTCGGCCAGCACCATGGCCGACTTGTTGCCGCGCGCAACGCAGGCGGTATGGTAGGCGATGTCGGCGACCGTGACAGGCAGGGTTGAATGGTGGCCCTGGCAGACCATGCCGAGCGAATCGCCGATCAGCAGCACTTCGACACCGCAGCTATCCATGAGAGCCGCAAAGCTGGCGTCGTAGCAGGTTAGCATGCTGATTTTGTTATCCGCGGCACGCATCGCATTCAGCGACAGAATCGTGACAGCCTTGGCCACGATCGGTTTGGCGGCAGCTATCGGCGTATCGGTCCCGGCCATGTCTTTTCCCTGTAAATAACTAGCCATAAAATCCTCTCAGTTACGAAACTCGATTGCCATAGTGTAGCGCTCTGGCGCGGGCTTAGTTCGGTCCAATATTATTATTGCTGCCGCTAACTACGAAAAATAAAATACACCGCGCCCACCAAACACAGACCTGCCCAAACGTAATCGAGCTTGAACGGCTGCCCCATGTACAACATGGCGAACGGCACAAACACCACGAGCGTAATTGCTTCCTGCATGATTTTCAGTTGTCCCAGACTGAACTGGGTATAACCGATGCGGTTGGCCGGCACTTGCAGCATGTACTCAAACAGCGCAATCGCCCAACTCACCAGTGCCGCAATCCACCACGGTTTGCTGGCCAAGTTTTTCAAGTGGCCGTACCAGGCCACAGTCATGAAAATATTCGAGAAGAACAGTAGGCCGACAGTTTGGAGGGTGATGAAATTTGGCATGGTGTTGTCTGAAGCGTTTTGATGATGCAGGAAATATTAAGGGTATGCATTAAAACATGTAGTTTTCCGCATGTATTTTGAGCGCTTCAAAAAATACTATATATTTATGATGAAAGTAGGTAACTGTACAGTCCGCTATAAAATATCTGTAAACAGACACGGTTTTTGTAGGTGCGGCTTTAGCCGGAATTGCTTGTATCTATTCGCGGTTAACCGCGCCTGTAGAGCCGCACTGCTTTGCTTCGCATATTGACCAAAAGTATATTTTTTACTCGGAGCGCGCTTCAAATCCTCTGAATGACCTGATCCGCCACCGCCGGCAAGAATTGATGTGCTGCTCCGTGGCCCGGGATCTGGATCAACGGGTCGATTTGCAGCAACGGAATCAGCACGAAGGCGCGCTGTGTCATGCGCGGATGCGGCACTTGCAGTGTGGTGCTGGCAATCGTCTGGTTGCCGTACAGCAGCAGGTCGAGATCGAGTGTGCGCGGTGCGTTCGGGTACGGGCGCAGGCGTCCAAAATCGTGCTCGATTGCTTGCAGTGCCAGTAGCAGTTCGGCGGCTGGCAAGCGGGTTTTTAGTTGCACCACTGCATTGATGAAATCATCGCCGGAAGCGTCAATCGGTGCGCTGCGGAACAGGCTCGATCGTGCGCTTAGATTCGTATCGGGCAGGGTTTGCAGTTGTGCAATGGCGCGCAGCACCTGATTGCGCGCATCGCCCAGATTGGCGCCCAGGCCGACGTATGTTGTTACCTGCGCGGGCATTTGCACCTGCGCCGGCAATGTCACTGCGCGCTTTCGGTGCCGCCGCCAATTTTCTTGCGGCCGCGTCCGCCGCGTGATGCGCCGCGTTTTGCTGCACCGGCGGGCGTGGCCGCACTGCGCGGCTTCGGGGTTAGCAATACTTCGCGCTCGTTGCCGTCAGCGGCCATGAAGCTGGTCCACCATGCGCCGATTTCGGCATCGATCTCGCCGGAAGCGCAGCGCAGCAGCAAGAAGTCGTATGAGGCGCGCAGGCGCGGATGTTCCAGTAATTTGTAGGGCGATTTGCCGATGCGGCGCTCGAAACGCGGCTGCATGGCCCAAATGTCGCGCATGTCGGAGCCGATTTTGCGCTGAATTGCCAGCTTGTCGGACTGTGTGTCGAGCACGTCATCGGCTGCCAGATGCAGAGCGGGAATCGGATTTTCGCCAGCGGCCTGGTAGGCCGTCCACTTCTCCAGCACCTGATGCCACAATAGCGATGCAAACAGGAATCCGGGCGAAACCGGCTTGCCCAGCTTGACCCGTTCATCGGTGGCGGCCAGCGCCAGCGTGATGAATTTCTCGCCCATCGGCTGTTCCAGCACCACGTCCAGCAACGGCAGCAGGCCGTGATGCAAGCCTTCCGAGCGCAAGCGTTTCAGGCAGGCCAGCGCCTGGCCGCTTAACAGCAGCTTGAGCATTTCGTCGAACACACGGGCCGAAGGTACGTTGTTGATCAGCGGCGCCATCACCGCAATCGGCGCAGCGGTTGCGGGATCAATCGTAAATTGCAGCCGGGCAGCGAAGCGCACCGCCCGCAGCATGCGCACCGGATCTTCGCGGAAACGCGCTTCCGGGATGCCGATGATGCGCAGTATTTTCTTGCGGATGTCGGCCATGCCGCCGTGGAAATCGAGCACGGTCTGGGTCGCCGGATCGTAGTACATCGCATTGATGGTGAAGTCGCGCCGCACCGCATCTTCGTGGTGCTGACCGAAGGTGTTGTCGCGCAGCACGCGGCCGTGTTCATCCTTGGGCGATTCGCCCGAGGCAGGCCCGCGGAAAGTGGTCACCTCCAGCAAATCCTGGCCGAACATCACATGCACGATCTGGAACCGCTTGCCGATAATGAACGCGCGTCTGAATAAACGTTTCACCTGTTCCGGGGTGGCGTTGGTGGCGATGTCGAAATCTTTCGGCTTCACGCCCAGCAGCAGGTCGCGCACCGCGCCGCCTACCACATACGCCTTGAAGCCGGCGTCTTGCAGGGTTTTCGTGACGCGAATCGCGTTGTTCGATAAAAGCGCCGGGTCGATGCCGTGCTGTTTCGGACCGAGCGTGTCCGGCTCCATGTTGTTGCCGGCGGCGTCGGTCTTGTTGATGCCCAATATTTTGCGGATATATTTTTTAATCATGGAATAACTTCAGAATGGGCCAGCCGAGCGCTCTGGCGTGCGCTTCCAGTATGGCGTTGGGATTGGTTGCAACCGGATGGGTGACGGCTGATAGCAGTGGAATATCGTTTTGCGAGTCGCTGTAAAAATGGCTTTGATCGAAGCTGTCGAAGGATTTCCCCATACCGGCCAGCCAGTCGTGAGTATGGCGTATCTTGCCGGCGCCGGAGGTCGGAATCCCGATCAGTTTGCCGGTAAGGGTGCCGTCGGGCAGAGTTTCCGGTTCGGCGGCGATCAAATGCCGCACCCCCAGCGCTCTAGCAATCGGCGCCGTAACGAAACGGTTAGTGGCGGTGATGATGGCAACTAGATCGTCGGCGTCCTGGTGGCGTTTCAGCAGGTCGCGCGCTGCCGGCGTGATGACCGGAAGGATCACTTCGGCCATGAATTGCGCATGCCAGTCGTCCAGTTGGCGGCGCGGAAATTGCGCCAGTGTGCCGAGCGCGAATTCAAGGTATTCGACCGGGTCCAGCGTACCGGCCTGGTATTGGGCAAAGAAGGCGGCATTGCGCAGTTTGAATGCGACAGGGTCCACCGCGCCGATGCGCGCCAGAAATTGCCCCCATTCGTAATCGGAATCGATCGGGATCAGGGTGTGATCGAGGTCAAACAGGGCTAAATTCATGGTGTTTTCGGTTTGCCTTTCAATTGTTCCATTTGCAGCAGGCTGCGCAATAGCGACAACGTGATCGGGCGTTGGGTTTCCAGGGAATATTTATCCAGACCGTCCAGGATGGTCGATAGCGAGCGCATGTCGCGTTGAGTGTGTGTCAGCAAATACGGCAGCACACCGGGCGATAAGCTCAAGCCGCGCATCTGGGCGGAATGGTTCAGAGCGGCAATCTTATCTTCATCGGTCAATTCATGCAGGCGGTAAATCAAGCCCCAGCCCAGCCGTGTACGCAAGTCTTCCCGCACCGCCAGGTTGGCTGGCGGCAAGTTGCCGCTGACCACCAGGGCCGTGCCGTGCTCGCGCACCTGGTTGAACAGATTAAAGGCTTCGATTTGCAGCGTGGGAGACAGCTGGGCGCAGTCGTCGATCAAATATAGCGTCACGCCAGGGTCGAACTGGAAAGCTGCCGCATCGGCTTCGGATGCGATGAAACGTGCAGCAGGCGCGGCGGCCTGCGCCATCGCACGCAGTAGGTGAGTTTTGCCGGCGCCGGGCTGGCCCCATACATACACGAAGCGCTCGCTGGAAACGCGCGCCACGATTTGCTGCAGGCGTTCGGCTAGTTCAGGATTCTGTCCGACGAAGAAGTTATCGAAGGTTTGTGGTTTTTCCGCCCCTAAATCGAGTAATAGTTGCCGCATCATTGGTTGTAAAAACTACTCTCGAAATAATGTGCGCGTACATGCTTGATCGCCACCGAAATGATGGCCGCCATCGGTAGCGCCAGCAGGATGCCGACAAAACCGAACAGCTGACCGAACGCCAGCAGTGCGAAAATCACCGCCAGCGGATGCAGGCCGATGCGCTCGCCGATTAAGCGCGGCGTCAGGAAATAGCTTTCGATAACTTGGCCCATTCCGTAAATCAAGGCCACCAGGAGCAAGCCCTGCAAGCCGTCGAACTGCAGCACCGCAGCAATCAGCGCCAGTATCAGGCCCAGCCCGAAGCCCAGATAGGGAATAAAAGCCAGCAAACCGGTGATGATGCCGACCGGCAGCCCAACGTCAAAGCCCGCCAGCATCAGAGTCACCGAGTAATACACTGCCAAAATCAACATCACCAGCAATTGTCCGCGCAGATATTGCGCCAGCAAGCCATCGACATCGTTCGAGATCGTGCGGGTTGTGTCGCCCCACTGGCGCGGTATCAGCTTGAAGGTGGATGACAAAATCCGATGCCAGTCCAGCAACAGGTAAAACAGGATGAATGGAATCAGCAGCAACATTGCGGTCCATCCCAGTACCGCCGAACTACCCTGTTTGGCCGAAGTGAGCAAAGTGCCCCAGATCTGGTCGCCGCTGGAGGCCATCCGCGACGATACCAGTTCTTTCAGGCCGTCGATATTCAGATTGACCTGAATTCCCAGTGCCGTTAAACGTGGACTCACGAACGCATTTGCCTGCGCCAGAAAAGCCGGAATTTTTTCACGCAATAGCGGTATCTGGCTCTGCAACACCGGCACCACGATCAGGATGAGTGCGAGCAAAGTAGCAAACAGTAGCGCAATTACCAGCAACGCCGCCACCGAACGCGGTAGGTTGAAACGGCCGATGCGCCTGCGGTCGAGCCAGTCGACGCCAGGATTGAGCGCATAGGCCAGAATCGCCGCCGCGATGAATGGGGTTAAAACCGGCCCCAGCAAGATCAGCAGGACGATGAGTAATATCCCCAGCGCCAGCCAGGTTGCAGATTGTTTCTGCTCGGAAGTGAAGGGAAATGGCATTAAATGGGTGTCGGTTTGGGTCAATTTGATAAAATACCACTTTGCCGCGCCTGTTTGACGCGTTCATACCCTTTATTTTACCGCCTCTGCCGCCAATCACACCATGAACTCGACTCCAAACGCTCCCCTTTCCTACCGCGACGCCGGTGTTGACATCGATGCGGGGGATGCACTGATCGAAGCGATCAAGCCGTTTGCCAAACGCACCATGCGCGAAGGCGTGATGGGCGGCATCGGCGGTTTCGGCGCACTTTTTGAAATTAGCAAAAAATATAAGGAGCCGGTGCTGGTGTCCGGCACCGATGGCGTGGGCACCAAGCTCAAGCTGGCTTTTCACCTGAATCGCCACGACACGGTCGGCATCGACCTGGTTGCGATGAGCGTCAACGACATCTTGGTGCAAGGTGCGGAACCGTTGTTTTTTCTCGACTATTTCGCCTGCGGCAAGCTCAACGTGGCGAGTGCAACCGATGTCATTAAAGGTATCGCCAAGGGTTGCGAGTTGTCCGGCTGCGCGTTGATTGGCGGCGAAACCGCTGAAATGCCGAGCATGTACCCGGACGGCGAATACGATCTGGCCGGCTTTGCAGTCGGCGTAGTGGAGAAATCGAAAATCATCGATGGCAGCAAGATTGCACCCGGCGACGTGGTGCTGGGCTTGGCCTCGTCCGGCGCGCACTCCAACGGTTACTCGCTGGTGCGCAAAATCATCGAAATCGCCAAGCCGGACCTCGACAGCGATTTTCACGGCCGCAAACTCGCAGATGTGCTGATGGAACCTACGCACTTGTACGTCAAGCCTTTGCTGGCGCTGATCGCTTCCATCGAAGTCAAGGGCATGGCGCACATTACCGGCGGCGGCCTGGTCGAGAACGTGCCGCGCGTGCTGCAAGCGCACCTGACGGCTGAACTCGACCGCACAAAATGGGTCATGCCGCCGCTGTTTACCTGGCTGCAACAGCATGGCAATGTGGCCGATGCCGAAATGCACCGCGTCTTCAACTGTGGCATCGGCATGGTCGTGATCGTCTCGCAACAGAACGCCGCTGCCGCTGCCGCTCAGTTGCAAGCTGCCGGCGAAACGGTCAGCCAGATCGGCGTCATTCGCGCCCGCCAAGGTGACGAGGCGCAAACCATGGTGTTGTGATTTGGCGATGTTGCCAGAACCCGTGCGGATGACCAGTAATCCTGATTATTGCCGGAGTATATTTAAACGTGCAATGATTAAATGCGGAAACAGGATTGTTTTTGGCTATACTATGAGCCAGTAATTGCGAGGCAATAAGCATCAAAAATGGTAGAGCGAACCAGTTCGTTCTACCATTTTTTTATGCTCGCAGTAACTCAGGGCGCACGAATATGGTCGATGAAGGCCAGCGTTTCAGGTTTGGGTGACGGTGTCGCCAGACTGACGATAATCAGCGCCAGCATGCCGGCCGGCACGCCGAACACGCCGGCCGAGATCGGTGCGATATGGAACCATTGGCCAGTGCTGGAGCCGCCCAGAGCAGGATGCGTATGCACAATGTAATACACGCATACGGCAAAGCCGGTGACCATACCGACGATAGCGCCTTGCTGATTGGCGCGCTTCCAGAATACGCCCAGCACCAGCACCGGGAACAGCGCCGAAGCCGCCAATGAAAATGCGGCGCCCACCATCGACAGGATGTCGCCCGGTTTCAACGATGCGGTATAGGCTGCCACCAGCGCCACCACCACAAGCAGCAATTTGGAAATCGTCAGCCGTTTTTGGGTCGATGCGTTCGGATCCAGTACCTTGTAATAAATATCGTGCGACAGCGCGTTCGAGATGGTCAGCAGCAAGCCGTCGGCAGTCGATAATGCCGCCGCCAGACCGCCCGCCGCGATCAGGCCGGAGACCACATATGGCAGGCCCGCGATTTCCGGCGTGGCCAGTACGATGATGTCGCCGTCGATGGCGATTTCGGCCAGTTGCACGATGCCGTCATGGTTAATGTCGACGATCGAGATGAGCGGTGCGGCCTTGTCGATGCTGGCCCAGTACGACACCCACGCCGGTAGGTCGGTGTAGGCGGTGCCCACCAGCGAAGTATAGATTTCATACTTCACCAGCACCGCCAGGGCTGGGATGGTGATGTAAATCAGCATGATGAAAAACAGCGACCAAAAGACCGAAGCCCGGGTTTCCTGTACCGATGGCGTGGTGTAGTAGCGCAGCAGGATGTGCGGCAAGGCGGCGGTTCCCACCATCAGGCAGAACACCAGTGCCAGGAAGTTGTTGCGCTTGATGTCGGAGGCGGCCGCATCTTGGGCCGGGAAAGGCGTGCTGTGGTCCAAGATGGAGTCGGCCCGCGCCAGGTTATAGTGCTGTGCCTGACTCCACAGGCTACGGGCTTCTGTGCTGGTTTTTGGATAGCTCGACAATGCCCGCTCGGCGATTTTGATCTCGATTAGGGTCGCGCCATTTTTCTTCAAGCGATCAACCTGGCCTTGCAATACGGCCCGGCCTTGCTGCAGCGAGCCCGGCAGCGACTGTATTTGCTGTGCATAATCGGCGGCGACGCGCTTGAAAATGGTGCGTACTTGTTGTTCTTTCGGGTCGCTCTCCAGCTTTTTTTCGGCCACGCCTATTTTTGCTAATACCGCGCCGTAAGCGATTTGCGGCACTGGCACGCTGGTGTGCTTGGCCGACAGCCAGAACACCGGGATCATGTAGGCGGCAATCATGATGATGTATTGCGCAATTTGGGTCCAGGTGATGGCGCGCATGCCGCCCATGAAGGAACAGACCAGAATGCTCGCCAGCCCAAGAAAAATTCCGACCGAAAAGTCCACCCCGGTAAAGCGCGATGTGATCAAGCCAACGCCGTAAATCTGCGCCACTACATAAGTAAATGAGACCAGGATGGTGGCAATCACCGCCAACACCCGCACCGGGTTGCCGTCGTAGCGTGCCGCCAGAAAGTCGGGAATCGTGTACTGGCCGAATTTACGCAGAAAAGGCGCGATCAGCAACGCGACCAGGCAATAGCCGCCGGTCCAGCCGACGATATACGCCATGCCGTCGAAACCCTGCAGGTACAGGCCGCCGGCCAGGCTGATGAAACTGGCTGCCGAGAGCCAGTCGGCAGCGGTCGCCATACCGTTGAACAGGGCTGGCACACGCCGTCCGGCCACATAATATTCCGCCACATCGGAAGTACGGCTCATGACGCCAATGCCAGCATATAGCGCGATGGTGGCGAACAGGAATAGATAGCCGATCCAGGCCCGTGGCACACCTTCGAACTCCAGAATCGAGAGTGTGACCAGGAACAGGATCAGACCCAGGGTATACCAGGAATAATAGCGCCGGAGCTTTCGATTGAAAACCTTGTCCGCCATCAGCCTTCACTCCTGCAACGCCGGTCGAGGATGCGCATGCGCCAGGCATAGATGCCTAAAATAACCACATAGATTAAAGGTAAGCCCTGGGCAATCAGGTAAAACGAAACCGGCCAGCCGAACAGGGTTAGTTCGGACAATTCCCTGGCGAAAAAGATACCACCGAAGGTGATGATCAGCCATGTCAGCAGCAGCACCGTCGTCAGGCGTCTGGTAGCGCGCCAGTGATTGGTGCGCGCTGCGAATTGCCGACTGGGACGTGTCATATCAGCCTAGATCCTCAATCATGGCCGGGTCTCTGGCTGGGCGCGGCGTCATGTGCAGTGTGACGCGAAACAGGCTGCCGGGAAACTTCGGATCGCGCTGATGCGGATTGTCGAAAATGTCGATTACTGCATCGTGTTGCAGGGCAATCTCTTTGACGATCGCCAGGCCGAGGCCGCTGCCTTCGACATTGCTGCCCAGGATGCGGTAGAAGCGCTCGAAAATATGGCTGCGGTCGATGGCCGGGATACCCGGCCCGGTGTCTTCTACTTCCAGAAACGCGTGCCCATTGTTTGCGTCGCTGCGCACGCGCACGGTGACGTAGCCTTGCGGCGGCGTGTACCGCAGCGCATTATCGATCAAATTGTTGAGCAGTTCGCGCAACATGAGCGGATTGCCGCTGATCATGACCGGGTGTCCCGGCGACTCGAAACCGAGGTCGATTCGATAGGCAAAAGATGTTTGCACCCAGTCCTGCACCGCATTGCGCGCCAGTTCGGCCAGTTCCAGCGGCGCAAAAGGCTTGGCGGCTGGGGTCTGGTTTTCGGTGCGAGCCAGCGCCAGTAACTGATTGACCAGACGCGTGGCCGATTCCGAGCTTTTCGATAATTGCAGCAGTGAACGGTGGATTTCCTCCTGATCGGTCTGGCGCAGAGCAAGTTCGGATTGCATGCGCATTCCCGCCAGCGGCGTTTTCATCTGGTGCGCGGCATCGGCGATGAAGCGTTTTTGCATTTCGGTCGATTGCGATAGCCGCACCAGCATGTCATTAAAAGAATTTATGAGCGGCGAAATTTCTTCCGGCACCTGGCCCGAGTCGATCGGGCTCAAATCATCGAGCCGTCGGTTACGGATCCGTTGCTGCAGTTTAGCCAGTGGCAATAAGCCGCGCGACAGCGCCAGCCAGACTAGCGCCAGCGCGATTGGCAGAATGATGAACTGCGGCATGATCACGCCTTTGATGATTTCGTTGGCAAGTTGAGCCCGTTTTTCCAGGGTTTCACCGACCTGCACCAACGCTGTTGCCGCTTCTTTCGGGGTACTCGTATTTGCCGGCGACTGCGGCTGCCAGCGGTGCAGATCAACGTAGGTGTAGGCGACCCGGATTTCAGTCCCGTGCATCGTGTCGTTGCGAAATGCAATGATGCCTGGCAGGGGTTTTTCCGCATCCTGCGATACTGGCATCGGCATGTCGCGGTCGCCTTCGATGAACTCTGCATGCGGACCTTGAATCTGGAAATACACGTAATCGATATCGTCGGCCCGCAACATATCGCGCGAAGCGGCGCTGGTTTGGGTGACGACTTTACCGTTCACCTGCTTGACTTGCTGCGCCAGCACCGCGACCCGGTCTTCCAGTGCATGATCAAACGGTTGGTTGGCGATCGATTTGGTGACGATGTAAGTGACGGCGATGCTCATCGGCCATAGCAGCAATAGAGGCACCAGCATCCAGTCCAGGATTTCTCCGAACAAGGAGCGCTGGATCGGTTCACTCGGCTGAATCGGTGGCGTACCGGGCAATAAATGTGGTGCAGCCGATGCGGCACCGGTAGTGTTGGCGTCCAATTGGCGGGCGTCGCTCATGACTGACTCATGACTAATTCTAGCGCGGCATCGGTGCAGTAGCGGGCCCAGAGGTATTGCCGGCCGGCGCATCAGGGAATTTTTCAAGGCAGTAGCCGATGCCGCGCACCGTTACGATGCGCACTCCGCCGATCTCGATTTTCTTGCGCAGGCGATGTACATAGACTTCAATCGCGTTATTGCTGACTTCCTCGCCCCATTCGCACAGATGATCCACCAACTGATCCTTGGAAACCAGGCGGCCGGTGCGCTGCAGCAGCACTTCCAGCAAACCGAGTTCACGCGCGGAAAGGTCCAGCATTTGCGTATCGATGTAGGCAGTGCGGCCAACTTGGTCATAGGTCAGCGGGCCGTGTTTGATGACAGTCGGGCCGCCGCCGGCGCCGCGTCGTGTGAGCGCGCGCACCCGGGCTTCCAGCTCGGACAGTGCGAACGGTTTGGCCATGTAATCGTCAGCTCCCAGATCAAGCCCTTTGACGCGCTGCTCAATCGAATCGGCAGCGGTCAGGATCAATACCGGCAAATGCGAATTGCGGGCCCGCAGACGCCGCAGCACTTCCAGGCCCGGCATCTTGGGCAAGCCGAGATCCAGAATCAGCAGATCGAAATCCTGGGTGGACAAGGCAGAATCGGCTTCTAGGCCGTTTTGCACGTAATCGGTCGCATAGCCGGCCTGACGCAAAGAACGGGTCAGACCATCGGCGAGCACACTGTCGTCTTCCGCAAGCAAGATACGCATGGTTTTAATAAGTCATCAAAAAGTAACAAGGAACATGGGCGAGTCGTAGCGAAAATGAGCGCCTTGATGCTCACCGGATATGACTTATAGTTTATTGCGTTTCAAACCCGGCAGCAAGGCGCAGAGGGCTTCCGGTTTCAAGTATGATTACCGGGATCGAAATTTACTTGCAATTTGTACTGTTTTTTTATACAGTACTATTTGCAACGCAATTCAACTCGACTATTACCGCGAATACCGTGCGCTGCAATCGCACTCTCACTGTTGAAAGAAACTTATGGACGACAAGAAAGCCGCTCCCGTTACAGATAAAAGCAAAGCCCTCGCTGCCGCGTTGGCCCAGATCGAGAAACAGTTTGGCAAGGGCTCGGTCATGCGCATGGAAGATGGCGCGGTGGTCGAAGAGGTGCAGGTGGTCTCGACCGGTTCGCTCGGCCTGGATATTGCACTGGGTGTCGGCGGTTTGCCACGCGGCCGCGTGGTCGAGATTTACGGGCCGGAATCTTCCGGCAAAACCACGCTAACCCTGCAAGTCATTGCAGAAATGCAAAAACTCGGCGGTACCTGTGCCTTCATCGATGCCGAGCACGCGCTGGATGTCGGTTATGCCAGAAAACTGGGCATCAACCTGTCGGATCTGTTGATTTCACAACCGGATACCGGTGAACAGGCGCTTGAAATTACCGATGCACTGGTGCGTTCCGGCAGTGTTGACCTGATTGTCATCGATTCCGTGGCTGCACTTACGCCGCGTGCCGAAATCGAAGGCGACATGGGCGATTCCCTGCCGGGCCTGCAGGCGCGGTTGATGTCGCAGGCGCTGCGCAAGCTCACTGGTAGTATCAACCGCACCAATACGCTGGTGATTTTCATCAACCAGATTCGCATGAAGATCGGTGTCATGTTTGGCAATCCTGAAACCACGACCGGTGGCAATGCGCTTAAATTTTACGCATCGGTACGGCTAGACATCCGCCGCATCGGATCGATCAAGTCCGGCGACGAAGTCATCGGCAACGAAACCCGCGTCAAAGTCGTCAAAAACAAAATTGCACCGCCGTTCAGGGAAGCGCACTTCGATATTCTGTATGGAGAAGGCATCTCACGCGAAGGTGAAATTCTCGATCTCGGCGCCGATGCCAAGATCGTTGAAAAGAGCGGTTCCTGGTACAGTTATAACGGCGAACGCATCGGACAGGGCAAGGACAATGCTCGCACTTACCTGAAAGAGCGGCCCGATCTTTCGCGTGAAATCGAGAACAAGGTACGCACATCGCTAGGCGTACCGGAGTTGCCACCGCTGGCATCGGATGCACAAGCCAAGCCAAAAACCAAGGATAAGGGCAAGGACAAAGATAAGGACGTGGAGCCAGCGGAACCTGCGCAACCTTAAGTGTTCATCTGTCAGGCCGCAGAGCAGGATTGTCAGTAGGGGCGGGCTCAAAACCCGCCCCTATTCTAGTTAGGCTGATCAGTTTCGTAGGATGGGTGAATCCCATCATTTGCGTTGATGGCGATTGAAAAGTGATGGGCTTCACCCATCCTACGCGCTGGTTTTACCGATTCAAGATCATGGCCGCATTAAAAATCAGTCTGAAAGCCCGCGCACTCAGATACTTGTCTATACGAGAGCACAGCCGTGCGGAGTTGGCGCGCAAGCTTGAGCGCTACGCAGAAGAGTCCGACGACATCGAAGCCCTGCTGGATTTTCTGGAAGCGCAAAACTGGTTGTCGCAGACTCGCTTTTCTGAAGCTCTAATCAAACGGCGTGCGGCACGTTACGGTAATAGCCGCATCCTCGCCGAATTGCAGAGCCATGGCATTGGCGGTGATGCACTGACCGAAATCAAGATGGAACTGGCGGTGGATGAGATCGCGCGTGCCCGTGCGGTCTGGTGCAAAAAGTTCGGAATCCTTGCTACTGACGCCGCCGAGCGCACCAGGCAGATGCGATTCTTGCAGCAGCGCGGTTTTTCCCCTTGCGCAATTCAGGCTGCCATGCGCGGCGTTGTCGATTTCGACGATTAATTCTGGATTACAGCGGGCAACCGGGAGCGCCGAGCGTCTGCTCGGCCGTTTTTTTAATGAGCCGGGCAGATGCTCGGTGCTCCCATCGTCTTGTGCAGGCCGCCGTTCTCTCGGATGCGAATGCTCTATACCTATCTCTTTAACGGTATGCGTAGCTAATCCCCATTCATAAAATTTACGCTGATTCAACGCCACTAGATTTTGTATGAGTCCTCAATACGATAAAATTATTGCAATTTTTTCAACTAATGCCAATTACCTGATAAGGCTTTAATAATTTTTCCAAGGATTACTGTGTGCTTGCCTTTTCGATTTTTTTTGATATTTATCAAATGTTATGCAAGGCGAAAAAACAGTAAATGCTGGATTGATATTAGTGTAGTGTATGGATTCACCCCGACCGAAATGGAGGCAGCCATGACAAGTCGCACTTCCCGCTTTTTCCCCTCCATTAAAATTTTCGGCATGGTGGTTCTGGCACTGATGGCGCTGGCAGTATGTTATGCGGCGGTTATCTCCATTACCAACTGGAGCAGCATAAGTGTGTAGACCTGCCTGAAGGCTGTTAGTCGATTCGCCCTGGCTTCAGCAAGGAAAAGGATGTTCGTGATGACTAAACGACAAGGACGGCTTTTTTTCATTCTCTGTACTATCGCCACGGTCGTGATATTCATTGGCATGACGGTGCACAGTCATACCCGCTTTAGCGAACTGACCCATGCGGAAAAAATTACATCAGCAGTGATCAGCGGCAAACATGTCTGGCATAACAATAATTGTATAAATTGCCATACTTTGCTAGGTGAGGGCGCTTATTACGCGCCCGATCTCACCAAGATCACGCAGCAGCGCGGTGCACCGTATCTGCAGGCTTTCCTGAAGGATCCATCGAAATTTTATTCAGAGAAAAAACATCGGCGGTTGATGCCCAATCAAAATCTGAGCGAGGATGACATTAATAATGTCATCGCTTTCCTCGACTGGGTTGGGCACATTGACAATCAAGGTTGGCCGCCTCGTCCCATCACTGTATCGGGGGCAGCGATTCCTGGCTCGGGTGGCGGTCAGCCAGTCAAGACAACCGCCGCATCATCGGATCCGGTTGCCAAGGGCGAGGCATTGTTTCACTCTACCCCTCCCGCCTGTTTCGCTTGCCACTCGGTTTCTCCGGGGGTGAACTTGGCCGGACCTTCGCTGTCCGGGGTGATGGCTCATGCCGCCACAGTCATTGCTTCGTCCGACTACAAAGGCAGTGCCAAAACGCCTGCCGACTTTATTCGTGAATCTATCGTCAAGCCAAGCGCGTATCTGTTTCCCGGCCCGATGTATTCGGCCAATGGCCAGTCCTTTATGCCGAGTAGCTTCGCGGCCGACCTTACGCCCGAACAAATTGATAGTCTAGTTGCTTATTTGCAAACTTTGAAATAGGAGTGGCCATGCGCTATCGCTCACAATCCGTTGCCTACTGGTATTTCGCCGTCGCCATGTGCCTGTTTGGTTTGCAGTTGGTGTTTGGCTTGCTTGCCGCATCAAAATACCTTGGGCCGGACCCGCTGTTGAACATTCTTTCATTCGACAAGGTGAAGGCGATTCACACCAATTTGTTGATCGTTTGGACCTTGACCGGCTTCATGGGAGCGACGTATTACGTGGTGCCCGAAGAATCGCGCGGTGAAATCTACAGTACCAAACTCGCGTATGTGCAACTGGTGGCCTGGACGCTGATGGGCGTGACCGCCGTAGTTGGTTACATGTTCGGCTGGACTGCCGGCAACAAGTTGCTGGAACAGCCGCTCCCATTGAAAATCGTGATCGTTATTGTGATGTTGATGTTCCTATACAACATCCTGATGACGATCAAGCGGGCAGGGCGCTGGACCGTCACCGAAGGTGTGCTGGTAGCAGGTTTGGCGCTGGCAGCGCTACTGTATCTGCCAGCGTTGATTGAATACGATAATTACACGGTGGCCATTTTCTACCGCTGGTGGACCATCCACTTATGGGTGGAAGGGGTCTGGGAAATGATTCAGGGCGGCCTGCTGGCATACCTGCTGATTCGCCTTTCCGGCGCCGACCGCGAAGTGATGGAAAAATGGCTTTACGTCATCGTCGGCTTGGTTTTCCTGGCAGGAATCATCGGCACCGCCCACCACTATTACTGGATTGGCGTGCCGCATTACTGGCTTCCGATCGGTGGTTTTTTTAGCGCACTGGAACCGCTGGCATTACTCGGGATGGCTATGTTTGCGTATTTTGCGATGCGTCGCTCAGGGCTGTCCCATCCCAATGCCCTGGCCGTACATTGGACCTTAGGCAGTGCGGTATTTACCGTGTTCGGAGCCGGTTTGCTCGGGCTGGCGCACACTTGGCCTGACGTCAACAAATGGACCCACGGCACGCTGGTGACGGCGATGCATGGCCACGGCGCTTTTTACGGTGCGTATGCAATGATCGTGATGGCGGTGATCACTTATGCGCTGCCCAGCCTGACCAATAATCGCCGCGTGGAAGGCAGCAGTATTGGCTACTGGGCATTCTGGCTGCAAATCGCCGGCATGTTTGGCATGGTGCTGTCGTTTGGCACTGCCGGTATCGGTCAGGTATATCTGGAACGTATTGTTGGCCTGGGCTACCTGGACACACAACTCAAGTTGCAGGTGCATTTCCTGATGTTGATTACGACCGCAACGATGTTTACGCTGGGCGCAGGCTTGTTCATCTGGGATTTCTTCCGTAGCACCCCGAAACTCAGCAGCGATACGGCCAACCTGGTGCCGGCACCAGCGGTAATGTAGGCGATGGAGGGCTTCGTGAACGCAAGCGGCGGATTGGTCAATGCGCGGCAGGGATTGTCCCATCTTCAAGCCCTGCCTCAGCCCGCTAGCGTTGAGCCCTACTACCTGCCGACAGGCGATGAAATCAGCGTATTCACGCAGTGTCACTTGCGTAGTCTGGCCGTGATGCTCAAAGGCCCCACCGGCTGCGGCAAAACCCGTTTCATCGAGCATATGGCTTGGCGTCTGAAGCGACCTTTGGTGACGGTGTCATGTCACGACGATCTGTCGGCCGCCGATCTGGTCGGACGTTTTTTGATCCGGGATAACGGCACTGTCTGGCAGGATGGACCGTTGACGCGGGCGGTACGATTGGGCGCCATCTGCTATCTCGATGAAGTGGTCGAGGCGCGTCAGGATGCGGTGGTGGTGATTCATCCGTTGACCGACTACCGCCGAATTTTACCGATCGACAAGACCGGTGAGTTGATCGAGGCCGCAGCGGGATTCCAGTTGGTGATTTCCTACAATCCGGGCTACCAGCATGTTTCCAAAGATCTCAAACCCAGCACGCGGCAGCGCTTCGTTGCGCTCGAATTCGACTTTCCGCCGGCGGAGCAAGAAATTGAGATCATCGTCCACGAAAGCGGGGCACAACGCCCGATAGTACATGATCTGGTGGCGTTGGCTGGTCGCATTCGTCGCCTCGGCGATCGTGGTTTGGCTGAAGTGCCCAGTCCGCGCCTGCTGGTCGCTACCGCGCGCCTGATCGCCAACGGCATCGCCCCGCGGCTGGCCTGTTATGTCGGCCTGGTGTCGCCGCTGTCAGATGATCCAGGCATGATTGCCGCGATGCGCGACCTGGTGGATGCGGTGCTGGTCGATTGAGTAGCCGTAGGATGGGGAACCCCCATTGCATATTGAACTTACAAGATGGGTTGCACCCATCCTACTTTGCGGACGCTAATCAGTCATGGCGGAACCAGAAGAAATTATCATTGATGCAGCCCGCCATGCGTCCGTATTCGTTTCTCGCCTATGGCAGCGCGGCGATCAGGATCGGTCTGACACCGATACCCTGCTGACATATCGGCACCGGCTGGAACTGCTGTTGGCGGGAGTGTATGGCGGCCATTTTCGCTTGCGTGTGGCGCAATTGCCGGCCCCGCAGACTGCGCTAGCGCGACTATTCAAGCGCACAGCTAGTCACTTGATTGAACCGTATGCACTGCCGGCCCATGACGGTACGCAAATTTTCCTTCCGCTGCGCTTGGCCCCTGGCACTTCGGCCGCGTTGGCGACATTCCGCGCTCTCGCCTTGCAGCAGGCCGGGCGGGCGCTGCGCAATACTAGCATTAGCACCACATCGCCTTGCATGGCAAACGCACTGGTGCGGGATTTGTTTTGTTTAAGCGAAGCCGCAACAGTCGATCATGCGCTAGCCAGGAATTTTCCGGGCCTCGTGCCGGATTTGCTAGCGCTACGGCGCGCCACCTTGTCCGATCGTCCGCGCCCTGCTCAGCTGACTGCGCAGGAATGCGCAATTGAAGACCTGTATCTGCAAGTTCTACGCGCGTTTCCTGCGGCCATTCCGGCACCTTTAGTGCTGGCATCTACGGCCGCAGATTCGCTGGCCTGGGCAATTGCCACGGAACAACAGATGCCTACTATCGATGCGCATTATCGCGGCATGAGCAAAGGTTTGTGGCTGGGGACAACTTTGCCGGCGTCCGGGCAGCAGCAGATGCAGCGCGGCAGCGAACCTGCATCGGATACAGTAGCCAAGCCGCAACGCCAGGCAAAATTGTCGCGCCGGCCCGAAGTGCGCGAACCGCGCGAAGATGAAGACGGTACGCAGGAACAAGGCATGTGGATGCTGCAGATGGACGATCCGCAGCAGCATGTGGAAGATCCGATGGGTATGCAACGCCCGACTGATCGCGACGATAGCGCCGACCCTGGCGACTTGGCTGATTCGCTCTCCGAATTACCCGAAGCACGCTTGATTTCTTCGCCGCGACCGGCGCCGGAAGTGATGGTGAGCGATGATGCGCTGGATCGACGCGCAATATGGCACAACCCGGCGTCGGGGCCAGAGGCAGCCGCCGGAATCGTGTATCCAGAATGGGATTGCCGCATCAACGGTTACCATCCACAAGGCGCGCTGGTGCGGCTCCAAGTGCCCGGCGAGGGCGACCCAGCCTGGGCCGAAGCAGTGCTGCAGAAACGCCATGCACTCTTGCAACTGATTTTGCATCGCTTTGAAGGCTTGCGTCCGCGCCGAGTGCGGCAAGGTCGCCAGCCGGATGGTGATGAGGTTGATATCGGCGCCTTTGTTAATGGCTACGCCGAACGCCGCGCCGGCTTGCCGTTGCAAGAGCGCTGGTATCAGGCGGCGCGGCCGGCGCGACGCGATATCGCGATTGCTTTGCTCATCGATATCAGCGGCTCGACCGACGGCTGGGTGGCGCAGGATTTGCGCATCATCGACGTCGAAAAAGAAGCGCTGCTGCTGGTCTACCGGGCGCTGGTGGTACTAGGTGATCCGTTTTGCATCCAGGCGTTTTCTGGTGAAGGGCCGCATAACGTGGCATTGTGGCCGCTGAAAAATTTTGACGAAAGCCCCAGCACCCTGATTGAACGCCGTATCGCCGCGCTGGAACCGCAACGCTATACCCGCGCCGGGGCCGCCATTCGGCATGTGACGGCGTTGCTCAATACATGCTCGGCCCAGCACCGTCTGCTGATTGTGCTGTCCGATGGCAAACCGAACGATGTCGATCATTACGAAGGCCGCTATGGCGTGGAAGACATGCGCCAAGCGGTGGCAGAAGCTACACTGCAGGCGATTTATCCGTTTTGCCTGACGGTCGACCGCCAAGCGCCGCAGTATCTGGCCAGCGTGTTCGGACCCGGACGCTATGCGGTGTTGCAGCATCCCGAGCGGCTGCCGGTGGTGTTGGTGGATATTCTCAGAACCCTGATCAAAGCTTGAATTTTTGTTTGTGGAGCGGGCTGATGCGCGGGCCATATACCGATAAAACACCGGTATTTTATACAACTCAATATTCGACATGATAATAAGCATTATTCTGTAACACTGCCTCAATGTGCTACACTTTTCCTCTTATTGCAGTGCCGCAAGAGCGGTTGCCATCATACAAATCCGTAGAAGCTGCGGTAACGCACGCAATTGCGGTTTGATTAATTTTGCCGATTTATACGGCATTGGTTCCTATGCCCCTCTCATCACCCGCTGTCCCGCGCATCCGCAAGCACACGCGCGCCATTCATATTGAAGCGTTTGCACGCGAAGATGGCCTATGGGACATTGACACCTGCATTACCGATGTCAAGACCCGCGATACCCCGTTCGCCTCCGGCGTGCGGCCGGCCAATACGCCGATCCATGAACTCTGGTTGCGCCTGACGATTGACACCCAGCTCAATATTATCGCGGTCGAAGCAGTCTCCGATGCTGTGCCGTATCCCGGTTATTGCAATACGATTGGCCCCGATTATCAGAAAATGGTTGGGCTCAATCTGCTGTCCGGCTTTCGGCATCAGCTCAAACAACGGCTGTCAGGCACGCGCGGCTGCACCCATCTGACGGAACTGGCGCAGATATTGCCGACTGCCGTAATCCAGGCGTTTGCCGGGGATGTGCTGGATACCCGCGATGGCGACGGTGCCGACTCGCAAGGCCACAAACCATTTCAACTCGACCGTTGCCATGCATTGCGTACAGATGGCCCGGCGGTCGCGAAATACTATCCGCGCTGGGTCTGCGCCGCGCCCACAGATATCCCTGGCAATTCAGCCAGTTAGTTTTTATCCATAGTGTTTTTATCCATACCTAAGCGTCTGAAGGGAAGCTCGCATGAAAATCCATGAGTATCAGGGTAAAGAAATTCTCCGCCAGTTCGGAGTGACGGTTCCGCGCGGTATTCCGTGCAATTCCGTAGATGAAGCAGTCAAAGCAGCTGAAACCCTTGGCGGTCCGGTATGGGTCGTCAAAGCGCAAATCCATGCCGGCGGTCGCGGCAAGGGCGGCGGCGTTAAGGTCGCTAAAACGCTCGAACAAGTACGCGAATACGCCAGCCAGATCCTCGGCATGCAACTGGTCACGCATCAGACCGGCCCCGAAGGCCAGAAAGTACGTCGCCTGCTGATCGAAGAAGGCGCCGACATCCAGAAAGAGCTGTACGTCAGCATGGTGACCGACCGTGTCAGCCAACGCGTGGTGCTGATGGCTTCCAGCGAAGGCGGGATGGACATCGAAGAAGTGGCTGCAAGTCACCCGGAATTGATCCATCAAGTCGCCATCGACCCTAGTATCGGCCTGACTGACGCCGAAGCGGACGATATCGCCGCCAAAATCGGCGTACCGGCAGCATCGATAGCCGACGCGCGCACGCAGTTGCAAGGCTTGTATAAAGCGTACTGGGAAACCGACTCTTCGCTAGCTGAAATCAATCCATTGATCCTGACCGGTTCCGGCAAGGTCATTGCGCTCGACGCCAAATTCAACTTCGACGATAGCGCGCTGTTCCGTCATCCTGAAATCGTCGCTTACCGCGATCTGGACGAAGAAGATCCAGCCGAAGTCGAAGCATCCAAATTCGACTTGGCCTATATCTCGCTCGACGGCAATATCGGTTGCCTGGTCAACGGCGCCGGCTTGGCGATGGCTACTATGGATACGATCAAATTGTTCGGCGGTGAACCAGCCAATTTCCTTGACGTCGGCGGTGGTGCGACAGCCGAGAAAGTCACTGAAGCCTTCAAGCTGATGCTGAGAAACCCGGGCTTGAAAGCCATCATGGTCAACATCTTCGGCGGCATCATGCGCTGCGATGTGATCGCCGAAGGCGTGATCGCGGCCGCCAAAGCAGTGTCGCTCAATGTGCCATTGGTAGTGCGTATGAAAGGCACCAACGAAGACATCGGCAAGAAGATGCTGGCCGAATCCGGCCTGCCGATCCTCGCCGCCGATACGATGGAAGATGCCGCCAAGCAAGCCGTCGCTGCCGCCAACGCCAACGCATAAAACATCGTAAAAGGAACCCATATGTCGATCCTGATCAATAAAGATACAAAAGTCATTACCCAAGGCATCACCGGCAAGACCGGCCAGTTCCACACCCGTGGCTGCCGCGATTACGCGAATGGCAAGAACTGCTTTGTAGCTGGTGTGAATCCGAAAAAAGCCGGCGAAGATTTCGAAGGCATTCCGATTTTTGCCAACGTGTCCGAAGCCAAAGCCGCCACTGGCGCGACTGTCTCCGTCATCTATGTACCACCTGCAGGTGCAGCGGCAGCGATCTGGGAAGCGGTTGAAGCCGAACTCGATCTGGCCATCTGCATCACCGAAGGCATCCCGGTGCGCGACATGATGGTACTGAAAGACCGCATGGCAAAAGCCAACAGCAAAACTCTGCTGCTAGGGCCGAATTGCCCAGGTCTGATTACACCGGACGAAATCAAGATCGGCATCATGCCAGGCCACATCCACAAGAAAGGCCGCATTGGCGTGGTGTCGCGCTCCGGCACGCTGACCTATGAAGCAGTCGGCCAACTGACCGCGTTGGGCTTAGGCCAATCGTCGGCAGTCGGCATTGGCGGCGACCCGATCAATGGTCTGAAACACATCGACATCATGAAGATGTTCAATGACGATCCAGACACCGATGCAGTCATCATGATCGGCGAGATCGGTGGCCCGGACGAAGCCAATGCGGCCTATTGGATCAAGGAAAACATGAAGAAGCCGGTAGTGGTCTTCATCGCCGGCGTGACAGCACCTGCGGGCAAGCGCATGGGCCACGCCGGCGCTTTGATTTCCGGCGGTGCCGATACCGCGCAAGCCAAGCTCGATATCATGGAAGCCTGCGGTATCAAGACCACCAAAAATCCGTCAGAAATGGCGCGTTTGCTCAAGGCAATGCTGTAATCCATATTGATTGGAAATGACAACGGGGAGCTGCGGCTCCCGGTTTTATTTTGGCGGTGCAAAATACAGACGCTGTAAGGTGTGTCGTGCGTACCGCGCATCTTACTACGGGCGAATCTTGCGATGGCAGTAATACTTATATGCGTATTATTTTCGGCGCATTGAAACAATGCGGTAGAGTGGCATTTAATGCATATACTCCCGATAAATATTCATTAAAGCAAAACGTAATACGAGTAGATTTTGTGGAGCGCACCTGAGCGCGAACAGCTCTGAAAGGACTGGGTCCGGCGTAATCGCAGGCCTGCACTACGGATAAGCAACAGTATTTTGCGTATCTCCTACAATCCATAATAGGTCGCTATTGATAGCCAGTCGCTGGTTGGCAGATTATTGCGTCTTCCGTAAAGTTTCTTAACTAATCCGTCACGATGACATCTGAGCCATCACACAGTAAGCTTGAATTTGCCGCCTTGACCGATGTCGGCCAGGTACGCCGCCAAAACGAAGACGCCATCGCCTTCAGTGAAGGCTGCGCGGGTTGTGGCTTTGCACTGCTGGCTGACGGCATGGGTGGGCATCTGGCCGGAGAAGTGGCCAGCAACATGGCAGTGACCATTATTCAGCAAGCGCTGGAACAGACTCTGCTGCGCCAGGCAAACATTTGTAGTGCTCCTGCCGAAGCACGACAGCATTTGCATGGCTGGATGCGGGACGCAATTATTTTGGCCAACATCCGTATCTTGCAGAGCGCCCACAGCCAAATCGGTTGCCGCGGCATGGGCACTACGCTGGTGCTGGCGTTGCAGTATGAAAACACGCTTAGTGTGGCCCACGTTGGGGACTCGCGGCTGTACCTGCTGCGCGGGCGCATATTGCAACAACTGACCCGCGACCATTCGTTGCTGCAAGAGCAAATCACGGCCGGCCTGATTAAGCCCGAGCAGGCGGCGCTATCCAACAGCCGCAACATCATCACTCGCGCGCTCGGCGTCGGTTCGCTGGTGGAAATCGAACTGCACGACCACGATGTTCAACCCGGTGATATCGCCCTGTTATGTTCGGACGGCTTGACTGAAATGGTGTCGGACTTGCTGATCGCCGACCTGCTGCATGCCAACAGGTATAGCCTGCCACACGCTTGCGCGCAACTGGTTGCATGCGCCAATGCGTATGGCGGACAAGATAATATTTCGGTAGTTTTGATGAAAATACGCGAAAATCACGACCGAGCGGCATAATGCCAGGAACTTAGATAGATCGCAGGAGAGACAGCATGTCCAAAATCATTCTCATGGCAGACGGCGCGGTATTGCAGGAAATGACGCTCTCAAAAGAGCGTATCACCATCGGGCGTCGGCCCAGCAACGATATCGTCATCGATAACCTTGCCATCAGCGGTCAGCACGCCGCCATCATTACCATACAGGACGACTCCTTTTTGGAAGATCTGGGCAGCACCAATGGCACCCAGGTCAACGGCCAACCCGTTAAAAAGCATTTCCTGCAAAATGGCGACGTCATTGAAATGGCCAAATACCGCATCAAATATCAGACCGAACCGCAGCACGACAACAGCGCTGCCAATTACTCCGATGCCACCGACACCATCAACACACTAACGCAAGTCATACAAGACACACAAAACACGCAGGTCTACAACCCGTCGGAAGTCTACGACGACAACATCCGTCCAGCCAGCCTAAAAATCCTCAGCGGCACCAGCAGCGGCAAAGAAATGCACATCACCAAAGCGATCACCACCATCGGCCGCCCCGGCATCCAGGTCGCTGTTATCACCCGCAACGCGCAAGGCTATGCCATTACCCACATCGAAGGCGACCGCCGGCCCACCGTCAACGGCCAAACCATAGGTACCACAGCCCACGTGTTGGAAGATGGCGATGTGTTTAATCTGGCTGGCACCGAAATGCAGTTCAGCTTGAAATAATGCCAATATTTGTTGCACATTCTTGGGTAGCGCATGCGCTAATCGACAGGTGAACGCCCATCCTAAAAGTAGGGCGTCAATAAGCGCAGCGCATTGCGCCGATTATGCAGACCACAATCGCCATCAATATTGCGGAGATCAGTAAACCCATTTGTTGCATTGCGGATATTCAGGCGTAAGCATGGACTATATTAAAAAGCACCACGCGAATAGGTTTCCGTACATCACAATCATCCGGCGCTACGTGCTCCGCCGTGAGCAAGCATGCATTGACAAGGCTTAATTCGATCTTTAAAGTGACTTGCATGTCCATCAGTATCCTGGGGCAATATCATGCTTTATTCGCAACAAATAAAGCCAATAAGTTATTTTAAAGATAATCCCGCCAAAGTTATTGCTGAAATCAGGCAAACACGCGAGCCCCTCATCATTACCCAAAATGGTGAGGCTACCTGTGTGGTTCAGGACATCCATAGCTGGGAACAAACGCAGCAGACAATCGCGTTACTCAAAATATTGGCGCTGGGCAGGCAGCAAGTCGAACGCGGCGAATACAGTTCGGCTAAGTCTGTATTTGCAGAACTCGATGAAGACATGGATGGCATCGGTGGAACACCGGAATGACCTATTCATCCTGGTTCACCAATAACGCTAAAGCAGACATCAAGGAATTGAAAGGCTAGGTGATTCAAAACTGGCCGAAGCAAGTCTGGAAAACCGCGTTGGGCCAAATCAAGCATGCGGTGTCCGTTCTTGAAGATCAGCCCTATGCCGGCGCAGTATGCCAAGACCTTGCTGCACTGGGCATAAGCGATTATCGTCAAATGCTGACCAGCAAAAACCGCATAATTTATGCGGTGGACGTTGCAAACACCCGAATTATGATTCATATCCTCTGCGACCAGAAACGGGACTTGCAAACGCTTCTGATGCACCGCTTAATCAATGCATCTCTTCATTGACATCCTGCGCCTTGAAGCAGCCCAAACGACTTGACTGTATCGCATATGAGATACACTATGGACAAATCCATAGGAGGATTAAATCATGACTGTACAAACTTCAATGCTTCACGTCCGGGTGGACGATGAAACGAAAGCGCAAGCGACCCAGGCGCTTGCTGCAATGGGCATGACGGTGTCCGATGCTGTCCGTCTGTTTTTACGCCGCGTGGTCGTCGATCAGGCATTTCCGCTTGAACTCAAGGTGCCGAATGAGGAGACCCGTGCGGCTATGGAAGAGTCTCGTGCCATGTTGACCTCTCGCCGTACCGGCTTTGCCACCGCTAACGCGCTATTCGATGACCTCGAAAAGAACAGTCTCAAGTAAGCGCGCCCCGACCCCACGTGCATCGGATTACACCAAGTCTTTCCTCAAAGACTGGGATAGCCTTTCACGCTCGGGGCGCTACGACATGATCCGTCTCAAGGAGGCGATGCTGTTGCTGATCGCGAACGATGCGCCGCTCGGCCCGGAATGGCTGGATCACCCGCTCAAGGGTAATTGGGCTGATTACCGGGAATGCCATATTGGCGGCGATTTTTTGCTGATCTATCAGGTCGAGGGCAACGCCATCAACTTTGTGCGTGCAGGCACGCACGCCAAGCTGTTTAACGAATGACGCTTGCATGCGTACTAATAATGAATATCAGATGTTACGCAGTGCGTATGTGGCATAGGAAAAGCATTCTCTACAAAAGACACGAAAAGCACGAAAGCAGCAAGCAATGTCTAAGTAGTGCAGGCCTCCGTGCCTGCATCGGTTGCAGGCACGGAGGCCTGCACTACTGACAAACAACTGCAAAAAAATGGTGCCATGCAGTTTTTTCGTGTCTTTCGTTGACCGAATTTTTTGTGCGTAACATCAATGAATATATTCAAGCCGCAACAAATACCCTGTTATGTATTTAATGGTATCGCTTTAAAAATATGCGGAGAATGGCATGTTTAATGGCATACTCCCATGCTTATTTTATGTGCGCCGGTCTCGCAAGGTGCTGCGCATCCAGGGAAAATCCGTGAAACTTGCTTCGGGCGCTGTGACAATCTGACAATTCATGTCGAGACTGACAATTATTGTCAGCCGGCGACAAAAATATTCCTGCTGTGCACATTTTTTAAGCAGAAAATGCTGTAATTAGCCCATTTTTACGCTGGCACAGCACTTGCTCATAGGTAAGCATGGCAGACCTACTGTCAGCATTGCTAACCACAGAGGGAAATAAAATGAAATCGATGAAAATGATGAAGAGCGCACAACGCGGTTTTACGCTGATCGAATTGATGATTGTTGTTGCGATTATCGGTATCTTGGCGGCGGTTGCTTTGCCGGCTTACAGCGATTACACCCTCAAAGCCAAGGTAACTGAAGCTAATAACATGTCTTCGGTGGCACGAGGGAATATCGGACTAGCCTTTAACGATGGCAGTTTGTCCGCCGCTTCAGATAATACCTCTCTTAATTTGTTGGCAGCGGCATCGATTACGAGCAAATATGTTACCTCTGTCACTGCTGCGGGCACGAGTGCGACTGTGGGCACCGTCACTGTGGTAATGCAAGGTACCAATGACGGAACCGTCGATACAAAAACCGTTGTTTACACATTGACCTGTACAGCCGGCAATGCATGCATTACGACGGTTGGCGGCACTGTCCCTCTCAAATATTTGCCTAAGGTCTAAACTGTCCACGTAGGGCGCAATAAACAAAGCGCATTACGCCGCATGATCGGTCGCAAACCAAAACACCTCATTCATGGGGTGTTTTTTCATATGCGCCCCTTGCTTGGGCGTAATCATCGCCATACAAAAAACGCTTTGCCGTTGTGCCGCAATGATGACTATGATGGTGATTTGGTATTCGGCGCATTGCGCCGCCTGAACTACGACGCTGATTAACCCATGCCAAGATGCTAAACTCGTCACGAAAGTCAAATATTTTAGGAAATATCATGCGCCCCTCAGAGATCGTTCAAAAATATCGTGCTGACATTGTCAGCATCGCGACCGCAAACCATGTGTGTAATGTGCGTTTGTTCGGCTCCGTCGCCCGTGGTGACGATACCGATGGGAGCGATCTGGATTTGCTGGTTGATCCAACCTCGGAAACGACATTAATGGATATTGCCCGCATGCAAAATCGATTGCGCCAGTTGTTGGGCATGCCGGTTGATGTGGTCACACCAAAAGCATTGCCATCCCGCTTTCGCGCTACAGTGCTGGCGGAGGCCGTGCCGGTATGAGTTCGCGCAGGGCAATGCGCTGCACTTATTGCGTCCTATATAACTGGCTATATAATGTTTATTATATATAGGAGCCGCTATGCTTACATTCAAAGTCACTACTGTTGGTGCATCAGAAGGATTTATCCTGAACAAGGAAGCAAAGGCTAGGTTGGGTGTGCAAAAAGGCGATACGCTGTATCTGACCGAAGCACCGGACGGCGCTTTGCGTATTACGCCCTATAACCCCGACTTTGCACGGCAAATGATGTTGGCCGAACAGATCATGCACGACGACCGCGAAATTTTGCAGGTTTTGGCGCAATGACACCTTGGCGTTGGGTCAGGCCCGATCTGGTCTACGCAGTGCATGAAACTCAGTTGGCGCGTCACGGCGGGCTGGACGGATTGCGTGATCAGAACGCTGTCGAGTCAGCTTTAGCTCGGCCCGAGCAGTTGTGCGCCTATGGCAATCCGCCGCCGGATGCGGCACACCTTGCGGCATCCTATGTCTATGGTCTGGCGCGCAACCACGGTTTTAGCGACGGCAACAAACGCACGGCTTGGGTTGTGGCGCGCGTATTTCTGGCGGATAACGGCGTATGTTTGCAATTTTCTGAATTCGACGCCATCCACGCGATGCAGGCAGTCGCGGCTGGCACGCTGGGTGAGTCGCAGTTGGCAGATTGGTTTCGAGCCCGGATTGTTTAGGAACGATTTAAATTTCGGCTGGTAAAATATAAATCCCCCTACCAGCATTTCCAGGAAAAAACATGATCAAAGTCGGTATCGTCGGCGGTACAGGCTACACAGGCGTCGAGTTGTTGCGCCTGTTAGCGACGCACCCGGAGGTACACCTCACCGCTATTACTTCGCGCAAGGAAAACGGCGTGCCGGTGGCGGAGTTGTATCCGTCGTTGCGCGGACGCGTATCGCTGGCATTTTCGGCACCTGAAACAGCCCGCTTGACCGAGTGCGATGTGGTGTTTTTCGCCACGCCGCACGGCGTCGCCATGGCGCAGGCGCAGGCGCTGTTGGATGCGGGGGTCAAGGTGATCGATCTGGCGGCCGATTTCCGGCTGCAGGATATCGCGCAGTTCGAAAAATGGTATGGCATGCCGCATAGCTGCCCAAGCTTGCTGGCTGAAGCGGCCTATGGCTTGCCGGAATTGCACCGTGCAGCGATTGCGCGCGCGCGTATCGTCGGCAACCCCGGCTGTTATCCAACGACTATGCAATTGGGCTTTTATCCTTTGCTGAAGGCTGGCGTGATCGATCCGTCGCACCTTATCGCCGATTGCAAATCCGGCGTGTCGGGGGCGGGCCGCAAGGCGGAAATTGGCTTTTTGTTCGCTGAAGCGAGCGACAACTTCAAGGCATACGGCATTTCAGGCCATCGCCACAAACCGGAAACGGTGGAACAATTGCAGCGCATGACCACGGAAAAAGTCGGCTTGCTGTTTTCGCCCCATCTGGTGCCGATGATACGCGGCATGCATTCGACTCTGTACGCTCGCCTGACCAGGGAAATCGACAATCAAGCGTTGCAGGCGCTGTTCGAGGATGCCTATCGGGATGAGCCGTTCGTCGATGTAATGCCGTTCGGCAGCCATCCAGAAACCCGCTCCACTCGTGCTTCCAATATGTTGCGTCTGGCCCTGCATCGGCCCGACGACGGCGATATGGTGGTAGTGCTAGTGGTGCAGGATAACTTGGTCAAGGGCGCATCCGGGCAAGCAGTGCAATGCATGAATCTGATGTTCAATGTGGCCGAGACGGCGGGTTTGCTGCATGTGCCGGTATTGCCTTGAAACAATGCCAGATATGGATGCCTGATGCAGCAGCCGGATCGCGTCCCCTTGAAGCGTAAGTTACGGTCTCAGCGGCTGTCGGCGTCGGCCTCGAAGATGACCATCAAGCGTCAACTGCACTGGTCGTTGAAAGCCCTGATCGCTGCGGTTGCAATCAGCTTGGCGAGCGTCATGGCTTTCCTGGCGTACGATCTGGGGCGCAGCTTTACCGGCTTTGATCCCGGTGCGTCGCGGCAGCGGATTGCCGAGCTGGAGCAACAAGTTCAGCATTTGACCAACGAGCGCGACCGCTTGTCGATAATTGCCGATGCGGCCGATTCCAGTGTGAATATGGAGCGTTCGGCGCAGCAGCAACTGGCGTTGCAGGTGAAAAATTTGAGCGCTGGTAATGCGCAGATGAAAGACGACCTGGCTTTTTTCGAGAGTTTGCTGCCCACTGCCACGGGCCCGGCCGGCATTAATATCCGCCGCTTGACGCTGGAAATGGCGGCGCCCGGACAGTTGCGTTACCGTTTTCTGGCAATGCAGGGCGGTCGCGCTGTGCGTGATTTTTCCGGCACTCTGCAGTTGGCGGTGACAATGTCGTTGGCGGGAAAGGAGTTGGTGCTGCTTTACCCGGAACAAAAATCGGCGCAAGCTGCCAGATTCAAACTGGATTTCAAGCATTATCAACGCGTCGACGGCGTGTTGACGTTACCTGCCGGCGCAGCGGTTAAAAAAATCGAGGCACGGGTGCTGCAGCAAGGCAAGATCCAGGCCCATCAGTCTGCCAATTTATAAAGGAGGTGCGGCATGTTTAAGCGTAAGCCCAGTAATACTATCGATTGCCTGATCGGCGTAACGACCACTATTGAAGGTGATGTGCATTTCACAGGCGGTTTGCGCATTGACGGCAAGATCAACGGCGACGTGATTGCGGAACCCGGTGCGGTAAGCATGCTGGTGGTATCCGAACTGGCCAGAATCACGGGTGAGGTGCGCGCTGCGCATCTGGTGATCAACGGCGAGATTATCGGAGCGGTGCATTCTGCCGAGTTGCTTGAATTACAGCCGAAAGCCCGCATAACTGGCGATGTGTTTTACAAAACTCTGGAAATGCATGGCGGCGCGCTGGTCGCCGGCAGGCTGACGCACGGACAACCGGCAGAAGAGCCTGTTCTTAAGCTGGCAGTATCCAAAGCATGAGTTGCGGCGAGCGTCTATAATCGTCTCATATTGTTCCTTATTAGGAGTCTGAAATGAATGCTGTTACCGAAATGCCTGCGCCGATTATTTTTACAGACAGCGCGGCACAAAAAGTTGCTGACCTGATAGCCGAAGAAGGCAACCCTGATTTGAAACTGCGCGTATTCGTGCAGGGCGGCGGTTGTTCCGGCTTCCAGTACGGCTTCACTTTCGACGAAGTGGTCAATGAAGACGACACCACGATGTCCAAGAACGGGGTGCAGTTGCTGATCGATTCCATGAGCTACCAGTATCTAGTCGGGGCCGAGATCGATTATAAGGATGATTTGGAAGGTGCCCAGTTCGTGATCAAGAATCCGGGCGCCAGCAGCACGTGCGGTTGCGGCTCTTCATTTTCTGCCTGAGCCACTGCGCTGAATCAAAAAAGGACGCGAAAGCGTCCTTTTTTAATGCTCCAACGGTTTTGATATTTTAATAGTAACTATTCAGACTGTTATGGATAGCTTCCGTATGCGAGAGAGTAACAGTCTGCAACGTGAACAGCTTGCACCGTGGTTTAAAGCCGTCCGTGAGATGGAAAACCCGGTGCATTGCGCCGGGATGATGTGGATTTTGAATGGTTGTGCAAGTCATCGGGCATAAACCGAGCGCAATAGCCGAAAACATTACCGTTGCCTCCCGCTCGACCTGCTGCGAATGTGGCACACCAAGATTGAAGCGTGGATATTGGAGTAAGTGAAAATCGACTTTGCGCCAGTAGCGCCGGGAATAAAAATTAGTGAAATCAGCTTGGTAACTGAAACGCTACGCTATACAATTAAGCATGATTAAAACATTCCGGCACAAAGGCTTGCAAGCCTTCTTTGAAAAAGGAAGCAAGGCAGGCATACAGCCGAGTCATGCGCCAAGGCTGAGGCGTCAACTGGAGCGGCTGGAACTTGCCAAAGGGTCGGAAGATATGAACGTGCCGGGTTGGGGATGGCATCTTTTGAGCGGGAATCTCGCACAGCATTACGCGGTGACAGTGAGCGGCAATTGGCGCTTGACCTTCAAGTTTGAAGATGGCGATGCCGTGCTGGTTGATTATCTGGATTATCACTAGGAGAAACGAATATGAGCAGAATGTATAACCCGCCGCACCCCGGCGAGACCTTGCGAGAGGACGTTTTGCCTGCGCTGGGTTTGAGCGTGACCGCCGCCGCCGAACAACTGGGCGTTACTCGCGCCGCATTGTCGCGGGTTTTGAATTGCCGCGCCGCCATATCGCCAATGATGGCGTTACGTCTGGAAGCATGGTTGGGTGTGGAGCGTGGCGGGCGTGCTGACCTATGGATTGCAGAGCAGGCCGCCTATGATCTGTGGCAAGCAAGGAAAGCGGGATTGCCGAAAGTGCAGCGTGCGGCAAATATTCCAACTTTAACCGCCGCCTGACGGTATCAGGCAAATAGTTTAAGCGCCAGACTAGCCAGCGACTAATTACCGATGGCGAAAAGCGGGAAACCTTCACCCGCCTGTCTGGTGCCCTCATTAAATGAAGGACGTTTGAAGGGACGCTATGCTAAAAAAATCGCCGCTGGAATACATGACAGAATTGACGTTGCGCCAAGCTGCCAAGAAAATAAGCGATTGCGCCGACGTGTCCGATGCGTTAGACCTGCTGCATAAGGCTATTAACGATGGAAAGCTTGAGGCGGAACTAGTGCTGCACAATCATCTGCCTGCGATGGTGAATTGGGACAAGATGAAATTTGACTTTATAGAAGAAATTCGCAGCCAGAAAATAAAGCAAGCACAAATCGATGAACTTGAGAGACAACATCCTTCAGGCTCCATAGATGATGATGCTTCGACGGTCGCCAATGTCGTTTTACAGAAATGGATTGATTCACTCAATGGGACTGCGCCACCGGGAGTGTCTGCCGATACGCGGCTTGTATCTAAGCCGCAAGCTGATGGAAAAACCACAAAGCATAAATTACGGACAAATTCGCTCGACGTGCCAATTGATAAAGCGATAGGACAGGCCAATAGCCTTAAAACCGCAGCGGTATTTTTGAAACTGAAAGAGCTTGCGATAAGCGGTGAATTGCCCTTTACCGGCCTGGTTGATGGTGACGCACTTTGCTACACGAACAAACACGATAAACCGGACAAGCTGACATGGAACGGCTTAGACCATCGTCTTAGACCCGGCAGAAAAGCAGCGGTTAGTCGCGAGTAAGCGCGAACAAGCGCGGGTAAGCGCCGCGCATAGTAGATGAATCAATTATGCGGTATGAAATGGGGGCCTTCTCCACAAAGACGAGGCCCGCAAAATGCAAACCGCCACTATTCAACAACTACAGCAAGCAGTCAAAACCGCGACCGCTGCCAAGCAATTACAAAATTTCCCACCGATTGAAACCGAAACCCGCAGCCATGTAGACACCGCCTGCGCTGCCTTTCACCTGAACCGCAAACCGCAAACGATGCGCGCTTGGGCTTGCTTAGAAAATGGGGCAATGCGCCCGATTCGTATCATGGGCCGCCTTGCATGGGCAACGGCTGATATTAAGCGCCTGCTGAACGGGGCCGCATAATGAAAAACCCAGACAGCCGCCAAGCATCATCCGGGTTTGAGCAACTTTCTTTCCTACCGTCTCCCGATTTTAACCCTATCTGGCCGACGCCAAACACACTGCCCGCCCGCTGCCTTTCAATGATGCTGGCCGGTCAAACTTTCATACATCCTGAGTTTGAAGCAATCGCCGGAAGCTGGCGGTTATCCGCTGTAATTTTCACCTTGAAGGGTTTGGGCTGGCCGGTTGAATCGCTGGATATTCCCGCACCAACGCCCGAAGCGCCAAGCCGCGTTATTAGCCGCTACTACCTGCCCGAAGCAATCATTCAGAAAGTATTCGGGGGTGCAGAATGAACCGCGCCAAATTGGAAACGCTTTGCATCATGGTGCTGGTATCGCCTGACCTTGCATTGCTGGCGCTGGTGCTGTTGGCCGGGGAGTGCGCATGGTAAGCGAACAACACCGCGCCGCATCCGCGCTGCAAGCGATAGACCCCGGCTGCGACCGCGAAAGCTGGGTGCGTGCTGGCATGGCTGCCAAGGGTGCCGGTTTGGAGTTTGAGGACTTCAACCACTGGAGCGCATCCGCTGGCAATTATGGGAGTGAAAGCGAATGCCGCACCGTGTGGAAATCATTTGGCGAATCTGGCCGGGTGACGCCTGCAACGCTATTCGGCATGGCGTTTGCGCAAGGCTGGAAAGACCCGGCAAAGGGCGCAAACCGAAACGCAAGCGCACCACTCGCCAAGCCTGCGAAAGCCGCACAGAAGCCCGCCATGCAAGCCGAAAGCGTGAAGGCCGCGCAAGTCTGGGAACGCTGCGAACCCGCAACGGCCGGTCATCCGTACATGATGAAAAAAGGAGGTATACCGGACGGGCTGCGCATTTATCCGCATGGAGCGCCGCCGCTCATCATCCAAGGGCAAAACGTGGCCGGATGGCTGGTGCTGCCGTGCGTGGCCGATGGCAAGCTGCAAACCCTGCAATTCGTGCCAAGTGAAGGCCCAAAGCTGAATCTATTCGGTGCATCGTTCGGTGACGGGTTTTATACCGTGGGCGAACTTGCCGCCGCTGGCCGTGTATATATCTGCGAAGGAATCGGGCAAGCGTGGGCCGTTCATGCGGTAACCGATGCCGCCGCCGTGGTGACATTCGGGGCCGGGCGCATGGCAACGGTGGCCGCTGCATTGCGTGCCAAGTATCCCGCCGCCCGCCTGCTGCTGGTGCCAGACCGTGCCAAGGAAAGCCAAGCGCAAGCAATAGCCACCACTTTCAATTGCGAATGGATAGAACTGCCGACCGACAAACCCGGCAATTACGATGCAAACGATTACATGCTGGAGTTTGGGCCGGATGCACTGGCTAAAGTGGACCCCACTGTCCAGACAAATATTTACCGAGTTTAAGATAGTGCCCTGCTCACACACCAGCTGCATGGCGCTGTCCCAATTCTTTTGCGCTGGATACATCATCCTCTGTGGAGC
>JABBOY010000042.1 GCA_012927585.1 Glaciimonas sp.
GTGCAACCTTGGCTTTTTGCACCCCTGTGAAAACTTTCCGTTTGCTTTCGCTCACTGCCTGCCTCTTCTTTTCATCACAGGGCCAGCTTAATCTCTTGTCCGGATTTCGGGGTCCACTTTAGTACGCTTTTCCATATCATCGCCAGTACTCTGTTTTTTCTGATCGCATAAAGCTGTTTGATTCTATTGATGCGCTAGGTTAAGGTAGAGCTTCACTGATTTTTAAAATGTTCCAATGACCTTTCTCTCCATACTTTGCGCTTTGTTGATCGAGCAACTCAAACCGCTACGCGCGGACAATCCGATTTATACCGAAATTAAAACTCTGGCAGCCCGTATGGAAGGCTGGTTCAACGCCGGTCAGGCACATCATGGACAACGCGGCTGGATTTTCATGATGCTGGCACTGATGTTGCCGACCATATTAATTTACTGGTTAAGCATCAAGATTAGCCCGATTGCTGCTTTTGCCTGGAATGTCTGCATTGTGTATCTGACGCTCGGCTTTAGGCATTACAGCCATTTTTTTACTTCGATTCAATTGGCACTAAACGCTGGCGACAATGTGACTGCGCGTAACTTGCTGGCGGAGTGGACCCGGCAGGATACAGTTGATATGGAAGTGGCTGAAATATCGAGGATAGCAGTCGAAAAAGCCTTGATTTCCACGCATCGGAATGTGTTTGGTGTTTTTTTCTGGTTTCTGATGCCATTGGGTCCTGCCTGCGCAGTCATGTACCGCGTTGCCGAATATCTGGCACGTGCCTGGAACGATCCAGATCGTGTTGGCAGCAAAACGTTTGGCCAGTTTTCTGTTCGCGCGTTTTACATTATCGACTGGATTCCAGTGCGTTTGACGGCAGTGGCATTTGCAATAGTGGGTAATTTTGAAGATGCTATTTATGCTTGGCGCAATTTTGCAGGTAACTGGAAGGATGAAGCGATTGGTATCATCCTTTCCTCTGGTGGTGGCGCCATGGGCTTTAGGCTTGGCACACCGTTTGAAAATGCGACCGACATATTGCCTGTGGACGCCGCTATGGTGGACTCGATTGCCATTGAAGCTGACAGCGTACCGGGAGATGAGCCATCCACCCGTGCGCTGCAGAGTACGGTGGGCTTGGTGTGGCGTGCACTCTTGCTTTGGATGTTATTGCTCTTGCTATTGTCGATGGCAGTTTGGCTGGGTTAATCTCACAGAGGCTATTGGTTGCTGTCGATTTCATATTGTGACTTGATTTTTTGTGCGGAAGTCTTCTATAAGATATAATACGTAAGAATTTTAAAAGCTTGATGCTACACAATGGTGGCGAGCAAACCTAGATAGCAGATACTATAGAAATTAGCTGCAAACATGGCGCATAAAGATAAAGATCCAATCATCAAAGAGTTTTTCATACTTGGCATTAACAGTAAGGGGAAACAGTTTCGCCCAAGCGATTGGTCTGAACGTCTATGTGGAGCTATGTCCTGTTTTCAGCAAGGTGGAGGCAGAAACGCCCATCTCCAGTATTCGCACTACGTGCGTCCGATCTTGCTCAACGGCATTCGTTCAGTAGTAGTGAATGAAAAATTGCGCCTGATTGAGCCGTTGGCATACCATTTTGTTGTTGATTTTGCAAAAGATAATGATTTGCAAGTGGTTGATGCCTGTTTACTGCCTGAACCTGATAAGAAAAAAATCTAAAATGCATTTCCTGGCCGCAATCGCAGCGGATTTTTCCCCTTGTGCTGCTTTAAAATTAGTTATTCATAAAGAGCAAACAATTAGGCGCGATGCAAACAGACTACTTTATATTTGAAAATTTATTTATTCACAAAATAGTACAAATACTTGGAATCACTTTTGGTAAGGAAATGTGTTTCTAACCATGCTGCAATAATTAACGGTAATGAGGTGGGACCGTTAAGCGCTTTTAATGAAGTAACTTTTCTGCGTATTCCAAGAACGCTTGCCACAGTGAAGAATGTAAAAAAGGAGAGCCAAGGCTCTCCTTTTTTACATCTACAATCTGGTTGTTTTATCGAAATGAAAACAGTCTATCAGATTAACTGCGTGTTTCTATCTGTGATAACGGTTCCGTCGATAATGATGGCAATGGCTTGCGCTCGCGATGAACTTCCACAGGTGGAGCAATTTTGTCAGCAGCTTCCAGTGCTGCGCGCAATTTCTCTGGATCCGTAGTGGCTTGCATAAGACCAGCGGTGGCAAGCATTTGCTGTAAATCGATGGCCGCGCCTGGCAAGGAAACTGTAGATGCGGGGGTAGATATAATCGGTGTTTCCTCCTCAACCGGAACAGTAACTGCAACTTGCGCAGTTACCTCAATCACCTCGACTGGAGCGATCATCTTAGTGAGAACCGCCATTTCATGCGGTGCAGTGGATTCACTTAATGTCGTTTCAGCATCATTAATCTCGACAACAGGCGTTGGAGCAACCGTGGTCGGCGCTACCGCTGCAGGAGTTATCTCGATGGATGTATTTGTCGTGATTTCAGGCACTGGTATCCGAGTTGTAGCAGGCGCTGCGATGGATACGGTGTCGGATGCTATTGGCGTGGAGTGAACCATATTGGCCCAAGTTGATTCAACGGTTGCTTCTGTTGTTTCTGTTGTCACTGCAACAGCATCAATATCGCCGGATTCGAGTTCGTCGCCTGCCTCGCGATCGCGACGGTTGCGGTTACGTCCGCCACGGCGGCGACGGCGGCGCGGCTCATCGCCCTGTTCATCGTTTTCTGCGCCCGTTTGGGCTGCACCTTCTGTAATCGGTTCGCTGTTATCCGTATTGTTGGACAGTAGTATTGGCGCAGCAACAGCAACAACTACTGATGCAGTACTGGCGTCAACGGCTAGTGGCAGTGATGCAAGCGGCAACGCCTCTTCAACTTTCGACTCCGCAGCAGCAGAATCCCTATTTTCAACGCGGCTGCGCTGTTGCCGCTCGCCATTATTACGACCACGACGCCCCTCATTTCCTTCTTCAGCTTCGCGCAGTGGCCTAGGTTGGCGCGGAGGGCGTGCCGTACGTACTTCCGTGATCACAGTTGCCACAGGCTTGGCTATTTCGTCACTGACATCAAGCCGTGCAGCGTCACGTTCTTCGCGGTTACCACGTTCTTTGCCATTGCGACCGCCCCGGCTGCGCTGGCCGCGACTGTTGCGCTCGCGGCTTGTTTGCGGCTTTTCTTCGTTAAGAATGACTGGAGCGGCAACGGCCGTGAGCGGTTTTTTGCCGAACAGCAAGTCCATGAATTTGCTTAAAAAACCTTCCTTAATCGGTTTTTTCGCTGCCTCGGCAGAGGCGTTTGTCAAAGACACCGCTACCGGTGTGCGATCTACCAGCGGGGCAGGCTGAGATGGCGTGATTCCTTTGACCATGGCTTCTTGGCGAGGCTTTATTTCCTCTTTTTGGCGCTTGTCGTAACCGATGTCGGTTTCGGCCTCTTCCACCATAGTGTAGCTGGCCTGGCTGTCTTCCAAGCGTGGATCGTCCAGTTTGATACGTTCTAGCTTATAGTGCGGTGTTTCCAGGTGTTTGTTTGGAATCAGTATTATGGTAACGCGATGGCGAGTCTCTATTTTTAGTATTTCGCCACGTTTCTCGTTAAGCAGGAAGGCCGCAACATCCACTGGGGCCTGTACGTGGATAGCGGCCGAATGTTCTTTCATTGCCTCTTCCTGGATGATGCGCAGGACTTGCAAAGCGGAAGATTCGGTGTCGCGGATATGGCCAGTGCCGTTACAGCGAGGGCAGGTTACATGACTGCCTTCAGACAGCGAAGGGCGCAAACGCTGGCGTGACAATTCCATTAGACCGAAACGGGAAATCTTGCCCATTTGAACCCGGGCACGATCATAGTGTAACGCATCTTTCAGACGGGTTTCGACTTCACGTTGGTTTTTCGCGTTTTCCATGTCGATGAAGTCGATCACGATCAAACCGCCGAGATCGCGCAGGCGCATTTGGCGGGCAACTTCTTCGGCCGCTTCAGCGTTGGTATTGAAGGCAGTGGCTTCGATATCCGAGCCGCGTGTTGCGCGAGCCGAGTTAACGTCGACTGATACCAGTGCTTCAGTATGGTCAATCACAATTGCGCCGCCAGACGGTAACGGCACAGTGCGTGAATAAGCGGTTTCGATCTGATGCTCGATCTGAAAGCGCGAGAACAATGGCACGTCATCGCTATAGCGCTTGACGCGATGCACCATGTCGGGCATCACATGGCTCATGAACTGATGCGCCTGTTCGTAAATGCCATCGGTATCGATCAGGATTTCGCCAATGTCCGGCTGGAAATAATCGCGAATGGCGCGGATCACCAAAGAAGATTCCTGGTAAATCAGGAATGCACCGGGTGCTGACTTGCCGGCACCTTCAATTGCACGCCAAAGCTGCATTAGATAATTTAAATCCCATTGCAGTTCGTCCACATTGCGCCCAATCCCTGCAGTGCGGGCAATGACGGACATGCCGCTTGGTAAATCTAGCTTGTCCATGGTTTCGCGCAGTTCCTGGCGGTCTTCGCCTTCTACTCGGCGCGAAACACCGCCGCCGCGCGGATTGTTCGGCATCAGAACCAGATAACGGCCAGCCAGCGAAACGAAGGTGGTCAAAGCGGCGCCTTTATTGCCGCGCTCCTCTTTTTCTGCCTGCACCATGATTTCCTGGCCTTCCCGCAAGGCATCCTTGATCGAGGTATTGCGGACATCAACACCTTCCTTGAAGTAGCCGCGCGCGACTTCCTTGAAAGGTAGAAAACCGTGACGTTCTTCACCATAATTGACGAAGCAGGCTTCCAGGGATGGTTCTATGCGGGTGATTACACCTTTATAGATGTTTGACTTGCGCTGTTCGCGTCCGGTCGTTTCGATATCGATATCGATGAGTTTTTGCCCATCGACAATGGCGACGCGCAATTCTTCTTGCTGCGTGGCGTTAAACAACATGCGTTTCATGTATATGCTCCATGGCCAAAAGGCCAACTTAAATGCTGTCTGATCTGTTTGTTAGCAGGCAGCAAATGTATAGGGATGCACGCGAAACGATAGCTTGGGGAGAGAATTGCCTTATTCTGAGGAAGACGAGCCATAGGCGCCGAATTCAACATGGAGCGCGGATGGAGTCAATCTGATTGCCGAGTGCGCACATCGTCAGTGGTGCTTCTGTCGTCGGATCTATCGATTCAGATGCGTGGCGGTGAGCAGTTAAAATGAGCTAAACAAATTACGGGTTTAGCGAAAGCGGCAATAGTAATCAACCACATCAACCAGCAAGCCTTCTTTTATGTTTAGTTTGAAGGTGGGCTTGCCGGCAATATATCCTTATAATCCAAGCAATCTTTTCCAGCATCCTTTGCGTTATCCGATTACAACAACGGTGCAACCTTGATTCGCACAGGATGATGCGTACACATCTTTTCCACCGAATTTGCAAATTGGCGAGGCCAGTGGAGACGCCCCTGTGTAGAATGTCTTTATTATTCTTGCACTTGCGACGGTTATTAATCGAAGCGAAATGATTATATATTCAAAATGAAGGACTTAATGAGATTTTCTGGGAATGAGACTCAAAAGTCAGTTCATCAGCGGGAGTCGCAAAATCAGTTGCCCACACAATTCGTAAATATCGTTGAGGAGGAAGCTGGGCAGCGGATCGATAATTTCTTGCTGCGCGTGTGCAAGGGTGTGCCAAAAAGCCATATTTATCGAATTTTGCGTTCTGGCGAGGTTCGCGTAAATAAAGGGCGGATTGACCAAACATATCGATTACTGACGGGCGATATGGTGCGTATTCCGCCGATTCGCATGTCAGAAAAAAAAGTGCAATCGGCACCTGGCGCGGAATTTAAAATATTACTGGAGGATAATAATCTTCTTGTGATTGATAAGCCAGCTGGCGTAGCTGTCCATGGCGGCTCTGGGGTTAGTTATGGCGTGATAGAGCAATTGCGCGCAGCCCGCCCGGATGCGAAATTCCTTGAACTGGTGCATCGACTGGATCGCGACACTTCCGGTATTTTATTGCTTGCGAAAAAACGTTCTGCCTTAGTGAACCTGCATGAACAAATACGTGAAGGGCTGCTCGACAAACGTTACCTGGTACTGGTGCATGGTGATTGGCAAAATCAACGACAGCATGTCAAATTGCCCCTATTCAAATACACCACTTCCGAAGGGGAGCGCAGAGTGCGAGTGCAAGCGGATGGCTTGGCTTCACACACTGTATTTACGTTATTAAAAAATTACGGTGCATTTGCACTGCTTGAGGCGGAATTGAAAACAGGCCGCACACACCAGATCAGGGTGCATCTGGCTTCAAGCGGGTTTGCGATTGCAGGCGACGACAAGTATGGTGATTTTGCCCTCAATCGTGCGTTGTTGAAAGCGACTAGCGTTCATGGTGTACTAAAACGCATGTTTTTGCATGCGCATCAAATCACTTTTAATCATCCAGAAACGGGTAAGCCTGTGACTTTAAAAGCAGCACTGGCACCAGAATGTGAAAACTTCTTGAAAAGCATGGGACGCGCGCGTGCTTGAAGACGTTGCGTTAAATTGATATAGCAAGAGCATATTTAATGCTACTTATAGCATTTTACTAATATATGAATTAATGGAGTTGGCAGTATGTGCTGTCAAAAAAATGGCAAGAAAGCAATTTGATTTAATCGTGTTCGATTGGGACGGTACCTTGATGGATAGCACTGCGACTATCGCCAATTGCATTCAAGCATCGGCCAGGGATTTGGGCTTGCCGGTACCGGACGACAAGATGGCTTCGCATGTGATTGGTTTGGGTTTACAAGAGGCGATGGAAGCAGTGTTGCCGGGTGTCGATCCGAAATATTATTCGCGCATGATTGAGCGCTATCGTTACCATTATTTGACTAAAGATCACGCATTGACCTTATTCGATGGCGTCCCTAAAATGCTGGCTGAGTTAGCGCAAGATGGGTATTTTCTTGCTGTTGCAACCGGCAAGAGCAGGGTTGGCTTGAATCGGGCCTTGGACGCTGTCAATCTGTTGTCTTTATTTGATGCAACACGTTGTGCGGACGAAACCTTTTCCAAACCGCATCCAGCCATGCTGCAGGAATTAACGCGTGAACTTGGTCAGGATATAAAACGCACAGTCATGATCGGCGATACGACGCATGATCTGCAGATGGCTGTCAATGCAGGCGCCGCCGGCATTGGCGTAAAGTATGGCGCGCACCCAGAACATCAGTTGCGAACATTGAACCCGTTGTTTTTAGCCGGTTCCGTGCCGTTGCTGCATGACTGGTTGTGTCGGTACGCGTAAATGAGAATAGCCGATGTAATCATTCCAATTTGCCGTTCGGATGAAGTCCATGAAGGCGGAAATGGGGTGCGCTTTCCTGTTACCGCTGGTGGAGAAGATGCCGTGGGTTTTATCGTGCGTCACGAGGGTGTCGTGCGTGGATTTCTGAATCGATGCGCGCATGTCCCGATGGAACTTGATTGGAATCCAGGTGTGTTTTTTGAACCCACTGGCTCGTATCTCATGTGTTCAACACATGGGGCGCTTTATACTCCAAGCACCGGTAGGTGCGCAGGGGGATCTTGCCGTGGTGCAAACCTGCGGGCGATAACAGTCATTGAGGTCGATAACCAGATTTTTTGGCAGACGGATGACTACATTCGTCCGGCAATGGCCTGATATAGTATCTCGACAGTTAAACGGTAGCAATTATTCCCGTTATTTTTTCGTAAGTATTCTATAAACCGCTTTCGAAGCCAGGTTTGTATTTTGCGGCTTTCAGGGCAAACGTAAGTAGCTAAAACCATGAGTGATAATGACTTCGACAGTTTATCTAGGAAGAATTCAATGGAACAAATGAAATCTGATAATAAAAAAGATGGATGGGAACGTGATGTATTAGAGAAATTAGCTTTTTCTACAATCAGAGAGCAGCGTGCAAGCCGTCGTTGGGGAATCTTTTTCAAACTTATAACACTTTCTCTCTTTTTTTATGGCTTTTGGCTGATATCCAATCTGGGTGATACCAATATGAGCACGCAGGGCCGTCATACCGCTCTGGTAGAAATTAATGGGGTAATTGAAGCCGGAGGCAGTGGTGCTGCTGATGTGGTTGTTCCCGCGCTGAATAATGCATTTTCTGCAGAGTCGTCCGTTGGCGTCATTTTGCGCATTAATAGTCCAGGTGGAAGCCCGGTACAGGCCGGCATGATCAACGACGAAATTGTGCGGATGCGTAAAACGTATCCGGGCAAGCATCTTTATGTTGTCGTTGATGAAGTTTGCGCATCCGGCGGTTATTACATTGCCGCAGCAGCAGATAAAATTTTTGTCAACAAGGCCAGTATCGTCGGTTCTATTGGCGTGCTGATGGATGGTTTCGGCGTAGCTGGTTTGATGGAAAAACTCGGCGTGGAACGTCGGTTGCTTACTGCAGGAAGTAATAAGGGTTTCATGGATCCATTTTCCCCACAATCTGAAAAAGATAAAATTTATGCTCAAACCATGCTGGATGAAATTCATGCGCAATTTATCGACGCGGTACGCAAAGGCCGCGGCGCGCGCCTGAAAGAGTCGCCAGAGATATTTTCCGGCTTATTCTGGAGTGGGGCCAAGGCAATTGAGTTAGGCTTGGTAGACGGATTGGGAACAGTTGATACAGTCGCTCGTGAAGTAATTAAAGCTGAGGATATTGTCGATTACACCGAGCATGAAGGCTTGCCTGACCGAGTCTTGAAGAAATTTGGAGCTGCGGTTGGGGCTGCAGTAGTCAAGTCGGCATGGCACGGTACTCTGCCGATATTGCGATAAATGATTACTAACTAAATCTCAAAAAAATCTCTTTGGATACAGTCTGAGGGGATTTTTTGCCGCAGCACTGCAGTGGACTGCCAAGTTTAATGAATGAAGATATTTTTGCCTCTGTTTTTTAACGTAAATATTTCCTTGTAACTTTTGAGTCACAGCCTATATTTAGAATGTGATCAATTGGTTCCGCAAGGAGGTGGATATTCACACAATACTTGGATTTTAAAAGTGATAAGTTTGGATACGAGAATATCATTTGCAGCCGCATACGATGCGGCCCAAGGAGTTTTATGCTCCTTAAAAGTGCTCCCTTAATACAGGGGAAATGAAGGCGACGGCGCAATACCGCCGCTTTCATTTTGATTTTGAGTTTTCTTTCTGTAGTCGAATAACGCCTGCTCGCAGTGCAAAAATTGCATCTTGGCAGAGCCGGGTCATTGCTTGTTTAGCCCAGTTTCTGAAAAAATTAGCGCCCACCAAGATCAGACTCTCCAATTTATTCTTGATGCTTACCTGACAGATTTACTCAGGTTTGCTATACTTGACAAAATCGTTTGGGAATTAGACGAGTTTTTTATGGTTTGCAGAATGAGTTTTTAGGATTGGGGTTTCGATGCGACTGACAACAAAAGGCCGTTTTGCGGTGACTGCCATGATTGATTTGGCTTTGCGCCAGGATACTGGGCCAGTAAATTTGTCTGGTATCAGCCAGCGGCAGGAAATTTCACTTTCCTATCTGGAGCAATTGTTTGGCAAGTTGCGTCGCCATAAAATTGTAGAGTCTGTACGTGGTCCTGGAGGTGGTTACAGTTTGGCGCGCAAGGCCGAGGATGTAACGGTCGCAGACATTATAATTGCAGTGGATGAGCAGCTTGATGCGACCCAGTGCGGGGGTAAGGAAAATTGTCAGCACTCGAAGCCGGAAACCAGTGGCCGTTGCATGACGCATGACCTGTGGTCGAACTTGAATGCAAAAATGGTTGAATATCTTGACTCTGTGTCGCTACAGGATCTAGCTGACCAGCAAATTCAAAAAAATACTGAACAAAACGTGATTGTCATGCAATCGCGTCGTACCCACGTCGTCGCCTGATGATATTTGGAGTTTGAGAATGAATGCACCATTGGAAAAAAGCCTGATCGAGTCATTGAAGGCCCCGCATTTCCCTATTTACATGGACTATTCTGCAACAACGCCGGTTGATCCGCGCGTGGCTGACAAGATGATCCCTTACCTGCGTGAGCAGTTTGGCAATCCTGCTTCGCGTAGCCACATGTACGGTTGGTCGGCTGAAAAAGCGGTGGAGGAATCGCGTGCGCAAGTCGCCGCTCTGGTGAATGCCGATCCGCGCGAAATTATCTGGACTTCCGGCGCTACAGAGAGCAATAACCTTGCCATCAAGGGCGCTGCCCAGTTTTACAAGACCAAGGGTAAACACATCATCACCGTCAAGACCGAGCACAAGGCAGTGCTCGATACGGTACGCGAACTGGAACGACAAGGCTTTGATGCGACCTACCTGCAGCCGCAAGAAAATGGCTTGATTACGATTGACCAATTGAAGCAAGCGATCCGTCCCGACACGATCCTGGTATCGGTGATGCTGGTCAATAACGAAATCGGCGTAATTCAACCGATTGACCAGATTGGCGAGCTATGTCGGGCCAAAGGCATCATTTTTCATTGCGATGCAGCCCAGGCAACCGGCAAAGTGGAGATTGACCTGGAAAAGTCCAAGGTTGATCTGATGACCTTTACCGCACACAAAACTTATGGCCCAAAAGGTATTGGCGCACTGTATGTAAGGCGCAAGCCACGGGTACGCATCGAGGCGCAAATGCATGGCGGCGGACATGAGCGCGGTTTGCGTTCCGGCACCTTGCCGACGCACCAGATCGTTGGCATGGGCGAGGCTTTTCGTATTGCCAAGGAAGAAATGGCGATGGAAACGGTTCGCATCAAAGCATTGCGCGACCGTCTGGCCAAGGGTTTGCAGGAGATTGAAGAGGTCTACATCAACGGCGACATGGAGCACCGCGTGCCGCACAACCTGAATGTCAGCTTCAACTACGTCGAAGGCGAATCGCTGATTATGGCAATTAAGGATATCGCGGTATCGTCCGGCTCCGCCTGTACCTCAGCTAGCCTAGAGCCTTCCTATGTACTGCGTGCGCTGGGTCGCAGCGATGAGCTGGCGCATAGTTCGATTCGGTTTACCATCGGCCGTTTTACTACTGAAGAAGAAATTGATTTCACCATTGAGCTCATGAAATCTAAAGTGGCAAAATTGCGTGAACTGTCGCCGCTGTGGGATATGTACAACGAAGGGATCGACATCAGTTCGATCAAGTGGGCGGCCCACTAATCTGGATTTTTCATATTGAAACGTGAAACGAATCAACGTATTGTTTTAAGGAGCGTCAAAATGGCTTACTCGGAAAAAGTTCTCGATCACTACGAAAATCCCCGCAATGTTGGTGCGTTTGACAAGGGTGACGATTCGGTTGGCACCGGCATGGTCGGTGCGCCGGCTTGCGGCGATGTGATGAAGCTGCAAATCAAGGTCGGTGCGAATGGCGTGATCGAAGACGCCAAGTTCAAGACTTACGGTTGCGGCTCCGCCATTGCATCCTCGTCGCTGGTGACCGAATGGGTCAAGGGCAAGACGCTAGACCAAGCACTGGATATCAAGAACACGCAAATTGCCGAAGAACTTGCATTGCCGCCAGTGAAAATTCATTGCTCTATCCTGGCCGAAGATGCGATCAAGGCAGCAGTGCTGGACTATAAAACCAGGCACGACGCACAATCGCCAGCAGCATAAGTATTTGGCGCAAACAGCATTCCCTCTTCCTGGCGGAGGACGGATATGGAGAAAATCATGGCAATTACTCTGACTGAAAAAGCGGCGAAACACATCAGCCGCTATATCGACCGGCGTGGTAATGGCATCGGTCTGCGTTTCGGGGTTCGTACCACCGGTTGTTCCGGTTTGGCCTACAAGCTTGAATATGTTGACCATATGGAGGCGGAAGACATCGTGTTCGAATCGTATGGCGTCAAGGTATTCGTCGATCCGAAGAGTCTGTCCTACATCGACGGTACCGAGCTGGATTTCGCTCGCGAAGGCTTGAACGAGGGTTTCAAGTTCCATAACCCGAACGTCAAGGACGAATGCGGTTGCGGAGAATCGTTTACGATCTGATACGTTTTGTAGACTGCAGATTACCGCTTTCTACTTCCCGCTTTCCACATACTACTAAAAATGGCGGATATATTGCCCGAAAACGAGCCTGTTGATGTCTGGACAGGCTTTTTTTTTGATTGGTGTGCAACTACAAAATGCAAAATCACTTCGACTTATTCCAGTTGCCGCAGCAGTTCAAAATCGACGCCGGTGCTCTGGATGCCGCCTATCACGAAGTTCAGAATCGTGTTCATCCCGACAAATTCGTCAGTGCTACCGATGCTGAAAAACGGGTGGCGATGCAATGGGCAACACGCGCCAACGAAGCCTATCAGACCTTGAGAGATTCCCTCAAGCGTGCTGCCTATCTGTGCGAACTGCATGGCATCGATTTGCAGACAGAATCGAACACCTCCATGCCGACGGCATTTCTGATGCAGCAAATGGAATGGCGCGAAGCGCTTGAGGATGCCCGGGCGGCCAAGGATGTGTCGGCGCTGAACCGTATCGACGCCGAATTGCGTACGGTGCGCAAGGATCAGGTGGCACGGATCGGTAGTGCGCTTGATGGCGGCGACTTCACACAGGCTGCGCTGGGCGTGCGTCAATTGATGTTCCTGGAAAAATTTGGCCACGAGATCGGTGATGCATTCGCCGTTCTGGAAGCTTAATCTCCGAATGCGCGAAAGTGACAATGCCTGATATCTGGTTATTTCTGGCCGCTGCCGCGACTGTGACGCTGGCACCGGGGCCGGACAATATGTATGTACTGACACGCGGCATTACACAGGGTAAAAAGGCTGGCCTGGTGGCCGCACTGGGTTTTAGTTCTGGACTGATTTTCCATACCTTGCTGGCGGTACTGGGTTTTGCCGCAATGATCAAGGCTTTGCCGATTGCTTATGACGTGATCCGTTATGCGGGAGCCGCGTATCTGATCTACCTCGGCGTGCGGACTTTACGCTCTGGTGTAATCGTCAACGCAGGCGCGCCTGTCGCTCTGGTTGCGCCGATTAGAATTTATGTGCAAAGCGTGATCGCCAATATCCTAAATCCCAAGGTAACGCTGTTTTTCATCGCTTTCCTGCCGCAGTTCGTCAATCTACAAGCTGGACATGTCGCGGCGCAAATGTTGTTGCTGGCAGCATTATTCATTCTGGTAACGCTATGCATATTCGGCAGCCTTGCTTTATTTTCCGGGATAGTCGGAGCCTACCTGCAGCGTAACGCTTCCGCTTCCATTTATTTGAATCGTCTGGCAGGGTGCGCCTTTATCGGCCTCGGTATCCGCATCGCCTTGCCGGCCTCACGGTAACTTCGCATGGCACTCTTACAAATCGCAGAACCCGGCATGTCCACCGCACCGCACCAGCATCGGCTGGCGATCGGGATTGATCTGGGCACCACCAATTCGCTGGTCGCCACCGTGCGCAACAGCATTCCAGAAATTCTGATGGATGCAGAAGGGCGCTGCCTGCTGCCCTCCATCGTGCGCTATCTGCCAGGCGCTGAAGTGCATATCGGCCACAAGGCGCAAGCAGCGCAGACCACGGATCCGAAAAACACTATCGTGTCGGTCAAGCGCTTCATGGGGCGCGGCCTGAAAGATGTCCCGTATGTCGAGAACTTGCCATACGATTTCCAGGATGCTCCCGGCATGGTGCAGATCAATACCATTGTCGGCGTGAAAAGCCCGGTGGAAATTTCCGCCCAAATTCTTGCCACCCTGCGCCAGCGGGCGGAAGACGCGCTCGGCGCCGATCTGGTTGGCGCGGTCATTACGGTACCCGCGTATTTCGACGATGCGCAGCGCCAAGCCACCAAGGATGCTGCCAAGTTGGCCGGTTTGAACGTATTGCGCTTACTGAGCGAGCCGACTGCGGCGGCGATCGCTTACGGACTGGATAATGGCTCCGAAGGAATTTATGCGGTGTATGACCTGGGCGGCGGTACTTTCGATATTTCGATCCTGAAGCTGACCAAGGGCGTGTTCGAGGTCTTGTCCACCGGCGGCGATTCTGCGCTGGGTGGTGACGATTTCGATCATCGCTTGTTTTGCTGGATCATCGAACAGGCGAAACTGGCGCCGCTGTCGGACCGGGATACTCGCCTGTTGATGGTCAAGGCCCGCGAAGCTAAAGAGCTGCTGTCGTCCAAATCCGAGACCCATATCGATGCAGCGCTGCACTCGGGCGAGAACGTACATCTGGTATTAAGCGCGGCTAAATTCGTCGAGATTACCCAACATTTGGTTGCCAAAACACTGTCGCCTTGCCGTAAGGCGCTGCGCGATGCGGGCTTGTCTACCGAGGATATCGATGGCGTGGTGCTGGTTGGCGGTGCGACCCGGATGCCGCATGCCCGCAAGGCGGTCGGCGATTTCTTCCAGACCACGCCGCTGGCCAATATCGACCCGGACCAGGTAGTCGCGCTGGGCGCGGCGATTCAAGCCAATTTGCTGGCGGGCAACCGTGCTGCGGGCGACGACTGGCTGTTGCTGGATGTAATTCCACTGTCGCTCGGAATCGAAACCATGGGCGGTTTGGCTGAAAAAGTTATTCCGCGTAATGCCACCATTCCCTGCGCCAGGGCGCAAGAATTCACTACCTTCAAAGATGGCCAGACTGCGCTGGCGGTGCATGTGGTACAGGGCGACCGCGAACTGGTCAGCGATTGCCGCTCGCTGGCGCGCTTCGAGTTGCGCGGCATCCCGCCGATGGCGGCCGGTGTGGCGCGTATCCGCATCACTTACCAGGTCGATGCGGACGGCTTGCTGTCGGTATCGGCGCGTGAATTGCGTTCAGGCGTGGAAGCCTCGATTGTGGTCAAGCCATCGTACGGCCTGGGCGATGACGAGGTAGCCCGCATGCTGCAAGATTCGTTCGCGTCGGCGGATATCGACATGCAGTCGCGTGCCTTGCGCGAAGAGCAGGTCGAGGCCGAACGGATCATGCTGGCAACCCAGTCAGCGCTGGAAAGCGATGGCAACTTGCTGCTGTCCGATGACGAGCGCACCGCCATTGAGGTCTTGCTGCAAAGCGTGCGTGAGCAGGTGCAGGGCATCGATCATGTCGCCATTCGTGCTGAAGTCAATGCATTGGCGCATGGCACTGAAGAATTCGCCGCCCGGCGCATGGATCGCAGCGTGCGTTCTGCGCTGGCCGGCAAGAAGCTCGACGAAATCGCCTAAGGCTAGAATAACGCTTTAACAATTTAATGCGTCGTTTCCGGCCGGAGACGATAGCTCATCCTATTATCGAGGTAAATATAGTGCCCCAAATCGTCATACTTCCCCACCCGCAGTTGTGCCCGGAAGGCGCGGTCATCGATGCGCCGGTCGGTAAATCGCTGTGCGATGTTTTGCTCGACAGCGACATCGAGATTGAACATGCATGTGAAAAATCCTGCGCCTGCACCACTTGCCACGTCATTATCCGGGAAGGCTTTGCTTCGCTGGAAGACGCAACCGAAGCCGAGGAAGATTTGCTCGACAAGGCCTGGGGTCTGGAGCCGGCTTCGCGCCTTTCCTGTCAGGCGCTAGTAGGCGAAGAAGATTTGGTAGTCGAAATTCCAAAATATACAATCAACCATGCCCGCGAATTGCATTAGTTGCATTAGCTACATTATTCGCAGGCAGGTCAGACCGGAGAACCGCATGAAATGGACCGATACCCAGCGTATTGCAGAAGAGCTTTTCGATAAATTCCCGCAGATTGATCCGTTGACGGTGCGCTTTACGGATTTGCATCGGTGGGTATCCGAACTGGATGGTTTCGACGATCAGCCTGAACATTCGGGCGAGAAAATACTCGAAGCGATTCAGATGGCCTGGATCGCCGAAGCTGAATAGATTCAGCCTAAAATGGCACTGAAATACGCACTGGTACATATGTTGGCACATAGCCATAAAGCGTTTTAAACGCGTTCAGTGTAAATAATTATACTATGTTATGTATTTATTTAATCCGCAATATAAATATGCGGTGATAGCCATGTTTTTATTGATACTCCCTGTTTTTAAAATTACGTAGGAATTTTTCCGGGACTTTTTCTGCGTTCAGAATGGATGATTGTGCAATGACAGATGTAAAGCTCGCCAGCCAGACGCCTGAGATCCGGCCCGGCCAATCGATTGAATTGCTGAAGGAATTGCATATCCTTACGCGTGACGGCAAGATGAATCAGGATAGCCGCCGCAAGCTCAAGCAGGTGTATCACCTGTATCAGTTCATCGAACCATTGATGCAGCAAGTGTTGCAAGAGCGCAGCGAAATCCGTTTGGTCGATCACGGGGCAGGGAAGTCGTACCTGGGCTTTATTCTGTACGACCTGTTTTTTAAGTCGTTGGCCGGCCCTTCACGTATTTATGGCATCGAAACCCGGGATGAACTGGTCAGGAAGTCCGAAGAATTGGCAGCGCGGCTGGATTTTCCCGGCATGTCCTTCTTAAATCTATCGGTAGCCGAGTCTGCATTGTCCGACTTGTTGCCCGCCGAGGTCGATATTGTCACCGCCCTGCATGCCTGCAACACGGCTACTGACGATGCGATTCATTTCGGCTTGAAAAAGAAGGCCCGTTTCATGGTGCTGGTACCTTGCTGCCAGGCTGAAGTCGCTTCGGTGCTGAAAAAGAATAAGGGTAAAACGCTGACAAAAAGCGCCTTGACCGAAATCTGGCGCCATCCGTTGCATACGCGCGAATTCGGCAGTCAGGTCACCAATGTGTTGCGTTGCCTGCAACTGGAAGCACATGGCTATCAGGTTAATGTGACCGAACTGGTCGGTTGGGAACATTCGATGAAGAATGAATTGATCATCGCCACTTACCAGGATTTGCCGCGCAAGCGGCCGTCGGAACGGCTGCAGGAAGTCTTGGCAACGCTTGGGCTGGAAGAAATGACAGGGCGGTTTTTTACTGCGCAGTGCTAATGCTCTGTAAACGTTAAAAACCCGCACATCGTCTCCGATGCGCGGGTTTTTTAACTAATTACACTTTGGTAGTAACGCCTCAGAGGCGTTCAATGACCGCCGCAATACCTTGGCCGCCGCCGATGCACATGGTGACCAAGCCATAGCGCTTGTTGGTACGAATCAATTCATACATGCACTTCACGGTCAGGATCGCACCGCTCGCGCCCAATGGATGGCCCAGCGCAATTGCGCCGCCGTTCGGGTTTGTGCGCGCTGGATCAAGTTCCAGGCCGCGGCAAACGCCCAACGACTGCACTGCGAAAGCCTCGTTCGATTCGATTACATCCATGTCGTCCAGTGTCAGGCCGGCGCGTTTGAGCGCTAGTTGCACCGCAGGAATTGGGCCGGTACCCATAATCGCGTTATCGACGCCGCAAATTGCATACGACACCAGGCGTGCCAGTGGCGTCAGGCCAGCGCGTTCCGCTGCAGATGCTTCCATTAATACGCAAGCAGCGGCGGCATCATTCAAGCCGGAAGCGTTACCGGCAGTCACGGTGCCGCCTTCTTTCTTGAATGCCGGCTTGAGCTTGGCCAGGCTTTCCAGCGTCGTATCCGCTTTTGGATGCTCGTCGGTGTCGAAAACGACTAAGCCTTTGCGGGTCTTGATTTCGATCGGAACGATTTGCGATTTGAAGTGACCGGCAGCGATCGCAGCGACCGCTTTCTTCTGGCTATTCACGGCAAAGGCATCCTGCTCTTCGCGCGAAATATGGTATTTGTCTGCCATGTTTTCAGCCGTGATGCCCATGTGGCCGACGCCAAACGGATCGGACACTGCGCCGACCAGCATGTCGATCATCTTGGTGTCGCCCAGGCGTGCGCCCCAACGAGCCGACGGAACGGCAAACGCGGCACGGCTCATGGTTTCAACCCCGGCGCCGACGGCAATGTCGGTATCGCCTAGCTGAATCGCATTGGCTGCGGTAACAATGGCTTGCAAGCCGGAGCCGCACAGGCGGTTCAGGGTCAGCGCCGCCGATTCCATTGCCATCCCGGCATTGATGCCAACTACGCGCGAGACGTACATGTCGCGTGCTTCGGTGTGAATCACGTTGCCGCACACGATCTGACCGGCACTCGCAGGATCTACCTTGGCGCGGGAAAAGGCTTCCTTGACCGCATACGCTCCAAGGTCGCAGGCTGCTATGTCTTTCAGGGTGCCGCCATAAGTGCCAATTGCAGTACGTGCTGCGCCGACGATCACTACTTGTCTTACGTTTGCCATGTCATTTCCTTGTGATATCTGTAATTAACGAATGATACGAAATATGAAGCGGTGCCAAGGCGCAAAAAATGCATCCGAGCTGATTATAGCGCGCTATAAAGTGGCAACAAACAAACTTGCCACGGTAATATCGGGTTGCTTATTATGCTACGTTAGCATAGGTTTAATGCGTATAACATTCTTGTGAAAGATAGCATGCGTTGCGTCAATTTATTGCCATTATTACATCCATTAAACTGGGATGCGCCAGAAAAAGGAAAATCAGCATGACACGACCAACAATCGATCTGCGTAGCGATACGGTCACGCAACCTTGTGCCGCCATGCGCGCCGCGATGGCGCAGGCGCCGGTGGGCGACGATGTGTATGGCGATGACCCCAGCGTCAACCGCTTGCAAGCACTGGCGGCAGAATTATTCGGCTTTGAGGCGGCATTATTTGCGCCTTCCGGCACCCAGACCAATCTGATTGCTCTGCTCACGCATTGTGGGCGGGGCGATGAATATATCGTCGGCCAGCAAGCGCATACCTATAAATATGAAGGCGGCGGTGCCGCCGTTCTGGGCAGCATCCAGCCGCAACCGTTGGCACATCAGGCCGATGGCAGTCTGGCGCTGGAAGATATTGCTGCTGCCATTAAACCGGATGATTTTCATTTTGCCCGCAGCCGTTTGCTGGCACTGGAAAACACTATAGGCGGACGTGTGCTGAGTGCCGATTACCAGCGGGCCGCTACCGATCTGGCCCATCAGCGCGGCTTGGCCACCCACCTCGACGGTGCCCGAATCTGCAACGCGGCGGTGCAACAGGGCATCAGCCTGAAAGACGCCGTCCAAGGCTTCGATAGCGTTTCAGTCTGCCTCTCGAAAGGACTCGGCGCGCCGGTTGGCTCGCTACTGTGCGGCAGTCGCAGCTTTATCGGTCAAGCCTTGCGCTGGCGCAAAATGTTGGGTGGCGGCATGCGTCAGGCTGGCATCCTGGCCGCTGCCGGCCTGCATGCGCTGGAGCATAACGTGCAGCGCCTGGCCGAGGATCATGCCAATGCGCAGTTCCTGGCGCAAGGATTGGCAGCGATACCTGGCTTGGCGGTGCAGATGCCGCAAACCAATATTGTGTATGTTGATTTGCCTTCACAGTGCTTTCCGGTGCTTGTGACAGCGCTGCATGAAAGCGGCATCCTTGCTAGCGTGAGTGCGCATATGCGGCTAGTTACGCATAAGGATGTATCGCGCCAGGACATGGTGTCTGTAATTGAGGTATTCACCGCTGTGTTAGGTCAAACCGACCTGCTCGCCGCCTGATGCGGGAGGCGCAGTGTTGTTTGTTTGCTTTATGCTGCGCCGCACAAATAATCCTGGACAATTTTTTAAGGTGTGTGTAAAGTGTATTTGTGCAGTGCAGCATTAGTTAATTTAATCGTCCATTTTTATCAACAAGGAGAATGTTATGGCTACCATTCAAGAGCAGTTTCTGGAAGCAAGCAAGTCGCATTTCGAAGCACAATTGGCAATGATCAACTCATTGACTGCCAAGGTGTTTGGCGAAGCGGAAAAAATTATCACCCTGAATGTCAATGCCGCCAAAGCCACGTTCGAAGATTCGGCAGCCGCAGGCCAAGAGTTGCTGGCAGCAAAAGATGCGCAAGATTTTCTGAAAATTTCCGCCTCCCAGACACAGCCGAGCGCCGAAAAAGCAATGGCGTACAGTCGTGAACTGGCCAGCATTACCGCTGCCAGCCAAAAGGAATTGACCAAGGCTGCAGAGGCGCAGATTGCTGAAACCAGCGAAAAACTCACCAAGATGATTGCTGAATTGACCAAGAATGCTCCGGCCGGTTCAGAAAGCATGGTTGAAATGCTGAAGTCTCTGGTCGCCAATACCAATGCTGGTTACGATCAAATGCTCCACACCACTAAAAAAGCAGCAGAAACTTTGGAAGAAAATGTTGCCAAGGCATCTAAAAGCTTTGCCGAAGTAGCACAAAAGTCGACTGCCAAAACTGGCAAGAAGTAATTCGGTTACGGCAACATTAAAACGGGCCGCAATGCGGCCCGTTTTTACGTTTACTGGTTGCTGCTGGTTATCCTGATGCCTGGCATAACTCCAGAAATATTTATTATGAAAATAAAAAACAAAGGAGTATATTAATTAATGCATGCCTTTCCGCATAATATATATGAGTTTATTTAAAATACACAAGCATGTATGTATCAAGTAACGATTTTTTCGTTGACTCGAATAGCAGACAAACTAAAAGGCGACACTGCCGCCTTTTAGACTAGGCTGGAGACAATCTCCCCAGTTATTTATCCTTGCGAAGTCAGGCTGCCGTTGACCACTTTGACCCGGTCGCCACTGCGCCATCCAGATTGCCCGGAATCGGCAAAACTGCGCATGCTGCCGTCTTCCATGCGGACCCGGATTTCATAGCTGGTGGTGGTGCGGGTGCGTCTTTCAACTTCATTGCCGGCAAATCCGCCGCCAACAGCACCGGCTACGGTAGCCAGTTTTCTACCGTCGCCGCCGCCTACCTGATTGCCCAGTATGCCGCCGAGAACGGCGCCGGCAACTGCGCCGATGCCGATGCCGTTCGGTTGCGCCGCTTGCTGGATGGCGCGAACCGATTCGATCGTGCCACAATTGCCGCAGATTGCCGCCTGCGCTGGCGAGACATAGGGTACATAGGCGTTTTGGTTGTAGCTTGGCGGCGATTTATGCAGCGGTTTATGCCTGGGTTGGCTTTGCATGGGTGCAGCAGAATCTGCCTCTTTCGCTGCGGCGAAGTGCTTGGCTTCGGTGGTCGGTGCCAACGTCGATATTTTGTCGTTTCCCGGTGTTGGCGCCGATGATGCAACTACTGCTACCGGGGCTGTACTGCTGTTCGATTTTGGCAGCAAGCCGGTCATGGCGGCTACGCCAACCAGGCTGAGCACCATGACCGAGACGGCGGCACCTGCGACCAGCGGATGGATCTGATTTGATGTTTTTTGATTTTCCATTATTTCCCCTTTTGCCCTTTGATTATTTTGATGACTTGATTATCAATGTTAAGGCGCAATTGAAAAAGCCGGATTGTGTGTCAGTTGTAAGGTGATGTAACCGGAGTATTTCAGACTTGAATGCAATGAGGCCGCATCGCGCGGCCCCAAGAAACTAAAACAAAAATCAGTCTTCGCGGCGCAAATGCGGGAACAGGATGACGTCACGGATATTCGGCGAATCGGTGATCAGCATTATCAAGCGGTCGATACCAATACCGCAGCCGCCGGTTGGAGGCAGACCGTATTCGAGGGCGCGGATGAAATCGGCATCGTAAAACATCGCTTCTTCGTCGCCGGCATCCTTGGCCGCGACTTGCGCATGGAAGCGGGCGGCCTGATCTTCCGCATCGTTCAATTCGGAAAACCCATTGGCGATTTCGCGTCCAACGATGAACAGTTCGAAGCGTTCGGTGATGCCGGGCTGAGTATCGGAGGCGCGCGCCAGCGGCGATACTTCGATCGGATAATCAACAATATAGGTTGGCTCCCATAGCTGCGCTTCCGCGGTTTCCTCGAACAGGGCCAGTTGCAGCGCACCCAGGCCGGCGCTGGCGAACGGCTGGACTCCCAATTTTTTCAACTCGACTTTAATGAATTCAGCATCGTGCAGTTGTTCATTGGTGTAATGCGGCGCGTACTTGTTGATTGCCCCGACGATGGTGAGGCGGTGAAACGGTTTGGTCAGATCGAGTTCGCGGCCTTGGTACGTCAGCAGCGCGGTGCCGTGCGCATCAATGGCGGCCTGGCGGATCACCGCTTCGGTGAAATCCATCAGCCACAGGTAATCGACATATGCGGCATAGAATTCCATCATGGTGAATTCTGGATTGTGGCGCGGCGACACGCCTTCATTGCGGAAATTGCGATTGACTTCGAATACGCGCTCGAAACCGCCTACCACCAGCCGCTTCAAGTACAGCTCAGGCGCGATGCGTAGAAACATCTGCATGTCCAGCGCGTTGTGATGGGTGATGAAAGGCTTGGCTGTCGCACCGCCGGGAATGGTGTGCAACATCGGCGTTTCGACTTCCATGAAGTCGTTTTTTTCCATGAAACGGCGGATCGACGAAATTGCGGCGGTGCGTGCCTTGAAAGTACGGCGCGTTTCTTCGTTCATGATCAGGTCGACGTAGCGCTGTCGGTATTTGGTTTCTTGGTCTGAAAGGCCGTGAAATTTGTCGGGCAGCGGGCGCAGCGATTTGGTCAGCAGACGCAGCTTGGTGACCTTGATCGACAATTCGCCGGTCTTGGTCTCGAACAGCGTACCTTCGGCGCCGAGAATGTCGCCCAAGTCATAATGCTTGAAAGCTGCGTGTTCCGCTTCGCCGGTCAGGTCGTTAGTGATGTAAAGCTGGATGCGGCCGTCGGCTTTGAGGCCGGAGGCGTCCTGGATGGTGGCAAACGATGCCTTGCCCATGACGCGCTTGAGCATCATGCGCCCAGCCACCACTACCGTTACCGGTTTGGTCAGCAGGGTTTCGCGCGCGGCTGCGCTTTCGTATTGCGCCTGCAGTACTGCCGCCTTGTGTTGTGGACGGAAATCGTTCGGGAAGGCAATTCCCTGGGTACGCAGTGTCGCGAGTTTACTGCGCCGTTCGGCGATGATCGAATTTTCGTCTAGCGGCATGGCCGCTGGTTCATTGTGCTTGGTCATATTATTTAGGCAATGTGTGCAAAATGGCGTGTGGGCGCATCGGGCGTGGGTGCGAGGTGCGCTTAGACGCCCTGTTTCAGCGAAGCGGAGATGAATTCATCCAGATCGCCATCCAGAACCGCTTTGGTATTGCCGGTCTCGAAACCGGTGCGCAAATCCTTGATGCGGGACTGATCGAGCACATAAGAACGGATCTGATGGCCCCAGCCGACATCGGTTTTGGAATCTTCCAGCTTTTGCTGTTCGCTCATGCGGTTGCGCATTTCCAGTTCAAACAGTTTGGCTTTAAGCATGTCCCACGCTTCGGCGCGGTTGCGATGCTGGCTTCGGTCATTCTGACATTGAACCACGATACCGGATGGGCCGTGCGTCAGGCGCACTGCGGAATCGGTCTTGTTAATGTGCTGTCCGCCGGCACCGGAGGCGCGATAGGTGTCGATTCGCACGTCGGCCGGATTGATGTCGATATCGATCGAATCATCGACTTCCGGGTACACGAACAGGCTGCAAAATGAGGTGTGGCGACCATTGGCGGAGTCGAACGGCGATTTGCGCACCAGTCGATGCACGCCGGTTTCGGTGCGCAGGAAGCCGTAAGCATAATCGCCTTCGACTTTCAGGGTCGCGGTCTTGATGCCGGCCACTTCACCGTCCGACTGTTCCAGGATTTCGACCTTGAAATCCTTGCGTTCGCAATAGCGCAAGTATTGGCGCAGGATCATCGAGGCCCAGTCTTGCGCTTCAGTGCCGCCGGCACCGGACTGAATGTCGATGAAGCAATTGTTCGGGTCCATCGGATTGTTGAACATGCGCCGGAATTCCATCGCGGCAACCCGGGTTTCAATATCTTTGGTATCGGTTTCAACCGCCACCAGCGTGTCTTCATCCTGCTCTTCGCGTGCCATCTCGAATAAGTCGTGCGTGTCGTGCAGGTCGGCTTCGATTTTGATCAGGGAGTAAACGATATTTTCCAGCGACTTTTTTTCCTTGCCCAAGTCCTGCGCCCGTTTCGGGTCGTTCCAGACAGTGGGGTCTTCCAGTTCCGCGTTGACGGATTCAAGTTTCTCGGACTTCAGATCGAAGTCAAAGATACCCCCGAAGTTCGGTTTCACGGCTAGCCAGGTCGGCAAGCAAGGCGGAGAGGGCGTTTAAGCGTTCAGCTTCCATAGTGTAATTTATCTGTAATCAAACCGTAAATTATACGCGAGCACGCTGCACCCATCATCAGCCGAAATTTATTCAAAACATCCAAATGACCAAATGCTTCTCCAAAGCAAATTCGGCTTTATTTTTTATTTTAGTAATACCCGCACCCTTATCTGTATTTTTTGTGCCAGGCAAAAATGTTTTTCCGCAAATGCGTTATTCGTTAGAATGGTTGTACTCAGGTCTCCAATAATCCTGTTGTCCGATTAGTTTTTTTAACGGTGCGGAAAAAGAATAATCGCCGTCGGATCAGCACTTTTCAGGCAGTTGCCCGTATTTCTTCGTGGTTTTCAATAGGTTCAATAGCGGTTTTTGCCTACGATAATTACCGGCATGCATTTTTATCCATGCGCTACCTTTCTTGCCATAGGAAACCCATATGTCATCATTCAGTTTTTTTCCGGATCTACCAGGCAGCCTTAATATTTTGACCGCTTTGGGGTTGATACTGATTGCCGGGGTTTTTGGCGCGCGTCTGGTCAAACATATTGCGCCGGTGCCGGCGATTACCGGGTACGTGCTGACCGGGCTGTTGATCGGTCCCGTTGGCCTGAATCTGATCAGCGCCACCGCACTTAATGAACTGGAGCCAATTGTCGAACTGGCACTAGGTTTATTCGTCTTTGAGCTGGGGCGGCGTCTGGATTATCGCTGGCTGTTGAAAGAACGGTGGCTGCTGATCACCGGCGTAGCCATCAGTATTAGCGTGTTTGTAGCTTTGTTCATATTGTTGCTCAGTCTTGGTCTCGATAGCCTGAGTGCTGCGCTGGCTGCGGCCATCGGCACGGCGAGTTCGCCAGCGGTGACGCTCAACGTAGTGCAGGAAATCCGGGCTGAAGGCCAAGTTAGCGCTCGCATGCTGAATATTGTTGCCATTAATAATTCACTGGCTTTTCTGCTGTTTATCGTGTGTCTGTCGGTGTTGCATTGGCAGTACGGCGCGAGTTGGAGTGTCGCCCTGCTACACCCGCTGTATCTGATTTTTGGCTCCATCGTGTTTGGTCTACTAGCCGGCAGATTGCTGGTTTTTGCCAACCGCCATCTGGGGCCGGAGAGTTACGCGCAGCGTATCGTGGTGTTTGCGCTAGTTGCAGCCACCATCGGAATCGCCGATATGTTCAAATTCCCGGCGCTGGTGTCATTGCTGGTATTTGCCGTTAGCAGCCGCTATCGCGACCGTCAGCAAGTAGTGGTCGAATCTGAATTTAGTCAGATCAATAGCTTGCTATGCGTCATTCTGTTCGTGTTTGCGGGCGCCCGTCTGCAGCTGGCGCATCTGGGGCAGTTCTGGCTGATTGGTCTGGCGTATATTGCGGTGCGGCTGACTGTGATGACTGGGTTGGGCGCAGTGCTGGCGTCCCGGAACGGTTTGCATGCGCGTCAAGGAGCACTGCTCGGCTTGGGCTTGTTGCCGATGTCGGGAGTTGCCATCCTGACCGCACAATATGTTTCCAGCATTCATCCTGAGTTTGGCGCGCAACTTTCGGCGCTGGTGCTATCGGTGGTGGTTGTGCTGGAAATCATCGGCCCGATTTCGACCCATTACGCACTGGTGGCGTCGGGCGAATCGAATATACCTAAACCCTGATAGGGTGGAAAATGTACGAAATAATTTGCGTATTTGTTCCATATTTGGTGGGCGCGTTGCGGCCTTGCTCGTCGTCGCCATAGTCAGCTATGACTCCTCCTCACGCCTTGCATCGCATCCCGCCAAACGCGCCCAAATCCACAACTTATTTTTTACACGTTCTTAAAGGAGAAATTCATGCTCGAATTTACATCTTCCAAGCCGCTGACGATGGGTGTCGAGCTGGAGTTGCAAATCGTTAATCGACGTGACTACAACCTGACCCGTGGCTGTCCTGATTTGCTGGCGGTGCTGGAGAAGACCCCGCATGGCTACGACATCAAGCCGGAAATTACCGAAAGCATGATTGAAATTGCCACTTCAGTGCATGTCAATCATCGGGAAATGCTCTCCGAGTTGGCGGCCATGCGCACCCTGCTGGTGGCTGCCGCAGACAAGGTCAATCTCGGTCTCGCTGGCGGTGGCGCGCATCCATTTCAGCACTGGGACGAGCAACGCATATCGCCGGTTGCGCGCTACCATCTGGTGTCGGAATTGTATGGTTATCTTGCCAAACAATTTACCGTGTACGGCCAGCATATCCATATCGGCTGCGCCAATGGCGATGAGGCGGTGCGGTTGGCGCACTTGCTGGCGCGCTACATTCCGCATTTCATCGCGTTATCGGCTTCCTCGCCGTTTTATCAAGGCGTCGATACCGCATTCCAATCTTCGCGACTGACCAGCATCAATGCGTTTCCCCTGAGCGGCTGCATGCCGTTCGTGCTGGACTGGGCAGCGTTCGATGCGTATTACCAAAAAATGACAAGCTTGAATATCGTTGCCAGCATGAAGGATTTTTATTGGGATATTCGGCCCAAGCCAGAATACGGCACAGTGGAAATCCGGGTTTGCGATACCCCGCTCGGGATTGAAACAGCGGTGCAACTGGCTGCTTATGCGCAAACACTGTGCAAATATTTCCTAGATCATCGTGCGTTGTGTCCGACCCAGGATACCTACCTGACGTATTCATATAACCGCTTCCAGTCTTGCCGCTTCGGCCTGGCCGGCTTAGTGATTGATCCGGCCCAAAATACCCAGTTGCCGATCAAGGAAGATATTTTGCATACGCTCGAAATGCTAGGCGACACTGCGCGCGAACTCGGCACCACTGACGTGATCGCGGCAATTCAAGAAAACGCGATCAAGGGCAGTTCCGACGCGGACTGGTTGCGCGCCGCTTATGCCGAAACAGGCTCCCTGAACGAAGTGGTGCGGCGCCAGGCGGAAGTATGGATGGCTAATCCTTGAGGATTTTTATTTGATATGATTTATGGGGAGTATAGCAAAAAATATAGTGCTTTCCGCATTTTTTTATTGAGGGTGACTAAAATACGGCGGTGTGTATCTTTGTATTGAGCAATTAGTGTAATGGTCAACCATATTGCATATTGGTGATCCGGCCCTTCTGTATTCGATCGTGCCCACGCTTGAGCCGGTGCCTGAATCAGGCACAATGGCAGATGTGGCGATAACAAAGAAGAATCCTGAGCATGTGCAGTTCTTTCAAATTTTTGATTAAAAACGCCAGCGCACAACGCTGGCTGACCGGATGATGCTGCGCAAACTCTCTTCCGCGCTGGCCGCAATATTTGCTAGATCGGCTGCCGCCAATCCGAAGATCGCATGCTTCCACTGCGGCGAACGGGTGCGCCAGAAGCGCGTGGTTCAAGTTGTATTCGACGGGGTTTGCCGCGACGTTTGTTGCCACGGTTGCGCCGCCATCCTGTCTACGGTCGAACAATTGGGTCAGTCTAAACAATACTTGGCCCAGAAACAGCAATTAGATTAGAGATGGATGCCTGATGCATAATTTACATTCAGCAACTTCTGGCAGCCTCGCGCCAGCCACCGGCGATGCTGCCCTAAAACACGAGAAATTGACAATTGGCGGAATCCGTTGCGCCGCCTGCGTGCAACTGATCGAGTTCCGGCTGCAACAATTGGCCGGCGTAACTGCTTTCAAGGTCAATATCGCCAGCCACCGCGCCGAAATCACTTGGGATAACCGCAGCATATCGTTATCGCGCATCGTCGCGGCTATTTCGGACTTGGGCTATAGCGCATTGCCGGCTGGCTCGCAAGGCTCGTTGGAGGAGCGCGAAAAGAAAATGGCTTTGTGGCGCCTGTTCGTGGCCGGGTTTGCGATGATGCAGGTGATGATGTATGCATTTCCGGCATATCTGGTTCCGGTGGCTAGTGTGGGTGGCGATCTGACGCCGGATATCGACTTGCTGCTGAAACTGGCGAGCCTGGCGATCACGGTGCCGGTGGTGCTGTTCTCCGCCTGGCCATTTTTCCGCGCTGCCTGGCGTGATCTGCGTAATCGGCATGTCGGCATGGATGTGCCGGTCTCGGTGGGCGTGCTGGTGACTTTTTTTGCCAGCATTTGGGCCACTTTTGCCGGCGGCCCGGTGTATTACGATTCGCTCATCATGTTCGTTTTTCTGCTGCTGGCGGCGCGTACCATCGAAGCCAAGGTGCATCTAAAAAGTACCTCAGCCTTGCGCGCGTTGATTCAGCTAGTGCCGGCGCAGGTCGAAAAACTGATTGACTATCCAAACTCGCGCCAGGTCATTCAGGTTGCCGCAGAGTTGCTGTTGGCGGGCGACGCCATTCTGGTACCGGCCGGCGCCCACATTCCGGTCGATGGCGTGGTTATCGAAGGTGAGAGCGAGTGCGACGAAGCCTTGATGACCGGCGAATCGCATCCGGTGCTCAAGTCCCGCGGCAGCAAGTTGATCGGCGGCGCACTCAACCTGATCGGCCCGCTGGTGATGCAGGCCGAACAAGTGGGCGATCAGACCCAGCTATCTTCGTTGGTGAAGATGATGGAAGCCGCAGCCAATGAAAAACCGCCGTTGGTGGCGCTGGCCGACCGTCATGCCAGCCGCTTCCTGTTTTTGATCATGCTGCTGGCTATCGCGTCCGGCATCGTCTGGTGGCAAATCGACCCGTCACGCGCACTGTGGATTGCCGTGACTATCGTCATCGTCACCTGTCCCTGCGCATTGTCGCTGGCCACCCCAGGCGTGATGTCGGCTGCAGTCGGACGCCTGGCCAGGAATGGTGTGCTGATCGCGCGCGGCCGGGCGATTGAATCGCTGGTACGCACCACCCATGTCGTGTTCGACAAGACCGGCACCCTCACCTACGGCCAGTTAAGCCTGCTCGATACGTTGTTGCTGCGACAGGATGTGCTCTGGGATGCAGCATTCACACAGGCAACAGCAGCCAGCTTGGCCGCTGGCTCGCTGCACCCGGTGTCGCAGGCGCTGGCAGCGTCGCCTGCTTCAGTAGCGCGAGACGAACCGCGCGCGCACACTATCCCAAAGTTTGGCAGCATTACGGAAATTGCCGGTCAGGGGCTGCAAGCTAGCGATAGCAACGGCCATGCTTACCGTTTGGGCAGCGTGCATTTCGTGCAGCAACTGCACCACCAGCCATTGGAAATTCCGCCCCAATATGCTGGCAAGACTCTGGCTGCCTTCGGTGACGAAAATGGCTGGATTGCGCTGTTCGTGATGCAGGATGGATTGCGTCACGAGGCCAGGGACTTGATTGCTTTTTTGCTGCAGCAAGGCAAGAAAGTCATGCTGCTGTCAGGCGACAGGGCCGATGTGGTGGCGCAAGTGGGGCAAGAACTCGGTATTCCAGAGGTGTTCGGGGAGCTGGGCCCTGCGCAGAAATATGCGGCGATTAGAAAAATTCAACAGCAGGGCGGAGTGGTCGCCATGGTGGGCGACGGCATGAACGACGGGCCGGGGCTGTCGCTGGCCGATGTGTCGATTGCGATGGGGCAGGGGGCGCCAATTTCACAAGCCAGAAGCGACGTAATTTTGATTTCAAACCATCTGGGCGATTTGCGGCACGCATTCCAGACCGCGACCAAAGCCATGCTGCTGATCCGGCAGAATCTGGGCTGGGCCCTGCTGTATAACGCGATCGCCATTCCTGCTGCAATGTCGGGTGTGCTGGCTCCGTGGCATGCCGCCATTGGGATGTCCCTGAGTTCTCTGGTGGTAGTACTCAATTCGCTACGCATATCATCTCAAAATACACAATCGCAGCGTAATTTGAATGGCACAATAGCGACTGTTGCGCGGTATGCGGGGTGAGTTTTTGTTCGGATCAAGTATTTTTTGTCGACGTGGGTAATTACTTTCTATGGATATACTTTATTTACTGATTCCAATGAGCGTCATACTGGTATTCGCCATAGGCGCGGTGTTCTGGTGGGCCATAAATCATCGTCAGTTCGATGACCTTGATGAAGTATCCGAGCGCATCTTGAACGATCCCGATTAATGTGTATTGTTCTCGGCGCACATGCGTCAGGAATGATAAAAAATATCGCAAAAGATACTGGGGCATCCATTGTTTAGTCGGTCGCTTGCCTATTTTTCGCTAATGCGAAAACCAACTACCAGCTTTCCTATTTCAGCGCAACTGGTCGGTGTCTGCGGCGTCCCGCCGAATTTGATTTAGATCAACGTTTGATTTTTGCCCAGCACTTAAAGTGGCGTCAGAATTTAACAACCGAGCTTAATAACCGAGCTAAAACATGAGCCAATCAAAAGTAGATACCTACAATTATCGTGTGGTGCGCCAGTTTTCCATTATGGCGGTAGTCTGGGGCCTGGTAGGCATGACGGTGGGCGTGCTAATTGCTGCGCAAATGGCGTGGCCAGAACTGAATTTCGGCATTCCCTGGTTGAGCTTTGGCAGGTTGCGACCATTGCATACCAATGCAGTGATTTTTGCGTTTGGCGGTTGCGGCCTGTTTGCCACTTCATACTATGTCGTGCAGCGTACCTCGAATGTGCGTTTATTCTCCGATAAGCTGGCGGCATTTACTTTTTGGGGCTGGCAACTGGTGATTGTGCTGGCAGCCATTTCGCTTCCTATGGGTTATACCCAAAGCAAAGAATATGCTGAATTGGAATGGCCGATTGACATTCTGATTGCCGTGGTCTGGGTAGTTTATGCAGTGGTGTTTTTTGGCACACTGGCCAAGCGCAAGGTTGCGCATATCTACGTGGCAAACTGGTTTTATGGCGCTTTCATTCTGGCTGTAGCGTTGTTGCATATTGTCAATTCTGCCGCCATCCCAGTATCTTTTACCAAATCGTACTCGGCTTATGCCGGCGTGCAGGATGCCATGGTGCAGTGGTGGTACGGCCATAACGCGGTTGGTTTTTTCCTGACAGCGGGTTTTCTGGGAATGATGTATTACTTCATTCCGAAAGTCGTGGAGCGTCCGATTTACTCGTACCGTTTGTCGGTTGTTCACTTTTGGGCGCTGATTTTCACCTACATGTGGGCGGGTCCGCATCATTTGCATTACACCGCGCTGCCTGACTGGACGCAATCGATCGGCATGGTGTTTTCGTTGATTTTGCTGGCACCTTCGTGGGGCGGCATGATTAACGGTGTGATGACCTTGTCCGGTGCCTGGCACAAGTTGCGTAGCGATCCGATTCTGCGCTTTTTGATCGTGTCCCTATCGTTTTATGGCATGTCCACCTTTGAAGGTCCAATGATGGCCATCAAGACGGTCAATGCGCTTTCGCACTATACCGACTGGACTATCGGGCACGTACATTCGGGTGCCCTGGGCTGGGTCGGGTTCGTTACCATCGGCAGTCTGTACTACATGATCCCACGTCTGTTCGGACGTACTTCGATGTACAGCAAATCGCTGATTGAGGTGCATTTCTGGGTGGCCACGATTGGCGTGGTGTTGTATATCGCATCGATGTGGATTGCCGGCGTGATGCAGGGTTTGATGTGGCGCGCTGTTAATGTCGATGGCACCCTTACCTACACTTTTGTTGAGTCGGTCAAGGCTACTTATCCGTACTACATCATTCGATTGACTGGTGGAGTGCTCTATCTTGCCGGTATGTGCATGATGGCTTACAACGTATTCAAAACCATTGCAGGGGTAGCGCCTTCGGAAGCGAAGATTCCGGTATTGGCACCAATGGCAGGTCATTCGACTGTCAAAGCCTGAATCAACAGATGCTTTTAGGAGAGAATAATGCGTAAATTTACTCATGAAATGATTGAGAAGAATGTCGGCTTGCTACTGGTGCTGATTATTCTGGTGCTGAGTGTCGGCGGCCTGGTGGAAATTGTTCCTTTGTTTTTTCAAAATTCCACCACGCAGCCGGTGGCTGGCTGGAAACCGTATTCGGCGCTGCAATTATCGGGGCGGGATATTTACCAGCGTGAGGGTTGTTATAACTGCCATTCGCAGATGATTCGCCCGTTTCGGGGCGAAACAGAGCGTTACGGGCATTATTCGGTTGCAGGAGAATCGGTCTATGACCACCCATTTCAGTGGGGCAGCAAACGTACCGGGCCGGACCTGGCCCGGGTCGGTGCGCGCTATAGCGATAACTGGCACCGCACTCACCTGAACAACCCACGCGATGTCGTGCCCGAATCGAACATGCCCGCTTATCCGTGGCTGTCTCAAAACACGCTCGATGCGAATGATATTGCGCCCAAAATGCGCGCTTTGCGCAAGGTGGGGGTTCCATACACGGACGTCGAGATTGCACAAGCCGCAGCAGCAATTGACGGCAAAACAGAGCAGGATGCACTGATTGCCTATTTGCAGATACTCGGTACTGCAATCAAGAACAAGGATTAAGCGCTGGCCGGGGTGAATAATGTCTGGGCAAGTCGAGATAGCGAGGGATGTATGAATTTCACATGGTTAAGCAGCATTGTTACCGTACTGAGCTTTGTGGCTTTTGTCGGTATTTTATTTTGGGCTTACAGCCGAAATAATAAAGAACGCTTTGAAGCGCTCGGCAAGTTACCTATTGATAACGATAATGAAACGACAGGAAACTGATCATGGCAGATTTTTTAAATCAGGGGTGGAGCATCGGGATCGCCATCGTGGTGGCGATCAGTATCTTTGGGTGTGGATTGCTGCTATGGGCGCAATCAAAAGTAAGGGTTAAGCTGGATCAGGACGGCAAGCCCTTGCCAGCAGAAAGCACCGGGCATGTATGGGATGGCAATTTGTCTGAAAACAATAATCCATTACCGCGTTGGTGGATGGGTCTGTTTTATCTGACGATAGTATTCAGTGTGGTGTACTTGGTGCTATATCCGGGTATGGGAAGCTGGCAGGGTGCATTCGGCTGGAGTCAGGTGAGTGAATATAAAGCGGAAATAGATGCTGGTGAGAAACAATACGGCCCATTATTCAACAAATTTCTTGCAATGGATATTCCGACGGTAGCGAAAGATCCGCAAGCTAGAGAAATCGGCCAGCGACTTTTCCTCAATTCTTGCTCGCAGTGTCACGGATCGGACGCGCAAGGCAGCAAGGGTTTCCCAAATCTGACCGATAAGGACTGGTTGTACGGTGGGGCGCCGGAAACCATTAGAACCTCCATACTTGAAGGGCGTAATGGATTAATGCCGCCAATGGGCGCGGCAGTGGGGAATGAGGACGATGTACGTAATGTTGCCAACTACGTGCAGAGTTTGTCGAATTCATCGCACGATCCGATCAGGGCCGCGCTGGGCAAGCCCAAGTTCATGGTTTGCGCCGTCTGCCATGGCGTTGACGGCAAAGGCAACCAGGCGTTGGGATCGGCCAATCTGACTGACAAGATATGGTTATATGGCGGCGACATTAATACCATCATGGAAACCATCAATAAAGGTCGCGCCAATCAAATGCCTGCCCACAAAAATATACTGAGCGAAGCAAAAGTGCATTTGCTTACAGCGTATGTCTGGGGGCTTTCAAATAACCCATCTTCCGATGGGAAAATTTCCGCCTCTGATGCCAAATCGGTTGGGTTGTTGGCAAATGCCAAATAAAACAGGATATTTATTTTAGACAGGCAGTAACGATTTAAATGGAAATTAAGCCACTCAAGCAGTACAGCCCCAAGGAAGTTGACCAGTCGCTTTTTGAGACAGGCAAGAAGATTTATCCGCGGGCGCTGACCGGTTGGTTCGCGGCATGGCGCTGGACTATGGTTTGGTTGACCCAAATCATTTTTTATGGGACCACCTGGCTTACATGGAATGATCGCCAGGCGGTACTTTTTGATTTGGTCGCCCGTAAATTTTATATTTTTGGTATGGTTTTCTGGCCGCAGGATTTTATTTATCTGGCCGTGTTATTGGTCATTGCGGCTTTATCGTTATTCTTGTTTACGGCCGTGGCGGGCCGTGTTTTCTGCGGGTACGCTTGCCCGCAAACCGTCTACACAGAAATTTTCATGTGGATCGAGCGCAAGATTGAGGGCGACCGCGCCAAGCGCATGCGCATAGATGATGCAGCAATGTCGCCACGCAAATTTATTATTAAAACGGCCAAGCATGCCGCCTGGATCGCAGTTGCACTTTGGACCGGTTTTACGTTTGTCGGTTATTTCACGCCGATTCGCACCTTGGCCGCGGAAGTTGTCAGCTTCGATCTCGGCCCGTGGCAAATATTCTGGATACTGTTTTACGGCTTTGCAACTTACGGCAATGCCGGTTGGATGCGGGAGCAGGTTTGTAAATACATGTGCCCTTATGCGCGTTTCCAAAGCGCGATGTTCGATAAAGACACCTTGACCGTAACTTATGATGGGCTGCGCGGCGAACCGCGTGGCTCCCGCAGCAAGCAAGCTGACCTTTCGACACTGAATCTCGGCTCCTGCATTAATTGCACTTTATGCGTACAGGTATGTCCGACCGGCATTGACATCCGTAATGGCTTGCAATACGAGTGCATCGGTTGCGCCGCCTGTATTGATGTCTGCGATCAGGTCATGGACAAGATGCATTACCCACGAGGCTTGATTCGGTATACCACCGAGCATGCACTGGTGGAAAATCTGAGTAAGCGCGGCATCTGGGGCCGCGTCTTGCGCCCGCGCACCTTGATTTACGCGGGGATTCTGGGCTCAATAATATTGATTACCGCTCTGTCACTGGCCATGCGCCTGCCACTGAAGGTGGATGTGCTTCGTGATCGCGGCATGCCGCGCATCATGGAAGACGGATCGGTGCATAACGTGTATCGCTTACAGGTGATGAATACCGAGGAGGCACCCCACCGATACACGGTAGAAGTTGGCGGCATTCCCGGCGCGGAAATAATTTCGGACAACAGCTTTGCTGTCCCGGCGGCGTCCAGTACTGCAGTGCCTGTCAGAGTTAGGGTAGCATCGGGCCAGGCTGAACCTGGCTCCAATAAAATCATCTTTACCGTGCAAGATCATGATGACAAGCGTGTGTCAGTTACGGAAAAAGCGGTATTTCTGATTCCTCGTTAAGGAAACATTATGGAAGCACGTCTGCACCCTGAACTTCAGCCAGGCAAGGAAAAAGTTGTGCGCTGGTACACAGAACCCTGGGTCTGGCTGGTGGTGGGAGGGCCGACTATCGTCGTTATTGCCGCTATTTATACTGCTTTTCTGGCTTTTAGCGGTAGCGATAAAGTCGTTGCCCAGGATTATTACAAGCAGGGCTTGACGATCAATACGGATATTCGGCGCGATGCCAATGCCCGTGCCCGAAACATGTCAGGCAATATGGGTTTTGATTCGGTCACCGGCCGCATTTCATTTCATGTGAAAAGCGATGTTGCTTTACCGGATACTTTGCAGTTAAGCATTGCAGAGTCCAGTTCACGTTCTGCTGTCAATGAATTCATCCGGCGCGGCACTTTGATGCGGACCGGACCAGGCACTTATCAGTTGATGTACTTGCCGCCATCTGTGCGTAAGCCGGAAGACAGCCTGCTTTGGCATGTCAAGATCGAGGCATCCGACTGGCGGCTAACCGGCGATTGGTCCGATCCAATGCAGGCCCAGTTACAACTCAAGGCAATCAATTGATTCAGTACAGCAGAAAGGGTGTAATGTGAAGAGTACCGAGGCGGTGTATCCAGCGGTTGCCGTGCGCAGTATTCTGATGGCGATACTCTGGCCTTCATTCCTGACAGCATGCGTGGCAAGCGGACTGCTATTCAGCCTGATCGATCCAGAGCAGCTGGTTCTTTTGGATTATAGAATTGAATTAAGTAATCTGGGTGTGTACACCATAGGTTTTTTTGTGTTCTGGTTATTGGGGGCAATCTCCAGCGGTCTGACGGTTTTGTTATCGACCGTTTCCAAATAATTTGAAATTGCGCAGGGTACTTAACCCGCAATCCGCACTTGATCCGACATGCTTTCCGTTCCATTAGTTATTGCGGCACTATCCGCCGGCCTACTGGGCGGGGCGCATTGTATTGGCATGTGCGGAGGCATCTCAAATTTGCTGGTTTCAGCCGGATCTGCCGGGTCCGCCAACCGCAAAGTCATACCAATCAAACTGCAGCAGTCGGATGTGCCGGATAGTGTATGGCACATGTCGGCATTGTTGCATGCCGGCCGTATTTGTACTTATGGTGTGCTCGGCGGTATAGTCGGGGCGCTGGGTGCCGCCGGCTTGCTTTTCAAGCCGTATCTGCCGGTCCAGATGACGATGTTCATGGTCGGCAATCTGGCCTTGATTTGGCTCGGGCTGCGTTTGGTCGGTTACGCGCCGGGATTGATGCTGCTCGATCGGCTGGGGCAAAAAATCACCTTCCATGTAAAACTGCCGGTTCGGTTTTCACTGGCTGCGCAGACGGGCCGCCATCCGTTTCTGACCGGTATGGCATGGGGATGCATGCCTTGCGGTTTGGTCTACGCCGTTTTGCCATTTTCACTGTTATCCGGCGGTGCTTTTTCCGGTGCTGCGTTGATGCTGATTTTTGGTTTGGGCGCATTGCCCTATTTGCTGTTCGCTCAGGGAATTGGCCAGTGGCTCAATCGGCGTATTTTACCTATCATCTTGCGCGGCAGCGGTGCGGTAGTGTTGATTGGCATCGGCCTGTTCGGGTTGTGGCATTACGACATGACCGGCATGCCGGCCCTATTTTGCGTGACGCCTGTACATTAAATCTGGCGTAGATGCCAAATTCAGAGGCACTTCATGCACGCTGCTGTAGAAGTTGGGGTTGGTGTAGTCGTTAATCGGCTGCAATGCGTACCCACTATCCTATAAAAACAATGGAGTATATAAATATATGCAGTATTTACCGCATATATTCATTGTGAATTTAAAAATACACGCATCAGTATGATTAACGCCATATGCGTTTGCACTAATAATGGATGCGTGCGTAGGGCGTCAGCTGTGTTGCATCACGTGCTTCCTTGAGGGTGAAGATACTTTTTTCAGCTAGTAATGGAATCATCTTGAGCAGCACCTCGGCAGTGACTATGGCATCACCCAATGCAGTGTGGCGACCGACAATATCTACCCCTAGGCGGTTTGCAATTGCTTCCAGCGAGTGCTGTTCCTGGTGTGGATGAATCACTTGTGATAGCAGTAGGGTATCGAGTACCGGCTGGGTGAAACTGATGCCGGTTCTTGCCTCCAGCATCTGTAAAAAACGCATGTCGAACGCTGCGTTGTGTGCCACCAGAATGGTATCTTGGGCGAAGCGATGGAATTGCGGCAGCACTTTTTCTATCGCCGGTTGGCCGATCAGCATGGCGTCGCTGATGCCATGGATGGCAATCGATTCTGCACACAGCTTGCGGCCTGGTTGTATTAGCTGATCCAGGTTTTCATGCGACAGCAGGCGGCCATTGACGATATGCAGTGCGCCTAGCGAGATGATTTCATCGCCGGCCGTTGGTTGCAGCCCAGTGGTTTCGGTGTCGAATACGGTGTAGCTGAGTTGCGACAACATTTGCTGATCAAGCACTGCGGTCTGGCCCGATTGCTGGAACAGGTTAAAGTCGTAAAATTCTGGCCGCGCAGAGATGCTACGGCGCATATCGAGTGTTGCCCGCGCTGTCGCTAATGGCAATAGCAAGCGGTAGCATGAGGTCTGCCGTGCCAGGTCGAACCGGTAAACCGCTTCGCCGCCCTGGCCGGTAATCACGGCGTTTAAGGTGGGCAGCGGGTTGCTGGCGCTCATTTGTAGCGGGGTGTTCTCCCATAATTGGAAGATTTCTGCCGCCACTGGCGCGCCGCGCCAAGTCAGGTCCAGATGGGCCAGGCGTTCGGTACGCTGCAGGTCTAAATGCAGCGTGCTGACATTGCATTGGGTGGACAGGCACTGCGCCAGATATGCCAGTGATTGCGTCAGTGCATAGCTATCTATCTTCAGCCACAGTGCTGGATCGATGGTGTCGCTGCTGTCGATGCGCAGGGTGGGCGTTGCGATGCGCCGCTGCAACAGTGCAATCAGATCAACGCCCCGCATCTGCTCAAGCTGCCAGCCTTCGTTTTGACAATCAGCATGGACATGTTCCACCTGGTTGATCTGGCGCGCCAGACGCTGCGATTCATCATCTATAACGGCGGTGAACTGGCTTCTTTTTTCGCTATTCATGTCGGGGAATTGCTGCATCGTTTCCAGCGCTGCGCGGATGTTGGCCAGCGCCGCGCGCGTGTCCTGGGTAAGCGACTGCAGTAATGTGTCGCGCTGGCTTTCTGCGGCAACGTTGCGGGTGATGTCTTCCAGAGTTAGCACAAAGCCGTCGAGCGCATTGCTGCCGTCCAGCACCGCAGCCATGTGTGCGCGCACCAACTGGCCATTGGACAGGGTGGCGACAAAGTCGGAGACTGCTTGTGCTGCTGGTTCGGTCTCTTGTTGGCGTTGGTGTTGGATTTGTTCTAATGCATGCACGATCAAGTCGCGCTCAATTACACCGAAAATGGAGCGCCCCAGCCCAATCGTGGTGCCGGTTGCACCGTGCGCCTCCAGTAATTCGGCGGCGTGGGTGTTGTAGAGCAGGATGCGGCCTTCGATATTGCAGACCAGCACACTTTGGGCCAATTCCGACATCAGCACTGCCAACCGGTTTTTTTCTTCCGCCAGCGCCCGATTGGCCTGTGCAATTTTGGCTTGAACGTCAAGTTGCAGGGCCTGAAAAGTGGTTGCGAGGGCGTTGATTTTTTCTGCCAGCACGCGTATTTCTACCGTACCCTGCGGTGTTGCGCGATGTTCAGGATTGCTACTCAGCATTATTACGACATCGTCAGCCAGTAGCGCCAGTGGACGCACGTAGCGGTCTTGGAGCGCTGCAAGGCCGGCGCCCAGTCCCAGCAGTAGCAGCAGTGCCAGTGGAATTAAAAGTGGCAGGCGTGGACCCAATAGCTGGGCCAGCTGCACCTGTTGCGGCACCTCCAGGGTCGATGACAGGATCAGAAACAGCAAGCCGAAAATTCCCATCAGGGTTGCATACAGTAGCGCCAGCACCAGCCAGAAACGAATTTTCGCCATCATTCGTCTTGCAGCAGGCGTTGCACCTGGACGATCAGATCCTTGGTGGAAAACGGTTTGGTTATATATGCATCGGCTCCAAGCGCGATTCCTTTGCTTACTTCTATTTCGCGTCCCTTGGCCGAGAGTATAACGATCTTGATCCGATCCCACTGGCTGTTTTCGCGCACTCTCTGGCAAACTTCGAAGCCATTGAGTTTTGGCAGCATGATGTCAAGCAACACCAGATCGGGTGAGAAAGAGGCAATTTTTTGCATCGCATCTGCACCGTCGCGTGCGGTAGCGACTTCATAGCCGCTTTGCTGCATCAGGAATTCAAGTGAGATGACTATGTTCGGTTCGTCATCGGCAATCAAAATTTTATGGGTCATGTTATGTCTCCTGCGTTGCTGCCAGTGGTAGCGTAAACGTAAAAGTTGCGCCTTCGCCCGGCCGGGATTGGACCCATAACCGGCCACCGAAATGATGAATGATTTCCCGGCTGATCGGCAAGCCGAGCCCGGTTCCTTGCGGTTTGCCGGTCAGCGTGTCGCCGCCCTGGCGGAATCTATCGAAAATCAATTCCTGGTCTTGCTCCTGTACGCCGGGGCCATTGTCGTTGACCGCTACTTGCCACTGAGCGTCAAGCGTATTCAGGCTGACGTGGATGCTGCCCTGGGTTTGATCGCAGAACTTGACTGCATTGGATAGCAGATTGAGCATCACTTGCATCAGGCGATCGTGATCCGCCACGATGGGTGCCGGCTGCGATGGTAATTCAAGCGTCAGGTGGATGCTATTTTCCTTTAGCAACTGGCTGATGGTACTGAGCGAATCGGTGATTACATCCCTTAGATCGAGCGCTACAGCTTGCCATTCCGCACTGCCGGAGCCGATCTTGGCAAGATCGAGTACATCGTTGATCAGCCGGGTTAGGCGCTCGCTTTCCTTGATCACTATATCCAGATATTCACTGCGTTGAGCGGCTGCCAGGCTGGGATTATCGCGCAGTATTTCCGAGAAAGCGCGAATCGATGTCAGCGGCGTGCGCAGCTCGTGGGTTATGGTAGAAATGAAATTATCCTTTAAATGATCCAGTTCGGTTAGTCTGGCATTGGCGGCCTTGAGCTCAGTCGAGGCTTGTTCCAATTCGTGCGATTGCTGCTCCAGTTGACGGCTGTAAGCGATGACTTGCGAAGTTTCATTCAATATCGCCATGACTTCTTCCAGCCCTAGCGGCTCTTCATCCACCACCGATGCGATCATGGCGCGCGCCGACGCTGCGCCAATTGTCCCTGCCAGCTGAATTTCAGCGAAATGCACTAATTCGGCATCGGCCATCTTGAGATTTTTGGTATCGCGCTGCCGGCTGTGCTGTGCCAGCAATTCATTGGCTCGGGCGGCTCCCAGGAAACGCCGCAACAAATCCGACAGTGCCTCAACCGAGGCACTACCGCGCCATACGCGCGTGCCAAGTGCGCGGGCGTCCACAAACAAAATCGCCTGGGCTTTTTCGACGGCATTTTGGCGGACTGTGAGCGAGACGCCAACATACAAGCCGAGATTGGCCAGCAAGCTCCAGAATAGCGCGTGCGATACCTGATCCAGTCCGGTCAAGCCGAACAATTGACGCGGTTTCAGCCATTCGATGCCAAACGGCCCTAGTTCGATAAAACTTTCCGGTAACCAGCCGGACTGTGCAAACGAGGGTAGCAGCAGGGTGTACAGCCAGAGCAGAAAGCCAGCGCATAAACCAGTCAGCGCGCCGCCCAAGGTACCGTTTTTCCAGTAGATGCCACCCAACATTGCCGGTGCAAACTGGGCCACCGCAGCAAATGAAATCAAGCCTATCGAGACCAGCGCATAGGCTTCTCCGGCCAAGCGAAAATACGCATAGCCCAGCATCATCAGCAGCACAATCGCGCCACGTCGTATATTAAGTAAAAACTTGCTCAGGTCGGCATACTGGTTGCGTCGAAATGACGCAGTGCGCAACAGCAATGGCATTACCAGGTCGTTGCAGACCATGGTGCTCAGAGCGATGCTTTCGACGATCACCATGCCGGTCGCAGCCGATAACCCTCCGATAAATACCAGCAACGCCAAGCCTTGCTGCTGCGTTTGCATTGGCAACGCGAGCACGAACATGTCGGCATCGACGCTGCCGTCGGGGAAGTGCATGATGCCGCCAAAAGCAATCGGCAGCACAAAGATGTTAATGATCAACAGATACAGCGGCAGTAGCCAGATGGCGCGGTTGAGGTGGCTTTCATTGATGTTTTCAATTACTGCTATCTGAAATTGGCGCGGCAAAAACAGCAATGACAGCATCGATAGCAGGATCAGCGAAGCCCAACTACCGAAGGCGATGCTGCCGGTATCGCTACCGACGGTGAGTAATTTTTGCAATTGCGGAACTAGCTGGGCCTGTTGGAACAGGTTGCCAAAACCGTCGTACATGCCGAAAGTAACGAAGATGCCAACAGCCAGGAAGGCTACCAGTTTGACGATGGATTCGAATGCGATGGCGGCCACCATGCCTTCATGTCGCTCTGCGACATCCAGATGTCGAGTACCGAACAGAATGGTGAAGGTTGCCAACAGCAGCGCAATATACAGCGTAGTGTCGCTCCAAATTGGACCTGTCTCGATCCGCCCGGTCATGATGTCGGGATAGTGCAGCAGTACGGAAAAACTGGCCGAGACGGCCTTCAACTGGAGCGCGATGTAAGGCACGATACCGACCACGGCAATGATCGTAACCAGGCCTCCCAGCAACGCGCTCTTGCCATAGCGTGAAGCGATAAAGTCGGCAATGGAAGTGATGCGGTTGGCTTTGCTGATGCGGATGATCTTGCGCAACACCATCCACCAGAGTGCGATCATCAGCGTCGGGCCGAGATAGATCGGCAAAAATCCGATGCCGCTTGCAGCGGCGCGTCCGACGCTGCCGAAGAAGGTCCACGAAGTCGCATACACCGCCAGCGATAGTGCATAAATCGTCGGATTGTTGATGATACTGGTACCGGCATCGGCCCGTTTGTCACCGTAATAAGCGATCGCAAACAGTATGCCCAAATAGGCGAATGACGCTAGTACGATAACCCAGCCCTGCAGCATGTCAGTCTTTCGCAATCAGTGTGACGGCGTCGCCGGCAGCACAGCTCTCGGGTTGCGACGATTTTTCTGCAACATACGCCAGCAGGCCGATGATCAGCGCCCAGGCAATAAACAGATAAGCATACAAAATAGGGATGCCGAACCAGGTACTGGCATCGTTAAACAGTGCCAGCAGCGGATAATTCAACAGGATCCAGCCTAGGGTGAAAATGGCGGCAAAGCGCTGGCCGGTAAGGTTGTGTTGGAACATGGGAGATCCTTTGCGGCCTGACTTTGAATGGAATTAATATTGCTCTAAAGCGTGGCGACCGTCAAATTTACTCAGATTAAAAAAACCCCGGAAATTACTTGCCGGGGCTGTGTACTTCACATTACAAGGTTAGTGACCGGAAGCGCCTGCAGCTCCAATACCGGTTTCCGAACGCACTTTCTGCGCTTCGTAACCTGCACGGTCGAGGCGGGCTCTATCGCTGGTATCAAGAATTGAAAACAGCCAGATGCCGACGAAACCGGCGGTCATCGAAAATAATGCTGGCGATGTGTATGGGAAAATAGCATTCTGATAACCCAGCACGTCAACCCATACCGACTTCGATACCACCGTCAAGCCAACTGCGGTAATCAGGCCAAGAAAACCGCCAACAGTGGCGCCGCGTGTGGTGCAATCTTTCCACAAGACCGACATGAACAAAACAGGGAAGTTGGCTGAAGCGGCAATCGCGAACGCCAGCGATACCATGAATGCGATGTTCTGTTTCTCGAACACGATACCCAGCATCACTGCAATGATGCCCAGTGCCACGGTAGTGACGCGTGATACCCGTAGCTCGTCAGCGCTGGTTGCCTGGCCTTTTTTGAACACGGTTGCATACAGGTCATGCGACACCGCCGAGGCGCCGGACAGAGTCAAGCCTGCCACCACAGCCAAGATAGTTGCGAACGCAACTGCTGAGATGAAGCCGAGGAACACGTTGCCGCCCACTGCATTGGCCAAGTGGATCGCCGCCATGTTATTGCCGCCCAACAGCTTGCCGGCAGCATCCTTGAATTCTGGATTGGTGCTGACCAGAACGATGGCGCCAAAACCGATGATGAAAGTCAGAATATAGAAGTAAGCGATCCATGTGGTGGCCCAGAATACCGATTTGCGTGCTTCCTTGGCGCTTGGCACGGTGAAAAAGCGCATCAGGATGTGCGGCAGTCCGGCAGTACCGAACATCAGCGCCATACCGAACGATATGGCTGAAATCGGATCTTTGATAAAGGTGCCAGGCCCCATGATGGCGTCTTTTTTGTCATGGATTTCAACTGCCTTTGCAAACAGTGCTTCAGGGCTGAAATGGAATTGTGCCATCACAACAAAGGCCATGAAAGTGGCGCCTGCCAGTAGCATGCATGCCTTGATGATCTGTACCCAGGTAGTGGCAGTCATGCCGCCGAATAATACATACACCATCATCAGGCTGCCGACGATCACGACTGCGATCCAGTATTCCAGGCCGAACAGCAGCTTGATCAACTGACCGGCACCAACCATCTGTGCAATCAGGTAAAACGCCACCACTACCAGCGTGCCCGATGCTGCAAAAACACGGACCGGCGTTTGCGCGAAGCGATAAGCAGCCACGTCGGCAAAGGTGAAGCGACCGAGGTTGCGCAGCCGTTCCGCCATCAGGAAGGTAATGATAGGCCAGCCGACCAGAAAGCCGATCGAATAGATCAGGCCGTCATAGCCGTTCAGGTACACGGCTGCCGAAATGCCCAGAAATGATGCTGCCGACATGTAGTCGCCGGCAATTGCCAAGCCGTTCTGAAAGCCGGTGATGCCGCCGCCCGCAGTATAAAAATCGGCTGCAGATTTGGTTCTGGCAGCGGCCCATTTGGTGATGAACAGGGTGAAGATGACAAACACGGCAAACATGCTGATTGCCGTCCAATTGGTCGGTTGCTTTACAGCCTGACCGAGATCGGCACCGGCAGCATAAGCGGCACCTGCCAGAGAAAACAGTGCCAGTGCACCAAAAAACCGTTTCATATTCGTCATTAAAGCACCTCTTTGCGGATTTTGGCAGTTAGGTCATCAAACTCGCTATTGGCGCGTCGAACGTAGATGCCCGTGATGATGACGGTAAATATAATCACGAAAAGCCCGATTGGCATGCCCCAGGTCATCACGCCTGTTCCCATTTTGGCTGCGAGTAATTCCTTGTCGAATGCGATCAGCAAGATGAAGCCGTAATACACGACCATCATGAACCAGGTCAGGGTCCAGCCATAACTTGATCGAGTTGAAACCAGTTTTTGATAATTGGGATTGGCTTTTATCTTTTGAACAAGATCATCTTCCATTTTTAAAATCTCCTATAGTTATGTTATCAAACCACGAGGTTGAATCGATAGAGACGTTGGCGCCGGAAAGTCGTCGGCTTGATTGGCGTCATTTGATGTAAAGAGATGTTTGAAATCGTCATTACAATATGGTCTCAGCAGTCAGGCTATCTTTAATTACTTACTTAACACTTACTTTGCGCGCAATCATTGGATAATTAGATCGATACGCGGTGACGGCCCAATGCGTATCACTGGAGCAGCGCGAATCACGTTCTTGAGAAATCAAACCGGCGTTTGTCGCCCTTCTAATAGTTTGTCGCCCCTTTAATAATATGCTGTGTAGTTGTTTATCGGTATTAAATACCTGCGGTAAATGCACTATTATTGTGCATTCTCATAATTTTTTCTTAAACACTATCTATCCATCCATTTGTTAGTTATCCATGTGTGGGCCAATCCTATGCTGCAGACCAAATCTTCGCTGACAAATCAGGAGATTGCCAAGATGGCAGACTTCGAACCATTTTCCACCTTGGCGCCAGAGCGGTTGGGGGCGTTATTTGAGGCGGCCCAGTTGGTTTGCTTTGCCGCCGGTGCACCGATCTTTGATTCACAGTTGCAGGGCGGGCAGCGCGCAATCCTGATTATTCGCCAAGGACGGGTGTCGGTGCGCAGCACAGCCATAGAAAATGGCGTCGGCGAACTACTTGGTCCCGGCATGTTACTGCCGCTTGATCTCGCTCTGCCGCTGCGGGAGTCTGTCGAGACCTATACCGCCGCTGAGAATTGCGTGTGCTGGTCGCTGGCTGCACCTTGTGTTGCCGCGTTGCTGGCAGAGCCCGCGGTGCTGCGCTGGGCCATTGACCAGTGCTGGCGCCATCACGAGCGGTTAATGCAAAATATCGTGACCGATATCGAATCAAACCGCATCGCCGCACAGATCAACTTTCAGCCTTTGAGCAGCCTGATCAAGCAGAGCCCACTGACCGTCGACGTATCGGATAGCGTCCAGCAGGCGATAGCGCTCATGACCCAGCACCGAATCGGATCGGTGATCGTGACCGATGCCGGACGCGTGGCCGGGATACTGACCGAGTCCGATACGTTGCGGCGGGTACTCGCACCCGGCCTGGATTTGGCGCGCCCGGTCAGCACGGTAATGACGCCAGCGCCGGTATGTTTACCTATGACCAGTTCGGTGGCGGAAGCGGCGCTTGCTATGGCCAGCCGCTCGATTCGCCACCTGCCGGTTGTTTCGGAGGATGGCGCACTGGTTGGCGTAATTTCGGAGCGTGACTTGTTCGTACTTCAGCGTACCGGCTTCGGTCATCTGGAAGCCCCGATTGAGCGGGCAACTTCGATTGCAGCGCTGCGCAATGCGGTCGATAGCATCCGCACCACCTGCAGCGGCCTGTTTCGTTACGGCATGAGCGCCGAGCAGATCACGGCCATGGTCTCTGCGCTCAATGACCGAGTGCTGGTTCAGCTGATTCACATCGTCGGCGAGCCTGTGATGCAGGAGGGGCAAGGGGGGCAACAAGTGCGCTATTGCTGGCTGGCCTTTGGCTCGGAAGGGCGCCAGGAGCAGACCTTTTCCACCGATCAAGACAATGGCATCATTTTTGCACCGCCGCCGGGCGCCGATGCGGCTGCAGTCACGGTTCTGCGCAATACATTGCTGCAGTTCGCGTCCACCGTCAATGTGGGGCTGGATGCCTGCGGCTTTCCATTATGCGAGGGCGACATCATGGCGCGCAATCCCAAGTGGTGCCTTACTTTTGATGAATGGAAGAGCCGCTTTGCCACATGGATCTGTACGTCCGACCGACAATCGTTAGTGCTTTCAAGCATCTTTTTCGATTTGCGCCCCCTGTACGGGGATGCTGCACTGGCGGAAACCCTGCGCGACACTCTATTTGCGCTGTGCCGGGATAACCCCCTGTTCCTGCATCTGATGGCCAAGAATGCGCTGGAAACTTCGGTTCCGCTGGGCGTGCTGTCGCGTTTTTCCACGGATGGCGGCAAGTTCGGAGGGACTATCGACCTGAAAAAACGTGCAGCCCGACTGTTTGTGGATATCGGCCGAATCTTTTCGCTGGCGCACGGTGTGCGCGCCACAAATACCGCGCAGAGACTGCTGTTGGGCGGTGCCAGGGCGGGGCGAAAATCAGAGGCAATCGAGGCCGATGTTGCTGCCTTTCATTTTGTCCAGACCATCCGCATACGCGGCCAGCTCAACCGTTCCGCAGCCAGTCACAACGATCCCAACCGGATTAATCCGTATGCCTTGAACGAAATCGATCAGCGGGTTTTGATCGAAGCATTACGGCAGGTAAAGTTGTTGCAGACGCGCTTGCGGGTTGAATATCAGATCTGAGCTTGCGGATGTTAATGCGACATCAGCACCGGCACTGTCATGGATTGCATCATGGTGCGGGTGGCCCCGCCCAGTATCGTTTCACGGAAGCGCGAATGGCCGTATCCGCCCATGACAATCATATCCACATGCATATCGCTGGACAGTGATAACAGGCTGTTGCCAATATCGATGTTGCTAGCTTCTAGCGATATTTCGACCTTGACACCGTGGCGGGCCAGGTACAGTGCGATATCGGCGCCGGGTTCGACGCTGTGGGTATCGGTCTTGGCGTCGTTGTTGAATATCACGACATGGGCGATCTCGGCCCGTTTCAATAGCGGGATCGCATTGGTCACTGCGCGCGTGGCTTCCTTGCTGCCATCCCAGGCGATCAGGATGCGTTTCCCGATTTTTTCAAAGTACCCTGTATACGGGATCATCAGTACCGGGCGACCGGAATGGATCAACACATATTCAGGAAAATCTGACAGTATTGTGGTTGATGGTTGAGCCGGGTCGATTTGTCCAATCACCACCAGATCGCTGTAACGGGCCTGCAGGCAGATACCGCCGGCAGCCTCGTCATCGATCACCCGCTGCTCGAATGAACTGACGCCGATTTTTTGAACCAGCGGCTCGAATTGCTGCAGCGCCCGGCTGGCGCGCTCCCTTAGAAATGTCATGTGCGAGACCAAGCCTGGATCGTTATTGATGATGGTCATGTCCCGATACAGGTAACGGGATACGCCGGTCATGGCAGCGCCTATTAGATGGGCATTTTCAGTCAGAGCGATTTCACTTGCAATTCGGATGCAATCTGCTGCGTGTTTTGACTCGTCGACGTGCACGAGAATGGTCTTGAACGACATGCAGTACTCCTTGGTTGATGTGTGGCTAAAAACAGTAACGTGCTCGGCTTCCGGCAGGTTTGATCAATATCAATATCTTTAGCGGTAGGGGAAGCGGTTAGCGAATCAACTTTTGATATTACGCAAACCGCGCTGCCATGCAAGTGCTAAAATATTTTTCCTGCGACTGGCGGGCTCTTTGTTTGCCGCAGAATGCCACCCATGGTTTTTTATTTATTCCACTGGAGCACCATTATGCAAAATCCCGAAAACGCTTTGTCCAATTCCTATAAAAACCAGTTGCATGCAACCCAGCAACTGTCAGAAGCAGTGTTAACCTGCACCGAAAAAATCGATCAGGTGGTTCTGAACACAACGCATGCGTTGTTCAATGAGCAAATGCAGCTTGTGCAGGCGCTGGCGACTAGTCGTGACATGAATCAGATTGCCTTGCTGCAATCAAGTTTTCTTTCGCATACGCCGGATTACATTAGCAAATCCCAGAAAGAGATGTTGCAAATATGTCAGGAAATGCAAAATAAAGTCGGAAAAGTTATGGAACAGTACTTTGAACATGTCAGTAACGCGCAACTCATGCCGAAGCCCATGATGCCCATGCCAGCATTGGGGAGTAAGGGAAATAGTGACTTGATAAGGCCAATGACCGATCTGTTTAATGTCTGGAGCGCGGCATTCAAGGAGGCGTCGACGCTTGCAACCCATAATATCGAGGTCGCTCGCACCAATTTCGAAAAAGTCAACGATACCATCACGGAAGAAAAAAAAGCCGCAATTAAATCTGCAGCGGCCCACGAAAAGCAGAAATAGGAATTTTCCGGCGTCAGCGATGTGGGGTGTTAATCATGTTTTGCGCGACCGCATACTGAACCAGTTGCGCGAGCGAATCCACATGCATTTTTTGTAGCAGATTGGTTTTATGGGTACTGATGGTTTTTACACTTAAATGCAGAAATTTGGCAATTTCGGTAATCGATTTGCCATGCACCAGAAGGTTGAAAACCTCGAATTCACGGTTTGACAACCGGTCATGCGGCAAGATATCGTGCGGCTCCATGATTTCCAGCGCCAGTTGTTCGGCGACTTCAGCGCTTATGTAGGGACGTCCTGCAGCCACTTTCTCGATCGCACTGAGCAATTGGGTGCCGGCGCTTTCTTTGGTTAGATAACCGCGCGCGCCTGCCCGTATCGTGCGCACTGCATATTGTTCTTCTTCATGCATGGTGAGCACCAGGATCGGTAGTTTTGGCGCTTCGCTCTTGATTTGCCGGATCAGTTCGACTCCGCTGCGCCCAGGCATTGAAAGATCCAGCAATAGCAGGTCAAATCCGCCTTCCCTCACTTTTGCCATAACTTCAAAGCCATTAACAGCCTCGCCGACGACTTCGATATTTTCTGCACTGTCCAGGATGCGCTTGAGGCCTTCACGCATGATGGTGTGATCGTCTGCAATGACTAAACGTATCATCGGTTTAACCATTCTTGAAAGATAGAGTGATTCCTTGAGTGGGATAGAAACATTGATCGCAAGCACCGGCGCAACGATGTTGAGAATGCAGCACCGCCCGTCCCGGGCCTATGGTGTGCATGACTATCCTGCGATACAACGATCAGAAATCGTAATTGTTCGATCAAATCAAGCTGCGCTTGATTTTCCCATTCGATATACCAACACAGGGATCTGGCATAAGGAAAGGACTTTCGCAGTAACGCTGCCCAGAATCAATTGTCCCCAACCGCCGCGTCCGTGGGATCCCATAAAAATCAAGTCACACTGATTCTTATGGGCGGCTTGGGCGATATTTTTCGCAGGAGTATCCGCAAATTCGATGATGCCGGTGAATTTCAGACCGGCCGCTTCTGCTGATTTTCGTATCGTCTGCAAGTAACTTTCGCCTGCCTGGCGCATGGATGCCTTGTACTCTTCTTCCGATGGATAGCTCGGAGGAATAATTTCTACATAGATTGGGTACTGGTATTCGGGGGCGACGTAAAACCCGACTACTTCAGCATGCAATTGCAAGGCAAATTCCACCCCGGCCTGAGAGGCAGTGTTGGAGAAGTCTGAACCATCGGTTGGAATCAAAATCTTTTGATACATATGGCATCCTTGAAGAAATATATTCCAAAGCGTTAAAGGTGGCAGGCTGCTTGTGGCTATGCTTGGCAAATGCATAAACTGAACGCCTGACAATTGCAAACTGACAATGGGAGTATAGGTGATTGTGGCAATGGTGGCTAGATTTACCGTATGCCTGTTGCCGCAAGACACGAAAAGCACGAAAGAATGCACAACACAGTTCTTTTGGCTGCGCCGGAGAGGTTTGTTCGCAACTATTTAGCCGGCACTGGATAACCCCCCCCCTTTCGCGCGTGCAGGCATCCGTCAGGTAAAAAAATACGGTAGCCAGGTAGCAAGCATGATCAGAATCAGGCCCAGCCCAGTACGCGCTGCGAACTGCGTGCCGCCAGCCAGGTAGGCAGCCGCGATCTTGCTGAAGGTATTGGTGGAAAAGGCAATCAGGATAGCCAGCAACAATTCGGGCATTTCCAGCATGCCGCCGGCACCCAGAGATAGCACCGAGCCGGTTGCGGCGTGTACATCGACAAAACCTGCCACGGCGGCGCCCACCGTAACCGCGGCAAGTCCCAGATGAGCGTTGGTGTAAGCGACCGCCGCAGTCACGCCGGTCAGGATCAGCGCGAACAATAAAGCTTGCGTCAGGCTGAAAGCATGGCCTTTGGGTTTGGCGTATTCTGCGCTGGCCTGATGACCGAATAGGCTAATTACCGACACCGTGACCGCCGCCGCCAGACCCGACAATAGGCTCGGCGCTAAAGTTGCCAACGCGGCGGGGTAGATTGTTGCACTGACTATGAATAACAACAGAAAGGTCGCGATATTCGATAGCAGCGTGCCCGTTACGCAGGCATTGAGCAGTTCGGCTTGTTGCCGACAGCGGGCACCCAGGGCGGCAGTCGTTGCGGTGCTGGAGACAAAGCCTGATGCCAGCCCGGATAGCGCCAACCCCAGCCTCGCGCCGGCCAGGCGCAAGGCGACGTAACCGCCCGCCTGTAGCGCCATAATCAGTATTACCAGGCTCCACAAGCGACGTGGGTTTGCTCCCGCTAGCCAGGTGACCGGCGTATTGGGCATCAGCGGCAACACCACCAGTGCGGCACCCGCCAACAGCAGGGCGTCACGCAACTCCAACTCCGTCAGGGATTCCTTGAAAAAATGATGGAGCGGGCTGCGAAAAGTTAGCAAGCCGGCTACGACGACTGCTGCGGCAGCCGACACTGCGGGGTTTTCCATCGCATTGACACCCAGCAAAAAAGTCGTAAACAGTGCTAATTCGGTTGTGATGCCGGGGTCGTCTGTGCGCTCGCGCCAGTAGTGAACGATGGTGAGCGCCAGGATCAGCAGCGCGGCAACCGCCACCAGCGCCGGATGCAGCATTTGCGCCAATGCGCCGGTGAAAGACGCCAGCGCAAAACTGCGCACTCCGGCATAGGTGCGGTTCGGCCCGCTGCCCTTTCTGCGCTCGCGATCGATGCCAATGAGCAAACCGCAACCTAGTGCAACCGACAGGCCGATCAGTATGGAGTCACTCATGCCGATAAAGATCGGTGACGGCCAATTGCGGCGCTAGGCGTGGCTTCATTTTGGGTCGGCAGGGCCTGTCGTAGTGTTTCAATGAACGCTTATTTATAATATAAAAATGGGAGTATGCATTTTTTACATGCTTTGTCCGCATTAAAACAATGCGGTGTTAAAAAGTACAACTTCCAGTATGTATTAATCTCAATACGAACTGCCAGTCGCGCTCGATTTCTGGCTGGACTTTTCGACAGATGCTTTAAGCTTGTCGATCGATGCCGTAAAAGCGGTCTTCATGTCTTGCCAGGCATTTGCGCCGGCGACTTTAAGTGCGTTGAATTTCGTCTCAACCTCTTTAAGATCCGGCTCGAAACCCCGAATATCCGATGCCAGCTTTTCTTTCAGTGCAACGCTGGCGTCTTGCGCCTTGACTTTCAATGCCTCGACTTGGGCTGTCAATTGATCGATTTCCTGGCGTGCCATTTGCAGTGTGGATTCACGCTCGCTCTGGCTGGGCGCTGTTGTACTGTTTGCGGCGCCGTTTGCACCGTCTTGCTTGACTTCCATTTGCGGTGCCGGTTGTTCTGCCGTACTTACTTTCGGTAACGGTCCTTCAGCCTTATCGCAAGCTGCCAGCAAGCTTAGGCTAGTCGTTAATGCGATGGCGATGGCAATTACAGATAATCCGGTTCGTTTCATCTTGGGCCTCATAGGGAAAAGAGAGAAGCATGGAATGCCTGCAGCAAGGATGACGCATACCGGAGGCCGGCACAAGCATTTCCGGCGGCATGCAACAGTCTGCCGGCGGTCTGAGAAACATCGGGTCGCGCCATAAAAACCCGTTTTCAGTATTCAAGCCGCTTCCGCATGCTCCACCATCAGTTGCACCCGCGTTACGCCGTTGTATTCATTGGCGTCGAGCCGGAACGCAACGCGGGTGCGTTCCGGCAGTGCATCGGCGTGGCCGAACCAGATCGCGTCATAGCGCTGGCCGTTTTTTTCCAACAGCAGTTTCAGGTGCCGTTCTTTGAGGACACGCTGACTGATGACGCGGAATTCGTCGCAAAACAGCGGCGGCGCGAAACCTTGGCCCCACACCTGGCCATCCATGATTTCTATGAACTGGGTGCTGAAATACGCGTCCTCCAGCGGGCCGTCGGTCTCTATGATGCGCTCCAGTTGATGCGCGCCGAGCCAGGATTGGCCGACTGCCTCGAACGCTTTTGAAAATGCCGGCAAGGCATCGGCGCGAATCGTCAAGCCAGCCGCCATCGCATGGCCGCCGAATTTTTCGATCAAAGTCGGGGCTTGCTTGGACACCAGATCGAGCGCATCGCGTAAATGAAAGCCCGGTATTGAGCGGCCCGAGCCTTTGATTAGCCCTGCACCGCCGGGTGCGAAGGTGATGGTCGGGCGGTAAAATTTATCCTTCAGGCGCGAGGCGACGATGCCGATCACACCCTGATGCCAGCTTTCGTCGAACACGGTGATAGTGGTGCTGTCCTGCGGCGCGAAGTCGTCCAGGTGCAGGAGCGCGGCGTCCTGCATCTCGGCTTCGATCGTGCGCCGTTCGATATTGATTTCATTGAGCTGTTGCGCAATCGCCCAGGCCCGGCCTTCGTCATCGGTGGTCAGACATTCGATGCCGAGCGACATATCGGCCAGCCGTCCGGCCGCGTTTAGTCGCGGCCCGAGCGCAAAGCCGAGATCGAACGGTGTGGCGCGCCGGGCTTCGCGCCCGGCAGCACGAAACAGCGCCGCCACCCCGGCGTGCATGCGGCCGGCGCGCATGCGCTTCAAACCTTGCGCCACCAGGATGCGGTTATTTGCATCGAGCTTGACCACGTCGGCCACAGTACCGAGCGCCACCAAGTCGAGCAAAGGGTCCAGCTTGGGCTGGCTCTGAGCATCGAATACACCGCGCTGGCGCATTTCGGCCCGCAACGCTAGCAGCACATAAAACATCACGCCTACCCCGGCCAGGTTTTTGCTGGAGAAACCGCATTCGGGCTGATTCGGGTTGACAATCACGCGCGCATTCGGCAGCGCGTCGCCCGGCAAGTGGTGGTCGGTAACCACCACCTCGACGCCGCGCCGGTTGGCTTCAGCTACGCCGTCGATACTGGCGATGCCGTTATCGACGGTGACGATGATGTCGGGTGATTTTTCGCGGATGGTCAAATCGACGATTTCGGGCGTTAGTCCATAACCGTATTCAAATCGGTTCGGCACGATGAAATCGACCTGCGCGCCTAAAGCACGCAAGCCGCGCAAGCCGACCGCGCAGGCAGTGGCGCCGTCGCAGTCGTAATCGGCAACGATCACCAGTTTTTTGCCAGCGGCAATCGCGTCGGCCAGAAATGCCGCCGCCTCATTAATGTGCAGCAAGCCGCCGGGAGCCATTAATGCTTTCAAATCGCTCGACAACTCGTGTATTTCGGTCAGACCGCGCGCCGCATACACGCGCGCCAAAACCGGATGGACGCCGCTCTGGCGCAGCATCTCGGAAGCGCGGAAAGAATAGGGGCGGGTGGTGATTCTGGTCATGGTGTTGTCTTTTTTAACGGATGTTACGGATTGTCCACGAAAGACACGAAAAGCACGAACAGGCGTTCAGAATGCGATGAGTTAAAAAATAAGGAGTATGCCAATTTTCATGGTAATTACCGCATGTATTTAATGCTGATATAAAATATACTCTACAAAATAACCTGACTCTTTACTTACTTTATGCGCGGTTTCAGGAAGTAGGGTGCGCCATGCGCACCGGATCACCCTGCTGCGGTTGATACATTACTTACAGAAGTTTGTTGAGCGTCGGCTGCAACCAGAACCGTCGCAGCGCCATTCTGCTGGTGCGGTAACCGCGCAATTCTTTGTTATGGTTCAGGATCAGCCCGATGCTGCTAATTTTACCGGCCTTCAAGGCGTCCAGCAGCGGCGCGAACCAGTGCAATTCCAAGTCCTGCATTTGCCCTAACCAGCGTCCCCAGTCGCCGGCCAGTGCCGCTTCCAGCAGCGCATCGAGTACCAGCAAGCCCCGTTGCGGCGCAGCCGAAATCAGTTGCCCGGCAGTCATGCCGCGAGTTTGACCCAGCGCGCCCATCCACTCGGGCAGGTTGATCGCGGCGGTGTAAGGAGAGCGCGCCGAGGTTTGCTCCGCCAGCATGGCGGTTGGCGTGCCACCCCACAGCCAGAGCGAATTGATAGGCTTTTGGCCGCGCATTTCACGCGCTTGATTGAGCGCATGCTCGTGCCAGTGCATCTGGACCTCGTTTTGCAGCTTGCGCCAGTCGCGCTCGCCGTTACCCTTGGGCATCCAGATATCGATATTGTGGCCGCAGGCCGCGTCCGGCGTCGAGGTACGCAACGCATTCCAGGCATCGGCGCGCATGAACCAGGTATGCGCGTCGCCATAGCGCAGCGGCATCCCAATTTCTGAAAATAGCGGTTCGGCCAAGTCGAACAGGGTGCGCGATTCTTGCTCGGAAATCAGTAACTGCCGCTGATCCATCAGCACCAGATGGTCACGCGTGACATGAATATGAACCGGCTGCAGCAGAAACCAGACGCCGTCATCCGGCTTCAGACCGAACATTGTCATCGCCGCCGCCGCCGCCGGCGGGCTGCCACCCTGCGCCAAATTTTCAGCCAGAGCGAATTGATGCGCCAGCCAGGTTTCGTGCGGCAGGGCGTTCTCAAAGCCGTCGAAGCTCTGCCATTCGGGCGCTTGCTGCTCGCTTCTGGCACGTCCAAGCAGGGCAGCTAACGCCGGAGTTTTTAATTGTCTGATCAGGTCAGACGCCAGTTCGGGCGGCGGCAGGCCGAACGGTAGCAGGATGTCGATATGGCTCATGCCGCGATTGTAGGACAAAAAGCGCACACTAATCCCGCCGGCTTTGCAGCACGCGGCCAGTTTTACTCACGCGCCTGATATTGATTTTTCGTCGATCTTTCTTGTTGACGGCGGGCAGTCGCAGTAATCTACCTGCACTAATAAAAGCCTGAAGAGCCAACCATGTCGGCAAAATGTATGCACAACATTAAGAAAGCGGATCGAGCGTTATGATTATTCCAATCGCAGTCATTGCTGCAGGCGCATCACTGGGCTCCTTACTGCGCTGGCGGCTAGGACTGACGTTGAATGCGATCTGGCCGAATTTGCCACTTGGCACTCTGTTGGCAAATCTGATCGGCGGCTTGCTGGTTGGCATTGCGAGCGAAGTTTTGGTCAGCCGGAGCGCCATTCCGCCCGAATGGCGCCTGGCCATCATTACCGGCTTTCTGGGCGGCCTGACCACGTTTTCCACCTTCTCGCTGGAAGTCAGCACCCAGTTGCAGCAGGGCAGAATCGTCAACGCTACGATAGAAATATTGGTCCATGTGGTGGGTTCGGTGCTGCTGACAATCGTCGGCATCGTCATTACGCAACAAGTCTTGCGCGCTTGATTCGGCCTGGTTCAAGGAGAATTGCATGAACGGTTATCAACTGACATTCTTTACCCAGCAAGACCGCCGTCACAGCCATCAGCCACTTGCAGAATGGCTGATGGCGCTAGTGCAGTCGATGCAAATTCGAGGAGCAACCCTGCGCACCGCGCAGGAAGGCATCGACCGCCATCACAAGCTGCATTCCGCCCATTTTTTCGAATTAACCGATCAACCGGTCGAGATCACCATGGTGGTATCCGAAGAAGAGTCGGCAAGACTGTTCGAGCGTTTGAATGCGGAGCCGGGATTGCATCTTTTTTACGCTAAATCCGCAGTTGAATTCGGCACCATTGGAGAAGCCCAACAACCGTAATTGCGCGTCTGGCGCAGCGGGTAAAAGAGGTATGTTCATGTTACTGTTCCCAAGAACCCCAAGCCTCGTCTCGAACCCGGAACTCGATTCGCAGGCGCACCGGCAAACCACCGGAGTGTGCACTGTTCGCCGGGTATTTCGAAAAGCTCTACCACGCCTGCAATCTGGATGCGCAGGGGGTCGGCGAATTGCTCAAGGTTGACGGGCAAACTCTTGCTGTTAATTTCCGCAGCGTCTGTGAAAAAATAAAGCTGATTCAGGACGAAGACAGCGCGCCCGTTATCATTTGTTATTGTGGCCTGGACGGCAATAACAAGACAATAGATCAATGGCTGAGTGCGCTTAAAAAGGATGGCCCGGATTTGCTGGCTGATGCGCAAGCTGCAGCCTATAGCGTCACTATTTCGCGACGCGATGCAATGTGGCCCCTCGCGCAAAGCGATGTGGAAGAAGTCATCCCGGGATTATTCGTCCAAGCAAATAATTTGCTGTATAGCAACCAATTGGGGCTTATCATCGTTGGGTTTTATCTCCTGTCTCGGCATTCATCGTCTGAAAGGATTTGTCTTGAAACGCTATTGCCTTGAACTCTCAGGCGATTTTGCCGTTGGACGGAAATAACGTATGCAAACAATCGAGAAAATTGTGTATTTCGCGCATAGCGGCAATAACCACGGACAAAGGCATCTTCTCGTCGAGCATCTGAACTCAGTTGGAAATATTGCGCACAGCTTTGCAGGCTTGGCAAACTGGGCTAGCGAAGTGAAACTCGCCGGGTTGCTGCACGACCTCGGTAAATACGGAGATCGCTTCCAGGCGCGACTGCAAGGCAAGGATCAGGGGCTGGATCACTGGTCACAGGGGGCTTGGGTGGCGCTGGCCGAACATAGTGCCATTGCCGCTGCGCTGGCGATTCAGGGGCATCATGTCGGCCTGCAACGCGCCAACACAGACGCTTTGCGCCGGATGAATCCCCAGAGTCTCACGAAAAACCATCCATTTGGACTTGCCCTGAGCGATGCCGACCCCATGCGACTCAAACAGCGTGCTGAGGCAGATGGATTGCTCTTCCATACACCAGCACAAACAGCTTTGCATTTACAAAACGGCATGGCGCAAGCCGTAGCCAACATGCTTGATGTGCGGCTGCTTTTTTCGTGTCTGGTGGATGCGGACTTTCTCGACACCGAGTCGCACTTCGAAGGTGATGCGCAAGGCAAGTGCCCACGTCCTGAAGGGCCGAAGTTAGATGCCAGTGCGGCACTCGCAGCACTTGACGCACACATGACGAAACTGCGCGGTGCTACTGGTGCGCAGGCGCAGGTACGGCAGGCACGGGAAACCTTGTGGCGCGCAGCGGAGCATGCAGGGCAAAGGCAACACGGCTTGTTTACGCTGACTGCCCCCACTGGTTCCGGCAAGACGCTAGCCATGCTCAAATTCGCGCTGGAACACGCGGCGCGGCATAACCTAAAACGCGTTGTTCTTGCGGTGCCGTTCCTATCAGTCATTGAACAAACAGCGCGCGAATATCGAAAGGTATTCAAATCATTCCCGAATAACTTCGTGTTGGAACATCACAGCTTGGCCGGACTAGGGGTCGAAACGGAACGGCATGATGCCGAAGGTGCAAGCGAACGCCAGCGTCGTCTGCTGGCCGAGAACTGGGACGCGCCTATTGTGTTAACCACCAATGTGCAACTGCTCGAATCCCTGTTTTCCAATCGTCCATCATCCTGCCGCAAACTGCACAATCTGATGGAATCGGTGATTCTGTTTGACGAAGCGCAAAGCCTGCCAACAGGACTTGCAGTGCCGACGCTTGCGGCATTGTCGCACCTGTCATCGGCCTACCATTCGAGCGTGGTTTTTGCTACCGCTACCCAACCCGCCTTTGACACACTGCACATTGCAGTGACAAAGCATGCTGTGCAAGGCTGGCAACCCGACGAAGCTGTGCCGGAGCACGCTGAGATGTTCAGCGTGTTGAAACGGGTGGAAGTCTCATGGCCGAAGAACGGAGAAAAGCGTGGCTGGGTGGAATTGGCCGCTGATGTGCGCTGCGCGGACCAGGTCTTGTGTGTGGTCAATCTCAAGCGCCACGTCCTCGCCCTGCTGAAAGAATTAACTGGAACGGAGGGTCTATTCCACCTCTCCACCAACATGTGCGCCGAGCACCGGCGGGATGTATTGGAAAAGGTGCGTGCAAGGCTCACGGCTGGCAAAACCTGCCGCTTGATTTCTACACAGTGTGTTGAAGCTGGCGTTGATCTCGATTTCCCTTTGGTCTATCGCGCACTCGCGCCATTGGATGCCATCGCCCAAGCTGCCGGACGTTGCAACCGTGAAGGCAAGCTCAATGAACAAGGCCTGTTGGGCGAGGTGGTGGTGTTTGAGCCAAACGACGAAAAAGGACTGCGGTGGTGTTACCCCACGCACGCCTACTATCAAGCCGCTGAAGTCACGCGAACGATGTTGACTCTGCATGGTGATCTGAATATCAACGATCCCGCGTTGTATCGCGAATATTACCGGCGGCTTTATGATTTGAACAATCCGGCCAGCCAGAATCAAGCATTGAATGAGGCGATCACGGCCCTGGATTTCCCGGAAGTTGCCAAGCACTACCGCCTTATCGATCAGAACACCATTCAGGTTTTGGTTCCGTGGGCAGATCGGTGGGATGAGTTTGATACTTTGCGTAGCGAAGCCGAGCGAGAAGGAATCTCCGCTAAGTGGATGCGCCGCGCTCAGAGTCTTGCCGTTAGCATTTACCAGACAAAAGATGGGCCACCCGCTTGGGTAATTCCGGCGAAACTCAGACGTGGTGGCACGTCGGACGAGTGGTTTATCCTCGAAGGAGATTACTACGACGACACCCTTGGATTGAATCCACCCAAGGGTGAGCAGGTTTTTATCGCATAAGGAGGGCACATGGCAAACGGCATACACACATTGGAAGTCTGGGGCGATTTCGCCTGTTTCACCCGCCCCGAAATGAAGGTCGAGCGGTTTTCCTACCCGGTCATTACACCCTCGGCGGCACGCGGAATTTTTGATGCTATCTACTGGGATGGCATTCGGGAAAAGCAAGGCAGAGAAAGCGTCATTCGGCCTTATTTCCATTGGCAGGTACAACGCATTGAAGTGCTGGAGATGCCTCGCTACATTGCTCTGCGACGCAATGAAGTAAAGGACATAGTACCGGGAACAGCCGTGCTCAACAGGTGGATGAATGGTAGTGCTGTGCCCGAACCAATCTGGGCAGATGGCAATAAGGATGAACTCGGCACCGACCAGAAAGGCCGCACCCAGCGCCAGACCATGGCGCTCAAAAATGTACGCTACCGGATTACCGCGCAAATCGTCCCCAAGCCTAGCTTTGCCAAAGATTACGGCAAATTAAACAGCCAGTTTGAGCGTCGTGCCAAACAGGGTAAATGTTTTCAGCAGCCGTATTTCGGTTGTCGGGAGTTTCCTGCCTTCTTTGAGTACGTCGAATCACTGGATACCAATGCCACACCTCCCGCTGCCATTGACCAACATTTGGGATTCATGCTCTACGATGTGTTTGATCTGCGCAAAGAGGCGGTGGGCGGTGGCGACAGGCCATTCATTACTCTGTTCGATGCCCATGTGCGCAATGGCGTACTGGAAGTGCCGCCGTTTGATAGCGCGTTAGTTAAAAAACCGGGGAGAACGTAGCCATGTTGCAAGAACTGATGAAATATGGCGGCGGACTTGATTCCGAACCTGGCTTCAAAACCCGCGAAGTACGCTGGTGCATTGAACTGACCGTCGATGGACGCTTTCTCAACGTGCTGCCGTTGGGCGACGGTAAACGCGGGGCGATGCAACATCGTTGTCCAGATATGCACGCTATGAATGCGGGCGGCAAGTCTCACTTTCTGGTGGAGACTGTGCAGACAGTCACGCTCATGTTCAAGGCCAACGAGGAAGCAAAGAAAATTGCCGGTACAGAAGATAAGCACAGATTTTTTGTTGAGATGTTAGCTAAGGCTACCGATTCGGCTCCGGTACTCAGTGCGTTGGTAAACGCGCTGAAAAATGAAGCTTGCCTCAAAGATATACGTGGGGCACTGGCCGATAGAAAGGCCAAGCCTGCCGATTGGCTCAGCTTTCGGGTTGACGGCATTGATCCGCGCGAAGACAAAACTGTTCAGGCATGGTGGCGCGAATGGCGCAAGGCGGACATGGGCGGCGAATTACCCGATGCGGCTCCTATTCCAGGCAATGCTGTCGATGGCGCAATGGTCTGCTTCCTCACTGGTGAGGCTACTCAGCCTTTGTTGACCCAACCAAAAATCACTGGTCTATCTGGCGTTGGTGGTCTGAGTATGGGTGATGTGATGGTCGGTTTTGACAAGGACGCTTTCGGCTCTTTCGGTCTGAATCAATCTGCCAACGCAGCCATGAGTGCCGAAGCTGCGCAGAAATATGTGGACGGCCTCAACGACTTGATACGTAACCATTCACGCAAACTTGCCAACGCTTTGGTGGTTCATTGGTTCAAGGAACAGGTTATCCCGCAGGAGGACATGCTGGAATGGCTCAATGACTTCGAATCTCAAGAGCCAAAAGAAGCTTCTGCTCAGGGTGCAGCGCGACGCTTGCTCGATGCTATCCGTAGCGGGGCGCGTGCGGATTTGGGTAACAATCATTATTATGCGTTGACGCTCTCCGGCGCATCCGGGCGAGTAATGGTGCGCGACTGGATGGAAGGACCTTTCGAGGATTTGGTGAGTAATGTCGAGGCGTGGTTTGCCGACCTCGCCATTGTTGCCCGCGACGGCAACGGGTCAGCCCACGACCCCAAGTTCATGGCGGTGTGCTGGGCACTGGTGCGCGATCTCAAGGATTTGCCCGCACCCACCGCCGCCACACTTTGGAAAACTGCTATCCAGCGTCTGCCCATCCCGCAACCCATCATGGCGCAAGCACTGGCGCGTTTTCGTACTGATCTAGTTGATAAAGACCAGCCCCCATTCAACCATGCCCGCATGGGTCTCATCAAAGCCTATTTCGTTCGACTCAACTCAGGAGGTAACACAACCATGACGGCCTATCTCAATCCCGACCACCCCGCACCCGCTTACCATTGCGGGCGACTGCTCGCCATACTTGCCAACCTGCAACGCGCGGCACTTGGCGATGTAGGCGCAGGCGTGGTGCAACGCTATTATGCTGCCGCCAGCCAGACACCGGGGCTGATTATCGGACGCTTGGTTAGCAATGCACGCAACCACTTGGGCAAACTCGAAGGCGGATTGGCCTACTGGTACGAAAGCCAGATTGCCGATGTGATGGGGCGCTTGGGTGACGGTGCGCCTCGTATTCTCGACCTCAACGGCCAAGGGCTGTTTGCCCTTGGCTATTACCAGCAACTTGCCGCATTGCGTGAAGGCAAAAAAACCAACGAAACCGTACAAGGAGAAAAACAATGAGCACCATTCAAAACCGCTACGAATTCCTCTATCTCTTCGATTGCGAAAACGGCAATCCGAACGGCGATCCAGACGCTGGCAACAGCCCGCGCATTGACCCGGAAGATATGCACGGGCTGGTTTCCGATGTAGCTATCAAACGGCGGGTGCGCAACTATATTCAGACAGCCTTCGGCAATGAAGCACCCAATGCTATTTTTATCGAGCATTCGACCAATCTTAACAAACAGATTACAGCAGCGCACGAAGCTACAGGCGGTGCTCCCGCTGGAGGGGGAAACAGGACGCAGGTTGGGAATGCTCGCAACTGGATGTGCCAACAGTTTTTCGATGTGCGTACCTTTGGCGCAGTCATGTCCACAGGCCCAAACGCCGGACAGGTGCGCGGCCCAGTACAGTTTGCTTTCTCGCGTTCCATTGACCCAATTCTGCCGATGGATGCTTCCATTACCCGCATGGCCGTGGCTGAAAAAGTGGCTGGTGCCAAAACCAAAGCTGATTACGAAGCATGGGAAGGCAAGCAGGAAGAAGACAAGCTCAGGACAATGGGACGTAAATCTCTCATTCCTTATGGCCTCTACGTCGCTAAAGGCTTTGTCTCCGCCAATCTCGCGTCAGGCACTGGCTTTTCCGACGACGATCTCACTCATCTGTGGGATGCCCTGAAGGGCATGTGGGATCACGACCGCTCTGCCTCAAAAGGCGTAATGTCCTGCCGAGGGTTGTATGTGTTCAAGCACGTTGGCACCGACAGCGATGCAACCCAGCGTGTGCGTCAAGCGATGCTCGGCTGCGCCCCCGCGCAACGTCTGCTGGATTTTTCCGCGCCCGACCGCAAGATTGACAATGCCATTATCGAAATCAATCACCGCGATGGATTGACTGGCTCGCCCAGAACATTTGCAGACTATATTGTTGATGCGCATCGTGACCGCCTGCCAACAGGTGTGGAATTGATCTAGCCGAGTTGAAACCAATGGGAAGCAGCCAAGGTGGGTGGCGGTCTCACGGACATCCATATCGCGTGATTAAATCCGAGCAGGTGAAATCCTGTGCGGTGTAGATCGTTTGGACGTTTATACGACTTATGGACAACGACATGAACTGGCGTAGTCGCGGCATAAATGCGGTCAACTCACCGCCGCTCTGCCCAATGCCTTGGCCGGCGGTTGTGATTAGCGCCGGCGATGACGCGGATTACATCGACTTGCAGCCGGTAGATCAGAGAATAGGGGGAACTATGGAGAAACAGCGTTCGCGTATTGCGCGTGCCGGTTTCGCTCAACTAGGGAACCGATTCAGGAGACCAAGCGCTTGATCGAGATCCCAGCGAAATCATCTACTGCGCTGAGCACGCCTTCGCCGATGTACCAATCGATAGCAGCATTGGCATCGGCTTGCACCTCGTTGCTAATACTGACTCGCACCGGTTTTGGCAGTACGTGCGGAGCCGGGTCATCATTTCATCGGTGGGCGTCTTTTGCGTGCGCCCGGTTTCCATGTCCGCTAATATTAGCAGCCGCGACATGAGTGAGATAGCTCCTGCCCCGGAACCCGTCCCTCTTTCCGCACTCAATCACTGGAACTATTGCCCACGCCGTTGCGGGTTGATCCACATGGAGGGGGAATTCACGGACAACATCCACACCGCACGTGGTAACGCGGAACATGAAAAGGTCGATGGCATCCACCATGAAGCCAGTGGCGATCGGCGTATCGAAACCGCGCTACCAGTTTGGTGCGACCATGCCGGTTTGATCGGCAAATGCGATGTGGTGGAGTTTCTCGCCGACGGCACGCCTTATCCCGTCGAATATAAGCATGGCATCAAGCGAAAGTGGATAAACGACGATATCCAGCTTGCCGCGCAAGCCATGTGTCTGGGAAATGCTGGGCCGCCCGGTGCCAAGCGGGGCCATTTTCCATGCCAGTAGCCACCGGCGGCGGGAAGTTCTCATCACGCCGGAACTCAAGCAGTTAGTGATTGAAACCGCTGATGCCATTCGCGCCATGTTGACCTCGGGAAAACTGCCGCCGCCGGTCAACGATGCCCGTTGCAACGAGTGTTCGCTGAAAGACATCTGTCAGCCTGAAGCAGTGGCGCAGCGAGACCGGCAGCATCAACAAAGGCTCAACTTGTTCAACCCGGAGGAATAAGTGCACAGTGTCCAGAATACCCTCTACGTGATGACGCCCAATGCCTATGCGCATCTGGAGAATGCCACCTTGCGTATCGACGTCGAGCACGAGAAGAAGCTCCAAGTGCCGCTCCATCATCTGAATGGGCTAGTGTGTTTTGGCAACGTCATGGTGTCGCCCGGGCTGATGCACCGGCTGGCCGATGAGGGAAAATCGCTGATACTGCTGGACAATTCAGGTCGCTTCAAGGCGCGGCTCGAAGGCCCTGTCTCGGGTAATATCCTGTTGCGTCAGGCCCATCACCGGTTAGCGTCCGAGCCGGCTTTCAGTCTTGAGTTTGCGCGTGCCGTGGTGGTCGGCAAACTCAAGAACAGCCGTACCAATCTGCAACGGGGCGCACGCGAAGCCGCCGATGTGGATGAAGCCGCAACGCTTACGCGTTCCGCGAATAATTTGGCCGCTTCGGTGCGCGCTGCGGTTGTTGCCAATAATCTGGACGAACTGCGCGGCGTGGAAGGCGAGGCGGCGCGTGGTTATTTTGCTGCCCTCAATCTGATCGTCAAACCCCAGGCGCGTGCATCGTTTGCGCTCAACGGGCGCACCCGCCGCCCGCCGTTGGACCGATTCAATGCGCTGATCTCCTTTCTGTATGCGATGAGCATGAACGACTGTCGTTCTGCCTGCGAAGCTGCGGGGCTGGATGTGCAACTTGGTTTCCTGCACGCGGTGCGCCCCGGTCGCGCTGCACTTGCATTGGATTTGCAGGAAGAATTTCGCTCGATAATTTGTGATCGGCTGGCGCTGACCCTGATTAATCGTGGGCAGATCACCGCTACGGATTTTGACGAGCGCGAAGGCGGTGCAGTGATGTTGGGCGACAAAGGCCGTCGGATTGTCGTCACCGCCTGGCAGGAGCGCAAACAGGAAGAAATCATCCATCCGCTCACCGAAAACAAAATTCCTATCGGCCTGCTTCCTTTTATCCAGGCGCGTTTCATCGCCCGCACCGTCCGTGGTGAGATGGAAGGCTATTTGCCTTATCTGACAAAATAATCGTTACCCATTTCCCTCTAGGAGAGGGCCAGGGAGAGAGAAAATGCTCATTATTGCCACCTATGATGTTTGTACTGAAACGGCAGCCGGCCGCAAGAGACTGAGGCGCGTTGCAAAAGCCTGCGAAAGCATGGGCCAGCGGGTGCAGAAGTCTGTATTTGAATGCACCGTCAACGAAATGCAGTTTGAACAATTGGAGCGTACATTGCTCGCAGAAATCGACGTGACGCAGGATAATCTGCGTTTCTATCGCATTACCGAGCCGGTGGATCTGCGGGTCAAGCAACACGGTTGCTTCCGCTCAGTGGATTTTGACGGGCCGCTCATTGCCTGAGCGCGAATGGCTATCAACGACCAACATGCAGCGCTTTCGCGCAAGCGCTAACTCAATGATAAATATGACATTTTCACGCGGAACAAAATCCATGAGCAGAAATCCACCGTTTTCTGGAGCAGGTTCGCGGGAAAATACAGAAATCTTCTTGCGTAACAGTCGGTTGCGTGAGTAGAGCATCGCCCGGCCAATTGGCCGGGCGCGGATTGAAACGGAATATGCGTAAGCGTGTTGGGCAATTCCTTCACGCATCGCCCGGCCAATTGGCCGGGCGCGGATTGAAACTTCATCGGCAATCGTACTGCACCAGCAAAAACAGGCATCGCCCGGCCAATTGGCCGGGCGCGGATTGAAACTGTAGCAGAATTGGAAGGTCGGCTAGGACATGTTGCATCGCCCGGCCAATTGGCCGGGCGCGGATTGAAACAATGTACGCAGTTGGCAATATTGGGAGGCAGGCCGCATCGCCCGGCCAATTGGCCGGGCGCGGATTGAAACCGTCAGGTCGGCCAGCACGGGGGCGGCGTATAGGGCATCGCCCGGCCAATTGGCCGGGCGCGGATTGAAACACGAGAGAAGGAAAGCATTATTGCAGGATTCATGGCATCGCCCGGCCAATTGGCCGGGCGCGGATTGAAACATGCAAGCAGTTGGAATTACAAAAAACCGCGCCAGGCATCGCCCGGCCAATTGGCCGGGCGCGGATTGAAACATCCGCAGGGCTTCGCAGCGTGAAGTGCATTAGAGCATCGCCCGGCCAATTGGCCGGGCGCGGATTGAAACATGCGCAAAGTACCGGGCAATTCATAGCCGGCTCGCATCGCCCGGCCAATTGGCCGGGCGCGGATTGAAACTAATTTCCGCTTGCATGTAATGCATCGTGGTTCTGCATCGCCCGGCCAATTGGCCGGGCGCGGATTGAAACAAAATCCATACCAGCATTATTTGGCATTTGGTAAGCATCGCCCGGCCAATTGGCCGGGCGCGGATTGAAACCGTTCGATAGCCATCCAATCACCATCGGATAAGGCGCATCGCCCGGCCAATTGGCCGGGCGCGGATTGAAACGTCTCTGGACGCGTTCAGTGATCGAATCATCGAGGCATCGCCCGGCCAATTGGCCGGGCGCGGATTGAAACAACAAGTTTGGTGCTGTGACTGTGACGGGTGGTTACGCATCGCCCGGCCAATTGGCCGGGCGCGGATTGAAACATCCTTTACTGGCTTTGTCGGTGCCGCCTACCAAGGCATCGCCCGGCCAATTGGCCGGGCGCGGATTGAAACTGATTGCCGACATGATACGGAAAGACGCATTCAAGCATCGCCCGGCCAATTGGCCGGGCGCGGATTGAAACTTACATAGACCGTTTCAATGCGCGGAATGGGGGATGCATCGCCCGGCCAATTGGCCGGGCGCGGATTGAAACCAGCTTGCAGGCATTGAATGGTGCACCGAATCCAGCATCGCCCGGCCAATTGGCCGGGCGCGGATTGAAACATCAAAAACAACAGGCCACTCACCGACACCCGCAAGCATCGCCCGGCCAATTGGCCGGGCGCGGATTGAAACAGGGGTATTGGATGGAGGATGAAATAGCTGGGACTGCATCGCCCGGCCAATTGGCCGGGCGCGGATTGAAACATGAAGCTTAGTGAGCGTATCTATTTTTAGCGAAGCATCGCCCGGCCAATTGGCCGGGCGCGGATTGAAACTGCACAGTGCCTGCAACGCTTGGCGATATGCCGGGCGCGGATTGAAACTTATCGATTGCTTTATCTGCAGCGGCGGGCCAGGAGCATCGCCCGGCCAATTGGCCGGGCGCGGATTGAAACAGCCATCGAAGGCCGCAAGGAAGAGCCGGTCAAGAGCATCGCCCGGTCAATTGGCCGGGCGCGGATTGAAACGTGATGCTGCCCGGGTCGTTTAATATTCCCTTGTGCATCGCCCGGCCAATTGGTTGGGCGCGGATTGAAACGGAGTTGTCGCTTGCCGATGCGGTCGCTCTTTATCATGGGTTGGGTGAATCTATTAAGCGTGTGGTCGAAAGTGAAAAGGCATTGAAAGGCGATGGAACGTACTACAACCTCGCCGTTATCGCTAAATCAGGATCAGGAATGTCGTTCCCACGTTCCAAGCTTGGTGATGGAAAATTCGTTTTTATTGACGGAATGCCAGATGCATCCATGATTCCCGGTCTGTAACGCACAGAATCAAAGGAAATCGGAAATTGCACTAACGCCTGAATTGATCGTCTTGGTGATTGATAAAGTTGGTCGGTTCAACACGGATATCTTGTCCGGCTGGGAAGCTGGCTTGATGGGACCACGACGTAAAATGAAAACATTAGGGCAAATACGCCTTATGAAACGCGCTTGAATTGATCGGAAAATTAGTTCCCTGGGATCAGCACAGGCTACATGAAAGACAGATTTTTATGCATTAAATATAATGCAATAATTGACAGATAATTGTTTTTGCACTATATTTGATGCATGGAACTTGATGAAATCGGCGCTTTAATCAAAGAAGCGCGTAAAAACAAAGGATTGACTCAGGAGGCAGCAGGCAAGCATCTTGGGATGAGTCGCGCCACTGTTTCGGGGATAGAGACTGGCAAAATTGCTGAAGTAGGATTGCGTAAAACGATGATGTTATGTGCGTTGCTTGGTCTTGAACTAAATGTCTCTCCTCGCCGCAAATATCCGACATTGCAAGAATTACGAAAAGAAAATTATGCAAAAAAACGGGATTAGTGTATTTGCTTCTGGCGCATTAGCGGGCGACATCATCCGTAGCGATGTGGAAGAGGATATGTTCTTATTTATCTACGACCGTGATTGCCAAACGAATTGTGCGGTTTCATTAACAATGCCCATTACGCGTGACCCATACGATTCAATGGGAACGATACATCCAATCTTCGAGATGAATTTGCCAGAAGGTGCTTTGCGCGAAAAGCTGGAACGTATGTTCTCAAAAGTAGTGCCGAATTTTGATGCTCTATCTTTCTTGCAGCTTATCGGGAAATCACAAATTGGCAGGTTGCGCTATACCCAGGCAGGTGCCGAGCTTGAAGAAGTACCGACACAAAGCGTGAACGATCTCCTTGCATATGATGGGACCGAAGATTTATTTAATGATTTGTTGGCGCGTTTCGCACAGTATTCCGGCATTTCCGGTATGCAGCCAAAGGTATTGATTCGTGACGATAATGAACGATTACTAAACCGGCTTACGCACCGTGGCGCAACGCACATTGTCAAGAGCTTTGACCCTCGCGAATATGCGGAACTCGCAGCAAATGAATTTTTTTGCATGGAAGCGTCTCGACATGCAGGGTTGCCAACAGCGGCGGTTCAATTATCAGAAAATCGCACAATGCTGGTGGTGGAACGTTTTGATCTCACGGACAAAACATATTTGGGGTTCGAGGATTTTTGTGTATTAAGCGGGATGCGATCAACTGGTCGCTACGATTCGTCTTACGAAAATGTAGCAAAGCGTATTAAGCAGTATGTATCACCTGAACATCACGCTAATTCGATGTCTCATTACTTTGGCGCTGTGGTACTTGCCTGTGCAATTAGAAATGGTGACGCACATTTGAAAAACTTTGGTGTGCTCTATAGTCATCCAGATAGTGATGTGCGTCTTGCTCCAGTTTACGACATGCTGTCAACAAAACCATACCAGCGTCGTGACGTATTGGCCTTGGAGCTGAATGGATCAAAGCAGTACCCGTCCCGCCAGGAATTGATTCAGTTTGGGAGACAAGCCTGCGGCTTATCCAGAGCCTCAGTCAATTCCGCGATTGACCAGGTGCTGCACGGCGTCACTCAATCGATACACGACATGAATGCGTTCACACAATCTCACCCGGATTTTGAATTGCCGATGAAACACTTCTGTGCTGTGTTTCAGGAAGGTATCGAATCAGTGACCCATGGAACATCTTTGTCGGCATTGAGGTCGGTGTCTCTTTAAGATATAAATAAGCACGCTGAGATCAATAATCTAACTGTTGTCGATAACCTTGCAGGTACTCCAGTTACTGGATTGGTCTTGGCCGTCAACGACCATTATGTTTTGCAAAGTGCTGGCCGAAAGAACGTGCGTATCCACGCAATTGACGCGAACGACGAGGAGAACCGGATGATGCCGGCAGAAATTGATAGCCTGTACCCGAAGGCATCACCCGGCCAATTGGCTTGGCGCGGATTGAAACAATAAATACCAATAAATACCGCAAACGTTATAACGTATCATTCTGCATCGCCCGGCCAATTGGCTGGGCGCGAACTGAAACAAACAAATAAACAAACGGGAATTGCACCTTGAGTATCTTAAAAAACCTGCCGTTTGAATGGCTGGTCGGTCTGCGCTATACCCGCGCCGGACGACGCAGCGGACGCAATAGTTTTATTTCCTTCATTTCACTGATTTCGATGGCCGGCATCGCACTCGGTGTGGCGGCGCTGATTGTGGTGCTGTCGGTGATGAACGGTTTTCAAAAGGATGTGCGTGACCGGATGCTGTCGGTGCTGGCGCATATCGAAGTGTCTGACGCCAGCGGCGCCATGACCGACTGGCAGGGTACCGCCAGGCAAGCTATGCAGGATAAGGAAGTCATCGGCGCGGCACCGTATGTCGCCACGCAAGCGATGCTCACGCGCGACGATATCCTGCGCGGAGTCGTTATCCGCGGTGTGTTGCCGCAGCAGGAACGTGCTGTGTCGGATGTGGCTAATCAGGTGCGCCAAGGTAGTTTCGATGACTTGAAAGCGGGTGAATTCAACGTGGTGCTTGGTGGCGAACTAGCGCGCGCGCTGCATGTGCAAATCGGTGAAAAAGTGACGATGCTGGCGCCGCAGGGGCAGGTAACCCCGGCCGGCGTGCTGCCGCGGCTGAAGCAATTTACCGTGGTCGGTATCTTCGAGGCCGGCCATTACGAATACGATTCGACGCTGGCTTTCATCCATATTGACGACGCGGAAAAGATGTTCCGGCTGGCGGCGCCGTCCGGTTTGCGCTTGAAGATTATCGACATGCAACGCGCGCCGCAGGTGGCGCAGGATTTGTCGAAGCTTCTTTCCGGCGACTTGATCATCAGCGACTGGTCGAAGCAAAACCGCAACTGGTTTGCCGCGGTGCAAACCGAGAAGCGGATGATGTTCATTATCCTGACCCTGATCATTGCAGTGGCTGCTTTCAATCTGGTCTCGACCCTGGTGATGACAGTGACCGACAAGCAGGCCGATATTGCGATCTTGCGCACGCTGGGCGCGTCGCCGGGTTCGATCATGAAAATTTTCATGATTCAAGGTGCGCTGGTGGGTTTGCTCGGCACTGGGATCGGCGTCTTCCTGGGTATTTTGGTGGCGCTGAATGTTGATGTGATTGTGCCGGTTATCGAGCATCTGCTGGGCGTACAGTTTCTGCCCAAGGATATTTACCTGATTTCCGCGCTGCCGTCCGATTTGCGCTGGCCGGATGTCTACACCATAGGCTGCGTGGCAGTGGTGATGGCATTCCTTGCCACTTTGTATCCGAGCTGGCGCGCCGCGCGCGTGCGCCCGGCCGAGGCTTTGCGCTATGAATGATCTTAACCACCCTCCCAGGGAGCACTCCTTGCCGCCGCTAATGCAACCCGTCGTATTGTCGTGCCGTAATCTGTCCAAGAAATTCGTCCAGGGTGCATATTCGGTCAATGTGCTGTCCGGCATCGAGCTGGATATTCATAAGGGCGAGCGGGTGGCAATTGTCGGCGCATCCGGCTCGGGCAAATCGACCTTGCTGCATTTGCTGGGCGGTCTGGATACGCCGACCTCGGGTAGCGTGTCCCTGCTGGGGCGCGATTTTGCCAGCCTGAATGAAAAAGTGCGTGGCGATGTGCGCAATACCGCACTGGGTTTCGTGTACCAGTTCCACCATTTGCTGCCGGAATTCTCGGCGCTCGACAATGTCGCGATGCCGCTGCTGATCCGTCGCCTCAAGCGCAGCGATGCGCAGCAACAGGCGGCAGCGATTCTGACGCGGGTCGGGTTGGGGCACCGCGTCACGCATGTGCCGGGTGAATTGTCCGGCGGCGAGCGGCAGCGGGTTGCGCTAGCGCGCGCGCTGGTGACGCAGCCGGCTTGCGTGTTGGCCGACGAGCCGACCGGCAACCTCGATCGCAAGACCGCACATCAGATTTTCGACCTGATGCTGGAACTGTCGCGCACGCTTGGCACCGCTTTCATCATCGTGACGCACGACATCGAACTGGCGCGGCATTGCGACCGCGTGCTGCATCTGACGGAGAACGGCTTGCAGCCCTATGTTGAACAAGCTGAACAAGCTGAACAAGCTAAACAAGTTGAGCATAGCGAGCATGTGGATTGACAGCCATTGCCACCTGGACGCGCACGAATTCGGCGCCGATGGCGGCTTGACGGGGGCATCAGTGGCGCACAAGGCGGCGCAACTGGGGGTCGACTGGATTGTCATTCCGGCGGTGGAGTCCGGCAATTTCACGGCGGTTGCCGCCTTGGCGCACAGCCAACCGAATTGCGCGTATGCGCTGGGGATTCATCCGATCTTCGTGCCGCAGGCGCAGCAAGCCGATTTAGACGCTTTGCGCCAGCGCGTGGCGGCTGCAATGGCTGACCCGCGCCTGGTCGCAATCGGCGAAATCGGACTCGATTTCTTCCTGCCCAACCTGAAAACTGCAACCATGGCTGAAAAGCAAACCTATTTCTACCGCGAACAATTGAAAATCGCCCGCGACTTCGGCCTGCCGGTGCTGTTGCATGTGCGACGCTCGCAGGATTTGATACTCAAGCAGTTGCGCATAATTGCCGTTCCCGGCGGCATCGCGCATGCATTCAACGGCAGCCTGCAGCAAGCGCAAGCCTTCATCAATCTCGGTTTCAAGCTGGGCTTTGGCGGCGCGATGACTTTCCCGCGTGCATTGCAGATTCGCCGTCTGGCCGTGGCGCTGCCGCTGGAAGCTATCGTGCTGGAAACCGATGCGCCGGACATTTCGCCGGTATGGCTGCACCCGGCGCGCAACAGCCCGGAACAGTTGCCGCAGATTGGCTTGCACCTGGCCGAGCTGCGCGGGCAAGCGGCTAGCCATGTCGCCAGCGTTACTTCCGCTAATGTTGCGGCGGTGCTGCCGAGATTGGCAACACTGGCGGCCTTGGCTGCCGCCAACTTTCAAGACGCTCGATAACGTTATATAAAAATGACGGAGTATGCCTATAAATGGCTTATTCTCCGCATGCATTCATTGCAGCATCAAAAAATACGTATTGCAGTATGTTAAATTTTTTAGTTCCTCATATAAATATCCATGCGTAGCGCCATCATCGGCTTTGTGATCGGTATCGTCTGGTTGCAAAACCAGCCGGTGTTGCCGACTTTGACGCTTACGTTGCTGTTGCTGGCGGCAGCGGTGCTCGGCATGGCGGCTTGCCGTTCGCTGCGACCGGTTTTGCGGCCGGCTTTATTGCTGGCCTGTGGCACCATGTTGGGCTTCGTCTGGGCGGGATTGCTGGCGCAGCAGCGTTTGGCGCATGCGTTGCCGGACGATTGGGAAGGGCGCGACGTAACGGTGATTGGCACCGTTGACAGCCTGCCTTACCGCTTCGATCAGGGTGTGCGCTTCAATCTGGCGCTGGAGCAGATGCTGGTGTTGCAGTCGGACGGCAGCACATTGGCGACGCCTGATTTGCCGCCCAATTTTCCTCCTAAAATCGCTTTGTCCTGGTATTCGATGCCGGCAGCGGATGTGGTGCCGGCAGTCGAGCCCGGTGAGCGCTGGCAACTCACGGTGCGCCTGAAAAAACCACACGGCAATGCCAATCCCGACGGCTTCGATTATGAAGTCTGGCTGCTGGAGCAGAACCTGCGTGCCACCGGTACTGTGCGCCCGGATGCGCAAGCGACGCTGAAGAACCGGCGCTTGTCGGACTTCGTGTTCAGCGTCGGTAATCTGGTCGAATACTGCCGCGCCGGACTGCGCGAGCGCATTTATGCCGCCTTGCCCGAGCATGAATATGCCTACGCCGGCGTGATTGTCGCGCTGGTGGTCGGCGACCAGCGCGGGATCGATCAAAGCGACTGGAAAGTATTCAACCGCAGCGGCATCGGCCACCTGATTTCGATTTCCGGCCTGCATATCACAATGGTGGCCGGCTTGTTTGCTGCGTTGGCGCAATGGCTGTGGCGGCGCTCATTGTTTACCAGTGCCGAGTTGCCCTTGCTGTTGCCGGCGCAAAAAGTCGCGGCGTTAAGCGGAGTCGTGATTGCGCTGCTGTATGTGCTGCTGGCTGGTTTCGGGGTGCCGGCGCAGCGTACTTTGTACATGTTGACAGTGGTCGCAGTTGCGCTCTGGTGCGGCCGCTTGACCAGCGTTTCGCATGTACTGTGCACTGCATTGCTAGTGGTAGTTGTGCTCGACCCCTGGGCCGTGCTGTGGCCCGGATATTGGCTGTCATTCGGCGCGGTGGCGAGCATCCTGTATGCCAGCGTCGGGCGCGCCCAGCCGCAGCGCCATTTAACTGAGATGCCCGACAGAATGACACGCTGGCGCAGTGCGCTGACATCCGCTGGCCATACCCAATACGTGGTGACGCTGGGCCTGGTGCCGCTGACGATGCTGCTGTTTGGTCAAGTGTCGCTGGTCAGCCCGGTAGCCAACGCGGTCGCGATTCCATTGGTCGGTTTGCTGGTGACGCCGCTGGCCTTATTGGGCAGCGTGCTGCCGGCACCATTATCGGGCTGGATTTTGGTCGCCGCGCATGCGCTGGTGGCGTGGCTGGCGGACGGTTTGCAGTGGCTGGCCGGTTTGCCGTGGGCGGTTTGGTCGGCGCCGCTGCCGTCCTGGTGGATTTTTCTGTTCGCTTTGCTGGGAACCGTGTGGTTGCTGGCACCGCGCGGTTGGCCGCTGCGTTGGCTGGGTTTGGCTGGCTGGTTGCCGCTGCTGCTGAACAGTCCGACCCAACCGCAGCCGGGCCAGATGTGGGTGACGGCTTTCGATGTCGGCCAGGGCATGGCCTTGCTGATTGAGACCAGGCAACACCGGCTGCTGTACGACACCGGTGCGTACTATTCTCCGCAGTCGAACGGCGGCAATCGCGTCATCCTGCCGTACCTGAAGGCGCGCGGTATTGCGACACTGGATGGACTGATCGTGAGCCACAACGACAGCGATCACTCCGGCGGCGCACTGTCGATTCTGGACGAAATTACGGTCGGCCAGGTCTGGTCTTCGCTGGCGCTGACAAGCCCAATCGTCGCTGCTGCGCCGCGCCATCGGCATTGCGTGGCAGGGCAATCGTGGCAATGGGATGGCGTCCGGTTCGACATGCTGCATCCGCAAGCTTTGAGCCTGGATAACCCGAAGCAGAAGCCGAATGCGCTCAGTTGCACCCTGAAAATCAGCACCGGCAGCCTTTCGATCTTGCTGCCGGGCGATATCGAGGCGGCGCAAGAATCCGAGTTGCTGGGCAGTAATCGGGACGCATTGCGTGCTAATGTACTGCTAGCGCCGCATCACGGCAGCGGCACTTCGTCGACCATCGCCTTCCTGGACGCAGTCCAACCGGATCTGGCATTATTCCAGGTTGGCTACCGCAATCGTTATCGGCATCCAAAGTTAGAAATTTTCGAGCGTTATGGCGCAATGGGGATACAGCGCCTGCGCAACGATGCATCCGGCGCAATCACCTTACAATTCGATCAGACATTGCGCATTTCCGAATATCGCAGCAGCCATGCCCGCTATTGGTATGGACGCTGAAACCTTAGGCCCAACTCGTATGGGCAAACGACCAAAGCAGAGTATCTTGCGGCCTTTGCAGAGATCATCTCCTACCGTCTGATCCGTGAGTGGTATCCAGGACTAACTGCTGGTTTCGCGTAGGCTATTCGACGCCGTTCCAAAGGAAAATTTTGTAAAGCTGGCCCGATGGATATCTATTGACCATTCGCATTGAAATGGGTGGCCAGACTTGACGCTTATTAAAAATGGCCAACTGATGTTTGTTGAGGTTAAGACGACTGACAAATTACATCACAGTCAGCTTGTGACAATTCCTGCACTCATCAAGGAAGCTGGCGCAGATATTTCTGTGCTCCAATTATCACGCTCTAACAATTCATTCAAGCCGAAGCCGCTTCGCGGCTCGGCTTAATTCAGGCGTAAGCTCACTCGAAAGTTGAAAATAGCACCAATTAAGGTATGATTTATATACTATGCATATTTTCGAATTTGACCGATCCAAAAGCGAATCCAACCTCGTAAAGCACAACATCGATTTTATGGATGCACAGTTGCTTTGGAGTGATCCAATGTTGTTGGAGATTCCGGCAAAAACGGAGGACGAACCTCGGTATCTGGTGATCGGGCTTATCGATGGGAAACATTGGTCAGCCGTCGTCACCTATAGAGGCGCAAATATTCGACTTATTTCTGTTCGCCGGTCACGATCTGAGGAGGTGGCACTGTATGAAAGCTAAAGATTTCGAGCAACATTTTGACGAGAGTGTCGACATTACTGGTTCTTTGGATTTATCCAAGGCGAAGCGCGTTTTGCAGCAGCAAAAACGCGTGAATGTCGATTTTCCCACATGGATGATTGAGTCGTTAGATCGAGAAGCAAGCAAGCTCGGCGTTACTCGGCAATCCATTATCAAAGTATGGCTGGCTGAGCGCCTTGAAGCGAGCGCTTCCAACTCTTCGTTCCAACGGATGCGGACCGACGCGGCGCACCGTTGATTCCGACCTTACTTTGCCCGTTGGAGAGGTTCGATGGTTCGGGCAGGATGTTGCCTGAATTCCCTGCTTCGCCCTAAACGGTGACAATATTAACGGCTTGATAGCTCCAATAGTTTCAAATATTTATTGATTTATAAATAATCGCTCAACTGTTTTCCAGGTTGAAACCCCAGACCATGATGCCAAACAAACCATTACTCCATTTCGCCCACGCCAACAGTTATCCGGCCGGCACTTATCACGTATTTTTCCAGTATCTGCAACAGCATTACCGGGTGCAGGCGCTCGACATGCATGCCCATAATCCGAAATACCCGGTCAAAAACGGCTGGCGCGCGCTGAAACAGGAATTGATCGACGATATGGCGGCGCGCTATGCTGAGCCGGTGATCCTGGTCGGTCATTCACTGGGCGGCATGCTCAGTCTGATGGTGGCCAAGGATCGGCCCGATCTGGTGCGTTGCGTGGTGTTGCTGGATTCGCCGGTGGTAGCGGGGTGGCGCGCATTGCTGTTGCGGGTCGCCAAATCGACTGGCCAGGATTTAAAATTCTCTCCGGCGCGGCGGTCGATCAAGCGCCGCAATGTATGGCCCGATGCCGACGCCGCATTTGCATATTTCGCTGCCAAGAAGATGTTTGCAATCTGGCCGCCGCAAGTGTTGCACGATTACCTGGATAGTGGACTGGTGCCGCACCCGAATGGCGTGACACTACGCTTCACGCGTGAAATCGAGACCGCGGTCTATCGCAGCCTGCCGCATCATCTCGGCAAGATCGTGCAGATGCCGTTTCCGGTGCCGGTCGGGTTTGTCGGCGGCATCGATTCGGTCGAATGCCGGCAAGCCGGTATGGCTGCAACCCGGCGCCTGGTCGGGCGGCATAGTCGGAAAATTCCAGGTAGTCACCTGTTTCCGATGGAGTCGCCGGCGCTGGCCGCTAGCGCCTTGCACGACATGATCCGGTCGCTTGTGCCGTCGCAGGAGTAGGCCATGTTGCGATTTACTGCAAAATTGTTGATTGGCGGTTTGCTGCTGGCGCATGCCATCCTGGTGCGCGCCGATGTTGTCTCCAACACACAGCCGGATTTCCAGACCGTGATGGCGCAAGGCAAATCCAGCATCGCGCTGGATATTGATAACGATAGCCTGCTGATGAACCGGAATGACGGTTTTTATAGCAGCGGGGTGCGCCTGACGCAGCAATATGCGTTGGATGTAGCGGGTGTAGCCGGCAGTGCATCGCACTTAGTGACATATGGATGGCGCATCGGCCATGAAATGTATACAGCGTCCGACATCAAGCTACCGCCGGCGCAAGTCAGAGCGCCGGATCATCCGTATGCTGCGTGGCTATATGGCGGCCTGTTCCGGGAGAAGCGCCGGGTCGATGGCGCTTACACCAGGCTGGGTTTCGATCTGGGTTGCCTGGGGCCATGTGCAGCCGGCGAATGGGTGCAAACAAATTTGCACCGTTTGATCAACCAACCGTTGCCGCAGGGCTGGAGCCGCCAGATGAAAAATGAGTTCGGGGCGGTGCTATATGCCGATGTCGCACCGGCGCGCTGGTCATTGCAGTCCTGGTTGGATCTGCAGCCCAGCGTGCAGGGGCGTTTTGGTAATATTTTTACCGATGTGACTGCCGCAGTGACGCTGCGCGCCGGCATCCTGGGCGACTTGCCGGCGGCGCCTACGCAGCATCTGTATCTAAAGCTCGGGGCGCGCGCAGTCGGCCGCGATGCGTCCCTGCAAGGCGGATATTTTTCCAAAGACAATTTACATACGGTGCGCCCGCAGCGCCTGGTGGGGCAAGCGGAAGCCGGCCTGCAGTGGGTTCGGCCGCCCTTTGCCTTGCAGGCCGCAATCGTGCGGCGCAGCAATGAAATTCGCGATTTACCCGCGTCGGATGGCGCGCAAAATTTTGCCCGATTACAACTGGTATATTCGCCCTGAGTTCCCTTGAGCATCAACTTAATTTGATGCTTGGAGAGCGGCCAAAATGTACTGGAATATCGGCGCTTATAGGCAAGTACAGGGTCTCTTTGGGGTATAATTCGAATTTCCCGCTCGTGCCGCTCGGCACCTTCTGCAATGACCAAGTTTGTCTTCGTTACCGGTGGCGTCGTCTCTTCCCTTGGCAAGGGAATTGCAGCCGCTTCCCTCGCCGCGATTCTCGAATCCCGCGGCCTTAAAGTCACCCTTCTGAAGCTCGATCCGTACATCAACGTCGATCCCGGCACCATGAGCCCGTTCCAGCATGGCGAAGTGTTCGTCACCGACGATGGCGCCGAGACCGATCTTGACCTGGGTCATTACGAACGCTTCATTTCGACCCGGATGAAGAAGGTCAATAATTTCACTACCGGTCAGATTTATGAGTCCGTGATCCGCAAGGAGCGCCGTGGCGAGTACCTCGGCAAAACCGTGCAGGTGATTCCGCACATCACCAACGAGATCCAGGATTACATCCATCGCGGCGCTTACGGTTACGACGTCGCATTAGTTGAAATCGGCGGCACCGTCGGCGATATCGAGTCGCTGCCGTTTCTGGAGGCGGCCCGCCAATTAAGCTTGCGCGCTGGCCGCAATGCCGCCGCATTTGTACATCTGACGCTAGTGCCTTATCTGGCTTCCGCCGGTGAATTAAAGACCAAGCCGACCCAGCACAGCGTGCAAAAACTGCGTGAAATCGGCATTTCTCCGGACGCCTTGTTGTGCCGCGCCGACCGTCCTATCCCGGCTGACGAACGGGCCAAGATTTCGCTGTTTTCCAACGTGGTCGAAGAGGCCGTTATCTCGGTCTGGGATGCCGACACGATTTACAAGATTCCGCAAATGCTGCACGACCAGGGCCTCGATGCGATTGTCTGCGAAAAGCTCGGGTTGTCGCCCAAACCGGCCGACTTGTCGGTCTGGACCAAGTTGGTGTACGCGCTGGAACATCCGAAGACGGAAGTCACCATCGGCATAGTCGGTAAATACGTCGATCTGACCGAATCCTACAAATCCCTGACTGAAGCGTTGCGTCACGCCGGTATTCATACCGAAAGTCGCATCAATATCGAGTATCTGGATTCCGAGGAAATCGAAGAAAAAGGCCCAGCAGCACTCGCCAAGTACGATGCGATTCTGGTGCCGGGCGGCTTCGGCAAGCGCGGCGTGGAAGGCAAGATCGCCGCCGCCCAGTTCGCGCGTGAACACAAGATTCCTTATCTGGGCATCTGCCTCGGGATGCAGGTCGCGTTGATCGAATACGCGCGCAACATGGCTGGCCTGGCCAACGCCAATTCGACCGAATTCAACCCTGAAACCGATCAACCGGTAGTGGCCCTCATCAATGAATGGCAAAACCATGACGGCCAAGTGGAGCGGCGTGATGCCAATTCCAACCTTGGCGGCACCATGCGCCTCGGTGCCCAAACCTGTGCGGTCAAGCCGGACACAATGGCTGCGGAAATTTATGGCAGTACGGTGACTGAGCGCCATCGCCATCGGTATGAAGCGAATAACCATTATCTGGGTCGGGTCGAAGCAGCCGGCCTCATCGTGTCGGCCCGCACTCCAACCGAAAATCTGTGCGAAATCATGGAGTTGTCACGTTTCGGGTCGAACGCGCATCCTTTTTATATTGGTGTGCAATATCACCCGGAATTCAAATCGACGCCGCGTGATGGTCATCCGCTGTTCACCGCCTTTATCAAGGCAGCGTTGGCCTACAAGCAGGCCGCTCGGGTTGAGGAAACGGCATGAAACTGTGCGATTTTGAGGTCGGTCTCGACCATCCATTTTTCCTGATTGCCGGTCCATGCGTGATCGAGTCGCGTCAGATGGCTCTTGATACTGCTGGTCAGTTGAAGGAAATTACCGCGACGTTGGGCATCCCATTCATCTATAAATCTTCCTTTGATAAAGCCAATCGTTCTTCCGGCACTTCTTTTCGCGGTCTCGGCATGGAAAAAGGGTTGGAAATTCTGGCTGATGTAAAGCAGCAAATCGGGGTGCCGGTACTGACCGACATCCACGAAATCTATGAAATTAAACCAGTCGCCGCTGTGGTCGATGTGTTGCAAACTCCGGCTTTCCTGTGCCGCCAGACCGATTTCATCCATGCTTGCGCGCAATCCGGCAAGCCGGTGAACATCAAGAAAGGCCAGTTCCTGGCACCGCACGACATGAAGAACGTGATCGACAAGGCGCGTGCTGCCGCCAGGGAAGCCGGCTTGCCGGAAGATAACTTCATGGCGTGTGAACGTGGTGCATCGTTCGGTTACAACAATCTGGTATCCGACATGCGCTCGCTGGCGATCATGCGCGAGACCGGTTGTCCGATTGTGTTCGATGCCACCCACTCGGTGCAATTGCCGGGCGGGCAGGGTGCGACTTCCGGCGGCCAGCGTGAATTCGTGCCAGTGCTGGCGCGGGCTGCGGTAGCGGTCGGCATTTCCGGCATCTTCATGGAAACCCATCCGAACCCGGCAGAAGCGATGTCGGACGGCCCGAATGCAGTGCCGCTGGCGCGCATGCGCGAATTGCTGGCGACCTTGATCGATCTGGACCGGATCGTCAAGAAAAACGGATTCCTCGAATCCAGCTTTTGATTCAAGCCGATTTCTGGTAATTCTCAAGCAGTTCAGTACCAGATTACCAATCTACAAAATTCTTTTTTGGAGCTTTACATGAGCGCTATCGTTGACATCATCGGCCGTGAAATACTCGATTCACGCGGCAACCCTACTGTCGAATGCGACGTACTGCTGGAATCCGGCGTAATGGGCCGTGCTTCAGTGCCGTCCGGCGCATCGACCGGTTCGCGCGAAGCGATTGAATTGCGCGACGGCGACAACAGTCGTTACTTCGGCAAGGGCGTACTGAAAGCCTGCGAACACATCAACACCGAAATCTCCGAAGCCATCATGGGACTCGACGCCAATGAACAAGCGTTTCTGGATCGTACCCTGATTGACCTTGACGGCACTGAAAACAAATCTCGCTTGGGCGCCAACGCGATGCTGGCAGTCTCGTTGGCAGTTGCCAAAGCCGCTGCCGAAGAAGCCGGTCTGCCGTTGTACCGCTATTTTGGCGGTTCCGGCGCGATGCAGATGCCGGTGCCGATGATGAACATCATCAACGGCGGCGCCCATGCCGACAATAACCTGGATATTCAGGAATTCATGATCATTCCGGTTGGCGCACCGAGCTTTCGCGAAGCGATTCGCTATGGCGCTGAAGTATTCCACACGCTGAAAAAAATTCTGCAAAGCAAAGGCTTGACCACAGCAGTCGGTGATGAAGGCGGTTTTGCGCCATCGGTCGCCAACCACGAAGAAGCCATCAGGCTGATCATCCAGGCCATCGAAGAAGCCGGTTTTGAACCCGGCACCCAGATCGCATTGGGTCTGGACTGCGCTGCCAGCGAATTCTACAAAGATGGCAAATACCATTTGGCTGGCGAAGGCTTGACGTTGTCGGCCACCGATTTCACCAACCTGCTGGAAACCTGGTGCGACAAGTACCCGATCATTTCAATCGAAGATGCAATGGGTGAAAACGACTGGGAAGGCTGGGCAATTCTGACCAAAGCCTTGGGCCAGAAAGTCCAGTTGGTGGGCGATGATTTATTTGTGACCAACACTAAGATTCTCAAAGAAGGCATCCAGAAGGGCATCGCCAACTCGATTCTGATCAAGATCAACCAGATCGGCACCCTGACCGAGACTTTCGCCGCGATTGAAATGGCCAAGCGCGCCGGTTATACCGCAGTGATTTCGCACCGCTCCGGCGAAACCGAAGATTCCACTATCGCCGACATCGCAGTCGGCACCAATGCGCTGCAGATCAAGACCGGCTCGATGTCGCGTTCCGACCGCATGGCGAAATACAACCAGTTGCTGCGCATCGAGGAAGATCTGGGCGACATTGCCAGCTATCCTGGTCGTGATGCGTTCTATAACTTGAAATAAAATTGAGTTTTTCGGCCGTAAATATTCTGTTTTGCGACCGGACTCTTGATCTTGATTTTTCCCGATGCGCTTGATCACCATTTCCTTAGTGCTGTTACTGGCACTGATTCAACATCCGCTCTGGTTAGGCAAGGGCGGTTGGTTGCGTGTGTGGGATCTGGATCAGCAAGTCAATGATGCGCTTGACAAAAATATTGCACTCAAGGCACGCAACGACAAGCTCGAATCGGAAGTTCGTGATTTGCAGAATGGCACCGGTGCGATTGAAGAGCAGGCCCGGTATGAACTGGGCATGATCAAGGAAGGCGAAATATTCGTTCAGTTGCTGCCGAACACAGGTGCCGCACCGCTCCAGATTGCACCGCCGCCGGTAGCGAAGATAACACCTCGCTCCAAGGTGCCTGCGGCTAAAGACCCCGCTCGGTAGTGCTTGTGGCGCACAATTTGCGCCCGTTGCTCTTTTGACTTGATTTATTTCAGCGACGCCAGCGCCACTCGCGCAGCGGCCAGATCCCAGGCAGCTTGACCTACGGTTTTAAATACCGGCACCGTCGGCACCTGCGATAAGCGAACCGTGCCATCCAATACCTCCGATAACGCAGATACCTGGCTCCAATCGACTTTGGCCCGCAGCAGATCGCCTGCTTCATGCCGGGCACCATCCAGATCGTCCACTATAATTTTCCGCTCATGCAGCAATTGCGACGGAAATTCCGCCATGTCCGGCTTGAAAGCGCCCACTCCGATAGCCAATGTGGCGGCGGCAATCTGGGTCGGAATAACCGGGGTTTTGGAAGTGGTTAAGGCGATCACTACATCGGTGGCGGGCAGCTCCGATTCCAGTTGCGCGGCCCAGAGGGGCATCGCGGTAATCCCGGAATGACACTCGCGCAATGCAGCGCAAAATGCTTTTGCCTTGTGCAGCGCAGTGGCGGCGATCCAGAACCGCGATATGCCAAAAAAATCCACCAGAGCATCGACGTGCGCTGCAGCCTGGATTCCGGTGCCGATGATCAGCACCGATTCGGGTAATTTCGGCAACAGCGTCTGAATGCCGAGCAGCGTGATGGCCGCGGTGCGGCGCGCGGTAACCGTTGGGCCATCCAGCAGCATCAGCCGGCGTCCGCTGGCGGTTTCAAAAACGATCACTTCACCCTGGATTGCAGGCAGGCCGTGCTGCGCATTATTGGCATGCACTGTCACTAATTTGGTCACGCTAATATCGCTGCCGATGGCAGGCATGCACAGCAAAACGCTGGCCGGATCAATCGGCACCACCAGCCGCTCGGGAGCCTGGATTTGCCGGCTGGCTAATTCGCGCATCGCTTGCGCGATTGCCGGCACCAGTCTGGAATAAGGCAACGCCTGCGCAGTTTGAATCGAATTCAGAATTTTCATAGTAATAGATTTATATTTTTTATAAGGAGTATATGCAAAAAACAATGGTTATCCGCATATATCTATTGCATTATTAAAAAATACATTAGCGGGTATATGTTTTTGAGAAATCTATTGCGTGAACCATCCGGGTGTACTGCACTTCGGCTCAAGATTGCGCAATTCAATGCTTGCATGCGCTGTCAGGCAGCACGTATTCTACCGGCACGTCGGTCACAAACAACTGTGCGCAATCGACTTTGTCGAACGCGTAGTGCTGGCCGCAAAAGTCGCAATTAATCTCCAGCGCGCCTTGCTCCTGCAGCGCATCCGTGATCTCGTCCTGGCCTAGCATTTTCAGCATGTTGCCGACTTTGTCGCGGCTGCAATTACAATTGAAGCGGGGTTGCCGGGGTTCGAAGACGCGGATAGTTTCTTCCCAGAACAGGCGCTGCATCAGGGTGCCGATGTCGGTCGATAGCAACTCGTCGCGCTGTAAGGTGGTTCCAAGCGCTACTGCGCGGTACCAGGTTTCCAGGTCATCTTCCACCGGGGCGTCGATGCCGCCGTCCTTGGGCAGTTTCTGCAGCAGCAAGCCGCGCGCTACCGCACCGTTGGCGGCAAGCCACAGCTTGGTGTCGAGCTGCTCGGAACGCAGCATGTAATTCTCGATTACTTCCGCCACCGTTTCGCCGTCCAGCGGCACGATGCCCTGATAGGCTTGCTGGCCCGGCAGTTTGTCGTGCGGATCGAGCGTGATCGCAAAGCGGCCTTTGCCATGTGCATGTATCAGTTGCTGCAAGCCGGCCGCGTCGTCGATGACAACATCCGGCGCGAGCTTGGCGGTGGCGCGCAGTTGCAGATCGGCGTCGCACTCGACTACCAATAATCGCACCGGGCCATCGCCGTGGATTTGCATGATGATCGCGCCATTAAATTTAAGATTGGCCGACAGCAACGCGGCTGCCGCCAGCATTTCGCCCAGCAGCGCCTTGACCGCTGACGGATAATCGCTATGCACCAGAATCTGCTGCCAGGTATCGGATAATTCCACTAATTCGCCGCGCACCGCGGCGTTTTCGAACATGAATTTTTGCAGCGTATCTGCTGTATTTTCTGTATTTGCGGTATTTGGAATATTTGCCATCATTATCCGATCCGTTTGCATTCTGTTTTGAATAATTGACCGCGCGCGACGTAACTGGCAGCGCTGGCCTGGAGTTGCGCCACGTCCTGTTCGCTCAAGCTGCGCACGGCTTTGGCAGGCGCGCCGATGATCAGGCTATTGTCGGGAAATTCCTTGCCTTCGGTGACCAGCGCACCCGCGCCGATCAGACAATTTTTGCCGATTTTTGCGCCATTGAGAATTATTGCCTGGATGCCGATCAGCGAACCGTCGCCGATGGTGCAGCCGTGCAGCATCGCCTGATGGCCGACCGTGACATTTTCACCGATAGAAAGCGGATAACCGATATCGGTATGCAGTACGCAGGATTCCTGCACATTGCTGTTTTTGCCTACGCTGATACGTTCATTGTCGCCGCGCAGCGTGACTTCGAACCAGACGCTGGCGTTGGCCGCAATGTCGATTTTGCCGATCAGGTTGGCGCTGTCGGCGATAAAGGCCGAAGGATCGATTTGGGGCGCGTGCGCGCCCAATTGGTAAATGGCCATGTTGTTCCGTAAAATAAGGGGTTAAATTTTGTATGGCGTCATTTTAACGCTGCCCGCATGAATCCATCTTCCCCGCCCGATTTCTCCCCGCTGCCAGCAGAATTGCAAGAGTTGCGTGCTGCAGCGCTGTTCTGGCTGTGCGAGCCGGACCCGGCCACTAAGGCCGCCGGCGTGAAGGCGCTGGCGCAGGCCTGGCTAACGGGCGCGATTGCGCTTGATGCGCAGGCAGTGTTGACGACGCATCGCATCATCCCGGGCCAGCCGGCCAAGCCGGAACTGGTGTCGCCGCTGGCTGTGAAACGGCGCGCGATGCATACCGCTGAAGGCCGCGCAATCCTGATCCATGCGTTGGCGCACATCGAATTCAATGCAATCAACCTGGCACTGGATGTGATCTGGCGCTTTCCGAATATGCCGAGTGCGTATTACGCCGACTGGCTGCAAGTGGCGAATGAGGAAGCGCTGCATTTCTCGCTGCTGGCCGGGCATTTGCGCGGGCAGGGTTACGCTTATGGCGACTTTCCGGCGCACAACAGTTTGTGGGAGATGGCGGCCAAGACCTCAGAGGATATTCTGGCGCGTATTGCGTTGGTGCCGCGCACCATGGAAGCGCGTGGGCTGGATGCCGCGCCGCCGGTACGCGCCAAGCTGGCGCAGGCCGGCGATCTGGCGGCAGCAGCGATTCTCGACATCATCCTGCGCGATGAAATCGGCCACGTCGGCATCGGCAACCGTTGGTACGACTGGCTGTGTCGGCAACGCAGCCTGGAGCCGGTGGCGACTTACGCCCGGCTGGCGCAGCAATACGCAGCACCGGTGCAGCGCGGCCCGTTCAATCTGGAAGCGCGGCGGGCAGCCGGTTTCAGCGAGGCTGAACTGGCGGCGCTGGGGCGGTGAAGCGTTGCGCGTTCGCACTCTGCCGGAACTCTTCAATTTTCAATATATTTGGCAGTATGTATGGATGCCGCTTGTTTTATATGCGGGGAATGCCATATTTATTGGCATACTCATTGTATTGTTATGAATGTGCCTGATGCCGCCGGCGTGGCGGTATAGCTAAGCAGGTATTTTCCTGTCCGGGCTGTGCTGCAATGCAGCAAAATACACTGTAGCATAGGCAATAACGATCCAATGCAATTTCCAATTTCCAATTCTCAATTCTATTAACCCGTACTTTCGCATCGTTTCGATGCGTCACTAGCCGGAGGAAACAGTGTGAAAAGAAAAATCGTGAGTTTTGCCTTGCAAGGCGGTGGCTCGCACGGAGCCTTTACCTGGGGCGTGCTGGACCGTTTGCTGGAAGACGGCAGGATCGATATTGATGGCATCAGCGGAGCCAGTGCGGGGGCGATGAATGCAATCGCACTGGCGCATGGCTATACCGTCGGCGGGCGCGACGGCGCACGGCAGGCGCTGCAGGATTTCTGGGATTGCGTGGCCGGCAAGTCGCCGTTCAGCCTGATGCCGGACGAGGCCACTTCTGCGCTTGATATAGGCACCCAATCGACGCCACTGCCGATCTTCCAGGCGATGCTGTCGATGGCGCGTTTTTTCTCGCCTTACCAACTCAATCCTTTTGATATCAATCCCTTGCGCGATATTCTGACGGATCAGATCGACTTTGACCGGATCAGGGCCGAATGCAAGCTCAGGCTGTTTATTGCGGCCACGCATGTCAGCAGCGGGACGCTGAAACTGTTTCGCAACAAGCAGCTCAGCGTGGATGCGCTACTGGCGTCGGCTTGTTTGCCGACCATCCACCGCGCCGTCGTGATCGACGGCGAATCGTACTGGGATGGCGGCCTGACTGCGAATCCGCCGCTATTCCCTTTGCTGCATCGCTGTTCTGCACACGATGTGATGGTGATCCTGCTGCATCCCTATCCGCGCCCGGAAATTCCCACCACCGCCGATGAAATCGCACACCGCTTGGCTGAAATGGGTTTCAGTTCAGCCTTTTTTACCGAGTTGCAAGGCTTGGCGCTCGTCAAGCGGGAGGCGCAGCGTGACTGGCTTTCGTTTGGCCGACTGGAGCGACGCCTGAAAAAGCTGAATTTGCATTTGATCGATGCCCAGGAAATGATGAGCCAGCTGAATATTCATAGCAAACTTAATGCGCAGCCAGGCTTCATCCACGCGCTGCGCGACGAAGGCCGAAGCCGGGCAGAAGCTTGGCTGGCTCAAAATTTCGACAGTATCGGCACCCGTTCGTCGTTTAATCTGGCGCGCCTGCTGCCTACTTGACTGATGCTGCGCACAAAAAATTCGGCCCGCGAAAAACACCAAAGAGACGGAAAAACGTTTCTGCCGCAGTCGACAGGAACGTGTTGCGCCGTCATTCGTGTTTTTCGTGGGCAATGCTTTTCAAGTCTTGCTTGCCATGTGCGTAGCGTCAGATACTGAATCAGGACTTGGCGGCGCGTTCCTGTTCCATCATGCGCAGCACGCGGCGCTGGATTTTTCCAGTGGTGGTCATCGGCAATTGCGCGATGAATTCGATTTCTTTCGGATATTCATACGGCGCCAGTTTGCCGCGTACATGATTTTGCAATTCGGCGATCAAATGCTGATCGCCGCTGGCGCCGGCTGCCAGTACCACGAAGGCCTTGACAATATTGCCGCGTTCGCGGTCCGGCTTGGGTACGACGACCACGCTGGCCACTGCCGGATGCTTGAGCAGGCAGTTTTCGATTTCAGAGGGGCCGATGCGGTAGCCGGCGGCCTTGAACATGTCGTCGGCGCGGCCTTCATACCAGAGGTAGCCGTCGCCATCCATCCGTGCCAGATCGCCAGTGCGACACCATTGCCCGCTGTATTTGCTATGGGTCGCTGCCGGGTTTTTAAAATAGCCGACGAAGAATATCGGATCCGCATCGCCGTGGATATCGGTGCGGTTGAGCGCCACTTCGCCAATCGTGCCGGCACCCACCGGATTGCCGTCGTCGTCTATCACCGCGACCTGATGACCAGGATAAGGGCGGCCCATGCTGCCGGCTTTGGCAGGCCACTGCAGATAGGAATTTCCGACGATGTAATTTACTTCGGTCTGACCAAACATTTCATTGAGCGTAACCCCGAGCGCGCTGCGGCACCAGTCGAACACTGCCTCGCCGACCGCTTCGCCGGCGCTCATGATGGCGCGCAACCGCAGCGTGTAATGCTGTTTCGGAACCGGCATCTCCTTCATCATCATTTTCAAGGCGGTAGGGAACAGGAAGGTATTGGTGATGCGGTATTTTTCCAGTAGCGTGAAAGCGGTTTCCGCATTGAAGCGGCCGCGATAACCCAGAATCGGCTTGCCGAAATACAAGGTCGGCAACAGCGCATCCATCAGGCCGCCGGTCCAGGCCCAGTCGGCTGGCGACCAGAAGATGTCGTTGTCTTGCGGGAATCCGTTTTGCGATGCGACAAAGCCGCTTAGGTTGCCGATGATGGCCGAGTGCGGAATCAGAGCGCCCTTTGCCGGGCCGGTGGTGCCGCTGGTATAGATCAGAATTGCCGCATCAGTGGCCTGCGTTATCTCCGACGCAAAGTCGGCGCTTGCCTGGATCATTTCTTGTTGCCAGTCCAGTGCATCCGGCATGTCGTACTCCAGCGCGAGCACGTGTTTGAGATGTGGACAAGTGGCGCGTATTTGCTGCAGATTGGCAGCACCGGCCTGATCGACGATAACTACTGTCGCAGCGCTATCTTGCAAGCGATATTCCAGAGCATCAGGGCCAAATAGCGATGACAGCGGCATGGCAATTGCACCGAGTTGATGGCAGGCAATATGGGCAATTGCCGTTTCGGGACACTGCGGCAGAATGATCGCAACGCAATCGCCACGTTGTACTCCGAGTCGGCGCAACAGGTTGGAAAGTCGGTTAGCCTGTTCTTGCAGCGCTGCATAGGTGAGCGTTGCGGTGTGGCCGGCTTCATCTTCGAAATAAATCGCGATGCGCCGGCTGCTGTTGCTGTCCCTGGCCCAGCGCGTGCAACAGACCTCGGCAATATTGAGTTCGGTCGGCACTTCCCATCGGAATGCCTGGTAGATCGCAGCGTAATTGTCTACCGCATCCGTCTTCAGTGTGGCGTTGGGGGAATTCATCGGGTCTCCAGTATAATTATTGAACGATCGTGCTTTTTGAACACTGTTTAAACCAATATTTATGGAAATCATCAAACAATCTCGCTCTGAATTTATCACGCTTCGCGGCCTGCAATACCATGTGCGTCATTGGGGTAATGATGATGCGCCAAAACTGTTCATGCTGCATGGCTGGATGGATGTGTCAGCCTCATTCCAGTTCGTGGTCGATCGTCTGCGTCAGGAATGGCATGTGATTGCGCCGGACTGGCGCGGATTTGGCCTAACACGCGCGCCCGGTGTTGACTGTTACTGGTTTCCCGATTATGTGGCCGACCTGGATGCCTTATTGGATCACTACGCACCGGCGCAGGCGGTCAATCTACTGGGGCACAGCATGGGCGGCAACGTGGCTGGCATTTACGCCGGCGTGCGGCCGCAGCGCGTCGGCAAGCTGATTAATCTGGAGGGTTTCGGCATGCCTGTGACGCTTGTGCAGCAGGCACCCGGGCGTTACGCGCAGTGGCTTGATGAGTTGCGCCAAAAGCCGGCGCTACGCACTTATCCGAGCCAGGCCGCGGTTGCCGCCCGGCTGCAAAAGACTAATCCACGCCTGAGCAATGCGCGGGCGGCTTTTCTGTCAGAGCATTGGGCGATTGAAAATAACCACGGCGCCTGGGAAATCCTAGGCGATCCGGCGCACAAGTTGGCCGGCCCGCTGCTGTATCAGGTCGAGGAAGTAATGGCTTGCTGGCAGGCAATTGCCGCACCGGTGCTGTGGGTCGAAGCCAGCGACACTGATGTCTGGAAGTGGATGGGGCCAAAATCGGAAGCCAGAATCGAGATTGATCGCCGCATCGCTTTCATTCGCAATGTCACTATTGCAATAATAGACGATGCCGGCCACATGCTGCACCATGATCAACCGGAAGTTCTGGCGCGCCTGGTGGAAGATTTTTTGCTGGAATAATGCGCCTGCTGGAGCGTGCCATGCCTATGGCGAAGCGAAAATGTGCACCTGCAGCATCAGGATTGCAAGCGGGGTACAATAAATCTTCCCTTGCTGCGCAACCTTATACTATTTTTATGCTGAACGCCGATCTTCATTGCCATTCCAACGTCTCCGACGGCGTCCTGACGCCACAGGCGCTGGCTGCGCGCGCCAAATTGAACGGCGTTGACCTGTGGGCTTTGACCGACCACGATGAAGTTGGCGGCATTGCGCAGGCCAGGCTAGCCGCGACCGAAAATGAACTGCGCTTCGTGGCAGGGGTGGAGATTTCCGTCACTTGGGCGGCACAGACGGTGCATATCGTCGGCTTGCAGATCGATGAAACCAATAGTGCGCTGTTGCAAGGCTTGCAGGCGACTCGCGGCGGGCGCGAACACCGCGCACGCGCAATCGCTGCAGAACTGGCACAGCATGGTATTGCAGATGCTTACGAAGGTGCACTCAAATATGTAGGTAATCCGAATTTGATTTCTCGCACGCATTTCGCCCGCTACATCGTCGAACTCGGCCATCAACCCGATATCAGCGCCGTGTTTCGTCATTATTTGTCGGACGGCAAGCCCGGTTACATACCGCATAGCTGGGCCACACTAAAAGATGCCGTCGGCTGGATTCGCGGTGCCGGTGGCACTGCCATAGTGGCGCATCCGGGACGTTACAAATATAGTGCGCTGGCGCTTGGCGCGTTTTTGGATGAGTTCAAGCAACTCGGCGGTGCCGCCATCGAAGTTATTACTGGCAGCCATACAACCGATCAGTATCCGATTTACGCCAAGATGGCGCAGGATTACGGTTTCATGGCGTCGCGCGGCTCGGATTTTCACGGGCCGCGCGAGTCACGCGTCGATCTGGGCGCATTGCCGCCGTTGCCGGCCGGGGTGATGCCGGTCTGGCACAATTGGGCTTGATCGTCCCCGTCCCCGTCCATTATTAGCCTTTACCGCTGCATAGGCGGCGCAAACAGACGCGCTATATGTACATTCTGCCAGTCTTGCGCTCTTGAAATTCCTGTGCGAACGCCTTATCTTCGGAATAACTTATTTTGATTCAGTTGATAAAAGGCTTTAAATGAAACGCATTGTTCTGTTCCTCGCCACCAACCTTGCCGTGATGCTGGTTATGTCAGTCGTATTGTCGGCCTTGGGCGTAAATCGCTACTTGACTGGCAGCGGCCTGAATCTGGGCAGCCTGATGGCGTTTTCGCTGGTAGTTGGTTTCACCGGCGCGATTTTTTCCCTGTTGATCAGCAAACCGATGGCGAAATGGTCGACCGGTGCGCGCGTCATTGATGCACCTTCGTCTTCCACCGAGTTGTGGCTGGTCGATACCGTGCGGCGACTGGCTGAGAAAGCCGGCATCAGCACACCGGAAGTTGCGGTGTTTGATGGCGCGCCGAATGCTTTTGCCACCGGCGCGTTCAAGAATTCCGCGCTGGTTGCGGTTTCCACCGGCCTGCTGGAAAGCATGACGAAGGAAGAAGTTGAGGCCGTCATCGGGCATGAAATTTCTCACGTTGCCAATGGCGATATGGTGACCATGGCCCTGATTCAAGGCGTGGTAAATACTTTTGTGGTGTTTCTGGCGCGGGTGGTGGCTTATGCAATCGACAAGGCAGTGTTCCGTGGCGGCAATAATGATCGCGGCCCCGGCATAGCATACATGGCCACCGTATTTGTTTGCGAATTGGTGTTCGGCTTGCTGGCATCCATTATCGTGGCCTGGTTTTCGCGCCAGCGCGAATTTCGCGCCGACGCCGGATCAGTGCAGTTGCTAGGCCGCACCGAACCGATGATGCACGCGCTGGCTCGTTTGGGCGGAGTAGAGCCGGGCGAATTGCCGAAGTCGATGGCAGCGTCCGGGATCAGCGATAGGCCGGGTTTTTCAGCGCTGTTTTCGACCCATCCACCGATTGAAGCGCGTATTGCAGCATTAGCGGCATTGCGCGGCGGCGCATAAATTTACAGTTTTCCTTAATTTCATTTTTAACTCCGTATTTAACCCAATACCGCGACGGTAGTTCTCACGCTACCGTCGTTGTCATTTGCCTCCATGAGCCAATTTTTCCAGCTGCATCCAGATAATCCGCAACCGCGCTTGCTCAAGCAGGCAGCGCAAATTATTCATGCCGGCGGTATCGTTGCGTTGCCGACCGATTCCTGCTACGCGCTCATATGCCATCTCGATGACAAACATGCAGTCGAGCGCTTGCGCCGTATCCGCGGTATCGATGACAAGCATTTGTTGACCTTGCTGTGCCGCGATTTGAGTGACATCGCGGCCTATGCCCGGGTCGACAATACACAGTTCCGCATGCTCAAGGCCGCTACGCCCGGCCCGTATACTTTCATCCTGGAAGCCACCAAGGAAGTGCCGCGTCGCTTGAGTCATCCGTCGCGCAAGACGATCGGCTTGCGGGTGCCGGAAAACCGCATCACGCAAGCTTTGCTGGAAGAGTTGGGTCAGCCGTTGCTGGGTACCACCCTGATTTTGCCAGGACAGACTGATCCTTTGAACGACCCGGAACGAATTCGTGAGCTTTTGTCCAAGCAAATTGAGCTAATTGTGGATGACGGCACCCGCGGCCTGGGACTGACTACCGTCATCGATTTGGTTGGAGCTGAGCCGGTTTTGGTGCGCCAGGGACGTGGCGACGCCGCATTGTTCGGTTTGTAAAAAATTCCAGGAAAAATCCCCGGTTTTTAATATAGTGAGGTATGTATTTTTTTTATGTCATTTGTTTATATGCGGAAATAGCATCATTTTTATTTATACTCCATTGTATTTAAAATACAATGAAGCGCAAACAGCACCTGTCCCAGTTTTTATCGCGATTGATGCGGTATCTACAATTGCTGCAAACCGGTTGCGGCCCATCCCCTCTGATAAAATCCTGCCATGAATGACATGATCCAAACCGTCGCTGTATATGCGCTGCCGGTATTATTCGCCATCACCTTGCATGAAGCGGCGCATGCCTATGCGGCCAAGTATTTTGGCGACACGACTGCGTACCAGCAGGGGCGCATGAGCCTCAATCCGATCAAGCACATCGATCCTTTCGGCACCATTCTGATCCCGATCATGATGTATTTCGCTACCAGCGGTGCTTTTCTGTTCGGTTATGCCAAGCCGGTTCCGGTTGATTTTGGGCGTTTGCGCAATCCGAAGAAGCAAATGGCCTGGGTTGCTCTGGCAGGCCCGGCGGCGAATCTATTCATGGCACTGCTGTGGATGATATTCGGCATATTACTGGCTGCGCTACAGGTAGAAGATGTGTTTTTCATGCGGATGGTGCAAGCTGGCGTGCTGGTTAATTTGGTGATCTTTGCTTTTAATCTGTTTCCGTTGCCGCCGCTGGACGGCGGCCGCATCCTCACCAGTCTGCTACCGCTAAAATATGCCGCTCAGTTTGCCCGCGTCGAACCTTATGGCTTCTTTATCCTGCTGGCACTGATGTTTCTGAATGTGTTGCAGTATTGGTTGATACCGGTGATGGTGATTGCCAATACCGTATTGAAATTAATCGTTTCTCCTTTAAACTTACTTTTGAACTGACCGACTAATTATGTATCCAGATCGCGTTGTTTCCGGCATGCGCCCCACTGGCGCCTTGCACCTTGGTCATTATCACGGCGCCTTGAAAAACTGGATAAGGATGCAGACCGAAATGCCGTGCCTGTTTTTTGTTGCCGACTGGCATGCATTGACTACCAACTACGATGACCCTTCGCTGATAGAAGCCAGCACTTGGGATATGTTGATCGACTGGCTGGCAGCCGGTGTGGATCCGTCCGAAGCGACTCTCTTTATCCAATCCCGGGTGCCGGAACACGCAGAATTGCACTTGCTGCTATCGATGGCTACCCCGCTGGGCTGGCTGGAACGGGTGCCGACCTACAAGGATCAAATCGAAAAGCTGTCGCACAAGGATCTCACCACCTACGGCTTTTTGGGTTACCCATTGCTGATGGCTGCCGATGTGCTGATTTATCGCGCCACCCAGGTTCCGGTCGGCGAAGACCAGGTGCCGCATGTCGAGATAACACGCGAAATCGCACGTCGCTTCAATCATTTGTACGGCAAGGAAAAAGGTTTTGAGGAAAAAGCCCAGGACGCGGTCAAGAAACTCGGCAGCAAGCGCGCCAAAATGTATAACCAATTGCGCACCGAATTCCAGCAGCACGGCAAGGAAGATGCTCTGGAGCAAGCTAAAGCCATGCTTGATGATGCGCAAAGCTTGTCGATGATCGACCGTGAACGACTGTTCGGCTATCTGGAAGGCAGTCGTAAACTAATTCTGGTCGAACCGCAGGCGCGTCTGACCGAATCATCGCGCCTGCCCGGGCTAGATGGACAAAAAATGTCGAAGAGTTACGGTAATTCGATTGCGCTGCGCGAGGACAAAGAGTCTGTAACCAGGAAAATCCGCACTATGCCGACCGACCCGGCGCGTGTGCGCCGTACTGATCCGGGCGATCCTGAAAAATGCCCGGTGTGGCAGCTACACTTGGTGTATTCCAATTCGACTACCAAGGAGTGGGTAGTCAAAGGTTGCACATCCGCCGGCATCGGTTGCCTTGAATGCAAACAGCCGGTGATCGACGCGGTATTGAAAGAGCAGGAGCCGATGCGCGAACGGGCCCAGCAATACCTCGACGATCCGTCGCTCGTGCGTGCAATCGTTGCCGATGGCTGCGACAAGGCGCGCAAACTGGCGCAGGAAACCATGCGCGATGTGCGTGAGGCGATGGGTTTGAGCTATAACTAAGCCCAAATAAGCCTCCCCAAAAGTTAAACCGAAATGCACCATCTCGCCGATTTCAACATGGATCAGGATGTACCTTCTGCATGGGTGCAGCGCTTCACTGCGCTCATTCCGCCAGGACCCGTGCTTGATCTGGCTTGTGGTAGCGGCCGCCATGCGCGCCTTTTGGCAGCTTTGGGGCATCCGGTGCTGGCTGCGGATCGCGATTCGGCTGCGCTGGCTAGTGCCGCAGGGCAGGGCGTTGTCACCATGCAAGTCGATCTGGAAGCCGATGCTGCGGCATGGCCTTTCGAAGCCGGACACTTTGCTGCGATTATTGTTACCAACTATTTGCATCGCCCTTTGTTCCCGCATATTTTGGATAGCCTGGCAAACGGTGGCTTGTTAATATATGAAACTTTCTCCACTGGCAATGCGCTCTACGGCAAGCCATCCAATCCGAATTTTTTATTGAGCCGGGGCGAATTGCTCGAAGTGCTCAGGCAGCATCCTTCAGTTACCATGTACGTGCTCGCATTTGAAGAGGGCTATACCGAGACGCCGAAGCCTGCGATGGTGCAGAGGATTTGCGCCATCAAAAACGCAGCAGGCCTGGCTCCCGGACAGCCTCGATTGTTTTGAAACCCTATCCAAGCAGAAAAGCAAAAGAGCAACACTGCACCACGGGCGCGGGCTATCCGCTACAATTAATCTTTTATATCCCAACGTATTAAAGACTCTCTATGATTAAGGGCAGCATAGTAGCAATCGTCACCCCCATGGACGCAGATGGCAGCCTGGATCTACCTGGCTTGCGCAAACTAATCGACTGGCACATCGCAGAAGGCACCGATGGCATCGTGATCGTCGGTACTACCGGCGAATCGCCGACGGTCTCGGTGGAAGAGCACTGCGAACTGATCAAAGTCGCGGTTGAACATGCCAATAAGCGCATTCCGATCATCGCCGGCACCGGCGGCAACTCTACTTCCGAAGCGATCGCGCTGACGCGTTATGCCAAAGAAACCGGCGCCGACGCATCCCTGCTAGTGGTGCCGTACTACAATCGGCCGACACAGGAAGGCATGTATCAGCACTTCAAAAAAATCGCTGAATCGGTTGATTTGCCGGCAATCCTGTACAACGTTCCCGGCCGTACCGTGGCCGATATGCATAACGACACCATCCTGCGCCTGGCGCAGGTTCCGGGCATCATTGGGGTCAAGGATGCAACCGGCAATATCGGTCGCGGCACCGACCTGATCCGCCTGGCGCCACAATCCTTCGCGGTATATTCGGGCGATGATCCGACCGCTATGGCACTGATGTTGTGCGGCGGGAAAGGCAATATTTCGGTAACAGCCAATGTGGCTCCGCGCGCAATGCATGCACTATGCATGGCGGCAATGGAAGGCAATGCGGCACGGGCAATTGAAATCAACAATCGATTACTGCCGCTGCACATCACACTTTTCATCGAACCCAATCCGCTGCCGGTTAAATGGGCAATGACTGAAATGGGTTTGATTCCACCAGGCATTCGATTGCCGCTAGTGCCGATGTCTGCGCAGTACCAGGATACGGTACGTGCTGCTCTTCGTGAGTCCGGTGTATTGCCGGGCGTTGTATTACATTAAGCGGTATTACCGGTATTACATTAAGCGTTAAGCGCAAACTTTTTCAACGGCCGGACAGGTTGCATTGCTCCGGCTCCGAACATCGCCTTTTCATTCCGAAACGATATGACTATTCGCAAGAGCAATCAGATGGATCAACGTAATATCGCCCAGCGCGGTATTGTTTATGGCTTAGTCCTGGCTGGCCTGGCCGGTTGCAGTTCCATCGGTTCCATGCTGGAGGCCGACAAGATCGATTACAAAAGCGCGGGCAAGGCATCCACATCTTCTCTCGAAATTCCGCCGGATCTAACCCAATTGCAGCGCGACAACCGCTACGCAATTCCCGATATCAATAACCGTGGTACTGCAACCGCTTCCGGTTTTAACCTGCAGCAAAATGTGCAGCGTCCAGCCACAGCCGCTGCAGCGGTGGCCCCCAAGGCGGTTGCCGACATGCGCATCGAGCGGGCAGGCGATCAGCGCTGGCTGGTCATCCAACAAGCGCCGGAAGTGTTGTGGCCGCAAATCAAGGATTTCTGGCAGGAATCAGGCTTTTTGATCAACATCGAATCTCCTGAAACCGGGGTGATGGAAACCGACTGGGCAGAAAATCGGGCAAAAATTCCACAGGATATTATTCGCAGGACTCTGGGCAAAGTGCTGGATTCATTGTATTCGACCGGCGAGCGCGATAAATTCAGGACACGACTGGAGCGTGGCGCTGACGGCACTACTGAAATCTTTATCAGTCACCGCGGCGCGCAAGAAGTGCTCACTGGCAGCAACAAGGAAACTACGGTATGGACGCCGCGACCTGCCGACCCTGAGCTTGAAGCCGAATTTCTGGCACGTTTGATGGCGCGTTTCGGCGTCGAGACAGAACGCGCCAAGGTGATGGTGGCGAATGCCGCGCCGGAGCAGGCACGGGCTCGAATCGTCAAGGCAGGCAGCAGCAACGGCACCTATGTTGAAGTTGATGAAAACTTTGATCGCGCCTGGCGTCGGGTCGGCTTGGCTTTGGACCGGGTCGGATTCACGGTGGAAGACCGCGACCGCAGCCAGGGCGTATATTTCGTCCGTTACGTTGATCAAGACCTGGACGCCAACAACAAGACTTCTGGCGATAAAGGCTTCTTCTCCCGCCTGTTTTCATCCAGCCCTTCCGATAAAGCTAAAAAAGCACAGCGTTATCGGGTTGTGGTCAAAGGCGTTGCAGCGACCAGCCAGATATCCGTCCTGGACGACAAAGGAAATTCTGAAACTTCATCGGCCGCTGGCAAAATTCTATCTTTGTTGAATGCACAATTGAAATAAATTGCAGTTGCTTATGGTGTTTATGGCATTCGTGGCGCTGAAGGTACCAATTAGAGCGGTACCTGTATTTTGAAGTTCTCCAGCCTGGGCAGCGGCAGCGACGGTAACGCGCTGCTGATTTGCGCCGCATCGGGTATAACGCGCACTACGGTGATGCTCGATTGCGGCTTTGGCGTGCGAGAGGTCGAGCGCAGATTACTCCGGCTTGGCATGACGCCAAGTGACTTGTCCGGCATCGTAGTCACCCATGAGCACCAGGATCATGTCGGCGGCGTATTTACGCTGGCGCGCCGTCACCGCATTCCTGTCTGGCTCAGTTTTGGCACTTATCAAGCTGTAGTCCATAAATGCGATGGCGTTGAACTGCACTTTTGCCGCGACGGCGATAATTTGATCATTGGTGATTTATCCTTGGCGCCGTACACCGTGCCGCATGATGCGCGGGAGCCGCTGCAATATGTCGTAACCGATGGAAACTCCATCTTGGGCGTGTTGACCGATGCCGGCCAATCAACGCCGCATTTGGTGCAGGCTCTAGGCGGATGCGACGCCCTTTTAATAGAGTGCAATCATGATCGGGTGATGCTAGCCAATTCCAAATATCCGCATTCACTCAAAAAGCGTATTAGCGGAGGCTATGGGCATCTTTCCAACGAAACCGCGTCAGGGATATTGCGTCAGATCGACAATTCACGCCTGAAACGGTTAATAGGAGGCCATCTTAGCCTGCAAAATAATACGCCTGAACTTGCTCGGACAGCTTTAATGCGGGGTCTGGATGGTCATCAGGCCGAGGTGACAATGGCCTGTCAGCAAGAAGGATTCGACTGGATCGATTTATCGTCGGCTTGATTTATTTTTTGTCTCCACCTAATGGAGAAGCTGTGGGAAACTCTTTTACTGCAGTGCAAAAAATACTTTAAACGCAAAAAAGCCAGCCGGATGGCTGGCTTTTTTAGGTAACCTGACGGTTACTTGGCTGGCGCATCAGCAGCTGGTGCTGCAGGGGCAGCAGGGGCAGCATCAGCAGCTGGTGCTGCAGGGGCAGCAGGAGCAGCTTCAGCAGCTGGTGCTGCTGGTGCAGCAGGTGCAGCTTCAGCAGCTGGTGCTGCAGGTGCAACTTCGGCAGCAGGAGGAGTAACGATAACTTCTTCTTTTTTGCCGCAGCCAACTAAAACGATAGCCAACAGGGAAGCTAACAAGAGTGATTTTTTCATGGGTATTCCTTAGGTTGAATAAATTACAAATTTATGCGATGAATAATTACCGGTAATTATCGCTCAATAGGTTGGTTCTTGTTCGAAAATGCACTTTTTGATGCACTGCGATACTTACGACCCTACCAACCCGAGATTATAGTGATTTTTCAGAGTTCTGCTATAGGTGCGTAAATTATTTTTTGTAATATCGCAACATATGCCGGCCCAAATCCAGTCGCCCGAGATGCAGAGGCTCGATTTTGTGAATTCGATTAGCTACTATTAATTGTCACTATGTAAATACTTATGTCAGATTCAGCCAACCGTCCGTGTGCCACAAATGCAGCGCCTCTTGTACGTCAAGCGAAGCAGAGGCTACTTCTTTGCCGTCCAGCGCGCGGCTATCCGCCAGCAAGTCAAGCGTGGCTTTATCAGCGCGGGCGGCAGCGAACGATTCTCCATTGATGAAGATATGTTTACCACGATATAGCATTTGGGTTTTGCGAGACAGCGTTATGCCGCGCTTGATGGCCGCCTGAGTGAATTTTTCAGTAGAGAGCGAGCGTACCGGCGGCTTAAACGTTACGGTAGCCTTTGGTTCCGACAGGTAACCGCCCAGAAAGAGCGCCATGTCGTCTTCAGTAAACTGCACCTTGATCAATTCAGCCGAGATGCGCGATAGCATGGCGCCACTGATTTCGGCCGGGTGCGCAGTCGGTTTCAGGTCCGGGTCGGTGTATTTTCCGGGGAGGTCGATCGAATCAGCCATGAATTGCAGGAATGCTTCACCCAGTTCCTGATAAGCCGGGGCCCGAAATCCGACCGAGTAGGTCATGCATTCGCCGAGCGCGATGCCATCATGGGCATAATGGGGTGGCAGGTACAGCATATCGCCTGGCTCCAGCACAAACTCTTCTTCCGGCTGAAAATCGCGCAGAATTTTGAGTGGCAAGCCGTCGATGATGGTCAGGTCTTTTTGCGCTCCGATACGCCAGTGACGTCGGCCGTGCGCCTGTAATAAAAACACGTCGTAGGAATCAAAATGTGGGCCGACGCCGCCGGTGTCGGTGGCGTAGCTGATCATCAGGTCATCCAGGCGTGCATCGGGCACGAAGCGGAACTGCCGCAGCAGGGCATCGGCCGCGTCATTATGCAGGTTGACGCTTTGCACCAATAGCGTCCAATTCTTCTGGTGGATGTCGGGAACGGTATCAATTGGACCGTTTTCCAGTTTGTATTGCTGATCGAAATGCGTCAGCAGACGGGATTCGACATCCTCCTGCCGGGCCAGCGCGAACAGAGCCTGACGCGATAGCAAGGGCTTGAAGCCGGGAATGGCTTGCCGGATCAGCAGCGGTTTTTTATGCCAGTAATCGCGGAAGAATTGTGCCGGCGTCAATCCGCCCAGGAGAGTGAGTTTTTTCATGCGTGCATTATAGTCAAGCTAGCTAGGCAGGTATAATCTGACCATTAACCTCAGAAAGGATTGAACATGAAGATTGCCAAAGATACGGTAGTGACTGTGCAGTACAAACTGTCAGATGCGCAAGGCAATCTGATCGAGGAAGGCCGTGAGCCGATGGTGTATCTGCACGGCGGCTATGAGAATACCCTGCCCAAGATTGAAGAAGCGCTAGAGGGCAAGGGCGCCGGCTTTGAGATCACTCTCCAGGTTGAACCGGACGATGCCTTCGGTGAATACGACGCGGAGTTGGTCAAGGTCGAGTCACGCAAGCACTTGCCGAATCCGCTGGAAGTCGGGATGCAGTTCGAAGGCACGCCGGAAGAAGACGATGGGGACGAGAGTGGGTTGATTTTTACCGTGACCGATATTACCGACGACAAGGTGGTGCTGGACGGCAATCATCCGCTGGCAGGCATGGCGTTGCGGTTTTGGCTCAATGTCAAGGAGGTTCGCGCCGCTACCGAGGAAGAAATTGTGCATGAACACGTGCATGGCGCGCATGGCCACCAGCATGACGATGACGATGATTTTGATGAACACTCAGGCGACGCATTCCGCTCCCATCCGCTGCACTGAATCGGCTGCTGCCGGACATACAACTTGCAATGCAAAAAACCGCAGACTGCGTTTCCTGCGGTTTTTTACGTCAGGTAATTTTGAATACGGTATTTTTGCTAATCATATACTAATCATGGTATTTTTAACTCCCGCATAATATATATGCGGAGATAGGCATGTTTTTGCCTATACTCCTATTTAATCAATAGTAGATGATGATGTTGCCAGGCGAAACAGCGTGCGGCTTGCCGGTCGGACGCTGATCTTTGCCCAGCCGGTTCTCAGGCCCAAGCTGCCTATGTTTGCTAGCCAGTTGAGCGCATCCGGTTTTGCTTGCGCGTCGCTGTGCAGCAGCAGTAGCTTGCCGGGAAATTTTTTTGCCAGCGCGGTGAGTTGCTTGCGCACTTCGATAAAACCATCGCGCCGCCCTGCAAGCTTGGACAGTTTCACCGCATTTGGCACGACCATGGGGTTGCCGTCGCAAAACAGCACGATCGCCCGATTTTTTCGCTGTGCCGCATGGATGAAGATCCGCTCCAGCCATTCGTGATTAGCGATTAAACGGTCTTCAAATTCACTGTTGCGCCCGGCATCCGGCAGGTAGTGGTTGTTGTCGACGGGTAAATTGACGGTTGCAAACAGGACGTTGCCATATTCCCACCGGGCATTTTCCGCATAGCTACGGAATTTGGCGCTGCTGGTCTGGCGAATCAGCGGGATGCTGGTGCTGCCAAAAGAAACATCGTCCGAAAAAAACAGTTCGCGTACCCGATTCAATTTTTGGATCGCAATCGATTTGCCGTTTTTGGTTTTGCAATCCGCCCAGTCGCTGGCGGCAAGCGATATGATCAACGCGTTTTCAGATCTGCCGAAGATTTTTCGGCTGCGAGAATACACATTGTCGCTGCAACTCTCGGCGCCGGATTTGATGCCATTGACAACCACGAACGCAAGGTTTTCTGCATTGCTGGCATTGATTGCTTGCTGCAGCGGGTTTTTATTGGCGTCAAGCTGAAAGGTATGCGCAATCACGCCAAAGTCGAAACTATCCGGTTGTGCCCAGACATTGACCGTTGAGGTCAGCAGCAGCCCGGCCAAAAATGGCAATAAAAATAATAATAAAACCGGTCGGTTCATCGCAGCGCGCATTCAGGCATTGGCCAATAGTTTGAGGCGATACAGCGTATCGAGCGCTTCACGCGGCGTCAGTGCATCCGGTTCGATCTCGGCTAGCGCGTCGGCGATGGCATTGCGTTCGGCTGGTTCCGGTTCGATCTCAGACGGTTCTGCCTCCAATGCGCCGGCTGCTGCAAACAGATCTAATTGCGGCGAGGCTGGTATCGAATTTGCCTCCAGCATAGCCAGATGCCGGCGTGCGGCGCGGATCACCGTTTGTGGTACTCCAGCCAGTTGCGCTACTTGCAAGCCGTAACTTTGCGAGGCCGGACCATCTTCCACTGCATGCAGGAACACGATATTGTCCTTGTGTTCGACCGCCGACAAATGCACGTTGGCAGCACTCGGATGGTGTTGCGGTAGTTGCGTCAGTTCAAAGTAATGGGTGGCGAACAGCGTCAAGCTTTTGGTGGTTTCGATCAGATGCCTGGCGATGGCCCAGGCCAGCGCCAAACCGTCGAAGGTGGAGGTGCCGCGTCCAACTTCGTCCATTAGCACCAGCGATTGCGGGGTAGCACCGTTCAGGATGGCGGCCGATTCGGTCATTTCGACCATAAAGGTGGAACGCCCACCCGCCAGATCGTCGGCCGCGCCGATGCGCGTGAAGATACGGTCGATCGGGCCAATCGTGGCGCTGGAGGCCGGGACATAACTGCCGACATACGCCAGCAGGGTGATCAACGCCACTTGGCGCATGAAAGTCGATTTTCCGCCCATATTGGGGCCGGTGATCAGTTGCAGCCGGCGCTCGGGATTGAATAAACAATCGTTGGCAATGAAACGTTCGATCTGATTCTCCACCACCGGATGGCGGCCTTGCACGATCTCAATGCAGGGCTCGGCCGTCAGAATCGGGGCGCACCAGTTGTGACGCGCAGCGTGGCTTGCCAGTGCCACCAGCACATCGAGTTGCGCTACCGCATGGGCAATATTTTGTAATGCAGCAATAAACGGGGCCAGCGCGTTAATTAAATTCTCATACAGGTATTTTTCGCGTGCCAGCGCCCGTTCCTGGGCCGACAGGGCCTTGTCTTCAAACGCCTTAAGTTCAGGCGTGATGTAGCGTTCGGCATTTTTCAGGGTTTGGCGGCGTCGATAATCGTCTGGCACCTTGTCGGTCTGGCCATGCGTGACTTCAATGTAAAAGCCATGCACCTTGTTGTATTCGACTCGTAAATTGGCGATGCCAGTGCGCTGGCGTTCCCGGGTTTCCAAGTCGAGCAAGAATTGCCCAGCGTTCTCGGACAGACCGCGCAATTCATCGAGTTCCGCGTCGCAACCGGTTGCGATAACGCCGCCGTCGCGCACCATGGCGGCCGGCTCCGTCATCACGCTGCGTATCAGCAGATCGAGGCAGGCTTCAGGAGTTGCCAATGCGCTATGCAAAAAAGCCAGCAAGGCGGAGTCCGCTGCAGTATTGCATTGAGCGACCTGGCTGCGTAATGCAGGTAATTGTTGCAAGCCGTCTCGCAGGCCGGCCAAGTCGCGCGGACGGGCAGACTCCAGCGCGATGCGGGTGGTGATGCGTTCGATGTCCGGGATCGCAGCCAGCAACCGCGACAGTGCATCGTTAGCGTCGTACTGCTGTAGCGCGGCAAGCGCAGCAATGCGTGCCTGCGCAATTGATTTGTCGCGGCTGGGGTGGTGTAGCCAGTGACGCAGCAGGCGCGAACCCATCGCGGTGCGGCAATGATCCAGCAACGAGAATAAGGTGGGTGCCGCCGCTGAGGCATCCTGACCGCGTATTGTTTCGCTGATTTCAAGATTGCGCCGGGTCGCCGCATCCAGTCCTATGAATTCGTTTTCGGACTCGACCGTCAGCGTGCGCACATGTTGCAAGCTCTTGCCCTGCGTCGCTTGCGCATAGCGCAGCAGAGCGCCGGCGGCGCCGATGGCGGCGCTGAAGCCTTCTGCACCGAAACCGTTCAGGGTGGCGACGTTAAGCTGTTCCAGCAAGGCTTTTTGACTGCTGGAAAAATCGAAATGCCAGTCTGCGACCCGCACGGTTTTATCGGAGATATTGGCTTGCAGCGCGATATCGCTGCCATCGGCCAGCAGGATTTCGGCCGGTGCGATGCGCTCCAATTCCTGCTGCAGGCGCGTATCGGACGGTTTCGCCTGTTGTGTAAATTCCATTAATTTCAAGGCGCCGCTGGCCATCGAGAGCCAGGCCAGGCCGATGGTGACGGTTTTGCGTTGCGTGATTTTGCACAAGGCGAGCAAAGGCTGCTCGGATTTTTCTGCCAGCAGATACGGGTCGCTCAAGGTTCCGGGCGTGATGACACGCTGAACTTTGCGCTCGACTGGGCCCTTGCTGGTGGCTGGGTCGCCGATCTGCTCGCAAATTGCAACCGACTCGCCTTGCTTGATAAGTTTGGCCAGATACTGGTCGGCCGCATGAAAGGGAATCCCGGCCATTTTGATCGGATTGCCCGCGGAGGCGCCGCGTTGGGTCAGTGTAATACCCAATAATCGTGCAGCTTTCTCCGCATCTTCGAAAAACAGCTCATAAAAATCGCCCATCCGATAAAACAGCAATGTCGATGGATAGTCCGCTTTAATGCGGAAATATTGCTGCATCATTGGGGTGTGCTTTTCCAGGGTCTTGATTGCTTTAGCTTCCTCCTGGATTTCATTGATTTCTACTGCCATTCAATTCTCTCGTGAGGTGTCAACTAAATACATTTTTTTCTAAGTTTTTCACTAAAAATTAGCGCATCCGCAGCATGGATGCCGACTTTGTCGATGCGCATCGAAAGTAGCAATTTGCGTCCTGAGCATTGCCGAAAGGCGATACTGGCCATTTGCGCCATTGCAGGATTTAAAAGCAAGCGCCGGAGTGCAGTGTACTGTAGTCGTTGCTAAACTTGGTTTCAACAAGTAGCTCGTTGAAAGGAATACACCATGAACATATCAGCGAAAAATGCACAGCGCGCGGCCGCCACCCTCGGCGATCCGCGCTGGGCTGCGGTTGTCGCTCGTCGGCCCGAGGCTGATAGCACGTTTTATTACTCGGTCAAGAGCACCGGCGTGTATTGCCGTCCTTCCTGCGCAGCCAAGTTGGCGCGGCCGGAGAATGTGCGTTTCCATGTGAGTTGCGCGGACGCCGAATTGGCCGGATTTCGGCCCTGCAAGCGTTGCAAACCGGATCAGCCTTCGCTGCTTGAACAATATGCAGTCAAAGTCATTGCAGCCTGCCGGATCATCGAAACATCGCAGAGCGTGCCGGGCCTGCAGGAACTGGCAAAGCGCGTCGGCGTAAGCCCCTATCATTTTCATCGCCTGTTCAAGCAGGCCACCGGATTGACGCCAAGGGGATATGCGGCGGCGCAGCGCGAGCAGCGGGTGCGCAATGAACTTGAGCGGTGTGACACGCGCATTGGCACCATTACGGCAGCCATTTTCGACGCCGGTTACAAAGCCAACTCCCGTTTTTATGCAAAATCGGATGCGCTGCTGGGGATGACGCCGACCACTTATCGGGCCGGCGGCATCAACACTGAAATCCGTTTCGCGATTGGCGAATGCACGCTCGGTGCGATTCTCGTGGCGCAAAGCGAGCGCGGCGTTTGCGCGATTCTGCTGGGCGACGATCCCGACGCGCTCGCGCGCGATCTGCAAGATCGCTTTTCTCGCGCTACGCTGATCGGCGGCGACAGTACATTTGAGCAACTGGTGGCCACGGTGGTCGGTTTTGTCGAGGCTCCAGGTAAGGGGTTGGGCCTGGGCCTGAACTTGCCGCTGGATATACGCGGTACCGCATTTCAACAACGGGTCTGGCAAGCGTTACGCGAGATTCCAGCCGGCCAAACCGCAAGCTACACCGAGATCGCATGCCGTATCGGCGCTCCGAAATCGGTGCGGGCGGTGGCTGGGGCGTGCGCCGCCAACGCGCTGGCGGTGGCGATTCCTTGCCACCGGGTGGTGCGCAACGATGGCGGCCTGTCCGGCTATCGCTGGGGCGTCGAACGCAAACGCGTGCTGCTGGAGAATGAAGCGCGCGCATTGCTGCAACAGGAGGTGCAGGGATAACCAGTCTGCAATGTCAATCTGACGTATTGTCCACAAAAGACACGAAAACACTCGCTAGCTATGACATAACCTGTAGATTGCAGTAAACCGAAATGCGAGTATATGGCGGGTCAAGTTGTCCAGGTCGTCAAACCCTTCATCTGCACCAGAAATACCCGCCGTTTCATCATCGCGCGTGCGCTGCATTGGAATAGGGTGCAGAGCAGTCCTTTACACGGATGTGTCGATATGGGAGTTAACAGACAAGAGGCTATGCACAACCCCTTTGTTGCTGGAATACGCGTCTGGCTTAGTGATGGACTGTAGTAGATGTCCGAGGCGTTCGATTGCCGCTTGGGGGGACTGGCTGCCGCCATTCAGATTTCCGTCTTTCTGCATTTGTACGATGCCGGCTAATGCAGACATCCGATCCAGAGACTTCAAATTGGCTGCCGATCCTTGCAACAATGCAAACTTGTAGGCCGCCATCAATTGGTTTATGTCGCTTTTACTGAGGTGTTTTAGCGGTTGGTCGGCGGAATCTTGGGGCTTGCTTGGAACCCATTTAACACCTACGTAGGGATGGTCTATACGATACAGGGCTTGGGTAAATCCTGCGTCCGTTGGCTGAACAGGCTCGGATGCTTTGCCGTCTGGAGATGGCTTGCCGCCGGAGGGTGAAAGGGCGGAAATGAATTTTTCTAGTGACTCGAAGCTGACGGCACGTCTTGGATTACCTCCTCCTCCGCTCTGGGGATTAAGCATGTCTGCTAGAAAACCGGTATCCATGTCGGTTTCGTTGATAGCCTGACTGGTGAGCATGCGTTTAGCCAATTCGGCATCGTGGGCGTTGAATTTACCCACCCAGGGATTGCCTTCCAAATCGTATAGCCCTGTGTCTTCCCCCGTATTATTGCCTGTTATCTGGAGAAATCTATAATTTGCTAAATGAAATGCCAATCCATCCACCTGCACGGGATCCATGCCACTGGCGGTTGCGTACTCGTAAGCCCGTTCAATAAGTTGCCTATCATTCATTTTTAGAAAACCGGCGCTACTATTGCCGCTCAGATTTTGTGTTCCAAAACTGAATTCCACCGGCGGTTGCGCCTGCGGGTCTTTGGTGCGGAATAACCGCAACAACAGCATCGCGTGTCCGCTGATTATCGCCGTGTCGCCGCTTTGTTTAGCGGGTTGGGTAATGGGATTTGCCGCCGTTGCCGTAGGCGCCATTTGCGTGGCGACTGTAGTTACGATTGATGGGGAGGGGCTGGATAAGCTAACGGCAATCATGAATATCCTCCTTGGAATTGGTGATAACGCCTCTTAATCAAGGGGTGATGGTAGTTAAGATAGGAAATTCAAGCGCACAAGTCAATATATTTTCGGAGTCCATGCCCCGAGCGAATAGGGCGAGCGAATAGGGGCCCGACCCGAATGGCACTTACGAATGGCACTTACTTAAGGTCTAAGTGCATGAATTAGCTGGGAAAAACAGGCTGGCATGATGGTAAGCGATGGGGTGCCTCAAAGGCGCTGATAACCCGTGATCCGCCTAAAGGCGGCTACAGTCCCACAACATTTGATCGTAACGATCATCTTCTTTCTCTTGATTACGGATGTAGGAACGAACTATTTCTTCATCCAGTCCTACTGTCGAGACAAAGTAGCCTCGCGCCCAAAATACCAGTAAAATTTCTCTGCCGAACTCCAAAATGCCGTGCTATCGAAATCGCACTTTTCCCCTTGATAAAGCCAACCACGTTTGATATCGAATACTTTGGCGGCACGCTCAAACACATATGAACATGGTCATTCATGAGATGGCCTTCGACAACCTCGCACTGCCTTTGTGCTGTGCCAACTCCCGAAATATCTCGCCAAGGTGCTTGCGTAATGCCCCATAAATCATTTTCTTGCGTCGCTTCGGAATAAACACGATGTGATACTTACAGTCCCATCTCGTATGACTACAGTCGGCCATTTAACCTGAATTTTGCATAAAAGAGGGCAAGAATGCCGTAAGTGATTGATAAAATGTGAGTTATCAAGAAACACACTCATCAACACCAACAGCACCTTGCCCGACGTGAATTTTACTTCAGAACAGCTTCGCTTCGCCTCTATTCCAGGTCATACCATCCGCGCTGATTTTGCCGGCGGCGGCTTGTCGTCCGACCTCGGGCCTCTGCTGCTGCGCGGTGTCGATCGCCAGATCGGCTTGACCGAACGCATCAATGCAGCCGTAGTCGATACCCGACACGCCAGCTACATCACTCATTCCCAGTATGACCTACTGGCGCAGCGTATCTACCAAATCTGGTGCGGCTACGAAGACGGTAACGATTCCAATTGTTTGCGTCACGATCCGATGTTCAAGCTTGGCACTGGCCGCTTGCCGTTCGATGCCGACACTGCGCTGGCATCGGCGGCGACGATGTCGCGTTTCGAACACGCGGCCAGCAGCAAGGATATTTATCGGTTCAGCCAGGCCCTGGTCGAACAATTCGTCGCTGGCTTTGCCTGTCCGCCAAGCAACCTCGTGCTCGACCTGGATCACTCGGAAGACGCGGCCTACGCACAGCAGCCGCTGGCGTTTTACAACCATTTCTATCAAAGCACGTGCTACCTGCCGCTGATGATCTTCGACGGCCAGTCTGGCGCGCTGGTGGCCGCCGTGCTGCGCCCTGGCAAACGGCCAACCGGCGCCGAGAACGCTATGATCATGCGCCGCGTGCTCACGCTGATTCGCCGCCACTTTCCTAACACGCATATCCTGGTGCGTGGCGACGGCCATTTCAGCGGCCCGGAAATGATGGCGATGATCGACACCATGCCGAACACCGACTTCATCTTCGGATTTCCCGGCAACGCCAAGCTGCAAGAGCTGGCCGAACCGGCCAAGCAGCGCGCCTGCGATTTGTGGGCATCGGTACAAACGCAGGACGTGGTGCCGCAGGCGGTGCGCCTATTTGACGAGTTTCCCTACACGGCCCGCTCATGGCCGAAAGCGTGGCGCGTGCTGCTCAAAGCCGAGGTGATGGCCCTAGGCGAGAACCCACGCTTCGTGGTCACCTCGCTGGTCGGACTTGATGCCGGCACGCTGTACGAAGACATCTACTGCGCGCGCGGCCAGGCCGAAAATTTCATCAAATACCTGAAGGGCGACTTGGCGGCCGACCGCACCTCGTGCACGAGCTTCCTGGCCAATTGCATGCGCCTGCTGCTGCATGCCGCCGCCTACGTCTTGCATCAAACTGCGCACCCAGGCGTTGCAACATACCGCGCTGTCGCAAGCGCAACCATCAACAGTCATCGCCAAGTTGTTCAAGATCGCCGTCCAGGTCCGGCAAAGCAAGCAGCGCGTCACGTTACATCTGCCCAGCGCCTGCCCGGTAAAACATTTGCTGCATACGCTCGCTGAACGGTTGTTCGTATCCATCCCCGCAAGCATCGTCAACTCTTCCTGAGTTGGCTTCGTCTGGTCAGACGAGAATCGACCTCCCGCCCGCAACTTTCACTACCCAACCCGATTGCCAACACCCCCATTTCGCATGGGTAGGGCGAGTTTCACCCAACGTTTTTTAGACCATCCGGTAAACCGACATCGCGAGCAAATTTCGGCCACAATGCCAGTTTATGAAACATTCAGGCTAGTTAAAGGTTTCAATCAGGCCTGAACGGGAAACCTCCGCATTGATTTCAGAGCGTGTGCTAGGCGTTGTTCGGGCGCATGGCGGCTTGGTTCACGACTTCTCCTCTCCTTGTATTGACTCAATTACGTCTCGCATCAACTGACGGGCTTTAAACAGTGGCCAGCTACGCACAGGAATATGATCACACAGGATGGGGCAGCTACATCAGGAAAAAGATTGTGCGGCAGCTACATAATTCCGGGAATAAGCCATCTTCGAAATGTGCGCTCCATAGGAAAGGAGTTAACTCGCGTGTTTGCGCTGCGATCAAATATTGTTGAGCCAGTGCAGCCTCCCGAGGCTGCGCGATGCGCCTGGTTTGCGATTCGCGCCATTCGCCCTCGGTATCAGCCCCCAGCTTGCGCACCAACAGAGTAAACTGCGCATTACGTTTTTTCGCATAGTGCGATTCGAGCGAACTTGTGAGCGTTACCATGTCTGAAACACCTATTCCTTTATTTACCGACTTAAACCTTAGCGCGCCGTTATTGCGCGTGCTGCAGGATCTCGGCTATGAGTTGCCATCACCGATTCAGGCGGCAACTATTCCTATTTTGCTGGACAATCGCGACGTGATCGGCCAGGCGCAAACCGGTACCGGTAAAACGGCTGCTTTTGCGCTGCCGATTCTGGCCCGCATCGATCTCAAGCAAACCACACCGCAAGCGCTGGTGCTGGCGCCGACGCGCGAACTGGCGATTCAAGTGGCAGAAGCATTCCAGAGCTACGCCGCACATATTCCCGGTTTTCATGTACTGCCGATATACGGCGGCCAGAGCTATGGCGCGCAACTCTCCGCATTACGCCGCGGCGTGCATGTGGTGGTTGGCACGCCCGGTCGCGTGATTGATCATCTAGATAAAGGCTCGCTGGATCTGTCGAAACTCAAAACGCTGGTACTCGATGAAGCCGACGAGATGCTGCGCATGGGTTTCATCGACGATGTCGAACGCATCTTGCAGGAAACGCCGGAAACGCGCCAAACCGCGTTGTTTTCCGCCACCATGCCGTCGGCCATCAAGCGCATCGCCCAAACCTATTTGCGTAAGCCGACGGAAGTCACCATCGCCGCCAAAACCGGCACTGCCGACAATATTCGACAGCGCTACTGGCTGGTTAGCGGGATGCATAAGCTTGATGCGCTGACGCGGATTCTGGAAGCCGAAACTTTTGACGGCATGATCATTTTTTCGCGCACTAAACTGGGCACCGAAGAATTGGCCAGCAAATTACAGGCACGCGGTTTTTCTGCTGCGGCGATTAATGGCGATATCCAGCAGCAGCAGCGCGAACGCACCATTGGGCAGTTAAAGAGCGGCGAGATTGATATTCTGGTTGCCACCGATGTCGCCGCACGCGGCCTGGATGTGGAACGCATCAGCCACGTGATCAATTACGATGTGCCGCACGACCCGGAAAGCTATACCCATCGCATTGGTCGCACCGGGCGCGCCGGGCGCAGCGGCGAAGCGATTTTGTTCATTACCCCACGCGAACGGAATTTACTGAAGGCGATTGAACGCGCGACCCGGCAACCGATTTCGCAGCTGGAATTGCCGACCGTTCAGGTGGTCAACGACGTGCGTATTGCCAAGTTCAAGGATCAAATCAGCGACACTCTGGCCTTGGGCGAGTTGGAAGTATTCACATCGCTGATCGAAGAATACGAGCGCGAGCACAATGTGCCGGCGCTTGAAATAGCAGCAGCATTGGCGAAAATGGCGCGTGGCAATGTGCCGCTATTGCTGGATAAAAAACAGCGTGAGCCACAAGCAGCGCCGGCCAGGTCTTTCGATGAAAAATCAGTACGTGCAAGCAAGTTTGATCGCCCTGAGCGGCAAGAGCGGTTTGAACATTCTGAGCGACCAGCGCGGCAGGAACGCCCTGAGCGCAAGGATCAAACCGAGCGTCCTGCTTTCCCAAAGAAAGAGCGAGGCGATCGCCCGACTAATGCCGGGATGCAGACTTTCCGTATCGAAGTCGGCCATGTGCACGGCGTCAAGCCCGGCAATATTGTCGGCGCGATTGCCAACGAGGCGGGACTGGATTCCAAAAATATCGGCCGCATCGATATCCAGGATGATTACAGCATGCTGGATTTGCCGGCCGACATGCCAAAAGACCTTCTCGATCATCTGAAAACCGTGTGGGTGGCTGGACAACAGTTGCGCATCAGTCGCGAGGGCGAACAGTCCGATAACGCCGATAAATCCGCCAGTAAGAAAACTCCATTTTCTGCTACCAAAACGGGTGGCGATAGAAGAGTCGGTGAAAAAAAATTCGGTGACAAGCCGCCGTTCAAAGCCAAAAGCGATTTTGCCAAGCGCCCATCCGATGCCGCCAAGGCCAAGCCACATCGCAAAGGCCCCAAGCTGGTGTAGTGTTGATCGGTAGATCGGGTTAGCGGCTGTACCGCGTAACCCGACCGTGATTCTACTGATTCCGGCTCGTCCTGTTTGGCGAGCGCGTAAGGTCAATACTTGATTGGATTTTTGCCAGATCGGTCTGAAAAATGAAAACTACGTTGGTAAAGCTGGCTGCAAAAATGGATGGCTTAAATAATTCCGATTGCGCTCGCAGCGTCAGTAATGCAATCCAGTCAATCCAGGAAACCGGTTTTGATGCCTCCTAAACCAGTTTCCTGGATGCACTTGCTGACGCCCTACGAGGCTGAAGCATGGATCGAAGCTCTCAACCAGGCCTTGCAGCAGTACTTGCCAGAAGCCAACGCAAGTGGTTACGGAGTCTGCTTTTCCCTGGCAGAAGGAGGCGACATCTTTTTGCACACCACCTCGGAAGGTTATGTCTTGCTGGATATGACGCCGGATGCGCAGTGGGCCGCGCCCGTTGTTGCCGCCGCTGTCAATGTGGCACAACCTGCCTCCCAAATTTGGCATTTTCCCGACGATAAGCTAGTGCAATTCGTGCTGGGAATCAGCAGTTTGGTTGCTTCAACAACCATGATTTTGCGGCACGATTTCAATTGGAAGCGAAAGCGCATTCCTCTGGGTCGCTGATCGGGAAGTTTTTTTGAGCGCAGTAAAGACGCCTACCGACTTGTAATTTCGGCTTGCCGCATGGAGATTCCGTCGCAAAGAGGCAATCATCAAATCGATAAAAACGCTCGGATCGTAGCCTGAAGCCCGCTCCCGCCCGATCAAACAAACAGTGGCGCATGATACCATTTATGGCTTCTGCTGCATTCGACCTTGCGAGCCGTTCATGAGCCAATACTGGAGTTCCCTTGTTCACCGTCTGACCCCGTACGTTCCGGGCGAGCAACCCAAGTTGCCCGACCTGGTCAAGCTGAACACCAATGAAAACCCCTACCCGCCGTCGCCGCAAGCTGTCGCAGCGATGCAGGAGGAATTGGGCGCCACAGGCGCGAGCTTGCGCCTCTATCCCGACCCCAACGCCGACCGCCTCAAGGACGCCATCGTCGCCCATTTCGCCAAGTTTGCGATCACCCCGGCACAAGTTTTTGTCGGCAACGGTTCGGATGAAGTGCTTGCACACGCCTTCATGGCGCTGCTCAAGCACGAAACGCCAATCCTGCTGCCGGACATCAGCTACAGCTTCTATCCGGTGTATTGCGGTCTTTATGGCGTGGAACACCGCGCCATCCCGCTCGGTGAAAACTTTGAAGTCCGGGTCGATGACTACGCTCGCGAGAGCGTTGGCAACGGCGGCATCGGCGGTATCGTCATTGCCAATCCCAACGCGCCGACCGGCCGGCTGCTGCCGCTGGCTGAAATCGAGCGTCTGGTGGCCGCTCACCGCCAATCCGTTGTGGTCATTGACGAAGCCTACATCGACTTTGCCGGTCAGGTTATTCCGACAGCGATTGCGCTGGTCAATCGCTATCCCAATCTGCTGGTCATCCGCACCCTCTCCAAGTCGCACTCGCTGGCCGGGCTGCGCGTCGGCTATGCCGTCGGCAACAGCCTGCTGATCGAAGCGCTGGAACGAATCAAGAACAGTTTCAATTCCTATCCGCTCGACCGTCTGGCCATTGCCGGCGCTGCCGCTGCAATGGCCGACAAGGCGCATCTGGAGAAGACGCGACTAACCGTCATGAACAGTCGCGCCGCGTTGACGTCCGCGCTCGAAGCCCTCGGCTTCGCGGTGCTGCCGTCGGCCGCCAACTTCATCTTCGCGCGCCATGCGCAACACGATGCCGCGCAACTGGCGGCTGAACTGCGCCAGCGCCAGGTCATCGTTCGCCACTTCAAGCTGCCGCGTATCGACCAGTTCCTGCGCATCACCATCGGCACCGACCCGCAGTGTCAGACACTGGTCGGCGCGCTACGGGAAATCCTCGGCCAGTAGCCGGCACGAAGAACAGGCAAAAACCGAGGCCAAGCCAAGCGGCACTTACGCCTGAAATCCAATAAGCACGGGCATCTTCAATGCACATGCCTGTAGCGTCAATTTTTATGCGGCATTACAGGCATGCGACCTGTAGATTGTCTATTTACGCGGCAATCACGGCAGTTGCCGGGGAGCAGCAATCTATCCCCGCTTACTTCCAGGCAATCTTCTCCAACCAATTATCACCGGAGCATTCATGCTGAACATCGGCGGCCACCTTTCCACCAGCAAAGGCTTCATGGACATGGGTCGGGATGCGCTGTTCATTGGCACCAACACCTTCCAGTTTTTTACGCGCAACTCGCGTGAGGGCACCGCCAAGGCTATTGACCCGGCGGATCTCGACGCTTTTCTCGAACTGGCGGCAGAACAGCGCTTTGCCACGCTGCTGGCGCATGCGTCGTACACGCTCAAACCGTGTTCGGCGGCCGAGAAAGCCCGAAATTTTGCCATGGCGACCATGCAGGACGATCTGGCGCGCATGGAGCGGCTGTCCGGCAACCTATACAATTTTTATCCCGGCAGCCACGTCGGGCAAGACGAAGCGGCCGGCATCGGGATGATCGCGGCGCAGTTCAACCGCTTGCTGACGCCACAACAGACGGCCACCTTGCTGCTAGAAACCATGGCCGGCAAAGGCAGCGAAGTCGGTCGCACGTTCGACGAACTGCAGCAGATTCTGGACGCCGTCGAACTCAAGGAAAAAATGGGCGTCTGCCTTGACACCTGCCACATCCATGACGCCAGCTAAGACATCGTCGGCAATCAGGACGGCGTACTGACGGAATTCGACAGCCTCATCGGCCTCGACAAGCTGCGCGCCATCCACCTCAACGACAGCCTGAATCCTTTCGGCAGCCACAAGGATCGCCACGCCCGCATCGGCTACGGCCATATCCGCCTGGAAGCCATCACCCGGATCATCAACCATCCGGCGTTACGTCAGTTGCCGTTCCTGCTCGAAACGCCCAACGAACTGTCCGGCTACGCCGAGGAGATCGTCTTGCTAGCGGGTACTGCCTGGTCGGTCGTACTAGCTCTTGTCAACCTGACTGCATTGCTGCAAACTGGCGTTGACTTATCCCATAGCATGACCTACTGCACAGCGTGGTTGATGAAAAATCGCGCTGCAATTCTATTTCCAAATCTGAGTAAACCCATTATGAATCATACAAAATTAATCCCACTACTGGGTGCGATGGCGTTCGCTATCGCAGGCAATGCAGTTGCAGCGGAACAAATCGTCAAGATTGGCCATGTCGCGCCGATTTCCGGCGGTATCGCGCATATTGGCAAGGACGTGGAAAACGGTGTGCGCATGGCGATTGAAGAACAGAACGCCAAAAACATCGTCATTGGCGGCAATAAAATTCAGTTTATCTTGCTGGCCGAAGATGATGCCGGTGATCCAAGACAAGCCACCACCGTGGCGCAAAAACTGGTGGATGCAAAAGTCAATGGCGTCATCGGTCACCTCAATTCCGGTACCACGATCCCCGCTTCGCGCATTTATCATGACGCCGGTATTCCGCAGATTTCCCCTGCCGCGACTAATCCAAAATACACCCAGCAAGGCTACAACACGACTTTTCGCGTAGTCGCCAACGATAGCCAGCTCGGAGGCGCGCTCGGCCGTTACGCCACCACTGTCCTGAAAGCCAAGAACTTTGCGGTGATCGACGATCGTACCGCGTACGGCCAGGGCCTTGCGTCCGAATTCATCAAGAGCGTCAAGAAACAATCTGCACGCGCCAATATCGTTTCGCAGCAATACACCACGGATAAAGCGACTGACTTCAATGCGATTCTGACCGCGATCAAGGACAAAAATCCAGATGCGATCTTCTTCGGCGGACTCGATTCGGTAGCTGGCCCGATGCTGCGCCAGATGAAGCAACTCGGCATTCATGCCAAGTTCATCGGTGGCGATGCCATTTGCACCAGTGAAATTGTCAAGCTGGCCGGGGACGCGTTGGGCGAAGGTCAGGTGTATTGCGCAGAAGCGGGCGGTGTGGTTGAAGCCAACAAAAAATCGCTCGATAACTTCAAGACTGCCTACAAAAAGAAATTCAATATCGAAGTCCAGATATATTCGCCGTATTCATACGACGCCACCAACGCCATGATCGCTGCAATGCAGCAAGCGAAATCGGTCGAGCCGGCAAAATATCTGCCGTTTTTGGCTAAAATCAACTACACCGGCGTCTCGGGTATCATCGCCTTCGATACCAAAGGTGACATCAAGAATGGCGCGCTGACGATCTACACTTACAAAGACGACAAGCGCACTCAGGTAACCGTGACTAAGTAATTTGGGTCTGGATGATGCCGGCCTGAAGCCAATTTTCTGAGCAATAAAAATGCCTGCGCAACTGAATATTGATTGCGCCGGCATTTTTATTTTTTATTAAATAACGGGAGTATATGAAAAATAATATGCTTTTCCGCATACATATTATGCAGCATTAAAAAATACACGGGGTAGGTATGAATTGCTTGAAGCGAGACGCCGATAGGCGACTCAAAACTGTCTACACCCAGCCGCTATCGTGCAATTCCTTCTTGATGTATGCGTAAAACACCGGTGCTGCAACTACGCCGTGCAGGCCGAATAGCGTTTCCATTACCAGTATTGCACTCAGCAACTCCCACGAGCGGGCATTGACTTGGGCGCCGATGATTCTGGCATTCAAAAAATACTCCATCTTGTGAATCAGTATCATGAAGATCAGTGACGCAATCGCCGTATTTAAGCCATGTGACAAGGCCACGATCACGATCACCGAGTTAGACACGATGTTGCCGACCACCGGTATCAGGCCGACGATGAAGGTGATGGCAATCATGCTCTTGGTAAATGGCAGATGCACGCCTGCCAGCGGCAACACCACTACCAGATAAAGCGTAGTGAATGTGGTGTTGATGAGCGAAATGCGGACTTGGGCGAACACTACTTTCTGGAAAATTTCGCGCAAATTGAGCATTCGTTCATGCAGTGCGGCGGCAAATGGCAGGTAGCTTACATGTGCAGTAGCGTCCTGTAGCGCGACCATGCTGCCGATGATCATGCCGAGCAGCAGATGGACGATGATGCGCCCGGCTTCTTGCCCTAGCAATTTTGCCTCACCCGCGTGTGCCCGCAGCCAGTCGGTCAAGAGTGTGCGCAAGGCATCGACGCCATCCGGCAAATATTCACGTACCCAGGGCGGGATCTGATTCCGCGACGCTTCGATAATATCGGCCAGTTTTTGCAGCAAGCTGGAAAGATTGCCGGTATCGCTGCGCATAAACGCAAACATTGCCCAGATCAGGGTCGACAAGGCCGCCACAATCAACCCGGACAGCAAGGCAACCGCGATCCAGCGCGCCTGGTGGGTGCTGAATTTTTTGGCAATGGTGGGCGCCACCAGATGCACCAGAGAATGCACCAGCAAGCCTGAAAACAGCGCCAATAGCAGGCCCGACTTGAGCACCACAAATAACGCCACGGCCATCAGTACGTAAGATGCTGCGACCGGCAAAGTGATCTGGCTTGGTTTGTTCATGGGAATAGTAAGTGAGAAAGTGAACGTGATTAAGCCACTGCTTATCAATAAATTCAATCGAAATAGGGCTTAAGCATAGTATCGACGACAAAATGGCGCCGTTAATGTGCCAATTAAATATTAAAAAATAAGGAGTATGTTGATAAAGCAATGCATCTTCGCAAATATATCTGGGAATTTTAAAAATACAGTAATGGGTATATAAATTGTTGCCAGTTGTAAACAATTAAGCCATTTCTCAGTAAGACGGTGCCGCTGGCCCAGGGTTTCACGCGTCGGCCAGACTTGTTTGCCGATCCGCAGTTCTAGGTCTTCATAATCAGCCTTACAGGCTGATCTCGGATCGCGGTTCAAGGTTCAATGATACAAAATGCAAGCTATGTTGGCTAACGCACAGAAAGGCATGAATTCTCTGAGTATTATTAGAATCGCAAGGTTCATATCGTATTGCATCGTAACCATCCCTCTCTAGCCCACTGAACACCACAGCGAGTATCGTCATGCACCTGCTATTAACATCTACCGAATCTTCCGGCTTCCAGCCCCGGCGTTATCGCCTGCTGGGTAGCTGCGCATGAGTGCCGCAACCAATCCGCTAGCCGGCACATCGGCGTTGCAGTCAATGCTGGTCGATGTGTCGAAGCTGCTCGCCGCTTATGTTGACCTGCGCCCCGATCCTTCGGTGCCGGCCCAGCGCGTCGCTTTCGGCACTTCCGGTCACCGCGGCAGTTCGTTCGAGCGCAGCTTTAATGAATGGCATGTGCTGGCGATCAGCCAGGCGATTTGCGAATACCGCAAAACCAAGGGTATCGATGGCCCGCTGTACATCGGTATGGATACCCATGCGCTGTCGCAGCCGGCTTTCGAGAGTGCGCTGGAGGTGTTGGCCGCTAACCGGGTTGAAACGATGGTTTCCAAAGGTGGCGAATTCACGCCGACGCCAGCGGTCTCGCATGCGATTCTGGCCTACAACCGCGGTCGCACATCGGGGCTGGCCGACGGCATCGTCATCACGCCCTCGCACAACCCGCCCGCCGACGGCGGCTTCAAATATAACCCGCCGAACGGCGGCCCGGCCGATACCGGCGTTACCGGCTGGATCCAGGCCAGGGCCAACGCTCTGCTCGAAGCCGGCTTGAAAGAAGTGCGCCGCATGCCGCTGGCGCAAGCGCGCCGCGCTGCTACCACGCATGAGTACGATTTTCTCGAAGCCTACGTTGCCGATCTGGAGAGTGTGCTCGATCTTGAGGTGATTCACGCTTCCGGCATTCGCATGGGTGTGGATCCGCTGGGTGGTGCCGGGGTGCATTACTGGGCGCGGATTGCCGAGCGCTACCGGCTCGATCTGAACGTGGTCAGCACGGTAGTCGACCCGACTTTCAGCTTCATGTCACTGGACTGGGATGGCAAGATTCGCATGGATCCATCTTCGCCGTTCGCGATGCAGCGGTTGATCGGATTGAAGGATCGCTTTCAGGTCGCGTTTGCCTGCGACACCGATTACGATCGTCATGGCATTGTGACGCCCGCAGCCGGGCTGCTGCCGACCAACCACTACCTGAGCGTTGCGATCGATTACCTGTTCCGTAATCGCCCGCACTGGAGCCCGCAAGCGGCAGTGGGCAAATCGGTGGTCAGCAGCGCGCTGATCGACCGCGTGACGCAGCGGCTGGGACGCAAGCTTTACGAGGTCCCAGTCGGCTTCAAATGGTTCGTCGACGGCCTGTGCGACGGTTCACTCGCCTTCGGTTGCGAGGAAAGCGCCGGCGCAACTTTCAGCCGCATGGACGGCACCGTCTGGACCACCGACAAGGATGGCATCGTGGCGTCGTTGCTGGCGGCGGAAATCAGCGCCAGCACTGGCCGCGATATTGGTGAACTGTATCGCGACCTGGTGCGTGATTTGGGCGAGCCGTTCACGGATCGAGTCGAAGCGCCGGCGACTGCCGAGCAAAAAATCCGATTGGCGAAACTGTCTCCCAGACAGATAGACAGCACCGAGATGGCCGGCGAGAAGATCGAAAGCGTGCTTGATCGTGCACCCGGCAACAACGCGCCGATTGGTGGCATCAAGGTGATCACAGCCAGTGGCTGGTTCGCGGCGCGCCCGTCCGGCACTGAGGATATCTACAAGATTTATGCGGAAAGCTTCAAGAGTAAGGCGCACCTGAAATTGATGGTGCAAGAGGCCCAAAGCATCGTCGATGCAGCGCTCGCGGCGTGATGCTGTCGTGCGGCGTTTGACAGGTGATCGGAGTGTCTGTGAGTGAGTCGGCGAGCAATGTTGATGTTGATGTTAATGCGCTAACGGTTTGGACTATCGGCCATTCGACGCGTGCACTGGATGATTTTCTGGCGCTGTTGGCGCAGTACCGGATTGAGGCGGTGGCAGACGTGCGCAGTTTTCCCGGTTCGCGACGTTATCCGCACTTTGGCCGGCTTGCGCTGCAAGCTAGTTTGCCCCAACACCGGCTTGAATATCATTGGCTGCAGGCCCTTGGCGGACGCCGCCGGCCGGTGCCGGACTCCCCCAATACTGCGTGGCGCAATATCAGTTTTCGCAGCTACGCCGACTACATGCAGACGCCGGAATTCGGCGCAGGTCTGGATCAGTTTCTGGAACTTGCGCGGCGTTTGCGCACAACTCTGATGTGCGCGGAATCCCTGTGGTGGCGCTGTCACCGCTCCATGATCGCCGATGCTCTGCGTGCCCGCGGCATCAATGTGGTGCATATCCTCGATGCGAAACACAGTACGCTCCATCCTTGGACTGCACCGGCGCGTATCGTGGAAGGCAGGCTGACTTACAGTGCGGAGGAAAACGACGCCCCGTTGCTCTGATGCGGTGTTTGCATTTTCGGCAGAGCGATCTGCGGACTGTCTAAATCGACCCAGCGTAGAATACGAATAGCGCACTTCGAAATAGCGTAATACACTATTGGGTATAACAAAAAATACTGCTTTCTCCGCTTCATATGCGTCGCATATAAAATATACTGGTTAAAATTCTTACATTTTTGTTAGTCTTTTGGCGATAAAAGCCGGACGCTGTTCCCATAGCAGGCTGGCTACGAAGACTGCTGCTCCCATCCACAATACAACCACCACCGCATTCACATGGATGCTTTCCATTAAAGCGCCGGTCAGCAGCGGCCCACCGCTGCCCGAGACACCCCAGGTGGCGTTGATGATGGCGGTAGCAGCGACCAGTCGTTGGCCGGAAAAGCGTTCGCCGCAGGCTACCAACGAGAGTACATAGATGCCGCCGGCAGCGCCGCCCAGTACATACAGCAGGGTCCACCACAGCCATGGCAGCATGACAGCAAGTGGCATTAGCGGCAGCAGCAGGCAGGCGGCCAAGCCGCATCCCATGTGGACGCGAGCGCGGCCGATGCGGTCGGCCAGCCAGCCGAGCGGGAACTGCAAAGTGGTGTTGCCGATCAGCATCACGCTCGCAGACAGCAGCGCCTGTTCGACCGAGATGCCGTGACGCATGCCGAACAGCGGCAGCAGGCTTAACGCCAACGCATCGAACAGGGCGAAAAAGGCGGTGCCGAGGATGATCACGGGCATGCGCGGAGCGACGATTTTCCAGTCTGCCTTGGGTTCGTCTTCGATGATGTGGCTGCGATTGGACATCAGCGCCAGGCCCGGAATCGATAGTAGAAACAATGCGCCGCAAGCTGCGAATGGCCAGGCAATCCGATCTGAAAGCAGTGCCACCAGAGCCGGGCCGATCAGCTGGAACAAAGTAAAAGTGGTGGCGTACAGGGCCACTACCCGCCCGCGTGAGCCATCCGGCGCCAGCTTATTGACCCAGGCTTCGCCCACAGTAAACAGCACGCCTAAGGCGGCACCGAAAATGAAGCGCAGTACGCTCCAGTAGATCAAGTGGGTGCTGGTTTGCATCAGCATGGTGGACAACGCGGCGACTGCCACCGCACCGATCATGCTGTTGCGCGGCCCCAAGCGCGCCACCCACCCCGCCACGAATGGCACTATCGCCAGGATGCCGAGTGCGCCCAGGGCTGTCATCAGGCCGACGACATGGTTGCCCAGGCCGCGCTGATCGAGCGCTAAAGCAGTCAACGGCAAGGTTGCGCCGAGGCCGAGGCCGACTACGGCCACACTGACGGTGAGCGCCAGAAAATCCCGCCACGGCAGCGTCTTCATAGCCATGCCCCGGCCAGGATCAGGTGTGCTGTCAGCATCTTGCGCAAGCGGGCGGCGAAAGGGCCGAGCATGAAAATATCGGTTTGGGCCGGCGTTGCACCGGGCAAGCCGGCAAATGAAAATTTGATTGTCACGGAGTGTAAAGTGGTTCTATTGATATTGTGAAAGTGGAACTGCTAATTTAGTTCGATCCAGCTTAAGATAATTTTAACGGGTATTTTTGCATATAGATAGCCGTATGAACCGGTTCACAGACCGGTTTTTTATGTACATAAAAGCGGATCTAAAAATATAAAAATATTGCGTTAAATTGGTTTTATGGGTTTTCCCCTAAAATCTAAAAAACCGATTTCTGCCAAGCCGTTCCATACCGGGGAATTCAAATGACACAAACGATGCACGCGTTTCTGAAGGATAAGAACATTCACGAGGTGGAATGCGTGATCCCGGACATGACGGGAATCGCGCGCGGCAAGATATTGCCCAGAGACCTGTTTATCGCAGCAGGAGAAATGCGGTTACCGAAAAGCGTGCTGCTCAATACTGTCAATGGCGAGCAACCGGCCAATGGCCCGTATGTGGGCTCGACCGACCCCGACATGATTTGCGTGCCGGACCCCGCCAGTATACGGATAGTGCCGTGGGCCGCCGAATCGGTAGCGCTGGTGATTCACGATTGTGAGAACTTCGACGGCAGTCCGGTCGGATTGTCGCCGCGCGCGGTATTGCGCCGGGTACTGCAGTTATATGCCGAACGCGGCTGGAAGCCGGTGGTGGCACCGGAAATGGAGTTTTACCTGGTGGCTCGCAACAGCAATCCGCACGAACCACTGACGCCGCCTTTAGGACGCACCGGCAAGCCGGAGTCGGGGCGTCAATCGTATTCGATCGATGCGGTGAACGATTTCGATCCGTTTTTTCTGGAGTTGTCGTCCTTTTGCAATACCCATCAATTGGGCGTGGAAACATTGATCCACGAAGCCGGCGCCGGGCAAATGGAGATCAATTTTTCGCATGGCGATGCGCTGGAACTGGCGGATCGAGCGTTTCTATTCAAGCGGGCGGTTCGGGAAACGGCGCTTAGGCACGGCATTTTTGCCACCTTCATGGCCAAGCCGATGGAGCGGGAGCCGGGCAGCGCAATGCATATCCACCAGAGCATCGCCGATGCGCAGACCGGACAAAATGTGTTTTCGAACCCCGATGGCAGCGCGAGTGCCTTGTTTTTCAGTTATATCGCCGGGTTGGAGACCTATGTGCCGCAGTCGATGCTGATGTTTGCGCCGTATGTGAACTCGTACCGTCGCCTGTCGCGCTTCATGTCGGCTCCGACCAATGTGCGCTGGGGCTATGACAACCGTACTTGCGGCATCCGAATTCCGAATTCGGGGCCAAATAATCGCCGCATCGAGAACCGTGTACCGGGCGTGGATGTCAATCCTTACCTGGCGATGGCGGCCACGCTGGCCTGCGGTTATCTGGGCATGGTGGCGGGGCTGGCGCCGTCGGCAGCGACCGAAGATAGTGCCGAGCAGGTGGATGACGAACTGCCGCGCAACCTGGAAGACGCAATTGTCTGCATGCGTGCCTGCCAGCCGTTGGGTGAAATCCTGGGTGAACTCTTCGTCAAGGCATTTTGCGAAGTCAAGGAGCTTGAATTCGCCACCTACAGCCGGGTTATCAGTTCTTGGGAGCGCGAACATTTGATGCTTCTGGTATGAATTTTTACACGATTAATGCAGGGTATGCCTAAAAATACCTTGCTTGACGCAATATATATGAAAGATTTAAAAAATACAGGATTGGGTATTTTATTATTATCCAGACCGTGAATTTTTGGAGGAGATGAAACCCGATGACAAGTTCAATTATCAAGCACGACTTGGCCGACAATTCCGTTAAGCAGCTGCTCCGGCGCGGCATTGACTGGGGTCGTGCGCAAGCCTTGCACGAGCGGGAACGTATCGTTTTTAGCGCTGGCAATCCGCGCTCAAAAGCTTTGGCCGACCGCGCTGCCGCACACCTGCTGTTCGGTGTGCCCTTGCACTGGATGACCGATTGGTCGACGCCGTTTGCGCTGACAGCGCTTGAGGCTAGCGGTGCGCAGGTAACCGATGCCGATGGTCATCAGTATGTCGATTTCTGCCTCGGCGATACGGGCGCGATGTTCGGCCATGCACCGCAGCCGGTTGCACAGGCACTGGCGCGGCAGGCCACACTCGGTTACACCACGATGATGCCGTCCGAAGATGCGGTCTGGGTCGCAGAGGAGCTGGCGCGGCGCTTTGGCCTGCCGGTCTGGCAGTTTGCACTGAGCGCCTCGGACGCCAATCGCTTCGTGCTGCGTTGGCTGCGCGCCGCCAGCGGGCGACCGAAAATCCTGGTGTTCAATGGTTGTTACCACGGCACGGTGGATGATGTGTTCGTCGATCTGGTCAATGGCAAGCCGCGCCAGCGCGACAGCCTGCTGGGCCAAGTGGTGGATCTGACTGTCAATACGCTGGTGGTTGAATTCAATGATCTGGCCGCACTCGATGCGGCGCTGGCTGCCGGCGATGTCGCCTGCGTGCTGGCCGAGCCGGTGATGACCAATATCGGCATGGTCTTGCCGCAAGACGGCTATTGGGCCGCAGCGCAGCAGATCATGCGCCGCCACGGCACGCTTCTGGTGCTGGATGAAACTCACACCATCAGTTCTGGGCCGGGCGGTTATGCGCGCCTGCACGGCTTGCAGCCGGATGCGCTGGTGGTCGGTAAGCCGGTTGGTGGCGGCGTGCCGTGCGCGGTGTATGGGTTTAGTCGAAGTCTGGCAGCGCGGGTTGAGCAGGCCAAGCGGCAGGCGCCGCCAGGTCATTCCGGGGTTGGCACCACATTGACCGCGAACATGCTGACGATGGCCGCCATGCGCGCCAATCTGGCCGAAGTGATGACCGATGCAGCTTATGCGCAGATGTTGGTGCTGGCTGAACGTCTGGCCCAGGGCTTGCGCAGCGTGATTGCAAAACACCGTTTGCCGTGGTGCGTGACGCAAGTCGGCGCGCGTACCGAATTTCAATTTTCAGCGCAACCGCCGGTCGATGGCAGCGCTGCCGAAGTGATTCTGGATAGCGAGCTGGAGCAGATCATCCATTTATTCCTGCTCAATCGCGGCATGCTGATCACGCCGTTTCACAACATGATGTTGGTGTGTTCGCACACGCCGGTACAGGACATTGATCGTTTTTTGTCGGTATTCGACGATTGTCTGCAACAACTTGCCGGTTAAATGACGTTACGCATTTTCTACAGCAGGCATGCAAAATGCAAACAAAAATCAGGATCAACATTTGATCGGGATTGCAAAAGCCAATGCTGACTGCCGATTGAATAATTCCTTTCATTTTGTAGCAAGTCAGATCGCATTGAATAGCTATCGCCCGGTCTTCCACCAGTGGGAGCGCGCTGGAGAGTGGAAATGTAAGCAGTCGTTGCTTGGCCGGTTGCCGAGTAAATTTTTAATAGTTAAGGAGTATGACTATTTTTATGATAGTTTCCGCATATTTTTATTGCAGTAATAAAATATACCAATAGCAGTACCGTAGTACGACAAGCCCTTTCGCAAGCGTTGGAGCTTGCTCAGGCGCAGGCCCCGGTTGGCTGGTTGAATCGAGCTTGTTTGCGTCACAAAGCACAACGCGTTTTTCAGAGCCGCGTCCCGGCCTGAATAACGTGCGCCAGCAGTTTTCCGTAATAACTGATTTTGTCCATATTGACGTAAGCATAGCCGACCAGCAAGCCGCGCCGTACCGGTTGTTGCAGGTAATAATTGGACAGCGGTTTGACTGCAATGCCGGATTCTGCCGCCAGGCTGGCTAGCGCCACATCGTCCACTTGATCGGGTAATTCGATCACCAGATGCAGGCCGGATTCTTCGCCTGAAATCTTGATATTGTTGCCGACCTGGGCCACCAGCGTCTTGCGCAATAGTTCGCGCTTGGCACCGTAAGCCTGGCGGATTTTGCGGATGTGGGTAGTGAAATGCCCGGCCGCGATGAAGTCCGCCAGCGCTGCCTGGATCATCAATTGGCCGGGCCGGTGCAAGTCATACAGCGCGCTTTTGAATGGCTCCACCAGCAGCGGCGGCACCACCAGATAACCGACCTTGATGCCGGGATACAGAACTTTCGAAAAAGTGCCCATGTAGACCACGCGGCCATGCGCATCGAGTCCCTGCAGAGCAGCCAGCGGTCGGCCGGTATAGCGGAATTCGCTGTCGTAATCGTCTTCCAGTATCCAGGCCCCTTCGTGCTCGGCCAGTTCCAGCAACATGCGCCGGCGCGCCAGGCTCATCACGACGCCGGTCGGGTACTGGTGCGACGGCGTGACATATATCAGACGCGGTTTGCTCATCAGTTCGCTTGCGGTCGGGGCAATGCCCTCGGCATCGACGGCAATCGGATGTAAATGTAAATCGCACGATTCAAACACTCTTCTGGCGCCCCAGTAGCAGGGATTTTCGACCCAGGCAGTGTCGCCGACATCGGCCAGTAATTGCGCGCACAGGTCGAGCGATTGTTGGGTGCCGGCCGTGATCATCACTTGGTCGATCGAGACCTTGACCGAGCGCGACACGCGCAAGTATTCGGCAATCGCACGGCGTAACGGCAGGTAGCCGCCAGCCTTGCCGTAATCCAGCAATTCCGACCATGAATCGCGCCAGACGCGATTTTGCAAGCGCTGCCATATTTTGTAAGGAAAGGTTGAAAAATCGCAGTCGCCGGGTGCAAATGGCTGGATTTCGTAGCGCTCGCCGGCCGCAAATTCAGTTAGCTGGGCACCGCGCTTCGATAGCGGCGCCGGTCCGGCAAGAGGGATTTTCGGCGTGCTGGCAGGGAGTTCTTTCGGCTTGCCTTTAGGCCGCGAGACGGCAGGCAGTGTCGCCGCAACATAGGTGCCGCTGCCGGTCGACGTGACGACGAAGCCTTCCGCAACCAGTTGTTCGAACGCGGCGATGATGGTGTTGCGCGCGATGCCGAGATCTTTTGCCAGATTGCGGGTTGACGGCAGCTTGCAACCGGCGCCCAGTTGCTGCGACAGAATGGCCGCTTTTGCTGCCTCATACAGGCGCCGCTGTTGCGGCAGTCGCGGCAGGAAGTCGGCTTGTGCCAGCGTGTCACTCAGTAATTCGGCGGTTGGGAGATTGGTAATCACGGTTTTTAAAGTGGTTCTATTAAGATGATTAAAGTGGTACTGCCAATTTTAAATTATCCAGCATAAGATGCAATTACTGACTAACACAAGGATGAGAATAAGTTTTTTGGCCTGCTCTAAAGTGGTGCATTGCAACATCAGCATTTTGCACCAAATTGGTTCTTGATGCTATTCTGAACTGCATCTCAAGCATAAGCCAGTCTTCTTATTAAGAAAATTATGCGTAGCCCACTCGTTATTGTTCCTGCTTGTACCCTGCAGCAAGGTGCGCATCCATACTATGTCGCGCAAATGAAATATGTCGATGCCGTCTTGACCGGCGCTGCTTGCTTGCCTTTAATTTTGCCGGCCTTGGGCGAGCGCATTGATTGGGATGCGCTGTTGTCTGCGGTCGATGGCGTGATGCTTACCGGATCGCCTTCCAATGTGCATCCCAGTCATTTCGGCCAGACGGTTCGTGATCTTGCTTTACCGCTCGATCCGGCGCGGGATGCAACCAATCTGCCCTTGATTCGTGCTGCGCTAGAGCGTGGGTTGCCATTGTTTGCGATCTGCCGCGGCATGCAGGAAGCTAATGTCGCGCTTGGCGGAACCCTGCATCAGGCGCTGCAAGAAAATGCCGGTTTCAACGATCATCGCGAAGTTAAGAGCCTGTCCATCGAAGAGCAGTACGGTCCAGCCCATGCAGTCACACTGATGCCGGGCGGTTTGATGGCGCAGGTGCTGGGTGGCGTCACTCGGATTTCGGTCAACTCGTTGCATGGACAAGGCATTGACCGGCTGGCACCCGGATTGCGCGTCGAAGCGGTCGCCGAAGACGGCCTGGTTGAGGCGTATAGCGTTGAGAGCGCTCCCGGCTTTGCGCTGGCAGTGCAGTGGCATCCAGAATGGCGCTTGACTGAAAACCCGATTTCCATGAAGTTGTATGCAGCGTTCGGCACAGCTTGCCGACAATACCAGTCACAGAAAACAGCTGCGACCTAAGTAGTTAAGTAGTAGTGCAGGCACGGAGGCCTGTACTACTTGAAGTACAAAATATAAATAATAATCAAGCAACAATAGAGGAAGCTATGTCGATACGTGAAAATTTTTCTTATACGGATATGGATCTGTGGCTCAACGAAAAACGGGTTACGGAAATTGAATGTCTGGTGCCGGATTTGACCGGTGTGGCGCGCGGAAAGATTCTGCCGCGTGGAAAATTTACCCAGGAGCGCGGCATGCGCATTCCCGAAGCGGTATTGGGGATGACGGTGACGGGTAATTATCCGGTGGATGATGGCCCGTATGATCGGGCGATTTCATCTACCGACCGCGACATGATCCTGAAAGCGGACCCGGCCACTATCACGATGGTGCCGTGGGCAGTCGATCCAACCGCGCAGGTGATTCACGATTGTTTTTTTGCCGATGGCATGCTGGTCGATTTTGCGCCGCGTTCGGTGCTGCGCCGGGTTCTGAAGTTGTATGCAGATAAAGGCTGGAGGCCAGTGGTCGCGCCGGAGCTGGAATTTTATCTGACTGCGCAAAATACCGATCCTGATTTGCCCTTGAAGCCGCCGGTCGGACGTAGCGGCCGTGCCGAAACCAGCCGCCAGATATATAGCATCGACGCAGTCAACGAGTTTGATCCATTGTTCGAAGACATTTACGATTATTGCGAAATGATGAATCTGGATGTGGATACGCTGATTCACGAGATCGGCGCTGGCCAGATGGAAATCAACTTCTTGCATGGCGAGCCACTGGACTTGGCCGACAAGGTGTTCTTTTTCAAGCGCACCCTGCGCGAAGCAGCACTCAAGCATGGCATGTACGCTACTTTCATGGCTAAACCGATGACAGGCGAGCCGGGCTCGGCGATGCATGTGCATCAGAGCGTGGTGGATGCCCAGACTGGCTTGAACATTTTCAGTAACCAGGATGGTTCGGCGGCCCCCATCTTCAAGCATTACATCGGCGGTTTGCAGCGCTATATGCCCGCGGCTATGGCCATTGTCGCTCCGTATGTCAATTCCTATCGTCGCATCGTGCGGCATACCGCAGCCCCGATCAATATCCAGTGGGGTCAGGATAACCGTACCGTCGGCTTTCGCGTGCCGGAATCCGGTGCCCAGGATCGACGTGTCGAGAACCGGATCATCGGTGCCGACGCCAATCCTTATCTGGCGCTAGCGGTGACATTGGCGTGCGGCTATCTGGGCATGACCGAGCAACTGGAGCCGACCCCAATCACGGTCGGCAGTGCCTATGACCTCAAGTTCGAGTTGCCACAAGGCTTGCCGGAGGCACTGCAATTATTGCGCGCGGAAGATAAGCTGCGCAGCGTGCTGGGCGAACGCTTCATCGATGTCTATTCGGCCATCAAGGATTTGGAGCACGCGGAATTCATGCGGGTAATCAGCCCTTGGGAACGTGAACATTTGTTACTGCACGTTTAAGACCGCCAGGATTTATGCAGTTAAGTAGCGCACAGGGCATCCTGCAAGGAATTCATTTTTTGCGTAAATCGTAACCATATTGACGCTATTGCATCAAATTACATCAAAAAATTCAGGTGAATCATGCATACAAAAACACTCGCCCCAACGGCCATCGTTGCGCCTGCTGCAACCCGGCAGCAAGTGCAATACAACACCAAAGCAATCCAGCAGATGGATTCCGCCCATTATTTACATCCCTTTACCGATTACAAGGATCTGGCCAGCCGCGGTGCCCGCGTGATGGTCAAGGGCGAGGGCATTTATCTGTGGGATTCCGAAGGCAAGCGCAGCCTGGACGGTATGTCCGGTCTGTGGTGCGTCAATGTCGGCTACGGTCGCAAGAGCATTGCGGACGCGGCCTATGCGCAGATGCAGCAACTGCCTTTCTATAACAGCTTCTTCAACACCACCAATATTCCGGCGGTGGAACTGGCCAAGGTACTGGTCGAGATTTCTCCACCCCAGTTCAACCATGTCTTTTTCACCAATTCCGGCTCGGAAGCCAATGACACCAACGTGCGCATGGTGCGGCGTTACTGGGACTTGATGGGCTACAAAGACCGCCATATGATCATCAGCCGCCACAACGCTTATCACGGCAGCACGATGGCAGGTGCTTCGCTGAGTGGCATGTCCGCCATGCACGAGCAGGGCGGTTTGCCGATTCCGGGCATAGTCCACATCGGCCAGCCGTACTACCTGGAAGGCGGCAAGGGCCTGACGCCGGAAGAATTCGGCCTGAAAGCGGCTTCCTGGCTGGAAGATAAAATTCTTGCAATCGGCCCGGAAAAAGTGGCTGCTTTCATCGGCGAACCGGTGCAGGGCGCCGGTGGCGTCATCATCCCGCCATCGACGTACTGGCCCGAAATTCAGCGCATCTGCGACAAATACGACATCTTGCTGATTGCTGACGAAGTCATTTGCGGATTTGGCCGTTTGGGTTACTGGTTCGGCTCGGAGCGCTTCGGCATCAAGCCGGATTTGATGACTTTCGCCAAGGGCGTGACCTCCGGCTATATCCCGCTGGGTGGCGTGCTGGTGGGGGATCGCGTGGCCAATGTGCTGATTGAGAAGGGCGGCGATTTCAATCATGGCTTCACCTATTCAGGCCATCCGGTTGCATGTGCCGCCGCACTGGACAATATCCGCATCATTCGCGCAGAAAAACTGGTCGAAAAAGTCCATGAAGAAACCGGCCCCTATTTGAAGCAACAATTTGAAGCGCTGGCGGATCATCCACTGGTCGGCATGGCGGAGGCCTGCGGTTTTGTCGCCGGACTGGTGCTGGTCAAGGAAAAAGGCGCGACTATTTTTGACGCGGTTTCATTCCCGAAAGAAGTCGATGTCGGCATGGTGTGTCGCGGCCACATGTTCGACAACGGCATGATCATGCGCGCGGTGGGTGAGCGCATGATCATTGCTCCGCCGCTAGTGATGACAAAAGCACAGATTGACGAGATGGTCGCTTTGATCCGGTTTTGCCTGGATGCGACTTTGGTGGATTTAAAGCAGCGTGGTTGCCTGTAAAGATCAGTCGGACAAGCAGCAGTCAGGCAAGCAGTAAATAGACAAGCAGCAAATAGACTGTCTCATGAAAGTGATGGAGACAAACCGCAGAAAAGTTGCCGATACTGGCATGAATCGATAACATCGCTCTTGCTAAAGCGTCCAGGAGAACCATTGCATTGTGTAACACGGAGGTTCAAGCGAAAAAGGCGGAAGAGTGATGCTAATACTGAGGGTACTTTCATTTTGAAACAACAGGAGGGTGTGATGACGGCAATGATTTGGAATCGACATTTAAGTAAACGGATTGGATATGGCCTGACGAAAATGGTTGGGATGACGGCACTGGCAGCGACAATATTGGTAGCGCTTCCGGTGATGGCAGAGGAAGAAAAAATCCTCAACATCTATAACTGGTCAGATTACATTGCTGACGACACTATCAAGAACTTCGAGAAAGAGACCGGCATCAAAGTTCGCTACGACAATTTTGACAGTAATGAAATTCTGCATGCGAAGCTGGTCGCCGGCAGAACCGGTTACGATATCGTGGTGCCTGGCGTCATTTGGGCAAAAATGCAGATCGAGGGCGGACTCTTGCGCAAGCTGGATAAGAGCAAGCTGCCGAACTTGGTTAACCTTGACCCTGCATTGCAGTCAAAAATTGCCAAACTCGACCCTAACAATGATCATTTAGTAGATTGGTTGTGGGGATTTACAACGCTCGGCATCAACGTAGATAAGGTCAAGAGTGCCCTGGGCGACCTGCCGATGCCGGACAACGCCTGGGATCTTTTGTTTGATACCAAATACGCCTCCAAGTTAAAATCCTGCGGTATCTCAGTCCTCGATGCCCCCTCCGAAGTTCTTCCTCTTGCCCTGCATTACATTGGCAAGCCCGCATTTTCACAGAACGTTGCTGACTATCAGGAAGCGGGCCAGTTGCTGAAAAAAATTCGTCCTTACGTGACCTTATTTAGCTCTTCCGGCTACATCAACGACATGGCAAACGGTTCGGTTTGCCTGGCATTGGGCTGGTCAGGGGATATTAACATTGCAAGGCAGCGTGCAATCGATGCCAAAAAAGGCGTCAAGATCGAGGCTATGATTCCCCATACCGGCTCGATGCTGTTCTTTGATACGATGGCCATTCCGAGCGATGCCGCACACCCGGACAACGCGCACAAGTTCATGAACTACATCATGCGTCCCGAAGTTGCTGCTTCGCTGACCAATAAAGTGTTTTATGCCAACCCGAACGCGGCCAGCCTGAAATTCGTCAAGAAAGAAATCAGCGAGAACAAAACGGTATTCCTGTCTGCCGATGATATGAAGAAAATGTTCACACCCGATTCGGTGAACTCCAATATTCGCAGAACCATGACACGTATCTACACTCAGTTCAAATCAGGCCTCTGATGACTGCCGACATGCCCTTTGCCAATTGCGTTGGGCATGCCGCCTGAGTTATAAAACAAAAAATAAGATTTGTGCAAAACATGCATGTCATTTTGCAGGGGTGGGCCGTGTTCGCCCTGAGAACGTCTACGTGCGTTGATGCTGTACGTAAGTTCTAAAAAGTTGAAACCATTGTTTCGAATTCATCCATTTTTTATATTAAGTATTCTGTCATGACGACTGATCAGAACGTCTCAGTAGTACCCTCACCCAGTGATGAGAAGCCTTTCCTGTCGATCTGCAATCTGGTCAAGGAATTCGATGGCGTGCGTGCAGTGGACGATGTTTCCATTGCCATCAAAAAAGGTGAAATTTTTGCTCTGCTGGGTAGTTCCGGCTGTGGCAAATCCACCTTACTGCGGATGTTGGCTGGATTCGAGAACCCGACTTCAGGCCAGATATTGTTGAATGGCCTGAATATCGTGGGCGCGCCACCGTACCAGCGTCCGATCAACATGATGTTTCAGTCGTATGCGTTGTTTCCGCATTTGAGCGTTTGGGACAATATCGCATTCGGACTGCGTCGGGATGGTTTGGGCAAAGATGACGTTGCCGAGCGCGTCGACAAGATGCTCAATCTGGTCCAGTTGAATGCCTACGGCAAACGCAAGCCGCATCAATTATCCGGCGGGCAGCAGCAGCGCGTCGCCCTGGCGCGCAGCCTGGCTAAACGTCCGCAGTTATTATTGTTGGATGAACCGTTAGGTGCTCTGGACAAAAAGCTGCGTGAGCAAACTCAGTTTGAGCTGGTCAATATTATTGAACAGGTCGGCGTGACTTGTGTGATGGTGACTCATGACCAGGAAGAGGCAATGACCATGGCTTCACGCATCGCAATCATGAGCGAAGGACATATTGCGCAGATTGGCAAGCCTAACGAAATTTATGAGACGCCGAATTGCCGGTTTGTGGCGGACTTCATCGGCAGTATTAATCTGTTCAACGGTGCCGTGATTGAAGATGAACCGGATCACGTTATCGTTCAATCGCCTGAGTGCAAACACTATGTCGGACACGGCATCTCCGGCACTATTGGCATGCCGGTGTCGGTCGGCATCCGTCCTGAAAAAATCATGATCAGCTTCACGGTTCCGCAAGACTTGGGTGAGGGCTTGTATAACTGCGTGGCAGGGACGCTGGTGGACTGGGCTTATCTGGGCAGCTACACGGTCTATCACTTGAAACTGGCCAGCGGGGCTCTGTTAAAGGCGACTGTCGCCAATAGCCAGCGTTCTTCCGCACATCAACCTGCGTTCGGCGAAATGGTCTATGCCAGATGGAGCCCGGATAACATCGTTGTGTTGACGCAATAAGAACGGATGCCGCGATGAATAAAAATCTCATGAACATACTGACTTTGCGCTGGTTGACGGGCCGCCGTCTTGTGATTGGCGTGCCTTACGTTTGGTTGCTACTGGTATTTCTGGTGCCGTTTCTGATCGTCTTCAAGATCAGCGTGACGGAAATGCTCAGTCCGGTTGACCCATTCGGTAACTTGTTGAGCTACGTTGACGGTTTCATGACACTGAAGATCAAGATTTCCAACTATATCTTTATCAGTCAGGACAATCTTTATCTACTCACCTACCTGAACTCCCTGAAGTTTGCGTTCATCACCATGCTGTTGTGTCTGGCCATTGGCTATCCGTTCGCATACTTCATGGCTCGCGCCAAGCCGACACTCCAGCCGACACTCCTGATGCTGGTAATGCTGCCTTTCTGGACCTCTTTCCTGCTACGGATTTATGCATGGAAAGGCATTTTGGCGAACAACGGTTTGCTGAATCACTTGCTTCTTTCATTGGGCCTGATTGATGCGCCCCTGCACATGATGAATACGGCCTTTTCATTGACGCTCGGGATGGTGTACGCCTATCTGCCGTTCATGATTTTGCCGCTGTATGCAAATTTGGTGAAGCTGGATATCCGTTTCCTGGAAGCTGCAGCCGATCTGGGGGCCACGCCTTGGCAGACTTTTTGGCGCATCACGGTACCTTTGTCGAAATCAGGCATCGTTGCCGGCTCCATGCTGGTGCTGATTCCCTGCATCGGCGAGTTCGTAATCCCTGAACTGCTGGGTGGCCCGGAGACCTTGATGATCGGTCGCGTGCTGTGGGATGAGTTTTTCAGCAACAACGATTGGTCGATGGCTTCCGCCGTCACCGTCGTGATGATTCTGCTGATTTTGTTACCAATGGGTATTTTCAATAAATACCAGGCCAAGCAGCAAGGGGGCGGCATATGAACGGATATCGCTGGTTTGGGCGGGGGTGGCTGTCGGTCGGTTATATCTTTCTTTACATACCGATTGTGGTGTTGATCGTGTTCTCATTTAACAGCTCGCGGCAGGACATGGTGTGGAGCGGTTTCTCGACTCAGTGGTATAGCGGCTTGTCGCAAGACACGGAAATTATTGCCGGATTTGTGCTGTCTTTGAAAATTGCGGTACTGACCGCTTTTTCATCGGTCTTGCTGGGCACGTTTGCCGCATTTGTTCTGGACCGGTATCGCCAGTTCTTTGGACGCACGCTATTTAGCAGCATGGTTAATGCGCCTTTGGTCATGCCGGAAGTCATCATCGGCCTGTCACTGTTGCTATTGATGGTATCGCTACAAAAAACTTTTGGCGGTCCTGAACGCGGCCTGGTCGCGATCTGGATATCGCATACGCTGCTGGGTATGGCTTATGCGACTGTCGTGATCCAGTCCCGTCTGCGGGAGATGAACAAATCGCTCGAAGAAGCTGCAATGGATTTAGGCTGCAAGCCGCATCAGGTGTTCTTCCTGGTGACTTTGCCCAACATCACGCAGTCGCTGGCATCGGCCTGGTTGCTCACATTTACCTTGTCGCTGGATGATGTCGTGTTGGCGGCATTTCTATCGGGGCCAGGATCTTCCACCATGCCGATCGTCATTTTTTCACGGGCCCGTCTGGGACTGGACCCGCGTGTCAATGTGGTGGCGGCCCTGACGATTTTGGTAGTGAGTATCGGCGTGATCTTCTCGAGCCTGTATATCGCCCGGGCAGAACGTCTGCGTCAAAGGCAGATTTCGGCAGCATTCAACGCGGAAGCGTAGGCATGATCGTAGTACCAGGCAGCAGCATAATTTACCAATAAAAAGGGAGGCAACATGCAATATAGTATGAAAAAAATCGTCCTTGCCATCGCCATGACATTTCCGGTTGCGGCGTTTGCTCAAAGCGCGCAAGACCTCAAGGCCGAACTGGAAGCGCTGAAGACCAAGGTCAAACAACTCGAAGACATGGTTGAAAAAGTGAGCGCCAAGGCTGACATGAATGCCGCCGCCGGCGCTGCCGATGGCGAGATGAAAGCCGAGTTCAACCGCGTCAAGCTGAACAGCGAAGCGATGGGCGAGCAGCTCGAAGCGAGCGGTTTCAAGGGCCTGAAAATATCGGGTTATATGGATCCAACCTATATCATGAACCAGCGCCAGAACACCTCCAGTTTTGTATTCATGAAGAATTTCGGTAATCCGAACAGTCAGGGCGGGCCGGGTTCGGGTGCATCGTATGCCTATGACAATGCCTTTTTCGGTTCAGCGTTGATTAGCTTTGAGAAGGAAATGGAAGGCGGTACCAAGTGGTTGTTGGAATTGATGCCGCACAAGAGTGGTGGCGATGGCGGCGGCTATAACACCAACTCCATCGTGAATCAGGCCTTTGTGACGATTCCGCTGGATTCCGGCACTAAATTCATCGCCGGTCAGGTCGGTTCCTGGCAGGGCTATGAATACCAGCGCGCCGACATGAAAAAGACTATCACCGGCAACTTGCTATTTGATTTCACCGGACCGACTTTCATGACCGGTGTCGGACTGGATCATCTCGATGGAAAATGGGAAACCAAGGCCATCATTGGCAACCTGAACAATGGACGCATCACCGATCGCCGCTCACCTACACTGCATTGGAGGGTGGATTATTCAATGGATGAGTTTACCGGCATTGGCGCAGCGGGAGTTCATGGCAAGCCCTGGAGCGGCGCCAGCCTCAACTATGGTGAACTGGATGCCTATTTTACCCGTGGCAATATTAGTCTGATGGGACAGGTTGAGACGGGCCAGTTAAAGAGTGGCAGCTTCACCGGCGAAGATACGAACTGGTTTGGTTTGTCGGCTTTAGCAGCCTATAAATTCACGCCACGGTTAGAGGGTTTGGTTCGTGGCGATTACATCCGAAATCAAAAGAATGGTGGGGGTACGCCTAATCTGACGTTCCCGGAATGTAATCAATCAACCGGACTGCCACAGTCTGGTAGCGGAACACTTTGCGGCGATGCCCGCAATGGTTTTGGACCGTCACTGACAGCCATTCAAGCGTTTAATGCCGATCCAAGCATCGGCCTGAAAGGAACCAATCGAGCCGCATTGACTTTTGGGATGAATTACACGATCAACAGCAATGCCACGCTAAAGCTCGAATTGCGTCATGATCGTGCCAGCCAAGACGTGTTCTATGATGTGAAATCAGGCACTTACAAGAACAATAACACCTTGTTGGGGGTCTCGACCTTGGTCAAGTTCTAACACCGGGATATTCATAATCACGGGCGCTTTGCGCCCGCTTTTACTTGCTTTGGAGTATTCATCATGCAAAAACAGAAAACAGATTGGCACGCACAAGCAGCCGCCATGCAATTCGACGGCCGCGCTTTCATCAATGGTCGGCGGGTGGCGGCGCAATCGGGCGCTACCTTCGAGTGCCTGTCTCCGGTGGATGGACGCAAACTCGTAGATGCGGCGCGTTGCGATGCGGCCGATGTCGATGCAGCGGTGCTTGCGGCACGCGCGGCTTTTGACGATCGGCGCTGGGCCGGTTTGGCGCCTGCTGCGCGCAAACGCATCCTGATCAAGTTTGCCGACTTGATGCTGCAGCACCGCGATGAACTGGCGTTGCTGGAGACGCTTGACATGGGCAAACCGATCAAATATAGCCGCAGCGTGGATGTGCCTTCTGCTGCCAACTGCATCCGCTGGTACGGCGAAGCGGTGGACAAGATTTATGACGAAATCGCGCCTACCGCCGACACTGCACTGGCGTTGATTACGCGCGAGCCAGTCGGGGTGGTGGCAGCCATCGTGCCGTGGAACTACCCGATGCTGATGGCGTCATGGAAAATCGCACCGGCGCTGGCCGCGGGCAACAGCGTGGTGCTCAAACCCTCCGAAAAATCACCATTGAGCGCCTTGCGGCTGGCTGAAATCGCACTGGAAGCCGGCATCCCGGCCGGCGTATTCAACGTGGTGCCGGGTTACGGCCATGAAGCCGGTAGCGCGCTGGCGTTGCACATGGATGTCGATTGCATTGGTTTTACCGGTTCCACCAAAGTCGGCAAGCTGATTTTGCAATACGCCGGCCAATCCAATCTGAAACGCGCCTGGACCGAGCTGGGCGGCAAATCGGCCAACATCGTTTGCGCCGATTGCCCCGATCTGGATGCGGCGGTGAGAGCATCCATCGGTTCAATTTATTTTAACCAGGGCGAGAGTTGCAACGCGCCTTCGCGCCTGTTCGTGGAAGAATCGATCAAGGTGGAATTCCTTACCCGCGCAGTTGCCATGCTGCCGGATTTTCAGTCGGGCGACCCACTTGACGAAGCCACCGTGATGGGTGCAATTGTCGATAGCATCCAGCTTAAAACCGTGCTCGCTTATATTGAATCCGGCCAGGCTGAAGGCGCCAAACTGGTGTCAGGCGGCTCTCAGCAGCGCACTGAATCCGGCGGCTATTATGTCGCGCCAACCTTGTTCGACGAGGTGAAAAGCAGCATGAAAATCGCCCGCGAAGAAATCTTCGGGCCGGTGCTGTCGGTGATCGGTTTCACGGATTTGAATGATGCGATTTGCCAGGCCAATGCCACCGCGTATGGCTTGCAGGCGGCGGTCTGGACCGCGGATATCAACAAGGCGATCCAGACTGCACGCGCGTTGCGCGCCGGTACCGTGCATGTGAATTGCTACGACGAGGACGACATCACGGTGCCGTTCGGCGGCGTCAAGCAATCCGGCAACGGGCGCGACAAATCGCTGCATGCGCTGGAAAAATACACGGAACTGAAGACCACCTGGATTCGCATCGGCTAAAGCCCATTGGCGCATTGCGCGCCAGGCTTTTGTCCGCGTAGATAAAATATGCAATGCAAGCATGTTCCAGTTTTTATGCCAGTATTTTTATAGATGTTTTATTAATATGCGGAGAAGGCATTGTTTTTACCTATACTCACGTTTGTATTTGACGCTGAAGCCAATGTTAATTTAAACATAAACGCCAAATTTTTTTAAATCACTACACAGGAGCGCTCCATGTTACGCCGTCACGTTTTACGTTTTTCCATAGCACTTGCCCTTACTCCGTTATTAACCGGGTTCGCCGCAGCACAGGAAGTCATCAAACTGTCCACCACCACGAGTACGGAAAATTCCGGCTTGCTGAGCTACCTGCTGCCGCAATTCGAGGCCAGCACCCATACCAAGGTGCACGTGATCTCGGTTGGCACCGGCAAGGCGCTGGAGTTGGCAAAAAATGGCGATGTCGATGTGACGCTGGTGCATGCGCGTCCTTCCGAAGACAAGTTCATGGCCGCCGGATATGGCGTGAATCGGCGTGACGTGATGTACAACGATTTCATCATCGTCGGGCCGGCAAACGACCCGGCCGGTATCCACGGCAGCAAAGACGTGATCGGTGCAATGAAGAAGATTGTCGATAGCAAGGCCAAATTCATCTCGCGCGGCGACAACTCCGGCACCGATCAAATGGAAAAAGTGTACTGGAAAGAAGTTGGCGTCAAGCCGCAAACGTCGTCCTACATTTCTGCAGGTCTGGGCATGGGCGAAGTCCTGACAATGGCGGCGCAATTGCAAGCTTATACCCTGACCGACCGCGCAACTTATGGCGCGTATCGGGCCAAAACCGGTTTGGCGGTGGCGGTGCAGGGCGATTCGAAAATGTTCAACCCCTACGGCATTATTGCTGTCAATCCGGCCAGATACAAAGACGTCAATTACACAGGGGCAATGTTGTTGATTAATTGGCTTACTTCAGACGAAGGGCAAAAGAAAATTGCTGATTTCACAGTTGATGGACAACAACTGTTTTATCCGTCGGCAACTAAACAATAGTCAGGTAAATTTTCAGACAGTGCGGCTCAAATGTCATCAAATCGTCATACGGTGCGACTACAGTGAATAGTGTGGGCGATAGTCTCGACTATCGCTGTATATTGACGCTTTATTTCACGAAAATCCCGCTGAAATCCCGCTTTCTCTAAAATACGGCCGCTGCATTTGCGGCCTGTTTGGCTTTGGTCCGGGTTCGGTACGCGATTGAATACGAGAGGGTTGCATGTTTGCTGCAGTAGATTTAGGTTCAAATAGTTTTCGTTTGCATATCGGTGTGCATGACGGCGAGACAATACGCGTAGTCAAAAGTTCGCGGGAGGCGATTCGCTTCGCCGCCGGCCTGGACCAGAATGGCTTTTTGACCGCGCAAGCGATGCAGGGTGCGATAGAAACCCTGCGTCGTTTTAACACCGTATTGGCAGCCTTTCCGCTGCATGCGGTCAGGGTAGTGGCGACTAATACTTTTCGGATCGCTAAAAATTCGGCCGATTTTCTACCGTTGGCGGAACAGGCGATCGGGTATCCGATCGAGATTATTTCGGGTGAAGAAGAAGGGCGCCTGATTTACATGGGCGTCGCGTGTTCGGTAGCACTCGCCAATGAGCGGCGGTTAGTGCTTGACATCGGCGGCGGCTCAACCGAGCTGATTTTGGGGCGCGGCCCCGACATCGAGCATGTCGAGTCATTCGGCATCGGCACCGCCAAGCAAAGTTTGATATTTTTTCCTGGCGACCGTATCGATGCGGTGACTTTCGATGCTGCAATACTTTCCGCCCGCAGCCATTTTGAAGATGCTGCACCGCCCTATCATCCCGACAACTGGTCGATTGCCTACGGTTCTTCTGGAACCATGCGGGCGATTTCGGATGCGATTCTGAAGAATGGCCTTGGCGATGGCGCGCTATCGCACGCTAATCTGGATGTTCTCCGGCAGCGCCTGATTGCGTTTGGCAGCATCGATAAGATCGATCTGATCGGCTTGAAACCGGAGCGCGCGGCAGTGCTGGTGGGTGGATTGTCGATTTTGATCGGCGTGATTCAGGAGCTTGGCATTTCCAGCATGCGACCGATTGCGGCTGGCCTGCGCATGGGCGTCATGTGGGATTTGTATTTGCGTTCCACCCGGCGTGACCGACGCGAGCAAACTGTGCGCGATTGCCTGCAACGCTTTCATGTGGTGGAAAAGCGCGCCAACAGCGTCGCTGCTATTGCCGCCGCCCTGTACCGGCAACTGAAACCGACCTCTGACGCCCTCGGCAAGCAACTCTACTGGAGCGCACTGCTGCATGAGGTGGGCTTGGCGGTGTCGCAGACCGATTACCACAAGCACGGTGCTTACCTGATCGAGCATGCTGATTTGCCCGGTTTTACGACCCGCGAGCAAAAACTGATGAGCCGTCTGATCCTGGCGCAAAAGGGCAACCTGCGTAAAGTTAGTGACGTTTTATCCAATCCAGATTCAGCTAAGGCAATATTGGCGTTACGTTTGGCGGTCATATTCATGCATTCGCGCATCGATTTGGATGTGAGCAGCCTGCGCCTGAAGATGAAAAGCCGGATCGAACTGGATCTGAGCCGTGACTGGGTCGCGAGCCATCCGACTATTTCTTACTGGATGGAAAAGGAAATCGATTGCTGGGAAGATGTCGATGTCGACTTCGTTATCAAGCGCACTGCGTGAAGCCTGACCTTTAGCGCCAACACGCTTATCTCCACGGCGTTCCAATGTGGCGACCGTGGCGTAATTTAGTACTTGCATAATCCCATTTAATTTTATATATTATTTATACTATTTATTGGAGTGTGAAAATGAACAAAAATCCTGTACCAAAATCTGAGAACGTTGCATCCGCTGTTGCAGAAAAAACGGTGCCAGTCGTAGTCAAGACGGCGACTGTAGCGACTGTGGCAGCGTCGCCGTCCAAGATCGATGCGGCGACCAAAGTGATGCGCGTTGGCAAGCCGCCTGTCGCTAAAAAACCGGCTGTAAAACCGGCTGTGGCCACCAAGGTCGTCAGAAACACGGTGGCGAAGGCTGCCGCACCCGCAGTCAAACGGCCCGTCGTAGCCAAGCCAGCCGCAGCCAAGCCGGTAATAGCCAAGCCAGTTGCAGCCGTAAAGGAAAAAGCCAAAAAAACCAAGCTGGTCAGGGATAGCTTCACCATGCCTGAAGATGAGTTCGCCGTTCTGGGCAAAGTCAAAAAGGCATCGCTCAAAGCTGGCTTCAATGTCAAGAAAAGCGAATTGTTGCGGATCGGCGTGGCGCTGGTCGATCAGCTGAGTGTGGCCCAACTGCAGAGTGCATTGGCTGGTCTAATGCCTTTGAAGGCAGGCCGCCCGAAGAAAGACAAGTAATTCAACTTTGCAGCAAGGCGAGCCCGTATTGCTCGCCGCCTGCCAGGATACTAACAATCTTATCCTGCAACCGCACCATACAGTTGCTGCAGTATCTCGCGTCCGATCGCGTTCAGCGGTACGGTTTTTTCGACCGCGCCGCGCTTGACCGCCTCTTTCGGCATACCGTAGACTACGCAGCTTTCCTCATCTTGGGCAATGGTGCGGGCACCGGCTTTGCGCATCTCCAGCAATCCGGCAGCGCCGTCGTCGCCCATGCCCGTCATGATCACGCCCAGCGCGCTGGCTCCGGCGCATTTCGCCACTGAGCGAAACAGCACGTCGACCGACGGCCGGTGCCGGTTGACCAACGGCCCATCGATGACTTCAACAAAATACTGGGCACCGTTGCGCCGCAATAGCATGTGCTTGCCGCCCGGTGCGATTAGCGCCTGACCCTGAACCACGCGATCATTGTGCTGCGCTTCCTTGACGGCGATCTGGCATAGTGTATTGAGCCGAGCGGCAAATTCGGCGGTAAATTTCTCCGGCATGTGCTGCACGATGACAATCCCGGGCGACACCCGGGGCAGCGTCACCAGTACTTTTTCGAGCGCCTGTGTACCGCCAGTCGAAGTGCCGATAGCCACCACACGCTCGGTGGTCTGGATCATCGCACCGTGGCTGCCGGCCGGCGGCAAAATGACGTCCGCACTGTATCTTTCGATGACCATCAGCCGCTTCACATTAGCGCGTGCTGCCGTTTTGACGGCCGTAATCAGGTCATTCGAGCTATCGTTCAGGAACTGCTTGATCCCGAGCTTGGGTTTGGTGATGATCGCGACCGCGCCGGCGGCCAGCGCCTCAATCGCAGTTTTCGTGCCGGTCTCGGCCAGCGTGGAACAGATCACGACCGGCGTCGGCCGTTCATGCATAATTTTCTTCAGGAAAGTGATGCCATCCATGCGCGGCATTTCAATGTCGAGCACAATCACGTCCGGCCACTGGTTTTGCATGCGCACCATCGCCAGCAGCGGGTCGGCCACCGCGCTGATAACTTCAATCTCCGGGTCTGCCGAGAGCAGGCCGCTGACAACCTGGCGCACCACCGCAGAATCGTCTACCACCATTACTTTTATACGGCTCATGCCGTCTGTTCCTCTGGCGCCAGGCGCGAATCGGTCGGCTTGACCTGGCGCGCCCAGACATCGCCATTGCTGACATCAAAGATAATCTGCCGGTGACCGACCCCGAACAGGCTTTCGGAAACAATCGGTATCCGGTGCGAGTGCAGCAGCACACGCGCAGCTTCGCCATTTTTTTTGCCGACATTGCGGGCATCGGCTCGGGTTTGCCCGGGAAACATGTTGCCGCCGCCAAAAATCTTGCCGACGCATTCGGCAGGCTTGACGTTAACTTGGGCCAGTTCCTGCAACATCAGCAACATGACATCCTCGCCATAGCGGCCATCAAGTCCGCCGCCGGAAGCGGTGCCGCGGTTGGGTAGCAGGAAATGGGACATTGCTCCGATCCGGTGCCGTGGATGCCAGAGTGTGATCGATACGCAGGAACCGAGCAGCGTGCGTATCCTGTAGTGGGCGTCGCCGATGAAGTGCTCGCCGGGTTGCAGGAAAACTTCAGTCAGGTTATTAGTGGTGGTTCGGAGCATGAGTCTATGGCTTGCGATAGATGGAAGGCGACAGCATCTGCACTGCATTGGTAATCTCGTTCAGGCTTTCCGAATGGCCGACGCAAAAAAATCCGCCCGGTTTCAACAGCGATAGTACCCGCGTCACTACCTGGCGCTTGGTTTCGTCATTGAAATAGATCATCACGTTGCGCAAGAAAATCACATCGAACAAGCCTAGTTCAGGCAATGCCGCATTCAGATTGACCTGGATGAAGCGTACTTTGTTGCGCAAGCTGCGCTCGATCAGCAGCGTGTCTTGTTGCGCGCCGATGCCTTTCAGGCAAAACCGTCGAAGATAAGAAGGCGGAATATCCCGGGTCCGTTGTAGCGAGTAGTGGCCGGAACACGCACCCTGCAGCACGCGGCTGCTGATGTCGGAACCGATCACTTCCCAGGGCCTGTTTTCCAGACAATCGGCCAGCACCATCGCGATGCTATAGGCTTCTTCGCCGGTCGAGCTGGCGGCACTCCATACGCGAAAGAGTTGAGCTCGCTTGGCTGCGGCCAGCGCCTGTTCCCGCAAAAAATCAAAGTGGCTAGCCTCGCGAAAGAAATAGGTTTCGTTGGTAGTTAGCAAATCGACCGCAGCCTGTACCTCGTCCGGTGCGTGTCCGCTCGTGAGCAGCTTGAAATAGGCACCGTAACTGGCGATCTGGCAATATTGCAGGCGCTTGGCCAAGCGCCCGCTGACCAGTGCTTTTTTCGATGACGACAGGCTGATGCCGGCGGCTTCAAAGATGAAATGCTGGAACTGGGTAAACTCCTGATCGGTAATAGAAAGCAAGTTCATCAGATTAGGCCGGCAGCAGCGGCGTCGCGTCACCGGCCTGAGCCAGTGCACCGATCTCTTCAATCGACAGCACCCGATTGACGTTGAGCAAAATTACGAACTTGCCGTTGACCTTGCCCATGCCTTCTATGAAGTCGGTGCGGATTCTGGAGCCGAACGCCGGCGCCGGCTCGATCTCGGAAGAGGGGATTTCCAGCACCGCATTAACGGCGTCAACTACCACGCCCATATCCATATCCTGCCGCTCTTCTTCGGCCTCGCCATCAAGCTCGACGATGACGATGCAGGTGCGCTTGGTGACGGCGGCGGCCGGTTTGCCAAAGCGGACCGACAAATCCATCACCGGCACCACCGCGCCGCGCAGGTTGATCACGCCGCAAATGCATTTCGGCATCATCGGCACCTCGGTTAGCCCGGCGTACGGGATGATTTCCTTGATCCCCAAAATGCTGATCGCGAACGTTTCGCCACCTAGCATAAAAGTCAGGTACTGCTTTTGTTCTACCATCGCTTGCGCCGCGGACGAAGTGGCCAGCGCTCTATTTTCTGCTTTAACCAGTGCTTTCATGGTGGGCCTATTTAGAACTTGGTGAACTGGGATTCGTTTAGCTCGGCGCTGGATGCCAGCGCCAGATTGTCGGCATCCTTGACGCTGCTCTGTCTAACCGCGCTCGACTTGCCACTGGCGCGGGTCGAAAATCCGGGGGGTTTTGGGTTGCCTGTGCTGCTGAGTTTGAAGAATGCCATGGCCTGCTGCAATTGCTCAGCCTGACTGCTCATTTCTTCGGCGGTGGCGGCCAGTTCTTCAGAACTGGATGCGTTCTGTTGCGTGGTCTGGCTCAACTGGATCACCGCCGCATTGATCTGGCCTACGCCGGACGATTGCTCATTTGAAGCTGCGGCGATTTCTTGCACCAGGTCGGACGTCTTGCGGATGCTCGGCACTATCTCGCCCAGCAGCTTGCCGGCTTTTTCCGCCAGTTCGACGCTGCTGCTGGCTACTTCGCCGATTTCCTGCGCCGCTATCTGGCTGCGCTCGGCCAGTTTGCGCACCTCGGCTGCCACCACTGCAAAGCCCTTGCCGTGCTCACCGGCACGCGCCGCTTCAATCGCTGCATTTAATGCCAGCAGATTGGTTTGGTAGGCGATATCGTCGATGATGCTAATTTTCTTGGCGATTTGCTTCATGGCCGCCACTGTAGCGTTGACCGATTCGCCGCCTTCGGCTGCTTCGTTGGCCGCCTTGCTGGCCATGCTGTCGGTGACCTTGGCGTTTTCAGCGTTTTGTGCAATCGACGCACTCATCTGCTCGATTGACGCGCTGGTTTCTTCGATGCTGGCAGCCTGCTCGCTGGTGGCTTGCGACAGCGATTGCGAGGTCGCGCTGATTTCTTCGGTGGCGCTGGCCAGCGCCTGGGCACCGGCGTTGACGTCGGTCACCACCTGCGATAATTTGCTGATCATTGTCTGCATCGATTGCAGCATTTGACCAGTTTCATCCTTCGTATTGCTCTCGATACGCACCGTCAGGTCGCCTTCCGCCAGACTATTCGATACGCGCACCGCCTGATGCAGCGGGGTGGTAATGATCATCGTGAAATAGGTGGCAATCGCAATGGAAATAACCACGGACAGCAAGGCGACCACCAGCATGGTGCGTTGCGCAGATTCGCTTTGCGCATTACCTTCCTTGACACTGTCAAAGCCGATAGCGTTATTAAGATTAATGATTTTTTGCAGCGTGGCTTCTGCCTTGCTAAACAGAGGACGGGATGCGTCATATTGAGTGTGAAATGCGGCAAAAAACTTCTTTTGAGCCACATCATCCTTGCTGAAGGATAAATTGCCTATCGTCGCATTGAGCAGGTCGTCAGCCTGTTTCCAGTCTTTCCACTCGCCTTCAAATTGCTTCCACAATATCTCTTCTTCCTTGGTTTGCGGCAAGGGTTCGTAGATTTTCCAGCCCGTCTGAACGTTGTCCCAAGCCGCCTTGCGATGCGCCAGTATGGCGACAAATTCTTTTTGCGCGTTGTAATCATTTTCATAAATGGCCGCCTCCAGTGAAGCGGCCTTGACGGCAGTTTGACCCTCGCTGACCACCAAAAGGCCATGGATTGATGGCATCCGCACCTTTCCCACCTCCTGCATGGCGCGACTGACTTCTCGAATGCCGGCATAGCCTGAAAAAACAATGGCAGCAATCGCCATCAACATGATGGCAACAAGCATCGCCAGTTTCCACTTGATTGACAGGTTCTTGAGCATGTTGATAGATCCTTTGATTATTTAAATTGCGCGACGGAAAATAACAGAGAACACTGCGCCTCAAAACTTGGTGAATTGGGATTCATCCAGTTCGGCGTTGGAGGCGAGCACCAGTTTGCCTGGCCTGACGCCCTTCGGATTAGCAGATCCCGACCTGCCGCCGGCCGCGTTTTTGCGGGTCGAAAATGCGAGAGGGTTTGCACTGGCTGCGCCGTCGAGCTTGAAGAATGCCATCGTCTGTTGCAATTGCTCGGCCTGGCTGCTCATTTCTTCGGCGGTGGCAGCCAGTTCTTCAGAACTGGATGCGTTCTGTTGCGTGGTCTGACTTAGCTGGATCACTGCCGAATTGATTTGGCCCACACCGGACGATTGCTCGTTTGACGCGGCGGCGATTTCCTGCACCAGGTCGGACGTTTTGCGGATGCTCGGCACTATCTCGCCCAGCAGCTTGCCGGCTTTTTCCGCCAGTTCGACGCTGCTGCTGGCTACTTCGCCGATTTCCTGCGCCGCTATCTGGCTGCGCTCGGCCAGTTTACGCACTTCGGCCGCCACCACCGCAAAGCCCTTGCCGTGCTCGCCGGCACGCGCCGCTTCAATCGCTGCATTTAATGCCAACAGATTGGTTTGGTAGGCGATATCGTCGATGATGCTAATTTTCTTGGCGATCTGCTTCATGGCCGCCACTGTAGCGTTGACCGATTCGCCGCCTTCGGCTGCTTCGTTGGCCGCCTTGCTGGCCATGCTGTCGGTGACTTTTGCATTCTCGGTATTTTGCGCAATCGACGCGGCCATCTGTTCGATCGAGGCGCTGGTTTCTTCGATGCTGGCAGCTTGCTCGCTGGTTGCTTGCGACAGCGATTGCGAGGTGGCGCTGACTTGTGCCGAGGCGCTGGCCAGCGACTGGGCACCGGCGTTGACGTCGGTCACCACCTGCGATAATTTGCTGATCATTGTCTGCATCGATTGCAGCATTTGACCGGTTTCATCCTTCGTATTGCTCTCGATTCGTACTGTCAGGTCGCCTTCCGCCAGACGGTTCGCCGCTTCCTTCGCTTTGTGCAGTGGCACCGTGACGCTGCGACTGGTGATGAAGCCTAGACCGATGCCGAGTAAAACGCCAAACGCCATGGCTGCCATCATCAAGCTGCGGCCCTGGCTATAGAGTGCAGTGGTTTCATCCGCAGTTGCCTTGGCCCGCTCTTCCTTCAACTTAGTCAGGTCGCTCAGCAGGTCATCGAGCTGGTTGGCTTTGTCGCGCACGCGGCCAAGCGTCTGGACCAGAGCTTCGCTGCGCTGCTCCAGTTTTTGGCTGGCAGCAAGGCTTAGTGCATGCTGCATTTCCTTTTCATACTCTTCCCATTCCTTGGCGAACGTGGCAAAGATTTCTTTTGCCTTGGGTGTGATAAACAAAGGTTGAGCCTTCTCGATGTAATCCTTCAGCGCAGCACTGCTTTTGTTGATCGAGGCCAGATGCTTCTGTCGTTCTTCCTGCGAAGTGGCGAGCAGGTAATTTGAGCGAGCGCGCCCGATATAGATCAGATTGATATTGGCTTCCTTGATGTAGGACAGCCCGATCAAATCCCGCGCATACATCGCCCCGGCCATGTCATTGATTTTGTTTGCATTCGAAATGCCAATGACACCCACTACGATACTGATAGCGGTTACCAGCATGAACCCGGCCATCAGTCTGACTCCAATCTTGATATTTGAAAACATGATAATTTCTCCTCGGTTTATGAATCTGAGAGATGCGTTGTTATCCTGCGAATACGGCTGTTTCCGGTGTCTTTAATGCTGGCGATGCCGCTTGGCTGGCCTGTCTTACCAGCGCCGGCACATCCAGGATCAATGCTACTTCGCCGTTGCCGAGGATAGTGGAGCCGCTGATGCATTTGACCTGGCTAAACATCTTGCCAAGTGGCTTGATGACGGTCTGGAATTCACCCAGCAGCGTATCTACTACCAGCCCCGCTCTTTGTCCGGCATGTTTGAGCACGACAATATTCTCGCGCCGGGTCGGCTCGCTTTCGACGTCGAAAAGTTCACGTAGACGAATAAACGGCAGCACGTGACCGCGCAGGTCCGTGTAGTTGTGTCCGGGTTCGGCGGAATAAGCTACGCATTCTTCAATCATGTCGAGCGGAATCACAAACACCGATTTGCCGATTTCGACCAGGAAGCCGTCGATGATTGCCAGTGTCAGCGGCAGGCGCACCGTCACGGTGGTGCCGACATTTTCTTCGCTGCTGACGTCGACACTGCCGCGCAGTGCGGTGATATTGCGCTTCACGACATCGAGCCCGACGCCGCGTCCCGACAGGTTGGTGACTTGTTCGGCGGTGGAAAAGCCAGGTTCGAATATCAGGCCGTAGATTTCATTATCGGACAGGTTGTGGCCGGCTTCGACCAATCCCCGTTCGATCGCCTTGGACAATATCCTGTTGCGCTTGAGCCCGCCGCCGTCGTCGCTGACCGAGATCACGATGGAGCCGGAGTCATGGTAGGCATCGAGCGTGACGCTGCCCTTGAGCGGCTTGCCGTGGGCGGCACGCACTTCGGCTGTTTCAATGCCGTGGTCGATCGCGTTCCTGACCAGATGCATCAGCGGGTCGCCGATTTTTTCAACCACTGTCTTGTCAAGCTCGGTATCTTCGCCATGAATCACCAGCCCGATGTCCTTGCCGATTTCACGCGAGACATCGTGTACCACGCGCTGAAAGCGGTTGAAGGTGACGCCGATTTTGACCATCCGCAGTTGCAGTGCGCTGTCGCGCACTTCTTCCACCAGGCTCGATAGTTTGGAAGTGCTTTCCTGCAGTTCGCCGATCTGCGCCCGGCGCGCGATCAGGTTGACGCCGGCGCCGGCAATGATCAGCTCGCCGACCAGGTTGATCAGTTGGTCGAGCTTGTCGGCGTCGACCCGAATCGAACGGCTTTCTTGCGCCCCCAGATCCTTGACCTGTTTTTGTTTGGCCAGTGCGGCGTCGACCACTTCCGGCTGCACCGAATATTGTTCGACCAGAATGGCGCCGATCAGTTTGGATGGGGTGTCCGACTGCGTATCGAGCGCAGCGTCGAGCTCTTGTGCGGTCAAGGTGCCGCAGCGCACCAGTATCTCGCCAAGCCGGGCCGGTTGCTCCGGCAGTTCCTCGATCAGGCGGATAAATTCGGAAATCAGGCTGTGCGGCGGCAAGATTCGGATGTGGCAATCGTCGCGCACGAATTCGAAAACGTTTTCGATCGTGATCTTGTCGGCTTTGCTCTGGAAGGCAATCTCGAAACCGAGGTAACAGGCTTCCGGGTCCATCCCATCGGCGGACGGAATCGCATCGGGCACGGTGGCGATGCCGGTGATGCTGCCCAACGTTTCCAGATAACGGAGGAACGACAATGGATCCATGCCGTTTTTCAGCACGCCCGGCCCGAACCGCAGCGAGATGTGCCAGTGGTCGGTATGCACGCCGCTGCCGTCGATGCGTTCTATCGGATCGGCGTCCAGTTCCGCGATTGCCCGCGCCACCGGCAGCGCGGCTTGCGGCTGCGGTGCAGGGAGATAGCCGCGCAACTGCGTAATCAGCGGCTCACCTTGCTGCAGCAGGACTGCATTGGCCTCGTTCTGGCCCTCTGCCGCCGCCTCGACTAGCGCGCCAATGTGGTCGCAGCATGACAGCAGCAGCACTACCAGTTGGTCCGTGATGCGCAGATTGCCGGCGCGTACCTGGTCGAGCACACTCTCGACCACATGGGTAAAGGCGACAATGTGGTCCAGTCCGAACAGGCCGGATGACCCCTTGATGGTGTGGGCGGCGCGAAAGATCGCATTCACCATTTCATCTTTTTGCTCGGTCTGCTCAACCACAAGTAGCGCATTTTCCATGTCTTCCAGCAGTTCTCGGCTTTCAGCGAAGAAAGTCTGCAATGCCTGATCAAGATTCATTGGAATGTCTCGCATCGGAAGGGGTTGGCGAGCGTGTAGCGGTAGCACGGGAAGCAATGACCAGCGGGTCGCCGAAATACGCGGCCAGGTTCAACAGCTCGAACACATCGATCACCGCCGGGCTGTGCGCTACCAGACGCAATTCGCGCTGCCTCTCCTGCGCCGTTTTTTTGGCCAGCATCAGCAGTTGCACGCCTGCCGTATCGATCTCGGTAACGCAGGACAGGTCGACTTCTAGGGAGGATGGCTCGGCCAGTGCCGCCAGCAGTGCTTGCTTGAGCTCTGCTGCCCGGTAAATGGTCAGCTCGCCCTGGATGCGTAGCGTCTGGAAATCCTTCGGGTGTTTTGGCTCTTTGCTCATCTGGCTCTCCGGCAAGTCGTGACGCAGGGCAAACAATAGTGGATCATGGCAGGCATAATTTCTGCACTGCGTTAAGTAATTGTTCCGGCTTGAATGGCTTGACGACCCAGGCTTTGGCGCCTGCGGCCTGGCCTTCGCTCTTTTTCGATTCTTCCGACTCGGTGGTGAGCATGATGATCGGCGTGAATTTATAAGCGGGGAGTTGCTTTACCGCTTTCACAAAGCTGATGCCATCCATGTTTGGCATGTTAACGTCGCTGATGATCAGGTGCACCTTCTGGCCGGTGAGCTTGGCCAGCGCATCCTTGCCGTCGCGGCCTTCGAGCACGGTATAGCCGGCACTTTTCAGCGCAATTCCCACTACCTGCCGCATCGAGGCAGAATCGTCTACTATCATGATGGTCTTAGTCATGGCATCCTCTAGAAAAATGTAATTTCGGTATCATTTTTTTGCACTGCCTTGCTGCCACTGTGAATCGTATGCTGGTCGGCCATTACGTAGGTTCCTTTCAGCTCGGCCAGCAAAATTTGCGGTTCAAGCAGCTGCAGTGCGCCGGTCTGCACATACTGCTGCCGGTGTTGCTTCAAAAATTCGGGAAGCCGCTCGATATTGCTTTTGACGTGGTTCATGATCTGGCTGACCCGATCCTGAAACTGCAGCTGTACCAGCGCTTCACCGACCTCTGACTTGATGCCGATGCTTTCATTCTTGAGCAGCGTGCTGGAGTGCAGCAACGCATCGGTGATGTTTCTGAAGTCCGCCAGTACCGTTTCGATGGTGGCTTCTGCCGTATGCGTCGCGCCGTCTTCCTGTTTGACGGATTCGCGCACAGCACTGCAGGTGGCGATGATTGCCGCGCTGATGACGCTGACTTTTTCGGCGATGCGCATACCGGTTTCGCCGGATTGGGTGGACAGCATCCGAAACTCCTTAGCCACCACTGCAAAGCCGCGTCCCATTTCGCCGGCCCGCGCCGCTTCGATTGCGGCATTGAGCGCCAGCAGGTTGGTCTGCGCCGCGATTTTGGCGACATCGGCAGCCATTTCCTGCAGTTCCTCGATGAAGCGATCCAACCCTTGCACTTTTTCGAGCATGCTCGCCATATTGGTCATCGCTGTTTTTTGCGAAGCGACCACTGCACTGAGCCTTTGCTCGCTCTTGGCAAACACGGCGACTAGCCCATTGCCGCTGCCTTCAATGGTTTCGGTGGCCAGGCCGGAGGCATGGACTGCCTCGTCAAGCTTGTCCACAATCCCGGAAAAACGCTCTGATAACGCTGCTATGGCACTTTCCATCTGTTCACGTGACGATTCAATGTGTCCGCTCCAGACCGGGACTACTTTTTCGCCGAACTGCTGCTGGCCGGCGAGATAGGCGTCGAGCGATTGCAGCAGGGCGGTCTGTCTTGCCGCCATCTGCAGGCCGATTCCTATCCCGGCCATGCTTACGACGCCAGCCAGGATAGCAGCGCTCCAGTTCCAGCCGCCGGCGACCAAGATGGCAATCGCCCCGGCTAGCCCCAGGGCTACCGGATACAACAGGTGTGCATTGGGCTGATTATTGTTGTTCACCGCAGGTTCTCCAGAATGCAAGGGGTGGCTGTTCATTACGGTTCATTCGTGTAGATATGAAGCTAGATTAAATGCCACCGGCAGTTCGCAGCCGAGGCTAGTTTTGGCTTTCCTGCGCAATCAATGGTTTGGCTTTCTGAAAACAACAGGAATAAGTCTGTATAGGTATAGAGATTCCTTTAGCATTGCTGTAAACAATATGCTGTAATGCAATAATTTTGAATTGTATACAGTGATTTGCTATACAAGAAGATATTTTTTTGGCTACTGACGCGGGCGATGCGTTTGGGGTAGCAGTAAGCTGGCTGCGGATATAAAAAACGCCGAATCCATTGCGATTCCTTTATCTGGAGCTGTCGCTCGCTGGCTCGGAGTCGCCATTTCTGCGCAGGTGGTCGCTCGGATTTATGACGGGCGTATTGGTGTCACACAATCGACATGAAGCGGTCATATTGTGGAAATATTCTGCAGTTACGCTCTGCCTATCTTCCATATAAAGGGCGAACATGCGATTACTGACAATTCCTGCCGATGCGAGTCCGCATTTTTCCAAACTGACATTGAGCCTTGCCACCACTCCGGCAGAGGTGCGGGAAGTACAGCGTTTACGTTACAAGATATTTATCAAGGCTATGGGGCTGACAACTCTAATCAATCCTGAAGGCCTGGATCAAGATGAGTTCGATGCGTTCTGCGATCACCTGATTGTGCGCGACGGCAAAACTCTCAAGGTGGTCGGTACTTACCGTGTGCTGAGTGCCGATGCGGCGCGTCGAGTAGGGCGTTTCTATTCCGAGCAAGAGTTTGACCTTAGCCGGCTGGCGCATTTGCGCGGTCGCATTGCCGAAGCCGGGCGCGCTTGCATCCATCCCGATTACCGCAGCGGCGGCGTCATCATGCTGCTGTGGGCGGGGCTGGCGGCATACATGCGTCGCGAACGTTGCGATTACCTGATCGGCTGCGCCAGCGTCAGCTTGGCCGATGGCGGTCATAACGCCGTCGCGCTGTATCACGCGCTCACCGAGCGCAATGTGGCGCCGCCCGAATACCGGGTAACGCCGTACCTGCCGTTTCCGACCGAAGAGCGCGAGGCTGATCACAAACCGGTTATTCCGCCACTATTGAAGGGTTACCTGCGCAGCGGTGCCTGGGTCTGCGGCGAACCGGCTTGGGATCCCGATTTTCACTGTGCAGATTTGTTCCTGCTGTTGCCGTTGGATCGGCTTGATGGTCGTTATGCGCGCCATTATTTGAAGGAGACGGAGGCATTGTGACGTCTTTTTTCTTGCCAGGCGGCAGGACGTAGGGGGGATTTTGAACCCGTATTTACGATACCAACACGTTCATGGCTGTTAATGCCCAACGCCTCGAAAAGGTCAAATTGGCGTTTTCGCTGGCATCAAAGTGCAAAAAGTTTACTTTATGCACCCTGATGTCAGTTAGCGACGAAGTTTGGTTCAAGAACAGAGATCAATGCATCAACTGTTGCCAGAATCAAAGTGTGAAAACGATGAAAATTCAACGAGTTTTTGCACTAAAAATCGTATTGCCGCCTGATTTGACCTTTTCGAGGGATTGGAAATTAATAGCCTTATTGGCACAACATCCCACATGGTTTTCGGTGATCATGCTATACGGCGCGGAAGAAGGCTGGGACGAGATGACACGATGCGATTACGACCTTGTGATCAACATCGAGTATTCGCGACTTCGCTGGCAGATTCTATACGTAATATACCTGGATTTTGGATCGGACAACGCAGGTTAGAAATTGCACGCGGTGAATTTCCAGGCATTATATTAAACAAAGCGAGCCAATTCGTAATGCCTCTAAGATCGGACGGAATGAAGCGTGTTCATGTGGTTCTGGAAAAAGTACAAACACTGTCATGGCGTCACCTCTGAACCAAGCGATAATGCCGCGACGGCGACTATTCTTTCCCGACCGATAACGAAGCACTTGCGGAGATGAGTACGATCAAAAACGGAGGTATCTCCTCAGTAATTGGTGCGCCACCAGTTGATATCGTCCGTCATTAACTGAAGATCACATGCGCCAAGCGAGATTTGGCCTCAAATACAAATGGTATTTTCATAGAGAATTTAGCCGTGGCGCGGGTTTCCGGGCGATTTTACGCATTTACGCATGAATTCTTACGCCTAGCCAAGTAGTAGCAATGAGAGCGGTAATCAACTTATTCATGGTAGTACCCTGTTCAATATTGTTTGACATAGACAATTTCTATGTGCCTCCATAACGCGAACAACTGCATTTTGGTTGACTCGAGTATGCTTAGATTGTGTATGTTGTTGCAGAAGAGACAGAGCTTTCTAAGTGCTTGCATCACTAGCGATAGCAAGATTCCAAAGAAAGCTCACTGCTGTACCATATAAATTTATCGATATCCGGCAAGGAATCGAAGGTGGAGAAAATCCATGACTAGAATTTGAACATGCTCATTAAATCCCCAATCGCAGCGCCGTTCACAGGTTTGTATGGATCCGTTGCTAGCACGATGGGATTGGGCAAATTATCTCGGCTGCGCGAAGACAATGGTTTCAGACGCCAATTGCGCTCAATAAATTTTAGTAAAGAACCGTGGTCGTGATAGACGTGATCCACGTATCCCTTTTTTGCGTAGGGGGAAACGACTAGCATTGGAATCCTTGGTCCACTACCAAAAAAATCTTGATTGTGAATATAGCCTGAATCAAAACTACCTCCGCCTTCATCGGTGATGACGATGACGGCAGTTTTTTTCCATAAGGTGGGATTGGCTTGAACTCGGCTGATCAGATCATTAAGAAATAATTCATACTTTACCGTTACCGAATATCCAGGATGTCCGCTGTCGAGATTTTTCGGCACAACGAAGGAGACGGCGGGCAGCGTGTTATTGGCCACATCATTGTAAAAAGTTGACAGACCTTTTAAGCTGCTACGCAATGTCGCGTTATTGGCGAAATTTGATGAGGCATTGTGTGGGTCGCCTATCGTATTGTATTGAAATGCACCTAGCGGACCATCTTGTGCAATGTCTGCGGCGTCACGCCCCCCGGTGTACCATTTCCAGCTGACTTTTTTCGCAGTCAATGCCTCACCTATGGTGGGCACGGTTTGTGGCGGGTAAATGTAATCGGTCGATGCCAGGACGGGTTTTTTTAGATTGCCATTCATGTCATATGCTGGTTCATAATTATTGACCAGGTAATATTTTCCAGCCTCGCAATTGCTTTTGCGTCCGTTCTTATTGAGAACATTCAAAATTGCCGAAACACCTGGTTGAGTTACGTCAGAACAGTTGACGTAGGAACCGCCTGAGTAACCGTCCCGTGTATAGAAATTATTTGTTCCCGTTTGCGGATTGGGATTTTCTATCTGATTTGAAGGAGGAGTCTTTACCACACCGTTTTCATTGTAGAAGGGCAGATCGCCCGTGGCAATTGAAAAGAAATTGGCACCGGTGCCACCCATAATTGATTGATGGTAGTTATCACTTAAGGCGTATCCTTGAGCGAGGCTATTAAAGACAGGCGCATCACCGGCATTGACATTGACAAATCCCATCAATTCTCCACCTTGACCTGGATTTTGTACGCTGGTCGCGGGATTGGAGTTGTCATTGCCGACACCGGTATTGACGGCGACCCAGGTAAACAAATCCTGTTTTATATTGTCGCCGCCAGTCTGCTGCCACATTTGAAAGAAGCGATGCATTGGATCACCTGTAGCTGAAGTCGCGGCCGCATAAGGCACATATTTGGTAATTTGATAGGGCCCATTCGGTAAATTTGCAGGATAGCGTGGATCAGGAATATTGCCGAGCAATTGAAAGGTCTGCGGGTTATATACGCCAGTTAAGAATGGTTGTGGCAGGTTTGCATAGGGTGTGCTTCTCGGTTGATCGATGGCGTAGACATTTTGAGGGATGGCTTGCGACTGCGCGGCAAGCGCAAAATTTGCTCCTGGTGTGCCGTCAGCATTAATAATTCCTTTGGACAGCAAATTGGCAATGGTTTGACCTGTTGGCGCTTTGTATGCCCCATAGACAGAATCAAAAGTGTGATTCTCCCCGATGACGATAATGACATTCTGAATAGCAGTCGTCGTCTGACCATCGTTCAGAGCCTTCAGGGACGCCATAGACGCGTTGCTAAGGACGCTAGGGCCATCAAGCTTACCCGTCGAAGGAAGGTTGACTAAAACATTGTCTGTCCCGGTGCCAATGCTCACAGTGCCGGCATGAACATTGACACGAACCAATGTCAGGAAATTATCCAAAGCATCAACGTTGGCGTCAGCGACATAGGCGCTCCCGATCAAATCATTGGATGTGGCGACTGGAATATTGAGCATTGTAAATGCTGGTTGTAAAGTCGCCTTAATGTCGTTCATTGCTTGAGCAATGACTGTCGAGTCAAGATGCGCTGCGTCTATTTGTGATGCAGTTGGGGCTACCGTTAATGTTGCACCTAATAGGCGCTGCGTAATTAGCGCTGTCAACGGGGTGATATTGCTGCGCACATTGCCACTGCCATTGACTACAGATGAAAGTATCGCAGGCTGACCATCGCTATCAATGAAGGGTGTAGATAAAACAAACGGTACGGCAAGACTGCCCGTACTGAGTGTGTAATTTCCGTTAATGTCGGTTGCCGCTGATATCAGGGTTTTACCATTTTTGTCTGTAGCGGTAATAACCGCTCCGACTAGCGCGCTATCGGTTGCGACCACTCCGCTGGTGGATGACACTGTATCGGTCGCTGAGTTATGCCCAGCGCTACAGCCAAAGAGTGTACACGTCACTAAGGTAGCTAAGGCAAGTGGGCGAAGGGTCATAAAATTCCAATTCAAAGTTTAGATCAAATGTCATTTTATGAACTTGGTATTACATCCTGATGACGGCTATTTAGTGTCTGAACGGAAACCCCTGTTTTTCGGCAGATCGTCCGCAATTTCTTCTAGCAAAGTCAGGAAATTTCTCAATTTCATTTTCAAATCGGCGGATTTTTCAATTGATCGAAGCACACGTGCACATTTCGTTGAATGCATACTCTTGCGCGATCTGGTTGACAGTCTTCAACCCTTTAATCGCCGCTACCGCTACCTTGGCTTTTTGCGCACCAGTAAAAATCTTGCGCTTACTTTCACTCATTCCTGCCTCTACTTTTTTCGACAGGCGTTAGCTTAAATTGTTGTCTGGATTTGTGGATCCACAATAGCTGTAATCCCCGGCCTGCGCCGCTCTGATTAATCTAATCAAAATTCTTCCCAATCGTTGGTAGTAACAGACGTATCTCTGTGTTTTATCGACTGCGTATTATGTGCAAGACGTCTGGCAGGGTCGGCGGATTTCTTTGCAAGCGCCTTGTTTGTACTTGGCGTTAGCGTCCGTGATATCTTCGTTGGCGTCATAATTGCAGTTACCACTGCGGGTGTCTTGAATACACTTACCACCTGAACAAGGTTGCTAGCTTGATCATCCAATGATCCTGCTGCGGCAGCGGCTTCTTCCACCAGCGCTGCATTTTGCTGTGTGACTTCGTCCATTTGCGTAATTGCTTGATTGATTTGTTCGATGCCAGAGGTTTGCTCCTGACTGGCCGCAGTGATCTCCCCCATGATGTCAGTCACGCTCTTGATGCTATTGACGATGTCTTGCATTGTCGAACCGGCTTGACCAACCAATTTTGTGCCGATATCGACCTTTGCAACGGAGTCGTTTATTAGTGCCTTGATTTCTTTTGCCGCAGCTGCCGAGCGTTGCGCCAGGTTGCGTACTTCAGTGGCAACGACCGCGAAACCGCGTCCCTGTTCACCAGCACGCGCGGCCTCCACCGCAGCATTCAACGCCAGGATATTGGTCTGAAACGCAATTCCATCGATGGCGCCGATGATGTCGACAATTTTCTTAGATGATGCGTTAATAGAACTCATCGTATCGACCACTTGCGACACGACTACGCCACCTTTCGTCGCAATTTCTGAGGAAAAAAGCGCCAGTTGGTTAGCCTGGCGTGCATTGTCGGCATTTTGCTTGACTGTACTCGTGAGCTCCTCCATCGAAGAGGCGGTTTCTTCGAGCGAGCTGGCCTGTTGTTCTGTGCGCGATGACAAATCGAGGGTGCCTGCCGCAATCTGGCTCGACGCGGTGGCGATGGTGTCAGTGCCGGTGCGTACTTGACCAACAACTTTCAATAGGCTGTCATTCATATTCTTCAACGCCTGCAATAATTGTCCGATTTCATCCGTCGATGTAATTTCGATCTGGTTGGTCAAGTCGCCAGCGGCGACGGTATCCGCCACTTTTATCGCTTCACTTAATGGACGGGTGATTGAACGGGTGATGCCATACGCAAAGGCTATGCCGATCAGTACCGCAGCTATTCCTAGGCTGACATTCAGATTCCAGGAGAAATTGATACTTTGCTTAATGTCGGCGCTGCTGGTTTCAATGATCTTTTTCTGCAAGGCCATTAATTCAGTGATACTGCCTTGCAGCATATCCAGCGCCGGGAGCGTTTCAGCGATCCTCATGCTGGAGGCAGCATCCCGTTTATCCTCGGCCAGAAGTTGAATTACTTTTGCAAAAGAGCCTATATATTTGACTCTTTTTTCCTTTAATTTTGCTAGCAATTCTTTGCCTTCTGGCAGATAGATCAACTTATCGAGAGTCTCAATTTTTTCAACAACGGTCTTTGTGTTGACCTCGATCCGTTCGCGTATCTTGTCTGCGTATATCTTATCTGGCGCAATGAACAGTTCCAGAATTAGACCCGCGTTGGCTTGTGTCGTTACATTGACAGTGCCCAATACCTCCATCTTGACCAAATCCTTCTCGATAATTTTGCTGCTGCTTTCGCCAATGCCAGTCAGATGTATCAACCCAACCACAATCAATGACACCATCAGCATCAATACCAGACCGAAACCTGTACCAAGACGCCTACCAATTTTCATATTTGTAAAATTCATTTGTAATCTCCTGTTTAGATCGGTGGCGGCAAGTTACGGTGGGGCGTTGCTGCTCTATTTTCTGGTCTGGACGACAGCCACGCTTCGCCCTCGTCTAGCGCGTCGTCGTAGGCATTCGATAGCGCTTCTTGTCAGCGAAAACGCCAATTTGACCTTTTCGAGGCGTTGGGCATTAACAGCCTTCATGGTGCGCTTAAAGATTGCATTGGTATTAATAAAATATGGAGTATGTTAATTAATTATGCTATTGCCGCATATATTAATTAGAATTATTAAAATACACATGCATGTATATCAATATTTTAGGAAAAATTCCTGATTATTTCAGCACCAGCTCCGGTGCCATCACGGCGCGTACATAAGTTTGGGCGAGGTCAGACCGGATTCTTTGTGCAATCCACCAGACGCTGCCTTTGCGGATCGGCCAGTCTTGTTCTGTGCCGGCGACGAGCAGTGCTGCCAATTGGCCCAGGTTGGGTTGATGGCCGATGATCAAGACCGGTTCGCGGCCTTGCGGCCAGTTGGCTGCAGTCAAAATTTTTTCGGCAGTGGTGCCAGGCGCGAGTTCGGCACTGAGTTTGAATGGGCGTCCCAGCGCTTCGGCAGTCTGCCGGGTGCGAACGGTCGGGCTGACCAGGATTTTGCAGCCGCTGGGCAGGGTACTGTCGAGCCACTCGGCCATTTTCGCTGCCTGTTTGCGACCTTTTCCGCTCAGAGCGCGATCCGCATCGGGTTCGCCCGGTTCAGCTTCTGCATGGCGCCACAGGATCAGTTCCATTATCAACCCTCATCAATTGCAGTGTGCGACCCCAGCGTTTGCATCAGGAATTGCTGGGCGCAAAAGCGGGCCTGTTTAGGGCGCGGCTTCTTGCGGTGGTAGGCTCCGCTGGAGCTCAGTTCCCAAGCGTTTACATTGTCTTTAAGGTAGGGGCGCAAGCCTTCGGATATCACGCGTTTCTTAAGTGCCTTGTCATATATCGGGAATGCGACCTCGATACGGCGCAGCAGGTTGCGGTTCATCCAGTCGGCGCTGGCCAGATAGACGTTGTGCTCCAGATTATTGCGGAAATAATAAATACGGCTATGTTCCAGGAAGCGGCCGATGATTGAGCGCACCTTGATGTTGTCCGACAGACCGGGTACGCCGGGTTTCAACGCACAGGTGCCGCGCACGATCAGGTCGATCTTGACGCCGTCGGTGGAGGCCGCGTACAGCGCGCGGATTACCGGTTCATCGACCAGCCCATTCATCTTGGCGATGATGTGCGCCGGACGGCCTTCGCGGGCAATTCTGGCTTCATTGCGAATCGCGCTGATGATATTTTTTTGCAGTGAAAACGGCGCCAGCCATAGATGCTTCATGCGTTTCGGCACGGTCAGGCTAGTCAGGTGCATGAAAACTTCGTTGACTTCGATGCCAATTTCAGGGTGCGCGGTCAACAGACCGAAATCGGTATAGAGCCGGGTGGTTTTCGAATGGTAATTACCGGTGCCGAGATGGGTGTAAGTGCGCAGTACGCCTTTTTCGCGGCGGATTATTAGCGCTAGCTTGGCATGTGTTTTCAGCCCCACCACGCCATACACCACTTGTGCTCCAGCTTGTTCAAGCTGATCGGCCCAGTTGATATTGGCTTCTTCATCGAAGCGCGCCATTAGTTCGACGATGACAGTAACTTCTTTGCCCAGTCGGGCCGCAGTGATCAGAACCTGCATCAGATCGGAATCCATGCCGGTGCGATAGATGGTTTGCTTGATGGCCAGTACATTGGGATCCTGCACGGCGCAGCGGATGAAGTCGATGACGGTTTGAAACGTCTGGAACGGATGGTGCAACAACACGTCCTGTTTTTTGAGCAGGGTGAAAATATCGCCGTTGGACGGCAGTGGCGACTGTCCCGGGAAAAAAGGTGGAAAACGTAGTGTGGGGGCCTGGGCGTGATCAATCAATTCCGATAGGCGCGTCATATTCACTGGGCCGTCCACTGCATACAGACGGCTGTGGTGAAGCGAAAACTGGTTGAGTAAAAACTGCGACAGATTTTCAGGGCAATTCTTCGCCACTTCTAGCCGAACCGCGACCCCGAACTGGCGACTTTGCAACTCGCCCTTCAAAGCTTGTCGCAGATTTTTGACTTCTTCCTCGTCAACCCACAGGTCACTGTCGCGCGTGACGCGAAATTGCGAATAAGCCAGCACTTCCCGGCCGGTAAACAGATCCTCGATATGGGCATGAATAATCGAGGACAGCAGACAGAAAGAAATGCCGCCATCGGATAACTCTTGCGGCAACTCGATCACGCGCGGCAGAACCCGCGGCGCTTTTACGATGGCAACCGCTGTGCCGCGGCCAAATGCATCCTTGCCGGACAGTGAAATGATGAAATTTAGGCTCTTGTTAACAACCTGCGGGAATGGATGCGCCGGGTCGAGCCCGATGGGAGTCAGCAGTGGCCGTACTTCACGTTCGAAATATGCTTTTATCCAGGTCCGTTGCGCATCATTGCGTTCGTTGTGGCGCAGCAGGCGAATACCATTCCTGGACAGTTCAGGCAACACCGCATCATTAAGGATCGTATATTGATGTTGCACCAGTTGGTGGCATTCGGCACTGATGCGGTCCAGTGAAGCCAGCAAGCTAGGATGTTCGGTGAGAACGCCATCAATGCTGTTTTGGGCCAGGATACTAGCCACCCGAACTTCAAAGAACTCATCCATATTGCTGCTGACAATACAGAGATAGCGCAGGCGCTCAAGCAGTGGCACGCTGCAGTCCTCGGCCTGGGCCAGCACGCGCCGGTTGAAGGCGAGCAAAGACAGTTCGCGGTCTAGATACACGCTGCTATTGGCATAAGGGGCAATGATGGCAAGACTAGGCTTCATATTTTTCTTATTCATCGTTACATGATAGCAATGTCAACAAAAGGTGGTGCGCATGGCAATGCGGGCAGTGTAGAGATTTAATGTGACAAGTTAATGACGTATAGAGTTGGATATTAATGCAGCCTGCGAATATATTAAACAAATTCTTGTGCGTCATAAAGATGTCATAAATATTCGGTAGAGTTCGGCCTGTCACATTTTTTACACAATGGAGCTGTCATGAATCTGAACCAACTCATTAAATCAGTAGTGCTTACAGCAGTCACTGCAACCTCGGCAATGACGTTCTCTACCGTAACGGCAGCCGATATTACGGGCGCCGGTGCAACATTTCCATATCCGATTTATGCAAAATGGGCCGAGGCTTATAAAGCGGCAACAGGCACCGGCATGAACTACCAATCAATTGGTTCCGGTGGCGGCATCAAGCAGATCAAGGCAAAAACTGTCGACTTCGGCGCTTCTGACATGCCCCTCAAGTTTGAAGAAATGGAAGCGGAAGGGTTGATGCAGTTCCCTGCCATCATGGGCGGCGTTGTGCCTATTGTTAACGTTGACGGCGTCACTCCAGGCCAGTTGAAAATGACATCGGATGTTCTTGCACAGATTTATCTCGGCAAGATTGTCAAATGGAACGATCCTGCAATTGTTGCACTAAATAAAGGCGTGAAACTTCCAGACCAGGATATTACTGTAGTGCATCGTTCGGATGGCTCCGGTACAACATTTGTATGGACTGATTTCCTATCCAAGACTAATGCCGACTTTAAAGCAGCGGTTGGCACTGGTACTGCCGTTAAATGGCCTGCCGGTGTCGGTGGCAAGGGCAATGAAGGCGTTGCCGCCAACGTGCAGCGTATCAAAGGCACGATTGGTTACGTAGAATACGCATACGCGAAAAAGAATATGATTTCGCATACCCAGGTAAAAAATCGTGACGGTCAATTTGTGCAACCTGACGATGCGAGTTTCAAGGCCGCAGCAGCTGGCGCTGATTGGGTGAAAACGCCAGGCATGTCGGTGCTTCTGACGAATCAGCCTGGTAAAGCAAGTTGGCCTATCACTAGCGCGTCCTTCATCATCATGCACAAGGCGCAAGCAGACGCAGGTCGCGCGAAAGAAGTGCTGAAATTTTTTGACTGGTCATACAAAAATGGCGGTGCCATGGCTACTGAACTTGACTATGTGCCGATGCCTGCCCCGGTCGTCAAGCTGGTCAGTGAAGCTTGGAAAACACAATTGAAGGACGGTTCCGGCAAGGCAGTTTGGTAAAATAGTACGTTTGAATGGCTACCGGCCGCCGGATGCGTAACATCCGGCCGGCTGGCCGGTAGTTTTCTATCCCTTCACTTCGGGATGTCATATGATTCCAGTCTCTTTTAAATATCACATGCCATGAGCGCATACATGAACGCCATTTCGGATCGAGTTTCGCAACAGAATGGTGAAGTCAGTGATGGTCACATATTCAGCAAGGCGCTGAAAGCCACGATGCGCAAGCAGCGGCTTCAGGATTTTTTCTTCCATAAATTGACACTCTTGTTTGCCTTGAGTGTCTTGCTCGTTTTAATGGGCATTATTGTCTCTTTGATGATTGGCGCCTGGCCTGCCTTGAATGAATTCGGGCTGCCTTTCGTAACCAGTATCGAGTGGGATCCGGTAAATGATAAATACGGCGCTCTGATCGCCATCTCCGGCACACTTGTTACTTCATTGATCGCATTGTTGATCGCATTTCCGGTCAGCTTTGGGATTGCACTGTTCCTGACGGAAATTTGTCCCGCTTGGCTGAAGCGTCCATTGGGTACGGCAGTCGAGTTATTGGCCGGGGTGCCCAGCATCATTTACGGTATGTGGGGCCTGTTCGTATTTGCGCCTATATTTGCCGATTATATTCAGCCGGCGCTGGCCAGTACGCTGGGGAAATTACCCGTTATTGGCGAGTTGTTCAAGGGCCCGATGATGGGGATCGGGATGCTGGCAGCAGGTTTGATTTTGGCGATCATGATCATTCCATTTATTGCCTCGGTCATGCGCGACGTATTTGAAACTGTGCCGCAGGTATTGAAAGAATCCGCCTATGCAGTAGGCTGTACCAAATGGGAAGTAGTGCGCAATATTGTTTTGCCGTATACCCGGATCGGCGTGGTTGGCGCTGTGATGCTAGGCCTCGGCAGAGCGCTTGGAGAGACAATGGCGATTACCTTCGTGATCGGCAATGCGCACAAATTATCCTGGTCTTTGTTTGCCGCAGGAAATAGTATCGCTTCCACGCTGGCAAATGAATTCGCGGAAGCCGATACGGTTTTGCATGTGTCATCGCTATACGCCCTGGGCCTGATTTTGTTTGTAATCACCTTCATCGTGTTGTCGGCCGCTAAATTAATGTTGATGGGCATGTCCCGAAAAGAGGGAGCGAAATGAAAAATCCCGAGATGAATCCGGTGTATCGCCGGCGCTTGTGGGTCCATCGGGTTGGTATAGCGCTGTCATTTTTCGCGATGGCGATTGGCCTATTTTTCCTAATGTGGATATTGTTGACCCTGATTGTTAAAGGCGTGGGTGGAATTGATCTGGCCATGTTTACACGAACCACTCCGGCTCCGGGCAGCGAAGGCGGTGGTTTGATGAATGCGATTATCGGCAGCCTGTTGATGGTCGGCGCCGCCGTGTTCGTCAGTACCCCGGTCGGTATCCTGGCTGGCATTTATCTGGCTGAATATGGAGAAGTCAGCTGGTTCGCCCAAGTCACGCGCTTCGTCACCGACATCATGTTATCAGCGCCCTCGATTGTGATCGGCCTGTTTATTTATGCAATTTACGTTGCTAACGTGCATCATTTCTCCGGCTGGGCCGGTAGTTTTGCCATGTCTCTGATTGCGGTTCCGGTGGTTGTGCGCACTACCGACAACATGCTTAATCTGGTTCCTACCAGCCTGCGGGAAGCAGCGTTTGCTCTTGGTGCACCACGCTGGAAAGTGGCAACATCGGTGCGCTTGCGCGCGGTAAAGGCTGGGGTTGTGACCGGTGTATTACTGTCAATTGCAAGGATCTCCGGTGAAACTGCACCGTTGCTGTTCACGGCATTGAATAACCAGTTTTTCAGCTCGAACATGAACGCTCCGATGGCCAATTTGCCGGTCGTTATTTATCAGTTTGCCATGAGTCCATACGATAACTGGCGCTCGCTGGCCTGGGGTGGTGCGCTGTTGGTGACGTTTAGCGTTCTGGGCTTGAATATCCTGTCGCGTACTTTGTTTAATCAGAAAATCCAGCATTAATTTCCCATCGTGATCGATATGCATAATCAAACGTCTGAAAGCATGAACCCAAAAACGACTATCGGAATTTCTGACCTGAACTTTTTTTATGGCGCTTTTCAAGGCTTGAAAAATATTAATCTGGATATTCATGAAAAAAAAGTGACTGCCTTTATTGGTCCTTCTGGCTGCGGAAAATCAACTTTGCTGCGCACGCTGAACCGCATGTACGATCTGTATCCAGGACAGCGTGCTGAAGGCAACATCATGTACCACGGCAACAATATTCTGGATCATGGACAAGATGTTAACATGTTGCGCGCCAAAGTTGGCATGGTGTTCCAGAAGCCGACGCCATTCCCGATGTCGGTCTATGACAACATTGCCTTTGGGGTACGTCTCTATGAAAACCTGTCCAAAGGCGCACTGGATGAACGGGTCGAATGGGCCCTAAAAAAAGGCGCAATCTGGGATGAGGTCAAGGATCAGCTGAATAAAAGTGGTCTAAGTCTATCGGGCGGCCAGCAACAGCGGCTGTGTATTGCGCGTGGGGTGGCGGTCAAGCCGGAGGTGCTGCTGCTCGATGAGCCGACCTCGGCGCTGGACCCGATTTCCACTGCCAAGATTGAAGAGCTGATTAATGAACTGAAGCAGGATTACACGATTGCCATCGTCACTCACAACATGCAACAGGCGGCGCGCATCTCTGACTATACTGCATACATGTATCTGGGCGAACTGGTCGAATTCGGTGAAACGGATCAGATTTTCATGAATCCGGCGAAGACCGAAACGCAAGACTACATTACCGGCCGTTTTGGTTAAGCCTCGCATCTATTGCAAAACCACAAGGAGAAAATGATGCCAAGTGAGCATTCTTACAAACAATATGATCTGGAACTGCAAATGATGCAGTCTCAGGTGCTGGCAATGGGCGGCTTGGTCGAGAGCCAGTTCCACGATGCAATGGCATGTTTTCGCAGCGGTGATGTAGCGCAGGCGGAGCAGGTTATCAAGGGCGACGCTGCGGTCAACCAATTCCAGGTTACCCTGGATGATGCCTGCAGCCGCCTGATAGTGCGGCGTCAGCCGACCGCCAACGATCTGCGTATTGTCATGTCGACGGTCAATATCATCACCGACCTGGAGCGGGTCGGCGACGAAGCTACAAAAATTGCCCGAGTCGCCAAAAGTATCAAGGAGCACGGCGCGGCGATCCTGAATCACTATGAAACCGTGCGCGTAATCGCCACCAGCACCAGCGGCATATTGCATGACGCGCTTGATGCACTCGCGCGGCTGGACGAAAAACAGGCGATTCGAATCATTGCGCAGGACGATGGCGTCGATTACGAGTTCCGTTCCATCATGCGCAATCTGATTACTTTCATGATGGAAGATCCGCGCACGATTTCCATTGCGATGGATACTATTTGGGTTGCCAAGGCGATAGAGCGGATCGGCGACCACGCCCAAAATATTGCCGAGTATGTTATTTACATCGTCGAAGGCAAGGATATCCGGCATACCGATTACGCTGCGGCCAATAAGGATAATGCAGGCTAAGCATTATGGCGGTCGATAAAATATCAATTCTGGTGGTGGAAGATGAACCTTCAATTGTGGAGCTACTGGTTTTCACTTTACGCTCCGCCGGCTGGAACCCGGTGGTGGTGCGTAGTGTCGCGGATGCTTGGGAATTTCTGCAGAAAAACACGCCGCAAATGATCTTGCTGGACTGGATGCTGCCCGACCAGACCGGCTTGCGGCTGCTGTCGCGGGTGCGCGCCGAACGCCAGTGGAGTGGCTTGCCGATCATTATGTTGACGGCCAAAACCATGGAGGAAGATAAGATATCCGGACTTGATCACGGGGCCGATGATTACATCACGAAACCATTTTCTCCGCGTGAACTGACTGCACGCATCAATGCCATGTTGCGGCGCAAAAGTCCTGAACATGCGCAGAGCATGATGGTAATCGATAATGTGATGCTCGACCCGCTGAGTTGCAGCGTCAGCATCTTTGGGCAAAAAATCGAGATCGGCCATGCCGAATATAAGCTATTGAAATTTTTTATGGCGCACCCGGAGCGGGTTTTTTCCAGGAGTCAATTGCTCGATAAGGTATGGGGTGACCATGCCGTGATTGAAGAGCGTACCGTCGATGTACATGTGTTGCGGCTGCGCAAGGTTCTGAAAGGCGCGGAACATTTGATCAAGACCGTGCGTAGCGTAGGTTATATGCTGACCGAGAAATGAGTATCGGAAATTATGAGCGCAGCGTTATTGTTCTGGATTCCGGCCGTTTTGCGGCTAATAATTCTTTTGGTTGGGGCCACAATCTTAGGGTACTTTTTCGGCCTGGTGCCGGGTTTGATTGCAGCTCTGATTGCAGTCATCAGTCAGTTGGTCCTGCAACTGTCCTATCTTTACCAGTTAAATTCTTGGCTGGATGAGCCTATCAGTGCGAAATTGCCCGATGGCTGGGGCGCTTGGACTGATGTTTTCTCCCGTCTGTATCGAACCCGCCGTATGGATGAAAAAAATCAGGCCGAGTTGACGGAGTGGTTGGCACGCTTTCGACAAGCCATGCACTTGCTGCCGGACGGAGTAGCCATCATAGATGATGTGCTGTTTTTGGAATGGTGCAATCCAGCGGCAGAAAAGCACCTTGGACTAACCCTGGATCGGGACAAAGGGATGCGGGTGACTAATCTGGTGCGCAGTCCAGACTTCATGGATTACATCATACTGGGCCGCTATGAGCGGCCGCTGACGCTGTCATTTAAAGAGCGCAAGCTAATCGTCCAAATTATTCCTTTTGAAAGTCGCCGCCAGATTCTGGTCACGCATGATGCGACTGATTCCGACCGTATTGACATGATGCGGCGCGACTTTATCGCGAATGCTTCGCATGAGTTACGCACACCGTTGACTGTCATTAACGGTTTTCTTGAAATTGCACTCGGACAAGGTAAGCTGGAGCCGCAAACCCGGATCGCGCACCTCAAGCTGATGTCAGAGCAGGGCCACCGCATGCAGAATCTGGTGGGAGACATGCTAACACTGTCTCGCCTGGAGTCGGTCGATTACCCGATGCGCTTGCAACATGTCAAGGTGCCGTTGTTACTGGAAAGTATCCTGCGCGAGGCCAATGCCCTGTCATCTGGACGGCATACGGTAACGCTGGAAATCGACGGTCCCGACATCAAGGGCAATACGGAGGAGCTTAGAAGCGCTTTTGGCAACCTGGTATCAAATGCAGTGCGTTACACCGACGGTGGAGGAAGCATTCGGATCGGCTGGCGCATGGGTGTATGCGGGCCGCAATTTTCGGTGCAGGATACCGGTATCGGGATTTTGCCGGAAAATATCGCGCGTCTGACCGAGCGCTTTTATCGAGTCGACAAAAGCCGTTCCCGAGAGACCCAAGGCACCGGTTTGGGTTTGGCTATCGTCAAGCATGTGCTGCTGCGGCATGGCGCGACGCTGTCGATTGAATCGGTGCCCTCCGCCGGCAGTACCTTCACTGTACAGTTTGCCCAAGGATCTTTGTGTGATCCGGCGGCGCTGCCGATGACAAAATAATTTTCTTTCATTGTTATATCTTGCCAGCGCTGTCCTGTATTGAGCGTACTGGATAATGTATTTTATTTTTTTAAAGTATAGTAGTACGGGAAATAGGTATTTATTGCATATACTCCCAATAAATACCATATCTTCCAAGTGCTTGCAATTTATTTGTAGCCGGCGCGATCCAGGATTTTTTGCGCCACAATCTGGTTTTTGCCGATGGTGGCAATGGAACGTTTTTCTGCTTTGAATTTGCCGAGCGACTCCAGGGTTGGATTGTGCGTTTTGGCAGTGGGCACCACTGGCCATTCGTTGTTGCCATCAGAGAAATTGCGCTGGGCGGAATCGCCGGCCAGATATTCCAAAAATTGGACTGCCGCTTCGCGGTGCGGGGCATGCCTGGCAACGCCACCGCCGGCGACATTCATATGTGCGCCAGAGGTTTTTTGATTGGGCCAGACAAAGTCGATCTTGCTCATTGCCTGGATATCTTCCGGTTTGGTCGAGCGCATCATGCGCACATAGTAGTAGGTATTGGCTAGCGTTACTCCGCATTCGCCGGAGGCTACGCCATTGATCTGGTCGGTGTCGCCGCCGCGCGGAGGGCGGGCAAAATTGCTGACCATGCCGCGCGCCCAGTCTTCTGTGGCCTTCTGGCCATCGCGCTCAACCAACGAGCCGATCAAAGACAGCATATAAGGATGTGAGCCGGAACGGGTGCAGACTTTACCCTTATTTTTCGGTTCAGCCAGCGCTTCGTAAGTTGCCACATCTTCCGGCTTGACAGTCGCTTTGTTGTAGACGATGACGCGGGCGCGGGTCGAAAAGCCATACCACTGCGGTCCTTGTCCAGCGTCATTGCCTTGTAGGTGGGCCGGAATGCGCGCTGCTAGAACCTTCGATTTGACTGGTTGGAACAACCCCTCGATTTGTGCGCGCCATAAACGCGCAGCGTCCACCATCAAGATGATATCGGCCGGACTGTTCATGCCTTCAGTCTTCAAACGTTCCAGCAGCGCATTGTCATCAGCTTCGATGCGGTTGATTTTGATCCCGGTTTTCTTGGTAAACTCGCCATATAACGCATCATCGGTTTGGTAGTGGCGGGCCGAATAAATATTCAACTCCTTGTCTTTTGCATCGGCACCAGCAACGATAGACAAAGCGATAGCGGCAGACAGAATGTTGAGGGTAAACTTATACATGGGAATCCTTAAATGAGAATTATGCGCAATTTTTAAAGCAACTGAATCTATTTTAAATGAAAATCATTCTCAATTAAAAATTCTTGCAACGCAATATAAACCTGCTAGATAAGCTACAATCCGCACGTTACAAAACAAGCCAAAACCATAACTCGATGCCATTTCTACGTTGTTTGTTTGTCTGCCTAAGCGCGGTCTTATTTCTGATAAGCGGCTGCAGCCTGATCGCTTCAGCTCCGGTTGCCGAATCTGTAGTCGCTAAACCCGTGCGTAATATCAAAATTGGCCTGGCTTTAGGTGGTGGTGCTGCCCGCGGTTTTGCTCATATCGGCGTAATTAAGGCTTTGGAGGCACAAGGTATCGTGCCCGATATCGTGGTTGGAACTAGCGCCGGCAGCCTGGTCGGTGCACTGTATGCGGCCGGCAACAATGGCTTCGCTTTGCAGAAAATGGCGATGGAGATGGATGAAGCCGCTATTTCGGACTGGTCGGTGCCACTGTTCTCCAAATTTAGCGGAATCATCAAGGGCGAAGGCTTGCAGAATTACATTAACAAGACCATTCATGACGTGCCGATTGAAAAGCTTAAAAAGTCGTTCGGCGCAGTGGCGACCGATTTGAATACCGGCCGGCCCATCTTGTTTCAACGGGGAAATACCGGACTGGCAGTCCGGGCTTCATCGGCTGTGCCCAGCATTTTTCAACCGGTTAGAATCGGTAACCGCACTTATGTCGATGGAGGGTTGGTGTCGCCGGTTCCTGCGAAGTTTGCGCGCGACATGGGAGCCGATTTTGTAATTGCAGTAAATATCTCATCGCAAGCTGACGCACTGACAGCGTCCGGCTCCCTTGATGTCTTGCTGCAGACTTTCACCATCATGGGGCAGCGCATCAATAAATATGAGTTAAGGGAAGCCGATATCGTCATCCAGCCTGTTTTAGGCGGCATGAAAGGTAATGACTTCAATGGCCGTAATGTAGCCATCATGGCCGGCGAGCAGGCAACAGTTGCCGCGATGAGTGAAATCAAGAGAAAATTAAAGGCGATGCAGCAACAATAAAATGATGCTTATCTATTTTGCGTTGGTTCATTGATGCGGCGTGCACCGTTGAAACGCTGTTTCCAATATCGAATATCCATGCTTTCAATCCGTACTTGACCTCCGGCAGATGGAGAGTGGATGAATTTATTATTGCCCAAATAAATTCCGACGTGCGAGAAACTACGCTTAAGCGTGTTGTAGAACACCAGGTCGCCTGGTTGCAGGTTTTGCGGCTCAATTGTCTCGCCAACCTGGCTAATTTCAGATGAAGTGCGGGGCAGATTGGCACCCCAAGCTTCTTTAAATACATAACGCACCAAACCGCTGCAATCGAGCCCGCTTTCCGGTGTACTGCCGCCGTATTTGTAGTGGATTCCGATCATTCCCATCGCTTGCATGGCCAAATCTGAGGCTCGGCTGGAAAATTCGACCGCACTATGCCCCAAGTTCTGCAATTTTTCGAGCGCGATATTGGTTTTTGGCGGCAGCGGCTCAGTGGCCCAAGCCTGACCGCAACATAGCAGTATGATAACAAACATGCAGGGGCGCATTATTTCTCTGTTCTGGCTAAACGTGAGTTTTATTATCATTATTGCAACTTTCTTCTATGAAGCTACAATGTAAATGAATGTCGCCCGCCTGTCAAAGTGTGAGATTGAAATAATTTTTTTGACGACCGGTTTCAGGCCATCTGTGAGCCTCATCTCTCCTGCTAAAAACGGTTTGCTGAAGGCAGCTTGCTGAAAGTAAAAACAGTTTTGATAGTAGGTATCCGAACCTGTCGTACAATCCTGCAATATTCATTTCAGGAGGCGTGATGCAATCCAAGCAAATATTGACCCTTGACGATGTCAAGAAAATTGCTGCCGCAGCAGAAGCGGAAGCCAATAAAAACAACTGGGCAGTGGTGATTTCGATCGTGGATGACGGCGGGCATTTACTTTGGCTGCAACGACTGGATGGGGTGGCGCCGATATCCGCCCATATTGCGCCAGCTAAGGCAAAAACCGCTGCAATGGGTTGTCGTGAATCCCGAATTTATGAAGAAATGATTAATAACGGCCGCGTTTCTTTTATGTCGGCACCGTATATCGATGGCATGCTTGAAGGTGGCGTCCCTATCATGGTCAATGGGCAATGCCTGGGAGCGGTCGGCGTCTCCGGCGTGAAATCTGCCGAAGATGCGCAAATTGCCAAGGCGGGTATCGCTGCATTAGCGTTGTAAGCACTTAAAACCTTTCCCTTACGTTTCCGGCGTTTCTTGCGGAAGTTTACAGATTTACGGGAGGGGTGCTTTGCGTTATAATCGCCGGGTTTACCTAAACTTACCCCCGCCGTAGCGCATACCATATATCATCCTGTCAAAACAATTTGTCACCGACTCAGGCGTATTAGCCCGAGACGCTGGTGGTTGCCTTGGTACGGAGCAGCGGCGGTAACAATATCAGGAGTTACCCTTGCTGCCATTTTTTTCTGGCCACACCATTCCAGCCATACTCGCACTAGCAGATGGGTCGATTTTTCAAGGTTTCTCAATTGGCGCTGAAGGCCATACCATCGGTGAGGTGGTATTCAACACTTCGATGACCGGTTACCAGGAAATCCTTACCGATCCTAGTTATAGTCACCAAATCGTCACACTTACTTATCCCCATATTGGCAACACCGGCGTCAATTCCGAAGACGTGGAGTCCGACAAAATACATGCGGCGGGACTAATCATCAAGGATCTGCCGATTGTCACATCCAGCTTTCGGGCCGCGCAAACTTTATCGGATTATCTAAAAGCTGAAAATATCGTCGCTATTTCCGGCATCGATACCCGTAAACTGACCCGGATTCTACGTGAAAAGGGTGCTCAAGGCGGCGCCATCCTGGTGGGCAATGATGTCGATAAAGCATTGGCACTGGCACACACTTTCCCAGGACTTGGTGGCATGGATCTGGCCAAGGTGGTGTCTACTGCCAAACCTTATTCCTGGTTCGAAACCGAATGGCGGCTAGGTAAGGGCTATGATCGGCAAATTGCGCCAAAGTATCATGTTGTCGCTTTCGACTACGGCATCAAACGCAATATTCTGCGCATGTTGGCACAACGTGGTTGCAAGATTACTGTGCTGCCAGCGCAAGCCAGCGCTGCAGAAGCATTGGCCCTGAATCCAGATGGCATTTTTCTGTCCAACGGCCCCGGAGACCCGGAGCCTTGTGATTACGCTATCACTGCTGTCACGGAATTGATAGAGAGCGGCATTCCAACCTTCGGCATTTGTCTCGGGCATCAGATCATGGCGTTGGCTTCCGGCGCAAAGACGCTGAAAATGAAATTTGGTCACCATGGCACCAATCATCCAGTACAGGATTTGGAAACCGGGAAAGTGCTGATTACTTCGCAAAATCATGGTTTTGCAGTGGATGCGGCAACTTTGCCAGCCAATTGCCGGGTGACCCATGTATCTCTTTTCGACGGCTCATTGCAGGGTTTTGTTCGCACCGACAAACCTGCCTTTTGTTTCCAGGGGCATCCTGAGGCGTCGGCTGGTCCGCACGATATTGCCCCCCTGTTTGACCGCTTTGTAACAATGATGGAAGCAAGCGTGACGGAGAAGAAAAAAAATGCCTAAACGCAATGACATTAAAAGCATCCTGATTATCGGTGCCGGTCCGATCATCATCGGCCAAGCCTGCGAATTCGATTATTCCGGTGCACAAGCGTGCAAAGCCCTGCGTGAAGAGGGCTACAAGGTTATCTTGGTCAACAGCAACCCGGCGACCATCATGACCGATCCGGAAATGGCCGATGTGACTTACATCGAGCCGATCACTTGGCAGGTGGTCGAACGCATCATCGACAAGGAACGTCCAGATGCGATTCTGCCGACTATGGGCGGCCAGACCGCGCTCAATTGTGCGCTTGATTTACACAATAATGGTGTGCTGGACAAATATCACTGTGAACTGATCGGTGCCTCTCCAGAAGCAATCGACAAGGCCGAAGACCGTTCCAAGTTCAAGCAAGCGATGACCAGGATCGGCCTCGACTCTGCGCGCTCCGGCGTGGCGCATACGATGGAGGAATCCTGGTCGGTACAAAAGGAACTCGGCTTCCCAACTATCATCCGCCCTTCGTTCACCATGGGGGGCAGCGGCGGCGGAATTGCATATAACGCAGAAGAGTTTGAGACCATCTGCAAGCGTGGCCTGGAAGCATCCCCGACTTCCGAATTGCTGATTGAAGAATCGCTGATCGGCTGGAAAGAGTATGAGATGGAAGTGGTGCGCGACAAAGCGGACAACTGCATTATCGTTTGCTCAATCGAAAATCTGGATCCGATGGGCGTGCATACAGGCGATTCGATCACGGTCGCACCGGCGCAAACGCTCACCGACAAGGAATACCAGATCATGCGCAACGCCTCGCTGGCGGTTTTGCGCGAGATCGGCGTTGATACCGGTGGCTCGAACGTACAGTTTGCAATCAATCCGGCAGACGGTCGCATGATTGTCATTGAGATGAATCCGCGTGTATCGCGTTCTTCCGCGCTGGCGTCGAAAGCGACCGGCTTCCCCATCGCGAAAATTGCTGCCAAGTTGGCGGTTGGCTTTACGCTGGACGAGTTGCGTAACGAAATCACCGGTGGTGCAACTCCGGCTTCGTTCGAGCCATCGATAGACTATGTTGTGACCAAAATTCCACGCTTTGCTTTCGAGAAATTCCCGCAGGCGGATTCTCATCTGACTACGCAGATGAAATCGGTGGGTGAAGTGATGGCGATCGGGCGTACTTTTCAGGAATCTTTCCAAAAAGCGTTACGCGGCCTGGAAGTGGGCGTCGATGGTCTGAATGAAATGACCAAAGACCGCGAAATCATCGAGGAGGAACTCGGTGAGCCAGGCCCGGAACGTATCTGGTATGTGGGCGACGCATTTGCCCAAGGTTTTACACTCGAAGAAGTGCATCAGCTAACGCATATCGACATGTGGTTCCTGGTGCAGATCAAGGAAATTGTCGATATCGAATTGTGGCTGGAAACCCAGACCCTGGAGGCGCTCGACAAACCGCTGCTGTACAAGTTAAAACAAAAAGGCTTTGCTGACCGTCGTCTTGCCAAGTTGCTCAAGACTACCGAAACCGTTGTACGCGAGAGGCGCCATGCGTTAAATATTCGCCCGGTCTACAAGCGGGTCGATACCTGCGCAGCGGAATTTTCGACTAAGACCGCGTATATGTATTCGACCTATGATGAAGAATGCGAAGCGCAGCCGACTGACCGGAAAAAAATCATGGTGCTGGGCGGTGGCCCGAACCGCATCGGCCAGGGCATCGAATTCGATTATTGCTGTGTTCATGCAGCACTGGCGCTGCGTGCGGATGGCTATGAGACCATCATGGTCAACTGCAACCCCGAAACGGTTTCGACCGATTACGATATCTCGGATCGGCTGTATTTCGAATCGCTGACGCTGGAAGACGTGCTGGAAATCGTTGCCATCGAAAAACCATACGGCGTCATCGTCCAGTATGGCGGTCAGACGCCGCTAAAACTGGCCCTTGAACTGGAGGCCAACGGCGTGCCCATCATTGGCACTTCGCCAGATATGATCGATGCGGCCGAGGATCGCGAACGCTTCCAGCAATTATTGCAGAAATTAAATTTGCTGCAACCGCCTAACAGGACTGCTCGCACCGAGCAGGAAGCGCTGGAAAAGGCAATCGAAATTGGTTATCCGCTGGTGGTGCGCCCCTCGTATGTGCTGGGCGGGCGTGCAATGGAGATCGTGCATGAGCAACGTGATCTGGAACGCTATATGCGTGAAGCAGTCAAGGTGTCGCATGATTCGCCGGTATTGCTGGATCGTTTCCTCAACGACGCGATCGAGTGCGATGTCGATTGCATCAGGGATGGCAGCCGTACCTTTATCGGTGGCGTGATGGAACATATTGAGCAGGCTGGCGTACATTCAGGCGACTCTGCTTGCTCGCTGCCACCTTATTCGCTGTCGCAGGAAACCATTGACGTGATGAAGCATCAAACCGCATTAATGGCACAAGGCTTGAATGTAGTGGGTCTGATGAATGTGCAGTTTGCCATTCAGCAAAAGGACGGCAAGGATATCGTTTATGTGCTGGAAGTCAATCCGCGCGCCTCGCGCACGGTACCCTTCGTCTCCAAGGCCACAGGTCTGCAATTGGCCAAGATTGCGGCGCGTTGTATGGTTGGGCAGTCACTCGATAGTCAGGCAATACTGCGCGAAGTGGTTCCATCTTATTACAGTGTAAAGGAAGCGGTTTTCCCATTCGTGAAGTTCCCGGGTGTTGATACGATCCTCGGCCCGGAGATGAAATCGACCGGTGAAGTCATGGGGGTCGGCAAGACTTTCGGCGAAGCCTTTGTCAAGGCACAACTTGGCGCTGGCGTGAAGTTGCCTAAATCCGGCAAGGTGTTCATTAGCGTCAAAGCCAGCGACAAGCCAATCGCAGTGCAAGTCGCCAAAGATCTGGCTCGGCTCGGATTTACAATCGTTGCCACCAAAGGCACTGCAGCAGCCATCAGCGTGGCTGGGGTGCAGGTCACGATGGTCAACAAAAAGAGTGAAGGTCGCCCGCATGTGGTGGACATGATCAAGAATAACGAGATTGCCATGGTCATCAACACGGTTGAAGAAAAGCGCAGTGCGATCATCGATTCACGCGCCATCCGCACCTCTGCTCTAGCAGCGCGTGTGACCACATTTACCACTATTTTTGGTGCGGAGGCGGCAGTGCAGGGTATGGCGCATCTGGATGAGTTGCATGTCTATGATTTACAAGGTCTGCATAAAACTCTACACTAAGCAGATTGTTAAATAGTTAAACCCTAACCTGCAGAGGTCATAAACGGCGCCGAGACAGTTCGGCACCTTTTATGACCTCTGTAGCATTTATATAGTTGGAAATTATGAGCTCAGTACCTATTACCAAGCACGGCGCGGAACTTCTCAAGCAGGAGTTGCATCGTCTGAAAACAAAAGACCGCCATGAAGTCATTAGCGCCATTGCCGAAGCACGTGCGCAGGGCGATTTATCTGAAAATGCCGAGTATGACGCGGCCAAAGAAAAGCAGAGTTTTATCGAGGGGCGTATTCAGAATTTGGAAGGCAAACTGGGCGCGGCCCAGATTATCGATCCTTTGTTACTGGAGGCTGAAGGACGCGTGGTGTTTGCTTCCACTGTCTACCTTGAGGATCTGGAGTCGGAACAGAAAGTGACTTATCAAATCGTCGGTGAAGACGAGGCCGACATAAAGGAATTGAAAGTATCGGTGACGTCTCCCATTGCACGTGCCTTGATTGGCAAATCTGCCGGCGATGTGGTTGAAGTCATGGCGCCGGCAGGTATTCGCGAATACGAAATTCTGGAAGTGCGTTATATCTAAAGCGCATGCTCGTAAGCGGTGTCTGGGCTGTATGGGCTAAGTAGCTGCGTCCGCCTTGTTTTTCACATCGATTGCCGGTAATTGACATTGGCAATAATTAGCTGGAGTATAGTAAAAAATGCACTATTCTCCGCATAATAATAGTGCATAAAAATTTATACTCCCGCATTTTTTGTATTTACAGCGCTAGATTCTATTTACTTCCGAGTGCGCTTTTTTTGGCACTGATTTGGCGAGGCTTGGCGCGTTTGATGGTGCCACCTTCGGTTACGCGCTCATTGCCTTTGAGCATCACTTTGGTTACTGAGGGGCGTTTTGTTCCGCTGGCGCTAGGTTTGACAATAGTCACCTCGCGCATGCCTCTGCCTTTTTTTTCGACACGCCCTTTTGATGCTTCTTTTTGTGGGCGGTAAACTACCAACAATTTGCCAATATGCTGTACTGGGGCAGCCTTGAGATTTTCGCAAATGGTGTCGTACATGGTAATCCTGGCTTCACGGTCATCCCCGAAAACACGCACTTTGATTAATCCATGCACATTCAGCCCGGCATCAATTTCCTTGAGCACGGCAGGTGTCAAACCAGCTTCACCGATCAACACGATAGGATTGATCGCATGCGCTTCTGAGCGGAGTGCGCTACGTTCTACGGGGGTAAGTTTCAACATGATTTCGGCAACCAACTAATATATTCTAAAGGCACTATTCTACGCGAATGGCTAAAAACAAATTAAACAAAAACTGGCTGCACGATCATATCAATGATCCCTATGTAAAGCTGGCGCAGAAAGAAGGTTATAGAGCTCGGGCTGCATACAAGCTCAAAGAGATTGATGAGGATGAGAAACTGGTCAAGCGCGGCCAAGTCATTGTTGATCTAGGTTCCACTCCAGGCAGTTGGTCGCAGTATGTGCGCAATAAACTGTCCGGTCAGGACGGCGGTGGCATTCATGGCACGATTATCGGTCTGGACCTGCTGCCTATGGAGCCAATTGCAGACGTGCACTTTATACTGGGGGATTTTCGTGAGGACGGTCCTTTGCTTGCGCTCGAAAATGTATTGGCTGGACGCAAAGTAGATCTTGTTTTATCCGACATGGCTCCAAATTTATCCGGTATCGCCGTGACAGATGCGGCGCGGGTCGAATACTTGATCGATTTGGCGATAGTATTCTCTAAGGAGCACATGAAGCCATCCGGCTCTTTACTGGTCAAATGTTTTAATGGGATCGGCTTCAATGATATTTTGGCGAAATTGAAGCTGGAATTCAAAATTGTGTCACAGAAGAAACCAAAAGCGAGCAGGGATAAGTCTTCCGAGATATTTTTGCTGGGGAAAATCCTGAAAAATCCTGTGTAAATTACATTTCATACCTTGATTTTCATATTAAGCAGTCGCATATGCGCAATAACAAACGCATGACATTGCGCGTAAAATAGGCGCAATGAGATAGGCAACAAATCGCGTTCGCGCTAAAGGAGTTCTTGTGAACAACATGTTTTCCAAAACAGCAATTTGGGTGGTGATCGCCCTTGTGCTATTTACCGTATTCAAACAGTTCGATAGCCGTGGGCTGGCGGCCGGTGCTACACCTATTCAATATTCCGATTTTCTCGATGAGGTGAAGGCCCAGCGCATCAAGGATGTGGTTATCGAGGATCGCAGCATCATTGCGACCACAAGCGACGGCAAAAAAGTTAAGACTTCAGTTACTTATCTAGACCGCGGTTTGATCGGCGACTTGGTCAACAATGGCGTCAAATTCGACATCAAGCAACCCGAAGAGCAGTCTTTCTTGTCGCAAATCTTCATTTCCTGGTTCCCGATGTTGTTGCTGATTGGGGTATGGGTATTTTTCATGCGTCAAATGCAGGGAGGAGGCAAAGGCGGTGCCTTTTCTTTTGGTAAATCCAAAGCGCGTATGCTCGATGAAGCTAGCAATACGGTGACTTTTGGCGATGTGGCCGGTTGCGATGAGGCCAAGGAAGAAGTACAGGAGTTGGTCGATTTTCTGAAAGAGCCTGCCAGGTTCCAGAAATTGGGCGGCCGGATTCCGCGTGGTGTCCTATTGGTTGGGCCTCCAGGTACCGGCAAAACTTTGTTGGCGCGCGCCATTGCTGGCGAAGCGAAAGTACCTTTCTTTACAATTTCAGGTTCCGATTTCGTGGAGATGTTCGTCGGCGTGGGTGCGTCACGGGTACGTGACATGTTCGAAAATGCCAAAAAAAATGCGCCCTGCATTATTTTTATTGATGAAATTGATGCGGTCGGTCGTCATCGTGGTGCCGGCATGGGTGGCGGCAATGATGAGCGTGAACAAACCCTGAACCAGCTGCTGGTCGAGATGGATGGCTTCGAACCCAATGCCGGTGTCATTGTGATTGCAGCAACCAACCGTGCTGACGTTCTCGACAAGGCACTCCTGCGCCCTGGCCGGTTTGATCGTCAAGTTGTGGTTGGCTTGCCTGACATTCGCGGTCGTGAACAGATCCTCATGGTGCATATGCGCAAAGTGCCGATCGCGCCCGACGTCAAGGCCGATATTCTGGCCCGCGGCACTCCCGGTTTTTCAGGTGCCGACCTGGCTAATCTGGTAAATGAAGCGGCACTCTTTGCCGCCCGCCGCAACAAGCGGTTGGTTGAAATGAATGATTTCGAGGATGCCAAGGATAAGATTGTAATGGGCCCCGAGCGCAAGTCTGCAGTCATGCGTGAAGAAGAACGCAGGAACACGGCTTTCCATGAATCGGGCCATGCGGTAGTGGCAAAATTGCTACCTAAAGCGGATCCAGTGCACAAAGTCACCATCATGCCGCGTGGTTTTGCGCTTGGCCTGACATGGCAATTGCCTGAGCATGATCGGGTCAATATGTACAAGGACAAGATGCTGGAGGAAATAGCTATCCTGTTTGGTGGCCGCATCTCGGAAGAAATTTTCATGCACCAGATGTCGACCGGCGCATCGAACGACTTTGAGCGCGCAACCAAGTTGGCCCGCGCCATGGTCACCCGTTACGGCATGTCCGAGTCCCTCGGCACCATGGTGTATGAGGATACAGAGCAAGATGCCTACTTTGGCCGCTCGTCTGCAAAGACAGTGTCCGAGGCGACGCAACAAAAAGTTGACACCGAGATTCGACGTATTCTGGATGAACAGTACGCACTCTCACGTAAACTGCTGGAAGATAATCGTGAAAAAGTCGAGATGATGGCCAAAACCTTGCTGGATTGGGAAACCATCGATGCCGACCAAATCAACGACATTATGGAAGGCAACGCGCCGCGTCCACCTAAAGATGGCATTCCGGCGAAGCGTTCTTCGTCCGACGGTCATTCCGGTGATATATCACCCACTGCAACTGCGCCCGCTTAACAACATAAAGTTGTAGTCGCGCTGAGCCCAGATGTAATTACAAGGGTGAGACTATTCGGTCTCACCCTTTTTTCTATGGTTAATATGAAAAATTACTTTCAATGTGGGCGTTATCGCTTGCCACTGCAGGAGAGCGCGCGGCCACTTGTTATGGGTGTGCTGAACGTCACCCCGGATTCTTTTTCGGATGGGGGGCAATATCATGCGTTTGAGTCTGCGCTGTCGCATGCTGAACAGATGATTGCCGACGGTGTTGATATCATCGACATTGGCGGTGAAACCACACGTCCTGGCGCCAAAGTATTGCTTCTGGAAGTAGAATTGCAGCGCGTAATGCCGCTGGTCTACGCTTTGCGCGATTGTGGCAAGCCGATCTCAATTGATACTTACAAGCCAGAGGTCATGCGCCAAGCCTTGGCAGCAGGTGCCGACATGATTAATGACATCAACGGTTTCCGCGCGGAGGGAGCTGTGGATGCCATTAAAGACAGCGATTGCGGATTGTGTGTGATGCACATGCAAAATCAGCCGCAAAATATGCAGGATTATCCAAAATATACAAACCCTGTGGATGAGGTTATTTGTTTCCTACAGGAGCGTGTCGCGGTACTACAGGCAGCAGGTATTTCCCGATCACGGATTTGCATTGATCCCGGTTTTGGTTTTGGCAAAACTTTGCCGCACAACGTGGCTTTACTCAAGAGCATCGCCGCGATACAGGAGGTGCTGGATTTACCTTTATTGGCTGGACTATCTCGCAAATCCATGCTGGGCGCAATAACCGGACAACCAGTTGAAAAACGGCTTGCCGGCAGCTTGGCTGCTGCTTTGGCCGCGGTCGCAAATGGTGCAAAGATAGTGCGCGTGCATGATGTCGCAGAAACAATTGACGCCCTTGCTGTATGGCAAGTCGCAACCCGATAAATAGAATAATAAGGATCAATATGTCGAGAAAATATTTCGGTACTGATGGTGTACGCGGTCGCGTGGGAGATGCACCGATTACCCCTGATTTTGTCATGCGGCTCGGTTATGCAGCAGGAAAAGTGCTCACCCAGACTGGGTTGACCGATACCAAGCCGGCAGTATTGATCGGCAAGGACACCCGCATTTCCGGTTATATGCTGGAGGCGGCCCTAGAGGCAGGATTTTCCGCCGCCGGCGTAGATGTAATGCTGGCAGGCCCGGTGCCGACACCTGCAGTAGCCTACCTGACGCGCGCACTGCGTTTGTCTGCCGGGGTTGTTATTTCCGCCTCCCATAATCCTTACTACGACAATGGGATCAAGTTTTTTTCTGCGCAGGGCAACAAATTGCCGGATGCAGTCGAGCAGGCAATCGAAGCTGCGCTGGAGACTCCCATGTCCTGCGTATCTTCTGAAAAATTAGGTAAAGCACGCCGCATCGATGATGCGCAAGGTCGATATGTCGAGTTTTGTAAATCGACTTTTCCGAATGAGCTGGATTTGCGCGGGCTGAAAATTGTCCTCGACTGCGCTCATGGTGCTGCCTACCAGATTGCGCCACTGGTATTTCACGAGCTGGGGGCTGATGTCGTGACCATTGGAAACCAGCCTAACGGCTTGAATATCAATGACGGCTTTGGAGCCACCTCGCCCGAGGCATTGATGGTTGCCGTGCGCGCCCATCAGGCCGATCTAGGCATTGCACTGGATGGCGATGCCGATCGTTTGCTTATGGCCGACGCTAGCGGGTGCCTGTATAACGGTGATCAATTGTTATATTTGATGGTCAAGGATCGATTAAAAAATGGGCCAGTGAACGGAGCGGTCGGTACTCTGATGACCAATATGGCACTGGAAATTGCCTTGAAAAAAATGGGTGTCGGTTTTGCCCGTGCCAAGGTGGGTGATCGCTACGTGCTTGAAGTGCTGCGGGAACGTGGCTGGATTCTGGGTGGCGAAGGTTCTGGCCATCTACTATTTCTTGATAAACAGACGACAGGCGATGGCATTGTTTCAGCCTTGCAAGTTCTTTCCGCCCTGAAACGCAGCGGTTTGACGCTGGCGCAGTCGGTGGCTGACCTCCCGTTATTCCCGCAGGTTTTAATCAATGTCAAAGTACCGGTCGGTTTCGATTGGCTGAAAAATGTTGAAATGGTGGCCGAGAAAGAAAAAGTGGAGCGTGAATTGGGTGACAACGGTCGTGTGCTGATTCGCGCGTCTGGCACCGAGCCACTGATACGTGTGATGGTTGAGGCTAAAAACGCGGATTTGGCGCAACAGATGGCGCATCGGATTGCCGAGAAAATATGAACTCAAAATTATTCTGGATTATTCGTTCATGATGTCGAGCTTGAATAAGCATCTGCGGTTACGGCTTTCCTGAAAACCTAACCGCACCCGGCTGCAAGCTTGATTTCTTCAAGAACCAGCGCTTGCACTGCCGGGTGCAGCCCCAGAGCGACGTGGCCGATTCCCGGTATTGCAATATTTTTTGCGCCAGGCAGATGGCATGATCGTTGCGGCGCTACGATGTTGTCGTGCAGCGAATAGATGGAAGTAATCAGCGCGCGGCTGGCGGTATCTTCCGAGCCGGCTAAATTGCGCAACCATTCGGAAGGCTGACCGTGCTCCGCATCGCCACACCATCGCATCTGCAGACTGTTGATGCCAATCGAAAAATTCGCCAGCACAGTGCCATGATGCGGGGCGCCAACAGTAATGATTTTTGCAATCCTGCGGCCGCTGCACTGACGCAGATATGCCCGTGCAACCAGTCCACCCATGCTATGCGCCAAGATGATAATTTGCTCTTGCCCGGTTGCTTTGCAGAGGTTTTCCACCGCTTGGTCAACGCCGGCGAGATAGTCGTCAATTCCACCCAATAGCGGCTCCAGGTCGACCGCCTTGTGACTTATATGCCTCTGTACCAAGCGCCGACGCATGCAGTGCCAATAGCCGCTATTGCAGCCATATCCATGAATTAGCAATACCGGCAATCCAATCGCCTGTGATGCAATAGCGCCGGAAAATGATCGGAATGGCATATGCCACGAAGTCACCAACATGCTGGCGCAGAACTCTTGCAGCAATAAGTGCATGGCCGTTTTCAAAGCAATCCGTGGTTCTACTGGTAATGGTGAGCGGTGGCGGTAGGCAATGAGAAAAGTGTTGGCGATCAACATAAAGCGTACCCATACGACTATGCCGAAACTCAATATCCATGCCAAGGGAATGCTGCCGACAAGAAAGAAATCACGCAGCAGCATGTACAGCCCAACGCTTAGGACAATCTGCAAGACAATCAAAACTTGCGTGAGGAATGTAATCATAAAAGCCCAGTTCGACCACATCAAGGTAGTGATTGCTTAAATACGATTTATCTTATGCGAGTTTACAAAGGGATATGTTATTAAATCACTTAATTCCTGCGCCGGTTCTTTTATACATTCCCAATAATTTGCAATGAAAATCACCTGTGTCCGGTTAATGTAGGAATCGATCATCTGAAAGCCTGGACTGGCATGGCTTTCCACGGTTTCAGGGCGGCGTCGACTTGAACGTGAAAGGGCTTTCCTGCGCTTCTCTCTGGGCATTAAACTCAGGGGGCAAGATGTACGCCGGCAAGACACTGTTTGCACAACGTATTGCGTTTCTGCCGTGGACGACTTTCAATCGCATCGTCACCCGCTACAGCGGTGAGCGCCGGGTGCGGACACTGACGTGCACCGAATTTCGCATCCTGGCGTTCACGCAATTGACTTGTCGCGAGAGTCTTCACGATATCGAAGTGGGTCCGGCCGCGCACGGCAAGCTGTATCACATTTGCCGTGCCGTTTACTGCCCTGCTGGCGATCGTTAAAAAACGCAATCTGCACGCTTCGCCCTACACTTTGCTACCGATATTGGCGGTGTCCGTTTTCGAGAAAACCCAGTAACAGCAAGTCTTTGCGGGCAACCCTATCACTTCAATACAGAACATTTTTTTAACCACTTGAATTTATCCAGTTTTTAACCGGAACTAATGGCGCAGTAATGCGATTGCGCAAGCCGGATAAGGGTTATTTTTGTGCGCCGCACGATTTGAGTGTGATCGCTTGCGATAAATGCCCTTTAAGAGTGCAAATTTGCATTTTGCAGCGGCCATGCACCACGACGCGCACTGGCATCAATTTTGCTCAAGTAAAGCCAACAGACATTTATTTGGGGATCGCGATGCAGAAGTTGAAACTGGTAATGGTCGGCAATGGCATGGCAGGCGTGCGCACGCTCGAAGAGCTGCGCAAGATCGCTCCCGATATTTATGACATTACCGTGTTCGGTGCCGAACCTTATGCCAATTACAACCGCATCCTGTTGTCGCCGGTGCTGGCCGGCGAGCAAACCGTGCAGGACATCATGCTGAACGACATCGATTGGTATGTGGAAAATGACATCACGCTGCATCTGGGTAAAAAGATTATCAAGATCGATCGCCTCAAGCGTCAGGTGATCGCGGAAGACGGCACAGTCGCCGAATATGACCGCCTGTTGCTGGCGACCGGCTCCAATCCGTTCATGCTGCCGGTGCCGGGCAAGGATTTGCAAGGCGTGATCGCCTATCGCGACATCGCCGACACCAACGCGATGATAGACGCGGCGACCAAGTACAAACATGCGATCGTCATCGGCGGCGGCTTGCTCGGTCTGGAAGCGGCCAACGGCTTGAAACTGCGCGGCATGGATGTCACCGTAGTCCATTTGCCGCACTGGCTGATGGAGCGCCAACTGGATGAAGTCGCGGGCAAGATGCTGCAGAAATCGCTGGAAGATCGCGGCCTGCATTTCTTGCTGGGCAAAAATACCGAAGCCATCATCGGCGACGAAGGTGAGGGGAAAAGCGGTCACGTAAAAGCGATTCGTTTCACCGATGGGCTGGAAATTCCGGCGCAACTGATCGTGATGGCAGTCGGCATCCGTCCCAACACCGCGCTGGCGGAATCGGCCGGCATCTATTGCAATCGCGGCATTGTCGTCAATGACACGATGCAGACCTACGACCCGCGCATTTATTCGGTCGGCGAGTGCGTCAACCACCGCGGCAATGTATATGGGCTGGTCGCACCGCTGTTCGACATGGCCAAGGTCTGCGCCAACCATCTGGCCAATTTCGGCATCGGTCGTTATCAGGGTTCGGTCACCTCGACCAAGCTGAAAGTGACCGGCATCGATCTGTTTTCGGCTGGCGATTTTACCGGCGGCGAAGGCACCGAAGAAATCATCTTGTCGGACCCGATAGGCGGCGTCTACAAGAAACTGGTATTGAAGGACGACAAGCTGATCGGTGCCTGCCTGTATGGCGATACGGTGGACGGCAGTTGGTACTTCAAGCTGCTGCGTGAAAGCCGGGCAATTGCCGAAATCCGCGACAGCCTGATGTTCGGCGAATCGAACACCGGCGACGCCGGCCATGAAGGCTTCACCAAGGCCGCATCGATGCCGGACAGCGCCGAAGTGTGCGGCTGCAATGGCGTGTGCAAAGGCACCATCGTCAAGGCGATCAAGGAACACGGCTTGTTCACGCTGGAAGATGTGCGCAAGCACACCAAGGCATCGGCCTCGTGCGGCTCCTGCACCGGACTGGTCGAGCAGATCATCATGTCCACTGTCGGCGCCGATTATTCCGTTTCCAGCAAAGCCAAGCCGCTGTGCGATTGCACCGATCACACCCATCAGGAAGTGCGCGACGCGATCAGGGTCGAAAAATTCCTGAGCATCGCCAAGACTATGGAAATGATGGCCTGGCGCACGCCCAACGGCTGCACCAAATGCCGCCCTGCGATTAACTATTACGTGCTGTCGACCTGGCCGCACGAAGCCCGTGACGATCCGCAATCGCGCTACATCAACGAGCGGGCACACGCCAACATCCAGAAAGACGGCACCTATTCGGTTATTCCGCGCATGTGGGGCGGCGTGACCAACGCATCCGATCTGCGCCGCATCGCCGACGTGGCCGATAAATACGCGATTCCAACCATCAAGGTTACCGGCGGCCAGCGCATAGACTTGCTCGGCGTGAAAAAAGCGGATTTGCCGGGAGTCTGGAAAGACCTCGGCATGCCGAACGGCGCAGCTTATGCGAAGGCATTGCGCACTGTGAAAACTTGCGTCGGCAGCGAATGGTGCCGCTTCGGCACGCAGGATTCGACTTTAATGGGGCAGCAGCTGGAGCGCGAATTATGTCGCATGTACGCGCCGCACAAGGTCAAGATCGCAGTCTCCGGTTGCCCGCGTAATTGCGCCGAATCGGGCATCAAGGACGTCGGTGTAATCGGTGTTGATTCAGGTTGGGAAATTTACGTCGGCGGTAACGGCGGCATCAAGACCGAAGTCGCGCAGTTCTTCGTCAAGGTCAAGACCCATGCCGAAGTGCTGGAATATGCCGGCGCTTTCCTGCAGCTATACCGCGAAGAAGGCTGGTATCTGGAGCGTACCGTGCATTATCTGGGACGCGTCGGTCTCGACCATGCAAAGAAAAATGTGCTGAAAGACGAGGCCAACCGCAAAGCGCTGTACCAACGCCTGCTGTTCTCGCTAGACGGCGAGGTCGACCCTTGGCTTGAGCCAGAGAAGGCGCTGGTTGACATGCGCCAGTTCGTGGCGCTGTCGGTCTGAATTAACTACAGCAAAAAACAAGGAGTATTTCTAAAAAACACTTATAAATAATGCGGAGAAGCAGTGCTTTTTTTACATACATCCATCTAGTATAATAAAGATCTACAATGTCGAATCAATGGAAAATCATTTGCAAGGTTACCGATATTCCGGTATTGGGTGCGCGTGTGGTGGCGCGCGATGGGAAGCCGGATGTGGCTATTTTTCGGAATGGAGAAGACAAGGTTTTTGCGCTGCTGGACCGTTGCCCGCACAAGGGCGGGCCCCTGTCACAAGGCATTGTGTACGGCGAGCGCGTTGCTTGCCCAATGCATAACTGGAACATCGAACTCGGTTCCGGTTGCGCCACCGCACCGGATGAAGGATGCACGCAAAAATTCAGCGTGAAGGTCGAAGCGGGCGATGTGTATCTGGACGCGCTCGAATTAGCTTCTTTAGCGACTGAGGTTGTTACTGCATGAGTCTGGCGCGCGAAGCCAAGACGACTTGCTGTTACTGCGGCGTCGGTTGCGGCGTCATTATAGAAACGAATGGTGTGCAGGTGACCGGTGTGCGCGGAGATCCTGATCATCCGGCCAACTTCGGCCGCTTGTGCACCAAAGGCAGCACGCTGCATCTGAGCGCCAATCCGGTGTTACAAAAGCAGGTGCGCGCGTGGTATCCAGAGCTGCGCAGAACGCGCAATACGCCGCGCCAGCGAGCTAGCTGGGATCAGACGCTAGACGCCATCGCGCAGCAATTCGCTGATACGATCAAAAAATACGGGCCGGACAGCGTCGGTTTTTATATCTCCGGCCAGTTGCTGACCGAAGATTATTACGTCTTCAACAAGTTGGCGAAAGGCTTGATCGGCACCAACAATATCGATAGCAATTCGCGCCTATGCATGTCGAGCGCGGTGGCCGGCTACAAGCAAACGCTAGGTGCCGATGCGCCACCAGCCTGTTATGAGGATATCGAACAAGCCGAGCTGATTTTCATCGTCGGCTCCAATACCGCGTATGCGCATCCGATTCTGTATCGCCGCATCGAAGATGCGCGCAAGAACAACCCGAATCTGAAAATTATTGTCGCCGATCCGCGCCGTACCGATACCGCACGCGAAGCCGATTTGTTTTTGCCTATTCTGCCTGGCACCGATGTCGCGCTGTTCAACGGCATGCTACATATTTGCCTGTGGGAAGACTGGCTCGATACAGCTTATATCAACGCGCATACCGAAGGCTTTGCGGAACTGAAAAAGACGGTACGTGATTACACGCCAAAATATGTGGCGGAACTGTGCGGCATCAGCGAGGCTGATTTGGTGCAGGCGGCGCAATGGTTCGGTCGTTCCAAAGCTGCTTTGTCGCTATATTGCCAAGGCTTGAACCAATCGTCTTCCGGTACCGCCAAGAATGCGGCGCTGATCAACTTGCATCTGGCTATGCACCAGATCGGCAAGCCGGGAGCGGGGCCGTTTTCATTGACCGGACAGCCGAATGCGATGGGTGGGCGCGAAGTCGGCGGGATGGCGAATCTGCTATCGGCGCACCGCGATTTGGCCAATCCCGCGCATCGCGCCGAAGTGGCGAAGTTATGGGGCTTAGACGATGTGCCGGCCCAACCGGGCAAAACTGCGGTTGACATGTTCGAGGCAGTGCGCAGCGGCGAGATCAAGCTGCTGTGGATCGCTTGCACCAATCCCGCACAATCGATGCCTGACCAGAAACTGGTGCGCGAAGCGCTGAAAAAAGCCGAACTGGTTATCGTCCAGGAAGCCTATAAAACCACAGCGACGGTGGATTACGCCGACGTGTTGCTGCCGGCGACTACCTGGAGCGAAAAAGACGGCACGGTCACCAATTCCGAGCGTCGTATTACCCGCATCAAACCGGCATTGCCGAAGCCGGCCGAGACCCGCCATGACTGGGAAATCGTCACCGATTTCGCCCGCAAGCTGGAACGCTTGATGGGCAAAGTCGCGGGTAAAACCAAAACCTTGTTTCCGTATGTGAGCGCGGAAGAAATCTGGAACGAGCATCGAGAAACCACACGCGGACGCGATCTCGATATCACGGGTTTGTCTTTCAATATTCTGGAGCGGCAGGGGCCGCAACAGTGGCCGTTCCCGCAAGGTGCGGTAACCGGCAAGCAGCGTCTGTACGAAGACGGCATTTTTCCGACTGCCAGCGGACGGGCAAAATTTGTCAATACTATTTATCAGCCGGTAGCCGAGGCGATCGATGCGCGCTACCCGTTTCACTTGACGACCGGACGCTTGCGAGACCAGTGGCACGGCATGAGTCGCACCGGCACCGTGGCGCAATTATTTGCACACGCATCCGAGCCATCGGTCGTCATGTCGCAACTCGATATGGAGCTCCGCCTGATCAAGAACGGCGAATTGGTGCATGTGACCAGCAAGCGCGGTTCGCAAATATTGCCGGCGGTGGCAGGAGCCGAGATGCGCGCCGGGCAGGCGTTCGTTGCCATGCACTGGGGCGAAGAATATGTGTCCGGCCGTGGCCATGATGGCGACGGCACTTTTGGTGTGAATGCGCTGACGCTATCGACCTTCGATCCCATCTCGAAGCAACCGGAACTCAAGCATGCGGCAGTCAAGATTTTGAAGGCCGAATTACCCTGGCGCTTTTTGGTGTTTGGCTGGGCCGATGCGTCGCAAGTGCTGGCCTTGCAATTGGCACTGCGGCCGTATCTGCGCCGCTTTAGCTATGCGTCCTGCACGCTGTTCGGCCGCGACAAGGTCGGCGTGCTGTTTCGCGCCGCCGATGATTACGTCGCCGACGGTGCGTTGGTCAAGGAAATCGAATCCCGTTTCGGCATCGAGGGCGCCGGTGTGTTGCGTTACGACGATGCCAAGCGCGGCAATGCGCGTCATATTCTGGTGCAGGATGGCAAGTTGGCAGCGGTTTCCATGGCAGGCGATACCTCGGCAGAACATTGGCTGAAGGAATATCTGGAAGGCGAATTGCCGGTTGCCGCGCTGGGACGTATGTTGTTGGTGCCCTCGACCAAAGCGCCGCAAGGATTCAAGTCACGCGGCCGGATTGTTTGCAACTGCTTTAATGTTGCCGAGTCGGAAATCAATGACGCATTACATGCGCAGCAGGGCGCATTGGATGTCGTATTGGCAAGCTTGCAAGCCAGGCTGAAGTGCGGCACAAGTTGCGGTTCTTGCGTGCCCGAGTTGAAACAGATGGTGCTGGCACGCGAAGCAATTGCAAAAGCAGCCTGACAAAACTTGCCGAGGCCAGCCTGGTGGAGGGCTGGCAATCGGTATAATCCGCGTATGGAAAATGCACAATTAGCTGAGAATTTCGCGGCGGCCCGCTTCATCAAGGTGATCGGACGCGGCAAGGATGGCGCTCGTAGCCTGTCGCGCAGCGATGCGCATGATCTATATGCAGCGATGCTGGATCGGCGTATTTCCGATCTTGAACTGGGTGGAATTTTGCTGTCGATGCGCATCAAGGGCGAGTCGGTGGATGAAATCGCCGGCTTTCTCGATGCCGCAGAAGCATCGTTCGAGCAATTGTCGGTGCCGGGCGCATTGTCCGCCTTTGCCCCCATCGTGATTCCGAGTTACAACGGTGCGCGCAAGATGGCGAACCTGACACCGCTGCTGGCGCTGTTGCTGGCGCGCGAAGGCGTGCCCGTTTTGGTGCACGGGGTTACGCAAGACCCGGGACGCGTGACCACTGCCGAAATTTTCACGGCGCTGGGTTTGCGCCATTCGCAGACGGTGCAGCAGGCCGAGGCGTGCTTTGCGCGGCATGAACCCGCTTTCATGCCGATTGGCGCTTTGGCCCCTGCGATGGCTCGTCTGCTGGAAACGCGGCGCATATTGGGAGTGCGCAATTCGACCCATACGCTGGTCAAGATCATGCAACCCTTTAAAGGCCCGGCCTTGCGTTTGGTGTCGTATACGCATGCGGAATATCTGGCCATGTTGAGCAGCTATTTTTCAACGGCTGCGCCAGCCGTGCGCGGCGACGCTTTCCTGATGCGCGGAACCGAAGGGGAAACCGTGGCGAACGCCCGGCGCTCGCAGCAAATCGACTGGTACCACGCCGGCTCATGCACGACGCTGGTGCAAACCCAGCCTACCGCTGATGCAGTCACAGCCATCTCTTTGCCGGAAGACCGCGATGCAGCCTCGACCGCGCTTTGGACCGAAGCGGTATTGCGCCAGGAACAACCGGTGCCGGCCACCATTGTTGAACAGGTGAAATACTGTTTGCAGGTTTCCCAGCAATTGCAGGCCGACCGATTGGCGCGGTAGGTTTTGCAAGACATGATGAAAAAATATGCAGTCGCCGTAATCGGTGCTGGTGCCGCCGGCATGATGTGTGCAGCTGTGGCCGGCCAGCGTGGCAAAAGCGTGGTGTTGATCGATCACGCCACACGTCTGGCGGAAAAAATTCGCATCTCTGGCGGCGGTCGCTGCAATTTCACCAATATCGACGCCGGCCCGCAGAATTTTCTGTCCGGCAATCCCCATTTCTGCAAAAGTGCATTGGCGCGCTACACGCCGCAGGATTTTCTTGGATTGATGAAGCGTTATCGCATCGCGTATTACGAGAAGCACAAGGGACAGTTGTTTTGCGACGATTCGGCCGAAGATATCATCCGAATGTTGAAAGCCGAGTGCGATCTGGGCCAGGTGCACTGGCAAATGCCGTGCAGCGTCAGTGCCATTAACCAAGCCGACGGTGGATTTGTGGTGATGACCACCGCCGGCAGCATAATGGCCGAAAACATCGTGGTTGCCACTGGCGGTCTTTCTATCCCGAAAATCGGCGCTACCGATTTTGCTTATCGGATTGCGCGTCAGTTCGGCATCAAGTTGGTGGAGCCGCGGCCGGCGCTGGTGCCGCTCACCTTTGATATTTTAGAATGGCAACCTTTTATCGCATTGGCCGGGATTGCATTGCCGGTCGAGATAAGCGCAGGCGAAAAGAAGAGCCGGGGGAGTTTTCGCGAAGACCTGTTATTTACCCATCGCGGCCTGTCCGGCCCGGCGGTATTGCAGATTTCCAGTTATTGGCAGCCGGGGGCATCGCTCACCATCAATTTATTGCCCGATATGGATGTTGCGCAAACGCTGATCGAGGGCAAGTCGACGCGCAAGAGGAATCTGGGCAATACCTTGTCGCAATGGTTGCCGGCGCGTTTAGTGGACGGCTGGCTGCAAATCAAAGGCATTCAATCCGATGCGCGCATCGCCGACATGACCGACAAGCAATTGCGTTTGCTGGGAGAATCGCTGAATGCCTGGATTATCACTCCCGACGGCTCCGAAGGTTATCGCAAGGCGGAAGTCACGCTGGGCGGCATTGATACCCGCGAGTTGTCACAGCAGACCATGATGGCAACCCAGGTTCCTGGACTGTATTTCATAGGTGAATCGGTCGACGTGACTGGATGGCTGGGCGGCTATAATTTCCAGTGGGCATGGGCGTCCGGGGTCGCGGCAGGCAGGTCGGTGTGATCAGATGCCTGTGTCGGCAGGGTGAGGGAGTTTCTCGTTAAAAAACTTTCATCGAACAAGCAAGTCTGCTAGAATTACCCTCTTCTCCTAAAATCACCGTTTGAATCTACATGACAACAATCCGCCTTAAAGAAAACGAGCCGTTCGAAGTCGCAATGCGTCGCTTCAAGCGCACTATTGAAAAAACCGGTTTGTTGACCGATCTGCGCGCACGTGAGTTTTACGAGAAGCCAACTGCAGAGCGCAAGCGCAAGCTTGCTGCCGCAGTCAAGCGCCATTACAAGCGCATCCGTAGCCAGCAGCTACCGAAAAAGCTGTTCTAATTTTTCGCCGCACATTTGTGCGGCTGGATTAAAAACCCGCTTCGGTCGTTCCGCTGCGGGTTTTTCTGTTTGTCTGATTGAAATGAGGATGATATGGGATTGAAAGAGCAGATTACCGAAGATATGAAGGCCGCAATGCGTGCCAAAGATAGCGTCAAATTGGGTGCGATTCGCATGCTGACTGCCGCGATCAAGCAAAAAGAGGTTGACGAGCGCATTGAAGTGACCGACGCGCAGGTTCTTGCCATCGTTGAAAAAATGATCAAGCAGCGCAAGGATTCGATCAGCCAGTTCGAGGCTGGCAATCGCCAGGATCTGGCTGATATCGAAAAGGTCGAGCTGGCAATCTTGTCGGTCTACATGCCGGCAGCGCTCTCCGAGGCCGAAGTGCAGGCTGCAGTAGCTGCCGCTATAGCCGCAGTAGGCGCTACCGGGCCGCAGGATATGGGCAAGTTGATGGCGATGCTAAAACCGAAACTGGCAGGGCGCGCGGACATGACAGCCGTATCGGGGTTGGTAAAAGCCGCTTTGAGCAAGGCTTGATCGCCGCAATTGCGCAGATTTAAGTCGAGATGATCCCTCAATCGTTCATTCAGGACTTGCTTAACCGCGTCGATATCGTCGATGTGGTTGGCCGTTATGTGCAACTGAAGAAGGGCGGCGCCAACTTCATGGGTTTGTGCCCGTTTCATAGCGAGAAATCGCCCAGCTTCACCGTCAGTCCAACCAAGCAGTTTTACCATTGCTTCGGTTGCGGCGCGCACGGTACCGCCATCAGTTTTCTAATGGAATACGCCGGTTCTGGCTTTGTCGACGCAGTCAGGGATCTGGCGCAGAACGTTGGTCTGACGGTTCCCGAACAGGATCATCTGCTGCCGGCCCAGCGGGCCGAGGCGCAGGCAAAGAGTATGGCGCTTGCCGATGTGATGACACTGGCTTGCGATTTTTATCGCGGTCAACTGCGTAGTGCCGCGTCCGCTATTGCCTATTTGAAAAAGCGTGGATTGACAGGCGAAGTGGCAGCCAGATTTGGCTTGGGTTATGCGCCCGATGGCTGGGATGGCTTGCGCGCAGCATTTCCCGATTACGATGCAGCGGCGTTGGTGGAAGCTGGCCTGGTGATCGATAAAAGCGAAGAGCAGGGAACAAGCCGGCGGCGTTATGACCGCTTTCGTGATCGCATTATGTTTCCCATACGCAATACAAAAGGGCAGGTGATCGGTTTTGGCGGCCGGATTTTGGATAGCGGCGAACCGAAGTACTTGAATTCTCCCGAGACACCCTTATTTCAGAAAGGTCTGGAGTTGTATGGTTTGTTCGAGGCGCGGCAGGCGATACGTAGTGCCGGTTATGTATTGGTGACAGAGGGTTACATGGATGTTGTAGCGCTGGCGCAGCTCGGTTTTCCACAGGCGGTTGCAACGCTTGGCACTGCATGTACGCCAACGCACGTACAAAAATTATTGCGCCAGACAGATCATGTGGTGTTCAGTTTCGATGGCGATGCTGCCGGGCGGCGCGCAGCCCGGCGTGCGCTCGATGGATGTTTGCCTTTGGCGACCGACAATAAAGTCATTAAATTTTTATTTTTGCCAGCCGAGCATGACCCGGATAGTTATGTGCGCGAACTGGGCGCAGATGCTTTTTCGCAACAAATTCAGGATGCCATGCCATTGTCGCAATTTCTTTTGAAAGAAGTGATTGGCGACAATGATTTGGCTACTCCCGAAGGACGCGCACGGGTGCAGTTTGATGCCAAACCGTTATTGCAAGCGATGCCCGCATCATCTTTGCGTTTGCAAATAGTCAGGAGCTTGTCGCAGTTGACACTTACGACTGCGGCGGAAATTGAATCTCTGTTTGAACTTGTCAATCCGGTATCCAGAGCGCGCAGGGCGCCGCCAAAGACCCGACGTGCCGCGCCTATGGGACTGGAGCGTCAGATGATCCGGTTGTTGATCGCGCATCCTTCGCTGGCAGCGGATTTGGATGCGTCTGTGCTGGTTGCAGTGGCGCACATATCGTCGGATTATGCGGCAATGCTGACGCAGTTGGTCAAGACTTGTCAGGCGATGGGGGCGAATGCAAATTTTGCGGCGTTGGCAGAGCAGTTGCGGGTCTCTGAGTCCGAGTCTGATTTTGATGCATTGATAGCGGAAATTGCGGCGCAACCCGAATCGGATGTGGATGTCGTTCGCCTGGAGTTGGCCGGCGCAGTCCGGCAGACTAAAATGCATGCCATCAAGGCGGAACTGGATCAGTTGGCAACTTCTGGCCAAAGCGTTGAAAACGTCGGTGCGCGTTATAGGGAATTGATGTCGCAGCAAGAGCAGTTGAGACGACAAGCGGACGCTGAAATAGCAATGCGTTAAGACTGCCCAAGTATCTGGATCGAAGCAATGGAGATGGTTCGGTGGTCTACAGAAAATATGGCTCAATATGCTATAGTTTAAAGCTTTCAATTCAAGGTCTTATGGCTTTGAATCGGTGAAAACATAAGGAGTACATTGCAAGCCAGTCAGCACTATGCGGGAAATCCCACGCTAGGCGCGATTTGACTTGTGGCGTAAAAAATATTTAAGTTGGTGGCTATTCCATGGCGAGCGCAATGAAAAAACCTGTGAAATTCCAGATTTCGAGCGAACAAAAAGTGCAATCCACTGCAGCGAAATCGATCGGCTCAAAGAGCGTCGATCAAACTCCCGCGTCTGCTTCCTCCCGATTGCCTGGTAGCACCAAGAGAGGGAAAGCGATTTCGGCCATCACACCATCCCCTAGCCGAACACAAGCTAAAAAAACTGCTAAATCTGCCAAATTGGAAAAATCCGATGCGGTTGTGAAAAAGGCGTCGGGGTCTGTTGTCCAGCCAAGTAAGAAGCTTTTGCCTAAAACTGATGCAAAGTTGGCCCCTGTGCAATTGAAAGCTCCCGTGACAACCAAGAAAACTGAATCGAAAACCGTTATCAAGCCTATCAAAACCGAATCCCAGCCTGAAGCCGCAGCGCTCAAACAGGACGTCAAAAACGTCGGTGGTCCAGTCGTAATGTCGACCACGGATGCAGCAACGCTGGCAGCAATCGATACCTCGGGTTATATCCTTCCTAGCATCAAGGTGCCGGGACGTCGCGGCCGCAAGCCAAAAGAGTTTCAACCGGAAAATGATGAAATTGCGGCACTGAATGCGGTCGAGCGCACCGAGATGAAAGCGGCTGACAAGGCGAAAGCAAAAGATCGCAAGGCAAAAGAAAAAGCACTTTTGAAGGACGCCTTTTCTTCCGATACGGAAGCGTCAGAGGAAGAACTTGAGGCGCGCCGCGAAAAACTGAAAATCCTGATCAAGTTGGGCAAGGAGCGCGGCTTTCTGACGTACGCGGAGATCAATGATCACTTGCCGGAAAATATTATTGATCCAGAGGCGATTGAAGGCATTATTGGTACCTTCAACGATATGGGCATTGCCATTTATGAGCAGGCACCCGATGCTGAAACGTTATTGTTGTCGGATAGCGTCGCCACCGTTGCCAGCGATGACGAGGCTGAAGCCGCGGCTGAAGCCGCGCTGTCGACGGTTGATTCGGACTTTGGCCGCACCACGGACCCGGTGCGGATGTACATGCGTGAAATGGGCTCGGTGGAGTTGCTTACGCGTGAAGGCGAAATTGAAATCGCCAAGCGGATTGAAGACGGTTTGAAAGACATGATTCAGGCTATTTCGGCCTGTCCCATGACCATCGCCGAGATTTTGACTGCAGCCGATAAAATAGCTAACGATGAAATCAAAATTGACGAGATTGTCGATGGCTTGGTGAATTTGAATGAAGGGGAGCCTGCAGCGCCACCAGTTGCCATCCCTGTGTCCGCTTCAGATGATGATGAAGATGAAGAATCGGATGAAGAAAATGCGGACGAAGAAGATGAGGAAGATTCGAGCGGCAACGGTGGCGCCGCAAGTTTCTCCGCAGCGCAGCTAGAGCAATTGAAACTGGATTCGCTGGATAAGTTTGCGATCATCTCGAGCCAGTTCGAAAAAATGCGCAAGTCGTATGAGAAAGAAGGCTACAACTCGAAGCCTTACGTCAAGGCCCAGGAAACGATTTCCCAAGAGCTGCTGGGCATGCGTTTTACCGCCAAAGTAGTCGAGAAGCTATGCGATACCCTGCGCGGCCAAGTGGATGAAGTGCGCCATATCGAGAAGCAGATCCTGGATGTGACGGTTAATCGCTGTGGCATGCCGCGCTCGCATTTCATTAAAGTATTTCCTGGCAATGAAGTTAACCTTGCCTGGGTTGAAGGCGAAGTCAATTCCGGCCATGCATACAGCGCCATCCTGGGACGTAATGTGCCAACCGTTCAGGAATTGCAAAAGAAACTGATCGATTTGCAAACGCGCGTGGTTTTGCCTTTACCTGATTTACGCAACATCAACAAGAAGATGGCGGCCGGTGAGATGAAAGCGCGCCGGGCCAAGCGAGAAATGACGGAAGCCAATTTGCGTCTGGTGATTTCGATTGCAAAAAAATATACCAACCGCGGTCTGCAGTTCCTGGATTTGATTCAGGAAGGCAATATTGGCTTGATGAAAGCGGTTGATAAGTTTGAATATCGTCGTGGCTACAAGTTCTCGACTTATGCGACTTGGTGGATTCGCCAGGCCATTACCCGTTCCATTGCTGATCAGGCGCGCACCATCCGTATTCCGGTACATATGATCGAAACGATTAACAAGATGAACCGTATTTCGCGCCAGATTTTGCAGGAGACGGGTGCCGAGCCGGATCCGGCAACGCTGGCGATTAAGATGGAAATGCCGGAAGACAAAATTCGCAAAATCATGAAGATCGCCAAAGAGCCGATTTCAATGGAAACGCCGATAGGCGACGATGACGATTCTCATTTGGGCGATTTTATTGAAGATGGCAATACTTTGGCGCCTGCTGATGCTGCCTTGCATGCCTCCATGCGCAATGTGGTCAAGGATGTATTGGATTCCTTGACCCCTCGCGAGGCAAAAGTATTGCGCATGCGTTTTGGCGTTGAAATGTCTACTGACCATACGCTTGAAGAGGTCGGCAAGCAGTTTGACGTAACACGTGAGCGGATTCGTCAGATAGAAGCCAAGGCATTACGTAAATTACGTCATCCATCCCGTTCGGATAAGCTAAAGAGCTTCCTCGAAGGTAACTAAATAGTTTAAAATCGGCGAGGCGATTTTTTACCTTGCCCCGAATCTCTCTGTCAGGGAGATAACTTTAAGCAGGATAACCTGCGCGAAAGATACTGGGCCTCTAGCTCATGCTTGGTTAGAGCAGCGGACTCATAATCCGTTGGTGCCGTGTTCGACTCACGGGAGGCCCACCACATATTATGTCTGAAACCACGCCGGAAACACTGTCCCCACCATCTGCGTTGTCTGAAACAGCACAGATTGATGCCCCCGCAATGCGTTTTGAAGATTTCGGTTTGTCCGCCGAGATTTTGCGGGCGCTCGCAGATCAGGGCTACATTCATCCGACGCCGATCCAGGCGGAGGCGATTCCTATCGTGCTGCAGGGGCGCGATGTGATGGGAGCGGCTCAGACCGGCACTGGCAAGACTGCCGGTTTCGCATTGCCGATCATTCAGATATTGTCGGCGCATGCCAATACCAGCGCATCTCCTGCCAGGCATCCGGTACGAGCGTTAATTTTGACGCCGACCCGTGAGTTGGCCGATCAGGTGGCCGATAACGTGAAGGCATATTCGCGTCATACGTCATTACGTGCCACGGTGGTCTTTGGCGGCGTGGATATCGCACCGCAGACGGCGGCATTGCGTACCGGGATCGAGATTGTGATCGCTACGCCGGGTCGCTTGCTGGATCACGTACAGCAGAAGACACTGAATTTGTCTCAGGTGCAGATACTGGTGATGGATGAAGCGGATCGCATGCTTGACATGGGCTTTCTACCGGATTTGCAACGGATCATCAATTTGTTGCCGAAGCAGCGCCAGAATCTGATGTTTTCCGCTACTTTTTCCAATGAAATCAAGAAGCTGGCCAACAGCTTTCTGACCAATCCAGTGATGATTGAGGTCGCGCGGGGTAATTCAACCGCAGAGAATGTGACTCAAATCGTATATAAAATGGACGAGGCGGCGAAGGGTGGCGCGGTGTCCTTCATCATCCGCGAGCGCGACCTGAAGCAAGTTATTGTGTTTTCCAACAGTAAAATTGGTGCTTCGCGCCTGGCGCGTCAACTGGTGCTGGAAGGTATCAACGCTACCGCGATTCATGGCGACAAAACACAGGCCGAGCGGATGGCTGCGCTGGAAGCGTTTAAACAGGGAAAAATCGAAATCCTGGTTGCAACGGATGTCGCTGCACGCGGGCTGGATATTGTCGAACTTCCTTGCGTCATTAATTACGATCTGCCGTTTAACGCCGAAGATTATGTCCACCGGATCGGCCGCACTGCCCGTGCCGGCGCCTCGGGCGATGCGATTTCCCTGTATTCCGATAAGGACGAGCGTTTGCTGGTGGATATTGAAAAGTTGATTAAGCGGAAATTCGAGCGTCAGCAGCTAGTCGGCTTTACTCCTGCACCGGCCCGTTCATCCGAACGTACCGAACGGCCACCGCGCCGCGAAGATGGCAACCGTGCGGCAACTGTGCCAGGGCGAAGTCATTATCCTGCTGCAGCGCGCAAGGAAAAGATCGATCCCTGGTTCCTGAAGCCTTACGAGCCTGCTGTCCCATTAGTCAATTCCGTCAGCGGGCAAGGGCAGGACATACTGCCAGCGGGGTCGAGCAAGTCGCCCAAAACCAGGATCGCCGTACTTCTCGGCGGCACTCCAAAGTCTTAAAATTGATGCTGCTCTGAATGGCGGCATCGCTTTGCAATGTAAAATACAGGGTCATGTATTTTTTAAAAAATCAATGAAACCATGCGGATAATGCATGAGTTTTTACCATACTCTCATATAATCTGAAGTGTGAAGGCTGCGGCAGGATTGCGCCTGGGTTGCGTGAATAGGTTCAATTCATGTTATGTTAGTCAAACCGATAATTATCTACAGCGTTATCGCGCAGTACCTATTTGCAGCCAACCGGAGACATCATGCTGGAATTACGCACAAGCGAAGCACGCGGGCAGGCCGATCATGGCTGGTTGAAGGCGCGCCATAGTTTTTCGTTCGGTAATTATGTGGACCCGGCGCACATGGGTTTTGGCCCCTTGCGCGTAATTAACGAGGATCGGATTGCTCCCGGTAGCGGCTTCGGCACCCATGGTCACAAGGACATGGAGATCATCACGTATGTACTGGAAGGCGAGTTGGCGCACCAGGACAGCATGGGCAACGGCAGCGTGATCCGTCCAGGCGACGTGCAGCGCATGAGTGCCGGCCGTGGCGTGATGCATTCCGAGTTCAATCATGCCGAAGGCAGCGAAACCCATTTGCTGCAAATCTGGATTGAACCCGATCAAAAAGGCATTGCGCCCAGTTACGAAGAGCAGCATGTCCCGCAAGCGCAAAAGGACGGGCGCCTGCGGCTGGTGGCCTCGCCCGCAGGCACCGATGGCGCGGTCAAGATACACCAGGATGCGCGCTTGTATGTCGGCCTATTCGATGGCGATCAAGCGGCTGACCTGACGCTTGCTGGCAATCGGCTGGCTTACGTCCATATGGTGCGCGGTAGTGCCAGCGTTAATGGTCAGACGCTGGCTGCCGGCGATGCCTTGAAGCTCAACGCGGAAACCGAAGTACGAATCCGTGACGGCAACGCAGCTGAAGTACTGGTCTTCGATTTGCCGCAAGGCCTCTAGGTCTCTGCCATATTATTTTGAAAATGATGGAGTATCGGTATAAATTAGAGTTTTCCGCATATTTTTAATGCGATTCCACCGCATGAAACCATATACTCCATCATTTTTCTATATTTTCGGATTTTAATCGCCCAGTGCGCAATCGACAGTCTGAATAGCCAGCACCGTGGCGATCACTGTCGGATCGATCCCGACCAGGTAGCCGCGCCGGCCGCCATTGATATAGATTTTGTCCAGCGCCAGGATGCTTTGCTCGACGTATATCGGCATCGCTTTCCTGGTTCCGAATGGCGAGGTGCCGCCAATTTGGTAGCCGGAGTGCCGACTGGCTACTTCCGGCTTGCACGGGGCGACTGATTTACAACCGATCTGGCGCGCCAGATTCTTGGTCGATACGGTACGGTCGCCATGCATCAGGACGATCAATGGCTTCGAGGCTTCGTCCTGCATCACCAGCGTCTTGATCACGCAATGTTCATCAACCGCCAGTTCCTGCGCCGACACCGCGGTGCCGCCATGCTCTTCATAGGCATACGGATGTTCGGAAAATGCGACGCCGTGCCTACGTAGGAATTGGGTCGCCTGGGTTTCGGAGTTGTGCTCTTTTTTAGCCATGCGTGATACGCTCAAAAGCTCTGTTGTGATGTCAATCGAAAGCACATTATGCAACAAGAAATTCGTTTTGCTACTTTCAATGTTTGCAATCTGGCGCTGCCAGGCACGGTTTTCTACACCAACCTGGCGCCTTATACAGCGGCAGAATTTGAAGCAAAAACCGACTGGATCGCACAGCAGATCGATCGCCTGGATGCCGACGTGATCGGTTTTCAAGAGATTTTCTCGCAGGCGGCATTGCAGCATGCACTAGCTAAAAGCAAGCGCTATGCGCATGCGCATCAGCTTGGGTTCGACCCGGTTGCGCGTGATGGAACACTTACCCCGAGCGTGGCGCTGGTTTCGCGGCTGCCGCTTGTCGGCGAGGTTAATACGTACAGCGAGTTGCCACGCCAACTATCGGTGGCGCTGCCGGGAACAGACGATATATTGAACCGATTCACGCGGCCTGTCTTGCATGTGCAAGTGGCGCTGTCGGACGAGTTAATCGTGAATGTCTTTGTAACCCACCTGAAGTCCCAGCGTCCCAATTATGGGAACGGTGAAGATGAAAACGATCCTTATCAGCTTGGACTGGGTTCTTTGCGTTCGCTGATCCAGCGCGGCACCGAAGCCCTTGGACTGCGTTATCTGCTGATCGATTTGATGCAGAATAACCGGGTGCCGCTGGTGGTGATGGGTGACTTCAACGATGTGGCCGGCGCGATCACTAGCCGGATCGTGATGGGTGACGGCCGCCGCGGCAAAGCTGGTTTCGACGACCGTCTGTTCGATAGCTATCGTATCCAGTCGCAGTCGGATCCACTGCGTAACGTTGGTTACAGCGCCATTCATCAGGGGCAGTTCGAAACCATTGATCATATTCTGGTGTCGGAAGAATTCAATCCAGCATCGCGTTTTGCCCTCGGCGAAGTACAGGAAGTGATTTACCTCAACGACCATGTTCAGCTGCGTCGGCCAGAGGCTAGCGATCATGGGCAAGTGCTGGTGCGGGTAAAGTTGTATGGCATCAATAACCAGGCAAACGGAAGCAGTGGGCACTAACCGCGTGGATGATGTTCTGCGTGCAATTTTTTGAGCCGCTCGCGCGCCACATAGGTGTAAATCTGGGTGGTCGAAATATCGGCGTGTCCGAGCAACAATTGCACCACCCGTAAATCGGCGCCGTGATTGAGCAAATGGGTGGCGAATGCGTGGCGCAGCGTGTGCGGCGAAAGCGGCGCATTGATGTCGGCCTTGACTGCATATTTTTTGACCAATATCCAGAACATCTGACGCGTCATCGCACCGCCGCGTGCGGTGACGAATAAGGCATCGTCGACCTGGCCGCCTAAAATTACGCTGCGCGCCAGTTTCAGGTAGCGTTCCAACCAGCTCCGCGCCTCTTCGCCAAAAGGCACCAGGCGCGTCTTGTTACCTTTGCCGGTAATGCGCAAGACACCTTCATTCATGCCGACTTCCACCGTTTTCAGCAACACCAGTTCGGTCACGCGCAAGCCGCTGGCATACATCAGTTCCAGCATGGTGCGGTCGCGCAAGCCCAGCGCGATATCGATATCGGGTGCGGCCAGCAGAGCCTCGACTTGTGCCTCAGATAATATTTTTGGCACCCGTGCCGGCTGTCTGGCGCTCTGCATTTTCAGGCAGGGATCGATCTCTATGTCGCGATGGCGCAGTGCCATCTGATAAAAACGCTTCAGCACTGCCAGGCGGCGGTTTGACGAGGTCGCCTTGGTGGTTTCATGTCTGGCACTGAAATAGGCGCTCAGATCGTTGGCTTGGGCTTGATACAAAGCCTTGCCGCAAGCTAGCTGCAGCCAGAATGCAAACAGGTGCATGTCACGCCGGTAGGCCTCCAGCGAATTCTTCGCCAGGCCGTCCTCCAGCCATAAGGTGTCGCAAAAGACATCGATTGCAGATTGGCTTGCGGCAAGCAACTGGTCTGTCATAAGGTGGCTGCAGCGCCCTCATGCGCGAGCAGCCAGCGTTTGACGCCGACATGAAAGCCGGTTGCATCGTCGTGGTGCGAAAAGCCACCCAACCCGCCTGCCGCTATGACGCGATGGCAGGGAATCACCAGCGGAAACCAGTTCGCCCCGCAAGCTTGTCCGACCGCACGCGGCGCTGAACGGATATGTTTGGCAATCTGGCCATAGGTGAGCACCTGGCCGCGTGGAATTGCGGCAATGGCTTGCCACACCTTGCGCTGGAAGACCGTGCCGATTTCCGGCAAGGGCAGGTCAAAAATAGTGTCAGGATCTTCCAGGTAGCGCATCACCTGGACTGCGACTTTTGCGGCTAGCGTATCAGCAACGGCTGCGGCCTTGGCTTTAAAAGACGGAGGAAGATAGACTAGCTCCTGCAGGCAGGAAGCTTCGGTGCGGATGCCGACCGCGCCGAAAGGGGCTTCGACGATGGCTGAGAACAGGGAAGTGGCGTAAGCATTTTTCATATCGATAGAATAAAACAAAAAAGGCGCATCGTGAGATGCGCCTTCAAATTGCTTCTACGCGTTCAGGCTGTTATGACAGCTCATTTGAAACGCGTGTCTCCTCGTTATATATCGGTATGCCACCCGTTTTTATATGCTACCCCTCTGAAATTCGAATCCATTGCGTGTGCGGTACGAGCCAATTGCGGCATCGGATATTACTTGCGTGTTACCGCCTGATACAAAATTTTCGCAATAATAACACCGGATTACCGGAATCGGATAAAACAATTAAGCGAAAAGAAACATTCATCTAATAAAGAGATTCTCAATCATTATTTGAAATTTTCCATCTTGATCCAAATTAAATTTTGTTGGATAGGTAAAGCCACCGAACAATAGCTGTCCGGCGGTTTTTCCAGGCAATCCGAATTAATTGAAGATCAGATTCGGCAGCCACAGCGATATTTGTGGAACATAGGTGACCAGGATCAGAAATCCCAGCATCGTCAGCAGCCACGGCATGACGGCGATAGTCAACTCGGTTATCCCCATTTTGGCGATTCCCGATGCCACATACAGGTTTAGACCAACCGGCGGGTGGCACATGCCGACTTCCATATTAACCACCATGATGATGCCGAAGTGAATGGGGTCGATGCCGAGTTTTATTGCCACAGGAAACAAGATCGGCGCCATGATCAAAACGATCGACGACGGCTCCATCACGTTACCCGCCATCAGCAGCAGCACATTGACCACCAGCAAGAAGGTGATCATGCCAAAACCCTTGTCCATGATCCAGGCCGCCATATCCTGCGGGATATGCTCGCTGGTCATCAGGAAGGAGAACAATACCGCATTGGTAATGATATACAGCAGCATGGCAGACATGGAAGCCGAGTCGAGCAAGACCTTGGGAACTTGCTTCAAGCCCATGTCCTTGTAGATAAACACGGCGACGATAAACGCATATACCGCTGACACGGCGGCTGCCTCGGTCGGGGTGAACATGCCGGAATAGATGCCGCCCATCACGATTACGATCAGCAACAGACCCCAGGCGCTTTTGCGAAAGGCGACCAAACGTTCGTTCCAGCTTGCTTTTGGCATGCGCGGATATCCCCGCTTGCGCGCCAAAATCCAGGTAGTTAATCCTAAAAAGAATGCCAGTAATAAACCCGGGATCACGCCAGCCATGAACAGTTTGCCAACAGATGTATTGGTCGAGACTGAGTACATCACCATCACGATTGATGGCGGAATCAGGATGCCCAATGCACCGGATGTCGTAATGACGCCTGCCCCGAAGCCTTTTGGATAACCCTGCTTAACCATCGCCGGCAACATAATCGAGCCGATTGCAACCACGGTGGCAGGCGAAGAGCCGGAAACGGCTGCGAACAGCGCACAAGCGGCCACCCCGCCCAAAGCCAGACCGCCATGCCAGTGGCCGATCATCGAAGTGGCAAAATTGATCATGCGCCGCGCCACTCCACCGTGGGTCAGAAAATTGCCGGCTAGAATGAAGAACGGAATCGCCATGATTTCGAACTTTTCAATTCCCGTAAAAAGCTTCAATGCGACTGCTTCGATCGGTATTGAAGTCATTGTGAAAAGGAAAGTCAACACCGTCAGACCAAGCGAAATCGAGATCGGCATGCCGGTCAGCATCAGACAGAACAGCAGGACAAAGATGATCAGTGCATTCATGCTTTTTCCCCTTTAAGCTCTTCTTCCAGACCTTCTACATGGGAATGGTCATGTTTTGGCAAGTCGCCGGTTTGAATGAAATGCCAGGCAACCTGCAGGAAACGAAACGCCATCAGGTAGGAGCCGAGCGGTACCGCCATATAGACAATCCACATTGGAATTTCCAGTACTTCGGAAACGCTGCTGGTATGACTTAGCTCGTAGACGAATTTGGCGCCGAAAGTACCGACCAGACCGGTGAATGTTGCACCGGCCAGTAGGCCGAAGATGACGAATTTTTTACGCCACGGCGTATTCAACTTGTTGATCAAGACGTCAACGCCGACGTGGATGCCGGTGCGCACGCCATAAGCGGCGCCGAACTTTGCCATCCAGACGAACATATAAATGGTTAATTCTTGGGCCCAGCTGGTATTAATTTGGATCAGCACATCCTGAATGCCAAAGATGTTGAAACCGGACGCGTAGCGATGCAAGACTGCGATAAAGGTGACAACGGTAGCCGCTGCCATCAAGAAGGCGATCAGCCATTCTTCAAGATGATCAAGAATTTTCATGGGTTCCCCGATAGGCGTGGGAGTTAAGGGCACTCGCAGTATGTAAAAAATATGCGGCTTACAAGTCAAGAATGCTTGCAAGTCGCATAGGTATCGTACTGGTGGGGAAATTATTTCAGAAGCAGTGCTGCCGATTCTTTGTTAATGGAAGAAATCAGTTCCTTGCCGATACGGCTTTCCATCTGTTTTTGAACCGGCACCAAGGCTTTGCGCCATTCGACTTGTTCTTTGCCGCTTAACGTATATACAGTTGTTTTGCCAGATGCCTTGACGGCCGCCATCGCCTTGTCGTTTTCCTGCTGGGCGATCGCATTGGCGTAGCGGGTCGACTCTTTCATCGCGGCCTCCAATTCGGTGCGAATATCGGCCGGCAAACCATCCCAGAATTTCTTGTTGACGATCACTGCATAGCCTAGATAGCCATGGTTAGTCATGCTGACGTGCTTTTGCACTTCATGCATTTTTTGCGTGTACAAATTCGATGGCGGGTTCTCAGTGCCATCCACAACGCCAGTTTGCAATGCTTGATACACCTCGGAGAAGGCCATTACCTGCGGGTTTGCGCCCAGCGTGCGCATCTGCGCATCCAATACCTTGGATGACTGAATACGCATTTTCAAGCCCTTCATGTCTGCCGGTGAATGTAGCGGTGTGTTGGCCGACATGACTTTGAAACCGTTATCCCAGTAAGCCAGGCCAGTGATGCCTTTGGGTTCAAGTTTTTTCAGCAGACTCTTGCCGATCGGACCTTCGGTTACGCGATACAGCACATCCTTGGAAGGGAAAATATACGGCAGGTCGAAGACTTCGAATTCACGTACGCCCAAGGGGCCGAATTTGGCCAGTGATGGCGCCAGCATCTGGACTGCACCGAGTTGCAATGCTTCCATCTCTTCCTTGTCCTTGTACAAGGTGCTATTGGGATATACCTCAACCTTGACGCGGCCCTTGGTATTTTTTTCTGCCAACTCTTTGAAACGATCGGCCGCTTTGCCTTTTGGCGTGTCTTTTGCAACTACGTGGCTGAATTTGATGACGATTGGGGCTTGTGCAAAAGCAATCGGGCTAATGAGTGCAGCGGACGCCAGCGCCAGGATTAGTGTTTTGAGTTTCATACTTGTCTCCGGTAAATGTGAAAAACGTTTTTTAAATATTTCATTATTCTTGCAAACCTTTCCTGGCGACACAATTGTGGATAACCACAATTCAAAAAAACTGCTTCAGACTGAATCCAAAAAAACAGGCATAGAATATTTGGTAAAATTTCAGACCAAGCAGCAATCCCTTCTTAAAATACGCTAGAAAGACGCTTTGCTCCCATGACAATTGCTGGATTTAAAGGTTTTGGCGCCGCTCCGCTGCAACCCAAGCAGGCATGGCGCTGGCTGCTGCCAGTGATGCTGGTATTGCTGGTGTTGTCGATGCTGATATGGCTGCCATGGCAAGTACGGCAGATGGAAGTCGGCGAACGTCAAGAACAGATGATTGCCGATACGCTTTGGGTAGAGCAGGCGATTCGCTTTCAGTTACGGCGGAATGAAGAAATTTTTCACCAAGTTGGAACCGAAATCGCCAGCGGATACCTGTCGCCTGACAAATTGCACGAACGCACCGTGCTGTTACTAAAAAGCAGCAGTGAGATTCGTCAGGTCATGTGGCTGGATGCGGCAGGCCGGATAGTTGCGTTCAGCGATCAGCGATTAATCGCTTCCTCCCGGCTGTCGGATGCATCGGCGCAAGCATCGGTCAACGCGCGCAAGCTGAAATCGCCGCAATATAGTCAGCCGCTCAAAACCGTTAGCGTGAGCGGCGTGTCGGGGTTGACATTGATTGATTGCCACTTGCCGATCTTCAGCCACGGCCAATACAGCGGCAGCCTGGTGATTCGTTATGCGTTGCAGGATATCCTCGATCAGATGGTGCCGTGGTGGTTTGCTCAGGATAACGAGATTGTATTGACCGACGACGACGACGTCATTTTCGCCCGGCGGGCGGCCGGAGGCATGGGACGCGGCGTGTACACACATCGCCACACGCTCGATTTGCCGGGAGCAGCAGTGTATCTGCGCACCAATAGCGTCAAAAGTGCGCCGACCCTACTGCCCAATTTGCTGGTAGGCTCGATTATTCTGCTGGCGCTGGGTCTGATCTGGAGCTTATGGGCGTTATGGCGGGATATCAATCGTCGGCTGGCGGCGGAAGGTGCGCTGCGTGAGGAGGTTGCTTTCCGCATTGCAATGGAAAACTCGCTCGTGACCGGGCTACGGGCGCGCGACCTGAAAGGGCGGATTAGCTATGTTAATCCGGCGTTCTGCCAGATGGTTGGCTTAACTGCCGATCAATTGCTCAACAAGATGCCGCCGATGCCGTACTGGGCTCCCGAGGCGATCGAAGACCATGAAGGGCGCTTTGCCCAAGTCTTGGCCGGCACCGTGCAGCGACATGGTTTCGAGATCATATTCCAGCGCGCCAACGGCGAACGGTTTCCGGTGCTGATTTTCGAATCGCCTCTGCTGGACGACAGCGGTAAGCAGACTGGCTGGATGGGGTCGATCCTGGATATTTCGGATCGCAAAAGAGTGGAGGAATTAAACCTTCAGCAGCAGGAAAAGTTGCAATCCAGTGCGCGTCTGGCAACTATGGGCGAACTGGCATCGACATTGGCGCATGAACTCAATCAGCCTTTGGCCGCCATTTCCAGTTACACCGTCGGCGCCATCAATCTGCTGCAGTCAGGCGTGGTTGACCCCGCATTGTTGACACCGGCGCTAGAAAAGGCCAACGCGCAAGTGCAGCGCGCCGGCTTGATCATTCGCAGCGTGCATGAGTTCGTCAAGCGGCGCGAACCGACCCGCGAACCGGTTTCGATGCAAAACCTGATCGACAGTGTGATGCCGCTGATTGAACTGCAGGCGCAACAGAGTTACGTTGCCATCCAGTTCAGCATTACCCCCCGGCTACCGAACGTGCTGGCCGACCGCGTGATGCTGGAGCAGGTATTGCTGAACCTGACGCGCAACGCCATTGAGTCAATGCAGCAGATTGTTGCCGAGCGGCGTATCCTGCGCATCACCGTCGGCGCAGATAATGTGCCGTTCAATACTGCAGCAGCGCTTGCGAATGTGGTGGTATCCGTGATTGACCAGGGGCACGGGGTCGCGCCGGAAGTCGCCGAACACTTGTTTTCGCCTTTCTTTTCGACCAAGGCCGAGGGCATGGGAATCGGTCTGAAAATCTGCCGTACCACGTTGGAGTTTCATGGCGGCACCCTGAATTATGTAAATAACCCGCTCGGCGGTACAATTTTCCGCTTCTCATTGCCGCCACATCTGCCACCGCATCTGCCGCATCCAGCGCAGTTGTCCGAATAACCGAGGAACCCGCATGCTGCACATAGTCGATGACGAAGAAGTAATTCGCGACTCACTGCTATGGCTAGCCAGATCGCGCGCCATCGCCGCCACAGCCTACGCCAGCGCCGCCGAGTTTCTGGTCGCGTTCAATGGCAAGACTGTCTTCGATGCGCAAGGGGAATGCCTGCTGCTTGACGTCCGCATGCCCGACATGAATGGCATTGCGCTGTTTGACGTGCTGGCTGGGCGCGGCTTGACGCGACAGTTACCGGTGATTTTCCTGACCGGTCACGGCGATGTGCCGATGGCGGTCGATACTTTAAAACGCGGTGCGTTCGATTTTTTCGAAAAACCGCTGAACGACAACAAGTTGATGGACCGGGCGCAGGAAGCCTTGCTGATCTCTATGGATGCCGGCAGCATGGCGCTGATCCAGCGTCGCCTGGAAACCCTGTCGGTGCGTGAACGCGAAGTGCTGGATCTGATTCTGGAAGGGAAAATGAACAAGATCATCGCGGATGAACTTGGCATCAGCATGCGCACAGTCGAAGTGCATCGCGCTCACATTTTCGACAAGATGCATGTTAAGACCGCGGTCGAACTGGCGCGGTTGCTGAAGTAATTCTGGGTTTGACAGGCGGCTAACTTTTATCCCCTGCATGAAATTGCACGCTCACGCCCAGTCCTGTGCCATGCAAGCCAGCCCCCAATGCAAGCGTGGCGCGGTGTACCTGCGCGATGCGCTCGACAATCGACAGCCCCAGGCCGCTGCCGCTGGCACCGTTGCCATCGACACGGTAGAAACGGTGCAGCACGCGCTCTTTATCCTGCTCCGACAGGCCGGGGCCGTCATCCTTGACGTACAGCATGACGCAATCTCCGACCCTCTGAATGCCGATCTCGATGCAGCCTTGCGACGGGGTGTAGCGAATCGCATTGTCGATCAGATTGCCGATCAGCGCTTCCAGCAGCACCGGGTCGCCGCGTATTGGTAGCAGTGCGGCACTCTCAACGCTGACGCTGAGGTCGATCTCCTTGTCGAGGGCGCTGTTGGCATAACGGGCCGCAGATTGCCGGGCCAGTTCGCCCAGTTCGACGCTTTGCTGCGTTTCCGGCGCCAGATGGTCGAGCCGGGCCAGCATCAGCAACTGTGCGCTGAGACGGGTAGTGCGGTTGATGCCTTCAATGATGCCATGCAAGGCCTGATCTTGTTGTTGCCGATCCTGTGCGGCCAGCGCGACTTCAGCCTGCACCTTGATGGCGGCCAGCGGTGTGCGTAATTCGTGGGCGGCATCCGCGGTGAAGCGGCGTTCCTGATCCATCGAATGCGACAGCCGTTCCAGCAAGCCGTTGAGCGAGACGATCAGGGCCTGAACTTCCTTGGGTACGTTGTGCAATGTGATCAGGTCCAGTTTGCCTGCGCTGCGGGCGGCAATCGCTGCCGACAGCGATTGCAAAGGTCGCAGGCCGCGCCCGATACTGAGCCAGATCAGCAGCGCCAAACCCGGCAACCCAATCAGCAGTGGCGCCATCATGCGCCGCATGATGTCACTGGCCAGATGGCTGCGTTGCTGCGCATCTTCAAATACACGCACCTGGAAGCCGTGTTTCTGGCTCCAAAGCGCCAGCGTGCGCCAGCTCTTGCCTTGTACCTCGATAGTGCCGATGCCGCTGCCGGCGCGGAAACCGATATGCGGCGCGCTGGCGTTTTGCAGCAACAGTCGAGCGTCGGCACCCCAGACCTGAAACGGTAGCGCCTTGCCCTGGCGGTCTTCTGTGCCGTCGTGCTCTTCGATGACTGCGCTTTCGTTATCGGCCAGGTGTTGCAGGAGATTCAAGTCCAGCAGCAGGATGCTGCGGGCGCCTTGCCCCAGTTGGGCATCGAGCAGTTCGCTGATTTCTTCGTGTGATTCCCAGTAGCTGGACACGGCCATTGCGCTCCAGACCACCAGCAGGCTGGACATGATCATCAACGTCAGGTGCTGCCGCAGCGAAAGTCGCTTCATGGCGTCTCCTTGCGAATCAGGTAGCCGACACCGCGGATGGTCTTGATCAATTGGTCGCCGAGTTTCTTGCGCAGGTTGTGGATGTGAACCTCGATCGCATTACTTTCGACTTCCTCGTTCCAGCCGTACAAGCTTTCCTCCAGCCGCGCACGCGACAGTGCAGTGCCTTTATGCTCCAGCAGATCGATCAGAATCGCGCACTCGCGCGCTGATAGCTGGATTGTCCGGCCGTCCTGCGTCACCTGTAGCGAGGCTGGATCGAGTTGCAGATTGGCGTGCTGGATAATGGCGGCACTGCGGCCATGCGCGCGGCGCAGCAGTGCGCGGATGCGGGCCACCAGTTCAGCCAGGTCGAACGGCTTGATCAGATAATCGTCGGCTCCGGCATTCAGCCCTGCGACCCGGTCTTGCACCGTGTCGCGCGCGGTCAAGATCAGTACCGGAATGTCGCGCCCCTTGTTGCGCAAACTCTTCAGTAGATCGAGTCCGTTCATGCGCGGCAGGCCCAGATCGAGCACCAGTAATTCGTAGTCGACCGCATCCAGCGCCAATGTCGCCGCGCGGCCATCGAGCGCGCGGTCTACTGCAAACCCGGCCTGCTTCAGTCCGGCCTCGATCCCTTGCCCGAGCAGCGCATCGTCTTCCACCACTAGCAAACGCATGTGTTCTCCCGTATTTTAACCAGCAGGACTGCAGTATGACTGGGTTGCCTTAAGGTTTGCTTAAGAATAATTGCTGACTGTTGCGCCGCCTGTCATTCTTGATTATTTTTATATACCATATTATGTATTTTTAAAATTGCTCTATTTATATGCGTTAAAAAATGTATTTTTAAACATACTCGTTCTATTTAATGAAAATTAGTATTTGTCCAGACCGTATTGGAAACATCCGGGCGAAGCAGTTTCCTACCAAACCACGCCGCAGCATTTTTGCTTGATATGGCGCTAAATAGATAGCCAAAGTTAAAGGGATTTTGCAGGCAAAAAACCCGATACGCCGCACTTGAGCCCCGCTTCAGGCCGACTGCCCAACTTTGCCATTCTTAAGGTTCCCTTAAGCTGGGGAATCTACATTGATGCTTTCGGTAATCAAAAAAGAGGCAAAAATGTACTCGTATATTCAGACAAAAAATAGTTTTCCGCTGAAACTTTTCATCCTGGCACCGCTTTCCCTTGCTTTGCTTGCCGCGTGCGGCGGCGGCAGTTCGACAGGCAGCAGCGCGAAAGATAACAGCGTGCAGAATCCGCCCGCTCCATCCCTTCTGTCCAGCACGCTCTACGCAGGCTCGGTTTCAGGGCTGGGTTCCATCGTGGTTAATGGCGTGCGTTTCGAGACGGTGGGTGCACAGGTGCTCGAAGCCGATGATCCCTATGGCACATCGGCCTACACGGAGCAGATCAGGTTGGGAATGACGGTGGCAGTGGAAGGCTCGGCGGATGACAATAATGGGACCGGGACAGCCAGCACGATACGCATCGACGGCGGGATGCGGGGCCAGGTTGGCGCGGTCGATATAGCGGCTGGCACCCTGCGCGTAAACGGCCAAACCGTCAAGGTCGACGCTAGCACGATGATGCAGGGTGCGACCGGCCTGGCCGGCATCGCCACTACAAACTGGGTGGAAGTGTATGGTCTGGCGCAGAGCGACGGCAGCTATCTCGCCACGCGTATCGAAGTGTATGGCTCCCGGGGCGGTCTTGCGTCGAGCTACCCGAAAGCCTCCACCTTCCCAGTCTCGTTGCGCGGCATAGTCTGGACCAGCGCATCCGGCAGTTTCACCTTGCATGACGGCAACAACGGCACCATTACTGTCAACTACGGCGCAGCGGATGTGTTACCCGCCGGAGCCGGGATAGCGGCAGGCAGCAGCGTGCGTATTTTGGCAAATACGGCACCGGACGGCAACGGCGCGGTGCTTGCTTCCAAGATACTGGTGCTCAATCCTTCCAACCTGTCGAGCGCTACCTCGGCCTTGTCGTACATCAAGCTCAAAGGCGTGGTGGATAGCGTGGTCGGCAATACGCTGGTGGTTTCCGGGACGACGGTGGATATTTCTGCAGCCAACAAGCCGGTCGGCGCGATCGCCAAGAACCAGGTCATCGAGGTCAAGGGCACACTGAGCAAGGGCATTCTGCTGGCCAGCAAGGTGGAATTCGATAGCAGGGAGACTCTCTACACGGAGCGGCAGGGTGGCAGCAGCAGTAATGTCGGCTACAAGCAGGAACTGTATGGAATGATCTCCGGCTTTGACGCCGCACTGAACACTTTCGTGGTGCAGGGCGTCACAGTGCAGTCGAACAGCGCCACCAGGTTCGAATACGGCTACACCAAATTGGCCAACGACGTGTTCGTGGAAGTCAAGGGTGCGTTGCAAAATGGTGTTTTGCTGGCGTCCAAGATCGATGTCAAGGGCGTTACCGTGAACGGTTCTGTCGGCGATAGCGCCAGCAAGGACGACGCCCTCGGCAAGTCGAGCGGCGGCAGCAGCTTCGAGATTTACGGCACGCTAACGTGCAGTACTTACCCTAGCGCCTGCACCATCAATAGCAGCGTCAATTCCCTGAAGGCCAACCTGGTTGCGGCCCAGTGGGAAAAAGGTGCTTATGCCACCAACAGTTATGTTGAGGCAAAGGGTTATCTGGATCAGTCCAGCGTGTTCCAGGTCACCAAGATCGAAGTCAAGCGCTGATCTTACGGCCACGGGCACGGGTACGGCACCAAACGTGCCGTACCCGTCCTAAGTAATTAGTGGTGTATTTTTAAAGTATCACTGAATACATGCGGTAAGTGCCATATTTTTAATGGTACTCCCACACTTTATTAGTGTGCGCTTGAGTCATGCTCCTACGCGTGATTAGGTTCCTGGTTCAACGCCCGTTCGATATCGGCGCGCTGTAGGTCAGGGGCAAATTCCATGATGAAATCATAGGCATACGAGCGCAGATAGGCGCCGCGCCGTACTGCCAGCCGGGTCACATTCGGGGCAAACAGGTGCGATGCCTTAATCGCCTGCAGCCCCTGGTCGCGCTCAGGGTCGAATGCCATTGTTGCCAGCAGCCCAACCCCCATGCCGAGCGACACATATTGCTTGATCACGTCCGAATCCATAGCTGTGAGCACGATATTAGTGCTTACGCCAGCGTTATTGAAGGCGTCGTCGATGTGGCTGCGGCCGGTAAAACCGCTGTCGTAAGTGATCAACGGATAGGTGGCAAGATCGTTCAAGCCAACATTCGTTTGCGTCAAAAGCGGATGCCCGTTTGGCACCACGATCAAGTGGCTCCAGCTATAGCAAGGGAAAGAAACCAGATCTGGAAACTGGTTCAGGCCCTCGGTAGCAATGCCGATGTCGGTCTTGCCTGACAATACCCATTCGGCAATATGTTCCGGCGCGCTTTGCTGCAACGCAATGCGCACGTCTGGGAAAGCAACGCGGAAGTTCTGCACCACTTCCGGCAACACATAGCGCGCTTGGGTATGAGTAGTGGCGACCGTCAACGTGCCGCTGGTCTGGCCGGAATATTCCTGGCCGGCGCGTTGCAAGTTCTCGGCCTCGATCAGCAAGCGTTCGATAATCTTCAGGATGCCTTTGCCAGGTTCGGTCAAGCCGGTCAGGCGCTTGCCGTTGCGCCCGAATATGTCGACCCCCAACTCGTCTTCCAGTTCACGGATCTGGCGCGACACGCCCGGCTGCGAGGTACATAGCACGCTCGCCACTTCGGTCAGGTTATAGCCGTGACGTGCTGTTTCACGAATAGAACGCAATTGCTGGAAATTCATCAGCTATCCTAAAACGGAGTTGTTTATCAGTAGTGCAGGCCTCCGTGCCTGCAGCCCGGCGCAGGCACGGAGGCCTACGCTACTTATTTATTTTTTTGTAAGTCGTATTCGGTTCAGATTGAATAATCTTCGACGAAGACATGCAGCCGTTTAGGCCGCACGATCAGGGTTTCGCCATCTTTCAACTTCAGTTGTGCAAAACGTTCATTCGAAATTACCGCTTCGATAATTTCCGCATTGTCATCGCGTTCCAGTTCCAGTTGCGCCAACGGGCCGATTGCATGGGCGCGCTTCAATTGCACCACAATTCCTTGCGCGCCCGTCGTGTAACGATCCACTTCCAGATCGTGCGGCCGCACATAAGCGATCCCCTTGGCATCTTGCGTTTGCGCATGCTCGGGCGCATCGAAAGCGACACCGCCCGCATCCAGCACGCCTTCATGCACGCGGCCATGAAACAGGTTGACGTTGCCGAGGAAGCCGTACACGAAAGGCGAGGCCGGATGGTTATACACATCCTTGGGCGCGCCGACTTGTTCGACATTGCCCTTGTTCATCAGCACGATCTGGTCGGCCACTTCCAGCGCCTCTTCCTGATCGTGCGTGACGAAGATACTGGTGACGTGCAATTCGTCATGCAAGCGTCGCAGCCAGCGCCGCAACTCCTTGCGCACCTTGGCGTCCAGCGCGCCGAACGGTTCATCCAGCAGTAAAACGCGCGGCTCGACTGCCAGCGCGCGCGCCAACGCAATGCGCTGGCGCTGGCCGCCTGACAGTTGCGGCGGATAACGGTCCGCCAGCCAATCGAGCTGCACCAGTTCCAGCAATTGCCTGACCTTGTCGCGAATCTGCGCTGCGTTTGGCCGCACATTGCGCGGCTTGACGCGCAGACCGAAGGCGATATTCTCGAACACCGTCATGTGCTTGAACAGCACATAGTGCTGGAACACGAAGCCGACCTGGCGCTCGCGCACATGCCGCGCCGAAGCATCTGCGCCATCCAGCAATACCTGGCCCTGATCCGCTTGCTCCAGCCCGGCGATGATGCGCAGCAGCGTGGTCTTGCCGCAGCCGGACGGGCCGAGCAGCGCAGTCAATTGACCGGCCGGAAAATGCAGCGACACATCATTCAGCGCCACAAAATTGCCGAACTGTTTATGAATATTCCTGACTTCGATGCTCATGATTGCCGCTCCTGAAATTGTTCTGCGCCGGTACCTGTATCAGCCAAGCGCCATTCGATCAGTGATTTCAATGCCAGCGTTACCAATGCCAGCAAGGCCAGCAGCGACGCGACTGCGAAAGCGGCGGCAAAGTTGTATTCGTTATAAAGAATTTCGACTTGCAACGGAATCGTATTGGTTTCGCCGCGAATATGGCCGGACACCACCGACACCGCGCCGAACTCGCCCATCGCCCGCGCATTACAGAGAATTACGCCATATAACAAACCCCATTTGATATTCGGCAGTGTGACAAACCAAAACGTCTTGAAGCCGGAAGCGCCCAACACTAGCGCGGCTTCCTCCTCCTCGCTGCCTTGCGACTGCATTAACGGGATCAGTTCGCGAGCGACAAACGGGAAAGTGACGAAAATCGTTGCCAGCACGATGCCGGGTACCGCAAACAAAATTTTGATGTCATGTTCATATAGCCAAGGCCCAAGCCAACCCTGGGCACCGAACAGCAGCACGTAGATCAGACCGGAAATCACCGGCGACACCGAAAACGGCAAGTCGATCAAAGTTAGCAAAATGCTCTTGCCGCGAAATTCGAATTTGGCGATGCACCAGGACGCCGCCACGCCGAACACCAGATTCAACGGCACCGCAATCGCGGCGGTCAGCACAGTGAGCTTGATGGCAGACACTGCATCCGGCTCGGTAACGGCTGCCAGATAGGCTTGCCAACCTTTCTTGAACGCTTCGGCAAACACCGACAACAGCGGCACGAACAGGAACAGCGTCAGGAAAGCCAGTGCAATGCCGATTAACAATGCACGAATCCAGAATGGTTCCAGCATCGCTGCAGTTGCATGGGTTTGCACCTGCTCGGTACGCGCTTGCTGTGCCGCATAGGGCGGGGCAGTGGTAGTGGGCATGTCAAGCTTTCTCGGATTGGCCGCGGGTGCGGGACCAGGCTTGCAAAACATTAATCAGGAGCAGCATCAGAAACGATACCGTCAACATCACCACCGCAATCGCCGTGGCTCCCGCATAGTCGTATTGTTCCAGTTTGGTGATGATGAACAGCGGCGTGATTTCCGACACCATCGGCATATTGCCGGCGATGAAAATAACGGAACCGTATTCGCCGGTAGCGCGCGCAAAAGCCAGCGCAAAGCCGGTCATCAGCGCCGGCAGAATAGTCGGAAAAATCACCCGCGAAAAAGTCTGGAACGTATTTGCACCCAAGCTGGCGGCAGCTTCTTCCAGCTCGTGCTCGGCGTCTTCCAGCACCGGTTGCACAGTGCGCACCACGAACGGCAGACCAATGAAAGTCAGCGCGATCAGCACGCCGAGCGGCGTGAACGCCACCTTGATGCCGAGCGGTTCCAGAAAGCGGCCGATCCAGCCATTGGGCGCATACAAAGCGGTCAACGCGATGCCGGCCACTGCTGTGGGCAATGCAAACGGCAAATCGACCAGCGCATCAATAATTTTCTTGCCGGGAAAACGGTAACGCACCAGCACCCAGGCCACAATGCCGCCGAACACCACATTCAGCGCGGCGGCCAGCAGCGACGCGCCGAAAGTTAGCTTGTAGGAAGCCACTACTCGATCCGACGTGACCGCCGCCCAGAAAGTATCCCAGGTCAGCGTGAACGTCTTCAAAAATACCGCCGCCAACGGAATCAAAACAATTAGCGCCAGGTAAAACAGCGTGAAACCGAGCGAAAGACCGAAGCCGGGCATGACCCGAAAGGGCGTTCTTTTCTTTCGTGCGGTGGCAATGGCAAGCTGCATGTCGGTTCTCTTTATTACAAATTTGACTGATTGATGCAGATAATCACATCGTAATCACATAAAGAGAACGAATTTTTTTGCATGTCGATAGAACGTTTTCGAATAAAGACTCGGGAAACGTAAAGTGACACGGAAGTTAAGATTATTGCCAGAGTAGTTGAGATTTTTGCCACGATAGTTGAGACTGACTCGTCCCGGATTTACTGCGAGCACTGCATCAGAACTGTGACCTTCAATCAGCTCGTCACATGATGTTAATGTGCCAATTCAAGGCGGCTGTAACTCAGAGCTATTTCCGTGGAAATGAAGTAACTGCCATTCGCGGCAAAACAACGTCGCCAGTTTTCTTCTGGACTCGCAAGTACTGCTTCCTTACCATGGAGGCTCCTTTCACCCTTATCAGGAGCCCATATGAAACAAGCGACACAGCAGCAGCGCGACCATCGCGCCGATGCCCTCAACAAAAACCGCGGAACCAACGGCACCAATACCACGAACGCACAAGTTCAAGGCAACAGAGGGAAGCAGTTAGACCACAACCAGAAGACCAGCCAGAAGAATAAGTAATTCCGCAGCACCCCACACCCGTGGGGTGCCTCCCTCATCTATAAGCCTCTGGTACTCCATGAATCCCGTTAGCTTTCCAAAACAAGGCGAAGTGATCCAATTCATCTTCGACGCCTTAGGTGTCTTGCCCAGAAAACATGAGGACGACGCATCGTTCGACGAAACTCGTAAGAAATCCACCCAGAAGGCCCTGCAGCGGCTTGCCTTGGAAGAAGGCACGTTGGATCAGCGTTTGGGTAAAATGGTGCAAACACTGAGTTATTTGGTTGCTGGCACCATCCAACTCCGTGAGTGTTTAGCTCTCGGTGATATTCTTTCCGATCTCTTCGAAATCTACCAAAACACGCTCCGGGACGAAGGCACATTCCTCACCAAATCCGATACCGTCAAATGGTTTCTGTTGACTAGCGCCGCGTTCAGATTGCCCATTTCCGTTGCCAAGCACCTCCAGAGATACAACGTGGCCGCTGATGGCCTAGTGACCCCCGCCGACATCTACTGGTATCTTCCTACTAAGGAGCCTGACGGATGGATCTGGCCACTGGAAAAAGTTATTCGTTGGGCCTACCAATTGGCAGGTATATCCATTCAAAAATTCCACTGTCCAGATGACGCTGGTCACTCAACTCAGGAACAAAACTACGATAACGCAAAAAACTGGCTGGCCGGCCGCGGCCTTCCTTCCTGGCCCACCTTGCTCAAGAATTTCAATCAATTCTTCGACACCCTCGACCAGAGTCAGGCCGAGGGGGATCGTCTCCCCCTTTCGGAAACTCAGAAAAATAGCATTCGGATGGCGCTGTTTGCAGCAAGGGCCACGACTTACATATCAAAGTCGGTGCTATCCCACTACGGCGGTGCCGTGCTGCAAGAATTTTGTTCGCGCTACCATATAGTCGCCGACTGTGTGGTCGAGGATGTTCAGAAGATTAGCAACTGTGTCCAGAAAATCATTACCAAACAGAATATTTCATTGAGCGAGCAAGATAGGCTCTGGTATGACGTTTGCACGGACTATTGGCGGCAATTTGCCGAGCACCAGCATGCGGTCACACAAGCTTTGGACAATAAGCGGATCACCAACGCCGAAGCCGTGGACATCACCCGCGGCTTTGGTCGGCTCGCAATATTGCCTTTTCAGAAGCCCGAAGCATTTGCTCCGCAGCATGCAATGCCCGCAGGCTTCAGCGAAGCTATTCTTGATGGGCTTGCGCTACGAAAAAGCGCCGACCTCAACATCGAGAAAATTGAGGCATACGCGGCCCGTCTCGACGACTGTGGACTTCGCCATGTGTTGCCTTGGATGGTCCCATGGCAACTGGCAACCTACCACTACCGCGCCGAACGGTACAACGACGCCTATACGTTCATCCGGGACGCCTTTGAAAAAGCAAAATATTGTGCAGGTCGCCACCAGTACATCCTGCTCAATCAATACATAGAACTGGCAGCAAAAAACGACAAGTGGCGCGACTTTAAACGGGGCATCGAATGGGCGACCTATTTGGGCTTTGATGTCAGGTGGCTGCGCCAGGATGAGCCAACTACCGAAAAACTCCGAATTGTATTTGAAATCATGAAAAAAGCGGTCTACGCTAATTAAATTCATATGGTTTGCAGAAGCCATCATTGGCCTGATTTGACCGGTTGAATCCAAGCTGCATTGCAGTCATTCAAGGAATCATCCTGACCAGCTGGTTTGGGTCGAATACAGCTGGCCAGAGCCTTCACATAATACTTAGCGGTCTTTTACTTTCATCCACTGCAATAATTTTAGTTACCAAAAATTCATCTATCATCGTTTAATTGAGTTTCACTAGTTAACACTATAAAAGTGAGCGCTCCCGAAAATTTCATTTTTCGTGGCTAAGGCCGAAAATGTCGCATCTTCTGCGTCAAATCGACTCATCTTCTTTGGCAAAATCCCTGTTACGTATTTGATTCCGACTTTTCACCATTTCACTTTTCGTGTCACTTTAAAGTGGACCCCACTGTCCACGAAAAACTTGAAAAGTAGGGCGGGTGAAACCCGCGCAGTTTGATCGGGCGAAAAGCGCGGGTTTCACCAGACCTACTACTGAATATTTTAAATATTTTATGGAGTATATTTTACAGGCTCAATAATTACATGCGGAGGATGGCATTAAAAACACGATACTCCCGTATTATTTTATTTATAAAAGAAGTATTTAAAAGCGAAGCCGTAGGTGCGAATTTATTCGCACTGGTTCGCATCGAATAACCAGGAATGCGAATAAATTCGCACCTACAAAAATTGCTTCAGTTTGGTACCCAGCACTCAGACCGGCAGACCGTTGGCGTCGAACACGCCTTCGAACAATACCGAGCTCAGATAGCGCTCGCCTGAGTCCGGCAAAATGACCACGATAGTCTTGCCCGCATTTTCGGCGCGTTTGGCCCATCGCACCGCCACAGCCGCCGCCGCACCGCAAGATATGCCGGACAAAATACCTTCTTCCCGCGCCAGACGACGGGTGAACTCGATCGCTTCTTCACTGCTTATGGTTTCGATTGCATCTATCAGACTTAAATCGAGTACTTGCGGCACAAAGCCGGCGCCGATCCCTTGAATTTTATGCGGCCCAGGTTTCAGCGGTTCGCCGGCACGGGTTTGACTTAGCACGGGGCTGGTAGTTGGCTCAACTGCTACCGACAATACGTTGGCGCCCTTGGTTTTTTTAAAGAAACGCGCTACGCCGGTAATGGTGCCGCCGGTGCCGACGCCGGCTACAAATATATCCACGCGGCCGTTGGTGTCGGCCCAGATCTCCGGCCCGGTGGTTGCCTCGTGAATGGCGGGGTTCGCCGGATTCTTGAACTGTTGCAGCAGTACATACTTGTCAGGATCGGATGTGGCAATTTCCTCCGCCTTGGCGATGGCGCCGTTCATGCCTTTCGCGCCGTCGGTCAGCACCAGTTTTGCGCCATAGGCCAGCAACAGCTTGCGCCGTTCGACGCTCATGGTTTCCGGCATGGTCAGCGTTAGCGGGATGCCACGCGCGGCCGCCACAAATGCGAGTGCGATGCCGGTGTTGCCGCTGGTAGGCTCTACCAGCTCTTTTCCTGGCCCAAGCAGTCCGCGTTTTTCAGCATCTGCGATCATCGCGGCACCAATCCGGCACTTCACCGAATACGCCGGATTACGTCCTTCAATTTTCGCCAGCACCGTGGCTGCCGCGCCGTCGGTTACGCGATTGAGCCGCACCAGCGGCGTGTGTCCGATTGACAGCGAATTATCTTCAAACCAGCCTGACATGGAAGCTCCCTTGGGTTATGGATTAGCAGCCGATTGGATAAAGTCCGCTCAACCGCACATATCAAAATATACAATTTTCATATATGAGCATAGCCAAAACTACATATTTGGACAACGAATAAAAATGCATTTAAATATTTGAAATTTGTATGAGCGCATGACCCGCTGCATAGGAGGTAACAGGCGCAAGGCAACATAGCAGCATAGCAACATAAAGCATGATGCCCTAAACTGCTTTTTGGATGTCTCTATAGCAAAGTATTATTTTGTATAGTCATCCACGCTTATTTCTGCCGTCGACCCAGGCTCGTTGCAGCAGCGATCCCAACAACATGGCCGGCAAAAATACCCAAACCTCCCAATTCGGAGCTGCAAGCAAGCTGATGGCGGGCCCAGGGCAATAACCGCTGATACCCCAGCCGATACCGAAAACGACGGCGCCAGCGACCAGCGACCGGTCTATGTCCTGCGCTTGCGGCAGATCGAATTTGTCTGCAAAGAGCGGCGTCTTGTGACGCAAGATCAACCGAAACACGAGCACGGTCACCCCGACCGCACCGCCCAACACAAAAATGAGGCTCGGATCCCAGTGACCGGCGATGTCAAGGAAGTCCAAGACCTTGTTAGCGTGGGTCATGCCGGAGACCGCAAGTCCCAGGCCGAACAAGAGGCCGGCGAGCAGGCTGGCAACATTGGTCATCAATACACTCCAAAAATGTGGCGAACGACAATGGCTGTAGCGATGCCCGTAGACAGGAAAGTCGCCGTCGCCGCCAGCGATCGCTTTGAAAACCGTCCCAGTCCACATACGCCGTGTCCACTGGTGCAGCCGCTGCCAAGCGAGGTTCCGAATCCGACCAGCAAGCCTGCAATCGCCAGCAGCCAGACAGGAAAATGCGGCCGTGCCACCGGTGCGTTGCCGAACACGGCATAGTAGATGCCGGTACCGCCAATCAGTCCAATCAGAAACAACGCGCGCCAAAGTCGGTCGCCCGCTGCTGCGAAGAACAGATTGCCTACGATATTGCTGACGCCGGCGATGCGCCCCGTCAGCCATAACAACAACGCCGCGGCGCCACCGATGAGCCCACCGCCTGCCAGGGCGCTGTAAAAGGTAAGACTATTCATTGGATTTTTTCGTTTCAATCATGGCGACACAGACTCCCTAGCAGGGATATTTGCCGCGCCCTATAGATTCCAGCCGTATGCCACGCCCACGAGATTCTCTGTCATGCCGATATTGGCGTTGCCGCCGCCAAACGGTGTCGGTATCGAGTTGGAACCATTGACTTGTTTCTTGAATGCGTGGGCATAGGACAGGCTCAGTTCGCCACCGCCAGGCGTTTTCCATGTGGCGCCCAACGTCAGGTGATCCTGCATGACACCGGGGGCAAGAATGTTGAAAAACGTCTGGTCGTTCGGGATGGGTTGGCCGGCGTGATTATAGCCGATGCGCAAGGTCAGATTCCGGCTGTAGTCGTAGTTCGCGCCGACTTTCAATACCGTGATGTCGCGCCAGCCGAAGCCAGGCCCGTTGATAGAACCCAGCAGGTTACCGTTAAGCGGATTGGCGATGGATTTTATGCTGCCGTACTTGATTTGTTGAATATCCGCCGCCACGGTGACGGCAGGCGTCGCTTTGTAAGCAAACCCGATGCCGAAATTCTCCGGTATGTCGAAATTGCCGCCGTCCGCGAACAGGCCGCGGTAATGGTCGAACTTGCCGGTCTTGATCTTGGACGCCCATGTGACGCCCAGGGTCAAATCCGGCGTGATCTGGCCGTCCCATCCCAGGCGCACGCCCCAGCCGGTCGAGGAATCGGTTCCGCGATCGGTAAGATTGTTCCGGTCCGAAGAAATGGGGGCAAATGCGTCCAGGCCGTTTGCGGAGAATCGCTGGTAGGCAAAATTCAGGGCAGCACCAATCGCGTGCTGTTCATTAACCTTATAGGCAACAGACGGTGAAATGAACGCTTGCTCAAGATTGATACCGGCTTGCCCACTACTGCCGAAGGCGCCGAACGGATTTATGCGGTAGTCGGTGTTCATGCCGCCGTTGCCATAGACTGCGACCCCGACTGCGGTCGTGGTCGACAACTGTTTCGTGTAGCCAAATTCAGGAATGAAAAAATTTCCAGTGCCGTTGCCGTCGTAGCTGCCATTGGCATTAGGTACAGCATTGCCGACGATGTCGGCTTTGCGCCTGGGTGCAAACCAGCTCAAGCCAGCATCAATGCGGTCACCAACCAATACCGTTCCTGCCGGGTTCGAAGCCGCTGCCAGGCCATCCTGCGGCAAAGCTATGCCTACACCACCGATGCCTTGCGCCTTAACGCCGAAACCGTGAGAAAAATAACCATCCGTGGCAAAGGCGCTGGTGGTGCCGAAAATAGAAAGGAGCAGCGCTCCAATTCGGTGAGCTTTGTTCTTCATATTATGTCCTTAGAGTGCGGTGCGACAGGTTACCGCCCAAGCCGCGCCATATTGGGTGTCGATTCGTCGTGTACCGCTGCATGGCAGTGATGCGAGGTGGATTAAACCGTAAAAGTATTTTGCGACGAACGAATTTTTTCGTGTTTACATATGCGGTTCGCATCGCAGGTTATTGAACGCTTGTCTTTTTAGGTTTGCTCTATGCAGGATGGTTGAGTCTGACTAGAATGGCACTTACTTAAACGATAAGTACCTGAATTAGCAAGAAGAAAAAGGTTGGTCTGGTGATACGCTTAAGTCGCCAAACCATTGCGATCACCGAACAGCCAGCCGCCATGCATGTTAGTAGTTCTGTGTTATTCCAATAACATCGCGTTAGACGTTGCGCCGCTGTTAGCGACGCATTTCGCCTATTCAATCTGCTCGCATCACCCGATCTATTTGGCATACTGGAAGCCTCGCTGGCCGACCATTGTCAACGACTCTTCCCGCCGACTGAAACACTGTCCATGTTTATGGCGCAAGCGCTGAAGCCGGACCGCTCCTGTCAGGGCGTTGTCAATGATGCGGCCGTGAATCGAATGCTGCATAGCCTGCCTTGGGCATGCAGCCCCTGAACTGTAAAACGCCACAGATGGGCCAAAAGGAGATGCATGCTTATCTACGGGCTTACAACTTGATCCGCTTAATCATGCTGCAATCCGTATTGCTGACCGATGTATTGCCACGCTCACCAAGCACACGCAGCAACTGTGGCTGGCATGGAGCGGAACGTCGAGCCATTCAGATGACAAAGAAAGTACCACAGGACTATTAGTGCTGGTGGGCGAACAGACGGTTGGCAACCGGCCGGGACGAATCGAACCGCGAGCTATCAAGCGAAGAAAACCCCTACCCTCTGCCGACTCAAACACGCGCTGCGGCAAAGGAGCAAGTGCAAAAATATGGACACCTCAAAAAAATTAATTAAGTGCTATTCGTATGAGTCTGAAATTCCTGCGGCAGGCTTTTTCTAATGCTGCAGAATTCACATATCGTTAGTTGAGATGATTCGTTTGAAATTCGATGCCAAGTTATTAGAGTTGGAATCTCAGATAGTTTTGAGACTGAGTCCAAAATCGATGCGGGCATTGAATGAAAACAATTTTTTACAGGCCATTATGAAAACTCCATTTCTAAAGAAATTTCCCGTGCTGGCGATTGTTTTCTCACTCACAGGCACTGTATTTGCCGCAGACAAGGAGGTCAATATCGCCTATCAAACAGTAGTCGAGCCTTCGAAAATCGCCCAGGCCGATGGCGAATATGAAAAGGCAAGCGGCTGGAAAATAAACTGGAAAAAATTTGAGAGTGGCGGCGATGTCATTATCGCTGTCGCCTCCGGCGATATTCAAATCGGTTACCTCGGCAGCAGTCCTCTTGCTGCTGCTGCAACCAAGGAACTGCCTATCGAAACCATATTTATTGCGGCGGAGATCGGCGAGGCGGAAGCGCTGGTTGTGCGTAATGGCAGTGGCATCAACAAGCCGCAGGATCTGCTCGGCAAGAAGGTCGCCGTGCCTTTCGTATCGACCACCCATTACAGTTTTCTCGCCGCATTGAAGCACTGGAAAATAGATCCAAAAGCCGTGCAGATCCTGAACCTGCGTCCTTCGGAAATTGCGGCTGCATGGCAGCGCGGCGACATTGATGCCGCTTATGTCTGGGATCCGGCTCTTGGCAAGGCCAAGGAATCCGGCAAGGTACTGACCGATTCGGCCCAAGTGGCGAAGTGGGGCGCACCGACCTTCGATGCATGGATCGTGCGTAAGGATTTTGCGCAAAAAAACCCGGATTTTGTGACCGCATTTGTGCTCGTGACAGGCAAGGCTTATGCCGAATTTCGCAAGAATGGCAAAACCTGGACCGCTGACTCCGTACAGGCTGACAAGATTGCCCGTCTGACTGGGGCGAACAAGGCTGAAATTCCTGCACTGCTTACCGGCAGCATATTTCCGACATTGGAAGAGCAGACTTCTTCCAGGTTATTGGGCGGCGGTACGGTCAAGGCAATTTCCGATACCTCGCTGTTTCTAAAGGAACAAAAGAAAGCAGAAAAGGTGCTGGTGGATTATAAGCCGTTCGTTAATCCGCAGTATGTAAAGCAGGCTTCTGCGCGCTAGGGCGGCTACCATGATTCGCCTGCAGTCAATAGGAGTCACATTCGAAATTGCGGGAAACGCTGTTGAGGTTCTGCATGATATTTCGCTTGATTTGCAGGATGCTCGTCTCACGGTTGTGATCGGTGAGTCGGGATGTGGCAAAACCACGCTCCTGAATGTGATTGCGGGTTTTGTCACGCCTTCATCGGGAACGGTCACGATAGATGGCAGACGAATTACTGGCCCCGGTGCGGACCGCGGCGTGGTGTTTCAGGACGATGCTTTGCTGCCTTGGCAAAGCGTTTTGGAAAATGTTGCATTCGGCTTGCGCTTGTCGGGCTTGCCGAAGGTCGAACGGGAAGCCAGGGCGCACGAATATCTGGCACTGACCGGACTGGACAAGTATGCCGATTTCCCAATTTGGAAAATATCGGGTGGAATGCGGCAGCGGGTTGGATTGGCGCGCGCTTTGGCGGTTGACCCGCGTTTCCTGTTGCTGGACGAACCGCTCGGCGCCCTTGATGCTTTGACGCGCGAACGGATGCAAGAGCATCTGTTACGTATCTGGAAGGCATCTGGAAAAGGGCTGTTCATGATTACGCATAGCGTGGAAGAAGCCCTGTTTTTGGCCACCGATCTGGTGTTGTTGCGCGCGCGTCCGGGGCGTGTTGAAACTATCCGCCAACTCGATTTTTCTGAGCGCTTTGCCGCAGGGGAATCTGCACGCAGCATCAAATCGGATCGATATTTCGTCAAGTTGCGCGAAGAAATTTTGTACGATCTGTTGATACACGAGGAGCAAAGCGCATGAGTGAATTAAACGTTACTTTTTCTGCGCTGGAAGCTTGCGCTCTGGATTGCAGAACGCAAACTGATGAGATCCATCTGCCAATCCGAAAATCCATGCACCTTTCAGATAAGGTGCTCACCGCGATTACGGTATTCACGCTGCTCGCACTATGGTGGTTCGTGACAGCGTGGGAATTGGTTCCGCGTCTGTTTTTGCCGGCTCCGTCGGACGTGCTGGCCAAGCTGCGCTCGGTTGCCACTGAAGGTTTTGTCGACGCAACCCTCTGGCAGCACGCTTCAACCAGTATCGCACGGGTGTCTTGCGCATTGCTGTTGTCGGTCGCGACTGCCGTTCCGCTAGGCATCCTGATTGGCTTGAGCCGACGCGTTTGCGCGATATTCGATCCGTTGATTGAATTTTATCGGCCTATCCCGCCACTCGCCTATCTGCCGTTGATTGTGATCTGGTGCGGCATCGGCGAGTTCTCCAAGGTGCTGCTGATTTATCTGGCAATTTTCGCGCCGCTTGCGATTGCTACCGTGCAGGGCGTGCGCCGTGTCGATGAAAACCGTATTCGCGCCGCTAGGTCACTGGGCGCTACACATTGGCAATTGGTGCGTTTTGTCATTTTTCCTTCGGCTGCGCCCGACATCCTGACCGGTGTTCGGATCGGCTTGGGCGTCGGTTGGTCAACTTTGGTCGCAGCGGAATTAATTGCTGCGACCCGCGGGCTGGGGTTCATGATCCAATCCGCCGCGCAGTTCCTGGTGACGGATGTGGTGGTGATGGGAATTTTGGTGATTGCAATCATCGCCTTTACTTTCGAATGGGCGCTACGGCGCTTGCAGCGCGTATGCGTGCCTTGGGCATCACGGGTGTGATGTGTGGCACGCAAACCTGGCAGAGAAACCGATTCGATCAAAACAAGAATAACAAGGGACAGACCACGTTTAATTCCTGTCAAGTTCCCTGACACTTAACCCACCGAGGGCGCAACAACCCGAAACCCCCGTCGCTCAAAAGGCTGCGGGGGTTCTTGCTGTTGGCGCTTGCACTTCTGCCTTATTGTGCTTGCAGAAGTCGCATGAACAGTAAGCATCGCAAGACACTCGAGGCCATCTTTTCTGACTCTGCCAGCGGAAACCTGCCGTGGGATCGTATCGAGTCACTGTTGGTGGCAATCGGTTGTCGTGTAGCCGAAGGTAGCGGGTCGTCGGTGACACTCGAGAAGGATGGCCGTCGGGCGTATTTCCATCGGCTAAATCCACAACGCGCTTCACTGGTCTATCGCGTCAAGGCAATACGCGAGTTTTTGACGAAACTGGAGATCACACCATGAAAAACACGCTGACCTACCGCGGCTATATAGCCCGCATCGAGTTCGACCCTGACGACAACATCCTGGTCGGGCGCGTACTCGATATCGACGACATCATCAGCTTTCACGGCGAATCGGTTGCTACCTTCACGGCGGCCTTCCACGAGGCAATCGATGATTATGTGGTTGCCTGCGGGAAACTTGAGCAATCCCCCGAAAAACCTGCTTCAGGACGCCTGATGTTGCGTGTTTCTCCCATTGTGCACGCTGCGGCGCTTAAGGCTGCTGCACATACCGGGCAAAGCCTGAATTGATGGGCCGAAGGTGTATTGCGGGAAGCTGCATATGCTTGAGGAAACATTGCGGTTTGAAAAATAGGCGGACAGACCAGAATGGCACTTACTTAAACGATAAGTACCTGAATTAGCAAGAAGAAAAAGGTTGGTCTGGTGATACGCTTAAGTCGCCAAACCATTGCGATCACCGAACAGCCAGCCGCCATGCATGTTAGTAGTTCTGTGTTATTCCAATAACATCGCGTTAGACGTTGCGCCGCTGTTAGCGACGCATTTCGCCTATTCAATCTGCTCGCATCACCCGATCTATTTGGCATACTGGAAGCCTCGCTGGCCGACCATTGTCAACGACTCTTCCCGCCGACTGAAACACTGTCCATGTTTATGGCGCAAGCGCTGAAGCCGGACCGCTCCTGTCAGGGCGTTGTCAATGATGCGGCCGTGAATCGAATGCTGCATAGCCTGCCGCCATGTAGCACCAAAACGGGCGGATATTGCAAGGCGCGTCAGCGATTGCCGCTGGAAATGGTGTTGGGATTGGCGGCCTACATTTGGCTGTACGCGACATTACCTGCAATCAGAAATACGACGAGATGCATCTGCATACAGAACTTTCGGTAACGATTACAGCAATGCTTCGCCATACACTTTATTTTTAACTTGGACTAGATTTTTGATCAGGTTCAATTTGTAGAATGCTTCGACAATTTTCTGCTGTTCGGCAATGATGCCGGCATCGATGGGCACCGTCGTATAGTTGCGGCGCCCGGTCGCCAGTCGCAAGACCTTGGCATCGACGCCCAGTTGCGGCGCCAGTAGTTCAGCGGTTTCCTGCGGATGCGCCTGAGCCCATACATTGGTTTTTTTTTGTTCGGCAAACAGCGTACGAATAATGTTCTTGTTCTGGTCGACGAACTGCGGATTGCCAAGATGGAAAGTACGGTTGTTCGACAAGCCTGTGCCGTCGCGCAAAAGGCGCGGGCTGGTGGCAATCTGTTGCCCGGCAAGAAACGGATCCCACGATGCCGCTGCATCAACGTTGCCGGATTGAAAAGTGGCGCTCACATCTGCTGCGTTAGTCAGATAGACGGGGTTGATATCGTTATAGCTCAGGCCGACTTCTTCCAGCGCCCGCACTAGCAGGTATTGCACATTCCAACCGCGCCCCAGTGCAATTTTCTTGCTCTTTAATTCCTTGATCGTAAGAATCGGCGAATCCTGTGCGACGAAAATCCCTATGCCCTTGGGATAAGGTTGTTCGGCTGCCAGATAGACGGCATTGACGCCGGCAGCATTGGCAAACACCGATGGCGTATCGGCAGCATGGCCGAAGTCGATCGCACCGGCATTGAGCGCTTCGATCAATTGCGGACCGGCTGCGAACTCGAACCATTTAGCTTTCCATCCCAATGGTTGCAGGGCTTTTTCCAAATTCCCAGTACCTTTCAAAATATTGAGCGTATTGAACTTCTGATATCCGATGCGCAAAGTCCGTTCTTCGGTAGCCATGCCAAACGGAGCAGTTCCGACTAGCGCACCCGAAATCAATCCCTGTAATACCAAGCGTCTTTTGTTCGGTGTCGTCGTCATGTCATATCCTGAGAGTTAATGTCCCGCCGGTGCTGCTATTACATAAAATTTGCATCCAACACGGCTGTACAGCGATTGAGTTGCACCAGCGGCGCGTGTTCGATTGACAGCTAATTATCTTCAAGCCAGCCTGACATGGAAGCTCTCTTGGGTTATGGATATGGCCGCCGATTGGATAAAGTCCGCTCGGCCGCGTATATCAAAATATGCAATTGCATAATCAGCATAGCCAACGCTGCATATTTGGACAACGAATAAAAATGCATTTCGATATTTGAAATTTATAACTGATGTTACGCACAAAAAATTCGGTCCACGAAAGACACGAAAAAACTGCATGGCACCATTTTTTGGCGTTCGTTTGTCAGTAGTGCAGGCCTCCGTGCCTGCAACCGATGCAGGCACGGAGGCCTGCACTACTTAGACATTGCTTGCTGTTTTCGTGCTTTTC
>JABBOY010000038.1 GCA_012927585.1 Glaciimonas sp.
ATTGGATTTCCACATACACCTCCGTTGTAATCAAGGCCGCTCCAAAAAAGCAGCCATTTTCCATGTTCGGTGTATCAGTTTTCAATCGTTGCGCTGTGTCAATTTACATCCGTTGGTGACATGTGGGATGTGCCGAGCGTCTATTGCACGCGCAAGGGCAAGCGGTCGACCCCCATGCGCATGTCGACTGCTTCTATGGCGCACCAGATTTGGGTGGGGTTGGAAAGCATGCCAAACCGCCACATAATGCGCCTAACCAGACCGGCGATACATTACCTGCTATGGCGAGTGAGCATCCCTTGGTACCGTGTAATACCAGGTCGCTACTAACCGGGGCTGCACAAATTTGCACGGGAACCAGTGTGAGGAATTTTGTCTGGACCTGTTGCCGCTTGATCTGGTAGATAAAGGTGTGGGTAAAGGTGTGGAATTTGAGATCGTGTTGCCGGCAATACTGGGCTCGCGTGAGGGTGCTGGCGCGCCATTGTTCAATTCGCGCTAGCCACAGCACCCTACGAGCATTATCTGCCATGTCAATCTCCAAATTCAAAATCGAAGTAGGGCAAACCAATTCAGGCATTCACAGATGGGGCGGCCGGACGCTTACCGCGTATCGACAGAATTCTTGCGCACTCGCGATTGAAATTACAGGGGAAAATAAAGGCGGCAAACTGCGTGGTAGGTGAAGCGCTACAGTTGCCGAACCCTATTGGCAGGGATTAAGCAGGCAGCTTGGCGGTAGTGCAACTAGCGCCTCCGAGCGGTGCGGACCGCTTCGGTCAGAGCGCTCCGCCGATGGCAGGCGATCACCCGGGAATGGCGCTGTGGTCAATCGATAGGGCTTGCGACAGGCGAGTCCGGGTCTACTTCAGTCTCACATTGGGGGCAGGCGTACCAAGTGTCGTTGTACTGTTCGACCGTAAAAACGGATTTTTCACTGATCTCCATCGGCACCAGTTGCCTTCCCGGGCCGCCCCAGCCACAAGCCCGGCAGCGGTACATCGAGCGGTCCACGCGGTCGAGGTATCGCTGAAAGGCAATGAAGCTCATCTTGACGATGCCCATCCGCGCCGAACTCATGTGAAACCGGATACCGGCCTCGACATCGTCGCAATCCTTGTCGATTCTCTTCGCCATGCGTTACTCCCAACTCTCAGACCAACGCTACGATACAACAGTGGCACGCTAGCCGGAAACACGCCCATCAGCTCTGGCGCCACGCTTCACCGCCATTGAATAGGAAAGCATATCGCTTCGCCGTTGCGCATCCTCGCGACACTAGAGACAAGAGTCCAGCGACCTCAATTGTCCCGACTGTCTGGACGCCTGACCCCAACACGGCAACCGAAAAGCTTAAGACCCGGCTTAATGGCGACACGCAGAGCGGATGCGCTCGAAGCGCGCACACGGCATTAACCCCTAGGTCGATTCGGACACCTAATTACGCTCTCGGGTCTTCACGGGTTGCAGCAGCCCATTCCGGGTCGTAACTGTCCCAGGCAGAAGTGTCGCGGATGCTGGTAACGACCGCTTCGGTAGTTATCATCAGTCCAACGACGCCGATGGCATTCTTCAGCGCGAGACGCACCACCTTGACCGGATCTAGGACGCCCTTCTCAAACGCGTCACCATAGCTGCGCGTGCTGGCTTCGAAGACCCCGAATGGGGTGTCGAGTGCCAGCAACTTATCCATGACAGTGTCGGGGCTCAGTCCGGCATTGACGGCGATCTGCCGCAAGGGTGCCGCAAGAGAGTCTCTTACCACAGCGACCCCCCTTGCCTGGTCCTGATTTGCGCCATCAATTCCCTCCAGCGCACTGCGAGCTCGCAGCAGGTCAGCGCCTCCGCCAGCGAGCACACCCTCATCCAAAGCCGCCGATACAGACCGCCAAGCGTTTTCAACCCGTGTCAGGCGTTCTTTGATCTCAATATCGGTCACACCGCCGACCTTGATAACCCCCATCGCGCCGCTCAGGTGAGCTATGCGCTCTTCAAGATCATTGAGTTCATGAAGATTGCCGCTCGGCGATCCTTCTCCTGGTCTGCGCGCGACGACTTGCGCGAATTCCGATCGTAAACCTGCGAGGCGTTGTGCAATCTCCAGTGGATCGCCTGCGCCGCCGATGATGGTTGTACTTTCTGCATCGACGATCACGCGCCTTGCTTGCCCTAGATCGTCGATTGTGGCGCACTCCGGTGTATTCCCGTGAGCCGACAGCAGCACCCGGCCACCGGTGAGCACGGCCAGATCGGCCAGATGCTGCAGCCGTCGATCACCGTAGGCAGGTGGTTTCACCGCGACTACCCGTATGATTCCACGGATTTGGTTAAGCACGGTGGTAGTGAGTGCTTTGTCAGTCAGGTTCTCGGCAATGATCAAGAGCGGCCGATCCGCCTCACGCACCATGTCGTAAATCGGGATGATCTGATCGATATGAGAAATTTCCTCGTCATAGAACAGCACAAAGGGTCGCTCCAGCTCGGCCACTTGCCGGGCCTTGTCGGTCACGAAATAGGATGAAACGAATCCCTGACCGTAGCGAACTCCCTCGACCACCTCGAACTCGTCCTCCCGACCCTGTCCGAGTTCCAAGTTCAACGTGCAGCCCTTGCCAAGGCGATTTACCACCTTGGCAAGCAGGTGTCCAATCTCTTCTTCGCGCGAGGCAAGACTGGCAACCCTGACAATCGTCCGTTCGGCGGAACCGTCCACTGCGCGAGCCTTGATCTCGTCGATAACTGCTGAACACGCGAGATCCATGCCCTTCTTGATTTGCATTGGATCGGCTCCAGCAGCGATGGATTTGAAGGCCTCCTTCGCCATGCTGTGCGCCAGTACGATAGCGCTGGTAGTGCCGTCTCCCGCCTCACGAGAAACACTGTTCGCAACATCGCGCAAGATACGCGCCCCGAGGTCGGCAATTGGATCTGTGAGAGAGATGGCGTTTGCCACCGTGACTCCGTCGCGGCTCATGATCGGAGCAAGGCTTTTAGCCCGATGCTGGATCATCACCGAAGGGCCAGCTGGTCCCAGCGTGAGCCGCACGGCGCGAGCCAGCAAGTCAAGCCCTTGAATCATCCGTTGCCGGGCCAGGTCACTGTAGATTACTTCTGTTGCCATACGCCTCCCATTCGTTGTTAGAGAGCCCGGCAAATGTCGTCTCAGCGCATCGCTTACTGACACAACCCGTACCAAAACTTTTACATCTATGCTGAACAATCGATGTTCATACTATTTCGCTCGCTTATCACTGGTGTTCAGCCGCATGCACAGCCGACCCAGTGCTGCGCGCTGGTCACGCATATGCCTCATGCGACCAACGACCATCAACCACTCACTATCCCGACTATCCAGCCATCGCTCGAACTCGGCTCTTTCCTGCTCCGCCGAGCTGTCGAGTCGACCGGCGCGATACTCCTCTAGCTTGCAAACCTGTTCCGTGCCCAGTGCAGCGGCAAGCGCGGACTTCCATTCGGCGAGCATGCAAATCGTAGCATCCAGTTCTCGCGCCATGTCATCAGCAAAACTGTCCTCGTCGGTCATGTTCCTAGCACCTCGGATGCTCGTCTCGCTCCGTCACCAACTTCGCGTCGGTTTCTTGATCCCGAACTTGGAGATTTTCTGGTAGAGTGTGCTGCGCGTGGTGCCGAGTCTCTTTGCGGCCCGGGAGACATTCCAGGCGCTTGCCTGCAGCGCCGACAGAACGGCCTGCTTTTCCCAGTCGGCCAGGGCGACGGGCGAATCGGCAGCTGGTTCGCGAGCGGTTGCCGCGCCCCGCAGTGAATCGCTATTTTCGAAACCACTCGCCGCGGGGTCGCTCTCCGCCAGGAAGTCCGGCGGCAGATCATCTTCGGTAATCACTGTGTCCCGGCTCATGAAGGCAGCCGTCTTGAGCACGTTGCGAAGCTGGCGGATGTTTCCGGGCCACGGATGCTTGAGGAAGATCTCGATGACCTCATCGCTCAGAACCTTGCCCGTGCTGGAGAAGCCGCCCAGTTGCAGCTCATGTTCAAAGATAGTGTTAATGAGCTGAATCTTGTCAGGACGCTCGCGCAGGGCAGGGATCCAGATCTGCGCGCCGTTCAGGCGATAATAGAGATCGCGCCGAAAGGATCCTTGCGCGACCGCGTTGCGCAGGCTGGCGTTGGTGGCAGCGATGACCTGGACATCCACCTGGATCGGCTTGACCCCGCCAACCGGGACGAACTCGGACGACTCCAGTACCCTTAGCAGCGTGGACTGGAGCGCGAATTGCATGTCACCAATTTCGTCCAGGAAGAGAGTGCCGCCGGACGCAAGCAGGAACTTGCCAGGCCTACCCTCCTTAGCCGCACCGGTGAAGCTGCCGGCCGCGTATCCGAATAGCTCGCTCTCAATGAGCTCACGTGGAATCGCCGCACAATTGATGGCGATCAATGGCCCATCACGGCGCGGTCCCGCTCGGTGAGAAAGTTGAATCAGATGCTCCTTGCCCACCCCCGATTCGCCGATAACTAGGATAGGAATCTTTCGCTCTTGCAAGCTCACCATTTTCTTCAACAAGGAGTCAACGATGGCATCGTGCTCACCCGTCGTACGGGCACGCAGTTCTAGCGGCTTGATGTAGGCCTTGGGATTACGCCGTTGCCGATCGATTGCCTGTTTGACACTTTGCATACCACCGTCCGAACGATTAGCGTGAGGATTGGTTATTGGATCCCCCGCTACCGTTCCCGCCTCCACAAACAGGCGGGTGCCGGACGCTGCCACGGCTTCCACCGGACCCTGACTCTTCACCTGAGCCCGCAACAGACTGCTCAGGTCGATGCCTAGCGAATAATCGAGAGGTTCACCCACGATATGCGAATAGGCGTCGACTCCCAGCAAAGCCATCGCCGTCGAGTTGAGTGCCAGAATGCGCTCATCGCTATCCATCACCACCAGTCCGTCGATGGCGGTCTGCTGGGCGAACAGGCGCTCTCGCGTATCCACCGAGCGCAAGCGGATCAGGCGGCCCGCGGGCCGGTGGCGCTTGAAGACATCCGCTTCGACCAGGGAGCCCGCCATGCGAAGAAAGGCGAGTAGGGACTTGAGCGAGTCCCGCTGAGGGCTTACCACCCCCAGCAATGCCAGGAAATTGCCGTCTGGCCCCTTGATCGGATAGCCGGCGGTGGCGCAGGTATGAAGTTGGTAAAAGAAATGCTCTTTCCCTAGGAACGCCATTGGCATGTCCAGCAGGGCCGCGGTCCCCAGACCGTTGTTGCCGATCACTGACTCGTGCCAACTGGCGCCCAGCTGGAACAGGCCTGTATCAGCGAGAAAATGATGCGGGCCAGCCCCCACAACGTGCTTCAGCGTCCCTTGAGAATCGGTGAGCAGCACGGCCACGTCGACGTCCTCCAAGAACGAATGGAAGTTGTACGTATGAACGGAGAGCGTAGTCTGTAGCTCGCGTGACCATGGATGTTGCGCTGTCCGTCGCGTGCTATCCATCAGATATTTCTCCTGCGTCAAATCCAGTCCGGGATGGAGACCGTGATCTTCCAGGCAGCGCTCCCAAGCCTCCGTAACCTCCGGCCGCACCCAATCGTAACTCGTCGGCGCCTGTGCCGACTGACGCATCCAGTCCCATGCCTGAACTGGGCGATCCACATCTGGTGGTAAGGGGTGCTCGGCCATACTGCGCCTCACTTTTAAAGATTGGGTCGAAGCAAAAGATACTACCACTGAGCGACCCCTCTATCAATCCGCTTTGAGCAGCGGCCAGATAGCGGCCACCGCTCAACCAGAATGCAATCCGTGTTTGTCGTCGAAAGTCTGACACTCCTCAGCACGGTGCTTGCCGACAGTTTCACGCAACCCCGGGTCATTGGGACATCTCAGGAGCCTTCTCCCCCTCCGCACTCGTCGACCCGCTCGGCAGAAACTTCTCCGTACAAATATTGCCCTCTGGAATTCCCAACGCGATACATGTCCTGTAGGTGGCATCGATCATGCCGGGCGGGCCGCACAGATACAGGTCAGGCTTGCCTCCACTCGCTTCGAGGTCAAGACGGAGGGCTTCCACCGGATTGCTCCTTACCCCTTTCCAATCCGGCCCCGCATGCAAGATGCAGATTTGTGCGGTCAAGTTCGGCATTCCCTCGGCCAGAGCAGCGAGTTCCTGAAAATAGAAGACATCCTCGTCCTTGTTTACGCCGAAATAAAGCCGCGTCTCGTGCGGATCGCCTCGGTCGGACATCTGCCGCACCATCGCCACGATTGGTGCCAGGCCCGTGCCTCCGGCGACAAAATAGCGCGGCCGCAGACCGTTCTCGCGAATGTAAAACGAACCAGATGGGCCTCGGACACGTACAGTCTGCCCGGGATGCGCGCCATCGCCCAGATAGTTAGAGAATATTCCGTACGGCAGAATGCGAATGAGAAACTCGAGGGTACCATCAGGATTGGGCAGACTGGCCGGTGAAAACGAACGCCAGTGTTCGGTTCCGGGGATCTGGATGTCGAAGAATTGCCCTGGCTCGAAAGTCACACCGCTCGCACCGCCCTCGGCATCGCTATGAAGGCGGCGCATTTTCAACTGCATCACATTACTGGCAATGGGCGTAATGCTGACCACTTCCGCGAAAAAATCGCGTTCCACGGTGGAATCTGAGATACGGTCCGCAGTGTAGGGTACTTCTAGCGTCAGATTCGACCTCGGGAAGGTGCGGCAAAGCAGCACGAACCCTTCCTCCTCTTCTTCTGGCGGGAGAGCTTGCACTGTGCATTTGACCAGTTCGTACTCGCCATCGGTGCATAGGGCCTTGCACGTAGCACACCCACCTTCCCGGCACGATGACATCAGTATGACGTCCTGCCGTATCCCTGCGGTGATGACGTCCTCGTCGGTACCGCACTCGAAATGCACCGTCTCACCATCCTGAGTGATGATCTCTATGTTATACACTTGCATGATCCTCTTCCCATATTCTTAAAGTTTGAAGCGCAAGGGAACGAATTTCTGTGTGCAAAAGCTCACCCAATCAAGGGCTAAGATCATCGCTAGTGCCACAGATCGTGTTGATATCCCGTGCAGAAAAATAAGCAAGAACGTGATCAACCGCTTCTGTGGCAGAAGCCAAGCTGATAGAGCCTCCGTCCTGGACTAATTGATCAGCCTCCAGATAAATTTCCCAGCGCCACAGATACTCAAGATCTATGGCATAAGCCGTGTAACGCCCCACTGCCCTAAGAAACACGTGCTCGTTGGTCGGTCTTGCGTCCAGATCGCTATCCTTGAACACGGTACTTAGCTCTTCCACATCTTTCTCTATAGCGGCAGCCCTGTCGTCTTCTGTAAACGTACCATCAATGCAAATATTGAGCGAAACCATTCTGTCTCCTTTCCAAGCAAGTGTGTGATCCGGACGCGAGGTTCGCACCACACACTATCGCGCTAATCAGTGGATATGCTCCATTGCTACGAGCACTTTCACCCCGCGCTTCTTGCGTAACTCCGCGAGTGGCATGTCGTAATAATTGAGATCGCGCAACTCCATCAGCTTGCTACCGAGGATACGATCAGTATCCATGAAGTAGTTGGTGGGCATAATCGGTGGCTTGAACTCGATCCGGAAATTGATGTGGATCTTCTCTGCCTCCCATTTGTCGGAACAGGCAGCCATCTTTGCCTGCACCTCTGCGGCTGCGTTAGCTGCGTTCTGACCTGTCGCGCATTTGTGGAGTAGGTCCTGATCGCTCTTGAAGGTCTGCTCTTTCAGCACCGCGACCTTCTCCTCGATCTTCGCTTCAATCCACAGATGATCCAGTTCCAGTGCATAACTCTGCCGCAGCGGTGTGGTGTACTGCTTGCGAAAGTCGACCAGGAATTTAGCCGCCTTGTCGAGCGAGTTCAGAGCGCCGATCTTGCCCGTCCACTCATCTCGCGTGGCGTTGTCATGTACCTTGTTAATTTTTCCGCTTACCATTGCAATCTCCTTAAGTAACGTCCTGCAGTTTGCGATCAAGACCCATCAACTCGCTGGTGATGGTGAAGGTGCTGCCGAGGGTATAGGCGCGACCTACCGTGGACGAAACATCCACCAACAAGTCGTAAACTGAATACGGCTTGCCCAAGAGTTCGGTTGCCTGGTCGCAATCAACTTCGATCTTGCCATCGGCCTTGCACCACCAATAGCCAGCGCGATCCTCGATGACCAGCGTTGGATTCTTCTTCTTGAACTCCTTCAGCAACATCTCTTCCACGATAAAGTCCATCTCATCGGACTTCTTCAGCACCAGAACGACGGCGTTGCTCTCGTGCACTACCTGGTTTTCCTTCTTGAAGAACTCATCGGCAAAAGCCTTACCGTTCAGCGACATGATGCCGCCATCGTAAGCATTAGTGTTCGTAATCATGTGCATTGCTCCTATTTGAGACCGGCTAGAATGGTGTCTACCATCTTGCTCTGATTCACGCTGTAATCGATCTTCTCGGCATAATCGGCGATCCAATCCTCCACCACGCGATTGACGCCCGCGGCGATGGATTGGTTGTCTGTGAAGCCTTTCTTCTGCGGCAGCGATGCATAGATTCCGATAAAATCAGTCATTGCGGCCACGGTGCGCGGCAACCACTTGTCGATCCAGGCACGCATCCAGCGGCGGTTGTAACCACCGTACTCGGGATCGTCGGCCAGGCAGTAGTAGAAGATATCCGCCATCGCTGCCTTGGTGGTCTGGAAGTAGGTCTGCATCCCACCGATGACAAAGGGCGTCAGCGAATCGCCGTACGCGGGTGCCAGCCGCTGGAAGAATTCGCGCCGCACCAGTTGCCCGAATAGCGGGTCGTAGACACTGTGGGTTGCAAACATGATTTCGTTCCAGTCGTAGGTTTCCTGCCAAATCCCCTCGACAGTCTCACGTGCACTCTTGTATGTTTTGCCTTCTGTCCACTCGAGTTTCCCAGCCGCGGGCGAGTCCGAGTATCCCGGCACGAGCTTCGCAATGAAGGTGCGCACAAGCTGTGTCATTTGGGTGTTATCGACCTTGTCGAGTGCCGCAAAGGAATACGTGCTGCGCAGGGTATCCCCGAGGCAATCGCGGATCACCGACGAGTGCGCATTGAACAGACCGTACTCGTTGTAACCGAGCGCGCCAAGGTGAGCAGGCAGAACAGTATCGCGCCAGTATGGATCCATCATGCGAAGCGAGCCGTCTGCCGAAAAGCTTTCCAGAAAGCGTTGCAGGACACGCCAATCCTCGCCCTTGGCCTTGACATACACCGGGTGCCAGCGTGCCGCCGGATCACGATGGCGGTGCCAATCGGTGGTTAGCAACTCGGTGGTTTCATTGCCCCAGGAAGGGCGGCCACCGTGGAACTTCTGCGTCCAGTCGCCCCAATCAAGCCCACCACTAATCCAGTCCGGGGTCGGCTGCGAGTAGCAGTTCATGATTTCGTACTCGGTAAGCCGCTTGCCGCGCGGTTCCACGAAGTAGCACATTTTGCGCTGGGTATCCAGCGGCTGGTCCGGGATTTCGGCCAGGATTTGTGCGGCTATCACGGGATCGGTCAGTCCGTGCTTTCTTTCTTCTAGTAGTGACATAACAATTTCTCCTCCAGTTTCGATTGGTCAGTGACCCTTACGGCCTCCACTGCGTTTCACTGGATTGGCGCGTAAGGGAGACTTCGTTTAGAGCGGAATGATGAGGCGCCGCATCAATTACGCCAGCGGGTCCTTGAAGACACAGTTAACGCGCTTGATGTCGTCCAACGTCCACAGCTTGCCGTCCTTGCTTACATGCGGTTGACCGATCAAGGTCTTGCCATCGCTACGCACACCCCACAGTTCGGCGATCACTTCTGAGAGTTCGCGTCCGGCATATTGTTCGAACATGTTCTGGCACTCATACCGCTCAGGCTCGCTCAGCCACATGCGCTCACCCCATTCATCACTGAAAGAATGCTTCTTGCCGTTGTACTCATGGATGCGCAGCGAACTGGCACCCTTGGTAAGCGTCGGACAGAACGGTACCTGCGATACACGATCGATGTAAATTTCGTGGTTGTTCTCGATGAACCATTGCAACGGGATGAATCCGCTGGACGGATCTTCGCAACCGCGCGCACGCCATTCCTCGTAGATCTTGCCGTAGTGGTCGTACCAACCGGGATAGTTTGCTTCGAACCAGTCACTGTCCTCCTTGGAGGGCAGCGCCAAGCGGAAGAAGCCGGTCGGCCACAGGGCGTAGGCGAGCAGGAACAGATCATGGTGCGCCCAGTAAGCATCCTTCTTCGCATCCCTCAGACTGGCTGGGGACTGCACGCCATACTTGCCGAGTCGACCAATCCAGATGCCACCCCAGTCTTCATAGACCCAGCGATTCCAGGTCTTGACCCACGGTTCGACCTTAAACTGGCTACCATACTCGAACAGCATGCCCAGCACCGGCGTGAAATACTTTTGCTGTGTCCAGAAGGCATTGTTGAGATCGGTGTTGAGGTACTTGGCTGAAGCGGGGTCATGAGCAATAGAAACAACCGTCTGATAGCCATTCGCCATATGGCGGAGTTCATCGGTTTCGATGGAGAGAAACACCGTAGGCGTGACTTCATCGCCGTTTGCAGACGCCCACTCCGTGATCGCAACGATGAGAGGGTTAGTGAAACAGGCTTCGCCGACCAACTGCAGGTTGACCGAGCATTCCACCGCGTCACCGGAGATAAAACCATCCGCGAAAACGCGTTTCATGCCTTTCCACAGTGGCCCGAGGGTCCTAACCCGACGGGCATCAGTATGGCCAGCGGGATCGTGGAAGTATTTGGAGAAGTAGTAATTGACGTAGCCGCACTGGTGTGTATGGCGAATTTCATCCATTACCTGGCCTAGGTAGCCATTCTTTTGCTCTGGTGAAGTTGCGCTATCCCACAACATTGCTGAAGCAGCAATCGCGTTGTACTCGCCCACTTCCAAAAAATTCGATGCCACTTTCATGGTCTCACCCCACTTGGGCGCAAGTCGGTTGCCGGCGTTCATGCGGGTTAGAGCATCTTGCAGGCTACCGAACTGACGTTCATCCTTGACCGATTCCATCCGCGCGTATTCCTTGGCGATCAACTTGAACTGCTCTTTCGTGTCGTTCGCCATGTGATACTTGGTTGGGTACTTGGTACGATTGCTCTTGAAGTCCCAGTTGAAGTCCTGCATCCACTTATGTACTTCCTGTGCGCCGACGCCAGTGGGGGCCCGATTCAGCGCCAAGGCATCGGTTGCGGCTTTGGTTGCTAAGCTAATTGCCATGGTTATGTCTCCTCAAATATAAATTATGATTTAGTCAAAAAGCGCCGAGAGGCTTTCATTTGACAACCGGCGAGATCTCACTGCTACTCGGTTGTAGCTTGGGAATACTCGGAATGCGAAATACGTCTATGCAATGTCCGTGCCATCGTTGACACACGAAGCATTTGCCCACATTAAGAATATTTAATTATATTTTTATGAAACAATTAGTTATGGCATAAATATGGCGTGTTTATAGCGTGTTTATAAAAAGCATCGACCATGATTTACGGGAAGGAAAAGTGTATGTATTTCATACACTACTGTATATAATTGCTACACTGTGAATATTTTAGCTATACAGACACTGTTGTCCAAAACTATAGTAATGGAATGGACGCCCACTTCCTGAAATGGCATCTGAGTGCCAAAGTAGTGATTCTCTAAAGATCACTAAAACAGAAAGGGGCGTCCACCATGAATATTACAACTGCAGATCCACAGTGTGGATTTGCGCGGTAAGGCGATACTGCGCAAGCAACTGCCGAGATGACGAAGTTCTTTACCAACCTGCCTCCATGCCTGATCGGTATGGAAGCCTGCGCTAGCGCACATCACTGGGCGAGTCCGGGAACACGGCCAAACTCATGGCACCTCAGTTCGTCAAACCGTATGTCAAGACCAACAAGAACGGCGTAGCGGAAGCGATCTTCGAAGCCGTCAGCCGGCCCAACATGCGCTTTGCGCCGGTCAAGACCGTCGAGCAACAAGCCATCCTGTCGGTGCATCGGGCGAGGCAGGGTTTCGTAAAAGCCCGAACGGCGCAGGGCAACCAGATCCGAGGGCTGATGTCGGAGTTTGGTATCGTGATCCCGAAAGGAACCGACGCCATCGCCAAGCGTGTTCCGGATATCCTGGAGAATGCCAAGAATGGATTGCCGGGCACGATGCGGCAGCTGCTCGAACGCTTGACCGACAACCTGCATAAGATGGATATCCAGGTGAATGAGTTGGAATTGCAGATTAAACACTGGCATCAGGAGAACGAAGCCAGTCCGCGATTGGAAGCTGTGCCAGGCATCGGGCCAATCACGGCGAGCGCCATCGTGGCGAGCGTGGGCAATGCCCGTGAGTTTAGGAACGGTCACCAGATGGCGGCGTGGATGGGGCTGGTGCCTCGGCAGCACTCCAGCGGCGGCAAGCAAATCCTGCTTGGTATCAGCAAACGCGGCGATACTTACATGCGTACGCTGCTGATTCACGGGGCGCGCGCCGTGATCCGCTTTGCAGAGAACAAGGCCGAGGCGGACAGCTGGCTCCGCAATCTAATGGGCAGCTGACCCGTAGCGCCCGCCAGCGATTCTTCAAATTGAAGGAAAAATACCGGCAAGATACGACAAGGTGTCGGGCAGTGACCTCGTATCGCGTGTCATGCAAACGTCGACCCAGGCTTCGTTATTGCCACTCAGCCATGTCCAGACCGATATGCCACCTGAACATGTATGAGGCGGTAGCTACCACCTTCAATAGCACGAGGTTTCGCATGAGCAAGCTCCCCCAACCCAAAATCTCGCCCCGTCACTCCCCGCTGGCTGGTTCACTGTCGATAAAATTTCCGATAGCCGCTGTCCGGACATCCTGGCGACCTAAGAGAGTGTCACGTAAATATTAATCAATCAAATTTAGGTTTTATACTTTCTTACCGAAACCCCAATTGAGCTAGGAATGACTGTTATCGCGAGTTACCAGACTGATATGAATGATGAACAGTGGATGGTTGCACATCCCATTTTGGAGCGTGTTGGGAAACCAGGGCGGCCCTGCGCTATGATTTGCGCAGTATTTTCAATGGATGCTTGTATATCACACCCGCGAGGGCTGTGGCTGGCGCAGCCTGCCAAAAGACGCGTATCCACCGTGGACGGTAGTGTATCGGCACTTTCAGCGTTGGTCAGAAAAGGGTTAACTCGAACAGATAACGCATTGCCTGAATCAGGCCGTACGGAAAAAAGGGGGTGCGAACGCACACCCAGAACCCTGATTATTGACGCCCATAGCATCAAGAGTCGTAACGGCGGAGCAGCCATAGGCTTCGACGGGAACAAGAAAGTGCATGGTCGCAAGAACCGGATATTGATAGACACGCATGGGCTGGTGTGGGGCGTGCATACGCACGCTGCCAATCTTTCTGACACGTATGAAGCAGTCCCGCTATTCAAAAAGTACTTTCTATTTTTGCCACGAGCAGAACGCGTCTATATGGATAAAGGATATCGAGGAACTGCAGCCATATACCTTAAAACCTTGGATATTTCTTCGCACATCCCGGACAAAGGGCTAAGCGAAAAAGTTGACGGGTTCGTGCCGCAAGCTGTGCGACGGCGGGTTGAGCGCACCATCGCCTGGATTACCGACTGCCGTCGAGCAGCCAGTTCATTTGAGAGAAAAGTCAGTGCATGCGAGGGCGTTGAATGGCTTGCCGGCTGCACCATCGCACTTGGAAAACTGGTTGGACGAAAGCCTTGGACGAAGAAAAAATTGCTTTTAATTACGTGACACTTTCTTAGTTTACGGGCAGCCTGCTTAAAGCCTCTGCGGACGATTTGTTCCAGCAGGTACGCGTTCGAGTGCGAGATGTAGGCGGCCGATCTATAGGTCTGCCTGTCGCCCTGCGGCTGAGCTTTTTACTTTCAGGGCTCGTCAGATGGCGGTGAAGCCGCCGTCGATGATCAGGTGGGTCCCCGTCACAAAGCTCGCTTCGTCGGAAGCGAGATACAAGATGCCATTGGCAATGTCGATTGGCTTGCCGATCCGCCCGATCGGGTGCAGCGCGGTGAACGCCTGGATTGCTTGCTCTTCAGTCGGCAGCCCGGTGGCAAGCATCGCCATTTCCTTGCCGGCCTTGGTATCGACAAGTCCTGGATGTAAAGTGAACCCTGATATTATAGCCCTTTTTGGCCAGAATACACGGCCGCCGACTTGGACAGCAGGTGAATGTCGGCCTTGGCTGCGCAATAGGCGGCCAAGTTGGGTGACCCGATGAATGCCACGACCGAACTGACGTTCACGATACTGCCCCCGCTCGTTTCCTTCATCCACTTAATCGCCATCTGGGTGCCCAGGAAGGTAGCGTCCAGATTGATCGACATGATCCGGCGCCACTCGGCAAACGTCACCGTCTCAATGTCGTTGTAGGTGCCGCCGCCAGCGTTGTTGACCAGAATGTCGAGTTTGCTGTGATGCTCCCTGATGGACCCGAACACGCTTTCCCAGGCTTCCGGCACGGCCACATCATGGTGCAGGTAGGTGGCGCGCCCACCCTCGCCGTTGATTTTCGCAGCGACCTCCTTGCCTGCGGCATCGTCGATGTCGGTCATCCAGACGGTTGCGCCTTCGGCCGCCAGCAGCTTAGCGGTTTCCCTCCCAAGTCCGTTCGCTGCACCGGTGATCAATACGGTTTTTTGTGCTACTCGGTTCATGTCAGTCCTCTCTCTCATGTGGTTGATTGTTCGGGCACTTCGACGCGTTGTTGCAGTGTTCTACACGCGCCGAAAAAATATAGAACAGTCGTTCTCATTTTAAAACAATTATATCAACATAAATAAAATAATTTTTCATATAAAAATCAATGATTTATTATTGCATGTACGAAAATTATAAAATTTCCATAGACAATGCTTGACTTTTATTTGGGTAACTGTAGAATATTTTTAGAACGAGTGTTCTATGAATTTTAAGTGCAAGACGGATGCCCCGGCGACGGCGATCAAGTTGGCGGGCGGTCATGCAAGACCGGCAAACCAACCATCACCGGGCAACGGGTAAGACGAAAAATTATGGAATTGATGAAGGAATCGGAAATGGAAACAGAAAAAGACAAACCGGGAAGGCGCGAGGATCTGTTGCAGGCGGCACTGGATCTTTTTTCGGAACACGGATTCAAGGGCACCTCGATCCGGGACATCGCGAAAAGCCTGGGCGTGAGCGTGTCGGTGATCTACCACTACTTCCAGAACAAGGAAGGCCTGTGGTCCGAACTGCTTGAGTATTCGGTCAAGGCGCTTCCGGCAAAACTGGAAGCCGCGCTGGAAGGCAGCGGCCATTCGCTGGAACGCTTTCGCAGGTTACTGCGGATTCACCTGACCGCGTCAGCCTACTACCTGAAGGAATCGAAAATGTTCCTCATCAGCCATGACCAGATGTCGGCCGATGGCGACAAGGCGAGCAAGGATATTCAGAGACAGATCCTGAATATCTACGTGCGCGTGCTTGAAGAGATGCGCGCCGACGGCTGGGTCAAAGCGAGCAGTTCCAAGATTCTGGCATTCAATGTCCTGGGCGTCGTGAACTGGCACTTGCGGTGGTACCGGCCAGATGGCCCGCTCACCAACGACCAGCTGTACGAAGAGATCATCGCGTTTATTTTGTACGGCGCCGTTGGTGTTCCACAGGGGCGTGGTTGATGACCTGAAATGAAATACCGGCCGCTACGACCACTAATAACTATAACGGAGAACGGTATGGGATTTACAGTCGATATCGACACAGGCGGTACATTCACTGATGGTTTCATCACGCGCGGCGACGAGTTCCGCACGGTGAAGACACCCACCACTCCACACGATCTGACGATATGTTTCATGGAGTGCATCAAGGAAGCAGCCAAGGCATTCGCATTGCCGCTTGGCGACTTCCTTTATGACGCGGATATCGTGCGTTTTTCTAACACCATCGGCACCAACTCGATCATTCAGCGGGACGGTTCCAGGGTTGGCATGATCGTCAGCGCAGGTTACGAAAACCTGTGCCCGACGGCCAGCGGTGACAACAAGCGTCCGCTGGTCGAGCCTAGCATGATCGAGCCGATCGACGAGCAAGTGAGCGCCACCGGCCAGGTGCACCGGGTGCCCGAGCATGGCAGCGTACTGCGCGCAGCGCAGGCGCTGATCGACCGCGGGGCACGCTGCCTGGTCATCGCCCTCAATCATGCCGATCTCAATCCTGAAAACGAGCAGTTCATCCGCGAAAGTATCAAGCGCGAATATCCACGCGACTACCTCGGTTCGGTTCCGGTGTTCCTGAGCAGCGACATCGTGCAACGCCCCGGCTATCAGGAGCGGATCAACACTGCCGCACTCAATGCGTATATCCACGGCAAGCTGACGCGCCTGCTGTACAAGGCGGGCGAGGATTTGCGGCGCCAGCAGTATCGCGGCCATCTGTTCATCGGCCATAACAATGGCGCGGTGGCGCGGGTCGCCAAGACGCGCGCGATCAATACCTATAACTCGGGACCGGCCGCCGGCCTGCTCGGCGCCAAGGAAATTGGTGCCTTGTACGGTGCGCGCTGCGTGATGTCGGGTGACATGGGCGGTACCTCGTTCGACATCGGTTTCGTCGTCGATGGTGAGCCGAGCTACGCCTTGCGCCCCGACGTGGAAGGCTTCAGCTGCAACCTGCCGATGCTCGCCATCCGCGCGCTCGGCGCCGGCGGCGGCTCGATCGCCGAAGTGGTCAATGGCAAGCTGCAGGTCGGCCCGCAATCGGCCGGCGCGCTGCCTGGTCCGGCCTGCTTCGGTCTCGGCGGCGCCCGTCCTACCGTCACCGATGCCAATCTCGTGCTTGGCTGGCTCGACCCCACCTTTTTCCTCGGCGGCAGCAAGACGCTGGACCTGGCCAAGGCTCGCGCCGCGATCGACTCCAGGGTGGCGCAGCCGCTCGGCATTTCGGTCGAGGAAGCGGCATGGCTGATCAAGGATACGGTGGAAGTGGATGTCGGCCGCGAACTGGCGGCCCTGCGCAAGGACATGGTACCGCATCCGGACCCGATGCTGGTGGTGTATGGCGGTGCCGGTCCTCTGCACAGCTGCGCCATCGCTCAGGCAGCCGACATCTCGACCCTGGTCGTGACGCCGTTCTCGGCCGTGTTTTCCGCCTACTCCTCGTCCCTGATGGATGTCGGCCACCTGTACTACCGGCGGCTTGACCTGGCGCTGCACAACGGGGCCGACCTGAGTGGCGTAGCACAGGCGATCGACGGCCTGCGCCGGCGCGGCGAGGCCGACATGCGCGGCGAGGGTTTTCCTGCCGAGAACGTGTCCTGGGAACTTGAGTTGATTGTGCGCTCCAACGACGAACGCGAAGCCAAGATTGCCGCACTTATCGATTTCCATTCCAGCGCCACAGGCATTGAAGCGGTGCTCGGGCGGGCGCGTGCGCAGCTCGGCTGTGCCAGTGACGCGCCGGTCGTGCTCGCTTCGCTGGGCGTGTTCGGCAAGGCGGCTGTGTCGCATTACCTGCCACGCAAAGTGGCGCCTGCCACCAGCGCGCTATCGGATGCGTTTCGCTGCAAGCGCGTGGTCAGCCTGCAGCGCACCGGTGCACCGGTGGCGCTCGACGTGTATGACCGGGACAAGCTCGGCAACGGCCACCAGGTCATCGGTCCGGTCATTGTCGAATCGCACCAGACCACGATGGTTATTCCGGAGGGATGGTCGCTCAAGGTTGACTGCTATGACAACGCGCTCATTGAAAGGATGAATTGAATGAAGATCAGGATCACTGAATATCTCGCCATCGACCTCGCGCGCGAGAAATGGCTCTGCCAATGCTGCGGCCACGAACTCGCAGCGGCCGGCGATAACTACAAGCACGGCTGCCTGGTGGCCGAAGTGCCGATGGAAACGGCGCATCCGCCGCTCACCGACGGTAGCTTTTCATTTACGCCGGACCCGGACTTTTGCCGCCTGCTCGAATTCTACTGCCCTAGCTGCGGCACGACGATCGAGAACGAGTACCTGCCGCCGGGCCATCCGATCACGCACGACATTGAGCTCGATGTGGCGACGCTCAAGCTGCGCCATGGCGTGGCCTGAGGATTGCCATGAACTATTTCCGCACTCTTTCGCAAGGCGAGATTCCATCCCGGCCGCTCTGGCTGCCGTTCCTGGAAATCCTGGCCAGCCAGGTCGACGCCTGTGCATTGCCGCTGCTGCTGTCGGATGCCACGCGCTGGGCCAATGCGCTGCCGCGGGTCGCCAAGCTGGTCGAGGCACAGGTGGTGGCGGTCGGCTTCATTGACGAGCTCGGCGTTGAGGCGTTCGCGTCGATGCCCGAGCAGCCGTGGAGCCATCCGAACATGAACGCGTTGCTCGATTGTGTCGGCCGACTGGCCGAGACGGTGCGCCCGGCGCGGGAACTCGCGGTCGCCCTGCCGGGACCGGCGCGCCTGTGCCAGGCGCTCGGAGTGGAAACTGACCGGGCCGGCATGGAGCGTATCAAGCCGGGTCTGGTCAAGTTGCTCGAGATGGTGTGCGAGCGTCGTCCCGAGCTGGTGGTGCTTAATGAACTGATCGCCCCTGATTCGCCGGTGCTGTCGGGTGACTATCGGCGCCTGGTCAACACGCTCAAGAACGTGAGTGTGTATTTTGGGGTTCCTCTCGGGCTGCGCATCAGCGGCTACCGCAACGGCGTCGAGGCAATCGCATCACTGGGTGGCCTCAAGCTCGAGCACCTGATGCTCGGCGAACTCGGGCTTGATCCGGCCGTCGCGCTGGCCACGCTCGCCGGCAGCGACTGGCGCAGCCTCGGCCTGCCGTTGGCTGGCGCTGCCAGCGCCGCGCCAGCCTTGCCGCAATCTGGCATCACCTGCTACTGGTGCTCGGCAGTGCAGGAGATTGATCTGGAGCTGGCCCGAGCAACAGGACAAGCGCTGGCCTAGGCCGGTAACGAATATCACGTCCCGATCAATTCGGACGATCAAAATAATGGAGACGGACATGGGATTCAATGTAGGAATTGATATCGGCGGGACCTTCACCGATTTCTGTTCGGTGGGTGACGATGGCAACATTATCGTCTACAAAACGCCGACCACCCACTACGACTTATCAGTGGGTTTCATGCGCGGCATGCGCGAGCTCGCCAAGCGCTCGGCGCTGGCACCGCAGGATTTCCTATCCCAGAGCCATGCCCTGCGCTATTCAACCACGGTCGGCACCAATGCGTTGATCGAGCGTAACGGTCCCAAGCTCGGCCTGATTACTACTGCTGGCTTCGAGGACACCATCTTCATCGGTCGCTCACGCAGCTGGGCCGATGGCATCCCGGTGCACGAAGCGAGGGACATGGCGCGCATCGCCAAGCCGTTGCCGCTGATCGACCCGGACATGGTGGCCGGCGTCAATGAGCGCATCGACTGCAACGGTACCGTGATCCGCCCGCTGTCGCGCGAGGACGTGCTGGCCAAGCTGCAGGCGCTGGTCGACAAGGGCGCCATGGGTTTCGTGGTCAGCCTGATGTGGTCCTTCGTCAACCCGGAACACGAACGCATGATCAAGCAGATCATTGAGGAAGAATACCCGGAGGACTACCTCGGCGCGATGCCAGTCACGCTGTCGAGTCAGATCTCGCCCAAGGCCGGCGAATACACGCGCACCATGACCACCGTGGTCAATGCGTATATCCACGGCATCATGGCCGACAACCTGAACCAGCTCGGCAACGAACTGCGCGACGGCGGCTATGACCGCCCGCTGATCCTGGTGCACAACACTGGCGGTACTAAAAAGGTCTCACGCACCAAGGCCGTGCTGACCCACAATGCCGGCCCGGTAGCAGGCATGTACGGTTCGGCAGCGGTGGGCGCCCTGAGCGGCCATCCGAATGTGGTGTTCACCGACATGGGCGGTACCTCGTTCGACATCGGCGTGATCGTCGACGGCCATTTGCATACGCACGACTTCATTCCTGTGATTGATCGCTGGCGTACCAACATCCCCGCCATCGAAGTCAAGTCGATTGGCGCGGGCGGTGGCTCGATCGCCTGGATTAACGATCTGATGGGACGCACGCTCGAAGTGAGCCCGCAGTCGGCCGGCTCTATGCCAGGCCCTGCCTGCTACGACAAGGGCGGCCAGCAGGCGACTGTGACCGATGCCGACCTGGTGCTCGGCTACCTCAATCCGGACAATTACCTGGCCGGTGAAATGTCGCTCGACATCGAACTATCGCGCGAAGTGATCGAGAAGAACGTCGCCATGCCGCTCGGCATCAGCGTACTCGAAGCGGCGCACCGGATTCGGCGTCTGGTCGATGCGCGCATGGGCCAGGAAGTATTCAATGAAGTCGCGCTCAAGGGCCACGATCCGCGCAAGTTCGCTGTTTTTGCCTGCGGCGGCGCTGGCGCCACCCATGCATGCGGTTTTGCACCCTTCATCGGTGCACGTACCGTGGTGGTACCGGCAGTGGCATCCGTGTTCGGTGCCTTCGGCGCATCGACCATGCAGATCCGCCAGGTGTGGGACGTCTCGCGCACGCTCAAGATGTTCCGATGGGATAAGCAGTCCTACCTGGATGACCTGGAGTCCTTCAACCGCGTGGTGCGCGAGCTCAAGGAGCAGTCGATGCGCGACCTCAGGCTCGAAGGCTTCAGCGATGACCAGATGGAATTCCAGCTCGAGCTCGACATGCGCTACGGCAGCCAGTACAACCTGACCAAGGTGGCGGTGCCCCGTTTGCTGCTGCAAAGCGAGGACGATGCGCGCGAACTGTGCGACGCATTCACCCGGCGCTATTCGGAAATCTATTCGCCGGAAGCTGCCTTCCCGGTGGGTGGCATCAATGTCGAGGGCTTCTACCTGACCGCTGCGGTCAACCAGAAGCAGCCCGAGTTCAAGCGCAGCGCTGGCAAGGGTCCTTCTGCCGCCGCGGCCCTGATCGGTTCGCGCCCGGCCTGCTTCGATCCGGCACACGGCCTGACCGATACCCCGGTCTACGACTGGCGCCTGCTGGAGCCGGAAAACACCTTCCAGGGTCCGGCCTTGATTGATGCCCCGGAAACCACCTACGTGGTCGACCCCGGCTGGACCTACACCATGGACGCCTGGCGCAACGGCATCCTGCAGCAGAACCGTTGATCAGAAAAATAACAGGAGACAGACAGTTATGAACGCACCCGCCACTTTTCGCTATGGCCGTGATTTTGAAGTAGTACAACGCCTGCGCCCGGAGCCTATGAGCGAGCGCGAACGCGCCGCCCAGGCTCTGGTCGAGGGTCTTGAGTTCGAGATTTTCCAGCACAAAGCCAGCATGATTGCGCTAGAAGGAAAAGAAACCACGATGCGCCTCGGCGCCTCCACCGCCATGCGCTGGGGCGATGTGGCATTCGGCATCTATACAGCACGCGGCGACCTGTCGGTCTGCGCTACCGGCATCTACCATCATGCGGTGCTATCGCAGCTGTCGGTGAAATACATCGTCAAGCACTGGATCGATGATCCGTCGGTGGGACTGAAGGAAGGCGATTCCTTCTTCTTCAACGATCCCTTCTACGGCGGCGTACACAACGCCGACATGGGCTTGACCATTCCGGTGTTCGACGACGGTGAGCTGGTGTGCTTCATCGGCGCGGCGGTGCATACCGGCGAGTGCGGCGGCTCCGAGCCGGGCGGCATGGTCAACGGCGCGAAGTCGCGCTACGACGAAGGACTGCTGGTACCACCAATTAAGATCGGCGAAAACTTCGTGCTCAAGGAAGACCTGCTGGCCATGCTCTCGAACATGACCCGCGATCCGCGCACCATGATTCTGGACATCAAGGCCCGACTCGCCGCATGCCGTATTGCCGAGCGACGCGTCAAGGAAATCATCGCCGAGAAAGGCGCCGATTTCTATGTGGGGGCCCTGCGCCGCGTACTGCAGGTGACAGGCGAAGCGGCGCGCAAGAAGGTCGCCTTAATTAACGACGGCGTGTATCGGCAGCCGCGTTTCATGGACACCACTGGACCGGAAGATGCGCTGCTGAAAATCAACCTGACCGTGATCAAGAAGGGCGACAAGATCAAGCTGTGTTTCGAAGGCTCCTCGCCTGCGATTCCGGACCGCCCGGTCAACAGTTATTTCCAGGGCATCATCGGGCTGTCGATGGTGTACTTCTGCGGCTGGTTCTTCAACGACCTGCCGGCCAATAACGGCCTGCTCGAAGCGATCGAGTGGGAGTTTCCGGAAGATACCTTCATCAACGCTAAGGGCGACATGCCGATATCGTATGCGCCGGCCACCCAGGTCGCGTTCACGCAGGGCATGTTCATGTGCGGCGCACGCATGATGTATGCACTGGAAGCGAACCGGGCCGTGGGCTGCTGGTATTCCGGTTTCGCGGTGACGCCGTTCGGTGGCTTCAATCAGTGGGGTGAGCCGATCGCCGACATCACGCCGGAGATCAACGCGACCGGTGCCGGGGCCCGTCCCGACGCCGACGGGGTCGACGCGGCTGGCGCCTTCTTCGCCACCATGAGCGACTGCGGCGACATCGAATCGATGGAAGCAGACCGCCCCTTCGTCTACCTGTTCCGTAATTTCTTCAATAACTCCTATGGTCACGGCAAGTTCCGCGGCGGCTCGGGCGTGGGCTACGGCGTGATGGTGCACGGCGTGCCCTGGCTGGCAATTGGCGGCATGGGTTTCGGCACGCGCTTCCCCGCCACGCTCGGCATTTTCGGCGGGCGCGCCTCGCCGCCGGTGTTTGTCCAGTCTGTGCGCGGCAGTAACATGAAGCAGTTGATGGGCGAAGGCTCCGACCTGCCACGCAACATGGGGCAATTGTACGAGGACAGCGCCGTCGAGACCGGCCAGCGCACGCTCGGCCATGTCAGTTCGGCGCCACAGATGTATAGCGAGGGCGACACGATGTACGTACCGGTGCTCGGCGGCGCCGGTTACGGCGATGTGCTCGAGCGCGAACCGGAACGTGTGATTGCCGACCTGCGGCGCAACCTGGTCAGTCCTTGGGCCGCGCAAAACATCTACAAGGTAGCCTTCGAGCAGGACAGCCTGCGGCTCGATATGAGCGCGACCGCAGCCCTGCGCGCGACAGCCAGGGATGAGCGCAAAAAGGCCGGCAAGCCGTATGCGGAATTCATAGAAATCTGGTCCCAGCTGCGGCCTCCTCCGGAGGTGCTGCGCTACTACGGTGCCTATCCCGATCCGGCTGCCAAGCCGGCCGGGGCCGCATGAGGAGAGTGCATATGCAGCCATTATCACTTGCCTTGCCGCGCGAACGCACCATTCATCAGGTGCTAGAACAGCGCGCGGCCCTGCACGGCGAAGCGACCTTCTTCTGGTTCCGCGACCAGGCCTTTAGCTACGCCGGCCTGGACCGGATGGCCGCCTCGGTGGCCAAGGGTCTGCAGGGGGTCGGCGTGGCCAAGGGCGAGCGGGTCGCGGTCATGCTGTCCAACCGTCCCGAGTTCCTGGGCGCCTGGTTCGGTCTGTCCAAGATCGGCGCACTTGAGGTGCCGATCAATACTGCGCACCGCGGCTACCTGCTGTCCTACCTACTCAATCAGGCCGCGTGCAGCGTGCTGATCGTGCAGAAGGCCTTCCTTCCTTGCGTCGAGGAAGTCTGCAAGGACCTCACCAGCCTGCGTCACATGGTGGTGCTCGACATGGAGGAGGGGCTACCCAGCCTGCCCGGCATCACGCTGCACCACTACAGCGAGCTGGTGGCCGGGGGCCAGGATTACGTGCCGGCCGACGTAGGCTGGAGCGATCCGCTGGGCATCATGTTTACCTCGGGAACCACGGGGCCGTCCAAGGGAGCGGTGCTGCCGCAGAACTATGCGGTTCATACCGCCGAGATCATCGCCGGCATTGCCGGCTATGGCCCGGACGACTGCCTGTACAACGCGCTGCCCCTGTTTCACGGCAACGCCAAGCTGCTCTCGACCATGCCGGCACTGTATTCGGGCGCGACGATGGTATTGGCCGAACGCTTTTCCGCCAGCCAGTTCTGGGACGAGGTGGCGCGCTACGGCTGTACCGAATTCAACTATATCGGCAGCATTTTGTCAATCCTGCTCAAGGCCGCTCCGCGCGCCGACGATCATGCCAACAGCTTGCGCGTGTTGGTCGGCGCCGGCGCCAGCCCCGAGGTGTACAAGGCGTTCGAACAGCGCTTCGGGGTGACCCTGATCGAGGGCTACGGCATGAACGAGATCGGGTTGCCGCTGATGAGCCGTCCGGGCGCCCGCAAGCCTGGCAGCTGCGGCAAGCCGCATCCGGACTACGAGGTGATGGTGGTGGACGACGAAGGCCGGCAGGTGGTCGACGGTACTCCTGGCGAACTGCTGGTGCGACCCAATAAGCCGTGGTCCATGCTGCTCGAGTATTACGGGATGCCGGACAAGACGGTGGAGGCCTGGCAAGGCCTGTGGTTCCATACCGGCGACTACCTGCTCAAGGACGGCGAAGGCTTCTATCATTTCGTCGACCGCAAGAAAGATGCGATCCGCCGGCGCGGCGAAAACATCAGTTCCTACGAGGTCGAACGGATAGTCATGAGCCATCCGCAGGTACAGGAGGCGGCGGCAACGCCGGTCCGTTCCGATCTGGGCGAGGACGAGATCATGGTCACGGTGGTGGCGCGTGTTGGTGCCAGCCTGTCGGCCGAGGCACTGATCGTGCACTGCGAAACGATGATGGCCAAATTCATGGTGCCGCGCTATGTGCGTTTCGTCGCAGTCCTGCCCAAGACCCCGACCGAAAAAGTCCAGAAATTCGTCATCCGGGAACAAGGTGTTACCGCCGATACCTGGGATCGCGAATCACCTGCCCAATCAGTCCACAGCGTCAACCATCCGGAAGCGAGCGCTTGATGACAACTATTTCCATTCAGAGGAACGAGCAGCCGCATCACCAGCCGCTGCCTCCCGTGGCTCCTGACCTGTTCCAGGCGCTACCGGACCAGTCTGGCCTGGTGGGCGCCTATTGCTGCCAGTGCGAACGGCACTTCTTTCCTTTGATAAATCAGTGTTCCAGCTGTTACGGCCCGCTCGAGCGGCGCCTGTTCGGCGAGCGCGGCAATATCTACAGCTGGACCGTGGTGCGCACCAAGGCCCCGTTTGCGTTGCCCGAACCGTATGCGGTCGGCTACATCGACCTAGCCGATTTACCGCTGCGGGTGTTTTGCTTGCTCGACCCTGAGGCCACCGCCGACTTGACGGTGGGTGCAGCGGTCAGCCTCAAGGCGATGTCTTTGGGTGTCAACGCTAGCGGTGCGCCCTGCGTGCGTCCGGTGTACTGCCTGACGCGGGAGGCAGCATGAGTACGGTGCTGATTGCCGGAACCGGCAACATCCCCTTCGGCAAGCATCCGGGTCGCTCGGTGACCTCGATGGCCTGCGAGGCGGGTTTGAACGCGCTCAAGGATTCCGGACTGGCCGCGGCCGATGTGCGCATGGGGTTTTTTGCCAATGCGCTGGCAACAAAACTGTTCGGCGATCTGACCATCGGCCAGAACGTGTTTGCCGACCTGGGCATGCCCGGGATCCCGGTCATGAACGTGGAGAATGCCTGCACCTCGGGTTCTGCCGCTTTTTACATGGCATGCATGGCGATCCGTTCGGGTGAAGTCGATTCCGCCATGGTGATCGGCTCGGAAAAAATGTGTGTGCCGCAGCTCGGCTTGCTCAGTTCGGGAAACAGCGAGATCGATACCTTGCTCGGAATGGTGACACCGGCCAGCTTTGCCATGCGCGCACGCCGCCACATGAGCGAATTCGGCACCACACTCGAACAGATGGCCATGGTCTCGGTCAAGAGCCGCCAGCATTCGGCATTCAATCCGATCGCGCTGTTCAGCAAACCGGTCACGGTCGAAGAAGTGCTGGCCTCGCCGCTGATCGCCGACCCGCTGACCCGCCTGCAGTCCTGCCCGATCGCCGACGGGGCCTCGGCCATCATCCTGTGTTCCGAGGCCTTAGGGCGGCGCATCGGTGCCACGGTCAAGGTGCGTGCCTGCGTGCTGCGTTCGGGCACGTATGCCAACCCGCAGGATCTGGCACGCTGGCATACCGACTACGAGGGCGCTCGGCTCGCCTACGAGCAGGCCGGCATCGGGCCTGGGGACCTCGACGTGATCGAATGCCACGACGCCTTCTCGATCGCGGAAATCATGCATTACGAAGCGCTCGGACTATGCCCGCCGGGCGAGGGTGGACGCTTCGTGCAGTCGGGCGCGGCAGGGCTGGGCGGCGCCCATCCGGTCAATGTCTCGGGTGGTTTGCTCTCGCGTGGGCATCCGGTGGGCGCGACCGGGGTTGAACAAGTGGTGGAACTGGTGAACCAATTGCGCGGTCGGGCCGGTCAGCGCCAAGTCGCCGGAGCACGGGTCGCGCTGGCCCATTGCATGGGGGGCGACCGTGCCGCCGACGCCAAGTCGATGACGGCTGTGGTGCTTGCGCTGTGAAAACTATAACAGGAGAAATCAATATGACTGGACACACTCAGGCTGCACTGGCGCTGGCCACCGAGGTCGGCAAGACCATGTTCGCCAAGGATCGGGTCGGACACCGGCTGGGCATGCAGGTCGAGGCCATCCGGCCTGGCTATGCGCGCATCGCGATGCAGGTCAGCGCGGATATGATCAATGGGCACGACATCTGCCACGGCGGCTTTACCTTTGCCCTTGCGGACTCGGCCTGTGCCTATGCCTGCAATTCGCACAATCACAATGCACTGTCACAGGCGCTCAACATCGTGTTCCTGTCGCCGGCACGATTGGGCGAGACACTGGTCGCCGAAGCCGTCGAGAGCGCCCGCGCAGGACGCACGGCCACTTACGAGATCAAGGTCAGGACCGGAGAGCGCATGGTTGCGGTGGCTCAGGCGCAAAGTCGGGTGGTGAGCGGCCAGATGGTCGAGCAGCCTGCGGCACAGGTCTAGTAGTACGCGATTTTTTTTATCGACCCAAGAACGAACGTTCGATTCGAATTTTGGCGAGCGCAGCTGATCGGTCGGAAAGTAGGTAGCAGAGGTAACTGGTTCAACAAATCACAAATAAATATAGGGAGACGTATGAAACATAATAAAACAATAGGTCGTCGGAACTGGAAAACCGTTTTGTGGATGCTGAGCCTGCTGGTGTCGAGCCAGGCAATGGCATACGAGACCGAGCTGGCCAACGGCACTAAGCTCAGTTCCACCACCAACCTGTCATATGGCGCCCAGTGGCGAGCCCAGGCGCCGCTGTCGGCGCTGATTGGTCCTGCCTACGGCGGCAAGTCGGGTTCGTCGGCGAATGATGACGGCAACCTCAATTACGCCAAGGGTGACCTGGTGTCTTCGGTGGTCAAGGTGGTCAGCGACCTGGAACTGAAGAAGGACAACCTGGGCGCGCTGGTGCGGGTCAAGGGCTGGTACGACGACGCCTGGAAAAACCGCACGGTGCCGCACGGAAGCTCGGTCAACAGTTATGCGCCCGGCGCCTTGAGCGACAACGGCTTTGTGCGCGAAGCACGGTTCTCGGGCATGGCGCTGCTCGATGCCTACCTCTACGGTAATTTCCAGCTCGACAAATCCGACCTCACGGTGCGGGTCGGCAAACAGGTGCTGAACTGGGGCGAATCGACTTTCTTTCAGGGCTTGAACCAGACCAGCCCGCTCGATGTCCCTGCCTTGCGTCGGCCTGGGGCACAAGTCAAGGAAGGCCTGATCCCGGTTGAAACGGCCTACTTCAACTGGTTCTCAAGCGCGCTGTCGGTGTCGGTCGAAGGATTCTACGAATGGAAATTTCGTCCGTTCGTGTTCGACGGCTGCGGCACCTATTTCTCAACCTCGGATATCGGCGTCGACAACAGCTGCGGCGCCAGCGCCAACCTGGGACCGGCGATCGGCTTTCCTGACGGTTCGATCGGTTACATGCAGCGCGAGAACAATCACTATGCCAAGGATTCCGGTCAATACGGGCTGGCCCTGCATTACAAGCTTGACGAGAGTGATACCGCGCTCGGGTTGTATGCGACAAACCTGCATTCCGGCATTCCGATTTTTTCCACCTATACCTCCAGTCCGACGCACGGCATGGCCCAGCTGAATCACCTGAAATACACCTTCGAGTTCCCGGAGGACATGCGCCGCTACGGCCTGACCCTGGCCACCAGTCTTCCGGCCGGCTGGTCGCTGGGAATGGAACTGAGCCACAGTCCGAATCAGCCCGTGCAGATCAGTGCAGTTGACATGTTCTTCGCTGCAGTGGGCAGTGGCCTCGGACCGCAGGGAACGCAGTATGCAGGCGCAGCCGACGGCACCTATATGCGCGGTTACAAGCGGGTCGGCCAATCGCAGTTGCTGGTCAATACCTTCAAGCTGCTTTCGCCGATGTGGGGCGCCACCGGTGGCGTGTTCCTGGCGGAAGCGGCTTACCAGCACGCGAGCATTGACGATGCCAATACTCCGGGCGCGCTGCGTTACGGGCGTTCCTTCAACTACGGCGCCAACATCGGCCCGATTTGCCCTTCGTCTGTGGCCGGCCAGTGCTCCAACGATGGCTACGTGACCCAGAATGCCTATGGCTACCGGCTGTACGCGCAGCTTAATTACGCCACCGACATGGGTGTATCGGTCAAGCCGGGGATTTACTTCGCGCACGACGTCAAAGGATGGTCCGCGGACGGCCAGCTCAACGAAAAACGCAAGACGCTCGGCCTGTCGATGCGCTTCGAGCGCGCCGCCTACTGGGCCGAAGCGAGCTACGTTCGCTTTGACAGCAAAGCCGGCTATGACGATGGCAGGGACCGCGCATTCTACGGAATCAGCGCTGGCTATACGTTCTAAACGGCACCCATAACAGAAGGAGACAAGATGAAAACATCAAGCAAATTTATGGCACGTTCGCTGCTCGCGGCATCCGTGCTGGTACTCGGCACGGCCAGTGCCGCACCAAGCGCGCAGGACATAGCGCACCTGGGCAAAGACCTCACGCCGGTGGGCGCGGAAAAAGCGGGAAATGCGGACGGCAGCATTCCGGCCTGGGCCGGTGGATTGACGAGTTCGCCGGCAGGCTTCGATCCACAAAAGGGGTATATCGATCCGTTTGCCGCCGAAAAGCCGCTGTTTGTCATCACCGGCAGCAATGCTGACCAGTACAAGGACAAACTCACCGCCGGCCATTACGCGATGCTGAAAAAATACGGCACGTTCAAGATGAATGTGTACCCAACCCACCGAACGGCGGCGTACCCCCAGGAAATCTACGACAGCATCAAGAAGAATGCAGGAGCGGCTCAACTGACGGGCGAGGAAATCACCTGCAGCGGCTGCGTGGTCGTTCCATTCCCTTTTGCACAGAGCGGGCGCCAGGTGATGTGGAATCACCTGTATCGCTGGCGCGGCGCCGGCATCGCGCGTGACACTACCTCGGCACCGGTGCTGGCCGACGGCAGTATCTTGTACTACAACAAACCGCACATGACTTGGGCCCAGCGCGCCGACTTCAGCGACCAGGAAAACGTGCCGGTTGATCTGGTGAGCGCCTTCACCTTTTTTCAGAAGGCCCCGGCACAGGTTGAGGGACGTGCCGGTGTGGTCAAAAGCTACGCCAATCCTTCGGCGCGTCCGCTGGACTTCTATTTCTACAATACCGGCTTGCGCCGGGTACGGAAAATGCCCCAGACGCCGAATGACTATTTCGACGATGCACTCGAAGGCTTGCGCACTGCGGACCAGTTCGACGGCTTCTTTGGTTCGCTGGTGTCCTACGACTTCAAGCTGGTCGGGAAGAAGGAAATCCTAGTTCCCTATAACAGCTACAAGCTGGCCGACCGCAAGCTCAAGTACCAGCAGATCCTGAGCAAGAACCATCTCAATCCAGATTACCTCCGTTTTGAGAAGCATCGGGTGTGGGTGGTCGATGGCACCTTGCGTGCAAACCAGCGTCACATTTATTCCAAGCGTACCTGGTACATCGACGAGGACAGCTGGACCGTCCTGCACGACGATGCCTACGACTCGCGCGGCCAGTTGTGGCGCGTGAATGATGTCCACACCATGCAGTTCTACAACGTTCCCGTGCCCTATATCCAGACATGGTCGATTTCCGACCTGAACAGCGGTGCGTACATCACCGAATGGATGGATAACGAAGAAACGACGCCGATCAGGTTTGGTGTCAAGAGCCGCTGGTCGGACTACAGCGCGGAAGGACTGAAACGCATGGGCACCAAATAGCCCGGGCGCGTCATCGACGGGCAGCCGCTGCGCGGCTGCCCGTTTACCAACTTCATCAATTTGCTGGGGTAACAAGACCATGTACGTCTGCACCAATATCGGCTCGGTATTCATTAAAAGCCTTGGTTTGATCCTATGCGTCGCCATAGCGCAAGGAGCGGCTGTGGCGGCGCCGCCCGCTGCTGCGTTGGCGCAACTCCAAACCAGGGCCAGCATCGACAAGGTGGCCATAATCGACGCGGCCTACACGGGCAAACGGATGGTCGCGGTGGGCGAGCGCGGCCTAGTGTTCATCTCCGATGATCAGGGAAAGACCTGGTCCGCGCGTTCGTCCGGCCACGAAAAGGCGATCACCGGCGTGGTCGCGCTTGACGCCAAGGTGGTGCTCGCGACCGGCCACAGCGGCCTGATTTTCAGGTCGGCAGACGGCGGGCAACACTGGTCGGGATCGCGTCCCCTGGAAAATATGCACGAGGCGCAGCTCGGCGTGCACGTCTTGCCCGACGGTAGGGTGATCTCGTTCGGCGGCTATGCCAGCCTGCTTGAATCCAGTGACGGCGGACAGTCGTGGACCCAGCGAAAAATTTTGGGCGACGCGATCGACAAGCATTTCTACGGTATGGCGCAGATAGGCGCATCCATGGTGCTGGTCGGCGAGGCGGGCCTGATTGCAACCTCGGGCGACGCAGGTAAGACATGGGCTAGTGTTGATTCCCCTTATCCTGGCTCGCTGTTCGGCGTTGCATCGATGCCCGGAAACATTTTCATTGCCTTCGGCATGCGGGGCAAAATCCTGTACTCGGCCGACATGGGGTGCAGCTGGCAGGAGCTCGATTCCGGCACTACTTCGCCGTTCTTCTCGGCAACCTCGCTCAAGGATGGCCGGCTGCTTCTGGCCGGCAAGGATGGCGTGTTGGCGATAGTGTCAGGCCGTGCCGCCGAGACCCGCTACACCCCGGATCGGCGCTCGGTAGCGCGGGTGCTGGAGACCGATAACAACACATTGCTGCTCTTCGGCGAGGCCGGAGTCAGGCGGGTCCAATGGCAGCGACTGCGGAAATAGGAAAGACAACATGAAAAAGAAAAATGCTGCCGGCGCCGCTGTTTTTAGCCGAGAAAATTTCCAGCCCGGCTGGATTGGTACGACCGCATTCTGGATATTCAGCCAGCGCCTGCCCTTGCTCATCGCCGGCATCGTGATGACGATCCTGCTGGGCTTGTCGGCTACCCGCCTCGGCCTGAACGCTGAATTCAGCAAGATGATCCCGCAGGGCCACGAATACACCGACACCTTCAGCCAGTACCAGAAGCAACTCGGCGGCGGAAACCGGGTCTTGATCGCCGTGCGCAGCAAGCACGGCGACATTTTCTCGACGGAATATCTGGCCAAGCTGCGCACTGTCCAGGAGGGCGTGTTCTACATTCCTGGCGTCGAGCGCGCTTCGGTCACCTCGATCTTCTCGCCCAACGTGGTGCATTACCAGGTTGTCGAGAATGGCTTCGAAGGCGGCCCCGTCATTGCGACCGATTATGATGGTTCGGAGCAGGCGCTAGCCAAGGTCAAGGACAATATCGTTAAGTCCAATTGGGTCGGACGCATCGTGTCCAACGATTTCAAGTCGAGCATGATCGTCGCCGAATTGATGGAGAACGATCCGGAAACCGGCGAGCACCTGAACATTTATCGCTTCGGTAACAAGCTCGAGGATTTGCGCCGCCGCTTCGAGGGCGAGGACGTGTCGATCCATATCATCGGCTTCGCCAAGGCCTCGAGCGACATCGTCAATGGCACCGACAGCATTGCCATCTTCTTCGCGGTGACTTTCGTGGTGACCGCCATCTTGCTGTTCTGGTATTCGAACTCGGCCATGCTCACGGCCTGGGCGCTGGTTGCCGCCATGATCCCGGTGGTATGGCTGCTCGGCATCATGCCGCTGGCGGGCCTGACTCTCGATCCGCTCTCGATCCTGTTGCCGTTTCTGATCTTTGCCATCGGCGTCTCGCATGCCGTGCAGATGACCAACGCCTGGAAACAGGAAGTCATCAGGGGGGCGGACGGACAGACGGCATCGACCAATTGTTTCATCAAGCTGTTCATTCCGGGAAGCGTGGCATTGTTGGCCAATGCGCTAGGGTTCGTGGCTATTGCCTTTGTTCCGGTTCAGATCGTCAAGGACCTAGTCATCACGGCGACCATCGGGGTGTCCATCATGATTGCGACCAACAAAGTGCTGCTGCCGATTCTCCTTTCCTACATGAAGGCCGGGCGCGGGTGGGAATCCTCGCATGCCGGCCACGAATCAGGAGCGAACCGCATGTGGGAAGTGATCAGCCGGGTGGTCGAGCGCCGCAACGCGCTCGCGATCACTGCATTTGGCGCGATGGCGCTGGTGGCAGCGGCATTGCTGGCGCGTGACCTGAAGGTGGGAGACTTGGGCAAGGGGATTCCCGAGTTGCGCCAGGAAGCGCGCTACAACCTCGATGCGGAATTTGTCACTGCGAATTTTTCGCTTGGCGTTGATGTGCTCGGCGTGATCGTGGAACCGCAAAATATCCGAGAGCCATGCCTCGAATACGCGACGGTGGATCACCTGGACCGCTTTGAATCAGCCATGCGCCAGGTCGAGGGAGTGGAGTCGGTGCGCGGTTTGGGCGGGGCGGTACGCACTTTAAATGTGATCAATAACGAGGAAAACATCAAATGGGGTGGGATTCCGGAAACCCGCGCGCAGCTCGGTCAGTACATGACAGATGCGAACGCCAAGGACAAGGATCTGGCCCTGTTCGGATGCCAGACGGCCCAGGTGCTGGTGTACCTGAAGGATCACCAGGCCAGCACGTTGGCCAAGGTGGTTAGCGAGATCAAGAGCTATCGCGAGCAATTTTCCGACGACAGCATCAAGTTCCGCCTGGCGACCGGGAGTGCCGGCATCATGGCCGCGACCAATGAAGTCGTCAAGTCATCCGATGCGTGGGTGAACTTGGCGCTGTTCGGATCGGTAAGCGTACTGTGCCTGCTGACCTTCCGCTCGATCCCGATCACCGTCTGCATCGTGCTGCCGCTGGTGCTCGTTACGGTATTGTGCAACGCAATCATGGCCTTGTTGCACATTGGACTGAAGGTGAACACGCTGCCAGTGGTCGCGCTCGGTGTCGGTGTCGGGATCGACTACGGTATCTACATGTTCGAGCGGATCCGGCATGAAGCCGAAAACAATGGACTGAACCTGCGGGACGCGTTCCAGGAAGCGTTATGGCAACGCGGTACCGCGTCCGTGTTCACTGCACTGACCATGGCAATCGGTGTGGGCTTCTGGGGCTTTTCGGACCTGAAGTTTCAGGCCGACATGGGCTTGTTGCTTGCCTTTATGTTCGTTGTGAACCTATTAGCCGCGATCATCCTATCGCCGGCACTGGCCGGGTTGCTATGGAAACCGGCACGCCACAGCAAACCGGACGCACCAGCGGCCAAGCGCGGCATCAGGGTTTAGCAGGAAGTGCGACCCCGCAAGCGCCGGGGTCGGTGTGCGTGTGGGAGTCGATCTTTGCTGTCGGGTCAAGTAGGCAGATTTTCGGGCGTCTAGCTGAACCAGCGCATCGGTTTGAGGCCGTTAAGCTTGGCGGTAGCGAGTAAATAAGTTGGTGTTTATGTCCTCATTCTCCACATTAGTCATTGCTGATCATGGTTGCTGGTTGATTATTAGTTTTCGCGGCATGTCCCCGGATGCGTTCCGTGATGTGGCACCTCTCCCGCCCGTCGCTGAACTGGCACCGCGATTTTTCCAGCTGCCTGCGCTGTTGACGGGCGCGCTTGAACGGCCGGGCTCTTAAATAAATAAGGTAATCCCCCGGCTTAGCCGGGGGACTCACTAGGTTTGACCGAGCGCTACGGTCAGGCTGATTCTTCCGACTCGATCAAAAGTTAGGAGAATCAAATGAGAGAGTACCAGAGTCTTTGTCATACAAAATGGGATTGTAAATATCACGTGGTATTTATCCCGAAGAGACGAAAGAAGATGATATTTGGAGCGATCCGTAAGCATCTTGGCGAGATATTGCGCGAGTTGGCGGCACAAAAGGAATGCCAGATTGTGGAAGGGCATTTGATGTCGGATCAGGTGCATATTTGCATCAGCATTCCGCCAAAACATTCGGTATCGTATGTAATTGGCTATATTAAAGCACTAGTGTCCGGTTAAAAACTGAATAAATTCAATTGGTTAGAAAAAATGTTCTGATTTGAGTTGATGCTGTTGCCCGCAAAGGCCTGCTGTAGCTGGGTTTTCTCGAAGACGGACACCGATAATATCTGTAGCAAAGTGTAGAGAGAAGCGTCCAGATGGAGTTTCTTTTTGACGATCGCCACCAAGACATAAACCGACACGTAAAGTGGACCCCGAAATCCGGACAAGAGATTAAGCTGGCCCTGTGATGAAAAGAAGAGGCAGGCAGTGAGCGAAAGCAAACGGAAAGTTTTCACAGGGGTGCAAAAAGCCAAGGTTGCAC
>JABBOY010000035.1 GCA_012927585.1 Glaciimonas sp.
GCCAAAACCGCGCCAGCATGAGCCTTCTTTGGATACACATAGCAGTTCAACCAGGAGATGTGGATAACAAAAAAGTCAGAAGCAGTTTGAGGGAGCGGGTTACGCTGCGCTTCACCCGCAAAGGCGCCATCACCACCGTCAGCGTAAAAATAGGAAATAGAAACATGAAACCAGGAGGCTAACCCCTCTCAATTGATTGCGGGGGTGTATCAGTTTTAAATCGCTGCCCAAGGGAAAACTGTATCAGTTTTGAATCGTTGTTGACACCACACAGCGCACGCGGCTTGCTGCGCGGTTTCGGAGGTCTTTCGGCACCATGCGCCTGAACTGATTTTCGGCTTTCAGCACGCGTTAGAACGTCGATTCACAGGCGAACGTATTGCCCGTGGTCGACCAGTCGGAGCACGATCTGACTGGGCGGAAGATGGCCGAATTCGGGCGAGTTGGCAATCGCCAGCAGGCGCTGGCGTTCGAGCACGCTCAGTTGGTTTTTTTGGCGTCTGCACCTGTGCCGGGCGGCGATCACCATTGCCGCTAGCTTGAGCGTTTTGCCAATGTTGCAAGGTACGTTCGGTCAGTGAAATAGCCTCACAGGCACGGTCCTGGCGGGCACCTGCAACGATCGCCTCGGCTACTAGGGCCATCAAAAGGAGGTCATTGGGCCTCGTCCTCCCACAGCGCGCCGAATTTTTTTGTAGAATCAGTAACGCGGCCGCTTCCGCCAATGCCTTGTCTTTGCGCACCAGTTCACGCTTGATCTGCACGTTCTCGTCTTTCAAGGTACGCACTTCGCGGGCACCTGACGCGGGCTCTTTGCCTACTGCGCAAAAAGCGGTTTTCCAGCTTGTTAGATGATGGGCGAACAGGCCTTTTTCGCGACACCACGCCTGCAAGGCCTCATCAGACTATCCATGGGGTTTCCATGCAGTGCCATCAACTGCTCTTCAGTAGTCCAGTCCTGGGGGCGCCTCTCCTTTGTCGCCGTTACACTGCCTTTGACTACAGATTTGCTTTTCATCCAATATTTTAATATGTGGTAACTGACGTTCAGGTCTTCTGCGACCGACTTGATTGTTTGGCCGCCGCGTGAAAATACCTTGACCAAGGCTTGCTCGATAAACGCTTCAGAATGCTTTGCTGTCATTGTTGCTTCTATGCATGAAATCAATATGTAGAGACGACAACTAGTTCCGCCGCAGAACGATGTCCGTCATATAGGCGTCTTTCCGATGTGAACAAAAAACCAAACCTGACATCTTGAGGGACGGGTTCCGCTGCGCTCCACCCGTAACACCCGACTCCCGCTTGCGGAAAGGATATTCGAATAAAAAAGCACAATACCAGAACTACGTACCCACTTCACGAACCAGTTCAGGCCATTCTTAGTTCACATCGGGCACGCGACAGGTAGTCTGCCATAGGGGGATCTCGCGGCCAGCGCGAAGAAAGGCGCCAAGGGCAGCGCGGGAGAGTGTACTGTCAACGCTAATGCGCGTTTAACCCAGTCCGTATAAGCCTGCTCAGTACGGGTACTGTAATGCTTCAAGCGGATTTTCCCCCTGACTTGATCGAGCAACTTAGGTTCTTGCCTAGGTAAATTTTTTGATGGATATTGCATTTATTTTAGGAGGTGCTAAATTTCGCTACGTGGATGAATTTAAAATCATCTTACATTTTTATAAATAATTAGACATCCTATGGTGAACGTCTCACTCTCCGCCACTGATGATCAACTTCTACAGATCGTTCGCTCTTGGCTAGATGTGCTGGCCGCTGAAGACTATGAGAAGGTGTTTGAGAGTCTCGGTTACTCGATGGCTTGGGGGGCAGGCGCTCAAGCCATTCGCCGCGATATTGAGAAATATCGGTCACCGGAGTTTTATCCTGGAGTTTCGGAGTTCCGAGTTTCCGATTGGCGTAATGCAGTTGGCGGAAATCTTGAACCCAAAGTTCTGATCCGAAGGTACAAGTACATGGAAAGCCTTCCCATCGTGGCAACAATTGAACTCGATCTTCCACTCAACGGCCGCTGGAGCGACCTCGAAGCAGATTTCATTGTAACCGTGCGGAGCCCACATAACACCGAAGGAGTGCTCTGTCTTGAGGACATCTGTAGCCCACCTATGGAGATGGATGATGCCTAACCCGGTGCTCAACCTCGCTCCTTTCAGTCGCTGGACGCTGCGCGATAAAGCCGCGCCACGCCGGTTAGCTCTATGTTGGGCATCATGAAGCGGTTCGTACTTCTTGCAACCTTTTTATTTGCATTCGGCAGTGCCGGTGCATCTGAATTACCTTCAGACGTTAAGTCATTTATTGATGACAGGGAAGGCTGCGATCATTTCCGCGGTGAGCCATGGGATTCGGGAAGTGACCCAGATATTAAGGAACGCCGGGAATTTATCTTCGAGAACATCAAGCAGCTCTGTACCGGCACTGACAAGCGCCTCGCAACCTTGCGCCGCAAACATCGCAGCAATCTAAACGTTATTGAACGCCTTAGCGACTATGAGGACACCATTGAGTTGAAGAAAGGAAGGCGGTAAATCCGTGTCTGCCCAACCCATCATTCCACCGGACTGGCGCATAAAACCGCGCCAGTCCGGTGAATTCAAACGTTGGGCATCACAAAAAAGGTGGTTGATATTATGAAATATGTCACTACATTTTTTTGCTTAATTTTCTTTTCTTTGCAACTTTATTCAGGTGAGTTAGCGCACGACGAAAATGCCTTGAAAATGCGGGCATATGAATTTATGACCGAAGGCTGGGGTGGTGAAAAAATTCATGGCTATTGGGCTACTCACGATGTCAAAGGGTTCTTCCATCGAGTCGGGAAAGTGAAAAAAGAAAGCATTCGATTGATTAAGCGTGAAGACAACCCCTCTGCAAATGATGAGTTACATAATTACCAGTACGATGGACTGACAGTTTCGGTTTATGTAGCCCGTATTGGTCGCGAAGAAAAAATCATGGTTGATGATGTTGTCATCACAAGCCCGAATTGGCCAGTGAAACATGGTTTGATAATTGGTACGACAAGAAAGAAAATCGAAGAAACATTCGGGGAAAGTATGGCAGTCAGCTCCCCTCACGAATGGAATTATGGTGATGGCCCGTCAGAAGTAACCTACTTTTTTGATAACAACGATAAAGTTATTTCAATCAAGGGGGCCAAGCCAAGTCAATGAATCACGTGAGCGATTCGGATACACAAGAACCCGGTTCATTCCAAGAAATGAAAAATTGCGCTGACTGGCCTTCGCCACAGTACGCCTACGTGAGTTCCCAATCGAGACCTTCTGAGTCAATCTGAGGGCATGGTCACTTTCTCAGGATTCGCTATGTCTCTCGCACAACCTGCCGACCACTGCGGCACCCGTTACATGCAGATGGTGGCCCCGGCATTCTTCCGCATGGCCGACGTGATACGCATTACTGCGTTAAGCCGTGCCACCTTGTACCGGCGCATCGCGGAAGGGAAATTCCCGCCACCCGCTCACCTCGGGGGACGGGCATGCGGCTGGACGCCGACAGCGCTACAAGCCTGGGTCGATGATCCCGCAGGCTATTTGATCGCGATTGCCTCATCCCAACGCGTGCCCGACTGAAATTGGCTTATCGCCCAAGCGGCCAGCCTCATACTGCAATTTGCACACTATTGCCATGTGATGAGGGGATAATGCGACGCATAGCGTTACAACCGTTGCCCCTAAGATTCGACGGGCATCGCTGCGCCGAGAAAATCGTGGTACGTATCTAGCAGCGGGCAGGCGTCATGCAAGCCGGAACCCACTCGATAAACCGTGTTTCAAGCCAAATTCATTTGGGGGTATGCTTGGAAGCACTATCAAAACAGTAAAAATTTAACTCAAATAAAATCAAATACTTACATCAACAATGAAAATCGCCACCTGGAATGTAAACTCGCTTAAAGTCCGCCTGCCGCAAGTGCTGCAATGGCTGACAGCCAATCCGGTCGATGTGCTGTGTCTGCAAGAGACCAAGCTTACTGACGATAAATTCCCGGTGACAGAGATCGAGGCGGCCGGTTATCAGGTCGCGTTTAGCGGCCAGAAAACTTACAACGGCGTCGCAATCCTGTCGCGCCACCCGATCATCGAGGTTGTCAAAAATAATCCGTTGTTTGCCGACGCGCAGCAACGCATTATCAGCGCCACTATTGATGGCATCCGCATCGTCTGCGCCTACATCCCGAACGGCCAATCGGTCGGTTCTGATAAATACCGTTACAAACTGGAATGGCTGGATGCCTTGCGCAACTGGCTGGAGCAGGAGCATCAGGCTCATCCGAATCTGGTACTGCTGGGCGACTATAATATCGCGCCGGAAGATGCTGACGTATATGATCCCGTGGCATGGGAAGGTGCAATTTTGTGCTCGGATGCAGAACGTGCCGCCTTTGACCGGTTGCTTAATCTCGGGCTGAAAGACGCTTTTCGTCTGTTTAAACAGGAGCCGAAATCGTATAGCTGGTGGGATTACAGGCAATTGGGATTCCGCCTCAACAAGGGCATGCGTATTGACCATATCCTGTTAAGCAAAGAGCTGATGCAGCGTTGCAGCGCCTGCACCATCGACCGGGTGCCGCGCAAATGGGAGCAACCGTCGGATCACACACCGGTGATTGCAACACTGGATTGACCGTGCTGCTCTTTTAACGTTATGGTGAAAATTCAGTCAACCCGATAGCAGTGCACTATCGGGTATCAGTCAATGGAACGAAACCAACCCAGCACATCGGCAATTACTTGATCAGCTTGGACAAGCCCCGAAACTACAGGTGTTTACTGTCGCGCAGTCACTCAAACAACACCATCTCGGTGGTAACCAGTTCAATCCCGGCATCGACCAAGCCGACATCATGCACAGCCAACTGCACAGGATTTGTGGACATCATTAAGTATTCTCCTCAGAGACGTATGGCGCAAGCAATGATGCAATCAACTGCTGAGTGCGCCCTCGATCTGATTGAGCGAAGTCGGGTCTTCAATCGAAGACATATCGCCCGGGTCGCGCCCTTCGCAGATGGCCTGAATCGAGCGCCGCAACAGTTTGCCGGAGCGGGTCTTTGGTAGTTGGGCAATGAAATACACACGGGCCGGACGGGCCACCGCACCCAACTGGCGATCGACTACGCCCATGATTTCCTTTTCCAGCGCTTGCTGCGCCTGCGCTGTGTTGGCCGCCGCAGGATTTTTCAGGATCACGAAGGCAACCGCAACCTGTCCCTTGAGCTTGTCTTCGACCCCGACCACGGCGACTTCCGACACATTGGCATGACTGGAAATACTTTCTTCGATTTCCCGCGTGCCGAGCCGGTGGCCGGCGACGTTGATCACGTCGTCGGTGCGGCCGAGAATAAAGTAATAACCTTCCGCATCGCGAATGCCCCAGTCGAAGGTCGAATAGACATGCTTGCCATTCAAAACGCTCCAGTAGGTACTGACGTAACGCGCATCGTCGCCGTACACAGTCTGCATGCAGCCGGGTGGCAACGGGCCTTCGATCATGACCACGCCTTTTTCATTAGCACCGCATTCTTCGCCAGTCGTTTCATTGAACAGCTTGACGTTAAATCCCGGAATCGGAACACCAGGGCTGCCGAGCTTGGTCGGCATGTCTTCCAAGCCTTTGGCGACCGATAGGATCGGCCAACCGGTTTCGGTCTGCCAGTAATTGTCGATAATGGGTACGCCCAGAGCGTCCGAAATCCAGGCCGAGGTGGTTTCATCCAGCGGTTCACCAGCCAGATACAGCGTCTTAAGCGAAGACAAGTCGTATTTCTGCATGAATTCCTGCGGCTGCTTCTTGAGCACCCGCACCGCAGTCGGGGCCGAAAACATCCGCGTAACCCTGTACTTCTCGACGATGCTCCACCAAATACCGGCATCCGGCATGGTTGGCAAGCCTTCATACATGATGGTGGCCATGCCGGCGATCAGCGGGCCATAAACGATATATGAGTGACCGACGACCCAGCCGATATCGGAAGTGGCAAAGTACGTCTCGCCCGGATTGCCGCAGAAAATATGCCGCATCGAAGAAGCCAGAGCAACTGCATAACCGCCGACATCGCGTTGCACGCCCTTGGGCTTGCCGGTAGTGCCAGAGGTATACAGAATATAAGATGGCTCATTCGATTCCAGCCAAGTCACTGGCACCTGCGAATCCAGGTGTTGCGCGCGCAGCGCTGCGTAATCGACATCACGCCCTTCCACCAGGTTCATAGGGGCCAGGTTACGATTGACCAGCAGTACTTTGCCCGGTTTGTGGGCTGAAAGCGTAATCGCCTCATCCAGCAAAGGCTTGTAAGGAATCGGCTTGCCACCTCGGGAGCCGGCATCTGCAGACACGATCAGCTTGGGCTGCGCATCTTCGATCCGCGTGGCCAAGCTATGCGCTGCAAAGCCGCCGAACACGACCGAATGAATAGCGCCGATGCGGGCACAGGCCAGCATGGCAAAAGCGGCTTCAGCGATCATCGGCATGTAAATCAGCACGCGGTCACCCTTGCCCACGCCCAATGTTTGCATGATGGCGGCCATGCGGCTGACTTCAGCTTGCAATTTCTTGAAGGAGTAGATTTTCTCGGTTCCGGTTTCGGTCGAAATCGCGATCAGCGCGGCCTTGTCGCCTTGGGTGGCGACCCAACGATCGACGGCGTTGTGACACAGATTGGTCTTGCCGCCAATAAACCATTGGGTGAACGGCGGCTTCGAATAATCGAGCACTTTCGAGTACGGTTGCTGCCAATCGATCAGTTTGGCTTCACCATCCCAGAATGCTTGCGGTTGTTCAATCGAATTTTTATAAATATTTGCGAAATTCATGTCTTCTCCGGTGCCTAAAAGTGGATTTTTTGCATAGCTTGTCAGTAGTGCAGGCCATAAGTAAAAAAACGCGGCACCAAGTGAATGTGGCCGCGTTTTTTATAACTGCATCTGCTATCTAAGGGAATCAGTTTAGTGAATCAGATTACGTAGAGATCAACGTATTCATGCACCGGCATCGCTTCCAGAGTGGCCTGGTCGAGCGAAATGTCGAGAATGGTTTTTTGTTGCTTGGCGGGGAATTGGCGTGCCAGGTTGGTCTTGAACTTAGCTTCCAGCAACGGAATGCCATCGGTGCGGCGGCGTGCATGACCGATTGGATATTCAACGACGACTTCAGCAAACTTGCTGCCGTCATTGAATTCGACCGTCAAGGCATTGGCAATCGAACGTTTCGCAGGATCATGATAATCGGCGGTGAAAGCGGGATCTTCAACGCAGACGATCTTGTCTCGCAACGTGTCGATGCGTGGATCGGCGGCGACCTTGTCTTCATAGTCGGATGCAGTCAGGCGACCGAAAATCATGGGCATGGCAACCATGTACTGGATGCAATGATCGCGATCGGCAGGGTTATCCAACGGGCCTTTCTTGTCGATAATGCGGATGCAGGCTTCGTGAGTGCGGATTGTGACTTTCTTGATATCCTCAACCGATTTGCCGGCAGCTTTCAGTTGCGCGTGTAATGTCATGCCGGCTTCAACTGCGGTTTGCGAGTGAAACTCGGCCGGGAACGAAATCTTGAACAGCACGTTTTCCATCACGTAGGAACCGTATGGGCGCTGAAATTTGAACTTGTTGCCTTTGAACAGCACATCGTAGAAACCCCAGGTCTTGGCCGACAGTACCGATGGATAACCCATTTCGCCGGTTTTTGCCATCAATGCCAGGCGTACCGCACGCGATGTCGCGTCTCCTGCAGCCCATGACTTGCGGGAGCCGGTGTTGGGTGAATGACGATAGGTGCGCAGTGACTGACCATCGACCCATGCCAGCGATACTGCATTGAGGATTTCGTCGCGGGACAAGCCCATCATCTCAGACACCACGGCAGTCGAAGCAACCTTAACCAGGACAACGTGATCGAGGCCGACTTTATTGAAGGAATTTTCGAGCGCGATACAACCCTGGATTTCATGCGCCTTGATCAGGCCGGTCAAGACCGACTTCATGGTCAGCGGCTTCTTGCCGGCAGCAACTGCATTGCGTGAAAGCCAATCGGCCGTTGCCAGAATGCCGCCCAAATTATCCGATGGGTGACCCCATTCAGCAGCCAGCCAGGTGTCATTGAAGTCGAGCCAGCGAATCATTGCGCCGATGTTGAACGCGGCTTGCACCGGATCGAGCTGGAATTGGGTACCCGGAACCTTGGCCCCGTTCGGCACCATGGTGCCTGGCACAATCGGGCCCATGAGTTTTTTGCAGGCAGGATATTCGAGTGCTTCGAGGCCGCAGCCGAGCGTGTCGATCAGGCAGTTGCGCGCTGTAGTGTAAGCCACGCTGGATTCGATCTTGTAGTGCATTACGTAATCGACGATGTCGATTATTTCCTGGTCGAACTCGGTACGCACGTTTGAAATATGAGCAGACATTGAGATTCCTGTATTTTAAAAAATTAGCGGGTTTTACATTCATTGGCAAGCTGCTGGCCTGCCTTGGCATTCAACAGCATGGATTTGGCTGGAATCTGAATCCAGACATGGCCGCTGGCCGTATCTTCATAGCGCAGCGCACCGGTGGAAGTTGTAACCGCTCGCAGCGGATATGAACGCCCTTTCCAAGCCACATTGATCGCATCAGGATGCTGCGGGTCGGCACTTACGTCGACCTGATTGCCTAGTTCACAGCGAAAATTGCCGGCGATCAAAGCTGTTTTGGCAGTTGCCGGCGATTGCAGCATCGGGATCGCAGCAGCTGGCATTGGCTGGGTCTCCGACAACGGCACCTTGGATGCACAAGAGGCCAGCAAGGCAGTGAAAATCAGGGTGGATGTCAGTCTCAGGGCAATCATAATTTTCTCCAGTACCGATACGCGTTGGCCGGATTGGCTAGCGTTGGCCGATTGGTACGAATTTTAAATCGTCTGGGCCGACATAATTTGCGGAAGGACGAATAATTTTGTTATCGATGCGTTGTTCGATAATGTGTGCAGCCCAGCCAGAAGTGCGGGCGATCACGAACAGCGGAGTAAACATCGCTGTTGGCACTCCCATCATGTGATATGACACGGCCGAAAACCAGTCCAGGTTCGGGAACATTTTTTTAATGTCCCACATCACGGTTTCCAGACGTTCGGCAATGTCGAACATCGCCGTCGAACCGGCTTCCGTAGACAAATTGTGCGCCACTTCCTTGATGACCTTGTTGCGCGGGTCGGACACGGTATACACCGGATGGCCGAAACCGATCACGACTTCCTTGTTTTCAACGCGTTTTTTGATGTCGGCTTCGGCTTCGTCTGGATTATCGTAACGCTTCTGGATTTCGAACGCGGCCTCATTTGCCCCGCCGTGTTTCGGGCCGCGCAAGGCGCCGATCGCACCAGTGATGGCAGAGTGAATATCGGAACCGGTGCCGGCAATGACGCGGCTGGTGAAAGTCGACGCATTGAATTCATGCTCCGCGTACAGGATCAGCGAAGTGTGCATCGCTTTTTCCCATGCAGCCGAGGGTTTCACGCCATGCAGCAGGTGCAGGAAATGGCCGCCGATGGAATTGTCATCGGTTTCAACTTCGATCCGTTTCCCATTGGTGCTGAAGTGATACCAGTACAGCAACATGGAACCGAATGACGCCATCAGACGGTCGGCGATGTCACGCGCACCTGGGATATTGTGGTCATCTTTCTCGGGCAATGTGCAGCCGAGTACGGAAATGCCGGTGCGCATCACGTCCATTGGGTGCGATGCGGCAGGCAGCGCTTCCAGCGCAGCCTTGACGCTGGCAGGCAAGCCGCGCAAGGATTTCAGCTTGGCTTTGTAGCCTTTCAGTTCGGCTGCGGTAGGTAGTTTGCCGTGTACCAGCAAATAGGCGATTTCTTCGAATTCGCAGGTATCGGCGATATCCAGAATGTCATAGCCGCGGTAATGCAGATCGTTGCCGGTCTTGCCGACGGAACACAGCGCAGTGTTACCTGCAGTGACGCCGGACAACGCGACGGATTTTTTCGGTTTGAAAGCAACTGCTTGTGATTCATTCATTTTTTTAGTCTCCTAACGAAAAAAATCAGTGTAGTGCAGGTTTCTGCGCCTGCAACCGATGCAGGCACGAAAACCTGTGTTACTGAAAACTGCGCAAATATCTTATTTTTTCTGGGCTGCAAACAAGGCGTCCAGATGCTGTTCGAAGTCGTGGTAATTGATGCGATCGTACAGTTCCATACGGGTTTGCATGCTGTCGATCACATTTTTTTGGGTGCCGTCGCGGCGGATTGCGGTATATACGTTTTCGGCAGCCTTGTTCATTGCGCGAAAGGCCGACAACGGGTATAGCACCAGGCGAACATCGGCTGACTTCAACTCTTCCACCGTAAACAGCGGCGTAGCGCCGAACTCGGTGATGTTGGCCAGCACCGGCACCTTGACCGCAGCGGCAAATTTCTGGTACATCGCCAACTCGGTAATCGCTTCCGGGAAAAGCATGTCGGCACCGGCCTCGACGTAGGCGATGGCACGTTCCAGCGCGGACTCCAGTCCTTCAACTGCCAACGAATCGGTGCGCGCCATGATCACGAAATTCTCATCGGTACGGGCATCGACCGCGGCCTTGATGCGGTCCACCATTTCCTGCTTGCTGACAATTTCTTTGTTCGGGCGGTGGCCGCAGCGTTTGGCGCCAACCTGGTCTTCGATATGCAGCGCGGCAGCACCGAACTTGACCATCGACTTGACGGTGCGCGCGACATTGAACGCGCTGGAGCCAAAACCGGTATCGACATCGACTAACAGCGGCAGGTCGCAGACATCGGTAATCCGGCGCACGTCGGTCAGCACGTCGTCCAGATTGGAAATGCCCAGGTCGGGTAGACCGAGCGAGCCGGCAGCGACACCGCCACCGGAAAGGTAAATCGCCTTGAACCCGGCACGTTTGGCCAGCAGCGCATGGTTGGCGTTAATCGCGCCAATGACTTGCAACGGGGACTCTTCTTGCATCGCCTTGCGGAAGGCAGCACCTGCGGAATACAAACTCATGTCTTCACCTTATCTGTTGAGAGGTTTCACTGACGTTAACTGCGCACTATAGTGCAAGCGCCGTGCCAGATTGGCGAAAATGCCAGCGTATGCGCGTTAGAACTTTAAAAACACCTTGCGATTCATTAACTTAAGGAGCTCATAGCGTAGCGTAGAGCAGCATGTCATTACTTAGTACAAGTAATTTTGTTTCAAGCTACGTTACAATCATCGGCATATCTGAAACATTACAAGCACATTGAAACATATTTGAAACATGCGCCCCAGTCCAAACTCCCACATGCAGAACGACAGCAACAAGGAAAAACCGGTCATCTGGACCGTTTCCGTATCGCGTCTGGCGGACCTATTCCGCGACATTACGCTGGAATACGACGATCGCGCCACCATCGAGCCGATTGATCTCGGTTTTGAAGATGCGGCACGCCATATCCGCGAGCGCATGGCAACTGAACGCTGCGACGCGGTGATTGCCGCCGGCTCAAACGGCGCTTATCTGAAAAGCCGCCTGTCGGTGCCGGTGGTAATCGCCAAGGCCAGCGGCTTTGACGTAATGCAGGCGCTATCGCGCGCGCGCAAGATCACGCCTGACATCGGCATCATCACCTATCAAAACACGATGCCGGCGCTGAAGGAATTTCAGAACGCATTTGGCTTTCGCATTGCGCAGCGCAAATATGCCACCGAGGAAGATGCCCGGGCCCAGATCAACGAACTCAAAGCGAGCGGCATCAAAGCCATCGTCGGCGCCGGCCTGATTACCGATCTGGCTGCGGAAGCCGGACTGGCCGCAGTCTTCGTGTATTCGGCCGCGTCGATCCGGCAAGCCTTCGACGACGCGCTTGAAATCGCCAAACTGACGCAACTGGAATCGCAGCGTGGGCGTGGCACACAGTTGGCTGCGGCTGCTGGTATACCTGAGACCTTGCGCGCCAAACACGGCATCACCGATTTGCGCGGCACATCAAGCGCTATGGAAGCATTGCGGCAAACCGTGGTGCTATATGCCAGATCCCCCGCCACCGTATTAATCCAGGGCGAAACCGGCACCGGCAAGGAACTGGTGGCGCAAGCGATTCACCGCGAAAATCCACGCATGGACGCCGGCAACCGGCCCTTTGTCGTTGTTAATTGCGGCGCGATTGCAGAATCCCTGCTGGAGTCGGAATTATTCGGTTATGAAGAAGGTGCATTTACCGGATCACGTCGTGGTGGGCACGCCGGACTGTTCGAGGCGGCCCATCGCGGTACGCTGTTTCTGGATGAAATCGGCGAAATGCCGCTGACGCTGCAAACCCGGCTGCTGCGGGTACTGGAAGAGCGCGAAATCGTGCGCGTCGGCAGCACCCGGCCGATTCCGGTCGATGTGCGCATCATCAGCGCCACCCATTGCGATCTGGAACAGCGCATCCGCGAAGGACGTTTTCGCGCCGATTTGTTTTACCGGTTGGCAGTGCTGCGCCTGACGCTGCCGCCACTGCGCGAACGCGGTGAAGATCTGGTTGCACTGGCGGTGTGGTGCCTCAAAAACGCGCTAGCCGCGCTCGGCGCCCGTCCGCATCCCAATCTGCAAGCAGAAATCAATGCGTGCGGTGGATTGCTGCAAAACTATGACTGGCCCGGTAATGTGCGTGAATTACGCAATCTGATGGAGCGCCTGGCGCTATTTTTGGCAGCCGAACCGCTGCAGGCTATCTCGCCCGGCTTCGTCTTGAGAGTAGCGCCGGAGTTGCTGCAGGCGTCAGATTCAGCAATAGCGGGCCCGGCGCCTGTCTTGGAACAACCCGCAATGACGCAGGTTGAAAACATTTACCAAACCCTGGCCCGATTCAACGGCAACCGCGCAGCGGCGGCCAAACACCTCGGCATCAGCCGCACCACGCTGTGGCGCCGAACGCAGACTGGCGAATAAAGCATACTAACGGCAGCATATTTCATTACCGCATATTTTATATGCGGTAATGACCATGTTTATTGACATACTCCCATTATTTTTAATATGTTACACAGGCACTTAAATCTCGACCTGGGTACCCAACTCGATAACCCGGTTAGCCGGGATGCGATAATAGTCGGCCGCATCGCGGGCATTGCGCGACATGCCGACAAAAAGTTGTTCGCGCCATAGCGCCATGCCGGAGCCCGGAGTGGCAATAACGGTCTGGCGGGCGATGAAGAACGAGGTTTCCATCATGTTGAAATCGAACCCATATTCTTTCGATAATTCCAGCGCTTTGGGAATATCCGCCGTGTTCTTGAAGCCGTAATGCATATCAAGCTGGTAGCAATTGTGTCCCAGGTCATGAATCTGGATACGCTCCGAAAATGGCACCCACGGCACATCGTGCTGATACACGGTCAGGAACACTACCCGCTCGTGCAGCACCTTGTTGTGCGACAGGTTGTGCAGCATCGCATGCGGCACACCGTCACCCGGCCCACGCATGAAAATAGCCACTCCTGGAACCCGTATCGGCGGGTCGGTAAATAGCGAAGCCAGAAAATCCTCCAGTGGAATTGCATGTTTTTGCAGATTGGCGCGCACCAGTTCGCGTCCGCGTTTCCATGTCATCATTACCGCAAACATGATGCCGCCCAGCAATAACGGGAACCAGCCGCCATGCAGTATCTTCAGCGCATTGGCAGAGAAGAATGCCAGATCAATCACGAAAAAGAAGCCGGTGGCGCCGATGCATAACGCAAGATTGTATTTCCAGCCGTAACGCAGGACAAAGAAAGACAGCATTGTGGTTGCTATCATGGTGCCCGTCACCGCAATGCCATAAGCTGCCGCCAGGTTGGAAGAAGAACCGAAAGCAAGCACCGCCAAAGCGACTACGCACCACTGCAGCCAATTAACCAGCGGAATGTAGATCTGCCCGATTTCCTTTGAGGAGGTTTGAATGATCTTCATGCGCGGTAAAAAACCCAGCGCAATGGCTTGCTTGACCATTGAATACGTGCCGGAAATAGTCGCCTGCGAAGCAATGATGGTAGCCACTGTGGACAAGACGATCAGCGGATAAATGCTCCATTCGCCGAGTTGCTGGAAGAAAGGGTTTGAGACCGCCTCAGGATTACGCAACAACAAGCCGCCCTGACCCAGATAATTCAGCGCCAGCGCCGGAAAAGTGATGAAGAACCAAGCCATGCGCACCGGCTTGCGGCCGAAATGCCCCATATCGGCATACAGCGCTTCGGCACCGGTCAAGGTCAGCACAATCGCACCCAGCGCGACAAAAGCGACCCAGCGGTTGTCATTGAGGAAATAGAGGGCATGCAGCGGGTTCAAGGCGGCAAGAATTTCCGGTGCGTCGATAATATTGACGATGCCCATACCGGCCAAAGTGGCAAACCAGAGCAGCATGATAGGCCCAAACCATTTGCCGATGCCGGCGGTACCATTTTTTTGCAACATATACAAACCGGTCAGCAACACCAGCGTCAAAGGCACCACATACGGCTTAAAAGCCGGCGTTGCCACCTCCAGCCCTTCCATTGCGGACAAGACCGAAATCGCCGGGGTGATGACACCGTCGCCAAAAAATAGCGCGGCGCCAAACATGCCCGTCACTAGCAACGGGAAATGCCAGCGCGATAGCGGCCCAACTGAAGTTAAGGTCAGCGACAGCAGCGCCATGATGCCGCCTTCGCCATGATTGTCGGCGCGCAGCACTAGCGTGACGTACTTGAGCGAGACCACCACAATCAAGCTCCAGACGATCAGGGAAACCACACCCAGCAAGTTGCTGTGGCTCAATGCAAGCCCGTGCTGCGCCGAAAAAACTTCTTTCATCGCATACAGCGGACTGGTGCCGATGTCTCCGTAGACAATACCGATGGCAGCCAAAGTTAATACCGCCAACCTGCTTTTTGGGTTTTCTGAGGCCAATTACACACCTGTAGGTTGTCATGTTGCATCGCAGCATATTGGATGCCATTTTAAAAAGCAAGTCGCATTGTTGCATTTCGGCCCCATTGTGTCTGAGATGCAGCACTGCACGGGGTATAGCAATATGGATTTGGAAAATGGTTTTTTGTTTTACCGCACAAAATCGGCGCGCCTGCTTCTGGCAACGGTACTGAAAAACAGCCGTTTTTAGGTAAGCACCGAATATACCATTTTAGAGATTGCCGGGCATGTAGCGTTAAAATAGCGCCCTCCCCGCTGCCGGCATTGTTGCAGCGAGCCTTATTACCGTGTGGAAAATGGTTATGTTGCGACTCAATGAAGTAAAACTGCCGCTGGATCATGCCGAAGCCGACATCAAGGCTGCCATCCTGGTGCGCCTCGACATTCCCGAGGCGATGCTGGTCAGCTATGCGATATTCAAACGCAGCTACGACGCCCGCAAGAAAAGTGCCATCGTACTGATTTATGCGTTCGATGTGGTCACGACTGACGACCAGGCGATCCTGCAGCACACACACAAAGACTGCCATATCGGCATCACGCCGGATACCGGTTACCATTTCGTCGCGCACGCCAGCGGCACCATGAAAACTCGCCCGGTAGTCATTGGAACCGGCCCTTGCGGCCTGTTCGCCGGGTTGATTCTGGCGCAGATGGGATTCAATCCGATCATCCTGGAACGCGGCAAAATGGTGCGCGAACGCACCAAGGATACTTGGGGATTGTGGCGCAAAGGAGAACTCAACCCGGAGTCGAACGTACAATTCGGCGAAGGCGGTGCCGGCACTTTCTCGGATGGCAAGCTGTACAGCCAGATCAAGGACCCCAAACATTTGGGCCGCAAGGTTTTGACCGAGTTCGTCAAAGCCGGTGCGCCGGAAGAAATTCTGTACGTTAGCAAGCCGCACATCGGCACCTTCCGGCTAGTCAAGATGGTCGAACAGATGCGCGCTACCATTGAAGCATTGGGTGGCAGCTTTCGCTTCCAGAGCAGAGTTGAAGATATTGAGATCGAAAACGGTCAAGTGCAAGGCGTGGTGCTGGCCGGTGGTGAACGCATCGAAACCAGACATGTGGTGCTGGCCATCGGTCACAGCGCCCGCGACACTTTCGAGATGCTGCATCGGCGCGGGGTGTATGTGGAAGCGAAGCCGTTTTCAATCGGGTTCCGGGTCGAGCATCCGCAATCGCTGATCGACAAATGCCGCTTCGGCCCGAATGCCGGCAACCCGATTTTGGGCGCGGCCGATTACAAACTGGTGCATCACAGCAGCAACGGCCGTGCGGTGTACAGTTTCTGCATGTGCCCGGGCGGCACCGTGGTGGCAGCCACTTCGGAGCCGGGGCGCGTGGTCACCAACGGCATGAGCCAATACTCGCGCAACGAGCGCAACGCCAACAGCGCAATTGTGGTCGGCATTACGCCGGCAGACTACCCAGGCGATCCGCTGGCCGGCATCACTTTCCAGCGCCACTGGGAGTCGCGCGCGTTCGAACTTGGCGGCGGCACTTATCAGGCTCCCGCTCAATTAGTCGGTGACTTTGTTGCCGGTAAAACTTCAGCCGAATTCGGCAGCGTAATTCCATCCTACCAACCGGGTGTGCAATTGGGCGACCTGTCGACCGCCATCCCCGACTACGCCACCGAAGCGATGCGTGAGGCGTTTCCGGCTTTCGACAAGCAGATCAAAGGATTTGCAATGCATGATGCGCTGCTGACTGGGGTTGAAACGCGCACTTCGTCGCCGATTCGCATCAAACGCAATGATGACGATATGCAAAGCCTGAATACCAGGGGACTGTTTCCAGCCGGTGAAGGCGCCGGTTACGCCGGCGGCATCCTGTCGGCGGCGGTAGACGGCATCCGGGTCGCCGAAGCGCTGGCACTGAGCATCAACGCCGGCAAGTAAACCCGTATTGGAGATGATACTGGTTATGGTATTTTTAGGTACCGCATATATAATATGCGGTAATTACTGCAAAAATATTTATACTCCCGTATATTTTAAATATGCTAAAAAATCTAATCGTCGCCGGCGCCGTCTATGCCGAGTTCCTGAATCTTGCGGGTGATTGTGTTGCGACCAATCCCGAGCCGCACCGCCGCATCGTTTTTACGTCCATGCGTATGTTTTAGCGCAGCCCGAATTAGTACCGATTCAAACTGGCGGCCCAGCACTTCCATTACATCCGGTTGTCCGCCCGCCAGCAAATTGGCCGCTTCCGACTCCAGCAAAGTCTGCCAGACAGCAGCATCTGCCGCGACCTGACTGGAATGAGCCGGAGCGTAAGCCGACACGTGCGGTGCGCCAACAGCCGGAAGACCGGGAACAAAAGCGGCAGCGTAACTTGGCGCCGGAGCAACCGCATCCGGCGTGCTCACCAGATCGGGCGGCAAATCCTTGACCTCGACGGTTTGCCCCGGCGCCATCACGGTGATCCAGTTGCAGAGGTTTTCGAGCTGGCGCACGTTGCCTGGTAAATCCAGTCCAGTCAGGAACTGCATTGCCGGTTCCGACATCCGCTTGGCTTCCACGCCCAACTGTGAAGCGCTTTGCACCAAAAAATAGCGGGTCAGCAACGGAATGTCTTCGCGCCGCTCGCGCAAACTGGGCAAACGTAACCGGATCACGTTGAGGCGGTGATAGAGATCTTCGCGAAACAACCCGTCCTTGACGCGCTGCTCCAGATTCTGATGGGTAGCCGCGATTACGCGCACATTGGCTTTCTGCGGCTGATGGCCGCCGACCCGGTAAAAATGGCCGTCCGACAGCACCCGCAGCAGGCGTGTTTGCAGATCGAACGGCATGTCGCCGATTTCATCCAGAAACAAGGTGCCACCTTCGGCTTGTTCGAAGCGGCCGCGACGCGAAGTCTGGGCCCCGGTAAATGCACCGCGTTCATGGCCGAATAATTCGGATTCAAGCAAATCCTTCGGTATCGCCGCCGTATTCAAGGCAATGAAGGGCTGCGCCGCACGCGGGCTGTGCTTGTGTAACGCGCACGCCACCAGCTCCTTGCCGGAACCGGATTCGCCGGTGATCAGCACCGTCACATTCGATTGCGCGAGCCGGCCGATGGCGCGAAACACATCCTGCATGGCCGGTGCCTGGCCCAGGATTTCCGGGGTCTCGCTAATGATTTGCGGGGCACTGGCTTCACGCAGGCTTTCTTCCAGTGCGCGCCGGATCAGTTCGACCGCCTTTTCCAGATCGAACGGCTTGGCCAGATACTCGAAAGCACCGCCCTGAAAAGCCGCCACAGCGGAGTCCAGATCCGAGAACGCCGTCATGATGATCACCGGCAAACCCGGATACTGGGTCTTTACGGTTTGCAATAATTCAAGACCGGAAGCACCCGGCATGCGGATATCGGACACCAGCACCTGTGGTGTTTCGTTAGCCAGCGCAGCAATCGCATCGCGCGCATTGGTGAAACTTCGGGTGATCAGGTTTTCACGCGCCAGCGCTTTTTCCAGCACCCAGCGTATCGATTCGTCGTCGTCAACAATCCAGATTGGCTTCATAGTCTCTTGTATCTCCCGCGTTTTATGTCACGCATGCATGTCACGTCTGCTTCGCGCTCGTTGCGTGGCGACCGCCATCGCCATGCCATCATGGCAACGGCAGCAGCATCCTGAAATCGGTATATCCCGGCCGGCTTTCGCATTCGATCACGCCCAGATGCTGTTGCACGAATGTTTGCGCCAGCGTCAGCCCCAATCCGCTACCGCCATCCCGCCCCGATACCAGCGGGAAGAAAATGCGGTCCTGGATTTCAGGCGGGATGCCCGGCCCGTTATCGGTTATATGCAAGTCTAATGCCAGCCTGTAGCGCACCTTGGCCAGAGTGACCTGGCGCAGGATGCGGGTCTTGATGGTCAGTTCGGCGTCGCCGGCCAGAATCCGCTGCGACAGTGCTTGCGCGGCGTTGTGCGTAATATTCAGCACGGCTTGAATCAGTTGCTCCTTGTCGCCCCGGAATTCCGGGATTGAAAGGTCGTAATCGCGCTTGATGTGCAAACCGAGCGGGAATTCGGCCACGATCAGGCTGCGCACCCGTTCGCACACTTCATGGATATTGACGTCGCCGACGATATGCGCATGCCGTTGCGGCGCCAGCAAACGATCCACCAGGGCTTGTAGGCGGTCGGCCTCCTTGATGATGACTTGCGTGTATTCGCGCAATTCCTTGAGTTGCCGCTCCGGCAGTTCCAGTTCCAGCAATTGCGCGGCGCCACGAATGCCGCCCAGCGGATTCTTGATCTCATGCGCCAGATTGCGAATCAGCTCCTTGTTGGCTTGGCTCTGGTCGATAATGCGCTCTTCCCGATCCAGCTTGATCTGCTGCACGTTTTCGCGCAGCTCGATCAATACCGGCATCTCAGCGCTATCGAGCGCAGTGATGATGCTGTCGACACACAAAGGCTCGCGCCCGCTGCGCTGCAACGTCAAGTCCTGGCGTTTATCAGAGAATTGGTGCGCTACAGCCTGCTGAAAAACCGCCTCCAGCTCCGCACCATTGACGAACAGGGAAGTCAAAGCCTGCCCTATGAGGGTGCGGGATGCGCTTTCCAGTAAAATCTCAGCCGCTGGATTGACATACGCGATGCAACCTTGCGCGTCGAGCACGATCACGGCCGACGGCAACAGGTCCAGACCTGCCAATGAAATTAATGATGTTTTCATCGTGTCCTCCAAAAAAATAAAGGCCGCTATACGTTATATGGCGGCCCTAAGCTACATACCGGCAAACCGGCAAGCAGGTTATTTCATGTTGCCGATTTCACGGTTCAGCGCTTCCATATTGCGCTCTGAACGGTGCATGGCTTCTTCCATGCCTTTGACCCGCTCCTGATATCTGACATAGTTGCGCTCGCTACCCAGGCGGTCCGGTTGTCCATTTTTATATTCTTTTTGCAGATTTTCCAGTTTCAACTGCTCGGTCTTCAATTCATTTTGCAAAATTTGCTTGCGATCATTGTCGCGCTCTTTTTGCACAGTGCCATCCACCTTTGGAAAATCAGGCGGCGTAGCAGTCGATTTTCTGCTCGGACCGGCTGCCGGCGTTTTTGGCGGCGCGGAAAAAGTGGTGATATCAGGTAAATCAATTTTTTTGCAGCCCCTGGTTTCACCGGTATTTTTATATTCTTTTTTACCATTTTGATCGATGCACAAATACACGCCAGCCTGCGCATAGGCATGCCCTGCTGTTGCGGTAGACAGTGCAAGTACCACCATCAATGCAAGCTTAAGTGCAGCAAATTGTTGTTTCATAAACTCTTTTTCTGAAGCAATTCAAAACGCTTGTTAGTTTATGGCAAGTCTCAAGACAACACCAACGACTATCACCCAATTTGCGCCATTGCAACAACAAGCGATTAAAAAACAGGCGGGCAGTGCCGAAGCACTGCCCGCCTGTTTCTTGTTTGACATTGGAATCGATCTTTTGACTGTCAATCTGTCAAATGTTATGACGAGTAATTTATGACGAGTAATACATGTCAAATTCAACTGGGTGCGTCGTCATCCGAATACGCTGTACTTCAGTCATTTTCAGTTCCAAATATGCATCAATCATGCTGTCGCTGAAAACACCGCCGCGGGTCAGGAATTCGCGATCCTGATCCAGTGCTTCCAGTGCCTGCTCAAGCGAAGAACATACAGTCGGGATCAGTGCTTCTTCTTCAGGCGGCAAATGGTATAGATCCTTGGTCGCTGCTTCGCCCGGATGAATCTTGTTTTGCACGCCGTCCAGACCCGCCATCAACAGAGCGGCGAAGCACAGGTACGGGTTAGCCAGAGGGTCCGGGAAACGTGCTTCAACCCGGCGTCCCTTTGGATTTGCCACATGCGGAATACGGATTGAAGCAGAACGATTGCGGGCCGAATATGCCAGCTTGACCGGTGCTTCATAGCCTGGAACCAGACGCTTGTAAGAGTTGGTGCCAGGATTGGTGATCGCATTCAAAGCGCGCGCATGCTTGATAATGCCGCCGATGTAATACAGCGCGAAGTCCGATAAGCCGGCATAGCCGTCGCCTGCAAACAGGTTTTTGCCGTCTTTCCAGACCGATTGATGCACATGCATGCCGGAACCGTTGTCGCCAACCAGCGGCTTCGGCATGAAAGTTGCTGTTTTACCATAGGTGTGGGCAACATTCCAAACCACGTATTTCATGTTCTGGGTCCAGTCCGCGCGCTCCACCAAGGTCGAGAATTTGGTGCCGATTTCGTTCTGGCCGGCACCGCCGACTTCGTGGTGATGCACTTCAACCGGAATACCGAGGCCTTCCAGAATCAGGCACATTTCAGAACGCATGTCCTGGAAGCTGTCAACTGGCGGCACAGGGAAATAACCGCCCTTGACAGCCGGACGATGGCCGCTGTTGCCGCCTTCAAGCTTAGCGCCGGTCGACCAGGATGCTTCATCCGAATCGATCTTGACGAAGCAGCCGGACATATCGACGTTCCAGCGCACACTATCGAAAATAAAGAACTCAGGTTCAGGACCAAAGTAAGCGGTGTCGCCCAGGCCGGATGATTTCAAGTAAGCTTCAGCGCGTTTGGCGATCGAGCGTGGGTCGCGGTCATAGCCCTTGCCATCGGATGGCTCGATCACGTCGCACTGCATGAACAATGTGGTTTCTTCCATGAACGGATCGATATTGGCAGTTGACGGATCGGGCATCAGCAACATGTCGGATGCTTCAATACCTTTCCAGCCGGCCACCGAGGAACCATCGAATGCATGGCCGGACTCGAATTTGTCCATATCAAAATGAGATACCGGAACAGTCACGTGCTGTTCTTTACCCCTTGTATCTGCAAAGCGAAAATCAACGAATTTAACTTCATTGTCTTTGGCCATCTTCAAGACTTCTGCCGCTGTCATTGCCATGCGAAACTCCTCAATAGAGATAAAAATAATTCGAATTATGTATTAGTCAACATGTATTAAGCCAACTATTGGGCCAACCGTTGCGTCAACGATGCTCGGCCCCGCTATGCCAATTCACTCGCCAACACCAGCGACATGCCCAGTGCGGTCCGACTTCAGCAAAAGATCATAGCAGATTCCATGCCATGAACTTCCACTTCACAAGACATTAATCAGGTCGGTTTTGCAAGGCAATTCACACATTGGGCAATCCACCACACGGCACTATATTGGTGCAAATAAAATATTAAGCGCCACTTTAGTGCATCAATATAAAAATATCTTGTTTCGCATCAAAACAGTGCGCGCAATCCTAAAACAATTGCCGCCAATGATCTGCATGCAATTTCGTTTCACGCATTATAATTATTTTACCGATCCTACAATGCAAGGCTGAATATGAATCCTCGTGACATTCTTGCCGTCGCGAGACAGCGCGGCGCAGAGCAATCCTTTCCCTATGCCGGTGCGGTCACGCCCGAAGAAGCGTTTGCTTTATTGCAGGCAAACATCAAGGTCAAGCTCATCGACGTGCGTACCAATGCCGAACGCGACTGGGTCGGAAAAGTCGATATTAATGATCTCCAGCATGCAGCAGTGCAGTGGAACATCTATCCAGGCGGCAGCCCGAATTCGGATTTTCTGGCACAGTTACAGCAGGTAGCCGGTAAGGATAGTATCCTGTTGTTCCTGTGCCGCTCGGGAGTACGTTCGCGCCATGCGGCCAAACTAGCCACGGAGAATGATTACCTGCACTGCTTCAATATTCTGGAAGGCTTCGAAGGCAACAAGAACGCCGATGGCCATCGCAAAACTGTAGGCGGCTGGTGTCATGCCGAACTGCCCTGGCTCGGTGCCTGATGCAATCAATGTAAAGGTAAACCAGGCGATGCGGCACCCGCGCATCGGTCCCGGAGCATCCGCCGGGATACACAACGATATGGCTGCGCAAGTCATGCAAACCTGCAGCGGAAAACAGCAACGATAACGACGCTACCAGCACCAACTTAAACCAGATGCCATGACTGAAAAATTTATCCCGCTGACGGATTACCGCAACCGCAATAACATACCTGAGATACCGTCGGTACTCGAAGCGCCGAGCGGCCTGTTAAGCGACACATTGAAGCGTCCCTTGCGTGATCTACGCATTTCCGTCACCGATCATTGCAACTTCCGCTGCGTGTATTGCATGCCGAAAGAAATGTTCGACAAGGATTACGCTTTCCTGCCGCACAGCGCGTTGTTAAGCTTTGAAGAAATAACTCGACTCGCCGCAATATTCATCCGTCATGGCGTCGAAAAAATTCGATTGACCGGAGGCGAGCCGCTGCTGCGCAAAAATATCGAACGCTTAATCGGCATGCTCAGTAGCCTGCGCACACCCGATGGCCGCGAGCTGGACTTGACCCTGACCACCAACGGTTCGCTGCTGGCAAAAAAGGCACGGCTATTGAAGGATGCCGGCTTGAAGCGCGTCACGGTGTCGCTCGATGCGCTTGACGACGCGACATTCAAGCGCATGAATGATGTCGATTTTCCCGTAACGGATGTACTGGCGGGAATTGATGCCGCGCATCAAGCCGGGCTAGGCCCGATCAAAATCAATATGGTAGTCAAACGCGGCATGAACGAGCAGGAAATCCTGCCGATGGCGCGCCACTTCAAGGGTTCGCCTTACATCCTACGCTTGATCGAATACATGGACGTCGGTGCATCCAACGGCTGGAAGATGGATGAAGTCATCCCATCGGCCGAAGTGGTGCGCCGCATCCATGCCGAACTTCCAGTGCAGCAAGTTGCGCCCAATTATCCGGGCGAGACCGCCGGGCGTTGGCGTTATCAGGATGGCGGCGGTGAAATCGGCGTGATTTCCAGCGTCACGCAAGCGTTTTGCCACGACTGCAACCGCGCCAGACTATCGACCGAAGGCAAGCTCTACACCTGTCTGTTCGCCGGCGCGGGGCACGACTTTCGCGCGTTGTTGCGGGGCAATCGCAGCGATAGTGAAATCTCCAGCGCGGTGGCGCAAATCTGGCGCGTCCGCAACGACCGCTATTCGGAACTACGCAGCGCCAATACATCCGACTTGCCCACTGCGATCAGGAAAGTCGAGATGTCGTATATCGGCGGATAGCAATTTCAAACGCAGGTTGCATCCGCCCTACCCGCAAAAGTGCAGATGACCGTGCCCATATATGTAAACTTACAAAAATGTCAACTTACAAAATTGGACTTCAATGATTAAACAGGAATGCATCACCGGCCTGATTCTGGCCGGTGGCCGCGGCTCCCGCATGGGCCATGTGGATAAAGGCTTGCAACCATTTCGCGAGGCGCCGATGGCGCTGCATGTGATGCTGCGCCTGTCGCCGCAAGTGGGTGACCTGATGATTAATGCGAACCAGAATCTGGCGCCCTATGAAAGTTTCGGGGTGCCGGTATGGCCGGATGAGTTCGGCTCTTTCGCCGGGCCGCTAGCCGGCCTGCAGACTGGACTGAATCATTGCGCTACGCCTTATCTGGTCACCGCGCCATGCGATACGCCGTTTTTGCCGACCGATCTGGTGGCGCGCCTGTCTACCGCGCTGGAGGCCGCAGATGCTGACCTGGCCGTTGCGGTTACGGGCGCAGGTCCGACGCGCCAGCCACATCCGGTGTTTTGCCTGTTGAAGACATCGCTACTGCCGCAACTGACCGATTATCTGCAAGGCGGCGGTCGCAAAGTCGATGGCTGGTATGCCAATCTGAAAACAATCGAAGTGCAATTCGAGGATGAAGCCGCGTTCCGCAACATCAATACGCTGGAAGAATTACGCCAATTCGAAGCCCTGTAATCCGATTCAAATCAACTACCTTTTTAGCACCAACTCCTGCCATGACCGAAACCCACCGAGCCTTGTCCGACGTTGTCAGTTGCCTGTCCGATTACGACCCCAACGCATTGCCGGTTGCGCTCGCGCAACAGGTCATCCGCAGTTTCATCCAGCCAGTAAATGCAATCGAAAAAGTCGCGATCCGCGCTGCGCTGGACCGCGTATTGGCGACCGACATCGTCTCGCCCATCAATGTGCCGGCACATGACAATTCGGCCATGGATGGCTACGCGCTGCGTGGCAGCGATTTGATTGTCGATACGGACCTGACCTTGCGCGTGATCGGCAGCGCCTACGCCGGCCGCATATTCGAGGGCATGGTTGGCAGCGGCGAATGCGTGCGCATCATGACCGGCGGCGTGATGCCGCACGGCTGCGATACCGTAGTACCGCAAGAGTTCACGCATAATGCAACCCACGATAGCGTCACGCTGCCCGTCGGCGTGGTCAAGACCGGCGACAATCGCCGCCTGACAGGCGAAGATTTAGCAGTCGGTCAAGCCGCACTGCAGCAAGGCAAAATCCTGCGTCCCGCCGATCTGGGTTTGCTGGCCTCGCTCGGCGTTGCCGAAGTGCCGGTACAGCGCCGCTTGCGGGTAGCGTTCTTTTCCACCGGCGACGAACTGCGCTCGATAGGCGAACCGCTCGATGCCGCCTGCATCTACGACAGCAACCGCTACACGCTGTACGGCATGTTGACCCGGCTCGGCTGCGACTTGATCGACATGGGCGTGGTCAAAGATGACCCGACCGCGCTTGAAGCGGCCTTTCGCAGCGCGTGCGAAAACGCCGACGCTGTCATCACCTCCGGCGGCGTCTCGGTCGGCGCGGCTGACTATACCAAGCAAATAATGGCGCAATTGGGCGACGTGACGTTCTGGAAAATCGGCATGCGTCCGGGTCGTCCGATGGCTTTCGGCCGCATCAATTCGAACGGTAAAAGCGCCATTCTGTTCGGCTTGCCCGGTAATCCGGTCGCCGTTATGGTGACGTTTTATTTTTTGGTGCGCGACGCGCTGCTGCACATGATGGGTTCCAGCGCAGCAGCGCTGCCGCTGCTGCGCGCCCGCGCGCAATCGGCAATTCGCAAAAAAACCGGCCGCACCGAATATCAGCGCGGCATCCTGTCAACCGATGCCGGCGGCCAACAGCTGGTACGCATCACCGGCAGCCAAGGCTCCGGCGTTCTGCGCTCGATGTCGGAAGCCAATTGCATGGTGGTGCTGCATCATGAACAAGGCAATGTGGCGGCAGGAGACGCGGTCGATGTGTTGCTGTTCGAGGGTTTGCTGTAACAGATTTTAGAAAAATATACACTAGCACGTATGCTTAAAAACACTCTACTTTCCGCATAAAAATGGTGCTGAAAGTAAGAATACTCCCTGTTTTATCCGTACAGTCGTATCTATTCAGCCTACTATGAGGTTGATATCCAAGTGACAGATACCCTGAGGTTCTTGGCCACGTCCCGAGGCGGAATACCATTGGCCAGCAGCTTCTTGGCTGACTCGATCTTACTGTCGGTCATCTGGCGCTTACGACCGCCCGTGCGGCCAAGCTGGCGGGCAACTTCCAGTCCGGGGTTGTAAGCCCAAACCGGCGGAATTTGTCCAGTTAGCCAAAATCAGCGACTATTCCCAGTTAATCCCAGCCAAAATAGTTTCCAAATCAATCGGTTTCCGTTTGTCACGAAATGCGTAGTGCCCAAGGAAATGCAAGTGCTGCCATGCTGCAGGTGAAATTCGCCTGAGCAAGTCGATCGCTTTTTCGTTGACGGCTGCCAAATATCGGCTCAGCAGCCCGGACAGCAGCATGGAGTTATAGGCGATCACGACATTGGCGATCAATCTGCCACAGTGGTTGCTGACCGCCACGTCCAGGTCGGTGCGCCCTGTCAGTTATTTCTTGCCGTTCACCTGGGTGACGGTGGAGCGCAACTGGTGGTATGACTCGATGCGGTTTTCCGATCGATGGACATCGCGCTGCAATTGCGGGTCGCGCAAGTAACGGAGCGTGTAGATGCTGCGAATCAGCTTGTCGAATTCGAAGATGGCCTTGCGCGTCCGGTGATGCCCGGACAAGGTACAGATTTTGCGCATCAGGACGCTTTGGCTCATCTCCTTGAGACCCAGCGTGGCGGCAATGTGATCCATGTTGGCTTTCTCCGATGCAATCAGGCTGCGGTCAATTTGACCCACCGGCTGAATCAGGAAATCCGCATATACCTGACCAGGGCCACAATAGAGGTGCTTCATCTGGGTCTGTAAATTGGTAAAACGCGGTGCCAGGTTCATGCCGAACCAATGCAGAATGGCGAAGTTGGCCATGTTGATGCTGCGCATGTCGCTGGTGATCGTGGTCGGTTTGATGTCGGACGTGTTGTTGTAGCAGATGTCGAATACCCAATAGCTCTCATGCTGGTTTGCGCCCAACAGCTCGGTTTGCAATGCCACATGGTTGGCCAGCAAGGTGTAGGCGACAACCCCGCGATCCTTGCTAAAATACTTGCGCGCATGGCGTGCCTTGAGCATCGGCGTGGCGGCGGTAAATTTTTGCCCATCAACGCTGCCGTAGAGCACATCCATGTCGATGGAGTAGTACGGGAATATGGGCAGACTGGCGATGAAATTGCTGATCTTGTCGTTCGCGTCGATCAGGGTGGCCGGGCGCAGATGTTGCTGAGTGTGGCTTCCAGAACGTGGTACGGGATGTCGCAGGTCTCGGCCATGCTGAAATTGCCATGGTTCATGGTCTGTGCAATAATCACCGCCATCAAGCTGTCCTCATCGGCGATTTTTTTTGCGTAGCGTGGCTGCAAGGGCGTCATCGCCGACAGGAAGTGGCACTGCTCATTCACAAATCGAAAAACGTCGGCAATGTCGCGTGCCTGGAGCTTGGCGTAGAAGCCCTGTTGCAGCACCTTGTCCTTGTCAGCCTTGGGGCGGTGCCAGATCAGCGTTTGTTTATCGGGATCAAACTCCAGGTGTTTGAGTTTGCCGCCGCGCAGTTCCTCATTGAACGCCCGCCATTGCATATCCAGCTCGGCGAACAGAGCATCGAGTGTCACGTCAACTGGCTGGCGTAGCCAAGGTATGTCCAGCGCCTTGAGTGCGTCCGCCTTGGCCTCCATGGACACTAGGTCGTCGGCGAAGCGCCGGTGCCGCACACTGTCATCGAGGTAAATGTCGCCCATGTCGAGCCGTTTACGCAGTTGCCGATAAACCCAAAATTCATACCGCTCGCCCTTTAAGCCGACTGGCTTGCCGTCCTGGTCAAAATTCTGCAAAAAATTGCGCAGACGCTTGGGTATCGTGCTCGGCGGAATTTCATCCAGCGACTGCTTGGAAAGTCGTTGTTGGCGGGCAAAGAACTCTTTCATCCATTGCAGCGCGGCCAGCCAGACCTTGCCACTGGCGCTGTCGCTGGCGAAATCCAAGGCCATTGCCAGAGGACGCAGATTTTTCGTGCAAAGCCCGCTCTGCTTGTCCACCGCTTGCCAGCGCAAATCCATCTGGCTGACTGGCGTCGAAGTCAGGAGCTTGCCGGTCGAGCGCAGCGCCTCCTCCGGCATGATGCCAAATGCCCGGCGGCGCACTGTGCCGAAACGTGTTCCATCGGAGAGCGTGTCATCCACATACAACAAAAGCAGCTCGCCCACCCGTGGCGTGGCTTGCTGTCGTTCGTTGTGTATTTTGGCTGCCTGCTGGTTGGCAACGGCCTTGGTGCCTTCTTCGAGCTGCCGCGTGTGGTAGCCAAAGGCTTCCACCACATTGTCAGTGAGTTGCCGGTAGCGCTGCCAGGCGTAACACAGCAAATAGAGATTGGTCTGGCCGGGCTTGAATCGGCGCAAATCGTAGATGGTGTAGAAATTGGCGAGGCTGGCGTAGTAGGCGATGTTGAGTTGCGAAAGGTCAAGGCTTGGCAGCAGCGCCTTGGCGATGGCATACAAGGGCGCCAGCGTGAGGCGCTTTTGACGCTCCAGACCCATCTGGCGGTAGCGAAAGCTTTTGGCATCCTATTTGAGCGCGGCCAAATCGGACAAGGTATTCTCTCGCACCAGCAATTGTTGCAGCGCATCGCGTGCTGTATCGGTCAAGGCCGCTTCGACCAGTTGTTCCACGCGTTCACGCTCAGCACCGAGCGCCTCCCTGATGATGGTTTGCAGCGTGGAGTAGCCTGGCCGCACGATGCGCTGGCCAATCAAAAACACTATCAATTCAGCCAGCAAAAAGGTGGGCGTCACATCCGTGCGGGCCAGCAGTTTCGCTTTCTCGCGCAATGTCGGCAGGTCATTATCCGTCCACAGTCGATAGCCGCACAAAGCGATAATTTCCCTGCGCTGCGCGTAATATTCCTTGGCGCTCAATGGCCCTATCGTGAGCGTTTTCCCCGGAAAATACCGTTGCAGCAGGAACGCGACATCCTCTGGTGGAACGTCGTCCAGAGAGAACTGAAAAAATGTCTGCTTGGCTTTGAAATAGCCGATTTGCAGCAGGCAATAGATCTGTTTCAAGATGCCCTTGCGCTGCAAAGCCAAGGAACGTTCCGCCTCGGTCATGGCAAAAAATTCAATACGCTGGAAATCGTCGAAATCGGGAATGTCATAGAGCGCCGTCTTCTCTGCTTCCGAGAGGATGGTCAATCGCTCGTTGCTGTCACCGCGCATGTGTCATTCACTTTCAGGTGTCGGCGTTGTACGCACCGGGCCATCCGACACGGGCCAAAGTTTCAATCAACGTGGTGCGTTTGACGCCGAAGTTGCGGCACACAGCTGCCTTCGACATGCCGCCGTTCAGTGCGGCAATGACGGCGTCCCGTTTCTCGCCAACGATGGACGCGGGCCGTCCGCCGACTCTGCCACGCCGCTTGGCGGCGGCCAGACCTGCAATGACCCACTCCTGGATTAAGGCCCGTTCGTACTGAGCTAGTGCACCGAACACATGGAATAGCAGCTCGCCCGATGCCGTGGTGGTGTCCATGCCTTCGGTGAGCGACCGGAAGGCGACCTGCTTGTCTTTCAGCGTGGTTACGATGGAGAGCAAGTGCGACAGCGAACGGCCCAGCCGATCCAGCTTCCATACGACGAGCACGTCACCCGAGCATACGAATTCCATTGCCTTGGCCAAGCCAGGCCGATCATCTTTGGCACCGGAGGCATGATCCTCGAATAAGTGGCGGGCATCGATGCCCGCCGCCAGCAGCGCATCGCGTTGCAGATCGGTGCTTTGCCGATCCGAGTCCGATGAAACGCGCATGTAACCAACCAGCATAAACGAATAACCACTAAAATTAGGTTTCCGTATGGTAGCGCATAGTGACCATGTTTTCCGTATGTTTTTAAGGGCCTGCAAGACCACTTTTTATTGCCATTTACAATATGTCGGAAAACACTTGTTTTCCGCCCAAAGCCTCGCCACCAATTGTTTTCGGAGCAATTTTTAACTTTATCGAATTCAGGCTTACGCCAATTTCAAGGAAGATTTATGAAACTCATCGGTATGCTCGATTCCCCCTACGTCCGCCGCGTAGCTATCTCTTTGCAATTGCTAGGCTTGCGCTTCGAGCACCAGTCGCTTTCGGTCTTCAGTACCTTCGAGCAGTTTCAAAAAATCAATTCGGTCGTCAAGGCGCCGTCACTGGTTTGCGATGATGGCGAGGTCCTGATGGATTCGACGCTGATTTTGGAGTTTGCCGAGGCGTTGGTGGCGCCGCGTAAGAGCCTGATGCCCACCGACTTGACTGAGCGCCAACATGCTCTGCACGCCATCGGGCTGGCCTTAGCCGCTTGTGAAAAAAGTGTGCAGATTGTCTACGAACGAAACCTGCGCCCAGCCGAGAAGCTGCATGAACCTTGGGTTACACGCGTGACCGGCCAGTTGCTGGCAGCCTATGCGGCACTGGAGTCGGAGCTCACACGCCGGCCCTTGGAATTTAGCAGCGCGCACATCAATCAGGCTGGTATTAGCACAGCCGTGGCCTGGCAGTTCACCCAGCAGATGTTGCCCGAGATTGTTAGCGCGGAGAATTACCCGGCCTTGCGCGAATTCTCGATCAGAACTGAAGCGCTGCCGGCGTTCATCGCTGCGCCGCACGGCGCCAGCACCTACCACGACGCGAACTAATCTCGGCAACAGCCGAAGGCGCCGCGCAAAGCGTCAATTCATTCACCCAGGGAACGTGGTGCCCAGTTTGCCGGCAGTCTGGTTTTGGCTGCTGGACAAATTACGCCGGTTTGGGCATACAACCCCAGTCCTGCGCGGGTGCGCTCCACCGTCAGTTCCCGTTCCATCTCGGCCAAGCTGGCCATGACGTGAAAGAAGAAGCGGCCTGGCGGTGTACCAGTGTCGATGGCATCGGTAAGGCTTTTGAACTGGACGCCTTGTTTGTGCAGTTCGCTGACCAAATCAATCAAGTTTTTGACGCTGCGCCCCAGGCGATCCAACTTCCAGACCACGAGGGTATCGCCTTCACGCAGCATTTCCAGCGCCTTTGTTAGTCCCGGTCTTTCTTTGCTACTGCCACTGATTTTGTCGTCAAATAGCTTCTTGCAGCCCGCTTTGGTTAAAGCTTCGATTTGCAGGTCAAGGTTCTGATCCTGCGTCGAGACGCGTGCAGATCGGCTTGAACAAGGGTGAGTCCAAGAACGCGCTGGCCCGTGCCGTGTTCCTGAACCGGCTCGGCGAAATACGCGACCGCAGTTTCGAAAATCAGCATTACCGCGCGAGCGGCCTCAACCTTGTGGTGTCTGCCATCGTGTTGTGGAATACGGTCTACCTGGAGCGGGCGGTGCAGGCTTTGCACGACACGGGAAAGGAAGTCGACGACAAGCTGCTGCCACACCTGTCGCCGCTGGGCTGGGAGCACATCAACCTGACCGGGGATTACGTCTGGCGGCAGAGCTGGCAGGTCGAACAGGGCAAGTTCAGGCCGCTACTGATGCCCGGAGAGGCTTAGCGTGCGATTTTTTCCGTTTCGTGAGCTGACCCTATCAGGGCAACTTGCCAGGTGCTCCCGACCAATTTGTCCTGGACCGCGAGCATGTGTTCGACACCGGCAGAGCCGTGCCGGTGTGTCGCAATACCATAGAAATGATTGCCAACAGTCGTTATCACAGCCTGTTTGAGTTGATCGGCGAGGGCCGCCAGCACTATGGTATTTTCCAATGCGGCACTGTGCAGGGGATGCCTGCCTACACGGCGAATACGCAGGTGAGCGAGCCTGGCGGCTGCGGCTGCTAGGCATCAATCGGCGTTCAAGCATGGCATGGACAGGGAAGAGGGTGTTGATTGCGTGATCTATTCGCTGATGGTCACTATCTGAGTAGGTAGTAATTTAGTAATAGTGAAAATATCAATCTTGCCTTGTTCGGCCGCGCCAGCAATCCGGCGTTGAAAGCAAACCGCAGTTTCATGGGGGTCGGCATGCATTCTGTACTGTAGAGAAATTTTCTATCTGAACTGATCGGTGTCTTTATCTTGGTTTTTATCGGGGCTGGCGCAGCGATACTGCGTCAGCGTAGCCATGAAATCAGCCAGCTTGGCGTGGCGCTGGCATTCGGCCTGAGCGTAACCTGCCTTATCGGTGCCCTTCCAAAATCAAGTGGCGCGCATCTCAATCCTGTGGTGACCTTGTCGCTTTGCGCCACCGGCAAGTGTTCTTTCAATTGCCTTGTCTATTACTCCTCCGCGCAAGTCATCGGCGCTTGCCTAGCATCTGCAGCCTTGTATTGTGTTTTCGGGCCGCAAATCGAGGCGGGCACCACCAAGATTGCTGCCAACTTTGGCTTGATGAATGGCTTCCTAGTGGAAACTATTCTTTCCTTCTTTCTGGTGCTGTCCATTCTGCGCAGCTCCAATGCATTTATCGTTGGCGTGGTGGTGTTTTTGGGTGCATTAGTAGGTGGAACCATCACCGGAGTCGGCATGAATCCAGCTAGAAGTTTTGGGCCTTCACTGTTCAGCAATCGCTGCGAATCTCATTGTGTCTACTGGCTGGCACCGCTATCTGGGGCGCTGTTGGCGATCCTGATTTTTTTTACTGAAACATACTGGCAAGAAGTCCAAAGGTAGCTCACCAAACTGAACACTTTTCGAGAACGCCATGGAACGACATCACCTGCGTTACTTGGGTTAGCTCACGAAACGGAGATTTTTGTACGCTAAGCCGCTCGCAGGTCGCTCCAGTGTTTGCGCCTCGGTGACGCTGGCGGCGAAGGTGTGCCACGGCATGACCGCCTTAATGGAGGCAAACGGATCGCCGCCGTTTTGCTTGGTGTGGATCAAGGCTTGGCCGATGCGTCCATACAGCCGCACTTTGTCGTTGATTGCCTTGCCGCTGGCCTGAAACTGCTGCTGATGCTTATTCTTGGCCGTGTTGAACAGCTTGCCGATGGTGCGATCGTGAAGGTCGATGATTTCTAATGTGGAAAATTCTGCAGCGCAAACTTGCCCAGCTCGTAAGCAATCCACCACATCACCGCAGCAATCAAAAAATCGAGCATCTGCCAGGTTCTGGCTTTGCGAAATAGGGGCAACAGCAAACGTGCGCCATATCCCAAAGCAAAAAACCACGTGCCAGAGGCGAGCAAAGCGCCAAGCAAAAAATCCACTTTTTGATCAAATGACAAAGTGCCGGCAATGCCGCCCACCACCACCACGGTATCAAGATAAACATGCGGGTTGAGCAAGGTAATGGCCAGAGTGGCCGACACCGCGGCCGAAATCGCCCCCGCCTGCGCTTGCGCGTTTTGCGCATCCAAAAAACTGCTGGCGCGTATGGCGCTTAAAAACGCCCGCAGTCCGTACCAGCTCAAAAACAGCGCGCCGATAATGGCCAATATGGCGCTGGCGTAACGATTGTTGCTGATGATGGAGCCTAGGCCAAACACGCCCATGCTCATCAGGGCAATGTCGCACAAAAAGCAGGTCAGCGACACCCAAAAAATATGCTTTTTGAGCAAGCCTTGTTTCAAAACAAATGCATTTTGGCCGCCAATGGCCATAATGAGGCCGCCGGAAATCAATGCGCCTTTTAGTATCATTTATATTTAGTTATCGTCCGTGAATTGATGCCCTGCGACGCGTAAGGCTTCTTGTGCGCTTAATTGTTGCACCAAAATATAATCAGTGTCGAAGGAGGATACCACCAACACGCTAATATTGGCCGCTGCCAGAGGCGTGAGCGCTTCCAGCAGCACGCCGCTTTGCGAAAAATCGAGCACTGCATCAATTTTCAAGGCGCGCCAGTTGTTTGAATTTTCACACCCTACCAATAAAGGGGAATATTGCTGCGCAATATAACTTATACAATCAGCTTCGATAATACAGGCCAATAAGTTGGCCATTGATACTGGCCATGCAGAGGCTAAATTTTTATCGCATTTGGCAATAGCGTAGCTGGCTGGCAATAATGTAAAACGCAGGGATTTTTTTAAATTCATGCCAAAACCATGACATCAAAGCCGATAGTGGAGCGATAACCGGGCAGGGTAGGTTTTTGACCGAAATCGGCGTGACCTCATGCCATAAACTGGTGCGTGCATCAGGTTGAAATATGCCTTGGCCGGGTTGTAATTCCATCGCAAAAATCGGCGTTGCTTTATCTGCGCCATAGACAATACTGCGCCCGCCCTGCACATTGCGGCGCTCAATGCAAAGAGCGGAAACGATGAAATCCATGCCGTCTTGATGAATGCCTTCGGGCGAATTAGAGCCGGCTTGTTTGGCGTCGCACCAGACGACAGTGTGATGCACCACAATCGAGAGCCGCTGTGTGCTTGGCCGATGCTCGCAGGTTTGCTCGGCGACTGCACGCAACTTGCCCTTTAAATTGTCGTCAAATAAATGATCTGGCAGCTCTTTGAAGGTGCGCGGCGTGAGGCGGTAATCGAGTGCGTCATTGCTGGCAATCAGCGCCTCGGTCTGAACAAACGGCTGGCTGGCAATACGGTTGATGTGCCATTGCCGGCCGTTGCGTTCCAAGGTAAATTCAGAGACGCAGCGCTGGCGGGTGGCGCGCTGCGATTGAATCAGTTCAAGGCAGCCGACCGAAATTTGCGGGAAAACAGTGCTGATTTCACTATCTTTTATTTTGTCTTGATAGAGATCAATCCAAATGTGGCTGGGGGGTTTTTTGAATTGTTCAGCAGATATATCGGCTTGAATCACTTTAATTTTGTCTTGCTGTAATAGATAGTTATCCCAGGCATAATCTTTATAGGATTGCGCGATGTCTTTTTGTACGTTGATTAAATCGATGTCATATTCAGATAAATTGACGACAGTAATCGGGCTTATTAGCTCAGATAATAAAATTTTTAAACTCCAAAAATAATTTATTACAAAGTGATAGGGAAATACAAGCGCCTGCAATATGGTCAATTGCAGGATGGGATCGTCTCAGAATTCAGCACAGTAAGCCGAAATTTGGTATGACGGAAAACATGCTCGATCGTATGAGAACCGTTTCCGACAGGGTTTATCGCACATGCTTTCTGCATAAACCTAGTGGGGAAACGACTGACCGTCACTGCACACGTACCGCCATTAAGCCGTTGTCATCCGCTCTTCGAACTGAATTGTGAAGCGGTTCAGTGCTCCTTTCCAGTCCCGCAACGGCATCGTCCATTTCTTACTAATGTTGTTCAAGGCCAGATAAAAAAGCTTGCTGAGCGCTTCATCAGTAGGAAATGAACTGCGGTTTTTGATGATTTTCCGTAAGCTCATATTAATCAATTCGATGGCGTTGGTGGTGTAAATGACCTTGCGGATTTCCGGTGGATAATCGAAGAACGGCGTGATCCGCACCCAGTTTCTCCGCCAGGAAAGACCGATCGACCGATAATCCTTGTCCCATTTTTTGCAGCACACAAACGGGTACCCGAAGGGCAAGTCTGCGGTCGCCTTTCTTTTGCTTACTTTTCTTTGGCGAAGCAAAGAAAAGTGAGTAGCTGTCGGGCTACCCCCGACAAAGCATCTACGAAGAGTGCAGCGATTAATTAAGTCACCGACTTTGCAGTCCCCTCTCCCGCAAGCGGGCGAGGGGCTATTCGTAGCGAGGTGGACAGTTACGTACAGCCGTTGCTATTCAGCCAGCATGGGAATTAAAAATGAAATGGTGCGATTTTGGTGGAGCGCACCTGGGCGCGACCAACGGCTGCAGTCTTGCGACTGCTTTCGCGCCCAGGTGCGCTCCTACAAGAACTACGTCAATTCGGAAATCTCTTATTCAATTCGCGCCAGTCAGTTGCACATACAAACGCGGCAGCACCTGCGGCAGTTCAGCGGCGTTTCTGACCATGACATAACCGTTGGCGCCAAACAGATGCGGTAGATAATCGCCGGCTTTTTCATCGATAGTCACGCAAAATGGCGTCAGGCCGAGACGGCGTGCTTCCTGGATTGCCACCCGGGTGTCTTCAATGCCGTAGCGGCCTTCGTATTTATCGAGATCGTTGGGCTTGCCATCGGTCAAAATCAGCAACAAGCGGCGGGTCGATTTTTGTTTTGACAGAATCGCTGCGGAGTGGCGAATTGCCGCTCCCATGCGGGTATAAAAGCCGGGCTTGAGGGCCGCCAGCCGCCCACGAATGGTATCGTTGTAGCGCTCGTCAAAACCTTTGAGCAAATGAAAACGAATATTCTGGCGCCGCACCGAAGAAAAACCGTACAGCGCAAAACGGTCGCCGGTGGCCGCCAGCGATTCGCCAAACAACAATAAGCTGTCGCGGATGACATCGATCACCCGTGCCGAATTATTGATCCAGGCATCGGTCGATAGCGACAAATCGGCTAGCAGCAAACAAGACAAATCGCGCAACTGCTTGCGGTTGTCGATATACAGTCCCGGCTCGGCAATCGGCGCACCGCTAGCCTTTTCCGCTGCGTAGCGCACACAGGCATCCAGATCCAGGTCGCTGCCGGAAACCTGGCCCTTGAGCCTGGATGGCGCCGTGCTCAAGGATTGAAACTGGTTACGCAAGCGCTTCGCAGTGGCGCGCAAGGCGGGTGGCAATGCGCAGGGTTCGGCATCGCGCGCCAGCATCATTTGCAGGCGGCAATGGGCCGGTTGCAATTGCTGTTTGCGGTAATGCCACTCCGGCAGCAGGATGCCGTCCGCCAGCACAAAATCGTCATCCGATTCAGCCGGCAGATCGAGGTCGAAACGGATCCGGCTGGCGGTGGTCTTGCCATCGTTGGCGACACTGAGAAAATCGAGATCGTTGGCAGCCTTGGCAGCATCATCGTTCTCATCCTCATCCAGCGACCGGTTGACCTTCACATATTCAGCCCATGAAAATAAACTTTCGGCGCGAAATAGCAACATGAAAGGGCTTTTGTTTTCCGGCATATCGACCGCTTTGGCGCGACGTTTGCGGGCTTCGGCATCGGTGCTGACCTTGCTGCCTTCCGGCTGCTTGGGTGCGTTCTGCTGCGGTTTTGGCTGCGCGCCTAATGCCACCGGCGGCTCCGGGTGCAACCACAGCGGCACTGGAGCCGGCGGATTTTTGCCGGGTGTAAAGTCTGCGATGGAACCCGGCTGACACAAGGCAGCCCGAATCGCACTCTCTGCGGCAGCATCCAGCGGCGCCAAGCTAGCGGGGTCTGTGCGCTGCGCCAATATTGCATCGCGCAGCCGTCGGTAGCGCTCCTGCATGCCGGGCAGCGCTTGCAGCGTGGCTAGCACAGCCTTTTGATTGCGCACAATCCAGCCCGCTTCGGGCGCAACATCATGGGCTGCCAACGCGATCAGCCACAGGTACAATTCGCGGTTTTGGGCACGCTCGGGAAAGGTGTCGATCCAGGCCGGCAGATACAGGGTGGTCTCGTCGAGCCAGGCCAGTTCCACTTTCTGGCCGACGCCGGCAAGCCGCTCCAGCCATTTGCGTCTGGCACCGTGCGCGGTAGCGGTGCCGGCACTAATGGTCAGCCCGGCATCGCCACCCAGCGCCCGGAAAAAAACCGGTGCAATGCGCTCAATTTCTTTCAGATTAATCCGCGCTTTAGGATAGCCTTGATAAGCGGTGCGCGTGATCAGTTTGTCCCACAGACCGCCAATGAATTGTTCCATTTACTACCCTTTCTGTGTCTTTCCGGCGGTCGGAGTGTGCGGGATCTTCGCGCAGGAGCGCTATTTGTATCGTGCGCGCCCGTGCAGTGCTGCCATTCAAAGCCGCTTCCGATTCGGCTCGGGCTTCGTGTACCCAGTGCAGCAAGGTGCCGCCTGGATTATCGACCTGCGTTTGTTCGCAGGCATCGACGCACTGGCCGCACTGCACGCAGGCAAACATCAGGCGCTTCACACTGCGGGGATTGAGCCGCATCGGGCACACGTGATCGCAGGCCGAATAGCAACTGCTGCAATCCTTGGCGCGCTCACGCTCGAAGCCGACCACCATGGCTTTTTTGTTGCCCATCCATGCCAAGCTTTGAAATAAACCGACAGCGCAGCCGTAACGACAAAACAGGTGACGCGCAAACATGAATTCGACAAAAAAAGCCAGACTGCCGGCAGTCAGAAAAATGGCTTGATTACGCGTCAGCGTGCGATGCCAAAGATTGCCGTAGATCTCGAATGGCGGCAGCAAATAAGTCAGTAGAACCACCACCCACAGCAGCGAGAAACCAATCACCAGCGGCACCACCGCGCACCACCAGATCGCATCTTTGCGCGTTTCGCTGCCGTCTGGATTGCGCGCCGGTAGCGGCTCCGGATCCCACAAGCTTTGCTTGCCAATAGCCCGTCGCAAGGTCTGGTTAATGGTTTCGACTACTGAAAAATGGGGGCAAAGCCAGCCGCAATACAGGCGGCCCCACTTCCAGCTAACGAAAATCAGCGTGCCGCCAATCCCTAGCAGCGGTAGAAAGCCGCGCAATACGATATTGGCTGCCGCCTGATTGGATGAAATCCGCCCCGCAACAAAAGCGTCCAGCCCAAGCGTCCAGTTAAAGCCGAACAGAATGAAATGCTTCAGGTTCAAGTCCAGCCGGAATATATCGAATACCGGCGCCAGGATGAACAGAATAAAAAACCCGGCTTGCGTAAACTGACGCCAACGCTGCACTGGCAGACCGGTCGCGGAGTGCCCAATGTTCATTGTCCGAAGGTTGCCTTGACCACTTCCAGTAAAGCCGTGGCAGTGTCGGCATCATCGGTCAGCGGCTCGATCAGGGCGGCTTCGCAAGCCGTCACCGGGTCGCAACCGGCCTTGATCAGAGTCGCTGCGTATACCAGCAAACGGGTCGAGGCAGCTTCTTCCAGATCGTGATCCTTCAACTGCCGGAAATGCCCGACCAACGACACCAGACGCTGCGCCAGCAGAGAATCGATGCCGGTTTCAGTGACAATAATCTGTTGCTCCAGCTCGGCCGGCGGAAAATTGAAACTGATTGCGATAAAACGCTGGCGCGTCGATGGCTTCAGGCTCTTCAGCAAATTCTGATAGCCGGGATTGTACGAAACCACCAGCATGAAATCATCCGGCGCATGCAACTCTTCGCCGGTGCGCTCGATCGGTAGAATGCGCCGATCATCTGTCAAAGGATGTAGCACCACCGTGGTGTCTTTGCGCGCCTCGACCACTTCATCCAGATAACAGATGCCGCCTTCGCGCACTGCACGGGTGAGCGGACCGTCGGACCAGATGGTTTGACCATCGCCGATCAGGTGCCGCCCAACCAGATCGGCTGCGGTCAGATCGTCATGGCAGGCAACAGTGATGAGAGGCCGCGCCAGTCTGGCAGCCATATGGGCGACAAAACGCGTCTTGCCGCAACCGGTAGGGCCTTTGATCAGCAGCGGCAGGCGATTGTGAAATGCATATTCGAACAACGCGCACTCATTGCCGACCGGCTGGTAAAACGGAATGGCAATCTTAGCCAAGAGGCCAAGTGCAGTCCTGTCGTTCATTTACATCTCCGGTTAAATTATCAGGCGCGAAAGGCAACGCCAATCAGGCTCAAGACTAGCACCAGCCAGCCCAGCACAATCCAGCGCCACGGGCCGGCCACACCTTGCAGCGCCATGAAGCGATCAATCACGAGACGCCCCTTGAGCAAGGTAACCAACAATATGGGAATCATCATGGCGCGGCCGGACAGGCTAGCCTCGGACAGGCTAAAAGTGATTCCCGTGAGCAGCAACAAGGCGGCCCATTGAAAGGTAGCTAATTTTATATTCGACATATATTCAACATATTCAATGCATTACATAAATCAATGGAAACAATATGATCCAGACCAGATCGACCATGTGCCAATAGGCAGCGCCGGTCTCAACCCCGGCATGGTCAGTCGCGCTGTAACCGCCGCGCCGCGCCTTGAGGGCAACCGCGCCCAGGATCACCATGCCGAGAATGACGTGCATGAAATGAAAAAAAGCCAGAAACAGGTAAAACATAAAGAAAGTATTGGTCGACATCGTAATGCCGGCCTGGTACTTGGCGCCGAATTCGAACAGTTTGAGCACCACGAAAAAGCTGCCCAATACTATGGCTGCAACCAACCAGCGCGCACTGCTCTTGCCTTGGTCACGCCGGATGCACTCGACGGCTCTGACGACGAAATAGCTGCTGCTGATCAGTAAAACAGTATTGATTGCACCGCTAACCCGATCCAGTTGCAATTGTGAGGCATTGAATAATGCAACATCGCCTGTACGGGCAAAAGCGTAAGCCAAAAAAAGGATGCCGAACACTAGCAGTTCGGCAAATATGAAAAACCACATGGCCAGATCGCCCGGTAATTCGCGACTGATCTGGCGTGGCAAAGTGGGTGCACTCGTGTTCAAAATACATATCCGAACCCGCCCGATCTAACTTGCCTGATCGGGCGGGTATGCAGGGTCAGGCTACAACTGCAGCCTTACCCTTGATGAAGAAGCTGGTGATATACAGCACCAGACCGGTCAAAAATACTACCCCGGAAGCTTCGCGCAGCCAATAAAACAATGTCAAGTGGTCTTGCGTTGCCATGAACGACAGCGGCTGGGACGCCATGCGCTGCAGCCATATCTGCATAATTCCGGCAGCTGTCAGGCACAAGGTAATGAATACCATCGACACCGTCATCAACCAGAATGCCCACTTTTCTACAACCTGAGCACCTGGACTGTTGGCTTGACGACCGCGCATCAACGGCATCGCATAGCTGATCATGGTCAAAACTACCATGACATAAGCGCCATAGAAGGACAAGTGGGCATGCGCTGCAGTAAGCTGGGTGCCATGAGTGTAAAAGTTCACCGGAGCCAGCGTGTGCAGGAAGCCCCATACGCCAGCGCCCAGGAATGCCATCACACCGGTACCCAACGCCCACAACACAGCAACCTTGTTTGGATGATCGCGACGACGGCGGCTAACCATATTGAACGCGAATAAAGTCATCATGAAGAATGGGATCGGTTCCAGAGCGGAAAATACGCCACCCCACCATTGCCAGTATCCGGGCGCGCCAATCCAGTAGAAGTGATGACCTGTACCGATGATGCCCGAGATTAACGACATGGCGACAATCACATACAACCACTTCTCGATCACTTCACGATCCACCCCGGTTACCTTAATCAGTACGAAAGCCAGCATGGCGCCGAGAATCAACTCCCAGACACCCTCCACCCACATATGGACTACCCACCACCAGAAAAACTTGTCCAGCACCAGATTGCTGGGGTTGTAGAACGAGAACAGGAAAAATAGCGCCAGCCCCCACAAACCAATGATCATCACCAGGTTGATGCTAGTCTTGCGGCCGCGCAGGATTGTCATCGACAGGTTGTACAGCATCGCCAAGGCGACGATCACGATCCCGACTTTGGTCGGCAACGGCTGCTCCAGGAACTCACGTCCCATGGTTGCCAGCAGGTCGTTACCGGTCAGCTTGGCGAGTGTGGCGTACGGTACCGACAGATAGCCGACAATCGTCAACACCCCAGCTGCCAGAAACACCCAAAACATGAACAACGCCAGTTTAGGACTATGCAATTCTCGCTCGGACTCTTCAGGAATCAGGTAATAGGCGGACCCCATGAACCCAAACAACAACCAGACGATCAGCAGATTGGTATGCACCATCCGCGCCACGTTGAACGGGATTGCCGGAAACAGGAAATCCCCAATGACATACTGCAGCCCCATGATCAGGCCAAAAAGAACCTGACCTGTGAAAAGGGCAATCGCCGCTATGAAATAAGGCTTCGCGACAGCCTGTGATTTATATTGCATTATTTTTCTCCGCTTGCTTCATCTTGTCTTGATACCGGAATCAACCCTCGATATTCGGCGGCCAATTATTGGTATTGATTTCGGACGTATATTTCAGGAAATTCACCATATCATCCAGTTCTGCATCAGTCAGATGAAATTGCGGCATTTGTCGGCGTCCTGGCGCACCAGTGGGCTGAGACTGAATCCAAGCCTTGATGAATTCCGGGCCGCGGCGTTTATACACATTACCCAACTCCGGGGCAAAATACGCCCCCTCACCCAGCACCGTGTGGCAGCCGATACAGTTGCGCGTCTCCCATATATGCTTGCCGCGTACTGCAGAGTCAGTCAGATTTGCGCGATTATCACGTTTTGGCAACGCAGAAACCGTGTCAAAGGTTAATGTCAGAAACAGCAAAAAGAAAAATACCGCGCCGCCATAAAAAATATTCCGGGCAGTCGACTTTGTAAATGCTGAACTCATGTCAAGTGCTTCCTTTCGTTGTAATCCGCAAAAAAAAACTTGTTTGCAGTTGTTTGTGTAGTGGCAGCGTGATGCTGACCTGCCCATGATTTTTTAAGATGTAACCATAATACATGTATTAGATGCGATCAATAATAAATTTTTTCGAACAAGGCATATGAACTTTTAGTGTGATTAATTGAGTGATGCCAGCAGTAAGGCCAAGGTTTGAGCTATGCATCGATCGCTGTGAAGCTTTTTTCAATCAAAATTTTGCGGCATGGCACGAACAGGTACTGGCCGTATCACACATGTAATAATAAATGTTGAAGAAGCAAACAAGCATTGATACCCATCAAGAAATTTCGGATGGAATTATTCAGCCGATGGTGCGCAGCCATCGCTTTCACTCTCGCCACTTTCACCCAATAATTGTTGTGTCAGATCGGTCGGCAAGGCTTCTACCGATTTAAGCTTGCGGGTCATCTGGCGGGTGCGAGTTTCGGCGTTTTCGATATTTTTAGCCGCACGTTCCAACGTCGCTTTGGTGGCGGCAAGAACTTCGCCGAACTTGCCGAACTCGGTCTTCACCGCGCCCAGTACCTGCCACACTTCGGACGAGCGTTGTTCCAGCGCCAGCGTGCGAAAGCCCATTTGCAAGCTATTTAGCAACGCCGACAAAGTCGAAGGGCCGGCTATAGTGACGCGGTGCAGGCGCTGCAATGTATCGGCCAGCCCGGGGCGGCGCATGACTTCGGCATATAAGCCTTCGGTTGGCAGAAACAGGATCGCGAAGTCGGTTGTCAGTGGCGGCGACAGGTATTTCTCGGCGATGGTTTTGGCTTCACCCAGTATCGCGCGCTCCAGTTCGCGCCCGGCCGTGGCCACGCCCTCGGCATCGGCCCGCTCGGCAGCCTCGCTTAAACGCTCGTATTGTTCCTTCGGAAATTTGGCGTCGATCGGCATCCAGACCGGTGTGCCGCGGTCGTCATTGCCGGGCAGTTTGATGGCAAACTCCACCCGCGCGCCGGAGCCGGGAATGGTTTCCACGTTCTTGGCGTACTGCTCGGAAGTCAGCATTTGTTCCAGCAACATGCCCAGTTGCACTTCACCCCAGGTACCGCGCGACTTGACATTGGTCAGTACGCGTTTCAAGTCGCCTACGCCGATAGCTAGCGTTTGCATCTCGCCTAGCCCTTGATGCACTTTTTCCAGACGGTCTGACACTAGCTTGAAAGATTCGCCCAGGCGCTGCTCAAGGGTGGCGTGCAGCTTTTCATCCACCGTTTTGCGCATCTCTTCCAACTTGCTGGCGTTATCGGTTTGCAAATCCTTGATTCTGGCTTCCAGCGTGGCGCGCACTTCGGCCATGCGCTGGGCGTTGGATTCTGTCAGGGTCGCCAGCGACTGATGAATCGTGTTGCCAAAGCGCTGCAGCGAGCCGGACTGCTCCTCGCGCCCGGCTTGCGCCTGCAGCAGCATGGCCTGGCGCATCGCTTCGAGTTGCTGACCGAAGGCGTCGATCTGCTTATTCTGCACCGTCGCCACGCTGGTGAGCTGGGCCGCGAAAGTCTGATGGAACTGGGCAAAATTATGCGTTAATTCTTCCCGCGTACCTTGGGCAGTCTGTTGCACCTGAGAGCGTAATTCGCGCTCGGTGCGCTCGCTGGTATTTTGTTGATGTTGTTGTAAATTGTGCTGCAATTGCGCAATCTCCGGCCCGACATCCACTGCGCGTTTGCGCAATAACAGGAGAATTTGCACAACAAAGATGACTGTGGCGAGCAGCAGCAAGATAATGAGTTCGATCTGAATCATGAGATGGATGCACTTAAAAGAGGGAGAGAATAAGTAGGTCGGGTTAGCGGCTTTATCGCGTAACCCGACATTTGCGGCTGAGAGTGTCGGGTTACGCACTCGCTAACCCGACTTACGTACTGCCTTCCGATGGATCCACTGTGCGATGCACACTGTGACCCGTAAAAAATATCGGCGATAATCCACAATCCACACTCCACAATCCGCATTGGATGCCACTTCCTTGTAGGTGCGAATTTATTCGCATCAGTTCGCATGGAATCGTTAAAAATGCGAATAAATTCGCACCTACGCCGCTATTGTTTCAACGTGAAAAGACCTGATTTTGAACAGAGTATCTACAAAATCCCAACCATTTCACTCGTAATTGCCTTGCCGGCTGAATAGTTACGAAACACATTGGGTTCCAATATTTGTTCGTGTCTTTCGTAGGCCATATTTTTAAAAATATCAGACGTCACGCAAGGTTTCCAGCGGCGGCCGATTCAGTATATTGCGCAGTCCAAACCAGCCGCCAATGAAGGCGCAGAGCGCACCAGCGAAGATACCTGCGAGCCAAACTAACGGATTGAATGTCCATGCAAAATCGAACACGAAGGTAGCCAGCGCCCAGCCGACGGCGGCCGCGCCGCTGGCAGCGAGCAAACCGGCCAGGCTGCCGACCAGCATAAATTCAATCCATTGCGCCCGCGACAACTGCTTGCGCGTTGCGCCCAGCGCGCGCAGCAGGCTGGACTCTTGCGAGCGCTGGTCCTGGGTGCCCATCAGAGCTGCATACAACACCAGCACGCCGGACGCCAGCGTGAACAAGAACAGGAATTCGACTGCGGTAATCACTTGATCCAGTACCGTCTGAATCTGACGCAGCACGCTGCCCAAATCGACCACCGTCAGATTCGGGAAATCGCGTGTTAAGTCATTGACGAAATTGCCCGCCGTAGGCGGCAGGTGAAAGGCGGTTATCCAGCTTTGCGGCATATCGGCCATCAGCTTCGGGTTCAGAATCACGAAGAAATTAACCCGCATTGAACTCCAGTCCAGCTTGCGAATACTGGTGACGGGCGCTCGCACTTTTTGGCCGGCGATGTCAAAAGTAAGCGTATCACCCAATTGCAGGTTCAAGGTCTTGGCCAACCCTTGCTCGACTGAAGCTTCGGGTTTGGTGTCGTCATACCAGCGGCCGCTGACGATTTTATTCAAGGGCGGCAAGCCTGGCATGGTGGACAGATTGAATTCGCGTTCCACCAGTCGCTTGGCGCGCTCATCCGCATAAGCTGTACCGTCAACCGCGCTATCGTTGACTTCGATCAAGCGGCCGCGAATCATCGGGTACAGGGTTGCGCCAGCGATGCCTTGCTGCGCGAAACGGGCATCAATCAGGGCTTTCTGTTCCGGCTGGATATTAATCACAAAATGATTTGGGGCATCCGCCGGCGTCGCATTGCGCCAGGCGCCGAGCAAGTCGCCACGGACTACGGTTAATAACAACAGTGCCATCAAACCCAGTGCGAGGGCGACAATCTGCACCACAGTGGCTGCAGGGCGACGCTGCAAAGAAGTCACCGCGAAACGCCAGCTTTGGCTATCGATAGCGCCGCGCAGGCTGCGTAGCGATTTCAGGCTGAGCCAGCCGATCAGGGCGAAGGCAGCCAGCCCGAGCAAAAATGCCGCAGCCGTAATCAGGCCCAGCTTGGCATCGCCGGCCTGCCACAACAACAGTGCGACAAACACTGCTCCGCCAAGGCCATACGTTGCCAGCGCCATCGGCTTGGGCGCTTCTTGTTCGCGCCGGATCACGCGATTGTGCGGCACATTGCGCAATTGCAAAATCGGCGGCAATGCAAAGCCGATCAATAGCAGCAGACCGGTGGCAACACCTTGCAATGCTGGCAAGATGGACGCGGGCGGTAATGATTTCGATACCAGTTGCCCGAGCCATTCCAGTAGCACGAAATGAGCGGCAAAGCCGGTCAGCACGCCCAGCACACTGCCCGCCAAGCCGATCAGGAGGAATTCATTCAGATACAGCAGCGTAACTTCACTCTGGGTCAAGCCCAGGCAGCGCAGCATCGCGCAAGCATCCAGATGGCGCACCATGAAGCGCCGTGCCGCCATCGCAATTGCCACTGCTGCCAGCATCGCCGACAACAGCCCGACCAGAGACAGGAACTGGCCGGCGCGATCGAGCGTGGTGCGCATTTCTGGGCGGCCGGATTCCAGCGATTCCAACGAAACGCCTTTGCGGTCCTCGGTCTCGATGCGTTGCTGTATCCAGTTCTGAAAGGCGCGCGTCGCCAGCGGCTCGCCGGCTACTTGCAAGCGGTAGGTCAGGCGCGAGCCGGGCTGCACCAGATTGGTTGCCGCCAGGTCGGTCACCGCGATCATCACGCGCGGCGAAAAACTCATGAAACCTGAGCCGCGATCCGGCTCAGCCGCAATCAGTTTGGAAATTGTAAATACCTTGTCGCCCAGCTTTAGCGGGCTGCCTATCACTAGCTTCAAGTTGGTCAGCAACACCGGATCGACCCATACCGTGCCGGGTGCGGGAATCGCGCGCGTGACATTCTCCGGCCCATTGATCTGATCGAAAACCGTCATGCTGCCGCGCAATGGATAATTGGTCGAGACCGCCTTGAGCGCGGTCAACTGCGATACGGAATCGCCGCCCTGTCCTGCCGTTGCCATGCTGGGAAAAGTTACGGTATCGGCCAATTTAAGGCCACGTCGCTGCGCCTCGGCACGCCAGGCTGCATCAATGGGTTGATCGGCCCGTACCAGTAAATCGGCACCGATCAGTTGCAGCGCATCGCGTTCCAGCCCGGTACGCATACGATCGACAAAAAAGCCGACCGAAGACAAGGCGGCAACGGCCACCACCAAGGCAATCAGCAGAAAACGCAACTCACCGGCACGCCAATCGCGCAACGTCATGCGTAAGGATTGTTTGAAAATCAATTGATCAGCCTTTCAAATCTTAACAGGGAACATAAGGGAAACGACTCGGAACACGCCGCTGCAATATTTATATACATACCTTTGTATGCCAAAAAATTATGCACTTTCCGCATATAAAATATGCTGGAAGTAAAAATACCCCCTATAAAATAGGGTGTGCGAAGCCCACATTCTTGATCGCACGCAAAGCGCGGGTTGCATCTGCCCTACAAAGTTCAACCACCCCAATCCGCCTCGCAGAAATAGATGTCCACTTCTTCCAGATAACGCGCCCTAGTCGCGTCATCCAGGAATGCAGCCAGGAAGCTGTTGCGCGCCAATTGCCGGGCATGCTCGAGCGTCAGCGGCAATGCGTCGAAAACAGCGATGAAATTGTCATTGATAGTGCCGCCAAAGTACGCCGGGTCGTCCGAATTGACAGTTACCACCAACCCCGCCTCCAGCAGTTGCAACAAATTATGCGCAGCCATACTGTCGAACACGCGTAGTTTGAGGTTAGATAACGGACACACTGTCAGCGGCACTTTGTCCCTGGCCAGGCGCTGCGTCAAAGCTAAATCTTCCAGACAACGCACGCCGTGATCGATGCGCTCTACTTTAAGCACGTCAAGCGCGGTCGAAATATAGGCTGGCGGCCCTTCTTCGCCGGCGTGCGCTACCAAATGCAAGCCCAGTTCCTTGCAGCGGGCAAACACACGGGCAAATTTCTCCGGCGGATGGCCGCGCTCAGAGGAATCCAGACCGATGCCGATGAACTTGTCGCGCCAGGGCAGCGCTTGCTCCAGTGTCTGGAACGCGTCTTCCTCCGACAAGTGGCGCAAGAAGCACAGGATTAGCGTGGCGCTGATATCGCACTGTTGCTGCGCTTCAGCACAGGCGCGATGGATGCCGTTGATTGCCACTTCGATCGGCACTCCGCGTGCGGTGTGGGTTTGCGGATCGAAGAAAATCTCGGCGTGGCGCACATTGTCATCCCGCGCCCGCGCCAGATAAGCAATGGTCATGTCATAAAAATCTTGCTCAGTTTGCAATACGCTAGCACCTGCGTAGTAAATATCGAGGAACGATTGTAAGTCGGTGAATGCGTAGGCGCTGCGCAAGGCCTCGACTGTGGGATACGGCAGCGCAATCTGATTCCGCTCGGCCAGCGCAAAAATCAATTCCGGCTCCAGCGACCCTTCAATGTGGATATGCAGTTCCGCCTTGGGCATTTTTTGCACAATATTACGCAAGGTGTTGTTGATCATGAGATTTTCCTGATTAGCGCACGTGTTTTGGCATAACTGATTGCGCCATCATACCGGTAAAAAGTAAGCCGCCTGTGCGCCCTGCTCGATTCCAACAACGCAATGTCTTCGAGTGCGCCGCCGCAGATTTTCGGTTATCCAAAATCAAAAAGAGCCGCTTGCATTTACATTTGCAAGCGGCCCTTTCCCTTACCAACAGTCTTCAGTCGTCATTCCGTCAGTGGCTGGTTCCTTCCGAACGTGTGATCTTGTTGTACACATTGTATTTGCCGGAAGGCTTGTTCATCGGAATGCGCTTGACTATCTGGAGCGTTTTCGCATCGTAGACGACCAGTTCACCATCATTTTCCCAGATGCTCACCACTGCATATTTACCATCGCGCGTGAATTCGGTATGCGCGGCAATTTTGCCCGGACTGGGTTTTAATTCCCTGACGACTTCCAGCGTTTTTTTGTCGATGATCTGAATCACATCATGATGTTTGGGATCATTGAATACATCGACCCAGGCATACGGCGTGTCCTCATGGCTGCGCATGAAAAAACCCGGCCCAAGCGTCGGTATCTGCTTGATGGTTTTCCAGGTTTTCATGTCGATCACCGACACTACGCCGTCTTTTAGGTTGGGCGTCGCCATTACCGGACGGCCCTGATAATCCCAGCTTATGCCGGAGCCCAGATGCGGCAGACCGGGCAAATCGACATCGGCAATCTTGCGCCCGATATTCAGATTTACCACTTGGCCGTGGCCGCCGCGAGAAGATCCGATCACATTGTCATAAGCCGGATCAAAGAAAAAATCGTCCAAAAAGTCATCCAGCTTGATGCGGCGCGGTGGAAACGGCCCTTTGACGGCAAGCCCTTCGGCCATCTTGTAGTCATGCACCAAGCCGGCATAGACGGGCGGCGCTTTGTCGTCGTAACTCAGCTCCCATAATTCGGGAATGTCTTTCAGCGCAGCGATAAAACTTTTGCGCGGCGCGGCGTCGTACACGGCGGACACGCGCGACGATTTGCCATTGTCATCTTTGACATCGATTACACGGATCGGCGACAAGTCGCGGGTATCGAATGCCACCAGCGTATTCGGAAAATAATTGGCGACCATTGCAAAGCGACCATCGCTGGATACCGCCATATTGCGGGAATTGATGCCGGCACGTACTTCCGCCACCATTTTCAGATTCCAGATATCGTATTTGGCGATCCAGCCGTCACGCGACGCAAAATACACATAGCGTCCGTCAGGTGAAAATTTCGGGCCTCCATGCAAGGCATAGCGCGTTGGAAACCGGGCAATCGGCTCGAATTTATCGCCATCCAGAATCGTCGCGTGATGGTCGCCAATTTCTACCACCACGAAAAGATTCAGCGGGTCGGCCTTGAATACCGGCTTGTCCGGCAGGCTGCCCTCTTTTACATACTCAATCCGCGATGCGCGAATTTCATCCATACCCCAGACCGGCGTCTTCGTTAGCGGCGTATAGATCAAGTCGGCAAGCGCGGTGATTTCTTGCGCAGTCAAAGTGGCGCTAAAACCCAGCATCTGGGTCGCGATGCGACCTTCGGTAATGGTCTTGATGGCGGCCGGGCGGGGCAAGCGATCCAGATTGCCCGGCAATAAAGCCGGCCCGGTAGCACCCAGACGATCGGCGCCGTGACAGGATGCGCAGTTGGCTTGATAAATTATATTTACGCTGGCATTTACTTCCGCATGCGCTGCTGCCACAGGCGGCGGCGGATTGGGTGCCGCTCCGGCCGAAAACGTGGCGCCGGCCAGCACCACCGTCAAACTAGATAGCAGTTTATTTACTGACACCGGTCTCATTCTGCAGCCCTCGCTGGACGCACTGGAATATACGGTGCCATTTTGACCCGCTCACGCTCGCCGCCGAGCCCGATTTCCGCATCCGACATATAGCACGCAGGGTCTTCCTGCCAAGGGTCGTTTGTCAATTGCAATGCACGTACCCGGGTATTGCCGCCGCAGACGTCGAAATAGCTGCATTCGCCGCAGCGGCCTTTAATCACACGCGGCACGGCTTTCAGGCCCGCCATCAACGGGTCGGAAGTGTCGTTCCAGATTTCGGAGAATGGCCGCTCACGCACATTGCCCAGATTGTGGTGCCACCAGAACGTGTCGGGATGGACATTGCCGAGATTGTCGATATTGGCAACATTGACGCCCGATGAATTGCCGCCCCATTGCGCCAGTTTGGCGCGTAAACCTGCTTCCCGTTCAGGGAAATGGCGGCGCACCCAGTGCAGCAGGTATACGCCGTCAGCATCGTTATTGCCGGTGACGAATTCCTTCTCGACGCCATTCTGGATATTCTTCCAGCAGGTATCAAACAGCAAATCCATCGCATTGCGGGTGGTTTCCAGAAAGGCATCATGACCACGATTCTTGTTGCCGCGCCCGGCATAATTCAGGTGCGACAGGTAAAATTTATCGATGCCTTGGTCGTCCACCAGTTTCAGCAACGCCGGCAAATCCTCCGCGTTGTCTTGGGTCAGCGTAAACCGCACCCCAATTTTGATACCGGCGTCGCGGCACAATTTGACGCCATGCAGCGAAGCGTCAAATGCACCTTGCTTGCGGCGAAATATATCGTGCGTTTCGCGCAAGCCATCCAGGCTGATACCGACATAATCAAAGCCGATAGCGGCGATACGTTCGATATTCGATTCATCTATCAGAGTGCCGTTGGTCGATAGGCCGACATAAAATCCCAACTCTTTTGCGCGTTTTGCAACGTCGTAAATATCCTCGCGCAGCAACGGCTCGCCGCCAGACAGAATCAGCACCGGTACGCCAAAACCGCGCAAATCATCCATCACGCCATGTACTTCTGCGGTACTCAATTCGCCGGCAAAATCCTTGTCGGCCGAGATCGAATAACAGTGCTTGCAGGTCAGGTTGCAGCGTCGAATTAGGTTCCAGATTACTACCGGGCCGGGCGGATTGCGTTTGGGTTGTAGTGGCGTCGGATGGGCGATTTCTCGCATGTATTGGGTAATTCGAAACATGATTTTCCTTTTCCTCGTTTTTCAACTGGCAATTTATTGCGTTGCCTTGCTTTGTTGGTTTAGCCGCAGGCCGGTTTTTTTCAATATGCGGGTGCTATACAAGATGGCGTGGCTGCGCACATGTTCGGCTAGCAGTGCAGCGATTTGCGCCACTTGCGCCTCGACCTCATCGCGACTCTTGCCATGCACCATCGCGAACAAGTTGTAAGGCCATTCTGGCAGGCGGCGCGGACGGCAGTAACAATGGCTGACGAAAGCAAAGCTGCCCACCGATGCTCCTAACTGATCCACCAGCGCATCCGGCACATCCCACACTGACATGCCGTTAGCCCGGTAACCGATTGCATAATGATTCGGCACCACGCCTACGCGACGAATCACGCCAGTCTGTTGCATGCGCAGCATCCGCTCCATCACTTGCTGCGGTTCCAGTTGCAGGCTTGCAGCGATGGCATGGTAAGGGCGCGCTACCAGTGGCAACCCGCCTTGGGTCGCTACGATAATGGAGCGGTCGATGGCGTCGATCGTTTGTGATGCAGTGATGGGTGTGTGGGGCATACGTTATGCCTTCAATTTCAGCTCGACGAAGTACTCGCGAGATTTTGGAAAGTTGAATACGCGGCAGCCGGTTTGCTGCTCTATCGTATCGATCACGCTGGCAATTTCTGCCGGGGTTTCAGTGGCGATGACGAACCACATATTCAGTTCATGCTCACGCGCATAGTTATGCGCGACTTGCGGCAAGGCATTGACCTGTTGCGCCACGCGCTCAAAATCTGCAAGCGGGGCATGTAGGGCCGCCAAGGTAAAAGCGCCGCCGATACGCTCAATCTGGTACAGCGGCCCAATCCGCGTCAGCACGCCTTCGGCCAGCATGCGCGTCAGCCGCGCAATCAGATCTTCTTCACTCAGTCCGAGGCGCTGCGCCGCTTCCAGGTAAGGACGTTCGCACACCCCCAGCCCTTCTTGCAGGCCATTGATGATGGCACGATCAATCGGGTCCATAAACAAGCTCCTGCAAGGTTAAAGGGATTGCATTCGTCACGTTCGTCACATACTGGGCGCCGCATTGCTTGAAACGGCGACGGCTAAACAGGATAGCGCGCGGGTACTCGTCCAGTCCGCATATCTGCGTCAAATCAGCGATGCTCCGTTCGACTTCGCGACGGTCTTTGCCGTGGATCATGCAAAATAAGTTGTAAGGCCAATGCGGCAAACATCGCGGCCGGCGATAACATAAACTAACCCGGCCGGATTCGGCAATACGCCTACCGACAGCGAGAACCAGCGCGTCGGGCACATCCCACACCACCATCGCATTGGCAGTAAAACCCAGTTCATGATGGCGCACCACAACACCGAAACGCTTGATCACGCCATCGCGGCACCAGCGTGCTAGCGTTGCAAGCGCATCCGACTCGGCACATCCCAATTGTGCAAACGGCCGCGCCACCAGCGGCAGACCGCGCTGCAAAACAGCCATGAAAGCCTGCTCGTTCTGACTCAATGTAATCGCAGCGACCTCTGCCGGCGCTTGCTTGTTCTGCTGAAAAATTTGCGATCGAGTTATTGCTGAATCTGAACTACAAACAGACCCCAGATCGAACCCCAGATCGATGTGAAACTGTTCCAGCAGCGGCAGCGTCAATACCGGCCCGGATTCGCATACGGCTTCAATTTTATGCAACAACCCATGCAGATGCTCGACGGATGCAGCGGTTGCCACGAACCATAGATTGAAACGATGCTCGCGCTCATAGTTGTGGTTGATTTCGGCAAAGGCGTTCACCTGGAGAGCAACCGCTTCCAAACGCTCGGCAGAAACAGCCAGCGCCGCCAAGGCACTGGCTCCGACCACGTTCGGCCGGAATACAGCGCCGACCCGACTGATCAAGCCACGCTGGTGCATAGAATCCAAAACTTCTATGACAGTTGCTTCATCAACCTCCAGACGTTTTGCCAGTGCAGCAAAGGGTTGCGCCACCAGCGGAAAATCCCGCTGAAAATCATTCAACAACTTGAATTCCAGCGCTTCCATATATCCTTTATCCACCTCAGAATCCGATGTGCGCCGCACGATGGGTGAAGAAAATACCGCTAGGCGATTCAGCCGGCAGCACACTTCGTTGGATAAAATTCTCCGTGTCGTACACCACTACACGGTTGTCGTCACGCGCTGAAATCCAGACGGATTCGCCGCGTGGAGTGAACTCCAAATGCAACACGGTTTTTCCAGGTGCCAATTGTTTGATGATGCTGCGGGTTTCGGTATCGATCACATCAACCTTGCTATTGTCGGGGAATGCGTAAATGACCCAAACCTGCCGGCCGTCAGGGCGCGCAATAACAAAAACCGGCTGACTGGAAACCTGGATGCGGCCGGCTTCAAGCCATGTTTCCATATCCACTACCAACACTTCGTGATGGCCTACAGCAGGCAAATACGCATAACGCCCGGCCACAGCCCAGCCGCGCAGATGCGGCATTTTATACACCGGCAGTTTTTCCTGCCCGCGACCGTAGCCATCGAGAATGCGGCGCACACCCTGCTCGGGATGCCACAAATCCAGCAAGGCCATGCCATCTTCCCCAAACAATCCGGCCAAATAATAACGTCCATTCGGCGTGATCAAACCGTCATAAGGCTGGCGTCCTACATTCCTGAATTTGTCTATGCGCGGCTTGCCTGGATTGGAAAAATCTCCGACCCAGATTTCACCTGCATCAAAAAGACTCCAGACAAAACGGTTACCCGGCGCATCTGCCAGGCCGACCACTTTAGAACGCAAGCCAGCCGTTCCATAAGTCGATGGAACATCCGCAATCAGTTCCAGAGTATCCGCTGAGAAAACCTTCACGCCGCCCGGCACATAATTTTGTACCGCTACCAATGTGCCATCTTGTGAAATCGCGCCTCCAATGCTATTGCCGGCCTGCATCACGCGGCGCTCGATGACGCCACGCAACAAGTCAACCTTGCTCAAGCCGCCGTCGCGCCCAAACACATACGCATAGCGACCATCCCGCGCATATACGAGCGAAGCATGCGATAGATCACCTAAACCTTTCACTGTAGCTATGGCTACGCGCTTGCTGGTATCAATGATTTGTACACTGCCGCTGGCCCGCTCGATGACGACACCCAAGTCGCCAGTGCCGCGCAGGGCGGGGCCGGCACAACCCGCCAACACGAACAACGCCGTCGCAAACAGCGCTGCTTGAAATTTTTTAATGTTCACTTGGGAAACCCTTCTGCAAATTAAATACGATCCATTCTGCCTCTGCTTCACTCAGGAAGCGCTGCCAAGGCGGCATTGCCGTATCTGGGCGACCATGCAGGATGATGGACTTGAGGTAATCGGCAGGTTTGTCCTTTAAAGCTTCAGGCAGTAATGCAGGACCCAGACCGCCTTTGAGTGTCAATCCGTGGCAAGAGCCACAATCCTGTCGTACCAGAGAGATAAGTTCGACCCGCCGCGCAGCACTAATTGCAGTGCTGGTGTTTGCAACAGTATCGGTGGCAAAAACTGCCGTAGAGAAGATCAGACCGAGGCCGGCAATGACATACTTGGTGCATTGTTTGATAACACACGGTTTTACAGACACTTCCAGACCCTTCAATATTTTTTGTATTCAAACACAATATATTGGAGCAAATTAAATACACAGGCTAAACACACAGACCCGAAAGCCTGTGTGTCGGCTTAGTTACTTAATAAGTAACTAAGCAATTAGCAGTCACTCATTTAGTGGCTAAAACCCACTCAGCCATTATCTTGATGTCTGCATCGCTTACCTTAGGACCATTCGGTGGCATCGGAATTGGGCCCCACACACCGCTACCGCCATCCTTGATTTTTTTGGAAAGCAGTGCTAGCGCATCCGCATTGCCTTTGTACTTCGTTACAACATCCTTGTATGCAGGGCCGAGGATTTTCTTGTCGATACTATGACAAGCCATGCAGCCATTTTTTTGTGCCAAGTCAGCACCAGTTACTGCGAATGCTGGATTGCCGCCTATCAAAAGCGCAACAATTCCTGCTCCGGCAGCCAAAATCGGAATGAGACGATTTTTCATCACATGCTTTCTTAGTAAATGTCGTGTTGTGTATTGTTGATGTTGAATTTACCGGTTGGGGTAATCAGTTTCGGATCCTTGATAACGGCTTTCAGCTTGCGGGTCTTGTCGTCAACAACAACAATCGCCGACTGCTTGTCCTTGGCGCTCCATACCGAGAACCAGACTTCATCGCCAGCCTTGTTGTATTCCGGCTGCACAATGCGCTTTGCGCCTTCACCAAGATTTGCCCATTCAGCGATTGGTAAAACGACAAAGCCCTTGTCGAATGCATTGATGTCATATACGGCAACCGATTGGCTTATCTTGGCATCAGGATTCAACGGCGTATCAATCCACAAATTTTTCGATTTCGGATGGGTTTTGATGAATAGGGAACCGCCGCCCTGCCCTTTTACGGTTGCGACTACTTTCCAAGCCTGTGCCTTATGCTTGATCGGGTCGGTACCAATCATTGAAATCGTTTCATCGCCCAAATGGCTAGTCGCCCACACCGGACCGAATTTCGGATGGATAAAGTTGGCGCCACGTCCTGGATGCGGCGTCTTGCCTACATCAATAATCGCCGCCATCTTGTCTTCCTTAGTGTCCACCACGGCTATTTTGTTCGATGCATTGGCAGCAACCAGGAAGTAGCGACCAGTTGAATCGAGACCACCATCGTGCAGGAATTTGGCGGCATCGAGCGTAGTAATCTTCAGATTTTTGATATCTTTATAGTCAACCAGCATAATCTTGCCGGTTTCCTTGGCGTTGACCACGAATTCAGGACGGTAATGCGACGCGATAATAGAAGCAACCCGAGGTTCTGGATGGTATTCGCCATCAACTGTCATGCCGCGTGTCGATACTATCTTCAGCGGTTTGAGGGTATCGCCTTCCATGATCACGAACTGCGGTGGCCAATAATCGCCGGCAATCGCATATTTGTCTTCATAACCCTTGAACTTGGAAGTTTCGATAGAACGCGCTTCAAGGCCCACTTTCATTTCAGCCACACTGTCCGGCTTCTCCATCCACAGATCAATCAGATTGACGCGCGCATCACGGCCGATCACGAACAGGTAGCGGCCAGATGCCGAAGTGCGAGAAATGTGCACTGCATAGCCGGTCTTGATGATACTAATGATTTGCTTGGTATCGCCGTCAATCAGCGCTACTTCGCCAGCATCGCGCAGTGTGGTGGAGAAAATATTCGCGATATTGAAGTTATTCATTTTCTTGGTAGGGCGCTTGGCAACCGGAATAATTTCTTTCCAGGTTGCTTCCATGTCTTTCAAGCTGAATTCAGGCGGTATCGGTGGCTCCTGCTGGATATAGCGCGCCATCAAATCGACTTCTTTATCGGTCAGATCGCCAGAAGTGCCCCAGTTCGGCATGCCCGCTGGAGAACCATAGTTGATGAATACCTTCAGGTAATCCGTTCCTTTACCGAGCGTAATATCTGGGGTCAAGGGTTTACCTGTAGCGCCCTTGCGCAATACGCCATGACAACCGGCACAGCGCTGGAAATAAATTTGCTTGCCAGCGTCAAACTCGGCCGCGGTCATTGGCGGCGCTTTAGGATTAATGTTTTGATGCATCTCCTCGTTAGCCAGCGGCGAGCCCCCAGCCTGATACTTCAGCTCTGCATTGGCGTGCGGTTTTGCATCTTGAGCATAGGCAACGCCCAACGCCAGCGGCAACGCCGCAAGCAAAGCTGCGATAGGGCGAATTAAAAGTTTTGTTAACGCTGCAGTCATTTTTATTTCCCTTTCTGTTGATAAAATTGATCTAATTATTACAAGTTCACGCAAAAAACTCATGCTCTACAAACGGATTTATTGTATTGATCAGTCATTACCAGTGAATTAGACTTTTCACTTTTGTCATGCGTAGAGTGCTACAGAAAAACCCATTCCTCCTTAATGGATATCAATTTTATTTAGACAATGTAGCGTTAAATTGACGGCAACAAACCACGTTGCAGCGGCTTGGCGAGACAACCGGTAATAATGAGTGAGGAAAATCGTTGAATAACTTATCAATATCTAAAAAACAACCTGATACACCTCAGAGTGAATCGCAGACAGGCGTCGTGTATCTGGTGGGTGCCGGCCCAGGCGACCCCGATTTACTAACGCTGCGCGCAGTGAAACTGCTGCAGCAGGCGGATGTGGTTGTATACGACAATCTGGTCAGTGAAGATGTCGTCAATTTCGCTCGTCATGGTGCTCAAAGGATTTACGTAGGCAAGGAAAGAAGTCGGCATACCATGCCGCAGGAGAAAATCAACCAACTCCTGGTCACACTGGCAAAGGAAGGAAAAAAGGTTGTACGCTTGAAAGGTGGTGATCCATTTATATTTGGGCGCGGCGGCGAGGAATTGGAAGTGCTGGTGGAGCACGCCATCCCGTTTGAAGTCGTCCCCGGCATTACCGCCGCAAATGGCGTTTCATGCTATTCCGGCATTCCACTTACGCACCGGGATTATGCGCAATCCTGCCTGTTTGCCACAGGCCACCTGAAAGACGGCTCACTTGACCTGGACTGGCAATCACTTACGCGGAAAAATCAGACAGTGGTGATTTATATGGGGTTGGGTGCGCTGGCTGAAATAGCGCAGCAGCTAATTGCTCACGGCATGCCAGCCGGCATGCCTGCTGCAATTATTGAAAAAGGCACCACCAGTAATCAAAAAGTAGTTACCGGTACACTGGAAACGCTGCCCGACCTGGTACGTACACTGGGCCTGAAATCCCCTTGCCTTATCATCGTTGGCCAAGTCGTCGCGTTGCACAAACGCCTGCAGTGGTTTGTGAGAGACAAAATTTCGCAAATGATACCGGCACGATAAATCGTTTAACCCGGTATAAAGAACTTGGCTATTTTTGCCCAACCCCCAAAAAAGTAAAGTTAGGGAGAAGCCAAAGCAACAGCTACCGAACAGCAGGGCGCAGGCTAAATGTGACCAACCCCTCCCTCGAAAGGGTAAAACGAGCGAATTTCCTGTCTAACAGGAGGCGACTGGATCAATGCTTCGTGGAGTGTTGACATAAGTGCCAACACTCCATGCACATCGACATGTACTTGAATGCAGCTTGATGCATGCCGCATGCTGTCGTTTCTGGATCGAACTTTATTTGGTGCGAACAACTGCGCCTGATTCAGTATTGCGACATCCCCCACTCACGCAACGAGATCTCTCGTGACCAAAACAGACGAAACCAAAATCATCGCAAGACCCACAATGTTCTGAGCGTTGATTGTTTCTGAAAGAAACAGTACTGAAAAAATTACGCCGAATATCGGAGTCAAACAAAGCAAAATGGCCGACAAACTTGTGGGTATATATTTCATGCCCAATAGGTAAAAGTAGAAGGACATCCCGTAAGCAAGCGCACCCGACGACACGGAATAGACATTGAACTGATCGACATGCAAGGAAAACTCGCCGCGCAACACCAAGTAGCCTATGACCAGGGCGGTGCAGTAGCTCAGTTGCCAAAACAATAGCGATTCCGCACGATTCTTTTCGCCCACAATGCGTGACGATAGGGTGACATAAATCGCCGCAAAGAGAGTACCGAGCAGGACGAGGTAGTCCCCCGAGTTGATCGATACGCCGGTCACAATATTCTCTTTGGTGGTCACAAGGATGGCGCCGATGGTTGACAGGGCGCCCCAGAAGAGCGTGCGGGATGAGGCCCGGCCTCGAAAGAAGATAAACGACAGGCCAATGATCATCAGGCCTTCCATCGACTGCAGGATCGTCGCGTTGATTGCGCTCGTTCGCCCAAGTCCGACGAGAACCAGGTAAAACGCTATGCCAGGTTCCAATATACCCAGCCAACCGTGCTTCCATTCTCGAAGAGATAGTTTCCCTGCGATCAATGTCACAGCCAGGATGCAGACCCAGGCAGAAATGAGTTGGACGACGAACAAGCTATTTTCATCTGCATTGCTCAGGCTGCGTTTGCTGAGCACCATCCCGCCTCCCCAGCAAAGCGTTGCCAGGATGGTCAACATGATCCCCTTCTGTTCACCTGTGTATGACTTCATTGGCATACATCAATAGATCAGATCGGGCGAGTTTATTGCGCGTATCGGCGGAAACGGGTTGAAGTAGGCGGCCTCATCGTCGACCGGATACCCGTGGAACATGCCAAAATCGATCGATCCAATTTGATACTGGCGAGCGGTGAAATACTCAATCGTCAATGATTTCCAATCCTCGACGGAAGGGTCGCCCACCGCAGTCGGCACCTCGGTCAAGTAGCGCGGAATCAGAATATCCGTGTGGTAGCGTGCTGAGTAGTTTGCGATTGAAAAATTTTCGGGTACCGTGCCTGGTCGCTCGCCGAATGGACACGTATTTTTCGCGTCGATATTGTGCCAACTTGTCGGTGGCAGATCCTTCACTCCGATTCCACCATTTCCAATCGACTGCCACGCAAATTTTCGAGTCTCAGTCAGTGCATCTTCGACGTCTTTGAACATGCTCTGTTTGACCATATTGTTCGCATAGTGACCGACGGCATTTACGGAAACGACCACACCGCCGGGAACTCGGCGGTCGTGATTGGATGTCAAATGAGCCGTTGTGTGAAAAATGTTGACGCCCGCCTTGAAAAGATACAATTTTTCATCCATGTTAAGCGGCGCGGCTTCAGTATAAATAACATCAGGTTGGATCGGCCCGAACTCATGAAAAATGAACTCGGAAAATTTAGTGAAAATCTGGAGCAAGCTGCTTGATGGCGAAATGCGGCTAAGTTTTTCAATGTTTAAAAAAAAGAGTGCCGCATCGCTCTCCCCGCGCCTACATTGGTCCTTCCAATCGCGTCGACATTGCCTGAGATATCGCTGAAGATGTGCATCACCTTGTGCAACATCCTGCTCATCAACGACGAAGACGGAAATCTGGATTCCACGCTTCTTCGCCGATCCCAAGTGCCCGATGATGCAAGGCTGTGATTTTTTTGCCCAATTGAACAACATTTGAACAACATTTCTTTCTTCTCGGTTTTATCACTCGTTGAAAAAAGTTGTTTGTTTGCTTCGTCGATATCCGCCCCGTATGATGCCTCCTTGGAGTCATGGCAAGGTGCAGTTTCTATCAGTTCAATAGTTGCATGGAATTTCCTTGTTGGTAGCCGTGATACTCAACTTTCCGGCAGAAGTGGGCCGGCATCGTTGGTCAGGTCGAGGTTTTCTTGAATCACCTACGCCTCACGACCGTTCGTAGGTTTTGATTTGAATCAAGAATTATTTGCCCCTCCATTGGTCGCGTCCATCCCCCATTCGGGGGATTCGTAAGTTTTCCACATTGATTCCTTGCTGCACCTCATGAACCCACTCAGCGCTGATCGCAGCCGATCTGCATTGCAGCGGTGGTGGCCACGGGACGCGTAAATGAGGGCAAGCTCACCACGCGGCAATTAGGCCAAATGCGCCCACCCACCCCCGAAATTCTGACACTTTGTAAAGACACCTACAAGCAAAGGCAATCAGCGACGATGCACGGTTTCACGGCTTCATGCGGTTGGCGTACCGAAGGCATCCCGCATTTGCCGCGCCCGCTTGGTCTGATCGGTGTGAAGGTACGCCGAGGTGGTGGAGATGTCAATGCCGGGTTAATAAGGTACCGAATGACGCAACACGGCAATGTTTTCGAGCAGAAGATGACTTTCCCGGTTTGCCAGATTGACTGTAAAAAAATAGCTTGCTCCAGCCATATTTGCTCTGCGGTATCGCATGCATTTCACCTGTCGATGTTGGGCTTCGCTTTGCTCCGCACCAACCTACGATTAACGCAGATTATTTCGAGCGTGTCATTTAGTCAATGCTTGTGTCGATGGTGTGCGTCTGGAAAGTGGGCGTGGACGTGGGCGATCACGTCGTGGCGATGTTGATGGCTGTGGCTGGTGCCGGGTGCCACCAAACCATCATGCTCATGCAGATGATGCGCGTCGTGGGCATGCGAATGGGAATGCTGGATCACTTCATGCGTATGCTGGTGCTCATGGCGCTCGGTCAGATGTAGCCAAATTCCCACCGCCATACATGCCCCGGCAACCAGCAATGGCAGCGTTACCGATTCCCCCATCAGCACGGCAAGCACGGCGCCGAAAAATGGCGCAATCGAGAAATACGCTCCAGTGCGCGCGGTACCCAGGTGGCGCAGTCCGACCACAAACAGCACCAGACTAATTCCATACGCCAGCAATCCCACCACCAGCGCTTGTCCAATAATCAGCGCCCCCGGCATTCTGGCACCCAGCATCAAAGCCAGAGCCAGATTGACGCAGCCGGATACCAGACCCTTCACAGACGCGATCCACGACGCATCGGCAAGCGACACCTTGCGCGTCAAATTATTATCGATAGCCCAAGCAAAGCACCCGCCTAAAATAGCCAGCGCCGGCATCATCCCGGCAAAACTGAAATCCCCCGGCCAACTGAGAATACCCGCGCCGAGCACGATGGCAACCATGCCAAGCGCAATGCGCCGGTCGAAATTTTCCCTGAATACAAACCATGCCAGCAGCGCAGTAAATACCCCTTCGGCATTTAATAAAAGAGATGCGCCTGAAGCTGGCATCCTGGTCAGGCCAATCATCAGCAGCACGGGGCCGGCTATGCCGCCAAAAATAATAGCGCCGGCAAACCAGATCCATTCATTGGCGAGAAGACGCACCGCCGGAGCATGGATCAGAAACCGATACAGCGTCAGGCCAATGCCGGAACCCAAATACAGCAATCCGGCCAGCATCCAGGGCGTAACGCCAGAACCATCAGAACTAACATTAAGTAGTGACTTTGCCAGCGGCGTTCCCGCGCCAAACAACAAGGCCGCACCAAGTGCTGCAGCTACACCCGGTTGCAACAATCCCTTTTTCCAGTACATCTTGTATACCTTTGATTGATCGTGGCTGGCATGTCGTAATTAAATTAATATATACAGGACGTCATGATATCGGCATTTCTTTTCAATCATTACCGGCCCAAATCTTGGGGCTTGTGTTACCGCCGACAATGCCAAAAATTAACGTTTAATTTGCGGATCCGGCAGTACCACATTTACATCCAGCACTTCCAGGTTGCCCTTGCGGTCAAGCGAAATCATGATGTCTTCCGCATTCACCTTGGTGTATTTGGATATGACTTCAATCAACTCCTTGTGCAGCGCTGGCAGAAAGTCATAGCCACCGCGGCCGCTACGTTCCCGGGCAATAATGATCTGCAGGCGTTCCTTAGCGGCAAACGCGCTGTTCGGCTTGTCTTTGAACAGGAATGAGAGCAGTGCCATATCACGCGCCTCCAAAAATGCGTTTGAATATTCCCGGCTTTTCGTAAGTCGTGAAGCGTAGCGGCACGTCCTCACCCAGAAAACGCGCCACCAGGTCTTCATAGGCTTCGGATACATCGCTGCCTTTGAGATGAATCGCAGGATTGCCCTGATTCGATGCATGCAGCACCGATTCCGATTCCGGGATGATGCCGACTAACGGAATGCGCAGGATTTCCTGCACATCCAGGTACGACAACATTTCGCCGGCCTCGACCCGCTTGGGCGAATAGCGTGTGATCAGCAAATGCTCCTTGACCGGCTCTCCGCCATTCAGCGCGCGGCGTGATTTAGCCTGGATGATACCCAGAATGCGGTCGGAATCACGCACCGACGATACCTCGGGATTGGTCACCACAATCGCTTCATCGGCAAAGGTCAGCGCCATCAATGCGCCGTGCTCGATACCGGCCGGCGAATCGCAGATGATGTAAACGAAGCCCATTTTGGCCAGATCCTGCAGCACCCGCTCAACCCCTTCTTCCGACAGCGCATCCTTGTCGCGTGTTTGCGACGCCGGCAGGATGAACAGGTTGTCGCAATGCTTATCCTTGATCAGCGCCTGGTTCAGCGTTGCTTCCTGGTTGATGACATTGATCAAGTCATACACTACACGCCGCTCGCAGCCCATGATCAGATCCAGGTTACGCAGGCCGACGTCGAAATCCAGCACCGCAGTCTTGTGACCGCGCATGGCCAGGCCGCTAGAAAAACTGGCGCTGGAGGTGGTCTTGCCGACACCGCCTTTGCCGGAAGTCACAACAATAATTTTTGCCACAAAAAAACTCCTTCAGAATACGAAATAAGAAATGCAGATCAGAGCCGCGACGCAGGATTGAGTGGGACAATCTCGATCTTGTCGCCGACCAACCGGACTTGTGCCGGCTGTGGTGCCTGGTCTTGCGGAAAGCCGTTTTCAAAAGTACGATACATGCCGGCAATCGATACCAGCTCAGGCTCCATCACCATGGCAAAAATTCTGGCATCGGCATTGCCGCTGGCTCCAGCCAGCGCGCGGCCGCGTAATGGTGCATAGATATGGATGCTGCCATCGGCAATCACTTCGGCGCCGTTATTGACCGCCGCGGTGATGATCAGATCGACGCCACGCGCATAAATGCGCTGCCCGGCGCGCACCGGCGTATCGATGATCATCGCTGCTGCCGCCGCAACTGGAGCGACCGGCGCGGCCGGCATAATTACAGCCGGCGGCGCGGCCACACTCTCCTTAACGAGCGGCCTGGTCACCACGTCAATGCTCAAGCCATGCGCCTTGATTTCGGCATGCAATTCTGTCGGAGCATTGCGCACCGCCATCGGATTCAGGTGATGTGATTTCAGCAAGCCGATTAGAGCAGCCCAATCCATTACCGCGCCGGTCAGACCAAGCGTACCGACATCAATCACGGCAAATTCGTCATCAAAAAAATCCGGCGCACCGCCGGTCATTTCACGCAGTGCCGTCTCCAGTACCAGCAACTTTGCAGCATGCAGAATAACGGAGACCGCGACTACGGTAGATATCTTGATTTCAATGGTTTTTTTGTTTTTGCTATTTTGCATAAAAACGAAAAATGTTATTACTACTCAAGCAACAAATTCTCATGGAAGTCGTTCCAAGAGGATTTATCAATATACAGGGGATTCGATTCTTGATTATTCGGCAAATACGAAACGTGTTTCCAGCGTTGCTGGCTGATGACAATATAACGGTGAAACTCCGTTTTGGATAGGTCGATGGTCGCAAAAGCGGATTATCTGCTTGCTTTACCCAGAGCAACAGGCATTCCTGATTTTGAATAAATAATATACTCCAATACATATATGCCGATTACCGCATGTATCTATTGAGAAATATCAACATACTCCTTCAATTAAGTTATCCCCGGTAAAGCCTTGGGTTTATCGGCGGTGAGAAGCAACGGGTTGCATTAGCGCGAGCGCGGATGGCCGATTGGCAAATGCTGTTGCTCGATGAACCTACGGCGGCACTAGACTCCGAGGTGCCGAACCGTCTGCTTCAAATATTGAAGCAATTGAACAGGCGACTCACGTCACACTGGCCATAGTCACGCATCGGCTGCGTGAGGCGCATAGCGGCCTCGCATGTGGTGATGCTCGAAGCTGGGCGCGTAGTCGAGGCTGGCCCAGCGGAATTCGAGCGCCTAGATTTAGAAAATACCCCAACTTTTTTTATTTCCGATTCGGGCTGCATGCATAAACCAGATAATGGGGATCGCTATCGACAATACAACCAATCCCCTGCCCGCCATGACTTGGTCATCCAGCAAATAGGAATTGCACAGCCGCACGGCGGTGTCCTGGTACAGGATGCCGACAATTGCCATCATCCAGGCAAAATTTCCGAGAAAAAAAAGCTGGATAACACGGTTGGTACGCGCCAAGGCGGCGGGCAGCGCCAAACCTGCGATGAAGAATGCGGCGAACTTCAGCGTTTCCGCGGTGGTCGACACCAGAACATCATCGAGTGCCTTGGGAATCATCCAGTACGCGCTTAAAAGTAAAAAAAAAGTCAACGCGACAATTCCGTATTCATCGATTTTCCAGAGCCGGCAACCGGCCAGATGAGCAATGCCGCGTTGCAGCCTATTTGGAGTATTTTGCGCATTGCGCGTAACGCAGGATAAGGCGAACGCACATGCGATGCCAGCGCCTAGCAGCATAGGCATCTGCACCAGCATGTGTAAAGCCATTGATCGTTCCAGCGTAAATCTGAACGCGGCCGCAATTGTCAGCAGCAACACGCCCGATAACGCGGCTAAAAGCCCTTGGTTAGATTTTTTCATCGCCCCTGATCGACACCATGCAACTGCACTAGGGGCGGTAACTGTGGCGGCAGTGACACCTGTGCCAGCAAGGCGTCCGGTTGGCCGATATCGATTATTTGCGACAGTTGCGCATTTGGCGTTACCACATGGAAAGCAGCGTTGTGCTCAAATTCATCCCACGGCGCGGGGATCACTGTGATGCCAAAAGCTGCCAGCAAAGCCTGGCGCTGTCGGGCATCGGGCACGCTGGCAAATTGCCACACATCAGCTTGCGCGTGCATGCGCTGGGCATAGCGGGCAAGTTGTTCGGGCGTATCGCGCGGGTCGAAACTGATGCTCAACAATCGAATCCGATGCTCCAGTCCATTCGCATGTATGGTTTCCTGCAGTTGCTGAAACTCAGTACCCATGACGGAACACACCGCATTGCAACGGGTATAAATGAAATTGACGATAGTGGTGCGTCCATCTGAACGCAGCGCCTGTACCAGCGATGCTGTGGCGCCGGTTTCAAACCGGATTGCGGTGTCTGGAATAAGCCTTGGCCGCTCGGCAATGGAAAGTCGGCGCGACTGCTCGCTGGTGACTACGCGAAATCCGTCCGTCACGTGGTAAAAAGCCGCGATTCCGAGGCTTAGTAGCAGCAACAGCACTGCCAGCATTTTGCGCACACTATGCACTACTTGAGTTTGCCCAATTCATCATCGCCATTCCAGGACTGTTTGCGGTCCTTGCTGGCTTCGCGTTCGGTCTTCACAAGCGCTGCATCGACCTTGCCGGCGGCATTGCCAAAATTGGAACGAATGTGGGTCAATACTGCACCAATCTCTGCATCGTTCAATTTATCCTTAAAGGCCGGCATTTGGCCGTTGTAGACAACGCCCTTGACCGTCAGGCTGCCGGATATGCCATGTAATAAAATTTGCGCTATTACCGATGCCTTGCCAGCGACCCACTCGGATGCAGCCAATGGCGGAAAAACACCCGGCAAACCAGTACCGCTAGCCTGATGGCATGCAACGCATTGTGCGGCGTAAATCTGCGCTCCATTGACAACGCCAGTTTTGGCTCCGGTTTGCGCTGTGAGATCGGCTATGGTGCGGCTATCGCCCATCTCAGGCGGGTCTTTCAAATTGGAAGTAGCAAGATAATAAATACCCCAGCTAAATACAAGCGCAACAATTACCAGGATAAACCGTGGAATCGGATGGTTGCCTTCATATGGATCAGGCTGCTCTCTTTGCTGCGCTTCAATTCTCTTCTCGCTGTCGGTCATGCTAAAGCTCCACAATGTAGTTCACTCACAGGCATCGCTGTTACGCCCTGCTTTTTATTTTTTTGTATTATTTTTTGCCGACGGGCGCCGGGAAAACCGGATACGTGTGATCCAAACCGATCAGATATTGCACCAGATCCAGTGCTTCCGGCTTGGCCACAACCACCTTCCCCGGAGGTGCATAACCAGGCGGCAATGTCACCACCTTTTCACCCTCTCCGGCCTTGTCCTTGACCTCAAACATAAAAGGATAAGACGGCATGATGCTGCCTGGCGTATAAGCGCGCGGTTGATACAAGTGGCCGAGATGCCAATCTACACTCGGCTGCCGGGCGCCGATATTGAACAAATCAGGGCCGGTGCGCATGGTGCCCAGCAAATGCGGAGCGTCGTAATAATAATCGGCAGCAACTGACGCCCTGCCCCAACCACGCAAGGCATCGGCGGGCGTCTGGGATTTATCGCGCGGCTGTTGCGAATGACAATAGATGCAACCATTCTTGATGTATTGATCGCGGCCGCGCAATTGCGCCGAGGTATAAGGATGCAGCCCGGCAAGAGGTTTCAGATCCGATAATTGCAAAAAGGGAAGCACCACCAGCGTCGTGGTTGCCAATGCCAGCGTTATCATCGCACCGCTCAAAAGTTTGACTTCGTTTTCCATGTTCAGACTCCGGCCAGTGTTGAAGCGGCTGGTGCGGCCGGACTATGAAACAGCGCAGCACCAGTGCGCTGCGGGCCATGACGTAGCGCCATGGCGACGAAATGGAATGCAAACACCAGATGCCCGAGCGTCATGATCGCGCCGCCCACTGAACGACTTTGCAAATACGGTATCGTCACGCGCACTGATTCAATGAATGGCTTGGATGCGTCCAGCATGGCCAACCCTTGTAACCAGCCGCCAATCGACAGGCCGATGAAGTAAATCGAAAATCCGACCACGACTAGCCAGAAATGTAGTGAAATCAATTTCGGGTATGGCCACTCCCACGACATGACGCGCGGCATTACGAAATAAATTGCGCCGAACATGACCATCGAAAAGAAACCATACAAGCCCAGATGCGCATGTGCCACAGTGAAATGGGTGAAATGGGCAACGGTACTGACACTACGCAGCGCCTCTATCGAACCTTGCAGCGAACTCAGCGTGTACATCATGCCGCCCAGCACAATGAAGCGTAACGTCGGCGAATAGATCAGCGTTTTGAAATGACCACGCATAGTCAAATGCTGATTGATTGAAAAGGAAAGCACCGGCACTATCATCATCATGCTTTGCACAATCGATAGCGTAATCAGCCAGCCCGGCACGGGGCCACCAACCAAATGATGCCCACCAACCTGACCGTAAAAAAACGCCAGCGCCCAGAAACCCAGCAGCGACAAGTTGTAAGACTGTATCGGGCGGCCGATAATTTTTGGCAAGAAATAATACACAGCAGCCAGTGCCAGCGGGGTGTAAAACAATCCCAAAACGTTATGACCGAACCACCAGTTCATGGTTGCCTGTTCCACGCCGAAGTGTACCCCCGGGATATTTGCTATCAAAAACAAAGTAGGAAACCAGAATAATGCTGCACCCATGTACCAAACTGACACATAGAGATGCTTTACGCGTCGATTTTGCAAGGTAAAAACCAGCGGCAATGCAACCAGCGCACCACCTATGACCAACAGAATATCGATTTGCCACGGGATTTCCAGCCACTCCAGTCCATCGTTCAGACCCACCGCTATGCTGCCCAGGCCAGCAATCAGACCGGCGTTCCAGAGCATGACGCCCAGCATCGCAAAACGCCCACCCATCAACTTGGTTTTCAACAAGCGCGGCAACATCCAGATGGCGATACCCAATGCTGCCATTGGTGCCCAGCCGTATGCAACCGCGTTCAAATGGATGGTGCGCAGGCGGCCGAATGTGAGCCAGGATTGCGCGGTGAGCCAATCCGGCTCATGCAATTTTATCGAGCTGGTCAAGCCGGCGAATGAAGCAAAAACCAGCCATGCCACCGCGCATGACAGGAATACAAAGGTCACAAACGCCGTCGATCGATCGGCCTGAACCCGTTCTTCCAACTCTTGTTTCAGCGCCGCCGCTTGCCCGGAGTCGGGCAGCGGCAGATGTGTGCTATCGACCGTTTTCTGCAACCCAGCGCGTTGTTCCAAGGTTGCCGCAGGCTCTTCAACCTGACCGATTTCCCCTTCTGAAAAAATCACATTGGCGGCAGCCGGGTTGTCGTCAAATAATTTTTTGCGCAGCGACCAAATGAAGACAAACAATCCGGTTACAGATAGAACAAAAGAAAATAGCAATATTGTGATTGTTTCCATGTCGCTTAATAAGAAATAGGTACAAATTAGAAAAGAAAACAGCATCGCCATGCTGATTTTGGCGATTTGTTTAAAGCAAGAAATAAAGTTAAAACCGAACCAAGCCGACCATTCTGAAAGCACTATGTGTAATAGCAATGCTTGAATGGGGCCCAGTTCGGTTAATAATGCCACCAACGGCCGAAACGCGTATTCCTACTAAATACTGCGCAACAGTTGGAACAATCGTTATTCTTAATTCATGAGCGGCAGCACCACAAAGGCGCACAACAATACCCACACAATGCCGCCTACGGAAAATGCGGCAAAACTCATTGATTGCGCCTCAATCTGCTCGTCCATTTTAAAAATTCTAAAGGTGCCGTAATACAACATGCTAACGGCAGCCAAAAATCCAAGAATAACGACACCAATCATTGCCCACATATTAGGTATCGCCAACCCTAAACTGGAGAGCCACATCGGCACGCCCGTAATCGCAGCAAGCAAGAAAGCATCCTTGAAATCAACAGACAATTTATGCACTGACGCTATGTTCTTGATGATCCAGCCCATCAGCGGGACAGTAAACAATTCCGCTATCAGGAACACCAACGCGACATCCTGCCAACGCGAAAACGCCGCATCCATCAAATATACCGACGCATGGTGGCTACCGGCATACAGCAGCATCGCTGGAGGAATCAGTGAAAAAGGTAAAACCAGTAGCAAAAAAGTTTTTAGCGCCGAAGGATGCACGGCACCGACTTTGTCCCAGCCATCATTGAAAGAAAATGGCATTTTTGAATAATTTAATTGGCTCATTTTGAGAATCTCCTTGGTTATCGTACAAAGTCTTCAATTACGCTTTACCAACCTTTACCAACCATCACTACCACGAAAAATTTTTTGATAAAAACTTTCATTACGCTGATCAATTTAAATGATTCGAATCAAGGTACCCATCATTTATATCAGGATATGATATAAACAGCGAAAAGTCTAATCCATATTTTTTAGTTCTGCTTGATTGACCGTATCAACTCCAGGCGCGGGATAAATCCAGCGACCAATCCCACCATCAAAATTCTATCAACTGGCATTTCCCAGCGTGAATGGCAGGATTGCAACAAACGCAAACCGCTACACGAACAAACAGCTACTTTGCATTTCCTTTCAGTTGCGCGTCGCAATAATATCATGTTGTGATATTATTTTCAGAGTTCTCTCACCAGGCTTAATCGCCCATAGCTCCATGTAATGCAGGAGTCGAAGCAATGTGCCAACCAGAACTTCCGGGGTTATGATCGTCTCTGACTTCATTCACTATTTCCAATGCGTAATGACCAATTCCCTACCTACTGACGCTCTTTCCAAACTGGATTACGAATTACTGGCGGATTTTCGGTATCAACTCCGACGATTTCTACGCTTCAGCGAAGAGATTTCGCAAACCCACGGAATCACCCCACTCCAGTATTTGCTGTTATTGCAAGTCAAGGGTTATCCGGGACGAGAGTGGGCAACCATTGCCGAGTTGGCCGAGCGCTTGCAATCGCATCATCACGGGGTCGTCGCACTGGCGTCGCGTTGCGAAAAAGCGGCACTGGTAGCGCGCCGTCCGGGCCGTGACGATAGGCGCTGCGTCGAGGTCTATCTACTGCCAAAGGGTGAAGAACTATTGCGGCAACTGGCCTTATTGCACCGGGATCAACTGGTGGATCTGCAGCACATTCTGAAAATTCCGAGCGAGAATATCCTGAAACGATTTAACTAGAAATCGGTCCGACTGCCGCTGTACCGGACCGATTTTGCAACCGGCCGCAATCATTTTATGAGCGCCAATGTTATCGATGCGCTTGCGCTTGGGCTTAAACAGGACTATATTGGTACTCATTGATTTTCAGGAATACATAATGCTACGAATGAGCAAAATGGCGGATTACGGCACCTTGATTCTAACTACACTGGTGCATGAACCGGAGCGCATACAAAGCGCTGCAGGCATAGCCGCCATGATTCGGGTGCCAGTGCCGACTGTCAGCAAGATTCTCAAGATACTGACCCGCGAAGGCTTGGTAGTATCGCTGCGCGGGGCCAGGGGCGGCTATTCGCTTTCTCGCCCAGCCAGCCGCATCACTCTTTCGCACATCATCAATGCGATGGACGGCCCGATCGGCATGACCGAATGCAGCATCACGCCGGGCTTGTGCTCTCAAGAGTCAGGTTGTCCAGTTCGCCTCAACTGGCAGCGAGTCAATCGGGTCGTGCTCAATGCGCTGGATCAGATAACGCTGGATCAGATGATCGAACCAGTGATTGAAACAGTCAATATCAGTGCGCTGAGAAAGACGCTATTGGTGCCAAAATCAGCACCAGCCAAAAATCACAGAATGAATGGAGAGCAACCATGACCGAAGCAACCGCAGCAAGCAGTCTGGAAAAATTAATCAGCAGCGAGTACCAGCACGGTTTCGTGACCGATCTGGAGACTGACAGCGTGCCGCGCGGCTTGACCGAAGACACGATTCGCCTGATCTCGGCGCGCAAGAATGAGCCGGAATTCATGCTGGAATGGCGTCTGAAAGCATTCCGGCATTGGCTAACCATGACCGAACCGAGCTGGTCTACCGCGCGCTATCCTGCCATTGATTATCAGGACATCATCTACTATTCGGCCCCGAAATCCATGCTGGACAGGCCGCAGAGTCTGGCCGACGTCGATCCAGAATTGCTCAAGACTTACGAAAAGCTGGGAGTGCCGTTGAGGGAGCGCGAAATGCTGGCCGGAGTCGCAGTCGATGCAGTATTTGACAGCATATCGGTCGGCACCACTTTCAAGGACAAACTGGGCGAGCTCGGCATCATCTTCGGCTCTTTCTCAGATGCGGTGCGCGAGCATCCTGATTTGGTGCAGCAATACTTAGGTTCAGTGGTGCCATACACCGACAATTATTTTGCGACGCTCAATGCAGCAGTATTTTCCGACGGCTCGTTCTGTTACATCCCGCCCGGTGTGCGCTGCCCGATGGAATTATCGACCTACTTCCGTATCAATGCCAAGGATACCGGCCAGTTCGAGCGCACGCTGATCATTGCCGATGCGGGCGCATACGTTAGCTATCTCGAAGGCTGCACCGCGCCGATGCGGGACGAAAACCAGTTGCATGCTGCAGTAGTAGAACTGGTGGCAATGGATAACGCACGCATCAAATACTCGACAGTACAAAACTGGTATCCAGGCGACAAGAATGGCAAGGGCGGCATCTATAACTTCGTCACCAAGCGCGGTGACTGCCGCGGCGCAAATTCGCATATCTCCTGGACTCAGGTTGAAACCGGTTCAGCAATAACCTGGAAATACCCGAGTTGCATTCTGCGCGGCGATAATTCAATCGGCGAATTTTATTCGGTAGCGCTGACCAATAATTATCAGCAAGCCGACACCGGTTCCAAAATGATTCATATCGGCCGCAATACACACAGCACAATCATTTCCAAAGGAATTTCAGCCGGACGCGGACAAAACGCGTATCGCGGGCTGGTGAAAATCCTGAAATCGGCCGAAGGCGCGCGCAATTATACCCAGTGCGATTCACTGCTGCTAGGCGACAAATGCGGCGCGCACACCTTCCCGTACATCGAGGTCAAGAATCCGACAGCACGGGTCGAACACGAAGCCTCCACCTCGCGCATCGGGGAAGACCAGCTATTTTATTGCAAGCAACGCGGCATTTCGGCCGAAGACGCAGTGTCGATGATCGTCAACGGCTTTTGCAAGGAAGTGTTCAAAGAGCTTCCGATGGAATTCGCAGTGGAAGCACAAAAATTGATGAGCGTAAGCCTTGAAGGCTGTGTCGGTTAATAAAAATAGTGAAGGAAATACAGCATGTTGGAAATCAAAAATCTGCAAGCAAGCGTTGACAACAAGCCGATCCTGCGCGGCCTCAATCTGACCGTAAAAGCCGGGGAAGTGCATGCCATCATGGGGCCGAATGGCTCCGGCAAAAGTACGCTGGCGCAAGTGTTGGCGGGGCACGACAACTTTAAGGTTACCGGTGGCGAGGTACTCTATCAAGGCCACGATTTGCTGGCGCTGGCACCCGAAGAGCGGGCGCGGGAAGGCGTCTTCCTGGCGTTCCAGTATCCGGTGGAAATCCCCGGCGTGAGCAATGTCTATTTGCTAAAAGCTGCGCTGAACAATATTCGCAAGCATCGCGGCTTGCCCGAACTCGACGCGATGGAATTTCTCAGCCTGATCAAGGAGAAAATGGCGCAGATGGATATGAGTAAGGAATTACTGTACCGCTCAGTCAACGAAGGCTTTTCCGGCGGTGAAAAAAAGCGCAACGAAATCCTGCAAATGGCATTGCTGGAACCGAAACTGGCGATTCTTGACGAGACCGATTCCGGGCTCGACATTGATGCGCTGCAAATCGTGGCCCGTGGCATCAATGCCCTGCGCAGCCCGGAGCGCGCGATGATCATGGTGACTCATTACCAACGCTTGCTGGATTACGTGGTGCCCGACTTTGTGCATGTTTTGTCGCAAGGAATCATCGTCAAGACTGGCGGCAAGGAACTGGCGCTCGAACTGGAACAGCGCGGTTATGGCTGGCTGGAAGAAGCCGCAACAGCAGCGGTAACGGCAGCCGCATCCGAGAATAGCGCGGTGGCATGATGAACAGCCAAGCCAGAGAACACACTCTCGCCGATTTCAAACGTATCGCAGCCGTTCTACCGGGCGCACAAACGCCGTGGTTGACGAAAATACGCAGCGCAGCACTGGAGCGTTTTGCGCAAAACGGCTTTCCCACTATCCGCGATGAAGAATGGAAATACACCAGTGTCGCTGCCATCGAGAAACATGCCTTCCTGGCATTGCCGAACGGCGGCAAGCACAGTAACGCGACAGCCGCATTGGTAGAAAGCCTGACACAGAATCTGGTACTAAACGGCACCGGCCACTTGCTGGTTTTTCATAATGGCCGCCATGCCCCTGCCCTGTCGGCGCCGGGCCAACTCCCTGTTGGCGTGACACTGGGCAGTTTGGCCGATGCGCTGCAGCAAACGCCGGACGTACTTGAACCGTATCTGAGCAATGACGATCGTCAAACCGTATTTGGCGCGCTTAATACCGCCTTCATGGCCGATGGCGCTTATCTGCATCTGGCACGCGGAGTGGTACTGGAACAGCCGGTGCATCTGCTATTCGTCACAACTGAATCAGGCGCTGCAACGCCGTTTTCAACCCACCCGCGCAACCTGTTCGTGGCCGAAGCAGGCGCGCAAGCGACGGTGATCGAGCACTATGCCGGGCCGGATGGCGTGGTGTATTTCACCAACGCCGTAACGCAAATTTTTACCGCAGAAAATGCTGCAATCGAGCACTACAAATTGCAACAGGAAGCCGCGCAAGCGTTCCATGTCGCCGGCATTCACGCCGCGCAACAACGTAACAGCCGATTGGCGTCGCACTCGATCACGCTCGGCGCGGCGCTGGCACGCAACGATATTACGACTGCATTCAATGCGCCGGGCAGCGAAGCTACGCTCAACGGCCTGTATCTGGTCGGCGGCCAACAGCATGTGGATAACCACACCCGCATCGATCATCTCGAACCGGGTTGCACCAGCCATGAATATTATCGCGGCGTGCTCGATGGTCGTGCGCGTGCGGTGTTCAATGGCAAGGTAATCGTCCATCCCGGAGCGCAAAAGACCAACGCGCACCAGACCAACCACAATCTGTTGCTGTCCAGAGATGCGGAAATCGATACCAAGCCGCAACTGGAAATCTATGCCGACGACGTCCAATGTACGCACGGTGCAACCATTGGCCAGATTGACGAAACCCAGCTTTTTTATTTGCGTTCACGCGGGGTAGAAGAAGCGATGGCAAGAAGCTTGCTGATCCACGCGTTCGCCCATGACGTGATCGAACGCATCCGGGTCGCATCGCTACGCACCAGGATCGAACAAATCCTGCTCACCCGATTGCCACAGGGTGATCGCATCAAGGAACTGACATGAAAATGGATACTGAAGTGCTCTCACAGCCAACATCACATCCAGCCATCGCGCAGCGCAGCTTGGCCGACTGGCGCAAGGATTTCCCTATCCTGCAAAGCACTATAGCCGGCAAGCCGCTGGTCTATCTGGACAATGCCGCCACCACCCAAAAACCGCAATCGGTGATCGATGCCGAATCCGCGTTTTACAGCCGCAGCAACGCTAACGTGCATCGCGGCGTGCATACCCTGAGCCAGCGCGCCACTGACGACTACGAGGCGGCGCGCGACAAGGTGCGGCGTTTCATCAACGCCGCCGGCAGCAAGGAAATCGTGTATGTGCGCGGCACCACCGAAGCCATCAATCTGGTGGCGCAAAGCTATGCCCGGCCGCTTTTGACAAAAGACGACAACATCATCATCAGCGCGATGGAACACCACTCCAACATCGTACCGTGGCAAATGGTGTGCGCCCAGACCGGCGCGGAACTCCGAGTAGTGCCGGTCAACGATGCCGGAGAATTCGAGTTCGATGTCTTTGCCAAACTGATAGGGCCCGGCACCAAGCTGGTCGCCGTCACGCATCTGTCGAACGCGCTAGGCAGCATACCGCCGGTCAAGCGCATCATCGATCTTGCGCATTCTCACGGTGTGCCGGTATTGCTGGACGGTGCGCAAGCGGTGTCGCATATCGGGGTCGATGTGGCGGCGCTGAATTGCGATTTTTATGCTTTTTCCGGGCATAAAATTTTCGGGCCGACCGGCATCGGTGCGCTGTACGGTAAAGAAGCATTGCTGGAAGCTATGCCGCCCTATCAAGGCGGCGGCGACATGATCCGTTCAGTCACTTTCGGCAAGACCGACTACAACGATCTGCCTTACAAGTTCGAAGCCGGCACGCCTAATATCGCCGGCGCCATCGGGCTGGGTGCGGCGCTCGATTATGTATCCGCAATCGGCATCGACGCCATTGCGCAGCATGAACACGACTTGCTTGAATACGCAACCGGATTGGTGTCCAAAATACCGGGGCTGCGCATCATCGGCACCGCACAGCAAAAAGCCAGCATTCTGTCCTTCACGATGGAAGGCATACATCCGCACGACATCGGCACCATTCTGGATCACGACGGAGTTGCGATTCGAGCCGGGCACCATTGTGCGATGCCGGTCATGCAGCGTTTCGGCCTTGCCGGCACCGCGCGGGCTTCGTTTGCGTTCTACAACACGCGCCAGGAAGTCGATGCGTTAGTGGCATCGCTGCACAAAGTACAGGAGATGTTTCAGCCATGAACGACCTACGAGAGCTATATCAGGAAGTGATCTTCGATCACTATCGCAAGCCGCGCAACTGTCATGTATTGGACTGCGCCAATCACCAGGCTGACGGCTACAACCCGTTGTGCGGCGATCAGGTGACGGTCTATCTGAAAGTGGAAAACGGCGTGATTGAAGACCTCAGCTTCAAAGGCACCGGCTGCGCGATTTCGACCGCCTCCGCATCCCTGATGACGGAAGCATTGAAGGGCAAAAAAATCGCCGAAGTCGAGCACCTGTTTAACGATTTTCACCAAATGGTCACAGCATCCGAGTCGGTGCCGCGCCCTGATCTGGGCAAGCTCGAAGCGCTGGCTGGCGTGCATGAATTTCCAGCCCGGGTGAAATGTGCAACGCTGGCCTGGCACACATTGCAAGCCGCACTCAAAAATCAAGCAATACCAGCAAAAACGGAGTAAGAAAATGAATCCCGACACATCATTCCTGGCAGCGGACAACGACCCCAATCTTGCAAGCGATGCACTAAGAGAAAATCTGATCGCCATGCTGCGCACTATTTACGACCCCGAAATCCCCGTCAATATTTACGACCTGGGACTGATATACAACATCGATATCGCGCCCGATGGTGAAGTTGAAATCGAAATGACACTCACCGCGCCAGCCTGTCCGGTAGCCGGCACCTTCCCTGCCACCGTCGAAGAGCGCCTGTCCGAAGTACCGGGCGTAAACGGCGTACACGTGGAACTGGTGTGGGAACCAGCCTGGAACAAGGATTCGATGAGCGACGAAGTGAAGCTCGAACTGGGCTTGCTTTAACCGTGAGTAGTGCAGGCCTCTGTGCCTGCAACCCGATGCAGGCACGGTGGCCAGCACTACTCATCACACAAAAGGAGTTTGCATGTCGAACTGGTTTGATGTCGCACCCGCAAGCGAATTCCCGGCGGGAGACTGGCGTTCAATCGATCTGGATGGAACCCAGGTTGCCGTATTCAACTTGGGCGGCGCATATTACGCGATCGAAGATGTCTGCACCCACGACGGCGGCATCCTGACCGGCGGCACTGTGGAAGGTGAGGAAATTGTCTGCCCCCGTCACGGGGCCCGATTTTCGATCAAAACCGGCAAGGTTTTGTCGCCACCGGCGTATGAAGATGTCAGCCGATTTCCAGTGCAAGTAGAGTCTGGCATAGTGCAAGTACGGGATATACGCTGGGATTGATGCGCTTATTTTCGAGTAGGAACCGCGTTAATAACCAAATTCCCGGATATTTAATATACACGGCCATGTATTTTTATATGCCGCAATTAAAATATGCGGTAATGGCATTCTTTTTAAGCATACTCCGACCTAAAAATACACAAACCGCACTACTTTGCTTTTGTTTGGTACGCCGGCTAACAGTTGCACTGCTATTCAACGGCAGCGCTAAACGTCACCAGCCGAGGATCGTCGATCATTTCCAGGATATGCCGCACCCGTTCTTGCCACAGGTTTGCAAATTCGCGCTGCTCCTGCTCTTCGGCTGCGCCACCTAGCACCTTTTGCATCAGCCGCATTACCGCAGGGTTTGATGCGACGATGTCGGAGTGATAACTGACCACAACGCTGGCGCCGGTATCGGTTCTCTGAAATCGTATTTCGCCGTCCAGTGCAACATCGAAAAAGAGCAGATCGCGGCGGTCGAATCGTCCTGCAATACCTTTAAAGCCACTATCGCTGGCAGCTCCGGTAATCAGACTAACTACATTCGCCATCACGCCCGTCACGCCGCTCTGGAGCGCGTTGCGGAAATCAACCCGGATGCCGCCGCGTTGCGGCAGGTCGTTGCCATACAAGCTGGTCAATCCTTTTAACGTCATCAAATAAGCGCCCGCCACCGTCGGGCAGGAATGACCGGCCAACTTGACCGCATCGGCGTAGGAATATGCGATCACGCCGCCTTCGACCGCCCCGAGAAATTCGGCCAGCGGATCGTATACGGTGATTTTTCTGACTTCATCAAAAAAGGCTGGATAGTGCATGGATAGCTCCTGAATATGCAATTTTCATGCATCTTGAAAATGCATGATCAACACTTGTCACGCAACACGATGCAAACGCGCCGGCGGCTGAGTTGAATGGTGTAGCACAGAGCGCGCCGATGCTGTACTGATACTGACTTGCAACGCCGGACTGCGCTGGGCGATCATCTGCTCCAAACCGGACATCACCGCCAGATTAGCGCTTTCCATCGCGGCCAGCGCCTCCAGAGCTTGCGCAAAGTCGCCGGCATAATAGCAAGTCACAGCGTGCAGCGCCTGCTCATGGACGGCCTTGTGCGACGCCTCAATTTGGCGGTAGCCGGCAAGTTTGGAAAACTGCGACTTGCCTTCTCCAGAGTAATACCAAGTACCGAGGCGACACTCGGTATGATCCGGCAAATCTTCCGGCGCTATTTGCGACAAGCCCATGAAAACCTTATAGACTTCTAGCTTAATGGTCAGTTCTTCAATGTTGGCTAATTCGATATTGCTCAGTACGGCCGAGGATTCAATTGCGATTTCCATCTTGTGCGATAGTTCCAGCAGGCGCTGCATGCCATGCATTGCGGCTTCGCTTTCACTGCTAAAGCGACTGGCGTCCTGAGCGCCGGCTTCCATCACGGTTTTCGCCGCGCTCGACTCAACTTGAATAGTGCCCACTAGCGTGGAAATTTCCACAGTGGCAGTGGTGGTGCGGCCCGCCAGCTTGCGCACTTCGTCGGCCACGACCGCAAAACCCCTACCGTGCTCGCCTGCCCGCGCCGCTTCAATAGCAGCGTTGATTGCCAGTAGGTTGGTCTGGGCTGCGATTTCACGGATAGTCTGGACAATGCCGCTGATTTGCCCGGCGCGCAAATTCAAGCCGTCCACATTGACTGATGCATCGTTGATGCGGTCAAACATTTGGGATAAATTTCCGGAAATTTTTTGCAATGCTTGGCGATTCGCATCCGACTCCGACTCTGCTTGCAAGGCCGATTGTTTTTCTTGGTTCAAGGTCAATGCCAAGCCTTGGAACGATTGGCGAATCCCCTGTAGCGATACGCCAAAATTCGATAAGCTGGAAAATACACCCTCCGCCACGTTTTGCAGGACTTGGGCTTGTTCCAGTTGCGTGTGCAGCTGTTGGTTTTGCGCAAGCAATGTTTTGTTTTGCAACAACGCATCCGACAATGCGCGCTTTATTTTTCCGTTAAACATAGTGGTAAGCCTTTTTTCTTCCGCAAGCAACTATTTACAGATTAATTACCGGCAAGTGGTTTTATATAGAACTGATATGGCACTAATTATTGAATTGATGTCATCAGACAATCTTCTGTACTAACTGAACACATCAATAGGCAATGGTGTTTAACGCGAAAATGCAAAATAAAAGCAATAGGCAGCGCAGGTGACGATGAAAAATTGCGCTAAAAATCAAAAGAGCGAGTGCTGCGGCGACTCGCTCTTTTTGGTCGTCAGAATGGATTTATTCAGTTTATCCACTCATGCTGCGTCGCCGGTCAATTTCGGCACGCAACCGCTGCGGGTGTAACTGGGATTAATCAGGATTAACCGCCACAACTGCCGCAGCAACTACCGTTTTCGCCATGCCGTGATTTGTCGGGACTGGTCGCGTAACCGGCTTGCACCAATACGTTTTGCAATTCTTGCGCAGAAGTGACCTGATCGTCAAACTGGATGTTGACTTCGCTGTTTTCGAGCACCACGACTACTCCGCTTACTCCCTTGACGCTCTGTAATTTACGAATCACGCTGTCAGCGCGAACTTGGGTTGTCGTTCCGGTAAGTTTCAAGGTTTCGGATCGCATCATATTTCCTTTTGCATGTGGGTTAGAACAAAGGTAAAAACGTTTTCTCTTATTCCTTCAGTGCTATTGTGACATAACAATCATATTATATACATCTTTAAATCGCGCCATACTGTAAAAGTTCGATTGCGGATTTAGTTAATTCACAAGTACATGGAAATACGGTATTATGTAGCAACCGCACAAGGATTTTTTGGAAATGTCCGCATTGCGAACTTTCCAATGACGCTACCGTGACATTCTAAACTTCAACGTATCTCCGGCGAAAAAACGTCTGTCAAACGGCATCCGCTGTTTGAAAATCTCTGTAAAGACAAACTGCACGCCTAAGTTGCGAGCGCACCGACATACTGAATGCTTTAAATTCTTCTTGTTTGCCCAATTTGAAAACAATATCCTCAATATCGTTTTCACTTTCGACATCCACAAGCCTTGATGCACGGTTCATCCGACTGACAACATCGTTCGTGGAACGTAGCGTCAACCCTTCAGTTGCAATTAGCCATTTTCTGAATTTCTCTTTATTCTTCATGAACGCCTCCTCGCCGCTAGGCAACAACTTGGCTTCATATTCGATAATACATTTCGCGACAAACTTAGCAAGGTCAACCGGAACTGCATTTCCAATCATTTGTTCCTTGTCGGTTTTAGTTCCCAGCCACTTAAAATTCAATGGAAAGGTTTGCAGCTGAGCTCGTTCATCCGTGGTGAGTGGCCGCAGACCCTTTAAGTCCACAGGGTCTCCTGCATGCTTACTATACCCCGGTGCAATGGGCCGATTGACACCACGAACCGTCGGTGCAGGTTCATCAATTGAAAATATTGCTCGACGTGAATAATTGCGGGGATGCCGGTAATAGTGATCAATTCCGAATTCATCACCGAAATATTCGCGTATTGTCATTGGCCGATCTGATTGATGGCTTGCCAAAATACAAGAAAGGAAGCCATTGGCCTCTCCTAATTTCCCAATGCAAAAAAACCGCTTTCTTTTTTGTGGAACTCCGCACAGACTTGCATCCAACACAGTCATCGTTAGACCATAACCAGCTTCACGGAAAGTTCTTTCGGCATCTTTAAAGGCAATGCTATTCTGTGCGCGACCCACGTTCTCCATGACGAAATATTTTGGTCGAATTGCGGCAATTATTTCTGAATACGCAATAGTGAGGTTGGCGCGATTGCCCTCGTTCCGTTTACCGGCATGCGAAAAATCTTGGCACGGGGGGCCACCAATAATCATATCCGGTCGGAATGCCGATATTAATTTTACGGATGCATCCACATCAGACAAATCTTGTTTGAAAATTGGGTGAGATATATTCTCCCGGTAGACGGCAATAGCCGGGTCCCACCAATCGAATGCGGCATTGATATTTAAACCAGCGCCTTCAAAACCAAGAGATAGACCTCCGCAACCAGAGAACAAATCTACAACTTTCATCTACCCCCCTTCGATTTTGAATTACACAATTGTATTCGAATTTTCGAAAGGCGTCAAGTTATTGACGTCATAAATTGAAGGTTAGATGTCTTCCGCGATGTCAGCCCCGACATTTTGATCGATCGTATGACTGACGATCTCAACTACTGTCGGTTGATCCGTCATACCCAATTCTGTCAACAGGTCAAGTTGTGCTTCGCGCGCGAGGGCTTGCTGTGCCCTTACCTCGAAAATAATGTCCGCCGTAAAGTAGACGCACGCGTCAAATCGGCGTTCAGGACTGAGCATCCGTTGTCCCCCATTCAAGATGACATCAACGATTACATCCTTTGTCAACGCAGGTGTGATCCGTCGCGGGGAGTTTAAATAAAACTTCGTGCTCTGTCCTGGCAGCGCGAATTCTTTATCCGTCTGAAGATCGAAAGCCATTTCAGTATAAATGCTGTTGATATTTGCGCGGCCTGATCTTGAAAGCTCGTAAAGTACCCGCGCTAGTCGTGCCGAACTGCGCATATAGCGATTCACTTGGTTAGGTATCCCTTCGAGGGATTTATCAAGAAATGTTCTGCATAAGGCGAAGTCGCTCCATATAAAAATATCGAACGCATTTTCGCTAAGTGTTGGCGCCTTGCCCTGTGTTTTCCAAATTGGCTGCATCAAGAATGGTTTTTGTGTGTTGCGGAAGGTCGTTTGAAACAGATTTAGTGCAGCCAGAAGGTCCGCCCGCTTTGCCACCACCTCATGCATGCTGTCCCAATGCTGAAATGTGCCACATACACCTTCGAAAATATCTCGGACATCAGCCCTGCGCGCAAACGAGGAATCGATGATTCCTAGAGCGCAATACTTAGTCGATGCTGGGCGAACGACGAGTTCGCTACTCCATTCGCTTTCATCGAGGTTGCATGTCGTATTGTCGGGCAGCACGGTCAGCTTGACTTCAAGCGCTCGCCGCCATTGAGCAGGGGATCTGTCGTCGCCATGTTTAACAACCAAGTCAATGCCGCCAATGTCGTTTATCGCATATTGTTGGTATGGATCGAATTTGGATTCGAACTCGAAACGCAGGTCGCGGTTCGGTCGGGTGCTGTTGAATAATTCGCCAACCGTAATTTCAGATGCAACAACATGCAAATTTTCATCAACTGTCAAATATACCGGATTGATGTCTCTGTCTCGCATGTAGCACGCAAGAGCAGTAGGGAAGGTGCTGTTGAACTGATTTTTTCCCCATAAATCGTTCGTGGCTCGGTTTGACTGATGTATTCCGTATAGAGAGGGGTCAGCGAGCGGCGGTTCATTCGGCGGCATGTCGTTCTCGGCTGGTTAGATTTCCAGCAAGAACTATACGTGAAAAATACTCCGTTGCGAACTGTAAGTTACATTGGCGAGCACTACTTTCTACACGCGCTTATCCCATCACAATAATGGATGTGCTTGTTTGGAGCCGCCAAACTTACCCTTCACCGCCGAACCACGCGGCTTACTCGCTTCAAAATGCACTTGCGACAAAGCCACCCGGTAGTCCAACCCGTGATCAGCCATGTGCGCCATCAGTGCCGCGATGATGGCAAGATGAGGCGGAATTTCGCCTTGCGCGGCGTAGTTCGTGATGGAGTTTGGATTTTGCTTAATGAGTTCAGCAAAACTCTTCACTGAAAGCCCAGCTTTGCCCAATTGCCGTTTAAATTCGTCATAGATCATGGCCGGTATCATAAAACAAATCCCCAACATTGCACAGCCTTTACTTTATCATACAAATCTATTGATGTGTCAAACAAATTAAATAATGTGAATTAAATCTTGAGGCACATAGTAGTATGTGTATAATAAGCACATACTTTACTGTGTTAGCGAGAAAATCATGACCCAGCACTTCCTACTTTCAGCCAAGGCCCGCACCCTGTCGGTACGCCGTGTCTTCGAGATGAACGAAGAACAGGCATTCAAGGTCTTCAAGAAAGTACGCTGGGGCGACAGCAAGGAAGTGACTTGCCCGCAGTGCGGCGTAGTCCATGAACACTATTTCATCGCCACCCGCAAGCAATGGCGCTGCAAGGACTGCAACCACACTTTTTCCGTCACGTCCGGCACTATCTTCGCGTTTCACAAACTGCCGCTCAAAATGTACCTGGCAGCGATTGCGATCTACACCAATGCAGTCAAAGGAATTTCAGCCTTGCAAATGGGGCGCGATTTGGACGTGCAGTACAAAACCGCATTCGTGCTTACCCATAAAATCCGTGAATCGTTGATGGCGCAGCGTGACGCGTCGCCGCTCTCCGGCGAGATCCACATGGACGGCGCCTATGTCAACGGGCATGTGCGCGCGAAGAACAAAAAGGAAGATCGGATTGATCGCCGCCTGGCCGAGAATCAACAACCCGGCAAGCGCTGCGTGTTCGTGATGCGTCAGAAGATCAGCGTCATCGGTGACACGATCTCCGGCGCAAACAAAACGATCTCATTCGTGATCAAGGCGGAGAACCAAGCCGATGTGGGCAAGCTGGCCGATTTGTACGTGCAGAAAGGCTCCGTCATTTGCGCCGATGAAAGTACGGCCTACGATGGCCTGCATGCAAAATTCGATACCCGCCGTGTCAATCACTCCATTGAATATCGCAGTGATGCTGGGGTGACAAACAATCTGGCCGAATCGTACTTCTCCCGCTTTCGCCGCATGCAGTACGGACAAATGCATAAGTTCGGCAATCTCTATCTGGCGAACTACGCAAATGAAGCGGCCTACCGTGAAGACACGCGCCGCATGAGCAACGGGGATATTTTCGATGACATTTCTAGGAAGTGCGCCACCACACCAACCAGCCGGGACTGGTGCGGTTACTGGCAGGGGAACAAGCGCCAGGCCGAGCGGCTGGCGGCTTAAATCGGGACGGACTAGGCAACCACCCACTGCATTGCGCCGGGTTCGCCTCCGACCACGCGTTTTACCAAACGACCGTCCTGCCGGTGCAGCACGGCGAGCACGTTTTTTTGAATCCTGCCCACCAGCGTAGCATTGGACTCAATGCCTTTGCGCTGGAGCAGCCGGTCGGTGATTTCACGGCTATTCAACGGTACTGCCTCTTCGCGCATCACATCCAGCGTCATGCGTTGCGCTTCCCCTTGCTTGAAATACTGATTGCGCGTGTTCGTGCGCTTGGATTTGACGGTGCGCAGGTCATATTCCGGCGCGAATAGCTTGATGCTGCCGTCCAGGTGCGACAATGCGCCTTGCAAGCGGGTAATTTCTATTTTGTACGATGCGATCTGACCGGCGACTTTGGCACGCTTGGATACCAGGCCGGATACAACGAGTGATTCTGCCATGTTGACTCCCCTAAAAAACGATGATTTACTAGGGGAATTGTAGGTTTTTAGCAGGAAGAATTCATTGTGCGGCTGCTACATAATTCCGTGGAAATAAGCTAATCTATGTTTGCTAGAGCGCAAAACTGAGTTTTTTTACAATAGTAATGTTGTTCAACAATGCAGCAAATAAGTAAATGAGAAATGGCTCCTGGTTTGTGGAAATCGTCATATAACCCAGGATAGTGTCAAGCAGGTTGAAGTAGTAGTGCATGGAAATAGCTATAAAGCTCGATGTCGATTAAAAACATCTATTATTTATTCCCGAAAGGAAACTTGATCATGAAAATATCCCGCCGTATTCCAACTTACCTACTCGCTTTTACACTGGTTGCCTTGGCAGGCTGCGCATCAACGGCAAAACAAGAAGGAACCGGCGAATATGTGGATGACGCCGTTATCACCACCAAAGTAAAAGCTGCCATTTTCAACGAGCCTACTTTGAAATCGACAGAAATCAATGTCGAAACTTTCAAAGGCACAGTACAGTTGGGCGGCTTTGTTAGTTCGCAGGCTGCCATCAACATGGCAGCAGAAATTGCCCGAGGTGTAAAAGGCGTCAAATCGGTTAAAAATGATATGCGCGTCAAGTAACAACCAGGTAGGCAATTAATCGGGCCGGCATTGATTCGGTTTCAAAGCAATGTCAGTTCGGTTTTCGTTTTTTAAAATTCGCGCGTCTATAAATCGAAATACTCATTGCGTTTTTTGCCTCATATGAATTTTCAGATTTACTGTTTATCCAGATGAAACCGGTATGCAATGAATCCCATAGACACCAAATTGGCAGTACCCGCCGATCGCAGCGATTGCGTTGATCCGATATCAGCTGAAAACCCAATCCCCGATGATTCAGCAAAAAATGGCATACAAACTCCTGTCGAGTACCCTCGCCTATCCAATCACATTAATGCGCGCGGACTATCCTTAGCCATTCTCGCAACGTTGGCGTTCGTGTTTGCCCTGCAGTGGGCACAGAAGTTTTTTATTCCTTTGCTGTTCGGCATTTTTATTGCGTACACACTCAACCCGTTTGTCACCTGGTTATCCCGGCTAAAAATTCCCCGCTTTTTTGCCACTTGTACCGTAATGTTCACAATATTGTTCGGGGCATTTATGGCGACTAATACATTGCAGGAAGAATTCCAATCGATACTGAATGGTTTGCCAGCATCAACGCAAAAAATATCGCGGGCACTGAAAAAAATACGCGGTAGTCAGCCCAGCACTATGGAACAAATGCAGGCAGCCGCAATCGAGTTTGAAAAGGCCGCTGGCCAGGCAACCGGCACTCGACCCGCCGCAAAAAAAATGACGGGTCCCGACCAATCGGCATTCAAGGTAAGCGACTGGCTCTGGGCCGGTTCGCTGAGTGCTGCTGAGTTTATCGGCCAGGCCACAATCGTGGTTTTTCTAGTATTTTTTCTTTTATTATCCGGCGACACTTTCAAACGCAAACTGGTCAAGTTATCCGGTCCATCAATGGCCCGGAAAAAAACTGCGGTACACATACTTGACAACATCAATACCTCAGTACAAAACTACATGTCCATGCTGTTGGCAACCAATGTTCTATTGGCAATAATTACGTGGATTGCATTGCGTTGGATCGGTCTGGAAAATGCAGGTGCGTGGGCAGTTGCTGCAGGTTTTTTGCACATCATCCCGTATTTTGGGCCATTGCTCATTACGGTGGCGACCGGATTGAGCGCATTCATGCAATTTGAATCGTTCTCGATGGTGCTGCTGGTCTCGGGCACATCGCTTGCCATTGCCACCGTTGTCGGCACTTTGGTGACGACCTGGATGACCGGAAAAATCGCAAAAATGAATACCGCCGCAGTCTTTATCGGACTGCTGTTCTGGGGTTGGCTGTGGGGCATTTGGGGCATGCTGCTAGGCATCCCGATCATCGTTATAGTAAAAGTGATCTCCGAGCATATTGAAGGATTGCAGCCGGTTGCAGAACTGCTCGGAGAGTGAGCTTGATTTTTCGCGCTTGGATAGCGGCCTTATTTTTGCGCATTCTGCTGCGCTTGCGCCCGAATCGATGACAGCGTCAGAGTCGGGGTAATCACTTCCGGCGACAGACGAATTTCTATCACTGCCGGCAAACCGCTGGCGCGGGCCTGCTCGAATGCGGGCATGAAGTCGGCGGTCTTTTCGACCACCGCGCCAAAGGCCCCGAAAGAACGGGCGAAAGCAGCGAAATCGGGATTAGTCAGGGTGGTGCCATGCACGCGGGCTGGATATTCGCGCTCCTGATGCATCCGAATGGTGCCGTAGATACCGTTATTGACGACAATGAAAATCACCGGTAACTGATATTGCATCGCGGTGGCCAGCTCTGCACTGCTCATCATGAAGCAACCGTCGCCGGCAAACGCCACCACAGTACGTTCTGGATACAGCGATTTGGCCGCAATCGCAGCCGGTACGCCGTAGCCCATCGCGCCGGAAGTCGGTGCCAGTTGCGATTTGAAATGGCGAAAGCGGTGAAAACGATGCACCCAGGTCGCATAATTGCCCGCGCCGTTGCAAATAATGGCGTCCGCCGGCAAATGATCGCGCAGATACAGCATGATTTCGCCCATCTGCACCGGGCCATCCACTTGTGGCGGCGTGCTCCAGGTCAGATAATCGGCGTGGGCTGTCGCAGCCTCGTTCTGCCAGACTGGCGCTGCGACTGGAGTTGAGGCGGAAATTAAGTCAGCCACCGCCGCAGCAAATTCCGGCATGCCCGAATTGATCGGCAAAGTCGCGGCATATACGCTGCCAAGCTCCTCGGCACCGGCATGCACATGCACCAATTGCTGTTTTGGTACTGGGATGTCAAACAGGCTGTAACCGCTGGTGGTCATTTCGCCCAAGCGCGGGCCGATTGCCAGCACCAGATCGGCATTTTTGACGCGTTGCGCCAGTTTCGGGTTGATGCCGATGCCGACATCGCCGGCATACAGCGCATGCGTATTGTCGAACAAATCCTGAAAACGGAACGCGCATGCCACCGGCAATTGCCAGGCTTCGGCGAAGCGGCGCAAATCGGCGCAGGCTTGCGACGTCCAACCGCTGCCGCCTAGAATCGCCAACGGACGTTTGGCCTGTGCCAGCAAGCCGGACAATTGCTGTAGTGCGGCTGGCGTCGGCGCTGCAGCGACGCGCTGAAACCGGGGCGCTGCGGGCGCACTGACCTGATCGCGCAACATGTCTTCCGGTAGTGCCAGCACTACCGGGCCGGGCCGGCCGGCAACCGCGGTATGAAAGGCGCGGCTCAGATATTCGGGAATCCGGCGGGCGTCGTCGATCTGCGCTACCCATTTGGTCATATGGCCGAACATGCGGCGATAGTCGATTTCCTGAAATGCCTCGCGATCCATGCAATCGCGCGCAACTTGGCCGATGAACATGATCAGCGGGGTCGAATCCTGGTACGCGGTGTGAATGCCGATCGCAGCATTGGTAGCTCCCGGGCCGCGCGTAACCATCACAATGCCGGGTGTGCCGGTCAGCTTACCGTAGGCTTCGGCCATGTTGGATGCACCGCTTTCGTGGCGGCATACTCGCAAGGCGATCTGCTCGCGCACGTCATACAAGGCATTGAGTACGTCCAGATAACTCTCGCCCGGCACGCAAAACACTTGCCGCACGCCATGCGTAATCAGGCTATCGACCAGGACTTTTCCACCGCTACCGGTATGAATCAGATCAGTATGCATTTTTGCCTCGGAATCAGGTGCAACATAGGAAGGGGTTCGGGGGGGCAACTGCGATTCACTTCCACGCCCAAAGGGAAAAACTGGAAGCATGGCTCGCACTTGCGTTCGAGTATATGCAATAAGCCCGTTACTTTCAAAATCAAAAAAAGCCATGACATCATTACGTATGCTCATGCAAACATCTGCGTCATATCGAAAACAGAGCCAGGTAAAGCGCGAAAAAACAGCACGGTAGGATGGGTGCAACCCATCTTGTAGGTTCTATATGCGATGGCTTGCGCCCATTCTACGGCCCGATAAAAAATACTGTATGTTGTATTTTTAGTATGCGCAATAAATATATGCGGACAATGGCATTAAAATTGCCATACTCCCTATTATTATATTTTTGTATGGTTTGTCTTGTTCGTGTTTTCCGTGTGTTTTGTGAACACACATGTTGAGCGCCATCAGTCGCCCTGCAATTCACCCAGAATCCAATCACGGAATTTAATGACGGCCGGTTTGCCGGCATTTTTTTCCGGGTAAGTCAGATAGTAGGATTGCGCGCTTTTGACTGCAATCGGAAATGGCACCAGCAACTGCCCCAGACGAATTTCGGTTTCAACCAGAAACTTCGGCATCAAGGCAATGCCTAATCCCGCCACTGCGGCTTGAATCACCATCGACAATTGTTCAAAGCGCGGCCCAAACAGCGCATTCGGGCAATCAACGCCGACATGGTCGAACCAGTCACGCCAGGCTTGCGGGCGTGTGGTGTGCTGCAATAAGGTCATCCGGGCCAGGTCGGAAACGCGGCTCGCCTGCTTGCTTAAAGCCCGGCTGCAGACCGGCACCATTTCCTCACCCATCAGACGCACCATCACTGCACCGGGCCAGTCCGGCTCGCCAAAGTGAATCGCGGCATCAACCTGGCGCTGGCTGAAATCAAACGGCAGCACTTCGGTGCTGAGATTGAGCAGCACATCGGGATGCGCAGCGGTGAATTTTGGCAGCCGGGGAATCAGCCACTTGATGCCGAAAGTCGGCAGGATTGCCAACTTGAGCACGCCAATCGCATTATTGTGGGTCATGGCCTGAAAGGTCGCCATTTCGATTTGCTGCAGAATCGCCGACACCTGCAGCGCATATTCGCGCCCAGCTTCGGTCAATACCAACCGACGCTGAATCCGCTCAAACAGCTTGGTGCCGAGATACTCTTCCAGTATTGCCACCTGGCGGCTGACCGCCCCCTGGGTCAGGTGCAGCTCATGCGCCGCCCGGGTAAAAGACAGGTAACGCGCTGCCGTTTCAAAAGCAATCAGACAGGATGTGGAGGGAATGAATCTGCGCATGACTATGCAGTCGTGCCCATGTCCATGTCTGAGCCGAAATAGATCATGTGTTCAGATCAAATACCGCCATTGATTCCACATGCGCAGTATGCGGAAACATGTTGACTATGCCGGCGTATTTCAGCGTGTAGCCGCCTTCCTGCACCAGCAATCCGGCGTCACGGGCCAAGGTAGAAGGACTGCAGGACACATAAACGATGCGTGTTGGCATCATGTCAGGATGGCTACGCTTCAGGCCGGCCAGCGCCTGGCATATGGCGATTGCGCCATCGCGTGGGGGGTCGATCAAAAGACGATCGAATTTACCCAAGGCAATAAAATCGTGCGTGGTGGCTTCAAACAGGTTGCGGCATAAAAACTGTGTTTTCTGTGCCAGGCCATTCGCTTGTGCATTCTCCAGCGCGCGCTCGGTTAAGGCAGCGCTGCCTTCGATGCCAACTACTGCCCGGGCCTGGGTTGCAATCGGCAGGGTGAAATTACCCAGGCCGCAAAACAAGTCAGCCACACGATCACTGGCTTGCGCATCCAGCAGGCACAGTGCGCGCGCCACCATGACGCGGTTGATATGGTGATTTACCTGGGTAAAGTCGGTCGGCTTGAAAGGTATCTTCACGCCAAACTCGGGCAGAGAATAGTGTAGCGTCGTATTCTCGGGATAAAACGGTACCGCCGTCTCCGGCCCGTTGGGTTGCAACCACCAGTGCACTGCATGCGCATCGGCAAAAACCTTCAGCTTGATTTCGTCGGCTGCGGTGAGCGGCGCCATGATGCGCAACACCATTGCTGTTATGTTTTCGGTTACTGCCAGTTCAATCTGCGGCAACTGACGCACGATCGAAAGCGTTGCAATCAAATGGCGTAGCGGCACCAGCATCTTCGATACATGCGGCGGCAAGATTTCGCAGGTTTTCATATCGGTGATGTAGCGCGATTTTTTCTCGTGAAACCCCACCAGTACGCCCCCTTTTTTGGGAACGCAATTAACTGACAGACGCGCCCGGTAACGGTAACCCCAGATTGGGCCGTAAATTGGCCGCAGTATGGTTTCTGCCCGAACCCGTCCGATATGCCATAAATTATCTTCCAGCACGCGCTGCTTGACCGCCACCTGCGCCGAGGGCTCCAGATGCTGTATTGCGCAGCCGCCGCACAGTCCGAAATAATCACATTTAGGTTGGACGCGCAACGCCGATTCTCGATGGATGGCAATCATCGTGGCGGCTTCCCAGTGCGCCTTCTTGCGATAGGTTTGATAACCGACATGCTCGCCCGGCAATGCGCCCTCCACGAAGACCACTTTACCGACGCTGCCGTCTTCGTTCCTGAGGTGACCGACGCCGCGGCCATCCATATCCAGGGACTCGATTTCAATCATGTTAAGCGACATAGGAACACATAAAATTACGGATGCAACATCCATCCGATATTGAAGAAATCTGCGGAGAAAAAACACTGCGCGTGTGGCATCACTGTAATGACAAAGCCATTAAATAAGAAAATACAACGTAAAGCCCTACAGCAAAGAATTTTTTCCTACGCCACTGGCGGCAAGTGAACGTTTCAATTTGTGCAACGCTTCCTGCTGAATTTGCCGGATACGTTCACGCGTCACACCCATTTCTTCCGCCAGCGTTTCCAGCGTAGCCGGAAAATCATTATCCAGGCCGAAACGGCGTGCAATCACAATCCGTTGCTTGTTCGATAATTTATGCAGCCATTCCCGCACCAGAGCCGTCATTTCAAGTTGCTCGGCACGCATGTCCGGCGCATCGTCGGTATCGCTGGGCAACAGATCCATCAAACTCGATTGTGAATCGCCATCCAGAGGCGCATCCAGCGAAGCCGCATGTTCGGACAGAGTAAGAATATCCTGCACTTCTTCCACTGACCGATCGATCAAGTGCGCAATGTCTTCGACTGTTGCCTCTTTGCCGTCTTGATGTTGCGCTTCCAGATGATATTTCGCCCGTAGGGCCTGGTTCAATTCGCGCACCATATGCACGGGCAAGCGCACGGTACGAGCCTGGTTCATGATCGCCCGTTCTATGTTCTGGCGTATCCACCATGTGGCGTAAGTAGAAAAACGAAAACCACGCTCAGGCTCAAATTTATCGATCGCCCGCATCAATCCAAGGTTGCCTTCTTCGATCATGTCCAGTAATACGACGCCGCGATAGATGTAGTGCTTCGCGATTGAGACTACTAGGCGCAGATTGTGCTCGATCATCTTCTGTCGCGCCTCGAAATCCCCCTGCTTGGCCAGTGTGGAGAAATGCAGTTCTTCGCTCGCCGTCAATAACGGGCGGGTTCCGATCTGGTTCAGATAATGCTGCGTGGTATCGGTAGAAAGCTCTGTCACCAACACAATTTTCAGTTCATCTGGATTAGTTGGCAAAACCGCCGCTTCGACCGCATCCTGGTCTTCGTTATCGTCGCAATCGCACCCATCGTCGCCTGGCATGTCATATTCGGCAACCGCATCATCGAATGGCGTTTCGGGGATGTCTTGCTCCCCGTCGTCGTCGTCCTGATTCTTATTCCGGGGCTGCTGCGGCTTGTTTATCATGGGCGATCATCTGCTTGGCAAGTATTTGAATGGGTCAACAGGCTTCCCTTGCTGCCGAATCTCAAAGTGGAGCTTGACTGCATCTGCATCGGTATTGCCCATTTCAGCAATTACCTGCCCTTTGTCGACGCTCTGACCTTCCTTGACTGTAATGATTTTATTGTGGGCATAGGCTGACAACAGATTATTGGTGTGCTTGACAATTACCAAATTGCCGTAACCACGAATTCCGCTACCTGCATACATCACCTTGCCTGAGCCGGCGGCAATCACATGCTGTCCCAGTTTGCCGCTTATATCGATGCCTTTATTCTTTCCTTCTTCAAAGCGGGCTATGACTTTACCTTCTGCCGGCCAAATCCAGCCGATTCCATCCTCGTCCGCATCAGCGGTTTTGGCGGGCTCCACTTTTGCCGGGGGTTTAGGATTGACAGATGTACCAGGCACCTTGGCAGCTGCAATGGCGGCTACCGCTTCCGGTTTTTGCAACTCAGCCAGCGCGCTTTCCGAATAGGGTCGTTTGTCGCCACGGGGAGTTGTTTTATTGCCGGCACTACCCAACGCTGTTACAGGAGCCGATAACGCACGCACCTCAACCCCGGAGCTGGCGATGCTACCGGTTTGCGCACCGCCAGTTGCCACATCGGGCGGCAGCGTGCGCAAGACTTGATCAACCTGGATATCGTTCGGATTAGCCAGATTGTTCCAGGCCACAATATCGCGATAGGCCTGCCCCTGATCCAATGCAATGCGATACAGGGTGTCACCTTTTTTAACAGTGTAATACCCAGGACCGGTAGGGGTTTGAGATTTGGCCAGCGCAACCGCCCTGGTTCCCGTCGCGTAATCGGTCACAGGCGCCGAATGACGGGGTGTGCTGCACGCTGCCAATAGGCCAAGCAGTGCTGCTGACAAACTTAAGCGTATTTTATTCATTCTCATATTATGTTGATATGGCGCTGCAGCGCATGTCATGGCTACAGTTTTCATGCTGTTCCTGGACGAAGGGGGACAAAATGGCATTGCTCCAAAGCCACGCTGCTCCACTCCGATTTACTGATACGCTCGATTAATTGCAATTGCTGCTGTTGGGCGCCTATCGGTGCTACCAAGCGCCCACCCAAGGACAGTTGTTCCAACAATATGCGCGGTACTTCCAGACCGGCCGCAGCCAGAATGATGCCATCAAACGGTGCCGCTTGCGGCAATCCAAGCATACCATCTCCGTAATGTAGCCGGATATTGGCGATGCGCATTGGGCGCAGGTTGGATTTCGCCAGTTCATGCAGCGGTTTGATCCGTTCGATCGAAAAAACCTCTTTCGCCACCCGTGACAATACCGATGCCTGATAACCGCAACCGGTGCCGATTTCCAGCACACGATTCAGGGTGCGGCCATTACACAGTATTTCCAGCATCCGCGCCACGATATACGGTTGCGAGATGGTCTGTTGGTAGCCGATAGGAATCGAAGCATCCACATACGCCTGGCCCGAGAAACCGGGTTCCATAAAAAGATGGCGTGGTACCAGCTCCATTGCCGTGAGTACCGCCCGATTCGTGATGCCCTGCTTGACCAGTCGCGCCACCATTGCACGCCGCAATGCGTCCGGCAGTGCGCCAGCCGTCAAATTGCCTGGCGCCGGCTTTAATGCCGCAGCGGCTGGCGTCAATTGGTTGCTTCGGCGCAGGCTATCCTGCGCACTGTTTTTGGTGGCAGTTTGCGGCGTGGCAATGGCACGGGTGGAAGAAGACGTGCCATAGGATGATTTAAACGGCTTATCCGCAAGAGCAGACAGCGAAAGCGGAAACCGCCTGGCTTTGCCGGTCATAGCAACCCTTTCTTGAGCGCTTCTAATTGCGTGGCATGGGTCAAATCAATCTGCAGCGGGGTCACTGACACATGTCCTTTCGCTACTGCGTCAAAATCAGTGCCTTCGCCTGCATCCTTGGCGGCGCCTACCGGGCCGATCCAGAATATCTCACGCCCGGACGGGTCATGCGCTCGGATCACCGATTCCGATTGGTGGCGTTTACCTAGTCGGGTGGCGATCAACGGTTTGATTTCATGGTAGGGCCGATTCGGAATATTAATATTGAGCAAATAGGGCTTTGGCAATGCATCGAATTGTTTCTCGACAATCTCGCGCGCCACGCGTGCTGCTGCTTCCAGTTGATCCCAGCCTTTTTGCACTTGCGAAAAGGCAATCGACGGGATACCGAACAGAAAGCCCTCGGTAGCGGCTGCCACCGTGCCGGAATACAGCGTGTCATCGCCCATGTTCTGGCCCTGATTGATGCCGGACACCACTAGATCGGGTTTATACGACAATACGCCGGTAAGCGCTACGTGGACGCAGTCTGATGGTGTGCCATTGACAAAATAAAAACCGTTTTCAGCGCGAAACACCGATAGTGGACGATCCAGCGTCAGCGAATTAGACGAGCCTGAGCGATTGCTGTCGGGTGCCACCACCACGATTTCGGCAATCGGCGCCAACGCATGTGCCAGTGCGATGATGCCTGGCGCCAGGTAGCCATCGTCATTACTGATAAGGATTCTCATGGGGCAATTTTACCCGATGCACCATCCTGAATTTGCATCTGATACGAGGTCTCGTAAAATTTACGGCATAATCACAAAATATTACGACCGTTCTATTTTATATAAGATCCGAGGAGACTAAATGAAAGCTGCCGTCTGTCATGCATGGGGACCACCCGACACGCTCAAACTTGAAGATATGCCGGATCTGCTGCCCGCGGCAGACCAGGTCGTCATTGCGGTCAAAGCGGCCGCCGTAAATTTCCCTGATGTCTTGATTATTCAGGGCAAATACCAATACAAACCGGAGTTGCCGTTTACCCCTGGCAGTGAACTGGCTGGAACCATATGCGCGGTCGGCGCCGGCGTCTCCCGCTATCAGGTGGGCGACCGGGTAATCGCCTGGGTAGCCCAGGGTGCGTTTGCCGAGCAAGTGGCGGTAGCGGCACATGGAGTAATACCGATGCCTCCAGACATGGATTTCGACACTGCCGCTGCCATCAGCCTGACTTATGGCACTTCGCACCATGCACTAGTGGATCGCGCCCAGTTGCGAGCTGGAGAAACCATGCTGGTATTGGGTGCCGCCGGCGGGGTTGGACTGGCTGCGATCGAGATCGGCAAGGCGCTCGGCGCACGAGTGATCGCCGCCGCCTCCACCGATGCAAAACTGGCGGTCTGTACCAGTCACGGGGCTGACGCCACCATCAATTACAGTACGCAAGACCTGCGCCAAGCCATCAAGGCGGCAACCGATGGCAAAGGGCCGGATGTGATTTACGATCCGGTCGGCGGCATCTATACCGAACCGGCTTTCCGCTCAATCGGCTGGCGCGGCCGCTATCTTGTAATCGGTTTTGCCAATGGTGAAGTTCCGAGCCTGCCACTCAATCTTCCCTTGCTCAAGGGCGCGTCTTTGGTCGGTGTGTTCTGGGGCGAATTCGTTAAGCGCGAGCCAAAGGCTAACCTGGCTGCGATGCGGCAATTACTGGGCTGGCTGGCCGATGGCACGATCCGCCCCCATATCTCGGCACGCTATGCGCTGGCCGACACCGCCGCCGCGCTCAATGCTATGGCTTCGCGCAAGGTAACCGGCAAGGTGTTGATCAAGCCGTAAGTTAGAAAAGGCATGATTCACGAAAGCCACGAAAAGCACGAAAAAAGGTAGTTGTTCAGCCCGCTAGCAAAGAACTATTTGATCCCCTTGCATGCTCTCCAGTACGCGGGAGAGGAAGTTATTCTTAATGGGCTAAACAGTAACGATGAATATATTAAATGCATGAGTATATTTTAAGTTGCAATGAATACTAGCGCTTAATGATATGTAATCCAATATACTCCTATTGCCATTAATTCTGTGATCAACCCGCCGATCAGTCGATTTCAGCCAGCGTCTGATGCACGAACGCAGTCAGGATCAAGCGCTCATTAGCGGTCATGTCGACAAACTCAAAGCCGTGGTTATACACTTCACTATTCTCGGCCTGCACCACTGAGCGCAACGTGATTTTCAGGTTCAGCAGTGCATCCTGCCCGGCTGCATGAACCTTGAAGGCAATCCGCCCCACTGCGTCTTTGACGCCGATCGTCTGCCTGGCCGTGCCCGAAGCTCCGCCCACGCTCAAATCGGTCAAAGTGGTAGCAATATTGCGTTCCGGTTGTCCAATGATGACGGCGGCGATGATCTTGACCTGCGCCCGCGAACCCTTACGGATTATGGCCCCTCGCACATGCTGCGGATACGATAGATGCAGGTACGGGTATGGCGCATGCACCGATTTAAGAGCCGTTGCAGCAAACGCGTAAGCTTTCTTGCCGGAAAATGAGCGCACCACAAAAGCTTGTCCGTTTTGGATAAAACCGAATTTGCCATCCAGAATCGGCGCAGTGACCAATACCGACTGATTCTTGACGAAGCCTATCAAGCGCACGGTGTAGCGAATCGCTGGATTGTCATGCGACTGCAAATACAGCGTCTCGCCCACTTGCCAACGTAGCGCATCCATCGCGACCGTGCTTTCGGAACCGACATCCTGCTTGATTTCCGACAGTGGTTCGCGCTCATTTTGTCTTGTGTCAGAATTTCTGGCGGTAATGCTGTGCGGCCTGTCCCAGCGGGCATTACGAAAAAAACCACTCTCAACCAAGCCATCCAGCTGATGTTGCGTTTCGATGACAAAACCGGATGCGAGCAACAGATTGCCACTGGTATCATAAACCGACCACGGCAGCGGCTTGCCCAGAGCGATATCAATAGAAAGAACCGGGGCTAAAGAAGAGAAGTTGCGCATTTATAAACTTTCAGACTAATATCATGATCGGAGCAGGCTAAACCATCCGACCAGAATCCAGAGACCGAATAAATACTACAAACCAGAAAAAATTACCGATTATTTTATCAGCGAAAAACACAATTATCCATTCGTACCTTCATATGAAACCACGCCAGCCATCGTTTTGGAGCTGCATTCCAACTCGATATGCCCCAATATCCACTTCAGATATGAATCCGAAATTGGATATTCAGTCGCCAACACAGAACCAGGCACAACCGTAATGATCCCCAGTGCACAACTTGCCGTAACGATCAATCTCCAGCGCGAACTGGACAAGAGCCTTCCATTGGGGCAAAAACTTATCCTGATCCACAAGATGCTCAAAAACCACTGTAATCTGATTCACCGGGTCGCAGTCGCCTTGTATGACGCAAAAACCGATCATGTTTCTACTTTCCTTTACAGCAGTGAGAAAGACGATCCAATCGTCAATTACTCGGCCAAGCTATCGGAAGTTCGCTCGCTCAGGGACATCGCTCAACGCGGCGCACCGCGCATTATCAACAACCTGGCAATCTTGGCGCCGCAGAAAAGCCTGCACACGCAAAAAATACTGTTTCAGGGCTACCAGTCCAGCCTTACTTACCCGCTGTATCGCAACGGCAGCCTTTTGGGCTTCCTTTTTTTTAATTCTTACCAAAAAAATACTTTCGTCAGCAGCTTGCTGCACTTGATCAGTTTGTTTAGTCAGGTGATCGCAGCACTGGTCATCCAGGAGACCAGCGTGGCCCGCACCATTGCCGCCGCTATTCGCACCACACAAAACATCGCTTGCCATAAAAACGAGGAAACCGGCGCGCATATGGGACGGATGTCATACTATTCCCGCCTGATCGCCACTATGCTGGCACAACGACATGTACTCAATGACGAGTTCATTGAATACATATTCTTGTTTTCGCCCATGCACGATATCGGGAAAATCGGCATTCCCGATAGTCTCCTTTGCAAGCCAGGCAAGCTCACCGCAGACGAGTTTGCAGTGGTCAAACGGCACACTACCATTGGTCTGGAGATTATCAACAACATGGCCAAGGAGTTTTCATTTGAAAATTTTCCGCATATCCAGATGCTACGCAACATCGTAGAAATGCACCACGAGGCGATGAATGGCAGCGGCTACCCAAACGGCGCGCGCGGGAAACAAATTCCGATTGAGGCACGCATTTGTGCGGTGGCCGATATTTTTGACGCCCTGACTAGCCGGCGATGCTACAAGCCGGCCTGGAGCAATGAAAAAGCGTTCTCGACATTACGAGAAATGGCAGATACCAAACTCGATAGTGAATGCGTCGAAGCCCTGATTGGGAATCCTGAAAAAATATTGGAAATTCAGGCGAATTTCGCCGAAGATAGGAATGCCTAGACGCCAGGAAGGCAATTTAGCCTTGTTATATATACCCCTTATTTAAAATAGAAAAATATAGAATTACCGCATATATTTATTGCGGTATTTAAATATACTTAGGCTGGGTATATACCTTACCAAGGCGAAAAACGATTACATTAGTGCCAGGCAGATCGGCAAGACGCTTTAATTAGCCCCGTGATTGCAATCCGGCATCGCTTCTGAGCGCCACAGGACAGACGCACCGCCTCGCAAATCCATCCACCACCGTTAATGCGGCGGTGCCAGTCGCTTTGCTTGCGCGGGTCTGATAATTTTTTCCACTCTGACGTGCTGATAGCTAGGCGCGGCTGTATCTCCAGCGGTCAGTTTGAAAGCGCCCACCAGTTGCGATAAATTGACCGCCTGCTCTTGCATGGTTCCGGCTGCTGCTGCCGCCTGTTCCACCAGTGCGGCATTTTGCTGCGTGATTTGATCCATCTGGGTAATTGCTTCATTGACTTGTGCTATCCCAGCGCTTTGCTCCAGGCTGGACGATGAAATTTCACGCATGATGGCTGCAGCACGTTTGACCGAATCGACAATCTCAGTCATGGTCTTACCGGCGTCGTCCACCAGTTTGCTGCCGGCATCGACCTTTTCTACCGAATCGCCAATCAGCACCTTGATCTCTCTGGCTGCTCCAGCGCTGCGTTGCGCGAGGCCGCGGACTTCTGCCGCGACCACGGCAAAGCCGCGACCTTGCTCGCCAGCACGGGCTGCTTCTACCGCCGCGTTGAGCGCGAGAATATTGGTCTGGAATGCAATACTGTCGATTAACGCGATGATATCGACAATTTTCCGGGAGCTTTCCTTGATCGAACCCATGGTATGTACAACCTGATCCACCGCCTGCCCACCTTTCACGGCAATTGTGGAGGTGGATATGACCAGCTTGCTGGCTTCGTGGGCATTGTCGGCATTCTGCTGCACGGTGGCCGTCAATTCCTCCATGGCGGAGGCCGTTTCTTCTAGTCTGGATGCCTGCGTTTCGGTGCGTGCCGACAAATCGGCGTTACCGATGGCGATTTCACTGGCGCCGACATTGACCATGGCCGTCGATTGCTTGATCTGACCGATCATCAGCTTCACATTAATTTGCAAGATGCGCAGTGACTGCATGACTCTGGCCATCTCATCGTCGCCCTGCGCCACTATATTGCCGGACAGATCGCCCGAACTCATGCATTCGATGTCCTGCAATGCAGTTTTCAAAGGCGAGAGAATACTCTGCTGTAAGGTCAATCGAAAAACCAGGGCAAGGATGATGCCGAACATCCCGATTGCGATCAACCATCCGCCCTGATGCATGCCGCTTTCTTGCATCGGCCAGGCAAAGATGGCATTCGCTGCAAATAAAAACGCCAGTACCCCAAATGCCGCCGATAACTTGGTGCTGATGGAAAAATTTCGAAATACATTCAAAAAGCCGAATGCAGAACGTGCCACTACATTGCCTTCGCGAATCCGAAACGATTTATCGCCAGACAGGATGCGGCGATACACCTGCTCTGCGGCGTTGATCTGTTCTCTTGCCGGCTTCACGCGGGTAGAGGTATAGCCGACCACTTTGCCATTGTCAATGAGTGGCGCTGTATTGGCTTCAACCCAATAGTAGTCACCGTTCTTACAACGGTTTTTCACCAGGCCGGTCCATGCTTTGCCGCTTTTGAGCGTGCGCCATAAATCCTCAAAGGCTTCCATCGGCATGCCCGGATGACGCACGATATTGTGCGGGGCACCCAGCAACTCATCTTCAGCAAATCCGCTGACACGGACAAAGTCTTGATTAACGTAGGTAATTTTGCCTTTCAAGTCCGTCTTGGAAACGATTGTTTCCGAATCAAGAAGGACATGCTCTCTACTGGTAACGGGAATATTATTTCGCATTTGTTCTCCAGGCTGTTGATAATTGATAACTTATGGCGTCGAAAGCGCGTCGTAAAATGTGCGGAAAATAGGAAGATATTTGAAGTTGGGCTGTAACTAAAACTGGCAAGAAGTGTTATCGAGGCTTGATTTGAAATGAACGATTCAAATACCTGGATGCGATCTTATTCCGGCTGCGTTGGGACAACGTTGGTGATCTTATTAGCCAGATTTTGATGTTGTATGCAATGTTTTCCGACATGACGCGAGATGTGAATCAACCTTGGTGACGCATATTTGGCGCTTTGATGCCGGTATCAGCCGATTTGTCGTTACACACTACTGAACACACTACATGCCCGTCTTATATCATTTAACAACATTCGGCAATTTCGCACTGACAGAGGCAGCGACCGGCACGCAACTATCCATACCGGCGGGCAAGACGCGAGCGCTACTGACTTATCTGGCGCTCAATCAGGAACCGGCGCCGCGCGAATGGCTGGCTGATTTTCTCTGGCCCGAACTGCCGGCGGATGCCGGACGGTTCAATCTGCGACATACTTTTTTCCACCTGCGGCGTTTGTGCGGGGATGCCTTATTCCATCAAAACCGCCATCAAATTGGCATCGCCCGTGGCCGTTTGTCGGTGGATGCGCTGATGCTTTTAGGCATGATGCGCACCGACATGCATAACGCGGTTGATGTGACCGCATGCGAAGCAGTGATTGAAGCCTGCCAGGAAAGATTTTTGCCTGGGTTCTGGCTGCCTGACTGTGATGACTTTGAGGCATGGCTAGACCACATCCGCCAATCCCTGCTGCGACAACAAGTAAGCTTGCTGGAAACGCTGGCCGAGCAAAGAGTGATTGATGGGCATCTGGAGTTGGGAATTCATCATGCCCGGCACTTGACGCATTTGATGCCGTATGACGACGGCGCACGCCGCCGCTTGATGCGCTACTTGATCAATGCGCGACGCACTACTGCGGCACAGATGGAGTTTGAACATTTTGCGGCGCTTCTAGCCAGGGAAATCGGTGCGCAACCGGAGCAAGAAACCCTGCGCCTGTCGCAAACGGCTCGCACTGAAACAACGACAACCGCAGCGCGCCCGGCAACTGTGCCCGCGAACGAGAAAAAAATGCCAGCGGAAAGAGAATGGCGCATCACGACAGCGCTGTACTGCGAACGTGCGGAGGTCAGCGTCGCACATCCGACTGAGTACGATGCGGGGGAAAATGGCTATCCCGAATCCGTCGCTAGCATTTTCCAGTTGGTGGTAACAACACACGGAGGACTGGTCATTCCAACTCCATCCGGCGGATTGCTGGCTTATTTCGGTTATCCGATTGCTTTGGAGAGCGCGCCAACGGCCGCGATCACTGCCGGCTTGGCGCTGTTAGCCGCATGTGCCGACAGCGGCTTGCAATTCCGCCTCGGTGCGCATTTGGGCCGCACCTTGTGCGATCAGGCGCGTCCCGATATTTCAGGCGAAATGGCCCGTGTAGCACAGCGCATCTGCCTAGTGGCCGAGTCTGGCCAATTTGCCGTCAATACCGACCTATGGGGCGCGCAAAACAGTTTTCACATGGTGTCACTTGGCAGCCATATTTTCCGTGGATTGTCGCGCACCTTCCAGATTTACCGGGTTGAGAGGGGTGCTCAGGAACCCCGGATTACTACCATTATTGAACGCAGGCGCGAACCCGAACAAAGCTTGTTGAACGCATCCATGGAACGCTTTCTGTCAGGCGACAGCGCCTGCCTGGGCCTGCAGGGTGAGACAGGGTTCGGCAAAACCACGCTGATTATTGCGCTAGGAAATAAGGCCCGGCAAGCAGGCGCCTTTGTAATCAAGCTAAGCTGTGTATCGAATCTGTGCAATACGCCCCTGTACCCGGTGCAAGCCTGGCTGCGGCAACGTTTTGGCTTGACCCAAACAGGGCCTGAATTGATTGAACAGCTGATTGCCGCGCTGGCAGAAGTCGGCTGCAACATGCATGCAGCCGAGCTGAGCTTGTTGTTTGCCCTGCCCGCGTTGCCGATCAACGACAACTCGTCCGATACAACGCAAGCTACCCGGCGCGAAGAACTATTTTCCAGTCTGTTGCGTTTGCTGGGCCAGTTGGCAGCAAAGACACCGGTGATGATCATTGTCGATGACATGCACTGGATCGATCCCTCTACACTGGAACTGATAAACCGCGCGCATCAGGCCCGATATCAGCGCACTCTGTTATTTGCCGACCTTGCGCAACGCGTTCAAAGCTGCGAAAAATTCGGATCCGTGTCCGACACTCAGCCCATTGACTCCGGCTGCCGCATCCGAACTGGCACAACGCACCGCCAAGCCTGGCATCCCTGCGCAGCGGATTGCAGAATGGGTTGCAAAGGCGGAAGGATCGCCATTTTTATGGCATGAAATGGGGGCATGGTGCGGTGCCGGCAGCGTCGAAATATGGCAGGCAGCACTCTTGATTGCCGCCGAATTGATGCAACTGGCATGTGAAGCGGGCGATGGCACAGGAACAAGGCACAAGCAGGCTGATTGGGCGCATCGATCAGCTGCACCAAGCAGTGCTATCTAACACGCAGATAGATCTGTATTCGCCACAAGTCCCATTGCCAGCGGACTGACAGTTCTGCAAAATTCATCAATATTACGGGGTATTTATATACGTCGCCTTTTTACATGCGGTAATAGCATATTTTTTTAACATACTACTATGGTGTAATAAAAAAATCCTGAGCCACGCTCAATTCTCGGGTGCGCGTGAACGGCGGCAGGCTTTGCCAGATACGCTTGCCATACGGTTTTGAAATCAGGCGTGGGTCGCAGATCATCAGCACCCCGCGATCGGCCTCGTCGCGTATCAGACGGCCGGCACCCTGCTTCAGGGTGATGATGGCTTCCGGCAACTGGTGATGCATGAAGCCATTCAAGCCTTTCTTTTCCATCACTTCAATACGGGCTGCAAGCACCGGGTCATCCGGCGGCGCAAACGGCAATTTGTCGATAATCACCAGCGACAATGCCTCGCCGCGCACGTCGACTCCTTCCCAGAAACTCTGGCTGCCGATCAGCACTGCATTGCCGGCCGCGCGAAAACGCTCCAGCAACTCGGTGCGTCCGGCCTCGCCCTGCACCAGCAGCGGGAACGGTAGTTGCCGCTTTTCAAACTCGGTACGCAAGCGTTCCGCCGCGCGATTCACGGCCCGGATGGTGGTGCACAACAGGAAACTGCGCCCACCGGCAGCCTCGATCAGCGGCAAGGCGGCATCGACTACCGCATCGGTATAATCCGGCGAATTCGGCAGCGGCATGTGATTCGGCACGTACAGCAAACCTTGCTGCGCATAATCGAACGGACTCGGCCAAGTTTGGGCGGGCGCATTCCGCAAACCCATTTGCGATGCGTAATGATTGAAATCGTTCTTTACCGCTAAGGTGGCCGAGGTGAAAATCCAGGCCCGCGGCACGCCTTCGCGCTGCTTGTTGAAAATCGGCGCAATCGAAAGCGGCGTGCGGTGCAATTGCAGGGATGAAGAATACGCTTCCACCCACAGCACGCATTCCTGGCCTTCGCCGGATTTGTCATCGGCATTGGCGGTTGGCACAGCCTGGCGGGTATTCCATAGATCGAGCCTGGCACCGAGTTCAATCGCACGAGTGCGGCATTGTTCTATGGTATCGGCCCGTTCAGCCTGACTTTCCAGAGTTTCGATCATGGAATGAAACTCTTTGCGCAAGGTTTCCAGCGCCGGGAAAAATGTCGAGGATGCTGCAATCTGGGTTACCGACAGTCGCACAAAATCCTGCGGAAATGCCAGCCGCAAATCGCGCGTGGCGCGCTCCACCGGCATCACGACCTTGGCCCATTCGGCACCGTCACGGGCGTGCGACAAGCCTTCGGCCAGCACGTCGCGGCACAATTCCAGCACTTGCGAAGTCGATATGGTTTCGCCGAAAAACAGAGTTGCGGTGTCCGGCAATTGATGCGCTTCGTCAAAGATGATGGTGTTGGCCGAAGGTAGCAATTCGGCTACGCCGGTATCCTTGAGCGCGACATCGGCAAAGAACAGATGGTGATTGACCACCACCACATCGGCCTGCTGCGCTTCCTTGCGCGCCTTCATGACGAAGCAATCCTGGTAATACTGGCATTCCGCGCCCATGCAGGTGTCGCGGGTGGATGTCACCAGATTCCAGATCAGCGCGGTCTCTGGTACCTCCGCCAACTCCGCCTTGTCGCCCGAGGTGGTGGTTTTTATGAAGCGCGAAATGGCACGCAAATAACCGACGTCATCACGCGATGTCAGGCGGCCGTTCTCCAGCGTGCGCTCCAGATGATAATGGCAGACGTAATTGGCGCGTCCCTTGAGCAGTGCCACCGACACCGGCACATTGAGCGCGCGGCGCACGGTTGGAATATCGCGCAAAAAAAGCTGATCCTGCAGATTCTTGGTGCCGGTCGAGACGATCACCTTGCCGCCCCAGAGCAACGCCGGCACCAGATAGGCAAAGGTTTTTCCGGTGCCGGTACCGGCTTCTGCGATCAGAGTGGTCTGGCCGGAAATCGCTTCTGCAATTGCTTTAGCCATTTCAGTTTGCGACAAGCGCGCGCGGAAGCCGCTGACGTGTTGCCCCAAACGTCCTGCGGGGCCGAAAAGCTGATCGATATCGGCATCATGCGTGCCCTGAGGTTGCACGGAGGAAGAGTCTTCAGTCAAGATAGATGGTGGAAATAAGAGGAATGGCTAAGAGAAGCAGCAAGAGAAGCAGCTGAAAAACGGTCTTCAGTCAGGCCGGAACATCGGGAATAAGCTGCATTTTCAGCAGAGTGACGTAATCTTTTAATTGCAATTTGCGCTTCTTCAAGCGCCGCAGTTGCAGCTCATCCGGGCGCCCACTCAAGATAAGCGCATCGATTACCGTGCCCAGATCACGGTGTTCGACTTCCAGTTCAGTGATGCGACGCTGCGTAAGTTCTGGAATTGGTGTAGTCATGTCTGGCATCCAACTAAAAATTTGCAAATTGATCTGGCAGTCATGATTGCATAACCGACCGGCAATACAGTAGTATTAATCTCTTTTTGGTCACAACGCTGTGCGACTTTGCGCGGGACTGCTATTGCTAGGTAGACTTTCTCAAGCTACGTTTGTCGCCCGAAAGCAATCCAGACCGACAGTTTAATCTACCCGAACGCATGAGCCAATACAAGTTAGAAGCAGGTACCGCGCAACACATCGGCGACCGTGAGGAGCAACAAGACCGGGTCGCCCTGTTTGCCGCTCCAAAAGCTCCCGGCACCATGTTGGCGGTGCTGGCGGACGGGATGGGCGGACGTACCGGCGGCGCGCTGGCAGCGGAACAAATCATCAAATCGGCGCAACAGTTATTCAACGAATTCTCACCTGGCTCGGAAGCTGTTGAAACCCTGCTGGGCAGAATCGTGCATGAAGCCCACAGCATCATCAAACTGAGCAGCTTCTCATCCGAAAAAGAACCGCACAGTACCATGGTCGCGCTAGTCATCAGCCCGGACCAACGCGCCATTTGGGCACACGTTGGCGATTCGCGCCTGTATCTTTTTGAAGGGGCAAACTATATCCGCCGCACGATTGACCATTCGTATGTGGAAAGACTGGTCAGTGAAGGCAAGTTGAGCCGCCAGAAAGCAAAAAATCATCCTCTCTCCAACGTATTGACCAGCGCACTAGGCTCCCACAAGAGGGAGCCCACCATCACCTTCGGGCGACTCGATATGCTACACCCGGGGCATGCGTTTCTACTCTGTAGCGACGGTTTATGGCATTATTTTTCGAAGCTTGAAATGGCTGCCGCAATTGCCGAGAATTCGCCCCGGAGCGCATCCGAGATACTGATCCGCATAGCCCGGGAACGGGCCAAGGGCTGCGGCGACAACTGCAGCATGGCCATCGTCAAACTGGTCGGTACTGCAAAAAAAGCCACGCGATCAACACACTTGGCCGAATAATCCTGGGTCAGGGTTTGGGTATTGCCAATCCCGGATTCAGTGGTGACGGCAGACTTTCTATTGCGCCAGCAGGCGGCACCGCTGGTGATTGAACTTTGCGATTGCGATCTTTTTCGGCTTTTTGGGCGGCAATGTCGCGCTGATGCGCTTGTGCCTCCCTGATTTTTCTGTCATAAGCCGCAACATTATCTGCGCGTTTTTGCGCGTCGGCGGCTACCGCCGCCGGCATGCGCTGCTGCCGAGCCTGATGGTCGGCCGCGCGCTGCTCGACATTTTGCGCATGGAGTTGTTCATTCTGTACGTTCTCCCTCTTTTTTTCTATATTACGCATCTTTTTTTGTGCGATTTCCTGTGCTTTTTGTTGAGCATCTTGCTCAATCTGGAGCGCTTCCAGCGCTTTTTCACGACGCTTGTCGGCCAATGCTTGGTCTCTGTCAGCCACCCGCATGCGCCGTATTACCATTTCCGCCTCATTCTTCACCAAGCGCACCGGTTCCAGAGCAGCATGGCGGCGTTCTTTCGCCTTATCCCGGCAGGTGCTGACAAAAAACATCCCATTGCAGGCTTGCTCATCCCGATCATATTGCAGTTCGATACGGGCGTTTTCGCTGGCCGCCTGTTGCTGCGCACTCTCAGCCGCCTCGACTGTCGCAATCGAACCGGGCGGATATTGTGTAGACAACAATGTGCCGGCATCCTGAGCAACGGCGCAGTGAAAAAACAGAGCCAGCAGACCGCCTGCCAACCCTCTTAAAAGAAGCCTGCTTTTATGAATAGGCAGCATGCGATATATATCTAAATGACAATTATTTAAAGGACAATTCATCTAAATCTGACTCCAATTGGAACCCCGTCCACTCGGGAGATACGAAAGTAGGATACCCCGGTCTGAAGGCTGAGGTTTCTGCCGGTGCAATTTGGGAGTGGAAACAAACTCATTCCAAATTTTATTTAAAGGCACGGGCATGAAGGCCTGCTCTAATGAATGACCGGACTTTTACAACAGCCCCGTCACAGTATCGCGTCGTTCCGACTGCATATATTCACGCGATTGCATCTCGATGATGCGAGAAACAGTTCGGTGAAATTCATTGGCCAGGATACCTGCCGTGTAAAGTTCTTCAGGCTCAACCTCAGCTGACATGATCAGTTTAATTTTATTGTCATAAAACACATCGATGAGCCAGGTAAAGCGTCGCGCCTCCGATGACATCGAAGCTGAAAGGGATGGAATCCCGGACAAGATGATAGTGTGAAAACGGCTGGAAATCTCCAGATAATCGTTTTGCGAGCGCGGCCCGCCGCACAAGGTAGCAAAATCAAACCATGCTACGCCACCGGCGCGACGCAAAGCCTTGATTTCACGCGTTTCAATACGAATGCATGGGTCTTCGTCGCTGATATCGGCGATGCCAGCATAGGCATCGCGCAGCGCACGATCCGCCGCAGCGCCCAACGGGGTATGGTAAGACGCCACCTGCTCCAGCGCGCGCTTGCGATAATCCAAGCCGGCGTCGACATTCATCACATCCATATTATTCTTGATCAAGGCGATTGTAGGCAACATCCGATCACGATGCAGACCGTCAGGATAGAGCGTATCCGGCGCGTAGTTGGAGGTCATGACGAACGACACGCCATTCTCAAACAGCGCCCGCATCAGGTTATACAGAATCATGGCGTCGGCGATATCGGACACATGAAACTCGTCGAAACAGATCAGTCGGTATTTTTTGGCAATACGTCGCGCCACTTCGTCCAGCGGGTTGGCCACGCTCTTGAATGCGTTTAACTGGTGATGCACGTCGCGCATGAATTCATGAAAATGCACCCGTGTTTTGCGCACCACCGGCACCACCGAATAAAAGCTATCCATCAAGAACGATTTGCCGCGTCCGACACCGCCCCACATGTACAGTCCGCGCGGCATCAAAGGCCGGTTGATCAAACGCTTGAACTTACTGGAACGCTGCGATTTGAACGCAACCCATTCGTCAAAACTCTGTTGCAGGCGCGCTACGGCGCGACGCTGGGCTTCATCCGATGTGAAACCGCGCGCAGACAGCGCATGCTCGTAATACTGCTGGACATTCATTCGCATTCACATACTTCCAAACAAGGCCTTGGACAGAGGCATATTGTGATTTGACAAGCCGGTCATGGATCAGCCCGCCGGCACCATTTGGCGCGGCCTTGATATGACGGAGGCTAGTGATAGTTGATATTGATGCGGCGCGATTATTTTGCCGCGTGCAATTTAAGATATTTAATATCGAACAATATACTGCGACACGTATTTTTAAAATACATACTTAATACATGCGGAATAAGCAGTATTTTTTAATATACTCCCATTAAATTGAATATAATCAAGACGCGGAAGGAACTGAATGTCAATGCAACCCAGGGAGATTACAGCGGATTCATCTCGACCGTGATGCGTGCCGGATAAGCAGCGCCGCCACCCGAGTGAACTGGAAAATTCAAGCCGACCCCAAATCCGACATTGCCGCCACCGCTGCCCAAGCCGATGCCTACACTGGAGCCGCTCGCCCGAACTCCCGTCGCCTGGTACACCACTTCTGCGGTGCGATAACCCGACTGGCTGCACAACACATGCAAGTCGCCATTGGCGCGGCCAGGATTTACCTTGGCCGGCGTGATTATTTTCCAATTGCCGGCATTGTTTGCAACAGTACACGCAACACCGGTCAACAAGCGGCCTTGCGCGGACGTCTCAATTAAAATAGCGTCGTCACCCGAACCGGAAGTTGCACACGCGGCGAGCGCTACAGACAGTGGCAATAACAGGGTCAGATGACGCATGACGTCTCCTTAAAAATTGAGTGTGCGCTTATCCACCGCCAGCGCCGCTTCTTTGGTCGCCTCCGACAGAGAAGGATGGGCATGGCAGATACGGGCAATATCTTCCGCAGAGGCGCGAAATTCCATTGCAACCACTGCTTCAGCGATCAATTCGGAAGCCATCGGGCCTATGATATGCACGCCAAGGATTTCGTCGGACTTGGCATCAGCCAGAAACTTGACCATACCCGCGGTTTCGCCTAACGCACGTGCACGACCGTTGGCCGAAAACGGGAAAGTGCCCGCTTTATAAGCGACGCCTTCAGTCTTCAGTTGCTGCTCGGTCTTGCCGACCCAGGCAATCTCGGGTGAAGTGTAAATAACCCAGGGAATCGTATTGAAGTTGACATGACCATGCTGGCCGGCAATGCGCTCGGCGACAGCAACGCCCTCTTCTTCCGCTTTGTGCGCCAACATCGGCCCGCGCACCACGTCACCGACCGCCCAAACATTGCGCAAGTTGGTCTTGCAGTCGGCATCCACTGCAACGAAGCCGCGCTCATCAAGTTGCAAGCCGACCGACTCGGCATTCAAGCCGTTGGTGTTCGGCACCCGGCCGATCGAGATAATCAGCTTATCGAAAACAGCCTTTTGCGCATTGCCCTTGTCGTCCGTGTAGGCAACGGACACGTCCTTCTTGCTGACAATGATGACGCCAATTTTCACGCCTAGCTGGACGGTCAAGCCCTGCTTGGTAAATAGTTTGTGCGCTTCCTTGGCGATCTGTTGATCGACCGCACCGAGGAAAGTGGGCAGAGCCTCCAATACCGTAACTTCGGCACCCAAACGACGCCAGACGCTGCCCATTTCCAGGCCGATTACACCAGCACCAATGACACCCAGTTTTTTAGGTGTTGCTTCCATTGCCAAAGCGCCGGTATTGGAAAGAATCCGTTGTTCGTCAAAAGCCGCTCCTGGCAATGCGCGCGCATTCGATCCGGTAGCGATAATGACGTGCTTGGCGGTCAATGTTTCTTCACTAGCGCCTACAACCTTGATTGTGGTGCTGCTGGCATCGTTTTTGACAAAGGAGCCTTGGCCGTGGAAAAACGTAACTTTGTTCTTTTTGAGCAAGTAAAGAATGCCATCGTTATTTTGTTTGACGATGCCATCCTTACGCGCCAGCATTTGACCAACATTGAAACTCAGGCCCTTGACTTCTATGCCGTGTTCGGCAAATGTATGTCCTGCATGTTCATAATGCTCGGACGACTGCAGTAGTGCTTTCGACGGAATGCAACCCACATTAGTGCAAGTTCCGCCGGGTGCAGGGCCACCCTTGGCATTTTTCCAGTCGTCAATGCAGGCCACCGTAAAACCCAATTGCGCAGCACGGATCGCTGCAATATAGCCACCAGGGCCGCCCCCAATAACAACAACATCAAAATCTTTTGACATAATCAAATCCAATTAATGCAAAAAGACACATGCGCACAAAGAGGTTCTTTGCAGGCATTGTGTCTTTTCGCCAAGTACGATTAAATATCCAGTAACAAACGCGCAGGATCTTCCAGTGCATCTTTCATGGCGACCAGGCCCAACACAGCCTCGCGGCCATCAATGAGGCGGTGATCATAAGACATCGCCAGATAGTTCATCGGGCGGATCACGATCTGGCCGTTTTCCACTACAGCGCGATCCTTGGTTGCATGCACGCCGAGAATCGCCGCCTGTGGCGGATTAATGATCGGGGTCGATAGCATGGAACCGAAAGTGCCTCCATTTGAAATCGAAAAAGTACCGCCGGTCAAATCGTCCAGTGTCAGCTTGCCATCTTTAGCCTTCTGGCCGAATTCCCCGATTTTCCTCTCAATGTCGGCAATCGACATTTGATCGACATTGCGTAAGATCGGTACCACCAGACCACGCGGCGAACCCACTGCGATACCGATGTCGAAATAGCCGTGATAAACGATATTGTTGCCATCAATCGAGGCATTGATGATCGGGTATTTTTTCAGTGCAGCTACAGCAGCCTTGACGAAGAACGACATGAAACCCAGCTTGACACCGTGTTCTTTTTCAAACTTGTCCTTGTATTTGGTACGCAAATCCATTACCGGCTGCATATTGACTTCATTGAATGTAGTCAGAATCGCATTGGTCGACTGAGATTGCAGCAAACGTTCAGCGATGCGGGCCCGCAACCGGCTCATCGGAACCCGCTCTTCAGCGCGATCGCCCAAATTTAGTGCTATCGGTGAAGTTACTTGCTGCAAAGCAGGTTTAGCAGTCGCCACTGCCAACGGCGCAACACTAGCAACTGCAACCGGTTTTGCTTCCAAGGCGTTGATTACATCACCTTTGATAACGCGACCATCTTTGCCACTGCCTGCGACTTGCGCAACAGTCATATTGTTATCGGCCAGTATTTTTGCGGCTGCCGGCATCGCGATACCAGTCCCTGACGCGGACAATGGCGCTGCTGCCTGCGCCACGGTTTCTGCCGACACTGTTACCGGGGCAGTCGACACTTCAGTCGGACTCATTTTAGCCACTGCTTCAGTATCGATGATTGCAATGATTTCACCGGCGACAACTGTGGTGCCGTCACCTTTGATAATTTGCGTAATCACCCCGGCAGCTGGTGCCGGCAATTCAAGGACGACTTTGTCGGTTTCCACATCAATCAAATTTTCATCGCGACCAACTGTCTCGCCCTCTTTTTTGTGCCATTGCAGCAGGGTCGCTTCTGCGACAGATTCGGACAGTTGTGGAACTTTAACTTCAATAATTGCCATGTAATTCTCCGTTTCTAGTTGTTCATGTGACGTGGCAATTCCGCCCGCCACCATCTCATTATTTTGTTAGAACAAAACCTTTAAGTTTCGAAAAAGCGGTATCCAGCAGCGCTTTTTGCTGAGCATAGTGCTTGTCATAATAGCCAACTGCAGGCGCTGCGCTCGCGGCACGGCCAGCGTAGGCAAGCTTCTGCCCATCTCCCAGGTTTTCAAAGATATTGTGCTCAATCTGGAACCAGGCACCCTGATTTTGCGGCTCATCCTGGGCCCAAACCAACTCATTGAAATTCGGGAATTTTTTCAATTCATTCGCCAATGCCTTGTGCGGAAAAGGATAAAGTTGCTCGATGCGGATGATAGCCATGTCCATTTGTCCACGCTCTTTGCGGGAATTAACCAAGTCGTAATACACTTTGCCGGAGCAGGCAATAATACGCTTGACCTTTTTCGCATCAATGGAATTGTCCATTTCGCCAATCACGGTTTGGAATTGGCCTTTCGCTAAATCGGATAATGGCGAACCCGCATCCTTGTTACGCAGCAAGGATTTCGGCGTCATGATAATCAAAGGCTTGCGGAACATGCGGATCATCTGACGGCGCAAAAGATGGAAAATCTGCGCGGAGGTGGTCGGTTGCACTACTTGCATATTGTTGTCGGCGCACAATTGCAGGTAACGTTCAATGCGTGCTGACGAGTGCTCTGCGCCTTGCCCCTCATAGCCATGCGGCAACATCATGACCAAACCGCATGCACGCCCCCATTTCTCTTCGCCGGAACTGATGAATTGGTCGATCACCACTTGCGCGCCATTGGCAAAGTCACCAAACTGCGCCTCCCAGATGGTGAGCGTATTTGGCTCGGAAGTTGAGTAACCATATTCAAATGCAAGAACCGCTTCTTCGGAAAGAACCGAATCAATCACTGTAAACGGTGCCTGATTTTCCGACACGTTTTCCAATGGTATATAACTGCCGGCATCCCATCGCTCACGTTTCTGGTCATGCAGTACCGCATGACGATGGACGAAAGTGCCGCGTCCGACATCCTGACCGGTCAGGCGAATTGCGTACCCTGATGACACTAAGGATGCGTAGGCGAGGTGCTCGCCCATACCCCAGTCCAGATTAATCTCGCCTCGGCCCATTGCGGCACGATCGTTCAGCACTTTCTCGACCAGAGAGTGCGCTTTGAATCCTTCCGGGATAACCGTGATCCGCTCGGAGATGCGTTTCAGTTCGGCAAGCGGCACCGCGGTATCGGCTGCGTCGGTCCATTTGCGATTCAGAAACGGCATCCAGTCAACCGAGTACTTATTCTTGAAATTGGTGAGAACTGGATCGACCGTAAGGCGACCAGTATCCATTGCATCGCGAAATGCCAGCACCATTGCATCGCCGCCGTCAGCGGGCAACACGCCTTGCGCGATCAGTTTATCGGCATATAACTTACGCGTTCCTGGATGCTGGCCAATTTTCTTGTACATCAGCGGTTGTGTTAACGCCGGCGTATCTTGCTCGTTATGGCCCAATTTACGGTAGCAGAGGATATCGACGACTACATCTTTTTTGAACTCAAGACGATAATCAAGAGCGATCTGAGTTGCCAGCACCACCGCCTCAGGATCATCCCCGTTCACATGCAGCACCGGTGCCTCAATCATTTTGACGACATCGGAACAGTACAGCGTAGAACGTGAATCACGAGGATCAGAAGTAGTGAAGCCAATCTGATTATTGATCACAATATGCACCGTGCCGCCCGTGCCGTAGCCACGAGTTTGGGCCAGATTAAGCGTTTCCATTACAACGCCTTGCCCTGCAAATGCGGCATCGCCGTGGACTAAAATGGGCAGAACCTGCGCACCATTTTTATCACCGCGACGCTCCATGCGCGCCTTGACCGAACCCTCAACCACTGGGTTAACAATTTCAAGGTGCGAAGGATTGAAAGCAAGCGAGAGATGCACTGGACCGCCCGGCGTCGTGATGTCGGACGAGAAACCCTGGTGATACTTAACGTCGCCGGAAGGAAGCTCCTCCGCGTGCTTGCCTTCAAATTCAGCAAACAGCTCTCCAGGCATCTTGCCTAGAGTATTAACCAATACGTTCAAGCGTCCGCGATGCGCCATGCCTATGACTATTTCCTGTACGCCGCGCTCGCCAGCGCGCTGAATCGTTTCATCAATTGATGCAATGAAGCTCTCGCCGCCCTCCAGTGAAAAACGTTTTTGTCCAACGTATTTGGTATGCAGATAACGCTCAAGACCTTCTGCAGCAGTCAATCGATCCAGAATATGTTTTTTCTTTTCTGCAGTGAAATTGGGGGTGGCGCGGATTGATTCCAGTTTTTGCTGTATCCAGCGCTTCTCGGAAGGATCGCTGATATACATAAACTCGGCACCGATAGAACGGCAATAGGTATCGCGCAGGGAATGGATCAGATCACGCAAGGAGGCCGTTTCAAGGCCAAAATAGGTATTGCTGATATTAAATACAATATCCTGATCAGCGTCAGAAAATCCATAAAAAACAGGATCCAATTCCGGAATTTCCGGGCGCTCTTGTCGCTGTAAAGGGTCCAGATTAGCCCACTGCGAGCCCATATAACGATAGGCAGCGATCAATTGCACTACTGCGACGCTTTTGCGACCCATGTCAACATCGTCTGAGGCGCTTACTGTTCGTATTGGGCCTTGCTTTGCACGCTCGGCAAAAGATGCAATAACAGAAGCATGAGCCACGTCGGGTTTATTCGACCCGTCAACTGCAGGAACGTGCTGCATTGCATCAAAATAAGTTCGCCAGTTGTCGGACACCGAGCCGGGGTTATTAAGATAAGCCTCATATAACTCTTCGACATACGGGGCATTGCCTCCAAAAAGATAGGAGTTGTCACTGAATTGCTGCATCATATATTGCTCACCTTTCTTCGCGTTTCGCGAGATTAGCGGGTTAATCTAACCTTCCGCGACACGGCCTGACCGGTTAGCGGATTGCACATCAAGTTGTGGGGAAGGACGACATTACGTGGTGTTACACTTAACTCTTTAAGAGTCTCATTATACTTGAACACTACAACAAAAAAGCGAGCCTCATTGGCTCGCTTTTCAATTTAACCTCGGCTGCTCATCGGCGGCACATCACGCCGTGTTGCACCGACAAATAATTGACGTGGACGGCCAATCTTTTGTTCTGGATCAGAAATCATTTCTTGCCATTGAGCAATCCAGCCAACGGTCCGGGCAAGGGCAAAAATCCCAGTGAACAAGGAAACAGGAATGCCTAATGCACGCTGCACGATACCGGAGTAAAAATCAACGTTCGGGTACAGTTTACGGGAAACAAAGTATTCATCTTCCAGCGCAATTTTCTCCAGTGCCATCGCCAATTTGAACAAACGATCATTTTGCAGCCCCAGCGCTTCCAGAACTTCGTAGCATGTTTCACGCATCAATTTTGCGCGCGGATCATAATTCTTGTAGACGCGGTGGCCGAAGCCCATCAATTTGACATCAGAATTTTTGTCTTTGACTTTCTTGATGAACTCGCCAATGTTATCAACGCTACCGATTTCTTCGAGCATGTTCAGTGCCGCCTCATTGGCACCGCCGTGTGCCGGACCCCACAGGCATGCGATGCCTGCAGCAATGCACGCGAATGGATTGGCGCCGGACGAGCCAGCCAGACGCACTGTTGAGGTGGAAGCATTCTGTTCGTGATCCGCATGCAGAATCAGAATACGATCCAAAGCACGCACCAGCACTTCATTGACTTTGTGATCCGCGCAGGGCGTAGCAAACATCATGTTCATGAAATTCGCGCTGTACGACAAGTCATTACGCGGATAGACGAACGGCTGTCCAATGTTATATTTGTACGTCATTGCCACCAGGGTTGGCAATTTTGCGATCAAACGAATTGCAGAGACTTCGCGGTGATGCGGATCATTGATGTCCAGCGAATCATGATAGAACGACGACAGGGCACCAACCGTTCCGACTAGCACCGACATTGGATGCGCATCCCGCCGAAAACCACGGAAGAAAAATTGCATCTGCTCGTGAACCATCGTATGGTTGGTTATAAGCGATACAAATTTATCTTTCTCGGAAGCATTAGGTAGTTCACTGTTCAGTAACAGATAGCATGTTTCAAGAAAATCACAATTTACAGCCAACTGCTCAATAGGATAGCCGCGATAGAGCAACTCACCTTTGTCACCATCGATATATGTGATGGCAGAATTGCATGCCGCCGTGGACATGAACCCTGGATCGTAAGTAAATTTCCCAGTCGATGCATACAGTTTACGAATATCGATTACATCGGGTCCAATCGTTCCGCCGTAAATTGGCATTTCCAGCGAGGGTGTGCCATCAGAAAACGATAGTGTGGCTTTACTTTTTACAGTAGTAGTCATAGATATTCTTTCAATATGAGGGGTCAGTCGTTAGTCAAAAAACTAAAACGACGCGTCAATCAAGCGCTGCGTATTTTTTTCAAAAGTCCATGAACATTGGGTAAATCCAGATTACAAGATGGCTCATTGCGCCCCATTATCAGATCCATTAGCGCACTATCCGAAAGTTCCAGCAATCGGGTAAACGCATCAACCTCATCATCTGTCAAAGTTGTCTCTTGCGTATCAAGAAAACGCGTCAAAATCAAATCATTCTCCAGCAAGCCGCGCCGGGAGCGCCATCGTAGGCGGGCACGCTTTGCGGGATCGTCCTGATGAGTGATGGACATAAAAATACCATTCAACTTGTTGCATGAAATCACAAGCGATTTCAATCGGATTAAACACACGAAATGGCTGGAAGTGGTTTTGCACCTCCAACCGTTGTAATTGCATACCTGTGCTACTTACACGCCGCGTCGAACCAGCATTTCCTTGATTTTGCCGATTGCCTTGTTTGGATTGAGTCCTTTTGGACAAACATCCACACAGTTCATAATCGAATGACAACGAAACAGTCGATATGGATCTTCCAGATTGTCCAAACGATCCGCTGTAGCTTGATCACGCGTGTCTGCAATGAAACGGTATGCCTGCAACAACCCAGCAGGTCCAACGAATTTATCGGGATTCCACCAGAACGAAGGACATGCAGTGGAACAACATGCGCACAAAATACACTCGTAAAGGCCGTCCAGCTCTTCACGTTCATCCGGCGACTGCAAACGCTCTTTTTCGGGCGGTATGGAATCGTTAATTAAAAATGGCTTGATTGAATCGTATTGCTTGAAAAATTGCGTCATATCGACGATCAAATCGCGGATGACCGGCAAACCCGGCAAAGGACGCAAAACGATCGGCTCTTTCAATTCATTCAAATTGGTAGTGCAAGCCAGACCGTTTTTTCCATTGATGTTCATCGCATCGGAGCCGCACACGCCTTCACGACAGGAACGGCGCAATGCGAGTGAATCGTCTACATCGGCTTTAATGCGAACTAATGCATCCAGCAGCATTCTGTCGGTATCTTGCAACTCAACCGTCAAGTCTTGCATGTAAGGTTTAGCATCCTTGTCTGGATCGTAGCGGTAAATCTGAAACTGGAGAGTGCGTGCCATATTCTTACCTTGTTAGAAAGTGCGTGCTTTAGGCGCAAAGGATTCAACCGTCAGCGGCTTGGTGATTACCGGCTTGTATTCGAGTCGATTACCTTCCGAGAACCACAGTGTGTGCTTCAACCAGTTCTCATCGTCCCGCTTCTCGTATTCCCGATGTGCGTGTGCACCACGCGACTCCTTGCGTGCGACCGCAGATGTAATAGTTGCTTTCGCGGTCTCGATCAGGTTATCAAGTTCCAGCGCTTCGACGCGTGCTGTGTTGAATACCTTGGACTTATCCTTGAACGACACATGCTTGCGACGCTCATCGAGTTCCATGATTTTCTTGTAACCGTTTTGCAGCAACTCGTCGGTACGGAATACGCCGCAGTATTGTTGCATCGTGGTCCGAATATCATTTGCGACATTCTGAACCCGCTCTGTACCGGTACTGGTTTCGAGCCTATTCAATCGCGACAGCGCGGAATCCGCAGCATCAGCCGGCAACGGCTTGTGCTGCTTATCCTTCAAATTGCTTTGCACCAGGTGATTGCCTGCGGCGCGACCGAATACGACTATGTCGAGCAAAGAATTGGTGCCAAGCCGGTTGGCGCCATGCACCGATACGCAGGCGCACTCACCAATCGCGTACATGCCGTTAACAACCGCATTCGGATTGCCGCCTTTGGGTGCAACCACCTGGCCATGGATATTCACCGGAATTCCGCCCATCTGATAATGCGCGGTAGGCACTACCGGAATCGGCTCTTTGGTTGCATCTACGTTGGCGAATTTACGACCAATTTCAAGTATGGAGGGCAGCCGTTTAATGATGGTATCAGCGCCGATGTGACGCAAATCCAGATTAATATAATCCTTGTTCGGACCACAGCCACGGCCTTCCTTGATCTCTTGATCCATCGAACGCGAAACGAAATCACGTGGCGCCAGATCTTTATACTGCGGGGCGTAACGCTCCATGAAGCGTTCGCCCTCACTATTGACCAGAATACCACCCTCTCCACGCACGCCTTCGGTAATCAACACGCCGGCACCGGCAACACCGGTTGGATGAAATTGCCAGAATTCCAAATCCTCCAGAGGTAAACCGGCACGTGCCGTCATCCCGAGGCCATCCCCAGTATTGATATAAGCATTGGTTGACGAGGCCCAGATGCGGCCGGCGCCACCCGTTGCAAAAACCGTTGTCTTGGCTTCCAGCAGCATTACATCACCGGTTTCCATTTCCAATGCTACGACACCCAGTACATCACCGTCGGCATCGCGGATCAAATCGATCGCCATCCACTCAACGAAAAAATGCGTCTTGGCGCGCACATTGCGCTGGTACAACGTATGCAATAGAGCATGGCCGGTACGATCCGCAGCGGCACATGCGCGCTGCACCGCTTTTTCACCAAAATTAGCCGTATGGCCACCAAACGGACGCTGATAGATTGTGCCATCAGGGTTACGGTCAAAAGGCATGCCGAAGTGCTCAAGCTCATAAACAACTTTTGGCGCTTCGCGGCACATGAACTCGATAGCATCCTGATCGCCCAGGTAATCACCACCTTTGACTGTGTCAAACATGTGCCAGTACCAACTGTCCTCGGCCATGTTGCCCAGCGATGCACCGATGCCACCTTGTGCAGCAACCGTGTGCGAACGGGTAGGAAACACTTTGGATAATACTGCCACGTTCAGACCAGCCTCAGCCATTTGTAGCGAAGCACGCATGCCAGAACCACCGGCGCCAACTATGATCGCATCAAAGCGACGAACAGGAATTGCGGATTTAATTGCTGCCACGATTACACTCTCCAGAGAATCTGTGCCGACCAACCGGCACAACCAATCAGCCACAGGAGTGTGGCAACTTGTAATGCAATCCGAACCGAAACCGGTTTAACGTAATCCATCCAGATGTTACGAACACCAACCCAAGCGTGATAAAAAAGCGCGAAGAAGGTCACAAAAGTAGCAATCTTGAACCATTGATTTGCAAACAGACCAGCCCAAGTTTCATAGCTAAAACTGCTAGTCGCCAAAAAACTCACTAACAACAAGACGGTATAAATCGCCATCACAATTGCAGTTACGCGCTGCACCAACCAGTCTTTCCAGCCGTAATGCGCTCCAACAACCAAACGCCTCGGCCCAATATTATTTTTTGCCATTTAAAACACTCCAAATAGTTTCAATGCAACCAGCGCAGCCAAAAACAGGCTAACCACCAAAACACCCACAGCAGACTTGCGCGCCGAATCCTTGTCCAAGCCCACGTGAGTATCCATTACGAGGTGACGAATACCGGCACAAAAATGATGCAAGTAAGACCAAGACAGGGCAAGAATGATCAACTTCACAAACCAACCGGAAGCAAATCCTTTAAGGTAATCAAAAGAAATTTCGGAAGTGAGGCTGCTATCTAGTAAATATAAAATAAAAGGGAGCAGCAAAAAAATCAAGGCGCCGCTGATACGGTGCAAAACAGACACTAATGCTGCCAAGGGCATGCGGTACCGCGCGATGTCTGTCAAATGAATATTCCGGAACTCCGGACGCTCCTTTTTTACAACCCCATTTATGGCTTCTGACATAAGGTGCTCTCTCTTCATTTAACTAAAATAATATTGCTATTTTCGCCTATTTTTCACAGCGCCCAAATTAAAACTGTGCACTACGAGCGAAACAGCGAACCCATTCATCAGGCACAATGAAATCCAATCCTGGAGCGCACTTACACCTGGCTTGGCATTAAGCCAAGACTAACTCAAGTCATTTTGATAATAATGCTGGCTGGTTGAATACAGAGCGCGTCGCACTTCAACCGGCTTATCACCATACGTAAAAGAAACGCGCTCGACGCTTAACAAAGGGGCATTGATGGTAATTTCTAGTAACTCAGCCACATCTTTAACAGCAGGAACGGCACGGATTTTCTCTGTTGCACGTATCATTCTGGTGCCAAATTCAGTTTCAAAGAGCCCATACATCGGCCCTTTATATTCAATTAAGCGCTCTGCTGTCAGACCCTTGAAAATCAAACCGGGCAGCCAGAGTTCTTCGATGATGGTTGGAATTTGATCGAAAGATTGGATACGCTTGATGAATACGACGGAATCTCCAGACTTCATATCCAGCAGACGTGCCACTTCAGCCGGCGCCCGCAATCTTTTGATCTCAATAATTTTATTGTCTGCCGGACGCGGCGCTCCTACATCCGGCATCAACCTCAAAAAACGATACTGAGCCCGAGCTTCGTGGTGCGACGAAACGAAGGTACCCTTACCCTGACGACGCATTACCAGGTTTTCAGCTGCCAGTTCATCAATCGCCTTGCGCACGGTGCCCTGACTCACCTTGAAACGGTTGGCAAGCTCCATTTCGCTCGGAATCAATTCCCCAGGCTTCCACTCACCGCTCTGCAGGCTTTGGGTGATAAGAGACTTTATTTGCTGATAGAGGGGACTGAACGTCGGTGGGGTGCCGGGAAAAGTAGTTCCTATCCCTACATTAGGGATAGCATTGACACTCAAATTAGATAAGACAGGATTCATAGCTTCTGATTTCACCATAAATTGCCTTGTGCCGTCCAGTAAAATAAATATAGTATGTCTTATATAAGACATACTATATTTATTGACACACAAGAACTGCACCCCTAAACTTCTCGCTGAATCATTCTTTATCTGATACATGCCAGAGCCACAATACTGATTATGATACGCCTGAATACAAAAAATCCAAGTTGCCGCGCATCTTCACCGGCAGACTTGAATGCTTTTCGGCGTTATTATCAATAGAGTCATCTAACATGAATCACCCTTTTTTATATAATTTATTTCTTTCCCTTACTGGAGATTCAACATGGCTAAAGCCCCTATGCGTGTTGCCGTAACAGGCGCCGCCGGCCAAATCGGTTATTCCCTGCTATTTCGCATTGCCAATGGCGACATGCTGGGAAAAGATCAACCGATTATTTTGCAATTGCTTGAAATTCCTGACGAAAAAGCGCAAAAAGCACTTAAAGGCGTCATGATGGAAATCGACGACTGTGCATTTCCGTTGCTCGCTGGCATGACTGCACATGCAGATCCAATGACAGCATTCAAGGATGTTGACGTTGCATTGCTGGTGGGCGCGCGTCCCCGTGGCCCCGGCATGGAACGCAAGGACTTGCTGGAAGCCAATGCGCAAATTTTCACGGTGCAAGGCAAGGCACTCGATGCGGTTGCGTCCCGCACTGTAAAAGTACTGGTAGTCGGCAATCCGGCCAACACCAACGCCTACATCGCGATGAAATCCGCTCCTGGTTTGCCAGCGAAAAACTTCACTGCCATGTTGCGCCTGGATCACAACCGTGCATTGTCGCAAATCGCAGCAAAAACCGACAAGTCGGTAACTGCGATTGAAAAACTGTTTGTATGGGGCAATCATTCCCCAACCATGTATGCAGATTATCGTTACGCGACCATCGATGGTCAGTCGGTCAAAGACATGATTAACGACCAAGCCTGGAACAAGGATGTATTCCTGCCTACCGTTGGCAAACGTGGCGCCGCCATTATCGAAGCGCGCGGATTGTCGTCGGCTGCATCGGCCGCCAATGCAGCGATCGATCACGTGCATGACTGGGTTCTGGGCACTAAGGGCAAATGGACCACGATGGGCATCCCTTCTGACGGCTCTTACGAAATTCCGGAAGGCACGATATTCGGTTTTCCGGTCACTACCGAAAATGGCGAATACAAGATCGTCCAGGGTCTGGAAGTTGATGCATTCTCACGCGAACGCATCAACATAACACTCAATGAATTGCTCGAAGAGCGCGACGGTGTAAAACACCTGGTAGGCTAAAACCTTCCATCGGATGGGCAAGTGATATGACGGTTCGCAGCCGAATCACTTGCCCGACATTCATCATAATATTTGGATATATAGGGCATGCATCCCGCTGAAGCCTTATTTCAAGGAATGCATCAACCGGTTTCACTACCGGTTTGCGACCACTATGCCGGCTCCGAAAAGCTAATGCGCAAGTCGGTCGCGCTACAGCAACAACTTGGCCCGGTTTTTGACATCACGCTCGATGCAGAAGACGGCGCCGCAACCGGCAACGAAGCATCCCACGCGCAACTGATCGCATCGATCATCAATAGCGAAGATAATCGTTTCGACAGAATTGGCGCCCGCATTCACGACCGCCGCCACGCATTCTTCGAGCAGGACATCGCCCTCCTCTGCCAAAACGCGGCCAAACGACTGGCCTATCTGGTGGTACCTAAAATTAATGACATAGCAGACGCCAGACATGTCATCGAACGCATCAATCAACATGCCCAGCAAGCCGGCCGCGACGCGCTGCCAATACATTTGCTAATTGAAACTCACGGCGCTCTGGCCGATGTTCATGCAATTGCGGCGCTGCCGCAGGTAGAGTGCCTGTCGTTCGGCATCATGGATTTCGTCTCGGAGCATCACGGCGCCATCCCCGGTAATGCCATGCGCTCACCTGCCCAGTTCACACATGGATTGGTGGTGCGCGCCAAACTCGAGATTGCCGCTGCCTGCCATGCTCACGGCAAGGTGCCGTCGCACAATGTCACTACAGAAATCAAGGATATGGCGATAGTCGCCAATGATGCCTACCGGGCTGCGACGGAATTCAGTTATAGCCGCATGTGGAGCATCCATCCAAACCAGATCAAACCTATTTTGCATGCGATGTCGCCGCGAAATGGCGAGATCAATCAGGCCGCACTCATTATTTCCGAGGCCAGGAACGCCCAATGGGGACCGATACAGCATAATGGCGTCTTACACGATAGAGCAAGCTACCGCTATTACTGGATGATTTTGAAACGCGCAAAATTAAGTGGCATGGCAATACCGGATTGGGTTAATACTCTGCTGCAATATGAATGCACCACCACCCCGAAAACACTGTTGTGTAAATAACCGCCAACAAAGGAGACACACCCCATGAAAATTACATATTCCAAAATTTTTTTAACGATAGCTTGTATAGCATTGGTTGCGCCGCAAGCGCTGGCTGCCACGACTGCACCTGCGAAATCAAGCAAAGCCAGCGTGAAACACGGCAAAGCAAAAAAACCCCTTGTAATCACTAATGCAGCAATAGACGAAGATGATCTGGAACTGGATACCAAAAACGCGCTTTCAACTGAATACAATTGCGAGCTCGGCAATAAACTGACGATGTACCAGAATGCCGACGATGATAAACATATTGGTCTGGCCTGGAAAAAACGCATACATCGTCTCCAGCGCATAGAGACAACTACCGGCGCGAACCGTTTTGAAAACCGCAAATATGGCTTGCTCTGGATTGGCATACCGGCAAAAAGCATCTTGCTGGATACCAAGAAAGGTCAGCAACTCGCCAATGAGTGCAAGAATGCGGCCCAAATGACTGCAGAACTAACAGTGCAGTAAGTCTGGCTTCCTCAGTTGACCATGTGCTTTTATTTTCCATATCGACATAAAGAATCCAGTTCCGCCTACAGCAAACGCAGTTTTCACGAACGTAATTGCATGAATCCAGCGCTAATCCACTACAATACGTGCCTCCCGTTTCACTACATCGAAATTTCACATGCGTCGTCCGTCAAAAAGCTCCCCTCCCAAACTATCTACAGACAGCCAGCGCTTGATTGGCTTCAGCCATGCCATCGCGCAAGCCGCTAGCCGCCTGGAAGAACGCGCCTGGGAGCGCGGCTTGGACATATTGTCCCAAAAATTGTTGAAGAGTAACCATCAGGACACCATCGACGCCGCGCTCAACAATGTTTTCAAGGCCGATCTGGATGCCTACGACTCGCTGGTCGAAGCCATCGAGGCAACCAGTGAATCCTGTGTGATAGAACAGGACGGCGTCCAGTTTGATGCGCTGCTGATTGCTGCACCCATTCTGGCATGGACCCGCTTTGCTATCCCGTCAGGGCCGATCGCGGAAGACATACGCCAAACTCTGTCGGCACAACTAAGCACACATCTACTCGCCGATGGCGCGCATTTGGTCGTTGCGCCAGCGCTGTTCTCAATTGACCAACTGCCCCACACCCACGCCGAAACCTTCGCGCTCACGCGCCGCATGGCACAAGCTGCACTGAAAAACAATGTCGTTCAATTCCCCGCCAAAGCGGCGGAAACAGTGCCTTTCCTGGCCGATATCCGCTACTTGCTGGCAACCGTTGTGGTACCGGTAGGGACACCGCTGTTTCGCTGGCAAATGTCGCAAAGCCAGCCCAATGTCATCGCCGATCAGCAGCAGGTACTGGCGCAATGGCAAGAGCAGGCCGCGCCCAGCATTGCCGGTCTGTTACCGGGTTGCGGCCTTGAATTACTGCTGCCGGAAGCGTATTACATCGCCTGCCGTGAAGCCGACAAGCAAATCCGCCCGGCAGCGATTCGTGCCGCCCAGCATTACCTGACCCATACACTCAATGTGGCAGCGCCTGATCTGCGCGCCATCATCGGTGGTTTCGGCGACGACAACGACACTCAACTCAGCGAATACCGAATCGGTTTTGCCATTGGCACACAGCCGGAAATCGTCTACGGCATCATATGGCCACTCTACGGCGAGGAAGACGACAGCGACCTGTCGATCCAAGATGAGCATAAAAGACCGATCGAAATCATCACAGATTTACTGCAAGAAGAAGGCATCACCAACATCAAACGCCACAACACGCGTTTTTCGATGGAATTTTGCGACGATTGCGGGGCCCCCCTCTTCGCCGATGACGAAGGCGAGTTAGTGCATCCAGAAATGCCGGAAGATACTCCACAGGGGAGCGAACATTTTCACTGAACAGTGAATCCAAAACTACATAAATACTAGCAAAAGTATTTTTAACATCGCAAGGAAATAAAGCGGGAATGCTATCTTTTTACAGCATACTCCCGCTTTCTATTAATACATCATCATTTTCACGCACCGCTCATTGGGAACTGCATTTGTTTGATAGATTGCAGCATCGGCTGTAACACTGCCGCACCCAGGCGCCTGCTGCGCGCACCGTTCCAGCCTAGTTCGGGGTCTGGCAAATTAGCGTTATCCTTGAACGGCAACTCCAGAGTCAAAGACAAGCACTTTAAATGATGACCCACATATTTTGACGCCAGGGTCAACATATCAGCTTGATATTTACCAGGGAGATAGCCGACCTTATTCTGAAAATCAGGGTTAGCCAGCCGAAAAGCATCAATAAACGCCTGCTGCTCTGCTAGTTGCTCCGCAGTGAATCCCTCCAGCATTTCGCTGCCGGCCACAAATACATACGGCAATTCTTCATCACCATGCACATCCAGGAACAGGTCACATCCGACTGCATGGATCTTCTCGCGCACCACGTACACTTCCGGGCTGCGCGCCAGCGATGGTGTCACCCATTCGCGATTCAGGTTGGCGCCTGCGGCATTAGTGCGCAAATTACCCAGAACAGCACCGTCTGGATTCATATTTGGCACCACGTACAACACCGCATCTGCCAACAAGCACCGCGCCAGCGAATTGGCTGGGTCCAGCAGCGCATCCAGCATGCCCTCAACAAACCATTCCGCCATCGTTTCACCCGGATGCTGGCGCGCGATTACCCAGATTTTTTTGGAAGCGACAGGATTTCCCACCACCACCAGATCCATCTCGCGTCCCTGAATCGTGCGACCTAACGACTCCAATCGCACCAGTGGCGCAGAGGCGATTCGCCCCAGCAAGGACAAATGGCGCTCCCAAGAATACGGCTCGAAGTAGGCGTAATACACGACATCGGAAGTCGGCGTATGCAACACCGTCATCACCTCGCCGTCAAACGTGGTAGGCACCCTAAACCAGTGCTCCCGATCAACACTCGCTACCGCCTGATAATCTTTCCAGCCATCTGGATACGTAGCCTTTCCTGCATTCAAAAAGCGCATCGTGCAAGGCCTGTCGCGCGCACCCTGCAGGCGAAAATAAAACCATTGGGTAAACTCAGCGCTGGAATCCTTGCGTAAATTCAAAACAATATTTTGAGGATCATCAGCGCGCACCACCTCAATCGCACCAGCGTCAAATTGTTGACTGATTGTTATCGACATAAGTAATTTTTTACCCAAACAGACTCGCGCAAACAGGCCAGACGCTATGTCGGGACAACCTTATTGGAAATGTAGAAAGTGCCATTGTGCGTCTGGAAATCCGTTTCGTATAGCTAATCACAGTAAATTTTACACACCCAAAACAGCTAAACTTTAGCGCCCTCAGCTATAATCGCAAGTTAGTCGGGGCGTAGCGCAGCCTGGTAGCGTACTTGCATGGGGTGCAAGGGGTCAGAAGTTCGAATCTTCTCGTCCCGACCAATAAAAATAAGGCTGGCAGTGATAGCAGTCACTAACCAGACTTTCTTTTTGTGGAATTTGGTGACACCTTTGCGGAAGTCACAGATTAGGCATCGGCGCTCATTTCACGGGCGATCACGCTCTTAGTCTAAACTAAGTCGGTGCCTCATCAATGACCGCGGTTGGCACTAAGATCGCCGCATCGAAGCGCTTCAAGAGTTATACCTTTCAATCCCAAGCTGATTCGCGATCCCACACAACTGGGTATCCGAACTCGCCAAAGGCACATTTTCCAGCATCGCTAATCCAAGGTACACAGCGCGCTCAGTGCTTAATCCATTCTGTCGTGTCAAATCCAGTGTCGTTCGCAACAACTGCGGCCCGGGTATCAACCGTTCGTTAATCGGCAACGGCCCCATCAAGCGCAAGAAATGCTCGGATTCGACTTGGGATATCAAGTTGTTCTGCTCAGACTTGGAAATAACGTTCGTCATGTCTATCCACCACGACGACGGCACCCACGCCTCATTCGTGAACAAACTCGTCAACACTCGCTCGGCATACGTTTGATCCTCTAAAACTCCATCTCGCAGTAACCAACGCATCGACACGGTGTAATCCAGTACGAATCTCATCAACGTCCTTTCTCGATCAAACCCATGGTTTGCATGTCGGATGCCGGCCGAGCCGCAAACACCTGCATCGCCGCAATGGCTTGTGCCAGATCGTTCGATTCATCCTTCGGAATCGGGCAAAGCATGGCCACAGCTCGGCCCCGGTTGGTAATCACGAAAGATTGCCCATTTTCGACCTCCCGCAACAGTTCAGGCAGCCGGGTTTTAGCATCGTATGAGCCAATTTCTAACATGGCAACTCCAATAACACAAAAGCAAGCATTATAGACCAGTTTAATAGACTGGTTTTTTAATGTGCTATAATGACAACATTGCTATGGGAAAATTTGCTTGCCGAGCAAGAAAACAGCTTTAAAACTGCTCATTTCCCACCAGTCCTTGCTTCAAGGCATTCGGCCGCAAACCAAGGCAAAAGCCGACTGCATTCGCTTCGCTCGTCACCATCCACACATTTCACCCCATTTCTTGTTGTCTTTTTATGTAGGAGTGCGCCATGCCTGACCATCATGCTTTTCCAGACAAACCAGGATTTAACCTCATCGGCAAACCCTGCTTATTCCCGCTTGGGCACGTTGTCGCCACACCGGGTGCACTTGATTTGCTCGACCGCGCCGGCAACAATGCAAGCGACTTGCTGGCAAGGCATCAGCGGGGTGACTGGGGAGATATGTGCGGTTCTAACGCCGCCGAAAATACGCATTCCGTACAAACCGGTAACCGACTGCTTTCCGCCTATACCTTATGTGCCGCCCAAGAACGTATTTGGATCATCACCGAATACGACCGCAGCGTCACCACCTTGCTGTTGCCCACGAAGTATTGAACGTGCAACCCACGTTTTTACAGCAGCGTCTTTATCCAACGCTGCGGCTTGGTATCAAGGCAGGGGTACCAGCACCTGCGCAGGTTGGTTTACAGTAACGATGAACGGTAACGCGATCAATACTGAAATGTCGGGCTAACGCACTTCGATTCTCCCCAGCTTGATACCGCGGAATCAACTCCACCTGCTGCACCGCTGACAGTTTGGGTACGGCCAGCATATTTTCCCTCGGTTCGCGCACGTGCAATACCTTCCTGCTGCCGTTCCTTCCTGATTCCATTCTCGAATTCGGCGAACGCTGCAAACATAGTCAGCGCCAGCTTACCGGCGGGTGTGTGCGTATCAAACCCTTGCATGAGGATGACAAGCCGAATCTCACGCTTACTGAGCGCGTTTATGGTTTGCAGCACATCGATTGTGCTGCGCCCCAGCCTGTCAAGGGCATAAACGACCAGCGGATCACCTTTGCGGAGGTAGGTTGCGCAAGCTGCCCAACCCGGCCGGCTATCGGCCGCTGTTGTTCCACTAACGGCTTCATCAGTGTATTCGTCATCAATCGACCAGCCTGCGCTGGCAATTGCCTGGCGTTGGTTTGCAACGGTCTGTTGCGTTGTGGAAACACGCAAATAGCTAATGTTGCTCATATATCTTAGTAGTAAGCCATTGATTTGTTGCAATAGGGTGTTTTTCCTATTATGCAACAAAGATGCTTATTATGCAACATATTTCGCAACGGCTTTCCCTGCCGCGCTGGGTATTGCGTTGGGGTAAACTCAAATGCAACACCGAATACAGTATGAACATTCGAACTAGACACAGTGCCGCATTTCGACGCCATTCACTGCCCACCAATTAAAAACGATTGACGTGGTGCTCGTGAACAGAACCACCTGCTAAGCCACATTTCGCCTCAACTCAGCGACGACGGCAGGCGACGAGCCTGTACCAACCAAAATGGAAGCCAATTGTTACGTTTAATTTGCATGAGTGGAATAACCCAAGGAGTGTTTGATGGCGTAGTAGTTGATTAACGTGAAAATATCTCTACTGCTGCTTTGGCCGCCTTCGTTTTCGAGGGAGTGCGATGATAAACTATACCCATTCATTTACGAAAGGTGCGACGATGGAAGAAGGATTCAAAGCCAAGCTCAAAAAGTTGATTTCGTTGGATGCAGAATTTTGGGTTGCAGAAAGGCAGCGTCCAAATACCACTCACTTAGGTAGTTTGGAAGATAGTCTGGTGGTTATCGATATTCTGTATAGTGAAAGCCTGATTTTGCCAAAAGTAGCGCAGTTGTTAGATACGTTCACAAAGGACGAGATTATTCGCTTGCAAGCGCTCTTTTGGTATGGCCGCGGCGATCCGATCGGTGACGAGAAGACATTCCCTCCATTCCTTCAATACGCACAACGCGCGTACCACGACCAATCAAGGGTCGCTTTGTTAGGCAAAGAATTTTCCAAATACCTGACATCGGCATTTGAACGGCTCGGCCAATCGCTGTAATTTTTGATGATGCTCAACTATTCGAACCTAGCACACCGTCTGAACGGTCCGCTGTCGCGAGGGTTAGCTGCCATTTGTACGCGACATCTTAAAAAGAAGGTCTCGTAATATTTCGATGAGCGATTTGGCAATAACCGTTTGCAGTAACGCTTTAATCAATATTGCGAGAATTGATCCGCCCCGCAGATATGGTCGAAAAACATATTTTCCAAAGCGAATCGGCAAAAATAATGAACAAGTCGGGACGTCATTCATCGTCTGCTGGATAAAGATGGCGCATCGATTACGCTGATAACAGAATGCGACGGGGAACTTGGTCAGAACGCTCTTCCTTTGCTAGATACGCCTAAATGACAAAGAAAAAACAGAAACTCCGCTTTGCTAGCCTTTTTTCCGGATGCGGCGGCCTTGACCTTGGATTTCTGCAAGCCGGGTTCGAGTGCGTTGCCGCATTCGACAATGACAGGGACGCTATCGCGGCGTATAAAAAGAACATAGGACTACACATACATGAGACTGATTTAAAAACTGCGGAGCCAAACCATATTTCGGAACTGATTTCTAGTGCAGATGTACTAGTTGCCGGGCCACCGTGCCAAGGTTTCTCTACCGCTGGCAAGAATGATCCCAATGACTCTCGGAACTCTCTGCTCTTAAAGGTTGCTGAGATAGTGGATTTTGCACGACCGGCTGTAGTGATCATTGAAAACGTTCGTGGCTTGGTGAGTCCGCGATTTAAATCGTATTGGAATCTGCTACTGTCAACTTTAGCAGAAAGCGGATACAACGTTTCATATAGATTAGTTGAAGCCACTGAGTTTGGACTTCCCCAGACACGCAGAAGAATAATACTAGCTGGGGTCTTGGCACCCGTTCCGCTTTCCTTAAATTTCCCAAGCGTAAAAAAGAATACCCTTCGAGATGTACTCGCCAACATAAAAGAATGCAACCAGCACAGCACACGTTCGCTAACTCCAACCGGCGATGCATTTAATATAGCAGCTCACATTGGACCTGGATGCAAGCTTTCTAATGTGCGGGGGGGGCAGCTATCGGTGCACACATGGGACATCCCTAATGTCTTTGGCAAAACAACTAAGCAAGAACGTGAATTACTAGAGAGGCTGATTTCCTTACGCCGGAAAATTCGCCGACGCAAAACCGGAGACGCAGATCCCGTTTCGCTGCCAGATCTGTCGGAATCAATGGGATATTCTGTAATTGAGATTTTGGAGCGTCTAATAGTGAAAGGTTACATTCGAAAACTAGGAGAGTACTACGATTTAACGCACGCTTTTAATGGCAAATTTCGTCGCCTTCAGTGGAAAGAGCCAGCGCCAACGGTAGACACACGTTTTGGACAGCCACGGTATTTTTTACATCCAGACGAGAATCGCGGATTTACTATTAGAGAGGCTGCACGCATTCAGGGGTTTCCGGATGATTTCTGCTTTGAAGGCTCAGGTAATGCAGCATATCGTCTTATCGGTAATGCTGTACCGCCCCCTATGGCGAAATCAATAGCGGAAATCGTTAGAACACATTTAGTGGGAATTTGAATGCCTCAAAATCTAATATTGAAGCTTGCCGAGTGGATAAGTGCAGATCCTGATGATGTAACCGGCATACGAAATCTAAAGATAAAGATCGATTTTTTAAGTCAGGTCCTTTACAAGGAATATCGACCAACAATGGCGGGAGTTAATGGCGAGTTTCAGTTCAGACTCGCCAAGTGGATTGGGTCCGCCACATCTGATGACCACAAAAAACTTATGTTTTTATTGTTAGAACATTTATTTTTTGTGGGGAAAAATGAGTTCGATTCTTTATATCTTACCGCCTATAGTCGTCACATTGCAACGTGGTTGTTGGTGGAAGGACAAATTGATTTCACAGCCCCTGATGCTAAAGATCAAGTTCGCGCCGCACGGGATTCAACCTTATTTTCCGCCGTTACCGATAGTTTTAATATCGGCGATTTTTTAAGGATTAACAGCATACAGGGTGCAGAATTTCGTTTTGTGTGGGAACAAGCAATCAAAGTAAATTGGGATCCCGTCGAATTTGAACGAGTCGCAATGGCAGGTAAGAATCGCATAGTGTTGCTAGAGGATTTTGTTGGAAGCGGAAGCCAAATGGAGCGAGCCGTTAGAACAGCATGTACATTGCCGGGCGCACCGGAAGTATTGTTATGCCCGCTAATAATTTGCCCCGCAGGAGCAATTCTGGCTAAAAATCTAGTGCAAGAATATACGAATCTTACATTCAAGCCAGTATTGGAACTCAATTCGACTGATTTTGTTCAACGTATCAGCGAGCCCGGAGAGCCAGCAATATTTAGTGAATTTCGAATTTTGGTTGAGGCGTTGCATACGAAAATAGCGGGAAGTCAAGATTGGACTCAAGACTACGGCCCGTATGGTTACGGAGGAACAGGCGGCTTAATTGTCAAATATGATAATACGCCTGATAACACCCTTCCAATTTTGCATCACGCATCGAACACTCCATGGCATCCATTATTCTTAAGAAATTCGAGGTTAGCGGAATGAGTGTAAATCAAAACCCTTTTGTCGATTTATATGTCACGGAAAACATATCATCTGACACATTCGTTAAAGTATTCAGTACAACTTTATTAGAAGAAGCTGATACATTAGCTCTTTATCAACCAGGCAATGTGATGCTGGTTGGCTTGCAAGGATCGGGTAAAACCGCTTTGCTGAACCTATTGAAACCCGATGTATTTATTGCTTATCGGGCAGCACAAGTTAAATGGCCATTGCCGGATCATTGCGCGAAGTTTATTTCTGCAGGGATAAACCTATCAAAGAGTGGAGCGCTAGCGTTCGGTCAAAGGGCGATAGAGCCAGAAAAGGGAAGCGATGAATTGCGGTATGCACTATTTTTTGGTGACTTTTTGAACTATTGGTTAGTCGACGATTTACTTCAGAGTATAGAGATTTTATACAACACGAAGGTTGAGGGCGTGAGTGACTTTTTAGGTATCGACGCTCATTCATATAAGCTTGACGCTCTTGCTAGGGAATTGGCGGGCAAAAAGTGCTGGTCTTCAGCACTTAAAAACGTTGGAAGTTATGGCGACCTGCGCCAAGCGCTAGAAGATAGAATTACCGCCTATAGAGATTATCTGAACTATAACTCTGATGAGCTGCCGGTCGAAATAAGAAGTTCTAAGTCTGACATTGGTGAGCCGATAAGCGTCACTGTCGACGTGCTAAGACAATTGCAAATAATACCAGTAGATTTGCCAGTGCTGATTAGAATCGACCAGTTTGAAGACTTACTTGGACTGGAAGAATCAAGCACGAAGCCATTAAAGGTCGGATATCGCGCAGTCGTATATAAATTACTGGGGACTCGGGATTCTCGTGTGTCCTATCGAGTTGGAGCAAGGCCATATGCAATACAGCAAGATTTACGGATGTTGGGAACGAATTCAGCCTTGGAAGAGCGTCGAAATTTCTTCACGGTCGATATTGATCGTATTTTACGTCGAACCGAACACTCTAGAGGTATTTTCCCGCGATTCGTGGAAGATGTCTTTCAACGACGTTTAATCGCAGCAAACTATGCAATTTCCGGTCATAAGAAGACGCTTCTTTCATTTGTATTCGGCTCCAAAGGAAGTCCCGAGGAGCGTGCAAAAAACTACGTAAAAGTGCCTGGTGAGGGAGTCGTTCAACTTGAAGATGACTGGCCGAAAAGCACGGTCGACTTTTTGCTTGACCTGTCAAAAACCGATCCTTTGTCAGCAAAATTGGGGGAAGCGTGGCTTCGCCAACAAATCCATCGCTTCAAGAAAAAAGCTATAGATATAACCGAAAAACCTTGGGATTCAGTAGCCCGAAGATGGTGGCGTAAAGAACGTATTGACCACGCGTTGTTACAAATAGCTGCGTCTCGCAGGCAACGTATGATTTGGTCTGGGGACAGCGACATCCTGTCGCTTTCAGGTGGCAACATCTTCATTTTTTTAAGTATTTGCCAATTTATTTGGGCCGAACATCTTCGATCTGGAGTGTCGCCCTCTTCCGATTTACCGCAAATATTGTCTCCGGTATTACAAGACTTAGGGATTCAACAAGCGAGCGAGTACTGGTATCGTAAGCTTCGCGCTGACCCAAACGGTGGAGACGACCGATATCGGTTCATAAATGTGCTGGCATTTGAGCTTCGGGCAAAGATGCGTGATGACAAAAGAATGTCATACCCGGGCGCAAATGGTTTCTCTTTGTCAGACAGCGACTTGGGCTCGGATCCAAATATTGATATTTTTCTAGATTTGTGTGCCGCATATGGCGCTTTGACGGTGTCAAGACATACCCCAAAGACGGTGTCCCGCGGAGAAAGTAAAAAATGGTATTTATTTCCAATTTTGTCGCCTTACTTTCAGTTACCAGTTGCACATACGAAGGAGCCCCTTTATTCGAATTTGGTCCAAGTTCTTGGATGGGTCGCCAAGGCTAAAATTATTTTCCGAACCTCACCCGAGAAGAATTCGCACTCTTTATCTCCCATTGGTCTTAATGACCCTGTCCAAATGACTCTTTTTCCTCCATCGCTCAAGGACGTACGATGATTCGCAAGAGTTTTAGGCCGTGGGGTGCGCTCAATTGGATGCTTCCACGTTATCCAAATGCACGCTGGGCTTTCATAGGTTCGGCTGCAATGGAGGATCGTTGTTTAGCCGCCAGACAAATGTTAAATGATCATAACGCAAATGGAGCCTCGTTTATTTTTCGAATTCAAGACGGCTTCTCTCGTTTTACCGATGAAGTTGAGCGCAAAACAAACGTTAATCAAGATTTTTTTATCCAGTTGGGTGTGCAACCAGCCGAAATAAAAAATTATGAATTGCTGGGTCGCGACGGAAACATTTTCGCGGATATCAACACATTCCTAAATACCGTTACTGAGTCAAACTTGGTGATAGATATTTCATGCCTGCCGAAAAAAATATTTTTCTTATTAATTCGTCTAGCGTTAGAAACCCCAGGCAATATACGGAATATTCTGGTTACTTACACTGAGCCGATGACATACTGTACTGAACCTTTGGCGGAAAACCCAAGCAATTGGGCTCCGTTGCCGGGATTTTTATCTCCACGGCCAGAACCGACAAACAAATGCGTGATTATCGGACTAGGCTATGAACCATTGGGGCTTCCAGAACTGTATAGCTCTGGTCTTTTCAAAAATTCCGATATCCGTTTGGTTTTTCCATTTCCGGCCAAACCAAGCAGTGTTTCGCGCAATTGGGAATTTGCCCGTTTGTTAGAACCTGTGCCAGGTCATGCATCAAGGAATATCGAACGCGTTGACCCGCTCAACGTTCCAGATTTATTTGATAAACTGGCGGCGATAACGGGTGCAGGATCAACACATTCAATTTTGGCGCCGTTTGGACCGAAACCGATGTCATTAGCTATGTGCCTATTTGCGTCCGCTTATAGCAAACGAACACAGCGTCCAGCGGTATACTATACTCAGCCAACGGTATATAACCCCGAGTACTCTCAAGGTGTAAAACAAATAAATGGAGTTTCTAGCGTTTTTGGTTATTGTGTTCGCTTAAATGGTACAAACCTATACACAGATCCAGAAGCAATTTTGTAAATAATTTTCTGAATCTTCATTACCCAAAGACCGGCGGCAGTAATACACAGGAAATCGTGTTCACTGGCTCGCATGCCACCAGTCGATAATCAGGGTTAGGCGGCTCACTGAATTACATAGTGGGCTTGTTCGTTTTTCTGGTAAGAATTACCAAGTAAACGCTACGCCTCTTTTTCTGTGACTTCAATTCTTAGTGCTTGTGGTATATCTAAGCGCGAAAATGCTGTCCTACATACTCCGTTCCTCTGAATATGAAAATCGAAAAAGCTTACAGTACTGATGTGTCCGAGGTGATTGATGTCGAAACCGCTTACGATTTGTATTGGGGTGGGAAAATCGACGACAAGCGCAACTTTGAGTGCATCTTCTCCGATTGCGACGGGCCAATCACAGCTGCAAACCTTGATCGGTTGCGACATGACATGTTTGTTGATCCTTATTACAGGAAGTCCAGCATTCACTCCAAAGCTTGTAGCACTGACACCGAAAGCAAGCACGCGCAGTCATCGACGGATGACGACGCGCATGGACGACCTCGTGTTCACAAAAGCAATGCACTTGCAGACATATTTGGGTTAAACCGGCCGCTATCACACACTATATTGGTTTCAACAACTAGTTCAACGGACGTGAACACCAACCCGCTGGTCGTCAAGAAGCGGAAAAAACAAGATGCCAGTACGGGCGAACCAAGAGCGTCAACGCATTATTCACTACTGGCGTTTGTCAGCAAATACCACCGATACAGAAGCCAAGAGATCGACGACACTAAATTTATCAATATCAAGGGTCACAACATCGCCTATGCGGACATGTTCGTTCCTGTTGATGCTCAGCCGATCGAAGAACTTTCTGAATTTCCACGCGTCTATTTTGGCAGGGCTTACGTTGATGAGAAGCCGAACGGTTACCGCATTGGATTCCTGGCTTCACTCACATTGAACTCCGTTACGCTGCGGCCGTCTCTATACATACCCGATGATCTGATTCAAAACGCATTCTCTCGCAACATTGTTGGCGCTGATTGAATATTGACCCAGGGCCGGTCGCTGATTTTTGGATCAGCAATTGTGGATAAGTGTACCAAATAGCTGGTTTTTGACGCTCTCCTTTTCCATTGTTCCCCGCGTTGGCTCAGAACGGCTCGTCAGGTGGTGTTGCTTTGCCTCCCTTGTGTGTTTGCTCCCGGGATTTGATGCGCGACTTCGCGGCCATGCTGCTGTGCTGAAACCGGTACGACTCGTTGCCGGTCTCCACGATATGGCAGTGGTGGGTGAGCCGGCCCAATAGCGCCGTCGTCATCTTGGCGTCTCCAAACACGCTCGACCATTCAGAGAAACTCAGGTTGGTGGTGATGACCATTAAAGTGGACCCCACTGTCCAGACAAATATTTACCGAGTTTAAGATAGTGCCCTGCTCACACACCAGCTGCATGGCGCTGTCCCAATTCTTTTGCGCTGGATACATCATCCTCTGTGGAGCGTAGCGCAACAGTGGATGATGTATCCAGCGCGCCGCCAAATTTATCCACAATCTTCGCACCGCCACCGACTGCCGTCCGGTACACCACGTCTGGCGTTTGGTAGTCCAGCGATTGATGCCGCCTTTCCTCGTTGTAAAACAGGAAGTAGTGCGTCAGCCCTATCAGCAGGTCCTGCACGCTTTCGTATTTCTTCAAATACACATCTTCATACTTCACCGTCCGCCACAGCCGCTCGACAAAAATGTTGTCCAGCGCACGGCCCCGCCCATCCATGCTGATGGTGATGCGATTCCTGATCAGTACGCCGGTGAAACTGTCGCTGGTGAATTGCGATCCCTGGTCTGAATTGAATATCTCCGGCGCACCGTAATCCTGGATCGCTTGTTCCAGGCAGTCCACGCAGAATCCCGCGTCCATCGTATTCGACAACCGCCAGGACAGTACTTTGCGGCTGTACCAGTCGATGACGGCAACCAGATACACGAAGCCGTGCGCCAGCCGGATGTAGGTGATGTCGGTACTCCATACCTGGTTGGGGCGAATGATCTCGACACCCCGCAACAGGTACGGATAAATCTTGTGCTGCGGATGGGGCTTGCTCGTATTGGGTCCGGGCGCCATGCCTGCCAGTCCCAGCTTTTGCATCAGCCGCTGCACCCGCTTGCGATTAACTGCATGTCCGCATCCGTACAAATAGGCTGTCATGCGCCGCGTACCGTAAAACGGGTGCCGCGTGTACTCTTCATCGAGCAATTGCAGCAGCATCCGGTCAAGTTCGCGAACGTCTTTCTGCAGACGCCTTTTCTTGTCATACACGACTGAGCGTGTCACCGCCAGCAGCAGGCATTGCGTCGATAGCGCCAGCGCATCACCCGACGAGATCCATGCCTGTCGTTCTTCTACAGGCCGATCCCAGACTTTTTTTTAAGCCAGTCGAGCTCCATGTTGAGTTGCCCGATCTTCGCGTACAGCCGGTCCGGGTCGTTCTGGGCATTCACCGGTTTCGGGCCACGCTTGCCTTCAAACAGGCTGCCTGCATGCTCCAGCAATTCCTTTTTCCATTGGCCAACCTGCGTCGGGTGAACGCCATACTCCTGGGCGATCTCATTGATCGTCTTCATGCCCTTGGCCGCTTCCAGTGCAACCTTGGCTTTTTGCACCCCTGTGAAAACTTTCCGTTTGCTTTCGCTCACTGCCTGCCTCTTCTTTTCATCACAGGGCCAGCTTAATCTCTTGTCCGGATTTCGGGGTCCACTTTAAGGAGTATGCTTAAAAATACCAATATTACCGCATATAAATAAAGCGAACTTAAAAAATACTAATGAGTGTATAAGAAATTACCAAAAATTATCTGGATAGGGCGCCAACTATCCTGCATCAATCAAATTGTTTCCTGAAAGTCTCAAACTGCTCGGTCAGCCAGTCGACCTCACGACGCAGACGTACCACTTCCTCCTCCAGATGTCCAACACGATCATGCCGCGACGAATCGACAATCACACTTCCCGAGACAAAACCAGCCACAGTTTCTTGGCGCGTTAAAACGTCTTCCCCGGACAGCAAATGTGCGTAGCGAGATTCTTTGGTACCGGGTGCTTTAGGCAGACAGGCGACCAGGGGCGGGAACTTATCCATCAGGAACTGCAATCCTGACTCAACTTCGGCAATCGTGGAAAAATCATAGTGCCGCACGCTGCGGGCGCGGATTTCACCGGCGGTTTGAATTCCGCGCAACATCAGTTGGGTAAGAATTGCCAGCTTGTTTTGCTCCAGCAGCCATACCATACGCAAGCGATGTTCATATTTCGACACCCGCGCCCCTGCTTGGCGCACCTCTGCCACAAATTTCCTTTGCATCAGACGCTGCAAGATATCTTGCACTGCACTCTCGGAAATAGACATTACCGGATCGCGGCTCGAGAGCTGATTGCAGCCATTGACTAGTGCATTAAGCGATAACGGGTAATTATCCGGCGTCAGCGCCTCTTTTTCAGCCAGAACAGCCAACACTCTGATTTCGAAAACATCCAGCAAATGGGCAGCGTCAGGATTCCTTTCGGCCACACCGTAGGTATTCAATTGCGTATCCAATTTGGCACCCTCATTCCACTAGTTTGTTCATTTGATCTGAATTGAATTTTTCTGAATCGGGAGCACTATCGCATGCAATCCCGGCGGACTTCAGCGCTGCCATCATCTTCTCGATCTGATGTTCTTGCGCTGCCGCGTTGTTAATCAATCCATGCAGCGCCTTAGATAGGGGGTCATCCCCATTCGGCGTAATACCATATGCCGCAAACATGCGAGCTGCCGACTCTTCCTTGGACTCCGGTACGCTTTTTTCAATGATGCGAGCAGGGTTGCCAACCGCCGTTGCGCCCGCGGGTATTGCCTTCACTACGACGGCATTCGAACCTACCTTGGCATTTTCGCCTACAGTAAAATTACCCAAGACTTGCGCTCCGGCGCCAATAATGACACCTTTTGCAAGCGTCGGATGGCGTTTGACACCCTTGTACAGCGAAGTCCCGCCTAGTGTTACTCCTTGATAAATTGTGCAATCGTCACCGATTTCGGCTGTTTCACCGATCACCACACCAAAGCCGTGATCAATGAAAACGCGGCGCCCGATAACAGCTCCGGGGTGAATTTCGATACCGGTGAAAATGCGTGCGATATGCGATATAAAGCGTCCTAGCCATTTCAGATCATGCGTCCAGCACCAGCGCGCCCAACCATGTGCAACGATTGCATGCAGGCCTGGATAGCAAGTCACAACCTCCCAAGCATTGCGTGCCGCTGGGTCGTGCGCAATAATATTGCGAATATCTTCTCGAAGGTTGCTAAACATAAAAGTAGAAATACGTAGGCGAAAACGCGATATAACGTTTAAGGAGAAGATTTTCCGAACCATCAGATGGCGAATTCACAACCGAAAGACTGAATGCCTCTTGTCCAAAGCTGGAATTGAATTTATGCCCTGTTTCGAAGCTTAGATTGTAGCGATTCGCTGGCGACGAGCTTCGTACAGGCAAATACCTGAAGCAACCGAGACATTAAGACTCTCTACCGAGCCAAACATCGGCACACTCACCAGCACATCACATGTCTCGCGCGTCAAGCGACGCATGCCTTCTCCTTCCGACCCCATCACAAGTGCTGCGGGGCCGGAGAAATTTCCCTGGTAAATGGTTTTTTCTGCGTCCTCAGTGGTGCCGATTAACCAAATATCGCGATCTTTAAGATCTCGCATGGTGCGGGCTAAATTGGTCACGGTAATATAAGGTACTGTTTCTGCCGCACCGCTGGCCACTTTGGCCGCAGTAGCATTGAGCCCAACAGCACGATCCTTGGGAGCGATAACGGCATGTGCACCGGCGCCATCCGCCACCCGCAAACAAGCGCCCAGATTGTGCGGATCTGTAATCCCGTCCAATATCAAGAGCAAAGGAGGCCCGACGATTACATCCAGTAGTTCGTCCAGATTGCGCGCCAAGGAAAGCTCGCCGGCCTTGGCCACCACACCCTGGTGCCGGCGCGTACCGACGATATTACTCAAACGCTGATCGTCAGCTTGGATAATGCGCACCTTGACAGCTTCAGCGGCGCGGATCAATTCCTGCATGCGCCTGTCGTGACGAGCAGAGTCAATGTAAATCTCTTCAACCGAGGAGGCATCATGCCGCAAACGCGCTGTTACGGCATGAAAACCGAAGATAATTTTACTCTTCATTGTTATCGCTTCTTTTTGACTGCTTTAGTGGCTGTTTTTGGTGAGCGTGCCTTTACAGGTGCCGCCGCATACTTGACGGATTTTGACTTGGGAGTTTGTTCTGGCCCTGCAAGCATCTTGTTTCTATCTAAATTAGTCTTATTTTTCTTGCCGGAGGATGCTTTTACACCGGTATGGCGCGCATCGTCCTTAGCCGTATTTTCCGCACCAAGTTCGCTTACAAGACGCAAGTCAATCTTACGTGCGTCAATATCGACACGGCTAATCTGCACGGTTACACGATCGGTTAATTGATACCGCTTGCCGGTACGCTCGCCACGTAATTCGTGCCGGGCCTCATCATATTTGAAGTAATCTGTGCCTAGCTCAGTGATATGAACCAACCCCTCAATATAGAGCGCGTCTAATTGCACAAAAATACCAAAGGTCGTCACCCCGGAAATCGTGCCGGTGAATTCTTCGCCTAGCTTATCCCGCATGAAATAACATTTCAGCCAAGCTTCCACATCGCGTGACGCCTCATCTGCACGACGTTCATTTGCAGAACAATGAACGCCCAGCGCATCCCAGATCGTAAAATTGGCTTCCGGCTTCATTTTGCCCTGTGCCTTATCCTTAACCTGTTGTCGCCGAGTGGATGTAGACAGGGTCGTGTTCAACAAACTGACATCAATTCCTTTAGGCTCATATCGTTTTCCCTGAATGACTGCCTTGATCACACGATGCGTCAACAGATCCGGGTAACGCCGTATGGGGCTAGTGAAGTGGGCATAAGCCTCATAGGCCAAACCAAAATGCCCGATATTGTCAGGACTGTAGACAGCTTGTTGCATTGAGCGCAATAACATCGTTTGCAACAAAGCAGCATCCGGGCGTAGCTTGATCTTGTTCATCAAATCGGAGTAATCGCCGGACGAAGGGGAGTCGCCACCGTCTAAGGACAGACCCGCCTGTTTGAGAAACGTCCTGAGCTGATTTAATTTTTCCTCTGTGGGTCCAGCATGAATACGATACGTGCCAGCATGTTTGTTTCGTTGCAATAAATCGGCAGCACAAACATTTGCTGCCAGCATACATTCCTCAATGATCTTGTGAGCATCATTTCGGGTACGCGGAATAATTTTCTCAATTTTCCCAGACGGGTTACATACAATGTAGGTTTCAGTAGTCTCAAAATCAATGGCGCCACGCGCTTTGCGGGCTTGCAATAAAACATGATAAATGGCATTCAAGTTCGATAGATGCGGCACCAACGACTGACGCTTGGAAGCTGTCAAGCCATCGCCATCAGCAAGAATTTCGGCTACTTCCGTATAGGTAAATCGAGCGGCAGAATGTATGACTGCAGGATAAAATTGATATGCCTTTATTTCACCTTGCGCGCTGACCACCAGATCGCACACCAGTGTCAATCGATCTACATTCGGATTAAGCGAGCAAAGGCCATTCGATAATTTTTCAGGCAGCATCGGAATGACGCGTCGTGGAAAATAAACTGAAGTGCTGCGCTCCAGTGCATCCTTATCCAGCGCATCATTTGGTTTTACGTAATGGCTGACATCGGCGATAGCTACTATTAAACGAAAGCCATTGCTGCGGCCTATCCTGACAGGCTCACAATAAACGGCATCATCGAAATCCCGTGCATCTTCGCCATCAATTGTTACCAATGGTATATCGCGTAAATCTATTCGGTCCGCAAAATCTACTGCCAGCACCTCAGCCGGAAGTTTGGCTGCCAATTTGGAGGCGGCCTCAGAAAATACATGCGGCACGCCATACTTTCGCACGGCGATCTCGATTTCCATCCCTGGATCGTCAATATCGCCCAATACTTCCATTATCTTGCCTGCTGGCTGAGAATAACGGGATGGCTGTTCGGTTAATTTCACGTTAACAATTTGGCCGGATTTTGCTTTGCCTAACGAACCGGTGAGTAAAATATCCTGCCCGATACGCTGATCTTCCGGCACCACAATCCAGACACCATTTTCATTCAATAAACGTCCGATAATGTAGTTGTTGGATCGCTCAACTACCTCAACGATACTACCCTCAGGACGGCCGCGCCGATCGGTGCCAACAACTCTTGCCTGAACACGATCACCATTCAGTACTTTCTGCATCTCTTTTTCAGAAAGAAAAATATCTGCACTGCCATCTTCAGGAATCAAAAATCCATAGCCGTCGCGATGACCACTCACCCTACCTAAAATAAAACTGGTTTGATTTACCAATTGATAACGACCGTTCTGGTCGGGTTTGATCTGACCATCGCGATCCATCGCTTTCAAGCGTCGAATCAAACCATCAATCTCATCTGATTTGACACTAAGCGAAAATGCTATCGATTGCGCGTCTAGGGGTACGCTGGCTGAACGTAAAATACCGAGAATGTCTTCTCGGCTAGGAATAATGTAGGGGAATTGGTTCAAAGGATCTGTAAGTAAGTTTTAGTAACAATATGCAGTAGTGTAACGGAGGCAGAGAAATTGTCCTAACCCGTGAAAGTCTGAAGAAACTAGATGGTTTGAGATGTTGACTTTTGATCTCATTCCTTTATAATTCCACTCTTTCGCAGGCAGTCAATATTAAAATAATCTGTAGCGTACATATACTAGCAGATGAAACTAAATATGGATTAGGTCTTTATTTATATAGGGCGAGAAGCAGAAACACCGTATTTTTATCTTGCGTTAAACAAGGTAGTAACAGTTGCAGTGCCCACGTGGCGGAATTGGTAGACGCGCATGGTTCAGGTCCATGTGCCTTAGGGTGTGGGGGTTCGAGTCCCTCCGTGGGCACCAAAAAATTAAAAACCATTGAGAAATCAGTGGTTTTTTCGTCTGAAATAATGAAGCCTTTACAGATTTTTTATTTTTGAAATCTCAATAGTAGATACTATCACTTGCCCTCGCCTTTCTTAAGCCAGGCCGATAGTTGATAAGGTTGCAAACCATCATAGTCCTCAAACGGTTGATGTATCCAGGGATTTGTTTCTAGATAATCGAGATAAAAACTTGGTCGTATTGATGAGCATGCCTTACACCAAATTACCGCTGACTTAACTTCGGTAACCGAAGATAAATTTTGCTGTAGGTGGTACTGAACGCGTTCAAGAGTAACGCCCGAATCCACAAGATCATCAACAACCAAAACCCTGCCTGTGAGATCACCTTTTGCCATGGTAATGTATTTTGCAATATCCAACTCCCCCCGCAGAGTTCCAGATTCATCGCGATATGAACTCGTTGAAAGAATAGCCAAAGGAACATTAAAAATGCGGGACAAGATATCTCCAGGCCGCAATCCTCCTCGCGCCAAGCAAAGTATTTGATCAAACTCCCAGCCTGATTCGTGTACGATCTGCGCCAGTTTTACAATGGAACGATAATAATCCTCCCACGACACCCAAAGATCTGTGTCAGTATTAAGCACCATACTACGCATCCTTTTATTTAAATGGGTGTCGGAGTACGATAGTCTCTTCCCGGTCCGGGCCTGTAGATACCATATCGATAGGGACACCAACTAGCTCCTCTATCCTTTTGATGTAACGACGAGCGTTTACAGGCAATGCATTTATAGATGTAGCGCCAACAGTCGACTCCATCCACCCCAGAATTTCTTCGTAGATAGGCACGCATCGGGCAGCATCTTCTGCACCAACAGGAAAAATATCGATGATTCTCCCATCAAGCTGATACCCCGTACATAATCTAAGGGAGTCAAGACCATCCAAAACATCAAGTTTGGTCAAACACATACCCGAGATTCCGTTGATTTGCATTGAACGACGCAATAATGCCGCATCAAGCCAGCCACACCGACGCGCCCGCCCGGTAACGGTTCCAAATTCATGTCCGACCCGCGACAAATGCTCTCCTACACCTTGATCAGTTGGTAATTCCGAAGGAAATGGCCCTGAGCCAACTCGCGTAGTGTAAGCCTTGGTTATGCCAAGAATGTAATGAAGCATATTGGGACCTACTCCTGCCCCTGCGGCTGCATTGCCGGCGACACAATTACTTGATGTAACGAAAGGATAGGTTCCATGATCGACATCCAGCAAACTACCTTGTGCTCCCTCAAACAATAAGTTTGCACCAGCTTTATACGCTGCATGAAGCGCGCTTGATACATCAGCAACCATAGGAACCAAACGCGGCACAGTCGAGAGTGCATCATCTAATGTCTTCTGGTAATCTATGGAATCAGCTTTCAGGTATTGCGTTAAAACAAAATTATGATAATCAAGGTTTTCACGTAATTTTTCCGCGAAACGGTTTTCGCTCATGAGATCAGCTACGCGAATTGCTCTGCGCGCGACTTTGTCTTCGTAAGCCGGACCGATACCTTTACCTGTTGTGCCAATTTTGAAATTTCCGCGAGCAATTTCACGAGCTACATCTAATGCAGTGTGATATGGCAGAACGACTGGACAAGCTTCAGACACTTTCAATCGCGACGCAACCTCCACTCCTGCTGCTTGTAACTTATCAATTTCACGCAATAAGTCTGGCACAGATAGCACTACACCATTACCAATATAACAAGCAACATCTGGCCGCATTATCCCTGAAGGAATAAGCTGTAACGCTGTTTTTATTCCGTTAATAACAAGCGTATGACCCGCATTATGTCCGCCTTGAAACCGCACTACCCCTTGCGCATGATCTGTCAACCAATCGACAATCTTACCTTTACCTTCGTCACCCCACTGGGTACCCACCACAACTACATTTTTCGCAACACCATTATTTTGTAACATCTCTTAACCTAATTTTTTGAGAATCCAGTTTCCGCTTTCGAAAACAACAGCCTGATCGCAATCGAATTCGTCTTGATCACTTTCATGTCCAGGTAAAGCCTGAATGACTATTTCCCCGGCCTTTCGTAATTCATTAATTTTAGCCTGCAATAAATAATCACCACTCCAAGGAGCGAGAATCGCCTGTTTTCTCTTAGCCATCGGTAACAATCGCGCCAATTCGCGCAAATCCATTGAAAATCCCGTAGCCGGCCGCGCTCTCCCGAATGCTTCACCAACATGATCATACCGGCCACCACGTGCTACTGCGTTCGGTAAACCTGGAACGTAAGCTGCAAACATTATTCCACTATGATAGTGATACCCGCGTAAATCCGCTAAATCAATTGTGATATTGGCAGCACCTACCAGCGCGATTAAAGAATCAAGTTCATCCAGTGCTTGCGATATGTTGGGCAAACAAGGTAGAACGCCTCGTGCATGATCAATTACAGAAATATCGCCATATAGAGTTGGCAAGGCCAATAAGGCATTGCGTGTCACCACAGAAAATTCTGTTGAGATTGACATTAATCCAGGTATATCCTTGGCCGCCAGCAGGGTGAAGAGTTCTGCCTCATATTGGATTGCACGTTCATCATTTTTTAAAAGTGCCCGCAATACATTAACGTGACATAAATCTAGGCGTACTTGTGTGATTCCTGCCAGTTCCAGAGATGCCAAAACTAATTTTTGAATTTCAACATCGGCTTCAAGTCCGGCATGCCCATATAATTCAGCACCAATTTGCAAAGGTTCGCGCGTTGCATGCAGGCCAGAAGGGCGGGTATGTAAGACACTTCCTGCATAACACAGTCGAGTGACAGAGGCACGATTCAGTAAATGCGCATCTATACGTGCAACTTGTGTAGTAATATCAGCCCGCACACCCATTGTTCGACCTGATAGCTGATCAACCAACTTGAAGGTGCGCAAATTCATCGATTGACCAGCTCCACTCAACAGAGATTCGATATATTCCAATAAAGGCGGTATGACGAGCTCATAGCCATATAGGCGAAAATTATCAAGCAGTGAACGCCTTAATTCTTCAATTTTGCGTGCTTCTGATGGTAAAACATCAGCAATATATTCTGGAAGAAGCCAATTAGGCATAAAAGAAAGACACTTATAAAAAGAAAATGTGCGAGATTATTTATGTCTCGCACAGAAATAACAATCAGCTAACAATAACATGATGCAACTCGATTGAGCTAACAGGATCATTGCTTTGGGTTTACTTTTGCCCCACGGAATTTATACTAACTGGGTTCTTGAAGTATTTAAAAAACTCAGAACTTGGATCCACAACCATCACATCATTACGATTTTTGAAACTGGCACGGTATGCCTCCAGACTCCTGTAGAATTTATAGAATTCGGGACTTTTACCAAATGCCTGAGCATAGATTTGTGACGCTTTTGCGTCGCCTGCACCCTTGATTTTTTCTGCATCACGATAAGCTTCAGCCAAAAGAACTGTACGTTGCCTATCTGCATCAGCACGAATTTTTTCCGATTCAGCGGCACCCGTTGATCGCAGCTGATTAGCTACCCGCGCGCGCTCAGATTTCATTCGATCATAAACTGAATTACTAATCTGCTCTACATAATCAACTCTTTTTAATCGCACATCAACAACTTCAACACCAATTTCTTTTGCTTCATTACCTACTTTTTTATGGATAGCATCCATAACTTTGCCGCGCTCTCCAGATATGACTTCTCGTACAGTGCGCTTTGTGATTTCTTCATTTAGTGCCGCCTTAACAATCTGTGACATCCGGTCTTGCAAGCTACGCTCATCACCTCCAAAACTAATAAAATATAACCTTGGATCTATAATTCGCCACTTTACGAATGCATCTACAAGGATATTCTTTTTTTCTGCTGTTATGAAACGATCCGCGTCAGGAGTATCAAGCGTTAAAATTCTATTATCCATAAATAGAACATTTTGAAACGGCGGTGGCAACTTGAAATATAGTCCAGGGTTTTTAATAACCTGCTTAACCTCTCCAAGAGCAAACACTATGGCGAATTGTCTCTGATCGACGACAAACAGCGTCGATGATAAAATCCAGAGAGAAATTAATCCAACAAAGACATAAGATATTATGCGATTCATTATCGAGTCTCCTGAATACGTGATTCACGACTGCGAGAATCTTTCTGTTGGACGTTTCCACTGGATTGTAGAGAATCCACAATGGGACTAGCCGCTGTATTGGGAGTGCTAGTTGGATGAGAGGTAGAGGGCCCACTCACATTTGTTTGCCCAATTAATTTGTCTAACGGCAAATAAAGTAGGGAATTGCCATTTTTTACGTCTACCATTAACTTAGTCGTGCCAGTAAAAATCTGTTGCATGGTATCTAAATAAATGCGGTCTCGTGTAACGACTGGCGCTTTTTGATATTCTGCATAAACTTGATTAAAACGGGATGCATCACCCAAGGCATTTGCCTCTACCCTGGATCGATATGCTTCAGCTTCTTCCATCAAACGTGAAACAGCACCACGGGCCTTTGGAATAACATCATTTGCATAGGCCTGCCCTTCATTTTTTTGCCTTACGAGATCTTGACCTGCTCTAACAGCGTCATCAAACGAAGCCTGCACCTGTTCCGGCGGTTGCACACCTTGCATTGTTACATTTATAATTTGCGCCCCTGACTTATACCGGTCAACAATATTTTGCATTAGCTGTGCAACGTCAAATGCAACTTTTTCTCGCCCCTCATAAAGCACAAAATCCATCTTATTTTTACCGACAATCTCTCGAATAGAAGTTTCTGCAACCTGTCTGATTAACTCCTCCTTATCGCGATTATTAAAAATCCAATCGGATGCGTTTTTAAGTCTATATTGCACCGCAAACTGGATATCAATAATATTTTCATCCTCAGTTAACATCAGCGCTTCTTTTGGTTGTTTATTTCTGACACTGGATCTATATCCCACTTCAATTGTGCGCACTTGGGACACATTTACAATTTCATGACTTTGAATCGGAGTCGGCCAGCGCCAATTGAAGCCAGCAGGAGTCATGCTATTGAATTTTCCAAAAGTCATCACAACGCCTGTTTGACCCTCTTGCACAATAAAAAAACCGCTCACCAACCACAAAAAAAACGCAATACCGCCAATTATCCCTATCCCAATACCGGCACCCTTCGCATCAGGCTTGAAACCGTCCCCATTAGAGCTGCCTACACCATTTTTGCGGCCTAAAAAGCGGTTTAATCGTTTATTAAAATCGCGCCACAATTGGTCTAAATCCGGTGGTCCATTATTAGGATTTTTATCATTCTGCATATGATTTTTGTTTTCATCGCTACGAGAATTCCGACCCCATTTTGGATCATTGAGTGAGAACTTTAAACCAATTTTTTTCAGGAAAGATACAGACATTATTTCCAAATCCAGCGTTATAAATGAGAAAAGATGCTTATCCGATTTTATTCGGCATGAATATCGTTTGATTGATTTATCTGCGAATATTCTTGCATAACAGTCATACAAGACTTTGAAAAATCGCTAAGAGCATGCCGCAATAAATCAAGACCAACACCCGCCCTAGCACTAACAAAAACTCTTTGAATTTTACCATATTCATTCAATTCTACAGACTGCTGCAAGCCCATAATATCAATCTTGTTCCAGACCAATATCTGCGGAATATGATCTGCACCGATTTCCTTAAGCACCATATTGACTTGCTCAATTTGATCCATTCTTACTGGACTCGCTGCATCCACGACATGCAATAATAAATCTGCATTTACTGTCTCTTCCAAAGTTGCCTTAAAAGCCGCAACCAATTGGTGAGGTAGTTCACGAATAAAGCCAACGGTATCAGAAAGTACCGCATTGCTGGCATCGCCAAGATAAACTCGACGTGAAGTCGTGTCTAATGTTGCAAAAAGTTTATCCGCTACATAAGTGTCAGCATTGGTTAGCGCGTTGAATAAAGTAGACTTTCCCGCATTGGTATACCCTACTAACGATATCGAAAAAGTATTTCCTTTGCCTCTGGCGCGGCGCTGCGTTTCACGCTGGCGTTGTAATTTTTCGAGCCGCACACCAAGAAATTTAACTCTCTCTCCTATCAAACGACGATCTGTTTCCAGTTGTGTTTCGCCAGGCCCTCGCAATCCTATACCGCCTTTTTGCCGTTCCAGATGCGTCCAACCACGAATTAGACGCGTAGACAAATGCTGCAATTGTGCAAGTTCGACCTGCACTTTCCCTTCGTGGCTTTTGGCACGTTGTGCAAAAATGTCGAGAATCAGGGTGGTTCTATCAACCACGCGAGTTTTCAATAATTTTTCAAGATTGCGCTGCTGAGCCGGCGTCAGGATGTGATTGAAAATCACGATATCAATCTCATTTTCAGCCACAGCAAATGCAACTTCCTCTGCTTTACCAGAGCCTATGAATAAGGATGCATCCGGCCGTGAACGCTTTCCCGTAATGACAACCACAGGGTCAGCTCCCGCAGAAGATGACAGCAAAGATAGCTCTTCTAAACTTTCAGTAAAAGTAAAACCTCTTTTACCAAAATCGATCCCAACTAACACTGCACGCATTGAAGTAATCTCGCGTTAAGTTGTGGAGAGAAAAAGAATCATTGCTAGAATCATTGCTCTTCTTGTTCAATATTTAAGTTAACTGCGCGTGCCGGTACGACAGTAGAGATTGCATGTTTGTATACCATTTGTGTAACAGTATTACGCAGCAAAACAACATATTGATCAAAAGACTCAATGTGCCCCTGTAATTTAATGCCATTGACGAGATATATTGAAACAGGTACATGTTCTTTCCGCAAGGCGTTGAGGAAGGGGTCTTGTAACAATTGCCCTTTGTTGCTCATGGCAGCTCCATTCTGTTGTTGTAGTTAAGAGTTGGTGACGACTTGAAAATTATCAAGCGATACTGGTTAAATGTTGTCAATTTGAACGCATTAATACGTTGGTTTTTTCAGAAATATCGCAATTTTAATTTCTTGAAAATGGATTCTTACTCGACCGGAATTCAATACGTAAAGGGGTACCTGTAAGTGAAAAAGTTTCTCTGAAATGTTTTTCCAGATAACGTTTATAGTTATCTTCGACAAAATTGAGCGCATTTCCATGAATGATAACAATAGGTGGATTCTGACCACCTTGGTGAGCGTATCTTAATTTCGGCCGAATTGAGCCTTTACGACGAGGTTGCTGATGCTCTACCGCTTCTATTAATGCCCGTGTCAATTTAGGAGTAGTCAAATCGGCCATAGCTGCAACATAAGCCGCGTCAATTGACTTCATCAAGGGACTAATGCCAGTCGATTTCAAAGCAGAAATAAAATGAAATTTAGCAAAAGACAAAAAACTCAATTTACGCTCTAAATCCATCTTGATTTCCTCACGTTTATCAGATGTCAGGCCGTCCCATTTATTAACACCAACGACTAAAGCTCGACCTGTTTCCAGTACAAAGCCAGCTATATGTGCATCTTGTTCAGATATATCCTGTTGTGCATCGAGCAACAACAATACAACATTAGCCTCTGAAATTGACTGTAATGTTTTAACAACAGAAAATTTTTCAATCGCCTCGAAAACTTTTCCACGTCGCCGTATTCCAGCAGTATCAATCAACGTGTAATGCTTGCCTTCTCGTTCGAACGGAATTTCGATGGAATCCCGCGTAGTTCCAGGCATATCAAAAGCTATAACACGATCTTCACCCAACACGGTATTTACTAAAGTGGACTTACCCACGTTTGGACGGCCTACAATTGCAATTTTAACCCCACTCTGAGAGGTATCCTGCTCATGTTTGTCGTTAGGACGCTGCGCAAATGCCAGATTCAAGGATTCATCTACCAAGTCCATCACACCATCACCGTGTGCTGCTGAAATAACATAAGGATCGCCCAATCCAAGTTCATAGAACTCAGCGGCAACAGAGGTGTACTTCATGCCCTCAGATTTATTGACAACCAACATGACTGATCTACCGGATTTTCGTAAAAAATCCGTTATGGTCTTGTCATGCGGAGTAAGCCCTTGACGCCCATCAACAATAAAAATAATGATATCGGCTTCCGCTACGGCCTGTTTAGTTTGCTTGGCCATCTGGTGCATAATGCCCTCCTTGGCCACAGGCTCAAATCCTCCTGTATCAATCACCAAAAAGGGCCGTTCTCCCAAACGCCCCTCACCATAATGGCGGTCCCGAGTGAGTCCAGGCAAATCAGCTACCAGTGCATCTCGCGATCGAGTAAGACGGTTGAACAGCGTGGATTTACCGACGTTAGGTCGGCCTACTAATGCAATTACCGGCTTCATCAAATTGTTACTCGGTCGCAAAAGCGACCACTGCCCCTGATTGGGTTTGAAAAATCAAATTCACGCCAGCCACAACCGGGGCGGATAGGATCGCACTCCCGTCAGTGCCAACACGACCTAAAAACGCGCCATTTTCACGAGAAAGGAAATGTACATAGCCTTGACTGTCTCCTACGACTACAGCGCGCCCAAAGGATGTTGGGGTGGAAAGGCGGCGATTCGCTAGTTTATCGTTACGCCACATATTCAATCCGGCATCACGTGTATACGCCGTCACTGCTCCACGCTCATCGGCAACAAAAACAAAGCGTTCATCTATTCCTATCCCGACATCACTCGATAGCGATCTAGCCCAACGCGCAGAACCTGTCGACTTATTAAAACACGCTACCTTACCTTGGTAAGCCACCGCACAAACATCTTCGCCGGCTATAACTGGTGTGCCGGAAATATCTGCTATGCGCTCAAGTTCTGTCGTCCCGCGTGGATCTCCCACTGTAGCCTCCCAGCGCGCGCCGCCGTTATTCAACTCTAAGGCTAACAATTTGCCGCCGGGCATACCAACGAAAACGCTCGATCCGTCAATAATTATCCCCGGCGCAGTATGTAGGGTCAAAGAAGGAACTGCTCGTTGTGCAACCCATCGACGCAATCCAGTTTCCACATCCAATGCGATAATCCGATTATCGTGACTGCGGACGATTACAAGTTTCTGACCTACTGCGGGCACGGAGAGTACTTCACTGGAAGTTTGGGCTTTCCAACGCAATTTTCCATTGGAATCAAATGCTAAAATTACACCTTTTTCGCCTGCTACCACGACTGTATTACCATCGCTGCCAACACCTGCCGTTAATAACATTCCTGCTTTAATGCGCCAAACTGGATTACCCGTGACCGCATCCAAACGTGCAATTGACCCATCTGCGGCAGCGACGAAAACATCATTACCGATAACAGCTGGGGAAAAATAAAACATCCCAGCCTTGCCTATTGCCACAGACCAAGTCGGGCGAATGGATAATGTAGGCTGAAAATTCACTAACGCTGCTGGTTGGTTTCTTGGCTCCACTTTGCTGGAGAACGGGTTCAACGAAGAGCACCCGGACAACACAGCTACTATGCTGACGCACACAAGCTTAACTGCAATTCGCATTATTTCCTCTAATTTTTAACCTGCATCCTTAACTGGTGAGCTACCCAACGCGTCCAGTTTCATTTGAATTAATGGGCGTATCGGGCTATCTTGCTCTATTTTTTCTAGCGCCAATTTATAGGAGGAACGCGCTGTATCATTTTTATTTTGGGAAACAAGAATATCTCCCTTGCGATCAGCAACCAAACCAGAAAACTGTGCAGGAAAGTTTGTTTCTAGTAGCTTTAATGCCTCATCATATGATTTGGTATCCAATAAAATTCCAGAAAGTCGAAGCTTGGCAATAGCTTTGTATTCTTCATCATTGCCATTATTGGTTGCCCATACCAATTGGGACTTTGCCACTTTCATGTCATTAGCATCAAATGCGCTTTTAGCCGCAGCTAATGCACTCATCTGTGCATAAGGAGTCTTGCCAAATTTTATCTGCAAGTCTTCTGCTATGCGCAAAATTTTTACATTATCCCTAGCTACAATCGATTTTTCCAACTCGTCATAGAGTAGAGATGCTTGTACTGACTGCTTACGCTGATAGTAATTCCATCCAGACCAGCCCGCATAAATAGCCATAACAACAATGAGGAACCAAGTTAGCAGGTTACCATATTGACTCCACCAAGCCTTAATTGAGGCTAGTTGCTCTTCTTCTTCGTGATCGTAAGCCATGTGATGTGATGTGATGTGATGTGATGTGATGTGATGTGATGTGATATTAGTGATGATAGTGAATATGCTCGTGATCGTGTTCATCTTCGCCGACTACTTGATCAACTAGATAATCCACTACCGCATCGAATGTGACCCTAACCTGTTGTTGATCAGTTTCGGCTACACGGAGCGCCTTGATTGCAGCTACCCCGTCATCTACCTCGTCTTTGCCGATAATCACAGCGAAAGCCGCCCCGCTTGCATCCGCGCGCTTTATTTGCGACTTAAAACTGTTCACAGAATTGGCAGACGCGCAATGTAGCACAACATCCAAGCCAGCATCACGCATTCGCTCTGACAGAACGAACGCTTGCAGCTGCGCATCGTCACCTTGGTGGAGAATATAAACATCGCAATGGTTTGGTGGCAAAAATTCTCCGCTTGCCTTCATAAGCTCCAGAATGCGCTCAACACCTATTGCAAAACCGCACGCCGGCGTTGGTTTACCGCCGAACACTTCCATTAAAGGATCATATCGGCCACCGCCACAGACCGTGCCTTGCGCGCCAAGCTGATCAGTCACCCACTCAAACACGGTGCGATTATAGTAGTCCATGCCGCGCACTAGTCGCGTGTTAACGGTGAACGGAATACTGTTATGGCGGAGTATCTTTTGCACACCATCGAAATGAGCGCGCGAGGCATCGCCTAAATAATCCAGTAATTTGGGTGCTCCATTCACCAATGCTTGCATCGCAGAATTCTTTGTATCGAGTATCCTTAAGGGGTTTGAATACAAACGTTTTTGCGCATCAGTATCAAGCAAATCCGCATTTTTTTCGAAATACGTTACAAGGTCGACCCGATGTTTATTGCGTTCGTCTGCATCTCCGATTGAGTTCAATTCCAGCCTTATACCTTGTAACCCAAGGTCGTCCCAAAGGCGCTGGCACAACATGATGAGTTCTGCATCGATGTCGGGGCCAACAAACCCGAGAGCTTCTGCGCCAATCTGGTGAAACTGGCGATAGCGTCCACGTTGCGGCCTTTCGTGACGAAACATCGGACCTGCATACCACAAGCGTTTCGGGCCATCGTATGTCAGGTTATGCTGCAACGCTGCGCGAACCACGCTTGCAGTACATTCAGGACGTAGCGTTAGTTGGTCACCATTCATCGAGTCAGTAAAAGAATACATTTCTTTCTCGACTATATCAGTGACATCTCCCAATCCGCGAGAAAACAAAGCGGTAGGCTCAACGATTGGTGTGCGAATCTGTTGAAAGCCATAACTCTTCAATACCGACTGCACAGTATTTTCAAACAATTCCCAGAGCGGGGCGTCAATCGGAAGGATGTCATTCATGCCTTTCACGCCAACGATTTTTTCAATTTTTTTATTTTCAGACATTCTATTTACACATTTATTAATGGTGGACAGCCGCTCGAATAATCATATTTAAACAGCAATAGTAGTGTTGCCATAGTGTGTTTTGACATAATCCAGTACGATCGCCTGAAATTCTTCGGCAATGTGATCACCACGCAGAGTCACACTCTTTTCGCCATCTACAAAAACAGGGGCAGCGGATGATTCTCCAGTTCCCGGCAGGCTAATACCTATATTTGCATGCTTGGACTCACCAGGGCCGTTTACGATACATCCCATAACAGCGACATTCATGCCCTCAACACCAGGATATTCTTTCTTCCATACCGGCATCTGATTGCGCAAATACGTTTGGATTCCATCAGCCAAATTCTGGAAGACCGTCGAAGTTGTACGTCCGCACCCTGGACATGCGATCACCATCGGAGTAAATTTTCGCATCCCCATTGTCTGCAAAATTTCCTGTGCCACGATTACTTCTTTGGTGCGGTCTCCACCTGGTTCCGGTGTGAGAGAGATACGAATAGTGTCGCCTATTCCCTCTTGTAGTAATACAGAAAGCGCTGCAGTAGAGGCGACAATGCCCTTACTCCCCATACCCGCTTCAGTAAGGCCCAAATGAAGCGGATAGTCGCAACGGCGGGCAAGCTCACGATAGACTGCAATCAGATCCTGCACACCCGAAACTTTACACGACAAGATAATCTGATTACCTGGCAACCCCAGCGTTTCTGCCCGTTGCGCGTTATCAATGGCAGAAGTAACCAAAGCTTCATACATGACACCACTGGCAGACCAAGGCTCTGATTTTTTAGCATTCTCATCCATGATCCGCGCCAACAATGACTGGTCCAGGCTTCCCCAATTGACGCCGATACGCACCGGCTTGTCATATTTGCAGGCGGCCTCAATCATTTGCGCAAACTGTGTATCTCGCTTGGCACCCTGCCCTACGTTTCCAGGGTTGATGCGATATTTTGAAAGCGCCCGCGCGCAATCTGGATAATCGTTTAACAGCGTATGACCGTTATAGTGGAAATCCCCCACCAATGGCACGTCAATACCCATCTTATCCAACTGCTCGCGAATTGCCGGTACAGCAGCAGCAGCTTCTGAATTATTAACAGTGATGCGCACTAACTCAGAACCGGTACGGGCTAAATCCTTGATCTGAATTGCCGTGCCGATTACATCTATGGTGTCAGTGTTAGTCATTGACTGAACCACTACAGGGTGTCCTCCACCGACAAAAATTTCACGCATCCCATAACGGATGACAGTCGTCCTAGTGTTACGTCGGGAAGCGGGGCCTGATGCTATGGGCGTATTTTTAACCATGACTGATTATTTTAAATTAATCCTGGCAACATTGCCATTGACGCCTGTCTTGGCGTTTAATACCGCACCACGCAAAGTGACGTCCACTCCGGCAACGTTACCGATGGTCAATAAAACCGGTTCGCTTATTTCAAATTTTTCGACTTCACCTGTCTTCAGAATTCGGGAGACTGCAGTACTCTTATCGGCTCTTTTGATCTCAATCCAGGAGTCTTCATGGGCTTGCAGTACTAATTGATTTTTTTCCCCGGCAGCTATAAGTGCTGCCGGGTCTGCGATAACAGGAACATCGGCTTCCTCTTTAACCGCTGTAATCGGTACTGTTGTCAAAACAGGGGTAATCGCCGAGTCAGCTTTGCTCACTTGCGGAGAAAGCGCCTTCACATCATTCTTTGGAAGGATTGAAATCTTCCATGGCATCAAAACATCTCGATTAACTGGCGAAGCAACCATCATTTTAGACAAGTCTGGCAACCATTCCATTTTTTGGGCTAACAATGCTGACATAAGTAGCAGTATCAAAAAAACAATGCCAACGCTCCATTTGGACAAGATGCCATTTCTTTTTCCCATCAAAGGAAATCGACTCTCAGAAAAATTCATAGGAATCGCCCGACGTAATAGCGGCGCATCTAATTTTGGGACATCCTCTAACTTGATCATTGCCAATAGCGGAGTCACATCCATTTTTAAGCATTTTGCATAGGTACGAATAAACCCACGCATAACAACCATCGACGGCAATGCTGCGTAATCATCACTTTCAATAGCAAGAATTTGACGTGGTGAAAGTTTAATTTGATCAGAAACTTGCTGTATAGACCAACCTAAATCTTGACGTCTACCTGACAAACAAGCTCCGGGTGAATCAATGCAAGTCTTCTGCAACTCGTTCTGAGGCGACTCTTCAATAATGTTTTTAAATTGCTCACTCATCATATGCCCCGCGTTTATATGCAGCATATTCAGGTGAGTCAACATAGCGGCGACGCAATTGTGTCGCTAGGCTGCTTTCAGCGGCACGATCTCCTAATTTATGTTCAACTTTTATCGCCAGCCATAAAACTTCAGTTGTCAGCATGTCGGCTTTAATAGCACGTGAAATGTAAAAACGGGAACGCTCATAATCTCCGTGATTAAAGTAAATACTTGCCAAATTAACCGTGACACTGAGATTATCTGGTTCAATTTTGAATGCCTGCAGGAAATACTTCTCCGCGGCATTTTGCTCATTTAATTTAAGACTGCACACTCCTGCGTTATGCAAAGCTTTTGCGGGAGATTGATAAGAACGACTCTTGAGCGCAGCTTCAAAATAAGAGATCGACTGATTCTCGCGCCCGCTTTGACACAAAAACCAACCATAGTTATTACTTAAGTCAGGACTATTAGGCGCAAGTTTAATTGCCCTCAAAAAATTTTCTTCAGCAAGAGGCATTTGATCCATTTCCATATAGATCAATGCACGCATGCTGTATGCGTCAGCAAAATCGGGGTCCGCTACCAGCGCCTGCTTGACCTCATCCAGCGCGACTTCCAACTGGTGTTGTTGATAATAGCCAACAGCCAATTGCAATCTGATATTAGCTCTTTTCTGATTACTGGTTTGATCCGAGCTAGTGGGTAACTCTGCCAACGATCCAGCAGATTGGCTTGATGCACAACCGAAAAAAGACAGGACGATTAACAGAAAAAAAACTCGAAACAAGCCATGCCAAGCTATGTTCACTGAATAATCTCCACTAAACGGCCAAAATTCTTACCAAATTTTTGCTGGTATTGCGCAATATTCTCCATCCGCTCATTGACGCGGGTACGATCCTGCACCTCACCAGCCAGTTGGCCACAGGCGGCATCAATATCATCACCCCGAGTTTTGCGAATGGTTGTTACGAGACCTGCATCCATCAAGATTTGCGCAAACGCCTTAATCCGTGGGTTCTTTGAGCGAATCAATCCAGATTCTGGAAAAGGATTAAACGGTATCAAATTGAATTTGCAAGATACCGGCCCCACCTCATTTTGCACTAAGGCAACCAGTTCCCGTGCATGCGCATCGGAGTCATTCACGCCATCGAGCATGCAATACTCAAAAGTGACAAAATCACGTGGCGCATACTCAAGATAGCGCCGACATGCAGCCATCAACTCGCGCAATGGGTATTTTTTATTTAATGGCACAAGGCCATCCCGCAAGGCATCGTTTGAAGCATGCAAAGAAACAGCCAAAGCAACCGGACAATCCTGCGCAAGACGATCAATCATCGGCACTACGCCAGATGTTGACAATGTCACACGTCGACGTGACAAGCCATATCCGTTATCGTCCAGCATTAACTTTAACGCTGTCACTGTCGGCCCATAATTTAATAGCGGCTCGCCCATCCCCATCATTACGACATTTGTGATCTGACGCTCGCCCTTCGGGCCGGGCTCAATACCTTTGGTGCGCCGCAATTCAAACTCTGCCATCCACAATTGCCCGATTATTTCGCCGACCGTAAGATTACGACTGAAACCCTGTTTCCCGGTGGAACAAAAGCGACAATTGACTGCGCAACCTGCTTGCGTCGAAATGCACAAAGTGCCGCGATTTTCTTCCGGGATGAATACGGTCTCGACTGCATTGCCTTGTCCCACATCCATCAACCACTTTCGCGTTCCATCAACGGAAGTGTGATCGCTAATTATTGCTGGCGCAGCAACCATCGCACGCGTAGATAATTTATCCCGCAACGATTTCGCCAAATCGGTCATCGCATCAAAATTACCAACGCCGAATTGATGAATCCAACGCTGCAATTGCTTGGCGCGAAACGGCTTCTCACCCAACTCACCGCAATAAGCGATAAGTTGCGCAGGATCCAAGTCCAGCAAATTGGTGAGTTGCGTCATAACATCATTCCATCCAGTTATTCTCGCGTGAATAAACCCCACGCGAAAAATCACATCAATTAACGCGAATACACATTCAGTGCGGGAAAGTAATAAGCTATTTCCACAGCTGCGGTTTCAGCTGCATCAGAACCATGCACTGCATTTGCGTCAATAGAATCTGCGAAATCTGCTCGGATCGTGCCTTTTTCAGCTTTTTTAGGGTCGGTTGCACCCATCAAGTCGCGATGCGTCAGGATGGCGTTTTCACCTTCCAGGGCCTGAACGATGACAGGGCCGGAAATCATGAAATCAACTAAAGCATTGAAAAAAGGACGCTCGCGATGCACTGCGTAAAAACCTTCCGCTTCTGCGCGCGACAATTGCATCATGCGGGCAGCAATAATTTTTAGTCCAGCGCTTTCGAAACGCGAATAAATTTGACCGATAACATTTTTTGCAACTGCGTCAGGCTTGATAATTGACAGGGTGCGTTCGATTGCCATCTGTAAAAACTCCAATAAAAATAACGGGTTAGGATTGGTAGCTGGGATTCCAGCCAGTTGCGGATTTTAACATAAAGCATTCTCGAATAAAAACACGACTTCAGCATCTCCCAGCGTTTCCTCGGAGTTTGTGAAAATCGTCAAATCTTGCGCAATTGTATGTGAATTTAATATACTCCCGTTATTTTTTACAAAAATCTACAATTACCGCATGTAATTAATGCGATAAAAAATAATACACAACCATGTATGTCATGAAAGTTACAAATTCGGCCCATCTAATTTAGATTCTGATTTTGTGTAAAAAAATAATCGCACAGCCCACCACCGACAAGTTTTCAATGGAGTTTTTTCTGAATATGATGCCGAAGATAGTCCGGCATGCATGTGCTCCAAATGACTGTCGGTTTAAGCAATAGATGCGAAAAATTTGGTGCCGTAATTTTATGGCATAACACGCTTGCGCATGGCTGGCGTCATTTCCACATTTTTGTTGGTGTCAATCAACAAAACTTCTTCCAGCCCCAGGTGCTCTGCGAACGCTTTCCAATGCAGTGGACCGGCAATAAATAACGGTTTGGAGTTTCCGTCAGAGCGAGTACCTGCATCAGTGCCGCCAGACGTGATGATCGTGACCGAGGCTACCAGATCAGTGGTTTCTCCTGTTCTCGGGTCAATGATGTGGGGACGACGCTTGCCATCCTTCATGAAATAACGCTGATAATCGCCACTAGTGCCTATCGCTTCATTGTCATGCAACTCCACGACCGCAACCGTGCCCTCGCCGCGCGGATTTTGAATACCGACTTTCCAGGGATGCGCTCCGGGTTGTCCTATTGCCAGGAGGTTGCCGCCTATATTGATGAGTGCCGCCTTGACGTGCTCGGCGTGCAGAATTTTGGCTGCCTGATCAAGTGCATATCCTTTGGCATACCCTCCCAAATCCAGCATTACGGCTTTATTGCGGCTGGATATAATGGTGCCGTTATAACTTAGATCGGTCATGCGCGGATTGGCATCGACCCATTGTTTAATTTCGGCGGGTGACGGCCCATGCGGCGTGATATCACTGCTCTGAAATCCCCACAGTCGAATCAAGCCGCCGATGGCAGGGTTAAACAGATTGTCCGAATTTTCTGCCAGGCGGGTTGCCGCCTTCAGCATGCCCACCATTTCAGCGTCAGATTGATAGGGTTCACCACGGGCGATGCTGTCATTGAGCGCTGTTAACGCACTGGGCTGCCAGGCGTGGAATTTATGGTGCAGCCTGTCGAATTCACGCAATACTTGCGCACCAAGCAGGTTCGCGCGTACTTCCGATTCACCGTAAATACTTATCTTCACCAACGTACCAAACACATTGCCCTGAGTACTGTAAGTCGTTTCAACAGTTTTGTTGGTACAGCCACTCAGTAGCACCAATAACAATGTACTGAACAGATAGTGGTAAAAATTACGCTTGATCATAACGCCTGATTTCAGGGGGTTTTACAAAATAATACGCTGACATCAGTGCGAGGCTAATCTTGCAAGGACACGAACGGTGCATCTATTTCGGGCAGTAGTTCGAGTCCTTGAATCATCAGCTGGCCTTGCTGACCATGTAATCGACTGCAGCCTTAACATCTTCATCCTTCAGGGCCGCATTGCCACCTTTAGGCGGCATCATTCTAATGCCATTGATTGCATTGGTGTGCAGCGTATCAATTCCCTGTGCAATGCGAGGTCCCCACAATGCCTTGTCGCCAAATTTCGGCGCGCCTAATACTCCGGCTCCATGACAGGCGACACAAGTGGCGGCATAAATCTGTTCACCCTTGACTAAGTCACCGGCTGTTGCTGCACTCGCAACAGGAGCTGGCGAAGCAGAAACGGCAGGTGCTGCAGGTTCAGTGGGTGCAACAGGTGCAGGAGCGGCAGGAGCAGTTGCCACCGCTGGCGCCGGTGCCGCTGGCGTCGTCTGCGCAGCTGGCGGTGTTTTTTCTCCGCAGCCCGCTATGACAAGAGCAATCGCGAGTGGCAAGAATTTAAGTGTTTTCATGTGTCTATTTTCCAATATTAATTAAAAATTTTCCGATGCAATGCAATACGCTGCACCACGCGTTTAATCATACCAATGTATCTCTGGCAGCGTACTGATCCGGGCTACAAAGATTCAATACGCTCCAGCAGTGGGTCAAGCAACAAAATCTCCAATAGCCCGGAAAAGCTGTGCCAACTATCCAGACTAGGGCCAACCATTGGGCCAGCCCTTACACCACTGTTTTCATCATGCACATGCAGCGCAAACGTGGTGCAAGCCACATGCATGGGAGCCGTATCCATGCGTAGCTCTACTTCGCCCCAGCTCCACTTGATGGAATATTCCGCGCCGCTGAAATAACGCACCTCCATCATCAAGCCGGTATCAAAGGAAAGCGTCATGGCATCCTGCGCCAGGCGCACTGGTTCGACCATGCGTTCTGTGTAGTGTTCCTCAAGCATTTCCTTGAATACCAGATGCAGACATACCGCAGGCGCTATAGTCTCGGCAGACGGATCACCAAACTGTTCCATCATCTCTGCGCGTGCCTGCATGCGGGTTTGATCGAGAATCAAGGCACTCAGATAATCCTCGTAAGCAGGATGCTCGCTGATCTCACCATTCTTGATTTTTTCCAGTAAGTCCACTTCACCGTCAACAACATATTGCCGCAAAATTTCCTTGCGCGATTCGCGCAGCATATAGGCTGTTTTTGCATACAGTGCCTGCAGCGCTTCTACATTCACGGAGTCCATCAAGGCGTCTTGTTGCATCACTTATCCTCAATGCGACATCGTTGTATCGTGTGCGGCATCGCCACTCCGATTGAGCATATCCTGTGTAATCTGCTCGAAGCGCAGTATCTTGCCACCCTCTTTTTTGGCGAAAGCCTCGGCGTCCGCCATGCTGGAAAACGATCCGAAAGTAGGCCCCATCGAACCCAGTTTTTTGCTTCCTGCCACATACAAGGCGCTCTTGGCATCGATCCAGTTTCCATCGGGGTGCTCCCATGCGGTCTTGCCCATATCCTGCACAAACACGGCGGTGACCGGACGTTTTTGTTCAGGCATCAGCAACATTGAGAACAACTCCATCAGATCGCAGAAAAATTCGGGCTCGCCTTGCACGTAATGAATTTGCGCTTTAGGTCCCGGATAATCCTTGAGTATCATGCCGTCGAGTTCACAGGCGGTCTCGCTGGTCGGCTCCAGCGCTGCCACTTTGGGTCTAGCCTGAGTGCAGGCAGGCAGCAATATGCATAGCGCCAAACTGCCAATCAATTTGCGCCGTGCTGGGACAAATCTTTGCGAGCCGATTATTTTGGATCTCATTTGAATCTCCAATGTGTAAATGCGAACGGCACCACGATCCAGCCCAGCATGATGCTGACCAATATTGCAGGATTGGTAAGACTTTCCGGCATCACGGTTGCCAGGCCATACATGCTCTGCACTTGATCGGAACTGAAGATATTCAGCAGGCGGAAAACATCGGCAGGATTGAGCATCAGTAATCCGGCAAAAATTGTACTATCCAGTTTTCCCTGACTTACAACCAATGCACCCATTAGCAGCAGATCAAAGATCAACACAAAAAAGAACCACAGCATAATTGCCGCGCCACTGGCACGCATCCGATCCTGGGCAATTACCGACACCAATAACGACAAGCTCAAAAAAGCCATGCCCATCAGAATCGCGCTTAATACGAAGCCGGTGTAGTGATACAGGTCATTCGCCCCTAGTTGCGAAGCCAGTGGCAGCAAACCGGCGCCGAATCCGATCACAGTGGCGCTGGCCAGCGCGGCTGACAATCCCAGGTATTTTCCCAGTAAAATTTCAAAACGGGTAATTGGCATCGACAACAGCAACTCCAGTGAACCGCGTTCTTTCTCGCCGACGATGGTGTCGTAACCCATAATCAATGCAATCAACGGCACCAGGTAAATGACCAGGCTGACCAGGCTGGCAATCGTGACATCAATGCCGCGAAAGCCGACTGAACCCAGTTGGGCTGAACCGAGGTAGGCAATTGCGAGCGCAAACAGGGCGAATATCACGGCCACCGCTACCACCCACAAATTGCGCAGTCGATCCCGAAACTCCTTGGTGGCAATGACGCGCACCTGAGCCCACTCAATGCGCTTGGACATGGCGCTCTCCATAACCGAGAAAAAGGTCTTCCAGCGAAGGTTCATGCACAACGATATTGCGCACTGCATCGGACAACACCATGATCTTGGCGAGTACGCTTACCTTGCTTGTCGCCGGGCAGGAAATTCGCACGCAATCGTTATCGAGCTGCCACTCCAATCCTGCCAGCTCAGACAACGCACCAAGTGCGGTGCGCATGTGCGTCTCGTGCCCGGCACGCAACGTGACCTCGATGACAGAAGGCAGCACCATGTGGGAACGCAATTGCGTGAGCGTTCCCTGTGCGACGATTTGACCGGAGTTCAAAATCACCAGGCGATCGACGCGGTCCTGAATCTCCGCCAGTATGTGCGAGGTAATGATAATGGTTGCTCCTTCTGACTGCACATCGCGCAGAATACGGTAAAACTCGTGAATCCCTTCCGGGTCAAGCCCATTGGTCGGCTCATCGAGAAAAATCAGATCAGGCTTGCCCAACAGCACTTGCGCAAAACCCAGCCGCTGCCGCATGCCTTTGGAATAACCGCGTACCCGCCGCCCGGCTGCATCTGCCAGCCCAACACGCGCCAGGATTGCATCGCAAGTATTGCGCGGCACCTGCTTCAAATCGGCGAACAGGCGCAACACTTCCAGCCCGGTCAGATTGTCGTAGGTAACGAAACTTTCGGGCAAGTAGCCGATACGGCGTCGCATCTGCCGAAAATCGCGGCCGCTGATCAATCCATCGTGAATCCTGATTTCACCACTGGTAGCTGGAATCAGTCCCAACATCAGTTTGAAAAGTGTGCTCTTGCCGGCGCCATTGTGGCCGATCAGACCGAACATTTCGCCTTTCGCAACCGACAGGCTAATGCCGTTGACAGCATGTACATCGCCAAAATGTTTGGTAACGTTATTCAGCTGCAGGGGGTTGTTTGTCACTCCACCGTCTCCAATCCTGATTCAAAGGGCGCATGCGCGGATGCTTGTCCACGACGCTGGGAGCGCGTAACACCGGGAACTGTCGGGCCACAAAACGCAATGTCTGCATCGACGGGCTCGACAACAGTAGTTTGATCAATGGATATTGCCAATTGAGCCGGTCTACTACATCGTTGGCTTCATAGGCAACATCACCTATGCCATCGCCATTTTGATCCCAGCCGCTGTAATTGCTCCAGTAGTTACCCTGTGTGAGGCCCCATTCGACATCGCGCGCGGCAACGTACTTAATCTGAGACTGATTGTCGATGAAGTCATTGCCATCAATCTTATTGTTGTAGGAACCGGCCGCCAAATGCACGCCGATCCGGTTACTGATTACCAGGTTATTTTTCAGCGTGTTGTACTCGGCGTCATAGATAAAAAAGCCGCGCCCATTACCTGCAACAATGTTATTTTCAATCACAGAATCCTGAATCGTGCGCAGCATAATGCCGTGATCGGCATTACCCCATGCAATATTGTTACGCACCGTCAGCCGACGCACTTCCATCAGCGCCAGGCCGCCGCGGTTAAGATAAGACTCGTTATTCTCCCAAAGGCTATCGTCGGTCGTCATGAAGTGAGTGCCATAGCGCAGGTGATGAATTTTATTACCGCGAAACAGTGCATTCTTGGATACATCCACGTAGAGACCGTCACGACTGTAACTGATGTTGTTGTCGATGATTTTGGCTCCGGTGGTGTTGTATACCTGGACGCCGTTGCCCCGCGCTGACGACTGCAAATCGCGTTTTCCGGTAATTATATTGCGAACAATTTTCGAATCTTTTGAGTTTTCCAGCCAGATGCCGAACAGGTTATAAACCAAATCGCAATCCTGCACCGTGGCACGGTCTGAACCGGGCTGGATGTAGATGCCGGCGTTCTGCGCAGTCAGGTCAGCGCCACTATCGCGCACAATGAAACCTTTGATTGTCACGTCCGAGGCACGCACGCGGATCACATCGCCGGTATTTCCTGCGCTAATGGTCGGTCGTCCGATGCCTTGCAAGGTAAGCGGTTTATCGATCACCAAATGTTCACTGTAATTGCCGTGCGCCACTTGCACGGTGTCACCTGATTTGGCTGCAATAATCGCCGCAGCGATCGAATGACCTGCCTGCACCTGGAGCACAGCGCCCCAGGCATTACTGCCAATTAGGCCAAGCCAGGTTGCCAGAATTGCGACTCTACACAGCAGTTTTAGCGAACTGCCTGTTATTGGTCGGATCACGGGTTCTTGGCTACCATTTGTGCGGTTTTTTCAGACAGATTGCGACGCACACTATCGAGAGGAATAAAGTAACCCTTGGCATCGATAGCTGTCAGCGGCAAATGCAGCGTCTCGCGCGTTTTGCGCTCCTTCGCCAGTGGTGGACACGCATGATCGTCGTAATACAACACCATGCAGTCGAGACATTGCATACATTCGGTTTGATCGATTTTGCCGGCTGCGTCAATCGCGTGAGAACCGCAACCGGTAGCGCAGGCATGGCAGGTTTGGCATTCCGTCTTGCGCTTCAAGCCGAACTGACGCAATTTGCTGGGGATCGCCAGACCAGCGCCAAGCGGACAAATGTATTTGCAATACGGCCGCTCGCTCAGGAAAGACAAGCCAAGAATGCCACCAATAAATAGCCAAAAAGGCCAGGTACGGTTCCATACGCCAACTAAAAATGTAGTCTTGAACGGTTCGATTTCAGCCAGAAGCTCCGCCGTCTCCATCGAATAGAATGACACTCCCAGCAGAACGAAAAAGACGCCGTACTTGATCCATTTGAGTTTGTCATGCAACCGCTTGGGCAACAGTTGCTGGAATTTTTTCAGGCCCAGCATCTTGCCGGCACTGAATGCCAGTTGTTGTAGCGCGCCAAACGGGCATAACCATCCACAAAACACGCCACGGCCCCATAGCAGCACGGTAATGATGATGAACCACCAGAAGATGAAAATAAACGGGTCTGACAGGAACAATTCCCACTTCCACTGGTGAATCAGCGAATGGAACCAGGTCAGCACCTGCGTGATGCTGGGCTGGGCCTTCAGATAAAATCCTAGGAAAACAACACTGGCGATCCACAGCATATGACGCGGCCTGGAAATCCACGGTTTATGCTTGCGGCTGGAAATACGTGTCAGCTTGTCGCGTTGCGAATACATCAGCGCCGTAAATCCCAGAATCAGCACGAACAACACAAGCTCCAGTTTCCGGCCCAGCCAAATTGCCTTCCATACAGCCTGTGGACGTTCGAGCTTGGGACGACCACCCTCCAGATATTGTGCCGGCAGCCACAGTTCCTGATCAAAATGGATGAATGTTTTGCTACCGCTTTGGGCGTCGGTCTTGTTGGCCAAAAATGTCAACTGCCACGGCCAAGCAGGATTAAAGTTGGCAGAGCGGATAATAAAAATACCGGACTCCTTGTACCCCGGCACATCGGCAGGCTGCAGATGGTAAAGATTCAGGTAATCGGTATCGCGAAAGGTAAAAGTCTCCGGGTCCTGGCGTACCTGGATTCGGTCATAAATCCCACCGCGCACATATCCAGACCCTTTGAATGAGCTTTCGCCATTGGCAATAATAAAAATGGCGTGCTCGTCTGGCTTCAAATCATCCATCAGACGCCGATAGGCATGTTCCCCGAGCAGGCTGTTACCAATAGCCGGCACATTCAGGTAACCGAAATACAGATCCATATAGGGTTGACCCAAGTCAGCCGTGCCAACATCCTTGGCCGACACCAACATGTGCTGGACACTACCTTCTTTTAGTAAATCGCCCCAGTTCAATTTGGCATTAGATGCGGTAAATCGAGCCGGCGGCCTGGGTATGCTCTTGATAAGACCTACCTGCCGACCAATTGCATACGCACTACGGGAAATCACTTGATTTTCGGCAATTGCGGTAACAGTCGCGCCACTGATTGCGTCCAGACTCTGCGCACCATTGTCATCGCGGCCCTGGCCAATTACCAGCTTGGAGTCGGCCGATTTACCGACATATTGATGAATAAATTTGAGAAGTTCGGACTCGGGAATACCTGCAAGCAAGATCGGCTCCGAATGTTTCAGTACCCGCACACCGGTAATGATTCCCTTAGTATCCATGCCAATCAGGGTAACAACCGGTTTGCCAGAGTAGGCAGGAATATCCACCACATCTGTCGACAAAAACACATAACCAACCAGCTGCTTATGTTCGCCCTTGCTGTCCTTGTCGCCCGCATTCTCCACGTAAGCCTCTACGTAACTGGGCCGCCCTTTACGCTTGGAGAATTGTGTGGCCAATGGCATCACGTCCCGGCATGCTGCATAGGCACAAAGATCCGGCCCGGTCATGAGTTCCTCCGGTAACTCGGCATCATATACAGTGGCACGTGCGTGCGCCGCGAGCAGCAAGCCGGCAAATCCTAACAACAAAGCCAAGATAATGTGTAGCAAATAGCTACGATCAAAAATGTGTTTCATAAAACCTACCGAGCTCTTATATATTGAGTGATGAGCACACTTATTAGCATACGTCATTAACATAAAGTATGGAGTATTTTTAATTTTTTAATAAAATCTTGCGGACAATATAGTATTTTATTGCATACTCCATAGTGTAAATGAATCTACCTAAAGCACGATTTGACATGAATCGACATTATTTCAGGTGGCGGTCAATTAGACCGGGATGGATTTGAGGGGGCTGGGATTATTTCTGAAACAAAATCTTAGGCGGTATAGTCGTATTTTCACTCAACATGACAACATGAAACAAGGGTAAGGTGCGATAACAACCCAAGTACAACCAACAAGTTCCGCGCGCCTACTCGCGCGCGGAACTTGTTCCAACTTTACGCTTCCACCAAAAGTCGACTGCGCATTTCGAGATGCAATGCATGGCAAAAATGGGTGCAGTAAACCCAGTAAGCGCCAACATGGTCTGCCTTAAAAGTGACTGATTTAGTTTCCTGCGGGTTCACAATAAAGCAGATGTTGTAGGTCGGAATCGCGCAACCATGGGTCAAATCCTCTACCTTGTCATGGTTGGTCAGGGTGAGCGTAACTTCGTCGCCTTTCTTGACCTTGATGATTGGCATGCTGTAGTTCGGCGCCTGCGACATCAGACGCACATGAACCTTGTTGCCCTTGCGTTCAACCCCCGCGTTCTCCGGTTTGACTGCATTTGGAAAATCGTCGAGGTTGTAGATCTGGCGCGTCTTGACAAGGTCGCGTCGCACGATGATGCCGTCATGCGGCTCCGAATACGCCGAATGATCGGCGAGGTGCTTCATTTTCTCTCCGCTGATGTCGAACAGTTGCTCTGTTTCAGGATGCAAGGGTCCAACCGGCAGGAAACGATCCTTGGAAAATTTATTGCCTGAATTCAGGTATTTTCCATCGCATTCCTTGGTTTCACCCATCGATGAATAGTTATGACCGGGCTGGTAATGTACGTCTATCTTTTCAATCACCGGCTTTACCGATTTATCCCCTTTGAACTGGGCAATCGCTTTGTCAACATTCCACTTTACGCACTGACTGTCCAGAAATAGCGAGGTATATGCATTGCCTTTGTTATCGAAGGCGGTATGCAATGGGCCCAGGCCGATCTCTGGTTCCGCTACAACAGCATCGCGCTCAGTTTTCAGCTCGCCATTGAACCATTTATGCACTAGAGATAGATCAATGACCGTGGCCGTTGGCGATAGCTTGCCCGAACAAACGAAGTACTTGCCATCTGGACTGGCATTGACGCCGTGCGGATTTTTCCCAACCGGGACATAACAGGTTAGCGAGGTCTTCGGGTCTGGATTGGCAGCCTTGCGGCCATCCACCACTGGCACCTTGGATGCGCCGATAGTGGTGAACTTGCCATCCTTGACCATCTGTTCGATGCGCGCCACATTGAAAAATACGCAGGCGTCACGTTCAGCCGACATCATCTCGGCCAAGGTTGCGCCATTTTCTGTGTTGTACTGATTCGAAGCGGCAAGCTTACCGTCGTAGGAAGTAGCCACCAGATCCATATTGCCATCGATACGGCATTGCCAACGCACTTCCATGGTAGCGGCATCTACACAAGAAAACAGGCAACCCCATTTACTTGGATCGTCCAGATCGCGCCCATCGTTAGGCAGCGGAGTATGAAACTCGGCACCGCAGAATACGCGCGTTGTGTAATTGATTTTTTCATCAACCGGGTCGCGCTTGTCGGGGAAAGTGCCGTGGAAACCCATTACATTAGGCAACTGGGTAATTTTGTCGCACTCCATCGTATCCATGCGGATGCGCGCCAGACGCGAATGAATCTTGTCATTCGTAAACAGCCAGCGACCATCGTAGGTGCCATCCTTGTAGCTGCCGTGTACGTGATGGGTATCGCCAGTGGTGTACTTCAGGCTGCCATCAGCCTTGGTACCCATGATCGCCTTCGATTCATTGGTGATACCCCAGCCCACCATGCAATCGATATTAAATACCGGAATCCGCTTCAAGGTGCGACCGGAAGGAAGGCCCAAGATCCGCATGTCTCCGCCATGTCCTGAACTGGTAAATGAGTAGTATTCATCCAGTTGTCCAGGGGCTATTTCGATGCCTCCACCGAAAACGGGTTTGACGACGCTCACCGGTTTCGCCGCAGTAACCTCTTCCTTACAGCCGCTCAAACCAAGCGACACGCCAGCGCCAGCCAACCCTAGCAGCGCACTGCGGCCCAGAAAACTGCGCCGATTCCCAAGCTTAGGTGCATCTTCAACCACCAACTTCTTCTCAACGTTATCCATCTGCGCTTTTCCTTTGTGCTTGCTATTAAATTAGTTGAACTTCGGGCTGAACTTACTACTTCCTTCCTGAATACCACCCTACGCATTATCAACTTTAGTAGCGATAAAAAAAATGATCCATATCAATATGAAAATCCCATTTATCAATTAAAACATGTGCAACATACACTCAAAGAAAAAGCGCATAGATAGAATTATAATTTCTCACAAGATATTGATATAAAAGAATTATTATCAATAAAATTGCTCAGAAATTATCTACTTTCTTGCCCTAACATTGCCATTTCGACCACCTACTTATTTCAGTTAAAAACACATCTAACCTACGCCAGAAAATATAGCTCGCGTCACTAAAGTTACTTCAAGCAAACACCTCTTCCATCCGTCACGCTTACCTTGATCGGGATTCCTGCCTGAATGCTTTGGGAAACTGTACAAAATTCCTCAAACTGTCCCAGCACGCGGTCAAGATGCTTAATATTTGCGCCATCCTGGGCGAACTGAATCATGACGTCTATATGCAACACGCGCAGTCGGTTGTTGGGGTTGCGGTCGATAGTACAAGTCGCTCTGGTCGTGATGCCACCCGCATCCTGCCCGTATTTTTTCAGTGAAAATAGCAAGCTCGCCGACAGACAATTGGCAGCTGCAGTCAATAAGATGTGCGCTGGCGCCGGGCCTTTCCCGTCGCCCATCGGGACAGGTTCATCCACTAGCAAATTCGGAACCGCATCGCCGAAGTCCACCAGGAATTGATAATTTTCTTTTTGCGTGATGGTAATGCTTACTGTTTCAGTCATTTTGCTTTTCCTTTGTTAGATCATTGACGCCCTAACTTGCATTCCCAGCGCCGTTTACCAGTGTCATTTACAACAGTTGAAACCACTTGAATGTTACTCGCCACACCAAAAAGATAGTAATCAGTTACTCTTTTAAAAATAAAATGCCCACATATACAACACCCAAATTCAGGTGTCGCCGAAATACGCCAGGTCGATATTGTCCAGATTCTATTCATGCTGGCAATGCTCAATAGCCTCGCTGGCATCACCACCAGGCACCTTGCCAAAGCAATTGACCTCACACTGAGGGATGCGTATTTCACTATTTCCCTCCAAAGAATCTATCTAAAATGCGCGGAAAAATGTAATAAAAGCATGTTTTCATCTGATACAAACAACCGTTGAAAGAACTGTGCCATGAAACGTTTTCGTGCTTTTCATATTTTCGTGGGTTATGCGTTCCCATTATGAATGGCCGTAACGATATACGATATAAAATATATAAATTAATATATTGTTTTCTTATAATATGTCTTAAAATATAGTATGCTGAATTTGGTAATCAAATTAAAGAAATTCATGGAAACAACAACTTTAGACATTGCGCAAATGCGTGAAGCCGCCGGACAAGCGACGACGATGCTGCGGGTGTTGGCAAACGAGGATCGCTTGCTGCTGTTGTGTCAACTCACACAGGGCGAAGCATGCGTGAGCGACCTTGAGGGATTGCTCGGTATTCGCCAGCCAACGTTATCGCAGCAATTAAGCGTCTTGCGCAACGAAGGCATTGTTTCGACGCGGCGCGAGGGTAAAAAGATTTTTTACAAACTGGATGAAGGACGTGCGCTAAATTTGCTCAACACGCTGTACGGCCTGTACTGCCAGACTGATAAAAATAGCTCGTCGTGATGGTGTATTTCATATACTAGACAAGGTATTTTTACTTACCGCACTGTTTATATGCGGTGAATACATGTTATTAACAAATAACATGGGAGTATCAGACATATGAAGCGAAGCAACACAGCACATTATCGCTGTTCCGTAAGTCATTTTTTAAAACAACCGGGAGTCTGCAATGAAACACAACGTAGGTGGTATCGATCGCAGTATTCGCATCATCGCTGGGCTGGTTATTTTGAGTTTATTCTTTGTGCTGGGTGAAAACACACGCTGGTGGGCGCTAATCGGCTTCGTTCCCTTGCTGACCGGTTTTATCGGATGGTGTCCGGCTTATCTGCCTTTCGGTATCCGTACCTGCAAAATGCGGAGAGATTGATGCAAAATCGCTGCAAGCAATCCCTGCATCAGCGCATTTCGTCGGCAACGCTGAATTTGGGCGCAGTTGCAGCGACGCATTTACTGGGTTCGGTTCTGTTATTCGGGCCCGCGGTTGCTGCAGCGCAGACTGCGGCTTCTTATAATGTCGCCTATCACGACATCCCGGAGACCATCAGCGCCGAGGGTGTGGTCGAAGCGGTGCGCCAATCGACGGTGGCAGCACAAATCTCCGGCCAGATTGTCGAGTTCAGGGTCAATGCCGGCGACAGCGTCAAGGCAGGTCAGATTCTGGCGCGCATCGATCCGCGCGCCGCAGAGCAAGTGCTGTCGGGTAGCCAGAGTCAAGTGGTAGAAGCGCAGGCGAGCCTGACCAATGCACTGCGCAGCTTTGAGCGCAGCAAAAAACTGTTTGCCCAGAAGTTCATTAGCCAAGCCGGGCTAGATCAGGCCCAGGCTGATTACAACGTGGCGCAAGCCCGGGTTGCTGCGCTGCAAGCTGGTGCAGGTCAAGCCTCCACCGCCAAAACATTCACCGTTATTGCCGCTCCCTATGCCGGTATAGTCGCCGCCACATCAGTTGAAGTGGGTGACATGGCCACGCCCGGTTTGCCGCTGGTGACGCTATTCGACCCTGCCGCGATGCGGGTGACTGCAACGCTATCGCAATCGAATCTGCGCGCCATCAATCTGCACATGCCGGCTCGAGTCGAGTTCCCTACCCTGAAACAATCGGTCACGTCCAGGCAAATTACGCTGATTCCACTAGCAGACAGCCGTACCCATACCGCCAAGCTACGGCTGGATCTGGGTCAAGTGGCCGGATTGTTGCCCGGGCAGTTTGCGCGCGCCTATTTTGTCACCGGCATGGTGCGCAAGCTGGTCGTGCCGGAACAGGCGGTATTGCGCAGAAGCGAAGTGACTGCAGTTTATGTGTTGGGCGGCAGTCAACCGCAACTGCGCCAGATTCGCGTTGGCGAAGCGTCAGCCAACGGGTTTATCGAAGTATTGGCCGGATTGCGGGCTGGCGAACGTATCGCCCAAGACCCCATCAAGGCGGGCCTGATTTCAGGTACCGACGCAACCGCCAAAAAAAAATAATAAGCATGTTTTTTAACTGCAATTTACAACCCTGAAACGTTCAATATTTGGAGGAGAATATGGCTCACATTGTTATTTTAGGTGCCGGTTTGGGTGGCATGCCGATGGCTTACGAAATGAAGCCGCTACTAGGTTCTGGCGACCGGATCACGGTCGTATCGAATACCAACACTTTCCAGTTTGTGCCATCCAACCCATGGCTCGCCGTCAACTGGCGCAAACCGGAAGAAGTTGAATTCGAAGTGTCCACATATCTGGAACGCCAGGGCATCGCGTTTGACGGACGCGGTGCGAAACGGCTACACCCTGAAAAAAACCAGGTCGAATTGGGTGATGGCGCAATGCTGGATTACGACTATCTGGTCATTGCCACCGGCCCCAAACTGGCCTTCGATGAGATCGAGGGACTAGGACCGGACGGCTTCACGCAGTCGATATGCAAAGCTGAACATGCTACCGCGTCCAGCTTGGTCTGGAATAAATTTGTAGAACAACCGGGCCCCATCGTAGTTGGCGCGGTACAGGGCGCATCCTGCTTTGGCCCGGCCTACGAATACGCTTTTGTCATGGAAACCGATCTACGCCGAAGGAAAATCCGCGATCAGGTTCCGATGACGTTTGTCACTTCAGAACCCTATATCGGCCATCTTGGACTGGGTGGCGTGGGCGACTCGAAGACCTTAATGGAATCAGCCATGCGGGAGCGTCACATCAAGTGGATCTGCAACGCCAAGGTTACCCGGGTCGAAGACGGCAAAATGCTGGTGGACGAATATGACGAAAATGGTACAGTCAAAAAACAGCATGAATTGCCATTTTCCTACTCGATGATGTTGCCCGCATTCAAGGGCATTGATGCGGTATTCGGCATCGAAGGCTTGACCAATCCGCGTGGCTTCATTTTGATCGACACGCATCAGCGCAACCCAAAATATCCCAATATTTACGCAGTAGGCGTGTGCGTTGCGATCCCGCCGGTCGAGGTAACCCCGGTGCCGACCGGCACTCCCAAGACTGGCTACATGATCGAATCGATGGTGACGGCAACCGCGCACAACATCCAGTCCGCGCTGGCGGGTCGGGAACCAACAGCCAAAGCCACCTGGAACACGATCTGTCTGGCAGACTTCGGCGACAACGGGATTGCCTTTGTGGCGATGCCGCAGATCCCGCCGCGCAACGTCAACTGGATTTCTAAAGGCAAATGGGTGCATTTGGCCAAAATCGCCTTCGAAAAATATTTCATTCGGAAAATGAAAAATGGCACGTCCGAACCGATCTATGAAAAGTACGTAATGAAGGCGATTGGCATCAAGAAGCTCAAGGATAAATAAATGCACGTCAAAATGGGTATCGCCGGTCGTCTTTCGAAGTTTTTTTTGCACTCGCAACTGACGCCGCTCATTGCGTTGGTAGCGTTGCTGCTCGGTTTGTTCGCGGTGCTGGTCACGCCCCGCGAAGAGGAGCCGCAAATCAATGTAACGATGGCCGATGTGCTGATCCCGTTCCCCGGCGCATCAGCCAAAGACGTCGAAACCCTGGTTGCGACTCCGGCCGAGCAGGTGATATCGCAAATTCAGGGCTTGGAGCATGTGTATTCCGTCTCCAAGCCCGGGATGGCGGTCATCACCGCGCAGTTCAAGGTCGGCGTCCCGCGCACTGAAGCACTGGTGCGGCTGTATGACACCATCCACTCGAATCGCGACTGGCTGCCGCGCGAATTGAATGTCGGCGAACCCCTGGTCAAGCCCAAGGGCATCGACGATGTTCCAGTGCTGTCGCTAACGCTCTGGACCAGGGATGCCGAACGCGGCGCCTATGCGCTGGAGCGTGTGGCGCACGCAATGGAAGCCGAGTTGAAACGAGTGCCGGGCACGCGCGAAGTCAACACCATCGGCGGCCCGGGCCGAATGGTACGGGTGCTGCTCGATATCGACCGACTCAATGCCTACCATCTGGCAATAGTCGATATCCGGCAAGCGCTGCTGGGCGTCAATGCCGCATTGCCGTCCGGCCAGCTCATATCCGACAACGCCACACTGGAAGTCCAGACCGGCAATTTTCTAGCCAGCGCCAAAGAAGTCGGCGCATTGATCGTCGGTGTCACCGCCGGCAATCCGGTCTCGCTGTCGGATGTAGCGCAGATTGTCGATGGGCCGGCACAACCGTCGAAATACGTCTGGTTTGGCGTCGGTAAGGCAACCGCCTCCAAGGACGCCAAAGCGGGCAGCGAATTCCCTGCAGTGACGATTGCGATCACCAAAAAGTCAGGCGAAAACGCGGTGCAGGTGGCGCAACAGGTCGTCCAGCGCGTAGGTGAGTTGCGTAATACCGTAATCCCGGCCGGAGTTGAGGTCAGTGTCACGCGCAATTATGGCGAAACCGCTAATGACAAGGCGATGAAGCTGATTCAGAAACTGATTTTTGCAACGTCTGCGGTAGTGGTTTTAGTATTTTTCGCATTGGGCATGCGCGAGGCGGCGATTGTCGGCATCGCCGTCGTCCTGACCTTGGCAGCTACCTTGTTCGCTTCCTGGGCTTGGGGTTTTACCTTGAATCGGGTATCGCTGTTTGCGCTGATTTTTTCCATCGGGATTCTGGTCGACGACGCAATTGTGGTGGTTGAAAACATTCACCGGCACCGCCAACTTTACCCGGATAAATCGTTGGCTGAGATCATCCCGGCAGCCGTCGATGAAGTTGGCGGGCCGACCATACTTGCCACTTTTACCGTGATTGCCGCGTTGCTGCCGATGGCTTTCGTCACCGGCCTGATGGGGCCGTACATGAGCCCGATTCCGATCAATGCCAGTATGGGGATGTTGATTTCGCTGGCGATCGCGTTCACCGTCACGCCTTGGTTGGCGCGCCGAATTTCCCAGAAAAATATTGCCGCAGCCGTGCATGCGACCAACACCGACAGCAAGTTGCAGCGCTGGTTCAGCACCTTGTTGCTGCCGTTTCTGGCAACCAAAAAAGCAGTACGCAACCGGCGCCTGTTATGGGCTGGCGTATTGCTGGCAATACTGGTTTCAATCAGCCTGGCTGCGCTACAGTTGGTCGTGCTAAAGATGCTGCCTTTTGACAACAAGTCGGAGTTTCAGGTCGTAGTCGACATGCGGGCCGGCACACCGGTCGAAAACACTGCCGCCGTATTGCATGAGATGGGCGCGTACCTGGCCACGGTAGCCGAAGTCACCGACATACAGGCATACGCCGGCACTGCTGCGCCGATTAATTTCAATGGGCTGGTCAGACAATACTATTTGCGCCAGGCGCCTGAATTCGGCGATTTACAAGTCAACCTGGTCGACAAGCATCAGCGCACACGAAAAAGTCACCAAATCGCCGGCGCGGTGCGCAAACCGCTGGAGCAAATCGCCGCCCGATATGGGGCAAAAGTAAAAGTAGTTGAGGTTCCGCCCGGCCCGCCTGTGATGTCGCCGCTAGTGGCTGAAATCTACGGCCCTGATGAGGCCGGCCGACACGCGTTGGCGAAACAAGTCAGGCAGGCATTTAGCCGGACTGCCGACATTATCGGCATCGACGATTCGATTGAAGACAACGCACCCAAGGTCGTGTTGCGGGTCGATCAGCGCAAGGCAGCGCTATTGGGCATCGCTGCGGCCGACGTGGTGCAAACGGTACGGGTTGGGCTGGACGGCGAAGACATCACTGTGCTGCATGATGGGCAATCCAAGTACAGCATACCGGTGCGCCTGAACCTGCCGCCGGAAAAACAGGCCAGGCTGGACACCTTGCTGACGATGACGGTGAAGTCCGCCAACGGCGATAATGTGCCGCTATCCGAACTGGTCAAAGTACAACCGACCACGCGCGAGAAAACGATTTACCACAAGGACATGCTGCCGGTGACATACGTGATGGGCGACATGGCGGGCAAGCTCGATAGCCCGCTGTACGGCATGTTTGCAGTACGCGGCAAGCTGGATAATCTAACTGCGGCACAAGGTGCGCCGCTGGGCGAATACTTCATCAAGCAACCGTCCGACCCCTACCGCCAGTTCGCGCTGAAATGGGATGGCGAGTGGCAAATCACCTATGAAACCTTCCGCGACATGGGCCTAGCCTATGCGGTCGGTCTGGTGCTGGTATACATCCTGGTAGTGGCGCAGTTCGGGTCGTATTTAACGCCGCTGATCATCATGGCGCCGATTCCGCTGACGATCATCGGCGTGATGCCGGGCCATGCGCTGCTCGGCGCGCAATACACCGCCACCTCGATGATCGGCATGATCGCGCTGGCTGGGATCATCGTGCGCAACTCGATCTTGCTGGTTGATTTCATCAATCTTCAGGTGGCGCAAGGGATTGCATTTGTCGACGCCATCATCCATGCGACCGCAGCACGCGCCAAGCCGATTGTGCTGACCGGTTTGGCCGCGATTATCGGTGCGCTGTTTATTCTGGATGATCCGATTTTCAATGGCTTGGCGATCTCGTTGATTTTCGGGATCTTTGTCTCCACCCTGCTGACGCTAGTGGTTATTCCGGTGCTGTATTACACGGCCAACCGGAAAAAGTTTGCTTGATCTTGAGCTTGATTTATATTTTTTGAGAAAGAATTAACTATGAATACCAACCGCATGGTACGCATTTTTGCTGGAATTTTTATCCTGATTTCATTGGCTCTGGGCGTGCCGGAGAGCCCATTTTTTATAAGCAAATATTTTTTGTGGTTGACGGTTTTTGTCGGCGCCAATTTGCTGCAAAGCGGATTCACCCAGTTCTGCCCGCTGGAAATTTTCCTGAAAAAAATCGGTGTGCGGGAATCTTGAAACACACTATGAAACAGACTATTTACCGGAGAATGTCATGAATACCAAATATGGATTTGGCAAGAATGTAACGCACTCGTTTGAGGCTACTGTTGAAAACGTCACGCTCGCTTTACAAAATGAAGGTTTCGGCATACTGACTGATATCGACGTCGCCGCCACCATGAAAAAAAAACTTGACCTGGATATGCCGCCCTACCGCATCCTCGGCGCGTGCAACCCCGGCCTAGCGCACCGTGCGATTGAAATCGAACCGGCTATCGGCCTGCTGCTGCCATGCAATGTGGTGGTAAGACAAGATAGCGCAGGCGGCATCCGAGTCGAATTCATGGACCCGCAAGCGGTGCTTGAACTGGTTGACAAGCCCGCCATCACGCAAGTAGCGGAAGAAGTACGCCAACGTCTGGAACGCGTAATGGCAGCTATCCAATAATTATTGACTTTGACCATTAACAGATTTTGTATATTTTGATGGGGTATAGCATAAAAAGCATGCTTTACCGCATCATTATATTGCCATTTTTAAAATACCCGTGCCTGTTTAACGTTACGAAGCAATACATTAAACAGGCCGGCAGGTTTTTGGCAGTGCTACCTCCCTACTTTCAAACTCTCTGGCTTGACTCCAATGGAGACCGTAATGCGCAAAACTCTTCCCGCATCGTTTGTGGCCGCTGCTTTCCTGGCGCTGGGCGCGCATGCAGCTGATCTGCAACAAATCTATAACGATGCACGCATCAATGATCCGCAATATGCAAGCGCACGCGCTACGTTGGCTGCCGGACAGGAAAAGCTGCCGCAAGGACGTGCCGGATTGCTACCCACTCTCGGCTTATCGGGCAGCAACACAAAAAACGAAATCGACAGTGGCGGCAACTTCAATGCCAGTAATTATGCATTGACGCTATCACAGCCGCTTTTTCGCTGGGGAAATTGGCAGCAATACGAGCAAAGCAAGCTTTTGGTGGCTGCGGCCGACGCACAGTTTTCCCAAGCCCAGCAAGACTTGATACTGCGCGTGTCGCAAGCCTATTTTGACATCCTGGGTGCGCAAGACACGCTGACTTTCATACAGGCGCAAAAAGTCGCCATTACGGAGCAACTGGCTTCGGCCAAACAGAATTTTGAGGTCGGCACCGCCACCATTACCGACACCCATGAAGCGCAGGCCCGCTTTGACCTGGCAGTAGCGCAAGAGTTTGCCGCCCAAAATGATCTGGAGATCAAACGCGCGTCACTGCAGCAGATTATCGGCAAGCCGCCCGCAGAACTGGCACCGCTGCAACTGGGTCTGACCTTAAGCATGCCAGAGCCGGCACAGATCGGAGCCTGGCTGGACAGTGCACAGCAACGGAACTACGGCGTCATAGGACAGCAACTCGCGCTCGAAATCGCCCAACGCGATATTTCCCGCAACCGCGCCGGCCATTACCCAACAGTCGATCTGGTGGCCAGCCGCAACTACACCAAGCAGCCAAGCAGCACGTTTAACGGTGCAATTGTCGCCACCAACAGCAACTCTATTGGCGTGCAATGGAACATTCCGCTGTTCGCCGGTTTTGCCGTGACCAGCCGGGTACGCGAATCGATCGCGCTAGAAGATAAAACTCGCTTTGACCTGGAAACCGCGCGCCGCACTGCGATGCAAAGCGTGCGGCAATCGTATTTGGGGGTTAATAGCGGTCTGGCGCAAGTCAAGGCGTTGGAGGCTGCTGAAATCTCCAGCCAGTCGGCACTGGACTCCAATAAACTCGGCTATCAGGTTGGCGTGCGCGTAAATATCGATATTCTGAATGCCCAACAGCAGCTCTTCTCTACCCGTAAGGATCTATCCAAAGCACGTTACGACACCATCATCAATGGCCTGAAACTGAAATCCGCAGCCGGCACGCTAACGGAACAGGATGTGTTGCAAGTAAATGGCTTGCTGCAGCAATAAATTGGGCGAAAAACTGCAGCAAAATAGGGCTTACACTTGAACTACCAGTGTGGGATCAAACCCGGCATTCTCGGCAATCCCATCACGCGCATAGCCGCGCGAATTACAAACGATGCGGGTATTTGCAACCTGATAGTCATAACTGTCATGGGTATGGCCATGCACCCACAGCGCCGGGTTCCAACGTGCGATGTGCGCGTCAAGATCGGAAACAAAACAGGCGTTCAACAAGGAATCTGCGTATTTCGGATTGATGCTGCCGCAGGATGGCGCGTGATGCGTGACCACCACGGTACTGCCGTTAAATGGCTTGGCGAATTTCCGTTCCAGCCAAGTCACGGATTGATCGAATATCTGACGCGAAACAGCTGGGCTGAACAAGGCATCGGCAGTATCGGCACTATCGCCTACCGTGATCCGGCTGAAATCCCTGTTTGACTGGCAAGCTTCGGCAACCGAAGCGGCGCGCATTTCATCGGTCGGGAACAAGCGGAAATCGGTCCACAACGTACAGCCCAAAAAACGTACGCCATCGATGCAGATTGCATCCAGATCCAGCACATGAACATTGCTGCCGCGAGCCTGCTGCCGCAATGCCGATAAAGTTCCACTCAAACTGGCGCCGTAGAATTCGTGATTGCCGGGAACGTAAATCACCGGCACCGCCAATTGCCGGGCCCAGTCGATGGCCTGCTGCGGTCGCGCCACATCGCCGGCCAGAATCAGAACATCGCAATCGCTATCCGGCACCGGCATCGGCGCAACTGTCAGGTGCAGATCAGAAAGAATAGCCAGACGCATTATTTTTCTCGCTCAATCAGGTAAAGTCGATCCAGGGCTGGCTAAATTTTATACCCCTATTGAGTATCACGAAAAAACACTTTCTGCCGCATACTATATAGCTAGGGCAGTTTCAAAGAGTCGGGCTTGCCTGGATGCTGATCAAATTGTTAAACGGTGTATTTGACCCGCCGCCCGATTATCTGAGTGTCCCTTGGCTCTACCTGATGATGCTCGTGAGCGTCGCATTCGCCGCCGCTATCGCGGTAAAAGGCTTTCAGCGAGAAACAAGGGTGTCTGCGGTGCAAAGGATGCGAGAAATTTAAGTTACCCCGGCTGAGCAGGAGGATTACCTTATTTATTTATCGCTGCATTGAGTCCCATACTTTCTGCAGCCGTTTGGACGATACCGGCATTGGCGTGCGCAGTTCCTGCGCGTATAGCGAGACCCGCAACTCTTCCAGCAACCAGCGGAATTCGGTCATCTTCGGATCAGCGTGCCGGTCTTTTAACGCACGCTGCCAGGGCGTTGCAACGGCAGCCCATTCCGCCATCAGCTTGGCGTCGCGTGCCGGATCGGCGCGTAGCTTGTCCAGCCGGACATTGATTGCCTTGAGATAACGCGGAAAATGCGCCAGTTGCGCATAGGCGTTGTCTGCCAGAAAACGTTTGCCAATCAAGGCTTGCAATTGCGCCTGCATGTCGGCTGTCGCTGCCGCATGGGCTTTGACGCCTTGCAGCTTCTTCGGCAAGCTGTGGAATTCGGTCATTATCTGACCGATCAGGCGCGCGATTTCATTGGCCAGCAAGCCCAACCGCGACTTGCCTTCGTCGCGCCGCTGGTCGAATGCGGCGGCATTGGTCGGCAACGGTTCCTGCAGACAGGCAATATCGAGCGCGGTCTGGATGATCTGGTCGCGCAATTCTTCCTGGGTGCCGAGCGCCATGAATTGCATGCCCATTTGCTGCATTCCCGGAATGTTTTTTTCCAGATACTTGACCTGTTCCTTCAACTGCAAGGCGAACAAGCGGCGCAGGCCAATCCGGTGGGTACGCTGCGCAACGGCAGGGTCGTCGAACACTTCCAGCGTGCAATGGGTTTTTTGATCCACCAAAGCAGAAAAACCGATCAGCGTTTGCTTGCCTTGCTGCACTTCCAGCAGTTCCGGCAGGGTGCCGAACGACCAACTGGTCAGGTTTTCCTGCTGAGGGGAATTACTGGCTGTGCCGGTAATTTGCCCGACGACGGCATTGTTTGCGGTGGCCGGTTTGTCGCCACGACCCGTAATGTGCGCGATGTGAGGTGCGCCACCGCCGGATGCCGTCACGGCCTGCACTGCCAGTTTTTGAAAACTCTCCCTTGCCTGCCCGCCGAATTCGGCGCGCAAGGCGGCCAGATTGCGGCCCATTTCCAGTTGCCGGCCATGCTCATCGATGACCTTGATGTTCATGGTGTGATGGGTTGGCAAGGTTTCCTGTTTAAAATCGGTGGTCAGCGGCACCAGCCCGACTTGCTCGCGGATGTCGGCGATCAGCGCATCAATCAGATTGCCCTTGCCGAACTCGGCCCGCTCGCAAAAGTCTGCGGCGTAGCTCGGCAGCGGCACGCAGTGGCGGCGCAGTTTTTGCGGCAGCGATTTCAGCAGCAGATGGATTTTTTCCTTCAGCATGCCGGGCACCAGCCAGTCGCAGCGGTCGGCGCTGATCTGGTTCAGCGCATACAGCGGCACGGCCAGGGTGACCCCGTCGCGTGGGCTGCCGGGCTCGAAATGATAGGTCAGCAGCATTTCGGCACCGGCTACCATCAGCTTTTTCGGAAACAAGTCGGTGGTGATACCGGCCGCTTCATGCCGCATCAAATCGTCGCGATTCAGATACAGCAGCTTGAGATTCGTGGCAGTGACATCCTTGTGCCACTTTTCGAACGTGATGCCGTTGCAGATGTCTGCCGGAATAATTTGGTCGTAAAAAGCGGCGATCAGCGCTTCATCGACCAGCACATCAACCCGACGCGACTTGTGTTCCAAGTTTTCAATTTCTCGCACCAGCTTGTGGTTGAAAGCGAAAAACGGTGCGCGGGTGTCGAATTCGCCGTCAACCAGCGCGTCGCGGATGAAAATTTCGCGTGCTTCCTTGGGATTAATCAGCGCGTAATTGATGCGGCGCTGGCTATACACCACCAGCCCGTACAAAGTGGCGCGCTCGGAAGCCGAGACTTGCGCTGTGCGTTTTTCCCAGCGCGGTTCGCCCCAGGATTTCTTCAGCAGATGGCTGCCGACGCGCTCCAGCCATTCCGGCTGAAGCTGCGCGACGCAGCGCGCATACAGCCGCGTGGTATCGACCAGTTCGGCCGCCATCACCCAGCGCCCCGGTTTCTTGAGCAGGCTGGAGCCGGGCCAGATATGGAATTTAATGCCGCGTGCGCCCAAAAAATGGGACTCGTCTTCGGCCTTGAAACCGACGTTGCCGAGCAAGCCAGTCAGCAGCGCGCTGTGCAGATTCTCGTACGTGGCCGGCGCTTCGTTGAGCCGCCAGCCCTGCTCGCGCACGATGGTCAGCAACTGCGTGTGGACGTCGCGCCATTCGCGCAGCCGCATTTGCGATAGAAAGTTGGCGCGGCAATTGTCTTGCAACTGGCGGTTGGTTTTCTTGTGTTCAATCGCGTCTTCGAACCATTTCCAGATTTTCAGATAACTCTGGAATTCCGATTTCTCGTCGGCAAATTTCTTGTGCGCAGCATCGGCTGCGGCCTGCGCCTCCATCGGCCGATCACGCGGGTCTTGCACCGACAAGGCCGACGCGATAATCAATACTTCGGTCAGGCAGACATTTTCCAGCGCGGCCAGAATCATGCGCCCGACACGCGGATCGAGCGGCAGTTTTGCCAGCTTGTGACCGAGTGCGGTCAATGCATTGTTTTCATCGACAGCGCCCAACTCTTGCAACAATTGGTAGCCGTCGGCAATCGCCCGCCCCGGCGGCGGTTCGATGAAAGGAAACGTTTCGACATCGGCCAGATGCAAGGACTTCATGCGCAAAATGACCGCCGCCAGCGACGAGCGCAGGATTTCCGGCTCGGTGAATTTCGGCCGCAGCAAATAATCCTGTTCTTCATACAGACGAATGCACACGCCGGCGGCGACCCGGCCGCAACGCCCGGCGCGTTGATTAGCCGCCGATTGCGCAATCGGCTCGATCTGCAATTGCTCGACTTTGTTGCGATAACTGTATCGCTTCACCCGCGCCAAACCGGCATCGACCACGTAGCGAATACCGGGCACAGTCAGCGAAGTCTCGGCCACATTGGTGGCCAGCACGATGCGACGTCCATTCGACGTCTTGAAGACGCGCTCCTGCTCCTGCGCCGACAAGCGGGCAAACAGCGGCAGAATCTCCACATGCGCCGGATGGTGCTTGCGCAGCGCTTCAGCGGTGTCGCGGATTTCTCGCTCGCCGGGCAAAAACACTAGCACGTCGCCGGAACCGATACGGCACAATTCATCGACCGCATCGGTAATCGCCGTCATCAGATCGCGATCCTTATCCTTGGCGTCGGCTTGCACCGGGCGATAACGCAACTCGACCGGATACAGTCGGCCCGAAACTTCAATCACCGGCGCCGGGTGCGCCTCGCTGCCAAAATGGCGTGCAAAACGGTTGGCGTCGATGGTGGCGGACGTGATGATCACTTTCAAATCCGGCCGCCGTGGCAACAATTGCTTCAGGTAACCCAACAGAAAATCGATATTCAGGCTGCGTTCGTGCGCTTCATCAATGATGATGGTGTCATATTGTTTCAGCAACGGATCGGTCTGGGTTTCGGCCAGCAAGATACCGTCCGTCATCAGCTTGACCGATGCGCCGCGGGTTAGCGTATCGGCAAAGCGCACCTTGAAACCGACATGCTCGCCCAAGGGAGAGCCGATTTCCTGCGCGATGCGCTTGGCGGTGGAGGAAGCCGCGATGCGGCGCGGCTGAGTGTGGCCGATCAGGCCAAGCTGGCCTCGGCCCAGTTCCAGGCAAATTTTCGGCAATTGCGTAGTCTTGCCGGAGCCGGTTTCGCCGCAAACGATGATGACCTGATGCGCTTGCAAGGCTACTGCAATGTCGGCACGCATGCCGGACACCGGCAATTCTTCCGGGAAAGTAATCGGTGGCAGCGGATTGCGAAATGGGATTACGGCAGGTTTTGGCTGCGAACGAGGGGAATTTGACATTGATTCTTTGTGATGATGTGGCGCTGAATTTCGCACGATTGGAGCAGAGCGAATTATAATGCGCCCATGGAAAATTCACTTCAATTCGTCCAGTGGCTACGTTCTGTCGCGCCCTATGTTCATGCCTTTCGCGGGAAGACCTTTGTGGTCGCTTTCCCGGGCGAACTGGTCACAGCGGGCGCGCTGCCGGTGCTGGCGCAAGATTTGTCGCTACTGCATGCGCTCGGCATCAAAATCGTGATCGTACACGGCTCGCGCCCGCAAGTGGCGGAACAGTTGGCGCTGCGCAATGTCGAAGGATTTTTTCACAATGGCATACGCATCACCGACACTGCCGCACTGGAATGTGCGAAAGAAGCCGCAGGCGAATTGCGGCTCGACATCGAAGCCGCGTTTAGCCAGGGTTTGCCAAATACACCGATGGCACACGCCGCAATTACCATCATTTCCGGCAACTTCGTCACGGCGCGCCCGCTCGGCATCGTCGATGGAGTCGACCTGCAATTGACCGGGCAAACCCGCAAGATTGCTTACGAAACGATTGATCAAATTCTCAATGCCGGTAGCCTGGTACTGTTGTCGCCACTGGGATTTTCACCCACCGGTGAAGCGTTCAACTTGACTATGGAAGATGTTGCAGTTTCTGCCGCCATCGCGTTACGAGCCGAAAAACTGATCTTCATTACCGAAACACCAATGATGCTGGACAGTGCCGGGGTCGAAATACGCGAATTATCCTCAGCCCAGGCCGACTCCGTAATCAATGCTGGATATTTGCACGACGACACCGCGTTTTATTTAAAAAGCTGCGTTAGCGCCTCCCGAAGTGGCATTCCGCGTGTCCATATAGTGCCATTCGATCTGGATGGCTCGGCCCTGCTGGAATTATTTACCCATGATGGCGTGGGCACCATGATCAGTTACGAAAACCTGGAAAGCCTGCGCGAAGCAACGATTGAAGATGTCGGCGGTATCCTGAAGTTGATAGAACCGCTGGAAGCCGACGGCACCTTGGTCAAGCGTGGGCGCGAACTGCTCGAGCGCGAAATCGATTATTTCTCGGTCATCGAACACGATGGCGTGATTTTCGGTTGCGCGGCGCTGTATCCATTCCATTCCGAAAAGATGGCAGAAATGGCGTGCCTGACAGTCAACCCGGACGTGCAAGCCCAAGGCGACGGCGAGCGCCTTCTCAAGCATATGGAAAAACGCGCGCGCCTGGCCGGCTTCAACAAACTGTTTGTGCTCACCACGCGCACCGCGCACTGGTTCCTGAAACGCGGCTTTATCAGGGCAACTGTCGACGCACTGCCAAAAGACCGGCAACACATGTATAACTGGCAGCGCAAATCGCTGGTTTTGATCAAGAATCTTTAATTTTCAATCTTTAAGTTCAACCATTCCCGCAAAGATGGCACCCAAGGAGAACACAATGGCACGCACGATTCACTGCATCAAATTGAACAAGGAAGCTGAAGGACTGGATTTCCCACCGTATCCGGGGGAACTCGGAAAAAAGATTTACGAAAGCGTATCGAAAGAAGCGTGGGCCGGTTGGCTCAAACACCAGACCATGCTGGTCAACGAAAATCGCCTGAATCTGGCCGATCTACGCGCCCGTAAATATTTGGCGACGCAGATGGAAAAATATTTCTTTGGCGAAGGTGCCGATGCCGCGACGGGATATGTACCACCGACAGAGTAAATAGTTACGGCTTCACCATAAAAATAGCCCGCTGATTTGCATCTGCGGGCTGTTTTTACGTGTGCTGCCAGTTACCGGACTACGCCAACAAATCTGCAATCGACAAGCTGTTGTAATCCTCGACCAACCAATTGCGACCGCCGTTCAGATTGCAATGCAGTTCGGCCATGCGCTTCTGCTCGACTTTGTCCAGCAGTGCGATGCCGACATGTTCCAGGGGATAAAACTCGACTGGCCAGCCATGCTCGCACGCCTTGGCCAGCGCCAGATGTACCGCCCGGTATTTTCCTTTGCCTAACGTTGCTTTACGCGGCTTCGCTGCAAAAATCTTCTTGATGTCTTTGACGTATTCCTGCAATCCTTTCGCACCTTGTTTGGTTTGGCCGATATAGCTGTATTGCGTTCCGCTATCGTCGACCACCCGTATCAGATAAAGCAATATCTTTCCCGCCGCCAAAGGAATGTTGCGGGGATTGGTCCAGCTTATTGCGACGGTGTCATGTAGCACAGTGATGCATCCTAACGAAAAAAGATGGGACGACGAATGTGAAATTCATTGTCTCCTTAAAATAATTAAAATATACTACCAATTGTATTTTTAACATCTGCATATAAAACATGCGGAAAATACCATGTTTTTACCTATACTCCATCAAAAAACTAATTTCTTGACGCCTTCTGGAGTGCCCAGCAGACACACATTCGCGCCTTGCCTGGCGAACAGGCCAACCGTCACCACGCCGACAATGTTGTTGATGATGGCTTCCATCTCAAGCGGGTTCAGAATCTGCATGCCAACCATATCGATGATCACGTTGCCATTGTCGGTGTGAAGCGGCACGCCATTTTTCAGGCGCAGGCGCGGCTCGCCACCGAGCGCAGCCAATTTGCGCGCCACCACCGCTTGCGCCATCGGAATGACTTCGACCGGCAGCGGGAAATTTCCCAACACATCGACCAGCTTGGAGCCATCGGCGATGCAGATGAATTTGTCGGCCACCGAAGCGACGATTTTCTCGCGCGTCAGCGCCGCACCGCCGCCTTTGATCATTGCGCCAAACTGCGTGATTTCATCGGCGCCATCGATATACACCGGCATTGATGCGACCTGATTCAAGTCCAGCACCGTTATTCCATGCGAACGCAGGCGCTTTGCAGTGGCTTCGGAAGATGCGACCGCACCCTTGATTTTGTCTTTGATTTTTGCCAGTTCGTCGATGAAGAAATTGGCGGTGGAACCGGTGCCGACTCCGACAATCTCACCTTCGACCACATATTCAATTGCAGCCCGCGCCACTGCCTGCTTCAGTTCGTCTTGCGTCATCGGAGTTGCCATAAGAGTTGCCTTCAGATTGCCTTCAGTTGGAATGCACGTATTTTAGCGGATAGGTCAACCGTGCGGCGCAGCGATCCGGCTACAATGAGCCGATTAACTTATTGCACTACATCACACGGACATGCTCACCATGAATCAGTTGGAACAACTCAAACAGTACACCACCGTTGTCGCCGATACCGGCGACTTTCAGAGCATGAAAGCGTTCACGCCGCGTGACGCCACCACCAATCCGTCGCTGATCCTGAAAGCGGTGCAAAAAGAAGAGTACCGGCATTTATTGGAACAGGCGGTTCAGCAGCATCACGGCAAATCGACTGCCGATATCATCGACCGCTTGCTGGTCTCGTTCGGGATTGAAATTCTGAAGATCATTCCAGGCCGCGTTTCCACTGAAACCGATGCCCGCCTGTCGTTCGACACTGTGGGCTCAATCGCCAAAGGGCGCGCGCTGATTGCACTGTATGAAGCGGCCGGAATTGCGCGCGAACGGATCCTGATAAAAATCGCTGCCACCTGGGAAGGCATCCGAGCCGCCGAAGTGCTGGAGCAGGAAGGCATCCGCTGCAACATGACGCTGCTGTTCGCATTGCCGCAAGCCGTTGCCTGCGCCGATGCCGGCGCGCAACTGATCTCGCCCTTCGTCGGCCGTATCTATGATTGGTATAAGAAAGCGACCGGGCAGGAATACAGCGGCGAGAATGACCCCGGCGTGCAATCGGTCAAGCGCATTTACACCTATTACCGCAAATTTGGCCATGCCACCGAAATCATGGGTGCAAGCTTTCGCAATACTTCGCAGATTCTGGCGCTAGCGGGTTGCGACTTGCTCACCATCAGCCCGGAATTGCTGCAAAAGCTAGCCGATACCGAGACTCCGATCAAGCGCACATTAAATTCGGAAGACGCCAAAAACGCCAAAATTGACAAACTGGTACTGGATGAAAAAACCTTTCGCAACCTGCTCAACGACGATGCGATGGCGACCGAAAAGCTGGCCGAAGGCATCCGCCAGTTTTGCGCCGATTCGGTCAAGCTGGAACAGATGATCGAAGCGTTGCGCTAGATTTCACCCGGCAGCAATAAAATAAAAAAGCGGTCGCTTGGCCGTTTTTTTGTTAGGTTTTTGCAAAATTCATGCTTGGTCAATACCTCATATTTTTTCGGTTTCGCCACTTTTCGGCTGCCACTTCATCAGCCGTTTTTCTATCAGGCCGACAGCCGTATCGAGTATCAGCGCAAATACGGTGAGCACCACGATTCCGGCGAAAACAGTATTGATGTCAAAGCTCCCTTCGGCTTGCAGGATCAGATAGCCGACGCCGCGTGCGGAGCCGAGGTATTCGCCGACGATGGCGCCGACGAACGCCAGTCCAACCGAAGTATGCAAGCTGGAAAACACCCACGAGGTCGCGGACGGCAGATACACGCTGCGCAGCAACTGCTTGCCGTTAGCGCCCAGCATCTTGGCGTTTGCCAGAATAATCGGGCTGACTTCCTTGACGCCCTGGTACACATTGAAGAACACGATGAAAAACACCAGCGTTACCGCCAGCGCCACCTTTGACCAGATGCCCAGGCCGAACCACATCGCAAAAATCGGCGCCAGGATCACGCGCGGCATTGAATTTGAGGCCTTGATGTAAGGGTCCAATATGGCGGATGTCAACGGGGACAAGGCCAGCCACAGGCCGACTCCCAGCCCGAGCAAAGTGCCGATGCCGAAGGCCAGCAAGGTTTCGGTCAGCGTCACCAGTAGGTGTGAATAGATTTCAGCCGGAAAATGCAGGGTGAACCAGGTGCTGTCGCCAATGCCGACCTCCAGGCTGCCGCTGCCAACGGTAAACCACTGCCAGATACGCTGCATGACGATCAGCGGTTCGCCAAAGAAGAAGGCGGTTTGTGGGTCGCGCGTTGCAATCTGCCAGCCGGCCAGAAATACGACCAGTACCAGCACTTGCCAGGCCCGCAGATTGTTGTGATTCGGTTTCAATAATTGCCACATGATCAGGCTGCCTTGTTTTGTTGTTGATAGCCCTTGAGCACTTCATCGCGCAAGACCGACCAGATTTGCGCGTGCAGTTCGACAAAGCGTGGATGCATGCGAATTTCCGCCACGTCGCGCGGACGCGGCAAATCAATAATGAATTCACCGATAGGATGGGTAGCCGGGCCGGCCGATAACACGATCACGCGATCCGACATGGAAATCGCTTCATCCAGATCGTGGGTGATGAACAGTACCGCTTTTTTCTTTGCATTCCAGAGTTCCAGCACTTCGTTTTCCATCAATTGGCGAGTCTGGATATCCAGTGCAGAGAACGGCTCATCCATCAGGATGATGTCAGGGTCCAGGATCAGGGTTTGGGCCAGCGCCACGCGCTTGCGCATGCCGCCCGACAATTGATGCGGATAACGGTCGCCAAAACCTTGCAAGCCAACACGCACCAGCCACTCTTCGCCCAGCGCTTTGGCCGACTTGTCATCGATGCCGCGAAACTGCAGTCCTGCAATTACATTATCGATTGCACTGCGCCAAGGCATCAGGGCATCGGCCTGAAACATATAGCCAGCGCGGCGGTTGACGCCGTGCAGCGGTTCGCCGAAAACCTTGACGCTGCCGCTGGAAGGTTCCAGCAAACCGGCGCCGACATTGAGCAAGGTCGATTTTCCGCAACCGGTCGGGCCGACCACGGACACGAATTCGCCCGGCGCAATATGAAGTTGCGTATCGGCTACCGCCGTATAGCGTTGCGAGCGGTCCTGTTTCGAGATGAAAGTGCAGGAAATATTATCCAGGGAAAGTGCTGGTGTCATGGAGGTTCATTCCGGCAAGCCGGAATCCATTGTCATACGGATTGCGATGGGGTTGCCACTTCCGGCTTGCGTCGGAAGTGCCGAAGGTCATTTGTATTTGGCGTTAGCCTTCTTTACAAATTCATTGGTATAGGTTTTGGCAAGATCAATATTTTTTTCAGCCAGTTCAGGCTGGAAGGCTTGCAAAGCAGCGAGTGCAGTTTTCGGGCCGGCAGCCGGGAAAGTACCATCGGGCGATAGCGCCTCGCGTCCCTTGGTGAAAGCCGCTATGTATAGCGCACGGTCGCCCAGCAGATAGCTTTCCGGCACCACCTTGATAAGCTCAGACGGCCCGACTTTTTGCAGCCACTTCAATGCCCGCACCATCGCGTTGGTCAGGGCTTGCGCGGTATGCGGATATTTTTGCAAAAAGGCTTCCGATGCATACAAGGTCGCGGCCGGCATCGGGCCGCCAAAAACGGTATTGGTATCTTTCAGAGTGCGGGTATCGGCGATTACCCTGACTTCTTTTTTCTGTTCCAGCATTGTGATCACCGGGTCCAGATTGGCCATCGCATCGATCTGGCCGGAACGCATTGCCGACAAAGCGCCAGCCGAGGTGCCAACCCCGATGAAAGATACATCGCCTGGTTTCAGGCCGCCTTTTGCCAGGACGAAATTGGCCATCATGTTGGTCGAGGAACCCGGTGCGGAAACGCCGATTTTCTTGCCCTTCAAATCTGCTATCGAACGGTAATTCGGCATCGTTTTGTTGCTGACCACCATCACGATTTGCGGTGCGCGCCCCTGCAGGACGAATGCGGTAATCGGCTGCCCCTTGGCCTGCATGCTAATGGTGTGTTCATAGGCGCCGGAGACTACATCGGCGCTGCCGCCCACCAGCGCTTGCAGGGCTTTGGAGCCGCCGGCGAAATCGCTGATTTCAACTTGCAAACCTTCATCTTTGAAGTAGCCGAGTTGTTCGGCAACGGTCAGGGGCAGGTAATAAAACAAGTTTTTACCGCCCACAGCGATTGAAACTTTCGGCTTTTCAATGGTCTGCGCCATTAGTGAGCCATTAACAGCAGTGAGCCCGACCAAAAAAAGTCCTAGCGCGCCGCCCAATTTTTTAAAATAAACCTTACTCATAATGTCGTCTCCTGTGTGGCGTGAACGTTTCCCAACGGAAAAATTTCGCTCTAATCATAACCTAGCTTGTACGGATATTTTTAATGCGCTGAATCAGTATGGCAATGAATACGGCAATACAGCACACCTCGCATCCAAGTATATTTTTTTGAGTGCGCGGCAACGCTTCAAGTTGCACGACGGTCCAGCATGGCACGGGCGATGGTGCCGGCATCGACGTATTCCAGTTCACCGCCGACCGGCACGCCACGCGCCAGGCGGCTGACTTTCAAGCCGCGCGCTTTCAGCATTTCGCTGATGTAGTGCGCAGTAGCTTCTCCTTCATTGGTGAAATTGGTGGCCAGCACGACTTCACTAACGTTGCCGTCGGTGGCGCGGTTGATCAGCTTTTCAAGATGAATGTCTTTCGGGCCGATGCCGTCCAGTGGCGAAAGCCGCCCCATCAGAACGAAGTAGCGCCCTTTGAAGGTCAATGTCTGTTCGATCATCAGCTGATCGGCGGGCGTCTCGACCACGCACAACAGCGCCTTATCGCGCTCTTCATCCAGACACATTTCGCACACCGGATATTCGGTGAAAGTGTTGCACAGGCTGCAATGGTGAATATTTTCTACCGCCTGAAACAACGCCCGGCCAAGCATTGCCGCACCGTCGCGGTCGTGTTGCAGCAAGTGATAAGCCATGCGCTGCGCCGATTTCGGCCCAATGCCGGGCAGACGGCGCAAGGCTTCAGTCAGCAAGCTCAGGCTAGAGGGTGTTTTCACTGCTTTAACGTAAAAATCGCGCAGCGATTCACTTCGCTCCCTTCTACCACGAGCGAGAGAGGGGTTGGGGGGTGAGGCAGGGATTTCGGGCAGCACGCTGCCCGCCTGCTGAACGACATTCGCTTGCAAGCGAATGTGCGCCCTGCAAGGGAGGGCAGCCACGGCGTTTTCATGCAGCGGTGTGGAATTTTCGCCATGGCATCAGAACGGTAATTGGAAGCCGGGCGGCATCTGCATGCCGGCTGTCAGTCCGCTCATTTTTTCTGCAGAAGCGGCTTCGGCCTTACGCGCCGCATCGTTGAACGCAGCTGCCACCAAGTCTTCCAGCATATCTTTGTCATCGGCCAGCAGAGAGGGGTCGATGGTGACGCGTTTGACGTCGTTCTTGCAAGTCATCACAATTTTCACCAGGCCGGCGCCGGATTGGCCTTCGACTTCGATCAAGGCCAGTTGATCCTGTGCTTTTTTCATGTTGTCTTGCATCGCCTGCGCTTGTTTCATCAAGCCTGCCAATTGGTTCTTCATCATGCCTACTCTCCTTGCGTTTTTAATAAAAAGGGTTTGATCGAACCCGGTACGATAGTCGCGTCAAAATCGTGCATCAGGGTTTGCACGAAAGGATCATTCTGAATCGTTGCTTCCGCTTCGCGCTGACGCTGGGCTTGCGCAGCGTGTGCTTGAGCGCTGGCGGTATGCACCACCGCGCCAATTTCAGTAGTGAGGCGCAGCGGTTGGCTAAAATGCGTGCTCAATGCTGCGGTAAGTTTATCGACACTGCCGGAAGACAGCAGGGTTGCCATCGGCACCCGCAAATGCAATACAGTCTCGTTGCCATCGCTTGCCGCTTGAGCCAATTCGCTTTGCAAGGCTAATTGCTGCACCACACCGCGAATCGGCAAAGCCGCTGCTAGCAGCGGCCAGTTACCGTCCCAGCCCAGGGTTGGCAATGGATGAAATTCCAGCGTTGGTACCGGCCCCGGTGCGGCTGCCAAAATCACAGCCGGCTGCGGCTTAAACGCTGTTGCGGCAGCGGCGGGAGATGCTGGTCGCGCGGGCGATTCAGTTTTTTTTTGAGCCGCCGCATCAGGAAAACTGGATGCGGTTGCCACTGGCCTAACCGGCGATTCATCCTCGTCCCACGGTGGTGGCGCACTGCTGCTGGTGTTACTTGCGCTGACAGGCGCACTTGAACTGGATCGGGTTACTGCGGATGTGGATTTACTGCCCGCGCGTGCCGCATACAAGGCGGCCATTGCCGGACTGATGCCAGGCTTTGCTGGAACCTGTGCTACCGCGGGAGCGGGACTAGCCGCTGCACTCGCCGGTGCGGCGGCAATCGAACTCGGTGCTGTTCGGATCGCCGGCTGTCGCACAATCGCTGGGGCCGTTGGCGCGCCGCTGACGCCGGGACGAAACGCCAGCATGCGCAACAGCGTCATGGAAAATCCGGCATATTCATCCGGCGCCAGCCCCAGTTCATTGCGGCCATGCACTGCAATCTGGTAAAAAAGTTGCACTTCTTCGGCGTCGAACAGAGCAGCCAGACGCAACACATCGTCACGCTCAGGCAAGTCATCCGGCAGTGCTTGCGGCACAGTTTGCGCCAGCGCAATGCGATGCAGCAAAGTACCCAAATCCTGCAAAGCGCCGTTATACGACAGGCTGCGCGCTGCCATTTCATCGGCGACTGCCAGCAAACCAGCGCCATCCTCAGCCGCCAGCGCATCGAGCAGGCGAATCAGGAACGATTGGTCGAGCGCGCCCAGCATGCCCTGCACTGCTTCCAGCGTAATTTTTCCGGCGGCGTAGGCGATCGCCTGATCGGTCAGCGACAAGCCGTCGCGCATCGAGCCTTGGGCACCTTGCGCCAGCAGGCGAAGAGCCGGCAACTCGAAGGGAATTTGTTCCTGGCCCAGAATATTTTCCAGATGGTTGACGATGCTGCCGGGCGGCATTTGCTTAAGATTGAATTGCAGGCAACGCGACAAGACCGTTACCGGAATTTTTTGCGGATCAGTGGTAGCGAGGATGAACTTGACGTGTTCGGGCGGCTCTTCCAGCGTCTTCAGCATCGAATTAAAAGCGGTATTGGTGAGCATGTGGACTTCATCGATCATATAGACCTTGAAGCGTGCATTGGACGGCGCGTACACCGCCTGCTCCAGCAGTTGCGCCATTTCATCCACGCCGCGATTGGACGCGGCATCCATTTCGATGTAATCGATGAAGCGCCCGGCATCGATGGCAGTACACGCTTCGCACACGCCGCAGGGCTGGGCGGTGATGCCGCCCCTGCCATCGGCACCGATGCAATTCAGCGCTTTAGCCAGAATCCGCGACAGCGTGGTCTTGCCTACACCGCGGGTGCCGGTAAACAGATATGCGTGATGGAGGCGTTTTTGTTCCAACGCATGTGTTAATGCGCGCACCACATGCTCTTGCCCGACGAGGGTTTCGAAGTTTTTGGGACGGTATTTGCGGGCGAGGACTTGATATGACATGGCGTGATTTTACCTTATGGAGCAGCAAATAATAGAAGCGCCGTGGCAAGTCGGGATTTTAGTCGCATGCGCCGCGCCGAGCGCAGCCGTCAGTCACGGTCGCGTTATCGTGCTTTACGATAAATAGCATACTGATTTATGTATTTTAAAGTCCCGCTTGTTACATAGTGGCAATAGCGGTATTTATCGGCATACTCCAACTATTTCATAATTTACGTAACTATTCAGCCGGCAAGACAATTAAGAGCGAAATGGTAATGATGTTGTAGGAGCGCACCCGGGCGCGACCAACGGCTGCAGTCTGACGACTGCTTTCGCGCCCGGGTACGCTCCTACAAAAACCACTTCGGTTTGGAAGTTTCTTGATGCGGGCTGAATAGTTACTAATTTAAAATTTACAAATGAGTAGTGCAGGCCTCCGTGCCTGCGGCCCGGTGCAGGCACGGAGGCCTGCACTACTAAACAACCACTCAAACGGTGCGAACAATGTCATCCGGCATCAACTCCGGCGCAATCTGCAGCGGGCCACTACCGCTGAAGCGATCCAGGAACAGGTAGATCACCGGTGTAATGAAGAGCGTAATCGCCTGCGAAAAAATCAAGCCGCCGACAATAGCCAGACCCAGCGGTTGGCGCAATTCCGCCCCCGCACCCAATCCAAGCGCAATCGGCAGCGCGCCCATCAGGGCTGCCAGCGTGGTCATCATGATTGGCCGAAAACGCAGCAGGCAAGCACTGCGAATCGCATCAAACGGCGTCATGCCCTGGTTGCGTTGTGCTGCCAGCGCGAAATCGATCATCATGATGGCGTTCTTCTTGACGATGCCGATCAGCATCAGGATGCCGATGGTGGCGATCAATGTCAGCTCAAAACCGAACAGGCGCAAGGTGAGCAAAGCGCCAATCGCGGCCGAAGGCAAACCGGCCAGAATCGTCAGCGGATGGATATAACTCTCATACAGCACGCCGAGCAGAATGTAGATCACGATCACCGCCAGCAGCAACAGGGCGACTTGGCTGCCTTGCGACGATTGGAAAGCGGCGGCGTCGCCGGCGTAAGAAGTGATCACGCTGGCCGGCATGCCCAATGCACTCTTGAACTGACCGATCTTCGTGCTGGCGTCACCCAAAGGTACGTCGGCCGCCAAGTTGAACGAAATAGTAATGGCCTGCAATTGCCCCTGGTGATTTACCTCTATCGGGCCGACCGTGCGGCGCACGCTGGCAATGCTCATCAGCGGCACTAAAGTGCCATTTTTGCTGCGCACATAGATTTTATGTAAATCCGTCTCGTCCTGGCTACCGCTGTCGGCATCCTGCAGGATCACCTCGTAACTATTGCTACTGGTAAAAATAGTGGAGACTTGGCGTTCTCCATAGGCACTGTAGAGCGCGGTGCGAATATCCTCAACCTGAACCCCTGCCATATTGGCGCGGTCGCGGTCTATATCCAGTTGCGCCTGCAAACCTTTCAACTGGGAATCGCTAGTGACGTCGCGGAAGATCGGGTCGGCCCGCATTTTAATTTGCAACCGTTCCGACCAATCGTTGAGTTCATCGGCGCGCACGCTTTGCAGCACGTATTGATAGCGACTCTTGCTGGATTTTCCGCCCAGACGCAAATTTTGCACCGGACTCAAATAAACCGACAAGCCGGGGATGCTATTGGTCTTGCGCCGCAGTTGTTCCAGCACGGCATCCATCGACTGCCGTTGCGCCTTTGGCTTGAGGCCGATAAACATGGCACCGCTATTGCCGCCTCTGGTACGGGCCATGACGCTCTCTACATTCGAATCGTTCTTGACGATCGCGCCTACCTTCTGAACCAATGCCGCCATTGCCGGATAAGAGACATCCTGCGGCCCCTCAATCGATGCGCTGATCTGACCGATGTCTTCGCTCGGAAAAAAACCTTTCGGTATCTCGATAAACAACACCGCAGTCAGGGCAAACGTGGACAACGCCGCCAATAACACCGTTTTGCTGTGTACCAGGCACCAATCCAGCCCATGGGTATAGCCCTTGACCACAGCCTGGAAGCCTTGTTCGAAGTTGCGATTAAGCCAGCTATCGTTTTCATGCGTCTCGTGGCGCAGGAAACGGCTGCACAGCATCGGCACCAGCGACAGTGAAACCAGCGCCGACACCAGCACCGCCAGCGACACCACCACCGCAAACTCGTGGAACATCTGGCCGATCACACCCGGCATGAAAAAAATCGGGATAAATACGGCCACCAGCGACAGCGAGATCGAGATAATCGTAAACACCATCTCGCGCGAGCCTTTCAGGGCCGCCGGCAGCGGCGCCATGCCCTGCTCCACATAACGCACAATATTTTCCAGCATCACGATCGCATCATCGACCACCAGACCGACAGCGATGGTGATGCCAAGCAGCGAAATATTGTCCAGGCTGTAGCCGAGCCAATACATCAAGCCGAAACAGCCAATCAGAGAAATCGGCAGCGTCACCACCGGGATCATGGTGGCCGACAGACGCTTGAGGAACAGGAAAATCACCATCACGACCAGGAAAATGGTCAATAACAAGGTGAACTTCACGTCGTGAATCGCTTCCCGGATCGAAGTCGCGCGGTCGTTTAGTATGCGCACATCGATTGACGACGGCATCTGCGATTTGAATTGCGGCAAGGTCGCCTTCACCGCATCCACTACCGCCACCGTATTCGCATTCGGCTGGCGCAATACCGCCAGCACGATGGCCGGCTGCCCATTCGACCAGCTTCCGTTCTTGGTCGATTCGACGCTATCAATCACGCTGGCAACGTCCTTAAGCCTTACCGTAGCGCCATCCTTGCTGCTAATGACCAAGTCAGCGAAGGCGTCCGCATTGCGCAACTGTGGATTCGCTTGCAGAGTCAAGCTCTGGCGCGCGCCATCCAGCACGCCAACAGGACTATTCGCATTGGCCGCGCGCAAGACGGTGGCGAGCTCATCCATCGTGATGTTGCGCGCCGCCAACTGATCCGACTTAACCTGCACCCGCACCGCATAACGCCGTTGGCCATACACCGACACCTGCGCCACGCCATCGATGGTCGACAGCGTAGGCGAAATCAGGTTTTCCGCATAATCATCCAGATCGGCCAGTGAAATGGACGGCGATGTCAGCGCCAGCAGAAGGACAGGTGCGTCGGCCGGGTTGACCTTGCGGTAGGAGGGCAATGAGGTCATTTCGGCCGGTAGGCCGCGTTGCGCGCGCAGCAAGGCTGCCTGTACATCCACTGCAGCAGCATCGATATCCCGGTCGGGCGTAAATTCCAACGTGATCGAGGTACTACCCAGGGTGTTGCTGGAACTGATGATAGCCAGGCCGGCGATAGTGGAAAACTGTTTCTCCAGCGGAGTCGCGACAGACGATGCCATGATCTCGGGGCTTGCTCCCGATAAGGAGGCGCTGACATTGATGACCGGCGTGTTGTAGCTGGGCAAGGCTGCAATCGGTAATTTGTTGTAGGCGAACAAACCGACCACGACCAGAGCCACCGACAGCAAGACCGTCATGATCGGCCTGCGAATACACAATTCCGAAATATTCACGATGGATTTTTCTGTTGTGGCTTGGCATTGCCCGCAACCGGGAGCGCTGGGAGTGTTGGGATATCGGGCCGAGCTTCCTTGACTAGCGCGCCGGAGCGCAGGTCTTGTGCACCTTCCAGCACCACGCGCTGTCCGGCTTCCAGGCCGGATACTGCCGCCTGCCCATCTTCAATCGTCACAATGCCGACCTTGCGCGGTTGCACGGTATGGTCAGGCTGCACCACATACACGAACTGTTCAGTTGGCCCGGTGATAATTGCCTGCGCCGGCACCACCACCGCCGCCGGTAAGGTGCGCGAAATCAGCCGGACATTCACGAACGAGCCAGGCCAGAGACGCTTTTGCGGGTTGGCGAACTGCGCTTTCATCCGTATCGTGCCGGTAGCGGCATCCGCGGCATTGTCGACGAAAGACAGCTTGCCTTCGATCGTTTGCTTGTCTGACAACTGCCCTGGCAATTGCACAAGCACCGGAGCATCCAGTTTTGGATAAGTCGCGATGATGTTGGCTAGCTCGCGCTCAGGCACCGAAAAACTGACTGCGATCGGATCGAGCTGCGAGATAGTCAGCAGCGGCGTAGCGCTCGGTTGTGCCAAGCTCCCCACGTGTACATTGATGGCACCAATGCGCCCGCTAATGCTGGCGATAATCTTGTTATAACCGAGCGCAATGCTGCTGGATTCGATGCTGGCCTGGTCGGCGCGCATCACGCTGCGGGCGGCATCAACCCGGCTGCGCGCGGTATCGACTACCGCCTGCGAAACAAATTTTTTGGCTAGCAAATCTTCATTGCGCTGGAGCGTGCTTTCCGCATCCACCAGATCGGCGCGGTCTTTGGCCAGTTGCGCCTGCGCCTTGGCAACAGTGGATGCATCGCTGCGCCCATCGAGAGTCAGCATAAGCTGTCCAACACGCACTTCCTGCCCCTCAACAACATGAATCGCACGCACCACATTCTGGATTTGGGGGCGTACATCGACCGTATTGATGGCTACCACATAGCCGTTGAGATTGATCGTGATCGGAATCGATTTCTGCTCGGCTAGCACCGTCTTCACGGTTTGCGCCGCCCCACGCGTTTTGGACGCGGCTGGTTTCTTGTTGAAGACCATGACGGAATAGACGGCACCCGCGCCCAGCGTCACGACCGCTGCAGTAATCAGTAAATACTTGAAATTCAAACGCATAAGGAATAATCAAAGTGATTTTTATAGAGGCAACTGTTGATATTACTTACTTAAAGTAATCCCGGTCAACCAATGGGTTGTATCGCAATGTATTACTGCGACCTTGGCAAACCCTGTGTTAAAGCCCGATTCAGAATTAGCCGCACAACAAAAAAATACGAATAACTTTATGTCGCAACGGTAAAGCACACGCAATCGTGCCTGAAACCCAGCAATTGCATGCAATCTACGCTAGTTAAAAATGACAGGGAAATACGGCAGAAGTACGGAAGGGAGGGAGAAAAATGGAATATTAATATAAAGAATACAAAGGCTAAAGAATACAAAGGCGAGCCTGATCTGCGGCACTTGCAGGTAATGGCCGTGGCTGCTTCGTTCCCGACCTGACCAGGTTAGCCATGCCACAATGCGCAGGGGCCCGCCGGGGCGAATTATACCCGACTTATCGGCACCTGCAGCAGGGAGATTGAAGACAAGCTTTAGATTCCCAGTTCTTGCCAAATGGCGTCAATATGTGATTTGACCGCTGGCGTCATCTGGATCGTGGTGCCCCACACGCGACTGGTTTCGCCCGGCCATTTATTGGTAGCATCAATCCCCATCTTGGAACCCAGACCACTGACCGGCGAAGCAAAATCCAGGTAATCGATCGGCGTGTTATCGACCAGCGTAGTGTCGCGCAAGGGATCAACCCTAGTTGTAATAGCCCAGATCACCTCTTTCCAGTCGCGGATATTCACATCCTCATCCACCACAACGATGAACTTGGTATACATGAATTGGCGCAAAAAGCTCCAGACCCCGAACATCACCCGCTTGGCATGGCCGGCATAAGATTTCTTGATTTGGACTATTGCCATCCGGTAGCTGCACCCTTCCGGCGGCAAATAAAAATCGGTAATTTCACCAAACTGCTTTTGCAGCAACGGAATAAATACCTCATTCAATGCCACTCCCAACACTGCCGGCTCATCCGGTGGCTTGCCGGTATAAGTCGAGTGGTAAATCGGGTCGCGCCGCATTGTGATACGGTCAATGGTAAATACCGGAAATGAATCCTGTTCGTTGTAATAACCGGTATGGTCGCCAAACGGCCCTTCCAGCGCATGTTCGTAACCGCTTGGATGCGACTCGTCCGCATAAATATACCCTTCCAGCACGATTTCGGCAGAAGCCGGCACCCGTAATTCGCTACCGATGGCTTTCACCAGCTCCGTGCGACTGCCGCGCAGCAAGCCAGCGAACTGGTATTCGGACAAACTATCCGGCACCGGTGTCACCGCGCCCAGTATGGTGGCCGGGTCGGCTCCAAGCGCGACTGCGATCGGATACGGCTGGCCTTTGTTGGCTATCGTATGTTCACGAAAATCCAGTGCGCCGCCACGATGCGCGAGCCAGCGCATGATCACCTTGTTGCGGCCAATCACTTGTTGGCGGTAAATACCCAGATTCTGGCGCTTCTTGTGCGGCCCCTTGGTAATCACCAGACCCCAGGTAATCAATGGCGCCGCATCGCCCGGCCAGCAATATTGAATCGGCAACCTGGCCAGATCGACGTCATTGCCTTCCCACACGACGTCATGGCAAGGCGCGCCGCGCAATTCCTTCGGCGCCATATCCCAGACTGCCTTAACCAGTGAGGCCAGGCCCAGAATATCCTTGAAGCCCTTGGGCGGTTCCGGCTCTTTCAAGCTCGCCAATACATGGCCGATCTTGCGCAATTGGCTAACATCGTCGGCTCCCATGCCCAGCGCCACGCGACGCGGCGTGCCAAACAGATTCCCCAGCACCGGCATGCTGTGCCCGACCGGCCGCTCGAACAATAGCGCCGGTCCACCAGCGCGCAAAGTGCGATCGCACACCTCGGTCATCTCTAAATGGGGCGAAATCGGCGTGGAAATACGCTTTAACTCGTCAATTTGTTGCAATTTAGAAATAAAATCGCGTAAATCTGAATATTTCATTTTTTTATAGTGTTTTCAAAAGTGCTCTTATTGTCAAAGAAAGTACTGCCAAGTAGTTGATTTAATGGGTTTGTGCTGCGTAGCAACATAATTTTAAGACTTAAAAGTAATAGGAATTAAATTTTATAGTATTGACTTGATATATTCGCGCTTTTACAATGCGCCGACTTGATGAGAAATATTTCTTTACTAGCACAAAAAAACTTGCTTTAAAAAATTTTTTTATTTGCACGGGGTTCGGGATCCCATTTGACACTTTAAGGAATGTTTTCAAAAGGCTTCAGCCTTACCCTCGATAAAAAAATTGTTTGTGACTGCCTGTTAAGACACAAAACAGCCAGCTGCAGCAAACAATTCCGGCGTTTGTCGTGCGCACCATGCAACGGCAAACGATATTTCTGATTCACGACATGATTAACAAGTCTCTCGCGATTGTGCAGTTGATGCGCTATTAACGAGGTTCTGTGCGTGCCGTGACAGTTCAGGAGGTTCCATGTTTTCTCAGATTAACAAGGCAATGTATAGCTATGCGCAAAAAATGGCTAAACAGCCTGCATTATGGGCAAGTTTCGTCCGCAAAACAGCTAAAAATTATGTCGTTACTGCGCACCACCCCTTATTAATTTTAAGCTTGTTTGCAATCGGCCTGTTCAGCCTGATTTTTGTCAAGCCGGAAATCGCCAATCAATTCAAGGCTCTATCCCTATTTGCCGCAGAACAGAAAATAGGCGTCCCCCTTGCGCCAGTACCCCCAGTTCAGGACGTGAAGAATACTACGGCGGAAGTTCGCACTGCCCAGCAAGAAACACCCCATACGACCAAGTTGCAATACGCTGGCAACGCTACTTCAATGCAGCAAAAATGGGTTACTTACTGGCTCTCCAAGCGTTACCGGATTGCGGGGGACGCCATCCACAAGCTGGTATTGACCTCTTATAAGGTAGCTCACGACCTCAAGCTGGACCCTTTGCTGATTCTGTCCGTGATTGCTATCGAATCCCGTTTCAATCCGTTATCTGAAAGCCCGGTTGGTGCGCAAGGCCTGATGCAGGTGATGTCAAAGATCCATCAGGATAAATTCCAAAAACACGGCGGCGTTGAAGCAGCCTTGAACCCGGTAGCTAACATCAATGTAGGTTCGCGCATTTTGAAGGAATATGTGGTCGAAGGCGGTTCGATCGAAGCTGGCCTCAAGAAATATGTCGGCGCGGCCGCATTCGCTACTGATTTCGGTTACGGCAACAAAGTCCTTTCCGAATACAGCTACCTGCAGGAAGTTGCTACAGGCAAGAAAGTGTCATCATACGTCACGGTCAGAGCAAGGCCACACGCGCAGTCAAAAATCGTCAAAAGTACCGAGCCTGCCGAACTGTCACCGACCGCAATAGATGACTCGCCAAAACACAAAAGTGATCAGAAGAACCCAACCGATCAGATTGCCACCTTATAAAGCGTAACCAACGCAATAAAAAAAAGAGCCCGATAAAGAGAGGCTCTTTTTTTATTGTCAGTAAGGTTTTCATACCGTTCAAAATATCAAAAAACACAGAGTATAAATAAAAAATTATGGCTTACCGCAATATATACATACAGATAATAAAAATACAAGCGATAGTATATTAGCGTCTTCCAGTCAGAAACACAGTCAGGCGACGCACCGCTTCCTGCAAATTCTCCATCGATGTAGCATACGACAGACGGATATAGTTGCGCGCCGTATGAGAGCCAAAATCCAGTCCTGGCACTAGCACCACGCCAGCATGGTTCAGCATGTCTATCGTCAACTGGTCTGCGTCATCAGTCAGGGCGGAACAATCCGCATACACATAAAACGCTCCATCCGGCAGTACTGGTACCGTAAAACCCAGTGCGCGCAAGGCCGGCACAATATAATCGCGGCGGCGTTTGAACTCAGCTTTGCGCTGCTCGTAAATCGCAATCGATTCCGGGGCAAAACAGGCTAGTGCTGCGTATTGTGCAATGGTGGATGGACAAATGAACAGATTTTGCGCCAGTTTCTCCAGCGGTGGCACCAGTGCATCAGGCACGACCAGCCAGCCCAGCCGCCAGCCGGTCATGCTGAAATACTTGGAAAAACTGTTGATCACGATCACGTCGTGGCCCAGTGATAAGGCCGAAAATGGCGCGGCGTCGTAACTCAAGCCCTGATAAATTTCATCCACGATGGTAAAGCCGCCCTTACTGCGCACGGTGCCGACAATTTTTTGCAATTCCTCCGGCGCAATCGAGGTACCGGTCGGATTCGACGGCGAAGCCAGCAGCACGCCGCGGGTCGCATCGCTCCAGTGCATTTGCACCATGGCGTCCGATAGCTGGAAACGTTCAGCGGGGCCGCTCGGGATCATCACCGGGCGGCCATCGAAAGCGGCGACAAAATGACGATTGCAAGGATAGGATGGATCCGGCATCAGGATTTCCGCTCCCTTGTCTACCAGCGCAGCACACGCCAGCAACAACGCCGCCGAAGCGCCGGCAGTGACGATAATGCGTGACGACGGCACTTCCAGCCCATATACCCGGCGATAATGGTCCGAGATCGCGCCCCGCAGTTCCGGCAAACCGGTAGCAGCGGTGTATTGCATCCGGCCATCCTGCATGGCCCGGGTAGCAGCTTCAATCACTGCCGGCGGCGCGGTAAAATCCGGCTCGCCAATGCCCATATGGATGATGTGGCGCCCTTCCCGCTCCAGTGCGGCGGCCATTTTGGCGATTTCCATCACGTGAAATGGCGCAATGTGTTGCAAGCGAGAAGCGATGCTAATCGATGACATAGATACTCTTTCCAAAAGCAAAACCGCCATAGTGATCGGCCATCGGCACTTTGGAGCCGAAAAGTTCATCACGATATGGCGGGGGTTTTGTGCTCCTTTCAGACTGAAAGAAGCGGTATTGTCTTATTTCCGGGTGGCCTGAACTTCCGTTTCGCGCATCTTGCCGGCCAATTTGTCCAGCACACCATTGACGTATTTGTGACCATCAATACCGCCGAAAGATTTGGCCAACTCAACCGCTTCATTGATGACCACGCGATACGGTATCTCAAGATGGTTTTTCAATTCGTAAGCACCGATCAGCAATACCGCATGTTCAATCGGGGACAATTCATTGATGCTGCGATCAATCAACAAAGCTATTTCAACGCGCAACGGCACTGCGTCATTGATAGCGCCATACAACAAGGCATCAAAATGGTCTTTGTCTGCCTTGTTGAAGCCGTGCGCTTCGCGGATATTGGCTTCGATGGCGTTGACATCCTCGTTGTTGAGCAGCCATTGATACAGGCCTTGCAAGGCAAACTCGCGCGCTCTGTGACGGGGTGAGCGGCTTTTGCTTGGATTGGCATGGAGGGTCTTATTGGTCATAAATTTCAGGTCTACCTACAGTGATGGCCAGCGCCATTAACACTCTGTTGCAATACAGTTACCATACCCGATAGTTCGCTGGAACTTGGCTCGGAATGCAATCGTTTGTCACGCACCGGCATTATTGCTCGGGCAAATCGGTCAGATCGGCCAACTCTTCCAGTGCCAGAATCAGATTAGCCATCTCGACTGCAACCCGCGCTGCGTCGACGCCTTTTTCGGCCATGCGCACTTCGGCTTGCTCGTCGTTTTCCGTGGTCAGTACCGCATTGGCAATCGGGATGCCGGCATCTAAACCGACGCGAGTGATGCCGGCGCCGGATTCGTTCGACACCATCTCAAAATGATAGGTGTCGCCGCGAATGACGGCGCCCAGTGCCACTAGCGCATCGAATTGCTGGCTGTCCGCCATTTTTTGCAAAGCCAGCGGAATTTCCAGCGCGCCCGGCACACTTACATGCAGGATATCTTCAGGAGCCACCCCGAGATGTTGCAGTTCTGAAAGGCAAGCTGACAGCAGTCCATGGCAAACATCAGGATTGAAGCGCGCCTGCACGATGCCAATACGCAAGCCTTCGCCATTCATATTCGATTCCAGTTTTCCTACCGTCATGATTTTCCTTTGTGCGCTTGTACGCTGTAGTTACGTTCAACTTGCGTTTAACTAATGGGATTGCTGAAACGGGATTGCTGAAACTTCCTAAAACGTGACAATTGGCTTAATCCAGCGGGTGATTTTGATAACCGGTCACTTCCAGGTCAAAGCCGGTCATCGAAGGCATTTTTCGCGGGCTCGACAAAAGCCGCATCTTACACACCCCGACGTCTTTCAATATTTGTGCACCGATGCCGTAGTTGCGTAGATCCATACTGGCGCCACGCGGGCGCGGGCCGGCATCGGGCGAATTGAGTGCCGCAAATTGTTTAAACATTTGCTCGGCCGATTCTTCACAGTTGAGCAATACCACCACGCCGCATTCGGAAGCTTTGATGGCGGTCATTGCCGATGCTAGATTCCACGAATGGGTAGTCACTTGCACTTCCAGAAAATCGAGTACCGAAACCGGCTGATGAACCCGCACCAGAACGTCGCTGTCAGGCGTAATATTGCCGTGTACCAAAGCCAGATGCGCAGAACCGCTGGGTTTGTCGCGATAAGCAATCGCCTTGAATTCGCCGTGAATAGTTTGCATCGAACGCTCGGCAATCCGCTCAATTACACTTTCGTGCTGGTTGCGGTAATGAATCAGGTCCGCAATCGTGCCGATCTTCAATTCGTGCAAGCGGGCAAACTCAATCAAATCGGGCAGGCGTGCCATGCTACCGTCATCATTCATGATTTCACAAATCACGGCAGCCGGCGTCAAACCCGCCAGCGCAGCAAAATCACAGCCAGCCTCGGTATGACCGGCACGCATCAAGACCCCGCCTTTTTGTGCCTTGAGCGGAAAAATATGCCCTGGTTGCACGATATCGGACGGCTTGACGCCCTTGCTGACTGCGATCTGAATGGTCTTGGCGCGGTCAGCCGCAGAAATGCCGGTGGTGACACCCTCGGCCGCCTCGATCGACATCGTAAAGTTGGTGCCGTAAAAAGTACCGTTGTTGGCTGTCATCATGGGTAGATTCAGTTCTGCACAGCGCTCTTCCGTCAAGGTCAGGCACACCAGCCCACGACCGAATTTAGCCATGAAGTTGATTGCTTCAGGCGTTACAAACTCTGCGGCAAGTACCAGATCGCCTTCATTTTCACGATCTTCCTCGTCAACGAGGATTACCATCCGTCCGGCGCGAAGCTCGGTAACAATTTCTAGCGTAGTTGAAATGGACATGACTTTTTTTCCTGAATAGACCGCTATTTTAATGGATTTAGGCGGGCAGCCTGTCAGATTTACGGAATTCATACTAGACGCTGCCGTGTAAACCAAAAAAGCAGCCGAAAGACTGCTTTTCATTCCGAAAAAACAATAACATTATTTTATTGACAGCATCCGCTCGACATAGCGCGCGATCAAATCGATTTCAAGATTAACCTTCGCGCCTACCTGCAGATTTTTCAGCACGGTCACTTCAATCGTATGCGGAATCAGGTTTATCGAGAAACGACAGCCTGCTGCCATATCCTCGACCCGGTTCACGGTCAACGAGACACCATTGACCACAATTGAGCCTTTGTATGCCAGATATTTAGCCAGAGCGAGCGGCGCTTCGATCACCAACTCCCACGATTCTCCAATCGGCTCGAACTTGCAGACGGTACCCAAGCCGTCCACATGGCCGCTGACCAAGTGGCCGCCGAGCCGGTCTGCCAGCGTCAGCGCTTTCTCCAGATTGACTTCGCCAACTGCGTCCAGGCCCACCGTATGATTCAGGCTCTCGCGCGAGACGTCCACCACAAAACCCTGCGGTGTTTTATCGACCACCGTCATGCAAGCGCCATTAATGGCAATCGAGTCGCCCAAAGCCACGTCCAGCATCGGCATACCGCCAGCGTCAATGGTCAAACGCACGCCGGCGTCCAGGCCCGCATCGGATACCCGCACCAAAGTAATCTTCCCCACTGCACCCACAATGCCTGTAAACATATCGCACCAAAAAATTAATTGAACCGGGCAAGGATACGCACATCCTCACCAATTTGCCGGATTTCGTGAAAGCGCAGCAGACGCTTGTGCTGCAGCAACTCCAACGCGCCCAGCGCAAACATCGGCATGCCGTCTCCAATCAGGCTTGGCGCCAGATACAACAGCAATTCATCTACACAACCGGCGCGAATCAATGAACCATTGAGCTTGCAACCGGCCTCGACATGCAACTCGTTGATTTGGCGCCGCCCCAGTTCCTGCATCAACGCCGATAAATCTACCTTGCCTGTGGCATTGGGCAGAAAAATGACTTCGCACCCCATGTCGCGCAACAGCGCTTCTTTGCCAGGATTGGTTTGCGCCGCCACCACCAAGCTGCCGGCGCCCGCCAGCACGCGTGCATCCGGGCTGATCGCCAGTTTGCTGTCGATCACGATGCGCAGCGGTTGACGCGCCACAGTCAGTGCGCGCACCGTCATTTGCGGATCATCTGCATTTACTGTACCGATCCCGGTCAGGATCGCACCGGCACGCGCGCGCCAGGCGTGACCATCGTCCCGCGCCGCCTCTGAGGTAATCCATTGGCTTTGCCCATCGGCCAATGCGGTCTTGCCATCCAGACTAGCCGCCACCTTCATCCGCACCCAAGGCTTGCCGCGCTGCATGCGGGAAAAAAAACCGATATTCATTTCCTGCGCTGCATCGGCCAGCACATCGCAGACGATTTCGATGCCGGCGGCTTTAAGGCGCGCCAAGCCTTGCCCTGCCACCAATGGGTTTGGGTCCTGCAGCGCCGCCACCACTCTGGCTACACCAGCGCGTATCAGCGCCTCGCAGCAAGGCGGCGTGCGGCCGAAATGGCTGCACGGTTCCAGCGTCACATACACGGTGGCACCGCGCACATCAAACCCTTTGACAGCGGCGTCGTGCAGTGCTTCGATTTCGGCATGATTGCCGCCGGGCGGCTGGGTAAATCCTGCGCCGATGATGCAATTGTCTTTCACGATGATGCAGCCGACGCGAGGGTTGGGGGCCGTCGTAAGCAGCCCGCGCTCTGCCCATTTTAGGGCCAGCGTCATGCCTTCCAGATGATTGAGAATTTTCACGGGACTTTATAATGATGTTTGATGATGCAGGATAACTACAAAGCTGAAGAAATCAATTTCTCGAAATCTGTAAAGTCAGTAAAAACTGCACTTGAACATTAAAACCGCCAAGTACAGATCACAGGTAATTTTAAGCAGCATCGCTCAGTCCGAAATGCGAGCATCCATTGAGGATATTAATGCAAGCTAATTCCGTGAATCGCTATGCGTGCCGATCACGCTCTTCACCGACCTCTTTAATCGCATCCTGGAATGCGCCCAAATCTTCAAAATTCTTATATACAGATGCGAAGCGGATGTACGCAATATTATCAAGCTGCCTAAGCTCTTCCATAATCAATTCACCAATATGACCGCTGCTGATTTCACGCTCGCCCAGCGAGAGGATTTTCTGTTCGATGCGGCTGATGGTGGCATCAACGGCCTCGGCGGAAACTGGCCGTTTGCGCAGTGCCAGCATCAGGCTGGCGCGCAGTTTACCGGCGGCGAAGTCGACTCGGCTGCCGTTCTTCTTGACGATAACCGGCATCGTGAGTTCGATGCGTTCATAGGTGGTAAAGCGTTTTTCGCATTTGATGCAGCGGCGGCGGCGGCGGATGAAGTCGCCCTCTTCCGATGCGCGGGTATCGAGTACCTGAGTGTCTTCGTGATGGCAGAACGGACATTTCATGATGGCTTTGGATCGGAAGAAGTTGCTCTATGAATTTTGCGTTTTGTAGGATGGGTTGCAGCCATCCTACGATGCTAGAGCCTATGCGCCATAGACCGGGAAGGCGTCGGTCAGTTTCTTGACTTCGGCTTTAACGCGATCGATGGTGGCGGCGTCGTTCGGGTGGTCAAGCATATCGGCGACCAGGTGGCCGACCTTGGTTGCTTCTGCCGTACCGAAACCGCGAGTAGTCATGGCCGGACTACCAAGCCGGATGCCGGATGTCACGAAAGGTTTTTCAGGATCATTCGGAATCGCATTCTTGTTACAGGTGATATGGGCGAAACCGAGCAATGCTTCGGCAGCTTTGCCGGTGATGTTCTTGGCGCGCAGATCTACCAGCATCAGGTGACTTTCGGTGCGGCCCGAGACGATGCGCAAGCCGCGCGCGATCAGGGCTTGTGCCAGCGCATCGGCGTTTTTGATGACTTGCTGCTGGTAAATCTTGAATTCCGGCGCCAGCGCTTCCTTGAAGGCGACTGCCTTGCCGGCGATGACGTGCATCAGCGGGCCGCCCTGGATGCCGGGGAAGATCGCGGAGTTGATGGCTTTCTCAAACTCGGCCTTCATCAGGATGAGGCCGCCGCGCGGGCCGCGCAGCGATTTGTGCGTGGTGGAAGTGACAAAATCGGCGAATGGCACCGGGTTCGGGTACACGCCGGCGGCGATCAGGCCGGCGTAATGCGCCATGTCAACCATGAAATAAGCGCCGACTTCTTTGGCAATTTTGGAGAAACGCTCGAAATCGATGCGCAGTGCATAGGCGGACGCACCGGCGATGATCAGCTTCGGCTTGTGTTCGCGCGCCAGACGTTCCATGGCTTCGTAATCAATTTCTTCATTGGCGTCCAGTCCGTAGGAAACGGCATTGAACCATTTGCCCGACATGTTGAGCGCCATGCCGTGCGTCAGGTGACCGCCTTCAGCCAGCGACATGCCCATGATGGTGTCGCCCGGTTTCAGCACAGCGAAGAACACGGCCTGATTGGCTTGCGAGCCGGAGTTCGGCTGCACGTTGGCGGCTTCGGCCCCGAATAATTGCTTGACGCGATCGATCGCCAATTGTTCGGCAACATCGACGAATTCGCAGCCGCCGTAATAGCGCTTGCCTGGATAGCCTTCCGCGTATTTATTGGTCAATTGCGAACCTTGCGCTTCCATGACGGCTGGCGAAGTATAGTTTTCGGACGCGATCAACTCGATATGATCTTGCTGGCGAACGTTTTCCTGCTGGATAACGGCCCACAATTCAGGGTCGATATTGGCGATGGTGTGGTCTTTGGAGAACATGCGGATTCCTGTCGATAAGTATGCAAAACAAGTGCAACTAGATTTTTTACTGGGATCGATTGAGGAGTCATCTAATGCATCTAATGCAAGATGTAAATGACGGACAGCCTCAGTCGTGCGCTCCATTTTGGGCTGCCCAGGCGAACGGCTAAAGAATTCTCACGTTCCCCAGTGGATGCCCACCTTGTCGCCGGAAGTGTGCCCTTCCGACTTTTCGCCAGTCACGTGAGATGAAATGGTCCGCAAATTGTAAGGTAAGGAGGTGATTTGAGCAAGCTGCCGGGTTTTCCCCGTATCTTATTAGTGGCGAGCGGGAATGCATCGTAGGTCGGGTCAACAATAGCGTAACCCGACATTCCCAGGCTGCAAATGTCGGGTTACGCGATGAAACCGCTAACCCGACCTGCAAAAATTTCGGCTAGCCATTATATATATACACAATACTGTATTTTTAAAGTACGCATGTATTATATGCGGTAATAGCATTATTTTTACACATACTCCTTTATTTTTATAAACATAAAGGAAAGCATCAGCTATTGCCCTTGGCAATTGCGCGGGCCAGGATGATCACCGGAATGGTGGTGATCAGCACGATGGTGAGCGCGGGCAACGCCGCTTCGCCCAGTCGCTCGTCGGATGCAAGCTGGAACGCGATCACGGCCAGCGTATCGTAATTGAATGGGCGAATGGTCAGGGTTGCCGGCAACTCCTTGATGACATCGACGAACACCAGCAAGCCGCCGGTCAGCACGCTGCGCCACAGCAACGGCGCATGCACCCGCAGCAGCATCGAACCCAGCCCATGACCCAGGCTGCGGGCGCTGGCATCCATGGCAGGCGTGATTCGTGCCAGCCCGGCCTGCACTCCGTGATAAGAGACCGCCAGAAAACGCACCAGATACGCATAGATCAGCGCCGCCAAGCTGCCGGCCAACAAAAAAGGTGCGCCGTATCCTGCGGCCCAGCTATCCAGGCGCGACAACGGAATCAGAATGCCCACCGCGATCACTGCGCCCGGCACCGCATAACCCATGGTCACGATGCGGTTGCAGGCAGCTTGCACCCGGCTCTTGGAGACGCGTGCCGCATACGCCAGCAAAACGCAGAGCAGCACTGCCAGCATGGCCGTCACGCCGCCCAGCGTGACGCTGTTTTTCACCAGGCCAAGATAGCGCGCACCCATCGCCAGAGCATCCTCGCGCAGTATCAGCCGCACCAAAATCAGCAATGGCAGCAAAAATCCGGCCAATACCGGCAGCGCGCAGCATAAGGTCGCCAACCAGCCCGATTTGCCCGACAACGGTCGCGTCAACTGCCCGCTGGTGCGCCCGCCCGCCGCGTAGTAACGCGCGCGACCGCGACTTTTCTGCTCCAGTAGCATCAATACCGTAACCGTGATGAGTAATACCGCCGCGATCTGCGCAGCGGCAGTGCGGTCGGAAAAAGCGTACCAGGATTTATAGATGCCTGTGGTCAGGGTCGGCACGCCAAAATAAGCCACTGCGCCGTAATCGGCCAGCGTTTCCATCAATGCCAGCGCAATCCCGGCGGCGGCGGCGGGACGCGCCAGCGGCAGGCTGATAGTAAAGAATGCGCGCCACGGGCCGACGCCCAACGTGCGCGCCGCATCCAGCATGCGCGGGCTGCGCTCCAGAAAGGCATTGCGCGCCAGCAGATATATATACGGATACAGCACCAGCGCAAACAGCACACCGGCACCGCCCACACTGCGTATCTGCGGAAACCAGTATTCGTGCGGCTGCCAGCCGAACAGTGCGCGCAAGCCGCTTTGTACCGGGCCGGAAAATTGCAGGAAATCGGTATACGCATACGCTACGACATAGGCCGGCATCGCCAACGGCAAGACCAGCGCCCATTCGAACATCCGTTTGCCGGGAAAATCGAAAGCCGCCACCAGCCACGCGCAACCGATGCCGATGGTCGCGCCCAGCACCGCCACGATGGCGGCAATCGCAAAGCTGTTGAACAGGTATTCCGGCAATACCGTGCTCCACAAATGCGCCAACGTGGAGGCACCGGATTCGCCCGCGCCATCAGCGCCGCCGACCAGCAAATTCGACAACACACCGAAAATCGGCACGCCCACCAGAAAAGCCACTACCAGCGACGCCAATAGCATGGGATGGAAACCGCCAGCCTGGCGTGGGGAATGGTTATTCGAGAAAGGCATAAAGTGGGATTAACTGCATGTCCGGCTAAATGAGAATTATAATCAATTGGAATATAGTGCAGTGACATTATTAACCAGCAAGCTAACTGGAATGCATCATCATGAACAATCCATCCCCTGGCACCGCGCATCTTTGCGTTGAATCGATCCGGGTCGGCTATCGGCTCGGGCGCGATATGCATGAGATCGTGCATGCATTGTCATTTTCATTAGAGCGCGGAGAAATCGGCTGCCTGCTTGGCCCGTCCGGCTGCGGTAAAACCACCGTACTGCGGGCGATAGCCGGGTTTGAGCCATTGCTGGCCGGGCGGATCGTTTTGGGCGGCAGAGAAATCAGCCGCCCCGGTCTCACCGCAGCGCCTGAAAGTCGCCAGGTCGGCGTGGTATTTCAAGATTACGCACTGTTTCCGCATTTAAACGTGGCGGAAAATATCGCTTTCGGCCTGCGCAAGCTAGCCAAACCGCAGCGTGTACAGCGCATTCAGGCCTTATTGAGCCTGGTCGGGCTGTCGGTGCAGAGCGACAAATATCCGCACGAACTCTCCGGCGGTCAGCAGCAACGGGTTGCGCTGGCCCGCGCATTAGCGCCCAAGCCGGATCTGTTGCTGCTGGATGAACCGTTTTCCAATCTGGATGTCGATCTGCGCGAACGGCTGGCCGGCGAAGTGCGCGATATTCTGAAAGCTAGCGGCACAACTGCGGTGCTGGTCACGCATGACCAGCATGAAGCGTTTGCGATTGCCGACCAAATCGGGGTCATGCAGGCTGGCGAAATTGCGCAGTGGGACAGCGCTTACAACTTATATCATCGACCCGCCACGCGCTTTGTGGCCGACTTCATTGGCCACGGCGTGTTCGTGCCGGGCATCATGGACATTCCCGGCGAAATGGTGAACATTGAACTCGGAAGTTTGCCCTTATGGAAAGGAATGGACATGTGCGCCACCAATGCAAAAAATGCCCGACAGGTCGATGTGCTGCTGCGCGCCGACGATGTAGTGCATGACGATGGCAGTACGATCAAGGCCGAGGTGGTGCGCAAGGCATTTCGCGGCGCCGATTTTTTATATACCCTGAAACTGCCAAGCGGTCAGCCATTGCTGGCCCTGGTGCCATCGCATCACGATCATGCAGTTGGCGAGAAAATCGGGATTCGCCTATGCGCCGATCATGTAGTGACGTTTCTGAGCGAACCGAAACTGGAACACACGGAGGTACCGAATTAAGCATTGCGTTGTCCACGAAAGACACGAAAAACACGCACAGGACTCGCAACAAAGCGATTTTTAAAAATAAGGAGTATCGTCATTTTTATGGCATTTTCCGCATATATTATATGCGGACATAAAATATACTCCATAATAATTAGTTAATGCAGGAAATGTGTCAAGCCCTCGCCTGAACCTGGACACCTATTACCGGTCTCCAGTACTGTCTTGCGGTTCAGATTTGTGCCTTTCTTGTTTTTCGTGGACATTGTTTTCCACCATGATGCAGATGCTTGGTATCAGTGCATTCCCGCACTGAATCTCATCAGTCACCGCTTTTCATTTTCTGCAGCAAATCGGCGATGCGCTGCGTACTCTTGGCATCGGTTGCGGCAGGCAATGCGCACAAGGTGACGAGTTGCTCCTGTTGCGTGATCTGTTTTTGCCCCGCCCGCAGCGACGATTGCAAAACTTCCACCTGCATCTGCAGACGCTCGCGCGACAATTCTGCAGGACTATCGCAGCCCAGCAAAATTTCCAGCCGCAACAGTTCCTGCCCCAGTTGGGCGCGGTTATCGATCAGCGTTGCCGCATACGTAATATCGCTAGCGGCTAAAGCTGCCAACGCAGCGGAAAAACGCATTTGCAACGCCCGCTCAAGATATGCTGCCAGCGGCGCTTGCTCCGACCATTCGGCAGACCAGCCCTTATCCAGTTGCGGCTGCGGCACCTGCGCAATTGCCACCTCTACTGCCTGACACAGAGATAATTTGCGCTGCAATGCATCAATCTCGCTGGTTTGCGCGGCGCGTTTGAGCGCATCAATGCGTTGCTGCAAAACCGCCACCGCGGCGTCAAAACGCTGTATCAGTTGCTGCTCAACGGCGCGCGGCACATATCCGGTCTGGCTCCAGCCATTCTGAAATTCACGCAATGCCTTGCCCATAGTGCCCAGCGCAGCGGGAGAAACCACCGCGGCAGCTTCCAGCCCAGCACATATCGCTTCCTTTTGCTGCAAATTCTGGTGACGGTCAACCTCGGCGGCCTGTGCCGTTTCTTTACGCTTGGCAAAAACCGCATCGCAGGCTGCGCGGAAACGCATCCATAGCGCCTGTTCGTCACGCCGCTCCAACGGCAGAAATAGCGATTGCTCTTGCCAACTAGCCTGCAAGGCACGTAGCGCCTCGGGTGCCGTGCGGTCATCGGCGCGAATTTCACTGGCGTCGGCGATCAGGCGTTCGCGGCGCTCGATGGCGGCGGCGCGCTGGCGTGCCAAAGGATCAGCCAGCACTGACAGGGCGGTGGCAAATTCGGCGTCCAGACGCTTTTTCTCCTTGCGTTCGATAGTCCCCAACCGCTGCCATGCCTGCTGCATGCGCTGGCACTGTTGTGCAACACCCTTCCAGTCGATCTCGACCGCATCTTGCGAGGCGACGCTTAAACTACTCAACTGTCCCAACAATACCTGCGCCTTGACTGCATTTTGCAAGCGCTCCTCAGCCAGTTCCCGAAAATGGGCGGCAACCGGTTCATACGCACTATTGCAGGCGGCGTCAAAGCGATGCCACAGTTCGCGCGATGAGACGCCGGCCGAGACGTCGAGCGATTTCCAGCGCTCGCGCAGGCTGCCGATTTTTTTACCCAATTCTGCCAGTTGCAATTTCTGCAGTGGTAATTCTTCGGCAGTCTTGAGCAATTCTTCGCGTGAAACATTGCCGCCCCATCGCGCCCAACTCATCAGGTGCGCCAACTCCATCCTTGCCATGGTCAAGCGCGGCACTTGTGCGGCCGACGGCTTGCATAATTTGGCATCGATCGCGCGCAACGCCTTGTCATGCTCGCAAGCCACTTGCAACAAACCTTGTTCCAGCGCTTTTTCCATGCCATCCAGTGCTTCGGCAAAACGCTGCGTCAGTTCCTGCAATTGCGCGATAGTTATAGAATCCATTGCTACCTGCGGTGTCGCAGTCAGATCCGGGATTGCGATTTTTGCTGCCGTCATAACCGGCATCGCAGTCAGCGCCGCTTGTGCAGCATCTTGAAAATCTGCACCCAGATCAGACTCGTCATTGGCCGCTGGTGCAGCCCCAGATGATGTCCTTATTTCATTTGTTGCACTCGCCGACAGTACGCTTTGGCGCTGTTGCACTGCCAGTTTCTGGCGCGCTATATCCATCTCTTGCAAGAAACTAGATAGCAAGTGCTTCGGCAGCGCCGGCACTTCAGGGGCCGCCACATGCTGCTCCAACGTTAGTGCCAGTTCATCGATTATGCCGGCGCAAACACCGACGTCGGACGGTACACCGTCAAGTGCGCTCGTGACCTCGCGCAACCGGGCCAGCGCATCGATCAATGCACGCTGTAATTCCACCTGACACGCCAGGCGACTGTGCAACGCGGCACGCACGGTCTCGAATTTTTGCCGGGTTTGCCCAACCGGTACCTGGATTGCGGCCCAAACCCGGTCCAGATCGGCGACCTGATTCGGCATTAATTGTGGATCGACAACAAGTCGCCGGGCCTGCTCCAGGCACTGCTGCGCACGCTGTTCGCATTGGGCAAGTTGCATGCCGGCCTCGATTTTTCCCTGCATCAGTCGGGCAACCCGGCGATCGGTATTACGCATCGCACTACGAACCTGTTCCTGCAGCGACTGCGAATTAATGTGGGCGGCCGCTATCAGGCGCGCATCGGCAAACCCGCATTGCAAGATGAATTCCACTGCGGCTGTTTCCTGTCCATCCAAAGCGCCAGCCTGGACCAGCGCCGCTTGCCGGGCATTCTCTTGCTGCGCTCTAGCGTTGATCGGCACTGATCGCGCCACTGGTTGTAAAGATAAGGACTTCTTGGCGGAACGCCTGAAAAGGAAAGCAAACATGACGAGGATGAGGAAGGTTGAACAAGGCGTCCATCATAGCAAGCCGTCGCCTTCCTGCCGTCGTTTTTATCATCAGACAGTCTGTTCAACCTACGGAATTGTCTCCGAAATCTCTTAGCCGGCCCGGATTAACGGCTAGGCACTATAAATTGTCGGCATTGTTATCGAATAAGGCCGTGCAGATTCAAGAACGCCTCGTTTTATCTCATCTTTTATTTGCGGGAGAGCAAAGAAAAAAGGCCATAAGCCCTTGAACTACAAGGAGAAATGGCCTTTTATGTTGATATACTGCAATATGTCTTGGTGCCCGAGGCCGGAATTGAACCGGCACGACCGTGAGGTCGAGGGATTTTCTTACCACTTCGACTTTCGCCGCCAGCGTGAACGCTGTTCGTGGTCTGGAGCACGCCTTCACCATAGCCTTGCGGCCGTAGGTGCCCGCCGTCTGCTCTCTACACCTTCCCTCGAATCTTTCGATCGGGGCTTGGCTCGGTGTTGGCTCGGATGCTTGCGGCATCCAGGGCGTTCGCCGAATTTGACGGGTTCCACCTCCGGAGTTTCCCCTGGAGGGCTCAAATTGCTTCAAGTCCCTTGTGTCTACCGATTTCACCACTCGGGCTAGCTTGGTTCGTTACCGAACCGATCTTTCGCCTAGCTACGCCAGGCTTGTTTTAACTGTACCCGTCTCTTGGCTCCTACGTAACACTTAGCAGCCAGAGGGCCGTTGGTGCCATCTTGCACGAAAGCCCGGAAAACCCACGCCATTTCATGCTCTGCTCCCACATCCCCGATGAGAAAAAGACTTGGCAAAGAAGTTTTTAAGTCCTATGTGTCTACCAGCTTCATCATCTAGGCAGGCAGTCATTTAAAATAATTTACTTAGAAATAAAATGATTAAGGCGCTTTTTGATTTTCCACGGGCGGACCAGATTGTAACCTGTCTAAGCGGCTTGCAAGCCGTTTGTATCCATTGCAAATCAAAAATTTTTACATGCCTGTTTACTACAATGGTGATGGAATTTATATGCTCATCGAAGTTACAAATTTGGATAAGTTTTATTAATTTCTTTACTATGACTTATAAGTTTTGATTCTAGCACACTCCCTCTTAATGTCAGCAATTCTCATTTCGCAAGCAGGGCAAACGCATCAAATGACCAACGGGCATAAACCAAGAACGTCTGCGAGGTATTGATCATGAAGTGCTGCGTAGAGCCGCTTTTTCGGAATGCTGTGCTTCATTGAAGTCTCTTGTCGCAAGAGGTTCATGGTGATTTTTCTGATGATATTAAAATTTTCAGCGGCGTAACCGGTGCGAATTCGACTGGCGTCTTCTTTGAACGAAACGTCCAAGCACCAATGCAGCTTGTTTTCAATGCCTCAATGGGCCCGGATAGCGCTGCCGAGCTGCTTTGAATTCGGTTCGAGGGATCTGATATAGAACCGTCATTCGCTGGTGCGTTTTTCACCGATCTCGCGGATCGATTCCACCATGATCATGCTCTTTAATCCCTGCCAGGCACCAACCTGTTCCAGATGCTCTGACGAGAGCGCGATAACCCGGCGCGATTCAATGCGTCCGTGATCCTTTTCGCAGGTGTCATCCGGCTTTGCTTCTATTGCCTGGCAGTTGTACTGCTCGGCGATTTCAAATAACTCGCCTACCTGCTCATGCAAATTGCCATGATTGCCTTTCAAGGCCAGGACGTAGTGAGCACCTTGCGCAACAATCGCCTTCTTGCCTAAGCGATGATGGTGGGACCCCCGTATGGTCTTGCCGTCAATGGCGACCACCTGCCCGACCAGCGGGCCGCAGATGGTCGATACCCACCGGGTAAAACAGGCCTGAAATGTTGTACTGTTCATGGCGGCAAAGAGTCGGCCAATCGTATCGTGGGAGGGGATGCCATTTTTCAACGGAATATATTGCCGCAACCATTCAAGCTTGGCTTCTCCCCACATTTCAACCGCCTCCCAGTCATCTGCCCCGCATAGCACCGCACACACGGTCAACACTAAAATATCCAGAAATGGTGGTACGCCCTTCCAACGACCCTTGGATCGGGCATGTCGGCAAAGCTCTCCATTAACTTCACCAAGCCTAATTTTTCCATTCACTGCCCCACTTACAAAGAGGGACAGTAAACCTGAATTTTCATTGGTTTACAACAACATTCATAACTGCTTGATCGCAAACGACTTTTGATGCGGGTGACCTGGTGATGGCCCGACAGCCAGTCGCTTTTTCTTACTTCGCCAAGAAAAAGTAACCAAAAGGAAGGCGACCGCAAAAGTCGATGCCCTTGCGGGTTCTCAAATTCTTTAGCTGTCCATCGGGTCGAAAGACCACCTCGCTGCGCTCAAACATGTCTTCCGACAATTCCCGAGTGACAGCTAAAAATTTGGCAGCGCCACATGACGAGGTAGGTCAACTGCCACTTCAAAAACAACTGCAACGGCAACTTCAAAAACAACGTCAACTGTGGCTGCGCCTGCAAGGTCAACTCCAATATCTCGATTCAATACGGTAATTATGATCTTGAAGAGGTGCTTTCATTACGTTTTTTAGCTCCATGAGTAGCGTAGACCTACCCATGCGCCGCGTGGTGCGCCGGGGCCGATGAATTGCTCGTTACCGATGTTGCTACCGTCAAAAGTGTGTCCTGGGCCGTTGAAGAAATTTTGCCCTAGCACGCCGAAATTTGCGTACTGTTTATTGAATAGATTGTCGACTCGGGCAAACAGTTGCAGGCGTTTGGTCAGTGTATAGGTGGTGTCTAGATTGACCATCGTATAGCCTGGAATTTTGCCGTTGCTGTCTTGGTTATTTTCATCGCCACGGGCAAAAATATCGCTGCGATAGACGACGTTTGTACCAAGGTTCCATTTCGGCGTTGCTGCATAGTCGAAGCGTACTTTGAAGGTATTTTGTGGGATGCCAGGTAGTTTGCTGCCGCGCTTGACGGTGATGTCGCCGTTGGCGCTGGCACTGGAATTGCTGGCGCTTTGCTCGACGAAGGCGGTTTGATAGGTCGCGTCAATGTAGCTATAGCTCATCGTCACGCCTAGATTGCCGACTAGGGTGTGGGCGGTGATTTCCAGTCCCTGGCGGCGTGTTTTTCCGACGTTTAGGAAGTAGCCAGTGCTGGCCGATGCGCTGCTGCTGCTGATGAATTGAATGTCGTTATCCAGCTGGGTCCGGAAGACCGACGCGCTCCAGTTGGTGACGGTGCCGAGTTTCCCGCGTACACCGAATTCACCGGTTCTGGCGATGACCGGTTTTAACGGTGGGTCGGCGATGAAATTATTCGGTAATGAGCAAGGCGCACCTGGGTCTGCACACGCCAGTTCAATCGCGGTTGGAGTGCGCATGCCTTCGTTGTAGGTGGTGTAGGCCGTCAATGTCGGGATCGGGTTGTAGGTCAGGCCGACACCGGGATTGAAGCGCGTAAAGGTGTTTTTACCATTGAGCAATGGTTGCAGACCAGTCTGATCGCTGATGTTGACTCGCGCATAGTTGTAACGACCGGCGCTGGTAACAGACCATTTGTCGTTCAGCGATAACGTGTCGGAGACAAAAATTGCGAGATTGCTGTTGTGGGTTTTGGCATCGGTCTTCAACGCAAAATCGTCGATGCCCATCGTATCGCGGCCATTCACAAATTGCGCACCCTGCGCCAGTTGCTTAAACCGCGCATTCGCAAAATCACCGGACACACCGACCACAACGTAGTTATCCATCGTCCCCAATTTGCCCAGATAACTCAGCTGCGTACCGAAGCCGTAGCTGGCCTGATCGATGAGGGAGCGGGTGTTGTTGGCCTCTACGGGATTACTCACCGGATCGTAATTTCCGTTGACGTTGCTGCTGATATTGTCGTTGTGATAGTTGCGATAGTACGCATTGGTCGACAACTGCAATTTATCGTTGAAAAAATGACTGGCCGACAAGTTCCAGAGTTGGGCGCGGTTGATGTTCTCATCCGGGAAAGTATAAGCCTGGCGGCGATTATCCAGAAACGAATGGGGAATCGTTTGCGTGCCCTGCAAAGCGTTATCTGCCGCTGTCAGACTGAGGGACACGATATTTGCAGCGTCCTGATAACCGACCTTGCCGAAAAATTGCTTTACCCGGCTTGGATTGTGATCGCCCCAACCGTGATCCAGTGAATCGTTGGCAGTGACAAAATAGTCGATATTCCCAACCGTGCCACCCTGCTCTAACTCCAGCGTCTTGCGACCGAACGATCCGCCCGATACTTCAGCCTGACCGCCAGGATGGGTGCGGCCGCTTTTGGTGGTGATCGCCAAGGCGCCGCCTAGCGTATTTAAGCCGAATACCGGATTCGATCCCGGCATCACCTGTAAACCGGCAATCGCCGATTGCGGCAACAAATCCCAGTTGACGACATCGCCGAAAGGTTCGTTGATACGAACACCATCCTGGAATACCGACAGACCCTGCGGCGTACCCAGCAACGGCGAAGCGGTAAAGCCGCGATAGTTAACATCCGGTTGATAAGGATTGCCCTGCGCCGAATTGATGGTCAGGCTGCTCAGGTTCTGTTCTAAAAATTCGGTGATATTGCCAGCGTGTTGCCGCTGGATATCTTCGCCTTTGATGGTCTGCACGGTCCCGGCAACATCGCGCAATGGCAGACCGATACCTGGAAGCGGCGTGGTGCCGATCACGACAATCTCGGGTAGCGTCTGATCAGGTTCGACTGCCGCCTCAGCGGCATTCGCTGCAAAAACAGGACTCTGCAATAGTAGTAAGACGCTTCCCAAAGCAACTGTGGAGGCCCATGGCAACAGTTTTCCGGGCAACGATTTCCAGCTAGACATTTTCATCTCCAGATTTATATTTTTTTGCGCGCAATGCTAGCAGCAGAAAGCGCCAACAATAAAACCAAGCAGCAACATCCGTGCCGGGCAATAAACATTGCCAGGAAAAGAAAAGAAATATTGTTTCAGGATTGATTGTCTGATCGGCAAGCGCAGTTTTTATACGGCCTGATGACGCATTTGCGTCAAATAGAGACACTTGACGCAAGTGTTCCATATTGGACTCAACGCAAATGAAGTGCTCCATATGTGAACCCTTATCAAGTTCAATGCGCCTTTGTTGATGGCAGGAATCTATTTTCGTGTCTGTAGCAGCTTCACCACAGCAAGATGGCCATTTTCATCCGCCATTTGCAGCACGGTTTTGCCACGATTGTCGACCATGGCGGTATCCGCGCCGTGGTCCAGCAGCGCTTGCGTGGTTTCAGGATAGCAGGAAGCGCCTGCCCACAGGGCATACGGGCAGTTTGGTCGAAGTTGCCAGGTCACTCACCCCATGGCATCGGTGGGGGTGGGGGCCGCAGGAGGAGTACTGACTGGCCTGGTACTGCACTTGTGGGCCTGCGCTGGCCGGCGCGATTCAATGCGTCCGTGATCCTTTTCGCAGGCGTCATCCGGCTTTGCGTCTAATGCCTGGTACTGGTGCTGCGCGGCGATTTCAAAGAATTCGCCTACCTGCTCATGCAAATTGCCATGATTGCCTTTCAAGGCCAGGACGTAGTGAGCACCTTGCGCAACAATCGCCTTCTTGCCTAAGCGATGATGGTGGGACCCCCGTATGGTCTTGCCGTCAATGGCGACCACCTGCCCGACCAGCGGGCCGCAGATGGTCGATACCCACCGGGTAAAACAGGCCTGAAATGTTGTACTGTTCATGGCGGCAAAGAGTCGGCCAATCGTATCGTGGGAGGGGATGCCATTTTTCAACGGAATATATTGCCGCAACCATTCAAGCTTGGCTTCCCCCCACATTTCAACCGCCTCCCAGTCATCTGCGCCGCATACCACCGCACACACAGTCAACACTAAAATATCCAGAAATGGTGGTACGTCCTTCCAACGACCCTTGGATCGGGCATGTCGGCAAAGCTCTCCATTAACTTCACCAAGCCTGATTTTTCCATTCACTGCCTCACTTACAAAGAGGGACAGTAAACCTGAATTTTCATTTGTTTACAACTACATTTTTAAACCCTCGATCGCAAACGACTTTTGATGCGATTGCCTTGCTATTTTAAGTTTACACATCGTCATTTCTCGTTGACAGAGTTAAAACCACAATATAGAATCAAAACATGCAAGATAATTCATGTAATAATCTTCTTAATGTACTATGATACATATATTGTAATGGCCGTGCCGATACGCGCAAGGGCTGCTCCGGGAGGTGGGTGTACTGATGGATACAAAAACTCAAGCTGTTACCTGGTGGAAATCCGGCAAACCTGCTGCAGCCGCGTTGTTTGGCCCATTAGTAGAGATCACGATCGATGATAAAACCGTGTCCGCCCCTGCCGGCAGCTCGGTGCTGTCGGCAGCAACCGCAGCCGGCTTGTATATACCAGCGCTGTGCGCGCATCCCGATCTGCCGCCGTCATGCCAGCGCGGCGACAAGGACGGCGGCTGCGGCTTGTGCGTGGTACACGTTACCGGTGAAGACGCGCCGCAAAAGTCGTGTTCGATGATGGTCGAGGCTGGCCTGTCGATCAGCACTACATCGCCGGAGATCAATCGACTGCGCACAGCCGCGGTTGCCAAAACGCTCACCACTCATCCGCATGTCTGCCTGACTTGCCCGCAGCGCGACGGCTGCAGCCGCACCACCTGCTCGTATGGCAACCCGGTCGAGACGCGCTGCTGCTCGATCTTCAATAGCTGTGAACTGCGCAAGGTTTCCGACTACATCGGCATCCCGAATACCACGCCGCCCTACAAACCGGCACGCTTGCCGGTGGTGCTGGACGAACCGTTTTACGACCGCGACTATAACCTGTGCATCGACTGCCGCCGCTGCCTGGTCGCCTGCAACGACGTGCGCGGCGTCGGCTGCCTCGAAGTAAAAGAAACCGACGGCCGCAAATGGGTCGGCACCATCAAGCCGACGCTGCTCGAATCGGGCTGCAAATTCTGCAGCGCCTGCGTCGAAGTGTGCCCGACCGGAGCGCTGCTGGATCGCACGCTCGATGTTTCACGCAAAGAACAAACACAGGTGCCGTGCAAGGCCGCCTGCCCGGCCGGGATCGACGTACCGCGCTACGTGCAGTTGGTCGGCCTCGGTAAGTACAGCGAAGCGACGGCGGTGGTACGCGAAAAGCTGCCGTTCCCCGGCATCCTCGGCCGCGCCTGCTTCAGCCCGTGCGAATCGGCCTGCCGCCGCAAGCATCTGGATCAACCGCTGTCGATCCGCAGCCTGAAACGGCTGGCCGCCGACAACGACACTGGCCTCTGGCGCGCGCTGTCCAAACAATTACCGGCCACTGGCCGCAAGGCTGCCGTGATCGGCGCCGGTCCGGCCGGCCTGACCACCGCCTATTACCTAGCGAAGAAGGGCCACGCAGTTACCATATTCGAAGCGCTGCCAGCTGCCGGCGGCATGGTGCGCTACGGCATCCCATCGTACCGGGTGCCACTCGACGTGATCGACCGCGAAGTGGCGGAAGTCGAGCAACTTGGGGTCGAATTCCGTTTCAATAGCCGCGTCGAGAATATCGACACGCTGATGAACCAGGGCTTTGAATCGGTTTTCATCGGCATCGGCACCCAGGGCGGCGACAAGCTCGGGATTCCCGGCGACGACTTGCCGAACGTGATCGACAGCCCGAGCTTCCTGCGCGCCGCTGCGCTGGGCAAGGTCGGCACCCCGGAATCTGACATCATGGTCGGCAAGCATGTCGCGGTGATCGGCGGCGGCAATGTCGCCACTGACAATTGCCGCTCCTCGCGCCGACTGGGTGGCAAACAAGACAGCATGCGGGTTGATTTGATTTACCGCCGCACTCGCGACGAGATGCCGGCACGCGAGGACGAAGTCCAGGGCTGTCTGGATGAAGGCGTAAACCTGCGCTTCCTGACCGCGCCGAAGAAAATCGAATTGAATCCGGATGGCGCCAGCCTTCTGAAAGTGACCTACGCCAGGATGGAACTGGGCGCGGCCGACGCCAGCGGCCGCCGCCGTCCGGTCGAAATTGCCGGCAGCGAATTCAAGGAGGAAGTCGACCTGGTGATCGCCGCGATCGGCCAGCATGCGCAAAGCTTCGACGGTTTCGGCGTCCAGACCGGCAAGGGCGGGCGCATCCAGGTGCGCGAGGACTCTCTGCTAACCAGCCGTCCCGGCGTGTTTGCCGGCGGCGACGTCGTGCTCGGGCCGGCCAGCCTGATCGAGGCGGTGGCGCAGGGCCGCAAGGCTGCCGCCGCAATGGATGCGTTCCTCGGCGGTGACGGCAACATCGAAGAAAAACTATTGCCGGACGACTGGGATACCGACCCGCATATCGGACGCGAGGAAGGCTTCAACCAGAAACAACGGCTGCATCCGATCTTCATCGCCAACGACCAGCGCAACAATTGGAACGAGGTCGAACTTGGCTTCGACGCCGCATCGGCACAGGCCGAAGCGCTACGCTGCCTGAAGTGCAACCTGGCGGCCAAGCTTGAGGGCATGGTGCTGCCGCCGGAAGCCTGGCTCGATTTCACCGAGTGCGAGGTGGCCGGCATTTGTACCGAATCGGGCGTGTTCCAGTTGCTCGATGCCGACAAGAACGTGCTGACCATCAAGGGCGTCGAGAACCTGCAACAAGGGTTGAGCGAACAGCTCGGCCGCAACGCCGATGCCCGCCACTTCATTTTCGAAGAAGCGCCGATGTACACCCAGCGCGAAAGCCAGGTCATGCAAGCCTACCTGCAGCAGCACGGCAAGATGCCGGGCGGCGGCTCGGATGAGCTGGACGACTTGTTCTAAGCGCGAAAAGGAAAACTCATGGCACAGGTAATCGATTTCCGGACCCGGCGCGAAGTACAACCATCGGCTTCGCCCGACCTAAAAATGTGCTGCACCCGCTGCGGCGCAGACGTCTGGACTATTTTGCAGGGCGGTCAGGTTTGTTGCAGCGATTGCGAAGAGACCTGCCCGTACCGCATTAACTTAAACCACGAGGCCTTGCAATGACCGGATTCAAATACATCACCTATACGTCTGACAACGGACTAATCACGCTCACGCTGAACAAGCCGCCTTATAACGTGCTCGACATCGAGATGATGGAAGAATTGAACAATGCGCTTGACGAAGCAGCCAAGGATGAGTCGGCAAAAGTCTTGATGATTACTGCCAAGGGCGAGAAAGTATTTTCCGCCGGTGTCGATGTCATGGACCATACGCCCGACAAGGTGGTGCTGATGATCGAAGTGTTCCACGGCATCCTGAAGCGCCTGATGGTTTTCCCGTTGCCGACAGTGGCAGCCTTGAACGGCTCGGCCATGGGCGGCGGCTGCGAACTGGCGATTGCCTGCGACATGGCGGTTGCGACCGAAGAAACCAAGCTGGGTCAGCCGGAAATCAAGCTTGGCGTATTCCCGCCGATCGCGGCGATCCTGATGCCGAAGGTGATGCCCCTGGCCAGAGCGATGGAATTGCTGCTGGGCGGCAACCTGATCGATGCCCAGGAAGCGAAGAGCCTTGGCTTGCTCAACCGCGTGTTCCCACGCGCCACGTTCGAGCAAGATGCGCGCGCATTTGTCGAGCAATTCCTGGTGCAATCGCGCGTCGCGCTAATGTATACCAAGCGCGCGATTCGGGAAGCCTCCGGCAAGCCGTTCTTCGAAGCGCTGTTCTGGGTCGAGCAAACCTATCTGAAGGAACTGATGTCCACCGACGATGCCATCGAAGGATTGAACTCTTTCATGGAAAAACGCAAGCCAGTATGGAAAAACAAGTAGTGCATTAATTAAAAGAGAGGCAACATGATTCCGAAAACCATACACACTTGGCAGATGACCGAGCCGGGAAAACTGGTACGCACCGAGCTTCCGATGCCGGCGCTGCAAGCCGGTGAAGCACTGGTCCAGATTCACGGCTGCGGCGTATGCCACACCGATCTATCCTATTTTTACATGGGAGTGCCGACCGTCCAGAAGCCGCCGCTGTCGCTCGGCCACGAAATATCCGGTGTGGTCATCGCCTGCGATGACGCAACTCTGGTCGGCAAGGAAGTGATTGTGCCGGCGGTGCTGCCATGTAATGAGTGCGCAATCTGCAAATCCGGGCGCGGCAACCGCTGCCTGAATCAAAAGATGCCAGGAAATTCGATGGGCATTTACGGCGGCTTCTCCAGCCACATTCCGGTGCCGTCCAGGGATCTGTGTGTGGTGCATGACCGCGGCAACATCCCGCTCGCGCACCTGTCGGTGGTCGCCGATGCGGTGACCACGCCGTACCAGGCGGCCAAGCGCGCGAAGCTCAAGACCGACGATCTAGTTATAGTGATCGGGGCCGCCGGCGGCGTCGGCAGCTTCATGGTCCAGGTCGCCAAGGGCATGGGTGCCAAGGCGGTAGTCGGCATCGACATCAACGAAGAGAAACTCGAGTTCATCAAGGGCTACGGTGCCGACTTTACGATCAACCCGAAAGGCAAGAGCGCCAAGGAAGTCAAAGAGTTGTTCAAGGGCTTCTGCAAGGAAAATGGCATCCCGTCGAATTACGGCTGGAAGATTTTTGAAGTCACCGGCACCCAGTCGGGACAGGAACTGGCGCTATCGTTGCTGTCCTTCGTCGGCACGCTGGTCGTCGTCGGCTACGGTACCGCAGAAACATCGTACATGCTGTCCAAACTGATGGCGTTCGATGCCGAATTGATCGGGTCCTGGGGCTGCCTGCCCTCGTACTATTCAGAGGTGCGCGACATGTGCATCGACGGCAGGATCGTTCTGGAACCTTTCGTGGAAACCCGCCCGATGAGCCAGATCGCCCAGGTATTCGATGAAGCACATCACGGCAAACTGAAACGGCGCGTGATTCTGACCCCCGATTTCTGAAACTGCACAACATACACGAACAACCCCAAGGAGAATTAACATGGCATTGGAATGGCTACGCAGGGAAAACGATCTTAAGGATCATCAACTTTTCGATCAAAGCCACTATGGAACGGAAGCGCCGTCGGTAATCTATGAGGAACGCCCGGTAATCGACGACAAGGGCCAGCCTGTCGACGGCCTGTTCTCGGCCTGGATCTGGCTCAACAATCCGGCCCAATACAACTCCTACACCACAGAAATGGTGAAGGGCATCATCGCCGGATTTCAGAAGGCATCCAGCGACCGTAAGATCGTTGCCGTCATCTTCACCGCAGTCGGTGAAAAGGCATTCTGCACCGGCGGCAATACTTCCGAGTACTCGTCCTATTACTCCAAGCGTCCCAATGAATACGGCGAGTACATGGACTTGTTCAATGCGATGGTGGACGGCATTCTCAACTGCAAAAAACCGGTCATCTCCCGCGTCAACGGCATACGCGTCGCCGGCGGCCAGGAAATCGGCATGGCGACAGATCTAACGGTTTCCTCCGATCTGGCAATTTACGGTCAGGCCGGCCCGAAACACGGCTCGGCGCCGGACGGCGGCTCGACCGACTTCCTGCCATGGTTCCTGAACATGGAAGATGCAATGTACAACTGTGTCTCCTGCGAAACCTGGAGCGCCTACAAGATGAAGGCCAAGAACCTGCTGACAAAGGTTGTGCCGGTGCTCAAGAAGGACGGCAAGTGGGTTCGCAATCCTATGGTTCGCACCGACACCTATGTTGACGATGGCGAAATCGTGTATGGCGAACCGGTGTCGAAAGAAGAAGCGGTCAAGGCCAAGGCTTTGATGGCCGAGTGCAGTACTGACTTCGAACTGCTGGACAAGGAAGTCAACGCCCTGATCTGGAAGTTCAGCAACCTGTTCCCACACTGCCTGATGAAGTCGATCGACGGCATTCGCGCCAAGAAGAAATTCTTCTGGGATCAGATGAAGCTGCCGAACCGCCACTGGCTGGCAGCCAACATGAATTACGAAGCCTATCTCGGTTTCAATGCATTCGACGCGAAAAAGGTCACCGGCAAGGACGTGATCGATTTCATCAAATTCCGTCAACTGGTGGCCGAAGGTCATGTGTTCGACGACAAGTTTGCGGAACAGGTGCTGGCCAAGCCGAAGGCCTGAGCCAGAACCAGCAACAACCGACAGAGGCCCGTGTCAACGGGCCTTATTTTCACTGCTCTAACTAGGATTACTCGGGTTGCCGCCGGCTGATCATGAAATTCCGGCCACAGCTCAACTTTGCCTCAATTTGAATACCTGCGGAATTGACACGCCGCTTTCTAATGTATACAGTATCCATCAGTGGCCCTGAGCCAATGCAATACTCAGCACATCATAGGAGAAGATAAGTGACCAGACCCGGAGAGCACAAGCTCAAGCACCTGTTCCAGCCCGGCAAGATTGGCAAGTTCCCGACCAGGAACATGATCAAGTACGGTGCCTGCTGCGTCTCGAACT
>JABBOY010000023.1 GCA_012927585.1 Glaciimonas sp.
GCTCCACAGAGGATGATGTATCCAGCGCAAAAGAATTGGGACAGCGCCATGCAGCTGGTGTGTGAGCAGGGCACTATCTTAAACTCGGTAAATATTTGTCTGGACAGTGGGGTCCACTTTACCTTATATTTATATTTATAGTATTTCATGCCCAGCAATATTGTAGCGCTTGATTGCTCCATTTGCATCGATTGCAATCCAGCCGCCGCGCGGCACTTTGGTATCAAAATCCCAGTCAGGCAGCACATATCTGACGTGTTGCTTGCCGCGATTGACGGATTCGTGGCGGGCAGGGCGGTGCGTGTGACCATGAATCATGACGGCGGTGCCGGTCGCAGCAAACAAATCATCGATCGCCAGAGCATTGACATCCATGATGTCGTACGATTTTGTACTTTTTGCTTGGCGGCTATCGTTTCTCAAACCGGCAATGATTGTCTTGCGTTGCGACAACGGTAGCGACAGGAAAGTCGTTTGCCATTGCGCTTGCCTGACTTGCTGACGGAATGCCATGTAGGCAGTGTCATCAGTGCATTGCGCATCGCCATGGGTTAGCGTGATGCGATGGTTGCCGATGCTGGCAATAAACGGGTCCGGCAACAGCTTCAAACCAGTCGCATGTGCAAATGCAGCGCCGATCAGGAAATCGCGGTTGCCCGCAATCCAGAATATCTGGACGCCGGAGTCGTTGAGCAAACGCAGCGCATCAACTACGCTTTTGTTATACGGATTATCCAAGTCATCATCGCCGGCCCAGTATTCAAACAAGTCTCCCAGTATGTATAGCTCTTGCACCTGACTAGCCCGCTGCTGCAGAAAATCAAAAAATGCCTGGGTGGTACGAGGCTGCAACTCGCTTAAGTGCAAGTCGGAAATAAATAGCGCAACCGGACATGGTTGCGCTATTGAACAGACTATCGTCATAAGGTTGATCTCAGGCAAAAATCGGACGATATCGGCTGCTTATACAATTTCTGCTTTTTCAACGATAACGTCTTCAACCGGGACATCGGCATGGCCGCCTGCGGCACGGGTGGTTTTGACTGACTTGATCTTGTCTACCACGTCCATGCCGTCAACTACCTTGCCGAACACGCAATAACCCCATCCATCCTGCCCGGGGTAATCGAGAAAGTCATTTGCCTTGATGTTGATAAAAAACTGTGCCGATGCCGAGTGGGGATCCGAGGTGCGCGCCATGGCAACCGTGTATTGTGCATTCTTAAGGCCATTTTTGGCTTCATTTTCGACGCAGTTGTTTGCGGGTTTTTGTTGCATGCCAGGTTCGAATCCGCCGCCTTGAATCATGAAGCCATCAATTACGCGATGAAAAATGGTGCCGTCGTAATGCCCGGAACGGACATAATTGAGGAAATTTTCAACCGTTTTCGGTGCTCTTTCAGCATCCAGATCAAGTTTGATATCACCGTGGTTGGTGGTGAGAATGACTGCCATAAAAGTCCTTTTTATATGTGTGGCGCGTGATTTTTTGCTAGCTTTTATAATTTAACGAATGAGCGTAGCTGACTCAATCACGACGGCCTTAATTGGTACATTTTGATGCATGCCTTGATCGGAAACAGGAACCGCTTTTATCCTGTCGACTATTTCTGTGCCTTTGATGACCTTGCCGAAGACAGCATAACCCCAGCCGTCCTGACTCGGATAATCCAGTGGCCGGTTATTGTTGGTGTTAATGAAAAACTGTGCGGTGGCGGAATGGGGGGCGCCGGTGCGTGCCATTGCGATGCTGTAGGTCACGTTCTTGAGGCCATTTTTGGCTTCATTTTCTATTGGCGCGGCAACGGGTTTCTGCTGCAACTTTTGATCAAAGCCACCACCCTGAATCATAAAATCTTCGATTACGCGATGGAAGATGGTGCCGTTATAGTGGCCATTTTTGACATATTGTAAAAAATTGGCAACAGATTTCGGTGCTTTCTCCGGGTAAAGTTCGAGTACGATTTCACCCATATTGGTTTTTAGGGAAACCTGAGGCAGGTCGGCCGCATACGCGACGCCGAGTGCGCCACAGAATGTTAATCCGGTAAGCAAGGAACAGAAATGACGTCGTGCATGTTGCATTGTGGGACCCTTAAATGTTGGCTTCATAGATAATTTTCACTGATATTTTTGCTTGGAACAGTATTGGCGTTTGCGAATGGATTTGCTTGCTTTGCCATAATCTGGATGTCTTGCGTGAATGTGCTCACGATTAATTCATCATCGACGAGATTCAAAATGACTTTACTGCATCTGTGTGCATCGTCAGAAAATTGCCAGGTATCAAGTTAGTTAGAAGAACGGTATTAGTACTGCATGGAACGCGGCCAACAGGCCAAACAGAGTAATAGTTCGACCAAAAACACGATTGGTGGACAGATTTACTGCATGAAGAGCGGCAAAAGACATGGATTTATCAATGTTATACTTCGGCGAAAAATTCATTCTATCAAATAAGCACAATTAAAAGGATTTCGGCGACCCTTATGGCAATGCCGTTGCATGCGGTCAGCATGGACAGACATTGCAATGCATACACTTTCGACTGAAACACATATTCCACATGATCATCCAAAAGATTTACAACACGCTTGCGCGTGAAAAGCAGGCATTTATTCCTCTCGTCCCCGGCAATGTCAGCATCTATGTTTGCGGTATGACTGTCTATGACTATTGCCACATGGGCCACGCGCGCGTGATGGTGGTATTTGATATGGTTCAGCGTTGGTTGCGGGCATCAGGTTATGACGTTACTTACGTGCGAAATATCACCGACATCGACGATAAAATCATTAAGAGGGCACTAGAAAACGGTGAAACCATTGCGCAATTGACCAATCGTTTTATTCAGGCAATGGATGAGGATGCTGTGGCGCTGGGCGTCCAAAAACCCGATCACGAGCCGCGCGCTACCCAATATGTGCCCCAAATGCTGGGCATTATCGAGAAACTGGAAATGAATGGTTTGGCCTACCGGGCACCCGATGGAGATGTTAACTTTTCGGTGCGTGATTTTGTCGGCTATGGCAAGTTGTCCGGGAAGTCCCTGGACGATCTGCGCGCCGGAGAACGGGTTGAACTTAATGTCGGCAAGCGCGACCCACTGGATTTCGTGCTTTGGAAAGCATCAAAAGAGTTCGAGCCGGATGAAGTTAAATGGGATTCGCGCTGGGGCCAGGGAAGGCCGGGTTGGCATATCGAATGTTCAGCCATGGCAGAGCAAATTCTGGGTGAACATTTTGACATTCATGGCGGCGGCCAGGATCTGCAATTTCCCCATCACGAAAACGAGATTGCACAATCCGAGGGCGCCCATCGGCATCAATTTGTCAATTATTGGATGCACAATGGATTTGTGCGAATCGACAATCAGAAAATGTCGAAATCTCTTGGTAATTTCTTCACCATCCGCGAGGTTTTGAAAAAATATGATCCAGAAGTGATTCGATTTTTTATTTTGCGGGCCCATTATCGCAGCCCTCTCAACTACTCTGATCTGCATCTCGATGATGCCAAGGGCGCTTTAACTCGCCTGTATACGGCGCTTAAGGGAATCGCTTGCGATCAATTGCCATTGGATTGGCACGAGCCGCATGCGATTCGTTTTTCCGAGGCGATGACAGATGATTTCAATACGCCGCTGGCAATTGCAATTTTGTTCGAGTTGGCAAATGAACTTAATCGAACCAAAGAACCCATGGTGGCCCGTCAATTACGTGGTTTATCCAGTACGATTGGATTACTGCAGAGTGCAGCGGATGACTTCTTGAAGAGGCGCAACCCGGCAAACGATGTTGCGCAAGATTTAGATGCAACATCATTATCTGAAGATGAAATTGAATCGATGATCAGTGCCCGCGCCGCAGCTAAAAAAAGCAAAAATTTCACAGAAGCGGACCGCCTTCGCGCAGCTTTATTGAATAGCAAGATTGTATTGGAAGATAAGGTTGGCGGCGCAACCGACTGGCGTCGTTCATGAATGATGCAAACAGTATGACGATACAGGATGTCCCTGCTTATTGGCTTGAGGCTAAAGTCCAGTTAATGAAGCGCGACCGCATCATGAGTCGATTGATTCCGCAATTCGGTGATCTGCATTTAGTGGGCAGAGGCGAGCCGTTTACAACCTTGGCACGTTCTATCATCGGTCAGCAAATATCAGTCAAATCAGCAGAAGCTGCGTGGCAAAGATTATTGTTGGCAAGTCCAAAATGTACTCCGGCACAATTACTCAAATTAGGGCAGGAGGGACTTGCCAATTGCGGATTGTCTAAGCGTAAGACTGAATACATTTTCGATCTGGCAGAGCACTTCCAGGGAAAACGGGTGCATGCGGACAAATGGGTTCAAATGGATGATGAAGATGTCATCGAAGAGTTGATCCAGATCCGTGGTATTGGGCGGTGGACAGCAGAGATGTTTTTGATATTTAATCTACTGCGTCCGAATATTTTGCCTTTGGATGATCTTGGGTTACTCAAAGGTATTAGCATGAATTATTTTTCAGGCGAACCGGCTTCACGTAGCGTTGTGCGTGAAGTGGCTGCCAATTGGGAGCCGTGGCGTACCGTAGCTACGTGGTATTTGTGGCGTAGCCTGGATCCTGTCCCGGTAGAATATTGAAGCCACTGCAGCGGAAGTGACAAGGAATACGATGACTAAAACAACATTTCTCAGTTTTGAGCAACAGATCGCCGAGCTTGAGACCAAAATTGAAGAATTACGCTTCGTGCAAGATGACTCAGCAGTCGACATATCAGAAGAAATTGATCGGTTGTCTAAAAAAAGCCAGCAACTGACCAAAGATATCTATGCAAAGTTGACGCCTTGGCAGGTATCGCAAATTGCACGGCATCCGCAACGTCCCTATACGATGGATTATGTAAACGAGATTTTCACTGATTTTCATGAATTGCATGGTGACCGTACTTATGCAGATGATTTATCCATCGTAGGCGGGTTAGCCAGATTCAATGGACAATCCTGCATCGTGATCGGTCATCAAAAAGGCCGCGATACCAAGGAACGCGCATTGCGCAATTTCGGCATGCCTAAGCCGGAAGGGTATCGCAAGGCAATGCGCCTCATGAAGTTGGCTGAAAAATTTGGCTTGCCGGTGTTTACTTTTGTTGACACGCCAGGTGCATTTCCTGGTATCGATGCTGAAGAGCGCGGACAGTCCGAAGCAATAGGTCACAATTTATATGTAATGGCCGAGCTTAAAGTGCCGTTAATTGCCACAATTATCGGTGAAGGCGGTTCCGGCGGTGCGCTAGCTATTGCGGTCGGCGATGCGGTGCTGATGTTGCAATATGCGACCTATTCTGTAATTTCGCCCGAAGGATGTGCCTCCATTCTCTGGAAAACCTCCGAGCGCGCTTCCGATGCTGCCGAGGCGTTGGGCTTGACAGCACATCGCCTCAAGGCAATGGGCCTAATCGACAAGATCATTAACGAACCACTAGGCGGCGCCCACCGTGATCCAAAGCAAATGGCGTCGTTGCTCAAACGCGCATTAGCCGATACTTTGCGCCAGTTTCAAGGCGTGAAAACAAAGGATTTGATCGCAACACGTCATGAGAAACTGATGAGTTACGGCAAGTTCAAGGAAATTTCCCCTTCGGAGTAATCTTGTGAACAATAATCAGGCTGCGTTAATCAACGACGCCTTCGAACGTGCGCTAAATAATATTCTGGCGCGCTTTTCCGCTTCCGGCAATATGCGAAACGGGCCATCGGTTGACGATAATGTGTCAGTTTTGTCAGGCTTGACTGAAAAATTACCAAAATTAGCAGTTGCTTACAGTGGTGGACTCGATTCATCAGTCTTGCTGCACATGGCGCAAAAATTCTCTATCAAATATGGATTTACCCTGTGTGCTTTCCATGTTCATCACGGGATCAGCCTTAATGCAGACGACTGGTTGGGGCACTGTGATGCGCAATGCCAACAATTGGATGTGCAGTTCGATGCACAGAAAATCACCGTTGTAAAATCGACCAAGACCGGCATAGAGGAAGCTGCACGTATTGCGCGCTATGCAGCACTGGGCGCGTTATGTCGCAAGCATCATGTATCAATACTATTGACCGCACATCACCAAGACGATCAGGCAGAAACTGTATTGCTGCAATTATTGCGTGGCTCTGGAGTAGCGGGGCTGTCCGGCATGGATATCCAGAATACTGCTCCTGATTTGTTGGGAGATGCCAGTGTGCAGATGGCTCGCCCCCTTTTGAAGGTATCCCGCGCTGAGTTGGCGGCTTATGCAGCTAAAAGTGACGTCAGTTTCGTAGAGGATGAGTCGAATTCCGATCTTCGTTATGCGCGTAATGCGTTACGGCATACCGTGATGCCTGCACTGGCGCAATCCTTTCCCGGTTTCCAGCAGCGTCTCGCCAGAACTGCGCAGCATGCACAGTCGGCACAGCGCTTATTAATTGTATTGGCGGAGCAGGATTTACGAGATTGTCAGGACGGCGATTGCCTGGATATCAGGCAACTCAAGCGCCTGAGTCTGGATCGAACCCATAATTTGCTGCGCTATTGGTTCGGTTCGCGCGGCATACGGATGCCATCTACCGCCTGGCTAAACGAAATGTTGGTGCAGTTACTGGAAGCGAAGGAGGATGCGCAATTGTGTGTAACGCATGCCGATTGTCATATCCGTCGTTATCACAATCGCATATTCATGACGCCCAAACTCGATGAGGCCGGATTGTCTGTAGCATCGGTGCCTTTTCGCTGGAGGGGAGAAAGGCAAATTGCTTTTCCAGCATACAGCGGAATTATGTATTTTGATGTGTCGGAACTGGGAATCGATGTGGAATGGTTGCTTAATGAACCGCTAACGATTCGTCTGCGCCGTGGTGGCGAGCGAATGAAATTGGCGCTTAATCGCCCGACCAAAAGTCTAAAGTCGCATTATCAGGCCTGTAATGTCCCAGCCTGGGAGCGTACCCGCCTGCCTGTCATTACGGAGTGCGACGGTACGGTTTTGTTTGCGGCCGGCATTGGGATGGATTGTCATCGCCTTCACCTTCGAGATACGCCAGGGCAGAAGATTTCACCACGCTGGCAAGCGCACAATTTTTAACCTGGGTCTATGTCTGCAGTTTTTTATAGCTGAATTTTCCATAGCGTCCACTTGTTATTTTGCGTTGCAGCATGTAAAGTCAAAGGCTATTTTTTACGCTGTTTCCATTTTCCAAGTCAACCTTTTAATTCTCATGGCCTTAATCGTTCATAAATATGGCGGCACATCGATGGGCTCAACTGAGCGCATCAAAAATGTAGCCCGGCGCGTTGCAAAGTGGCATGACGCCGGTCACCAGATTATTGTGGTTCCTTCCGCAATGTCTGGCGAGACCAATCGCTTGATTGGTCTCGCCAAAGAAGTAATGGGTCAACCAGACCCGCGCGAGCTCGATATGATTGCCGCCACCGGCGAACAAGTATCCGTTGGCCTGTTATCAATGGCTTTGTTGGCTATCGGGAAAAAAGCGATCTCCTATGCCGGCTGGCAAGTGCCAATCAAGACTGACTCTGCGTTTAACAAGGCGCGTATTCAATCGATTGATGACGTCAAAGTACGTCGCGATCTGGATGCAGGAAAAATTGTTATCATCGCCGGCTTTCAGGGCGTGGACGTAGACGGTAATATTGCCACGCTGGGGCGCGGTGGTTCAGATACCTCAGCGGTTGCCGTAGCCGTTGCAATGCAAGCGTCAGAATGCTTGATTTTTACGGATGTGGATGGCGTCTACACAACCGATCCTCGTGTGGTTCCCGAGGCACGACGGCTGAAAACAGTTACGTTTGAAGAAATGCTGGAACTGGCTTCGCTGGGCTCAAAAGTTTTGCAAATTCGATCGGTTGAATTTGCGGGTAATTACAGAATGCCGACACGAGTGCTGTCGTCGCTGACTGATCCGATGATACCGCTGGAAATTGAAGCTAATTCCGGCACACTGATTTCGTTTGAGGAAGATACACATATGGAGCAAGCCGTTATTTCCGGTATAGCATTTAGCCGCGATGAAGCCAAAATTACTGTGCTGGGAGTGCCTGATAAGCCAGGAATTGCCTATCAGATCCTTGGCCCTATTGCGGATGCCAATATCGAAGTCGATATGATCATCCAGAATCAATCAGTTGAAGGCAAGACGGATTTCACCTTTACAGTGCTGCGCAATGACCATGCCAAGGCAATGGATGTTTTGAACAAAAGCGTTAAGGCGCACATCGGTGCAGCCAGCATTGTCGGCGATACCAAAGTTTCGAAAGTATCTGTAGTCGGCGTCGGCATGCGCAGTCATGTAGGAATTGCTTCACAGATGTTCCGTACCTTGTCTGAAGAGGGTATTAACATTCAAATGATTTCCACTTCTGAGATCAAGATATCAGTTTTGATTGATGAGAAATACATGGAGTTGGCAGTGCGTGCGCTGCATAAGACGTTCAACCTGGAAAATGCATAAGAAACACACCAAAATGCATTTTAAGATATAGATTTCTTGACCAAATACGTCCGAGAAGATATGATCCTTTTCTTTGTCGCAGCAGGTAATTATTCCCGCTAAGACGTGGAGACTTGGCCGAGTGGTCGAAGGCACTTCCCTGCTAAGGAAGCATATGGGCTTAAACCTGTATCGAGGGTTCGACTCCCTCAGTCTCCGCCAGAATTATTTAAACTGGTTGATGTCATTGAAAATAGGCCCTTTAAGGGCCTATTTTTATTCCAGTGCTACCCGGAGCGACATTTTTGCGTAGCAGGCTTTTTTTGCTGTTTTGGACTAACAGCCCGTTAGCCGCTGTCGGTTAGGTTTGATGTTACAAGCTCAGGCTCGAAACCCATTGCAGAAAAGATGAACCCATGATGAGCAGCGCAAATACCGCACAAAAAATCATTGCAGATACCCAGGCGTGGGTCGAAAAAGCCGTGATTGGCTTGAATCTGTGTCCGTTTGCCAGGGCTGTGCATGTCAAGAATCAGATCCGTTACGTGGTCAGCGCAGCGGTAACGCCGGAAGCGTTGCTGGAAGATTTAATGACTGAATTGCAGATGCTGGACGATTCTGCGGCCGAGCAAATTGAAACCACGCTTTTAATCCATCCTGGCACGCTGACTGATTTTTTGGATTACAACGATTTTCTGGATGTGGCCGATGCAGCGGTTGAAGACATGGAATTGGGCGGCGTGTTGCAAGTCGCCAGCTTTCATCCGCAATACCAGTTCGAGGGCACTAGACTGGACGATATCGACAACTACACCAATCGTTCGCCATACCCGACGTTGCACCTGCTGCGCGAGGAAAGTATCGAAAAAGCGGTGGCTGCATATCCGCAAGCCGAAGATATCTTTGAAAAAAATATCGAGACTTTGCACCGCCTCGGACATGACGGCTGGGCCCGCCTGTTCGCCGCTGAATAAGCAATTTTCCGCAGGATTTTATGCGGCTTCGCGCTGTCTATTGGCGAACATCAACAGCAGCGCAGCGACGCAAAAAACCGCACCGGCATAAAAAGTAAAAGATGCGCCGTAGCCATCCCACAGCCAACCGGCCAGCGGACTGGCCACCAGCATCGCCAGTCCGCTGGCAAGATTGAAAAAGCCGAAGGCGGTGCCGCGCAGATCGACCGGCGCGGTAGCTGCCACCATCGCGGCCAGCAAGCCTTGCGTCATTCCCATATGCAAGCCCCACAGCACCACACCCAGTAACACGACCGGCCACGCATTGCTACTGGCTAACACCATATCGGCCGCGATCAACACCAGCAGGCCCGCTGCCAGCAAGCCGGTATGGCTAACGCCGTCGGAGAGTTTGCCGAACGGATAGGCCGAGAACGCGTACACCACGTTCATCGCAACCATAATTAACGGCACCCATGCCAGCGCCAAGCCGCCTTGCTGCGCGCGCAGCAGCAAAAATGCTTCGCTAAAACGGGCCAGCGTAAATACCGCGCCGATAATCACCACCCACCAATAGTCGCGCCCCATGCGTTTGAGATTGTCCCAGCGGATCGGATTGCTGCGTTTTTCCGTAATTGTGCTGTCGGGTTCCTGCACTCCGACAATCAACAGTACCACCGCCAGCACGGCAGGCACGGTGGCCACCCAGAAAATAGCTCTAAAATCATTGGCCCACAGCAGCATCAGCACCATCGCAGTTAGCGGGCCGAGAAACGCGCCTACCGTATCGAGCGACTGGCGCAGCCCGAACGCTGCGCCACGCAGATGGGGCGGCGCCAAATCGGCCACTAGCGCATCGCGCGGCGCACCTCGAATCCCTTTGCCAACCCGGTCCAGCAGGCGCGCACTCAAAATCCAGCCGATGCCAGACGCCAGCGCGAAGATCGGCTTGGTCAGCGCAGCCAAGCCGTAGCCGAATACCGCCAAGCCTTTGCGCTTGCCCAGATAGTCGCTCAATGCCCCTGAAAACACTTTGACTATCAAAGCGGTTGCCTCTGCCGCCCCTTCAATCAGACCGACGATAAATACACTCGCTCCCAAGGTGGTAACCATGAAGAGCGGCAGCAGCGCATGCACCATCTCGGATGAAACATCCATCAGCAAGCTGACTAGGCCGAGCGCCCAGATGCTGGAGGGGATCTGGCGCAGGATATGGAATTTACCAGTTTTTGTCATATTGAGTTAATATAGGGAGTATATGTAAAAACACATTGTTTTCCGCATTGTTTCATTGTGGAACGTAAAAATACGTTATCCAGTATATTGAATAGTGCCAATCGCAACCGTACCACGGCTACGCTGTCACAGCACAACGCTCAGTAGCCAGCCGGCGATGCCGCTGCCCAAGACGACAAGCCAAGGTGGCAGCTTCCAGAACATCAGGGCGACGAATGCGATCAGCGCCAACCCGAAATCGCTCGGCGCTTGCACTGCATTGGTCCAAACTGGATTATAAAATGCCGCCAGCAGCAAGCCGACCACGGCTGCATTGATTGCGGCAAGTGTGGCCCGGGTGCGGAGCTGGCGACGCAATTGTTCCCAGAACGGCAGTACACCGGCCACCAGCAAAAACGATGGCACGAAAATGGCAACCAGACACATCAGGCCGCCGAGCCAGCCGTTGGGCGCGGTGTTCGCTGCCGTACCCAGAAACGCTGCAAATGTAAACAGCGGGCCGGGAACGGCTTGCGCCGCACCGTACCCGGCCAAAAAAGTTTGATTCGAAACCCAGCCATTCGGCACTACTTCGGCTTGTAATAATGGCAGGATGACGTGGCCGCCGCCGAAGACCAGCGAGCCGGCCCGGTAAAAGGTATCGATCATCGCTAGCGTCTGATTCGGCCAGACTTGCACCCAAATAGGCAAACCCAACAATAGCGCGAAAAATAGCCCCAACAACATGATCGCAGTGCGTCGCCTAATCGTTATTGGGAGCGGTTCATGACTGCCGCCCGGCACCGGCTTGAACAGGAACAAGCCCAGCACAGCCGCAGCGGCGATTACGCCGACTTGTCCCCAAGCGGTCGGCCATAGAAGGGCGGCGCAGGCAGCAACCGCAGCAATCGAAACACGCGCAGTGTCGGTGCACAGATTGCGCGCCATACCCCACACCGCTTGCGCCACTACGGCAACAGCAACCACTTTCAGACCATGCAGAAGGCCAACCGGAACCGCATCGCCCCAGCTTGCAAGGCCCTGTGCGAACAGGATCAGTAGCAGCGCCGAGGGCACAGTGAAGCCGATCCAGGCCGCCAGCGCGCCGGCGAACCCGGCCCGAGTCAGTCCAATCACCATCCCGACCTGGCTACTGGCGGGGCCTGGCAGGAATTGGCACAGGGCCACCAGATCGGCGTAACTGTGTTCGCTGAACCAGCCTCGCCGCGTGACGAACTCGTCACGAAAATATCCCAAGTGCGCAATGGGGCCGCCAAAAGAGGTAAGCCCCAAACGTAGGAAGGCGACAAAAACCACCCAGGCGTTGACGGTTACGGTCTTTTCAGTTTCGATTTCTATCGATAACATGCGCTGTATCCAGATATTCAAGAACTTCAGTAGTGCAGGCCTGTGTTACTGGCATACCAGAAAACGCGGCTAAAACACAAACCTGGATTGCTGTGTAGTTTATGCCGTGGTGGCGATCGTCAAAAAGAAACGCGATCTGAACGCTTCGCTCGACACTTTGTTAACGATATTGTCGGTGTCGGTTTTCGAGAAAACCCTGCTTCAGCAAGCTTTTTCGGGTAACGCCGCCAGATCAATACGGAACACTTTTTCTAGCCAATTGAATTTATTCAGTTTTTAACCGGCTGCTTGCGTAGCGTGGTTATACACTCGCGCAGCAGCGCAGGTCCGCGATAAATCAGCCCGCTGTAGATCTGTACTAACGTCGCCCCGGCCTCCATTTTTGTCTGGGCATCCTGGCCAGAAAAGATGCCGCCGACGCCGATAATCGGTAGCGCTTCACCCAACTCGGCCTTCAGTGCGCGGATAACCTGGTTCGAGAGTTCGAAAACCGGTGCGCCGGACAAGCCACCCGCTTCTTCGCTGTGTTGCATGCCTTTGACTGCGTCGCGTGTGATGGTGGTGTTGGTGGCGATGACGCCGTCGATCCGGTGCCGCAGCAATGCCGCTGCGATGCTCTTGATTTGCTCGCTATTGATGTCCGGCGCAATTTTCAGGGCGATCGGCACATAGCGCTGATGCTGGTCGGCCAAGCGCTGTTGCGACTGCTTCAGTTGCGATAGCAGTGCGTCGAGTTCGCTGGCATCTTGCAATTGGCGTAGGTTTTTGGTGTTAGGCGAAGAAATATTGACGGTGACATAGCTGGCATAAGGATAGACTTTTTGCAGGCAGTACAGATAATCCTCGGCGGCGCGTTCGATTGGCGTATCGGCATTTTTGCCGATATTCAGCCCTAGCACGCCCTCCTTGTTTTGATAGAACTTCGATGCCTGCACATTCGCCACGAACGCATCCACGCCGCCATTATTGAAGCCCATGCGGTTGATGATGGCGCGCGCCGCCGGTAGGCGAAACATGCGCGGTTTCGGGTTGCCGGGCTGAGCACGCGGCGTGACGGTGCCGATCTCGATTGAGCCGAAGCCTAGCGCCGCCAGAGCATCGATATAGGCGCCGTCCTTATCCAATCCGGCGGCCAAGCCGACCGGGTTGGGGAAGGTGATTCCCATCACGCTCTTCGGAACCGACTGCGGCTTGGCGAATAGTCCAGTGATGCCAATGGCGGCGGCGCGTTTTAGCCAAGGCAATGTCAGGTTGTGTGCAGTTTCGGGATCGAGCGAGAACAGTAGCGGGCGGACTAAGGCGTACAGGAGTTTGTCAGGCATAGGGCGCGAAGCAGGAGGAATGGGTTGGGTTAGCGCGTATTTTAGCGCGGCCGCTGTTGCTGCTCAAGCAGTTCCCATTTTCCTTGCTGCAGCGCTTCCAGCGGTTGGAAATTGATCTTGTAAGCCATTTTTCGGCTTTCTCGTATCCAGTAGCCTAAATAGATATACGCCAGACCTAGCTGCTTGGCTTGCTCGATTTGCCACAGGACGTTGTAGGTGCCGTAGGAGGCGTCCCGCCGGTCCGGGTCATAGAAGGTATAGACCGAGGACAGGCCGTCGTCGAGGATGTCGATGATGCTGACCATGCATAGGGTGCCGTCCGGCTCGCGGAATTCCACCAACCGGGTGTTAACCTTACTTTGCAGCAGGAATTGCGCGTACTGGTCGCGACTGTCCTGGTCCATGCCGCCGCCAGCGTGGCGTGCTGTTTGATAACGCAGATACAGGTCGTAATGTTCAGGCGCATACGCCAAATCGGTGATCCAGGCGCTCAGATATCGATGCTTGGCCCAAGCTCGCCGCTGGCTGCGTTTGGACGAAAATTCCTGGGCCTTGATGCGCACCGGAACGCAAGCCTGACAGCCGTCGCAATTGGGCCGATAGGTAAAAACCCCGCTGCGCCGAAAGCCGTTTTTAACTAACCCAGAATAGACATCTGCGTTAATCAGATGCGAAGGCGTAGCGACCTGCGAACGGGCCTGGCGATGCTCCAGGTAACTGCATGGATAAGGTGCCGTTGCATAGAATTGCAAGGTGGAAAATGGTAGCTCTTTAAGGTGCGTCATACGTTTTCCAGCGTCGGCAAAGAGGGTGTCTGGTTGCTCTTTATTGCATCTGCGGTATCTTGGGTATCAAATAATCCGAGCGGCGTCCATATTGTAATCTGCGGCTGTACGGTTAATTCCTGGAGACGTGCAATGAATGCTGACCTGGGTATCGGTGCTGCGCCAAGTGACGCCAGATGTGCTGTTTCTTGCTGGCAGTCGATCATCGAGACACCGTTTTTGCTTAGAAAATGCAGCAGGTAGGCGAGTGCGATCTTGGAGCCATCGGTTACGCGCGCGAACATCGATTCGCCGTAAAACATGCGTCCGATGCACACACCATAAGCACCGCCGACCAGTTGCCCGTCCAACCATAATTCGGATGAGTGCGCGTAACCCTGGCGGTGCAAGGTGCCATAGCTGTAAATAATTTCCTCCGAAATCCAGGTGCCAGGCCCATCTCTGCGTGGTGCGGCGCAAGCTCGCATGACTGCTTCAAAGGCGTGATCGAAGCGGATTTCCCAGCGTCCGCCGCCATGTATTTCACGGTCGATTTTCCTGAGCGTTTTTTGCAGGCTGCGGGAAATATTGAAATTTTCAATTTCTAACACCATGCGCGGGTCGGTACTCCACCAGAGGATCGGTTGCCCCTGCGAAAACCAGGGAAAGATACCGCGCCGGTAAGCGCCCAGCAGACGCAGCGGCGTTAAATCTGCGCCTGCAGCGAGCAGGCCTGCCGCACCTTCTTCCGCGGTAAGTGCAGTAGAAACTTCTGGAAAAGGCGAATCTGGCTCAAGCCAAGGAATCATTTTGGTGATTTTATCTGCACATTATCAGTGCATTATGGTGATTAAAAAACATCTATTATGATTATGCATCAAATTTAATCGCTTTAAATCAATGCGTTAGTTAATTTATAAAAATGGTATGTTTTTTGCTTTGTAGATACAAAAATATTTTATGTATGCACTTTTATGGGGAGTTTTTGATATGGATGCACATGCATATGGCGCCAACGCATTATTTGTCTTGCTCGGCGCCATCATGATTTTGGCGATGCATGCTGGTTTTGCCTTTCTGGAGTTAGGAACTGTACGCAAGAAAAATCAGGTTAACGCGTTAGTTAAAATATTAGCTGATTTCGCGATTTCAACCATTGCTTATTTTTTCGTTGGTTACAGTGTCGCCTACGGGGTCAATTTTTTCAGCAACGCAGAAGTACTGTCCGCCAGGAACGGTTTTGAACTGGTCAAGTTTTTCTTTCTATTGACCTTTGCTGCCGCAATCCCAGCGATCATATCGGGCGGTATTGCCGAGCGCGCCAAATTTCATCCACAACTGGTAGCCACTGCTTTGCTGGTCGGCTTTGTCTATCCGTTCTTCGAGGGCATTGTCTGGAATCATCGTTTCGGCATCCAGGCTTGGTTGAAGCTGATGTTTTCTTATGAGTTCCATGATTTCGCCGGCTCGGTCGTAGTGCACGCGGTTGGCGGCTGGGTGGCGTTGCCGGCGGTTTTGTTGCTCGGCGCCCGTCGGGGGCGCTATACGAAAGATGGCGCAATCTCTGCACATCCCCCTTCCAGCATCCCGTTTCTAGCGCTGGGAGCCTGGGTTTTGACTATCGGCTGGTTCGGCTTCAACGTGATGAGCGCGCAAACTCTGGATCAGATGAATGGACTGGTGGCAATCAATTCGTTGATGGCGATGGTCGGCGGTACTTTGGTAACTTTGCTATTGGGTAAAAACGACCCGGGCTTTGCGTATAACGGCCCGCTGGCGGGCTTGGTTGCCGTGTGCGCTGGTTCGGATCTGATGCATCCTCTGGGCGCCCTGGTAACCGGCGGCGTAGCTGGCTGGATTTTTGTCTGGATGTTCACTCTGACCCAAAATAAATGGAAAATCGACGATGTGCTGGGCGTTTGGCCACTGCATGGTTTATGCGGTGCATGGGGCGGTCTGGCTGCGGGTATTTTCGGGCTGCAATCGCTGGGCGGGCGTGGCGGCGTTTCTATCTTGTCGCAATTGCTCGGCACCCTGATGGGAATTGGGATCGCCTTTGTCAGTGGGCTGATTATTTACTGGGTATTAAGGAAAGTGGTGGGTATCCGACTCGACCCAGAGCAGGAATTCGATGGCGCCGACCTTGCCATTCACAAGATCAGTGCAACACCGGAACGCGAATCCAGTTGGTAATTGTGCAGCAGGTATTGAGCACTACAGAAAAATGCCGTCTATTTAATTTTTTAAAATTTATAGGGAGTATATTAAATCTATAGTTAATTACCGCTTTAATTTATTGAGAAGTTTAAAAATACATAACATAGTATATTTATTATTCGCACTTGTTACAGGCTGTTGCATGACAGCCCGAAACAAGTGAAATGGCCCTGTAACGCAGACAATCTTTGCGCTACAGGGCCATTGAACCCAGCATGAAAACGGTAATCAGTCGAAAATCGGGCTTTCGACACCGAGGATTTTGTGCAGCTTCGGCGATGTGGTGGTGTACTGCATGTGAATTTTTTTATCGGGGAAGATGTACGGTGCAGCGCCGAACGCAGCGAGTGCGGCTTCGTGGAAGCCGCACAGGATCAATTTCTTCTTGCCCGGATAGGTATTGATGTCGCCGACCGCAAAAATACCAGGTACGCTGGTTTCGAATTTTTCAGTATTGACTACTTTGAGTTGCTTACGCTCGATATCCAGACCCCATTCGGCAATCGGCCCGAGTTTCGGCGACAGGCCAAAAAACACCAATAAATCATCTAGCGGTAGACGGCGGGTCACGCCATCGGCACAAGTGACCTTGATTTCCGACAGCTTGTCGTCTTTGGTTTCCATGCCGGTAATCTGGCCGACTAAAAACTGCATTTCGTAGTTTTCGCATAATTGCTTCATCTTCGCAACCGAGGCTGGCGCGGCGCGGAAGTCTTCGCGGCGATGAATCAGTACCACCGATTCGGCTTTACCGATTAAATTCAGCGCCCAGTCCAGCGCGGAGTCGCCGCCGCCGCAGATCACGATATTCTTGCCTTGGAAGCTGGCCGGATTCTTGACCCGATAGAACAATTGCGTGCCTTCGAACTGCTCGATACCTTCTACTTTCAGGGTGCGTGGCTGGAATGACCCGACACCGGCCGCAATAAAAATGGTCTTGGTAATAAATAGAGTACCGGCGGAGGTTTCCAGATTGAAACGGCCGTCTTCCCGTTTTTCGACACCGGTGACTTCCTGACTCAAGTGGAAAGTCGGTTCGAACGGTGCAATTTGCTTGAGTAAATTGTCGGTTAGTTCCTGGCCGGTGTACATAGGGACGGCCGGAATGTCGTAGATTGGCTTGTCGGGATAGAGTTCGACGCATTGACCGCCGACCACCGGCAATGAATCAATCACATGGGCCTTGATTTCAAGCAAACCCAGCTCGAATACTTGGAACAATCCGACCGGACCGGCTCCTATGATGACAGCATCGGTTTCGACTGGAATCTTGCCGGATACTATTTGATGTGGAGCTGAGGTCGATGCAATGGTGCCGGTGCTGGTTTTCATACGACTTTCTAATTCCTGTTTCATGTCAATTATCCAAAAACGCCAACCTGCGGCCCAAGCCAAGCCTGGCGTAAATACAGGCGCATCTATGCACATGCAGCATAGGATGAACGTGTTTAGCGTTTCAGGAGGGGCAACTTATCCTTAACGTCTTTCCACTCTTCGGCGATGTCCAGCGGGCTTTTAGTCTTCGTGATGGAGGGCCATTTGCGTGCCAGTTCGACATTGATTTTAATGAATTGCTGCTGATCTGCCGGAACATCTTCTTCTGCAAAAATCGCATTGACCGGGCATTCGGCAACGCATACTGCGCAGTCGATGCACTCATCTGGATCGATGGTGAGAAAATTCGGGCCTTCACGGAAGCAATCTACCGGGCATACATCCACGCAGTCTGTGTAACGGCACTGGATGCAGGATTCGGTGACAACGTGGGTCATAGCAGTCCTATCTGTAATTTTGCTGAAATCAGCCGCACGACTGGATGTCCTGGTGGGCTCCCAGCGGGACGCTACTATAAACACAATAACGGCCAAGCAGTGGTAAGCCCTGTATTTTAAATTAATCAGGCAGTTATAACAAACTTCTCTTTTAGATAAAATACCTATAAGCAAATTTCGGAGCCTATTAGCGTAGGGAATACGTGAATTATTTGCTTTTGCAGTTTGAATTAAAATCACGTTGTGGGCAGTGATATCGGCCGGATGATTCGGCTACACTGCCAGTTCTTACATAGGGTGAAAGCATGATAGATACTTCGGCAGCGCGTCAGGCCATTTTTAGCCGCATCCGCAAAGCACAGCAGCGATCAAATCAGGTCAGCCAAGGCGAACGCGATGCAGTGCAGGATTATCTGCGTCATCATCCGAGCGGGCCGCAGCCGCATATTGGAAAAGACCTGATCGGGCATTTCAGGGAGCAAGCACGGCGCATGTCGGATACCGTGGCCGAAGTTGCCAGCATGGCTGAGGTACCGGCTGCGGTCGCCGTTTACCTGGACAATTTGGGTATTGCCAAACAGGCGATTGCCTGGAAGACGCTGGACACTCTGGCGTGGGAACAAGCTGGAATTACACTAACGTATCGCCCCCCCGTCAATGCAGACCTGATCGGCATCACTAGCGTTTTTTGTGCGGTCGCTGAAACCGGTTCGCTATTGCTGCTGTCCGGCCCTGATACCTATGCCTCTGCCAGTTTGCTGCCGGAAACCCATATCGCGATTCTGCCGGCCTCGCGCATCGTAGCTTATATGGAAGATGCTTTTGCTTTGGTGCGGGCTGAACGCGGCGAGTTGCCACGTGCAACTAATTTCATTTCTGGGCCATCGCGCACCGGCGACATCGAGCAGACCATCGTCTTGGGAGCGCACGGCCCGTACCGTGTACATGTGATCGTGGTGACGAACGCCTGATTGCTGGATGCGCAATTGCCAAAATAGCCGCGCTATCGCGATCTTTTTGCTGCTCGTGTTCTGCCCGTTTCTCATCGAACCAGAAATCGTCGGTGAGAAACGGGCTTTTCTCATTTGACGCGATAATAACGAAAATAATAAATCGCAAGGGGACTGTAATTGCGCATCAAAGATAACATCAATGTACTGATGTGCCTGCTGGCGGTACTGCCATCCATGGCGCATGCATCCGCCATGGATGGCAGCCAATTATCGATCTGGTGGGGTATTCCTTTCATCGGCATGTTGTTGTCGATTGCGCTTGTGCCATTGCTGGCGCCTCAGTTTTGGCATCACCATTTCGGCAAGATTGTGATCGCTTGGTCGCTGGCTTTCTTGCTGCCGTGTATCGTGTTTCTCAGCCCAGCGACGGCGACGGACGGCCTGATGCATGCGCTGACCGACGAATATATTCCGTTCATCATTTTGCTGACGGCGCTGTTCGCGGTGGCCGGCGGTATTTGCGTGCGCGGCAATCTGCATGGCACGCCGGGGCTCAATACCGGATTGCTGTTGATGGGGACATTGCTGGCCAGCATCATGGGGACTACCGGCGCTTCGATGTTGATGATTCGCCCGTTAATTCGCGCCAACGATAATCGCAAGCATGTGGTTCACGTCATCGTATTTTTTATCTTTCTGGTATCGAATATGGGCGGTTCGCTCACTCCGCTGGGCGATCCACCGTTATTTTTAGGGTTCCTGAAAGGGATTGATTTTTTCTGGACTCTAAAAAATATTTTCCCGGAAACTTTGTTTGTTTGTGGCGTACTACTGGTAATTTTTTACTTTTTGGATCGCCACTATTACCACATCGGTCAAGAAGAATTCCCACTATCACAGGACGCTACGCCAGATTCAGCCATCCGACTGGAGGGCAAAGTCAATTTTTTACTGTTAATAGCCATCATTGCTGCAGTGCTGATGAGCGGATTTTGGAAGTCGGGCGTGAGTTTCTCAGTGTTTGGCGCGCATATCGAACTGCAAAATGCACTGCGCGACTTGTCACTGGTGGCGGTTACCTTTGTTTCGCTGGGCATTACGCCCAAGACGGCGCGCAACGGCAATGATTTCAACTGGGGCCCAATGCAGGAAGTGGCGAAGTTATTTGCCGGCATTTTCATCACCATCATTCCGGTAATCGCGATGCTCAAAGCTGGCGAGGCCGGCGTCTTTTCAGCCGTGGTGCGCGCTGTTACCGATATTAATGGGCAGCCGATCAATGCGATGTACTTCTGGACTACCGGTTTCCTGTCGGCTTTCCTGGACAACGCACCGACCTATCTGGTGTTTTTTAATATTGCCGGCGGCGATGCTTCACAGTTAATGACGACAATGGGGTCGACCCTGGTTGCGATTTCTTGCGGCGCGGTGTTCATGGGTGCGGGCAGCTATATCGGCAATGCGCCGAATATGATGGTCAAGGCGATAGCCGAAGATCGCGGCATCAAGATGCCATCTTTTTTTGGTTATATGGCGTGGTCGACCGGAATTTTGGTGCCGCTGTTTATTCTGACAACCCTGATTTTTTTTCGTTGAGGCCATAATGAAACCGAAAATTCTGATTACCCGCGCGGTGTTTCCTGACGTGATCGATTTGTTGGCGCAGCATTTCGAAGTTGAATCGAATCAGTCTGACCAGATTTATTCCGAAAGCGAGCTGATAGCCAAACTGGACGGCAAAGATGGCGTATTCACAACATCGAGCGAACGCATTTCGGCTAAGGGCATTGACGCCAATCCGCAACTTAAGGCGATTTGCAATATGGCGGTCGGCTTCAATAACATCGATCTCGATGCGGCTACCCGTGCCGGCATCATGGTCACCAATACGCCGGAGGTGCTGAATCAAACCACCGCCGATTTCGCTTGGGCCTTGATGATGGCGACCGCGCGCCGCGTGACCGAGTCGGAACGCTGGCTGCGCGCCGGGCACTGGCAGAAATGGCGCTTTGACAGCTTCCTGGGGGCCGATGTGCATGGCGCTACGCTAGGTATTCTCGGCATGGGGCGGGTCGGGCAAGCTATCGCTCGGCGCTCGCTCGGATTCGACATGCGGGTGCTGTATCACAATCGCTCCCGTTTGCCGGTAGAGCAGGAAAAGCACGCAAATAATGCCGTTTTCGTCAGTAAGCAGGAATTGTTGTGTAGTGCTGATCACCTGATTCTGGTACTGCCGTATTCTTCGCAAACGCATCACGCCATCGGTGCGGCAGAGCTGGCGCACATGAAGCCCGGCGCTACGCTGGTAAATATTGCGCGTGGCGGCATCGTCGATGATGTAGCCCTGATCGCAGCCTTGCGAGAGCGGCGAATTGCCGCCGCCGGACTGGATGTGTTCGAGAATGAGCCCTGTTTTCACCCGGATTTTCTGACCTTGCCGAATGTCGTGCTGACGCCACATATCGCCAGCGCGTCGGAACCAACTCGTCGCGCAATGGCATACTGCGCGGCAGAAAACCTGATTGCAGCTCTAAGCGGCGCGCAACCGCAAAACATTTTGAACCCCGAAGTCAAAAGATAAGGTTATGGCTGACTAAAGTGGACCCTGCGCAGGTTTGTTAGCCTCTTCGCGACGATATAGTGGCTAATCTGCACTGTCACAACTCTGTGAATACTTGCTTGTCTTTCAAAATATAGATTGCAACTTAATTGCACAATTCTGTATGCCTCTGTCATACTGCTTGCAACCAAGTTGCATGTAGTGTGCGGCCTTTATGCGTTTTTTCTTTCAATAATTAACCGATTGACATCAATTATGTCCTTTCGCACGCAATTTCCTCGTAGCTTTGTTTTTGCAGTCCTGGCCTGGCCGGCTTGGTTGCGCGTGTTGGTGATTTTGCCGGCCATTCTTGCCTTGTGGCTAGGCGTCCTTTGGGCACTGGCAGGGGAGTTGCCGTGGTGACGCTGGATGATCTTACGGTGGCCTTTCGGCGGCATCCGGCGCTGCATCACATCAGTGGACAATTTGCCAAGGGTTCTCTGACGGCCGTGACCGGCCCCAACGGAGCGGGAAAAAGTACTTTGCTCAAGAGCATTCTTGCCTTGTTGCCGGTCAATAGCGGCAGCATCAAGGTTGCTCCAAATCTGCGATGCATCGCGTATTTGCCGCAGCAGTCGGAAATTGAACGTAATTTTCCAATTCTGGTGCGCGATTGCATATTGCTCGGTTACTGGCAAAAGGTGGGGCAATTCGGCAGCATTTCTTCTGCATTGATGGCGCGAGCAGAAGCTGCGCTAGATGCAGTTGGACTGAATGGATTTTCGCAGCGCGCAATTGGGTCATTGTCGGCTGGCCAGTTCCAGCGTGTGTTGTTTGCCCGCATGTTGTTACAGGATGCCGATTTGATCCTGCTCGATGAGCCTTTCAATGCGGTCGATAGCAAGACCACGGCCGAATTGTTGCGCATCATCGCTTCCTGGCATAGGGAAGGCCGCACGGTGATTGCAGTGTTGCATGACCATGCGCAGGTGCGCAGCTATTTTCCGCAAACGCTGCTGTTGGCACGCAACGTGATTGCGTGGGGCGATACGGCAACGGTCATGACCGATGATTATTTGCGTCAAGCTAAAGTGATGGCTGAGGCGTGGGACGAGAATTCACCCTTATGCGAAGTTGGAGCCAGGGCGGCATGATTATCGACATTTATCAATTTGCCGTCGCTCCCTTTCAGGAGTTTGCTTTCATGCGCCGGGCTCTGGTGGGCACTATCGCTCTGGCGATGAGCGCCGCGCCGCTCGGCGTCTTGCTGACCTTGCGCCGCATGAGCTTGTTTGGCGATGCGTTAAGTCATGCGGTGTTGCCCGGCGTGGCAGCGGGTTTTTTACTATTTGGCTTGTCGCTCACGGCGATGATGGTGGGTGGTTTTTTGGCCGGTATCATCGTGGTGGTGATTGCCGGGCTGATCAGTCGCTATACCGAGTTGAAAGAGGATGCAAGCCTGGCTGCGATTTATCTAGTGGCACTGGCATTGGGCGTGATGCTGATTTCGCGCCGGGGAACCCAACTCGACTTGCTGCATATCCTGTTTGGCAGCGTGCTGGGAGTAGACGTCGGCGGTTTGTTGCTGGTAGCCGGCGTTTCTACCTTCAGCTTGCTGGCGTTGGCGATACTGTATCGCGGTTTGTTGCTGGAGAGTTTCGATCCATCCTATCTGGCGGCCAGCGGCAGCCGCGGCATTGTGCTACAGCAGACATTCCTGATGCTGGTGGTATTAAACCTGGTGGCAGGTTTCCAAACCTTGGGTACGTTAATGGCGGTCGGTTTGATGATGCTGCCGGCCGTATCGGCACGGCTCTGGCATGACACTTTGCCTGCACAATTGCTGGGTAGCATGCTGCAGGCGGCCTGTGCCGGTTATTTCGGCTTATTGCTGTCATACCACATTGACACGCCATCGGGGCCGACCATTATCGTTTGCGCCGGTGTGCTGTATTCGGCCTCGCTGCTGTTTGCGCCGCGCGGCTGGTTACCCAGGTTGCGGCGCTTGTCGCATTTGCAGGGCTGAATCTGTCCGGTTTTACTTACCTCCTGAAAGAATACAAAATGCATCAATCTTGGAAAATTTTGTTTGCAGCCTTGGTGCTGCTGATGTCGGCTGTTGCTACTGCGGCCAATAAATTGCCGGTCGTGGCGAGTTTCAGTATTTTGGGGGATCTGGTTTCGGTGATTGGCGGCGAGCGGGTTGCTGTTTCTACGATGGTAGGGCCGAATCAAGATGCGCACATGTTCGCGCCGTCGCCGGCAGATGCGAAAAAGGTGGCCCAATCGAAGCTGGTGGTGGTCAATGGCCTGGGGTTCGACCAATGGCTGAATCGATTGGCGGGTGCTGCCGGCTATAAGGGGGCAATAGTGGTGGCTTCCAACGGCATCAAGGCGCGCCAGATGTCCGATGAAGGCCAGACCGGCAAGATGCATGCCGATCCGCACGCATGGCAGGATCCGGCTAATGTCATTATTTATGCGGGAAATATTGCCGCAGCACTCGCCCAGCTCGACCCCGCTGGAACAGGTTATTATCAAGATAATCGGGCTCGCTATGTGCAGTCACTCAAGGAACTCGACGGTTGGGCCAGTCAGCAGTTTGCGCAAATCACGGCGGAAAAACGCAAAGTTATCACTTCGCACGACGCGTTTGGCTATCTGGGGGCGCGTTACCGGATCACATTCCTGGCTCCGCAAGGAACCTCGACTGAGAGTGAAGCGAGCGCTAAGGATGTCGCCAGACTGATTCGTCAGATTCAACACGAGCGGATTAAGGCCGTGTATATAGAGAATATGAGCAACCCTAAGTTGCTGCAGCAACTTAGCCGCGAAGCTGGCGTCGCTATGGGCGCCAAGCTTTACTCAGACGCTTTGTCCAGTCCGCAGGATGTAGCGCCCACTTACCTGAAAATGATGCGTTACAACATCGGGCAGTTGATGTTGGGACTCAAGTTAAATTAAGAATTGCTTCAGATTTCGAGGTTATCGATCAAGCGTGTGACGCCCAACTTGGCGGCGCACAAAGCTACCAGCGGCACGCCTTCTGCCAGATCGCCGGCGGAGGGCGGTTGCAAGTCGATACGCTTGCGCACGGCCACGTAATCCGGCTTCCATCCGCGCTGCTCCAGTTGTCCCATCGCGTGCCGTTCCAGTTCGAACATGTCGAGATGGCCGGTGCGGACTTCTTGCGCCACCGCGTTCAGGGTCTGGAACAGGTGCGGTGCTTCGGCGCGCTGGTCGCTTGATAAATAGCGATTGCGCGATGACAGGGCCAGACCATCGTCTGCCCGATAGGTTTCGGCTGCGATGATTTCAGTCGGTAGCGCAAACTGCCTGGACATGTTGCGCACGATCATCAGCTGCTGGTAATCCTTCTTGCCGAATACCGCCACCTTGGGTTGTACGCAGGAGAACAGCTTTAACACCACCGTGGTCACGCCAGTGAAGAACCCGGGGCGAAACTCGCCTTCCAAAATATTGCCCAGATCGTTTGGCGGCTGTACACGGTATTCCTGCGGCTCCGGGTAGAGATCTTTTTCGGTGGGTGCGAACAATACGTAGACGCCTTCTTTTTCCAGTTTTTCGACATCGGCCTGGAAGGTGCGCGGGTATTTGTCGAAATCTTCGTTGGGGCCGAATTGCAGGCGGTTGACGAAAATCGATGCCACCACAGGATCGCCGTGTCGGCGCGCCAGGCGCATCAGCGACAGGTGTCCATCGTGCAGGTTGCCCATCGTGGGGACGAATGCGCTACGTAATTGGCCGCGTAACTGATCGCGTAATTCTTCAATCGAAGTGACTATTTTCATGGAATTCTTTCAGGCTTGTGTCAAATGCGCCCTGGCATCTCGGCAAGGACGAAGGCATTTTGCTGCATCAGGTCGGTGCATAAGCCAGTCGCACGTAAATCGGAGCAAACGGTTCAGCCTGGGTGATTTCTATCAGGGTTTCCTTTGCAAGTTCGAGCAATGCAACAAAGTTCACTACTAATACCGGTATTCCGCGCGTGCTATCAAATAGGTCGGAAAACTCGACAAACTTGTTGCTTTGTAAAGCACGCAAAATGCCCGACATGTGCTCCCGCACCGAGAGTTCTTCGCGGCTGACCTGGTGGTGCTGGATCAGGGTCGCCCGCCGCAAGATGTCGCTCCAGGCTGATTGCAATTCTATGGCGCTAATATCGGCCCAGCGCACCGCACTTTGATCAATATGTATCTGCGGCAGCAGGAAATCGCGTCCTAGTTGCGGTAGTGCGTTGATCTGCAGTGCAGCTAGCTTCATTTGCTCGTAGTCCAGCAGGCGGCGTACCAGTTCGGCGCGCGGGTCTGCGGCTTCATCGTTACTATCGATTTTCCGGGCCGGCAGTAACATGCGCGATTTGATCTCGATCAGCATGGCCGCCATGAGCAGGTATTCGGCTGCCAGTTCAAGATTATGAATGCGCACCTGTTCGACGTATTGCAGGTATTGTCGGGTTACCTGCGCCATCGGGATGTCGAGGATATTGAAGTTCTGCCTGCGAATCAGGTATAGCAACAGATCCAGTGGCCCCTCGAATGCTTCCAGGAAAATTTCCAGCGCATCTGGCGGGATGTACAGGTCGGTCGGCATGCGCAACATCGGCTCGCCGTACAATTTTGCTAGTGCAGGGGTTTCAATCGGACTATTGGCATTCACGACTGCTTCATCAACTGCGGTCGCGGCGTTTCCCCGTGTCGGCGGCTGCGCCTGCTGCGCTTTAAGTTGCACTTTCTGCAACTGGTACTCTTAAACTTTGTTTTGGTACACGTAAGCCTGTTGCTTCACCTGTGAATCCTTGTTGCGTTCTTGCGTATTCAGATCAACCGGTTCCTTGTCCCACAGCAGGGCGCGACCTTCACGCTGATTTTGCTCGATACTTGGGTTTTGTTCTTTCAAATTCTTGAGAAACAGGGTTATTTCGGATTCGTAGCGCTGGAATTGTTTGGTGAGTTTCATTATGTTTTTGATTGTCTGGTAAGTTCAAGACATTATTCTACCTTGTCTTAAAGCGGTTTTAACTAAAGGAAAAAGTACTTTTTCCCACGATTTTCTTGCGCAATTCGTTTTTAAACGCGTACAGATACCGCTGTCAATATACCCCGGAGAATGTCGATTGGTTTTGGCGGGCACCCTGGTACGGTCACATCGACTGGAATTACATTTGAGACGCGACCACAGCTTGCATAACTTTCGCCGAAAATTCCGCCAGTACAGGCGCATTCTCCGATTGCGACGACAAGTTTCGGATGCGGAATGGCGTCATAGGCATACAGTAATGCGGCTTCCATGTTTTTTGTCACAGGGCCAGTGACTAGCAGCATATCGGCGTGGCGTGGACTGGCAACGAACTTGATGCCTAATCCCTCCATATTATAGTAGGGGTTGCCCAACGCCTGTATCTCCAGTTCGCAGGCATTGCAGGAGCCGGCATCCACTACCCGAATGCATAGAGCGCGTCCAAGGGTATGAAGGATTTCAGTTTGAATTTGCCCATGTTCTGTGCGCCAGGCATCACGTGGCTCGGGTGCCGTTTCGGTCGGAATGCCAACATGAACGATCTGTTTAAATAGTTGCCACATCAGAGGTCATGTCCTGAATAGCTGAGGTTAAAGGATTTGTTAATCAGCGGGAAGTCTGGAACAATATTGCCCATGATTGCATGTTGAAGGATAGGCCAGTTTTGCCAGGAAGGATCGTGGCAGTGACAACGGAGAATTTTTCCCTGCGCATCATTTTCTATCGCTACCAGGATCGGGCCGCGCCAGCCTTCCACCCAGCCTACGCCTAAACCCTCCGTAGTGGGTTCGGCTAAGGGTGCCATTGTGGGGCCCTGCGGTAATTGATGGGCGATTTGCCGCAACAGGCGAATGGATTCGAAAATTTCATCGAACCGTACAAAAACCCGTGCCGCGACATCACCATTATTGTGTGTCGCCATGCGAACATTGAGTTGCGTGTAGGGACTAATGGGTTGGTCGGCTCGCACGTCCCATGCCTGCGCGCTGGCTCGCCCGGCCAATCCGCACAAGCCGAGTTCTGCCGCCAGCTTTGGCAACACGCGACCAGCGGTAATAAAACGGTCCTGCAAACCCGCATGTCCTTCATAGATGCTTCTGAGCGTACTGACCTCGGCCTCAATGTGTGCGCACTGCGCCATCATCAGGTCTATGCCGGATGCGTCAAGATCGACTGCGGCGCCGCCAGGGACAATGCAATCCATCATGAAGCGGTGGCCAAACAGGCGATCATTCAGCCGTACCCAATCTTCTTTCAGTAGCATGAACTGGGCCAGTCCCACTGCAAAACCGGCATCGTTTCCGATTCCGCCCAAGTCCCCCAAGTGATTGGCAATACGTTCACGTTCCAGCAGCAGTGCGCGTAGCCATTGTGCGCGCGGCGGGGTCTGGGATGTGGTTGCGGCCTCAACCGCCATGCAGTAGGCCCAGGCAAAGGCGACCGTCGAGTCGCCGGAAATGCGACCCGCCAGCTTATACCCGTCAGCGATATGAAGCCGCGTAAAAAGTTTATCCGTCCCTTTGTGGGTATAGCCGAATCTTTGTTCCAGACGCAGCACTTTCTCGCCCACTACCGAGAAACGGTAGTGCCCAGGCTCGATAATGCCGGCGTGAATCGGGCCTACGGCAATTTCGTGTACGCCGTTTCCGGCTACCGATACAAAGGGATAGTTTTCCAACTCGTTGTCAAATTGTTCTAGTCCTGAAACCTGTTGCCGCAATGGAAAATAGTCTCTAGGCCACTTGCCGTGATTGAGCCAGGGACGCACATCCTCTGCTCTGTTTGCGTCAATCCCCAAAAGATCAAAAATCGTGCGCTGCAAGCGCACCGCAGCAGAGAATACCCCAGATAGATCCGGATATCCTTCCTGTTCAGTTACGGATAGCCGAAGCCAAAGCACTCCCTCAGCCACACAATATGCTGCCGAGATAATGAATTGAGTGATATCTGGCGTTTTGTGGGTGCCCCAAAGGGAGATTAGACGCCCTCCCTCAGTCTGGATTATTTGCCCAATGCGCACCCAGTCCTGCCTCCCGATCTCGGCAATCCATACCGGCGCGCTTCCCGGCAAGGATCTGAGCGGGGCCGAATATCTTTCGACCAACGTATCAGTTTTCATACATTTCCCACGATGATATTGACCGCTTGCCGGAACCATGTATTCAGATAGGGCGGGATGTACAAGCCGAGTACCAGTGCCAGCCCAAGATGGATGAACACTGGTAACAATGCCGGTGAATGTGCGAGTGGCTTCACCGTGGTTTCGCCGAATACCATCGACTGTACGCGACTAAAAATCGAGGCAAACGCTACGCCTAGCGACAATAGCAGGATTGGTGTCGCCCACGGTAAATCACGCATGGCAGTTGTGACGATTAAAAATTCACTGGCGAATACACCAAATGGCGGCATACCGAGGATCGCCAGCGATCCCAGCAGCATGCCCCAACCCACCGTCGGGCTGACTTTTACCAAACCGCGGATGTTAGCGATGACCTGTGTGCCAGCTTTCTGGCACGCATGACCGACAGTGAAAAAAATCGCGGATTTCACCAGTGAATGAACAGTCATGTGCAGCAAGCCGGCATACGTTGCGATTGGCCCGCCGATGCCGAATGCAAAAGTCATGAGCCCCACATGCTCAATCGACGAGTAGGAAAACATGCGCTTGACATCTTTTTGCCGCGATAAGGAAAAAGTCGCCACTACCACCGAGATCAAACCGAAACCGACCAGCAACTTGCCCGGGATGCCATTTTGTAACGCACCATCTGCGAGTACTTTGAAACGCAGCACCGCATACAGCGCGACATTAAGTAAAAGACCAGACAGTACGGCAGAGATTGGCGTTGGCCCTTCGGCATGGGCATCCGGCAACCAGTTATGCAGCGGCACCAGGCCCATCTTGGTGCCGTAGCCGACCAGCAAGAAAACAAATGCGAGCGACATGATGGCTGGCTCAAGTTGTGTCTTGATGCCATTAAGATTAGTCCACAGCAGCGCATCACTGTCCCCGCCAAGCTGGCGATCAGCGGCAAGATAAAGAAGTATCGTTCCAAACAGTGCCAGTGCAATACCGACTCCGCACAAAATGAAATACTTCCAGGCCGCCTCCAGGCTGGTGGGGGTGCGATATACGCTGACCAGCAGAACAGTGGCTAGCGTTGCGCCTTCCATCGCCACCCACAGGATGCCCATATTGTTGGTCAATAGCGCCAGCAACATGGTGAACATGAATAATTGATACATGCTGTGATACAGACGCATGCGGCTGGGAGTCATCTTGCCGTGATCACGCTCGATGCGCATATACGGACGGGAAAATAATGCGGTAGTTAAGCCGACAAATGCCGTCAAAGTAACGAGAAATACATTCAGCGGATCGACGAAAAATAATTTCCCCAAAGCGAAAACGGGACCGCTCGCGATGATCTTTACGGTCAATATTGCCGCAGCGATGAAGGTGGTCAGGCTGAACCCGACGTTGATTTCAGGTGCTGCTTCGTGTTGCCCCACCAGGCCCAGCACGATGCCGCCTAGCAGTGGAGTGATGAGAACCAGCAATAATGGATCCATGTCAGTCCTCTTTTAAATTTTCCAGATTGTGGATATCCAGGTTGTCGAACTGCTCGCGGATCTGGAACATAAATACGCCGAGTATCAAAATACCGACCAGAACGTCAAGGGCTACTCCGAGTTCGACGATCATCGGCATTCCATTAGTAGCTGCAGTCGCAGCGAAAAATAGTCCATTCTCCATGGCGAGAAATCCAATTACCTGCGGCACTGCTCTGGAGCGCGTGATCATCATCATGAAAGCAAGAAGGATACAAGCCAGCGCAATGCCAAGGGTGCCGCGGGCGATGGAGGAAGATAGTTTTGCTACCGGAAGAGCGAGATTGAAGGCGATGATCACCAGCACGATCCCAACCAGCATAGTGGTTGGGACATTGATCAGGGGTTCCACATCCCATTTGACATTCAGGCGCAGAATTAACTTGTGGAGTACCCAGGGAATAAATACCACTTTAAGTACAAAGGTCAAGCCGGCAGAAAAATAGAGATGGGGGTCATTCGTCGCATACGCCACTACTAAGGCGGAGGCCACCAGTGTGGCGCCATGTAAAGTGAACAGGTAAATCAATGAAAGGATTCTGCGTTGACTGAGCATGGCAAAAGTCAGCAGCAGCAACGTAGCAGCCAGCAGATTTAATATTTGAATCGTGAAATTTGGCATTCTATGCGCCTAAAAGGAAATGCACAAGCATGCCGATGACCGCCAGAAGAAACGCGGTGGTAAGAAATTCAGGCACCCGGAAAATACGCATTTTGGCGCTGCACGTTTCAATCAATGCGAGCAATGCACCACCAATTGCCAGTTTAATTAACAAAATAGGAAGTGCCGAGAGCAGCGCAAGCGGACGGCTGGCTTCAGCGATTCCCCAAGGTACAAATAGTGCAATTCCTATGCATGAATAGGCGAAAAGTTTCAAGCTGGCAGCCCATTCCATCAATGCCAGATGGCGTCCTGAGTATTCCAGCAAAAGCGCCTCATGAATCATGGTCAGTTCAAGATGCGTGGTGGGATTATCGATTGGCACACGGGCATTTTCTGCCAGTGAGACCATCGTAAACGCCACTCCGGCAAAGGCCAGACTGGGGTAGATCGCCAACTCGCGGTGCACCAAGCTGTCCACCATGCTGGTGAGTAAGGTTGATTGTGTAATCAGGGAAGCTGAAAACAATACCATCAGCAGTGCGGGTTCAGCCAGGAAGCCGACCAGCATTTCTCGGCGTGCACCCATGCTGCCAAAAGCAGTGCCGACGTCCATCGCCGCCAGCGACATGAAAACGCGTGCCAGCGCAAGCAGGCCGACTAGCGCAATCGCATCGGCGGCAGGCGATAACGGTAGATCGGTCGACAGGGTAGGAGTGATCGCGCAAGCTAGTGTCAAGCAGCCAAATACAATATAAGGCGCCATGCGAAACAGCGGGCTGGCGTGTTCGGCTAACACCGATTCCTTATGGAATAGCTTGTGCAGCATACGATATGGCTGGAACAGGCGGGGAGCGGTTTTATTCTGCAGCCAGGCACGACACTGATTGACCCATCCAGTCAAAAGTGGAGCAGCTGCAAGCGCCAGTATTATTTCCAGTAGTTGTGAAAAAGAGCCGAAGAAAGTGATCATAGATTCACCGCTAGCAACAATATCAAAAGAGTCAGAAAGCTGTAGAGCAGGTACACAGCAATCCGCCCTTGCTGCAGCAAGCTGACCACGCGTGCGATGCGATCGGTAATCGCAGCGATAGGACGATACAGCAGGTCCCAGAATGGATCTTCAATCGTGACCTTATAGCGAGGAACTTTATCGAATGCGGAAGGCAGTTCCCGCGTCATTCGGAAAAAAGAGCCGAAAATTTCCCGGATCGGCTGACCAAAGCCTTCTGCGGTATCTTGCATCCGTGCCGTTTGAAAAGGGAATCCGCAGCCCCATGGAATAGAGCGTCGGAAGCGGCCATGATACAAACGTCGCACCAGCAAGTAAGCCGCGAAGCAGCACACCAGCAACATCAACACAAACGCCACCGGCATGTAACTGGCGCGGTCAGGCGTGACGGGGGCGAGCAGCAGCCAGCCATTTTGCGCCACGGAGGCACCGATGCCGGCTCCCACCAGCAGGTGGGTGACTTGATCTATAAGCACCACCACCTGCACCGGAAATAAGCCGAAGAATATGCAGGCTGCGACCAACCATGCGAAACCAAGACGCTCCCAATTATCCGCATCATGCGCATCGTATAATTTTTGCTCGCGCGGTTGACCGAGAAAGATAATGGCGAAAAATTTGACCATCACGTAACCCGCTAATGCGCCAACTAATGCAATGACTGCAGCCACGACAGGGATCAGCATATTGAGGAATGAGTTCGGCAACCCGGGTGTGAACAGGAAACTTTGCAACAATAGCCACTCGGATACAAAACCACCAAATGGCGGCAGACCGGCAGCTGCCAGTGCGCCAACCAATGCAGCCCATCCAGTCCAGGGCATAAAACGCATGAGTCCGCCCAGATGACCGAGACTGCGCTCCTTAGTCGCATGCAACACCGTGCCGGTACCAAGGAAAAGCAAACTTTTGAAAGCACCATGGCTTGCTACATGATATAGCGCGGCAGTCAGCGACAGTGCGGCCAGGGCAGTCATATCGTAGGCGCTAAATAGAATCGTCAAACCGATGCCGACAAATATCAGGCCGATATTTTCTATGGAAGAGTAGGCAAGAAGACGTTTCATGTCGGTTTGGGCGGCACTCAGCACTACGCCGAATAAGGCGGTCGCAAGTCCGATTGCCATTGTAATGCCGCCCCACCACCAAATTTGGGTATGCAGCAAATCGAACGTCACGCGCAAAACGCCATAGATACCCGTCTTCAGAACGAAGGCGCTCATCAGGGCCGAGATTGGCGATGGTGCAGCGGGGTGCGCTTCAGGAAGCCATATATGCAATGGCAATATGCCAGCTTTGGCGCCAAAGCCGAATAAGGCTAGGAAAAAGGCAATCGCGGCCCAGAACATATCCAAATGCTGCAGGCGCATATTGGCAAATGTGTAGTCGCCGGTATTCGCCTGTAGCAAACCAAAGCAAAGCAACAGCGCTAGCGCGCCAACATGCGATATCAGCAGGTAAAGGAAGCCCGCGTAGCGCACTTCAGGTAACCGGTGATTGGCTGTTACCAGTAATGTTGCCGACAAGCTCATCGATTCCCACGCGACCATAAACACATAGGCATCGTCGGCGATCAATAACAATGCCATGCTGGCAAGGCAGATATGATACTCAAGGCATAGCAGTCCCGGCGGAGTCCCTTCGCCTTTACGAAAATAGCCGGCAGAGAAAATGGAGACCCCGGTGCTGACGATGCCAAACACAAACAGGAAAAAAGAAGACAGACTATCGAGTCGCAGGTGGAACGGCAAATCGGGCAAGCCGATTGCCAGGACTGCAGTTTGCGGTACTCCAAAGGCGCTCACTACGCTGGTGATTCCCAGGACGATGCCCAGCACTGCACCCAACGGGAACAGCAGATGGGCAACCAAAGTGGTTCTCTTTATGACAAGCAGGCCACATACGCCAATAACCAGCCATCCTGCTATGACCAGAAGTATGTAGTCAATGGGAATCAAGTTTGGCACCGTCGTTCCTTATATTTATTCTTGAACCGGGGAACCGGCAATGATCGTAGTAAAGATGCCGGTTTCCGGCTTGCTTTCTAATGCGATGGCGGAGTCCATTGTTGACGTCAAAACCAAAACGCGGGCACTCAAACCTAGTTTATTAGACAGGAAGAGGTCGATGGACTCATACGCCTTCAACCCATCGAACAGGGTGGAAAAGTGAACTCGACGCACGTCATGGACTATTTTTCACGTCGATTTAATTGAACGGCTAGTCAAAGTTGGAGAGACACTTATTATGCGCCTTGCAATATGGATATTTCAAGCTTTGCTAGAGAATTTGTGGCCGGATTTTTTGAAAATGCTTTTGTCGCCAAGCTTGTAAATATAAAAAGTAACGGAGTATAAGAAAAAAATGGTTATTTACCGCATATATTCATTGCAACTTTAAGAATACGCTACTTAGTATTTTATCGCTTAAGAATCCTGCGCATGACGGTCGGCGCTGGTTCTTCCGGGTTGGCGTGGGTGTATTCGAGTTCCGGTGCGACTTCGAATCCGAGTGCCGCATAAAAGTCCAGCAGGCGCGGCTGATCGGCGCGCACTGCCAGTCGCAGTTCAGTGACATCGCAACCGAGCGCATGGTGGATCACCGCTTCGAGCAAATGCTGCGACAGGTTTTGCTCGCGGAATGCTGGAATAATGCCCATGCGCAGTATTTCCCAGATGTTGTGTTCGGTATCCATTGGCAGCCAGCGCACCGAGCCGACTGTCAGCGGGCCGATTTGCAGCATAAAACCGCCGCCGAGGTGCAAGTCCTGTTCGACCCTGGCGGCCGATTCGGTATGGCCGCTGGAGCTTGCCGCCACTTTTTCTGCCCAAGCAGCGGTGGTAATCTCCGCAATGGTTTGGGCATCTTCGAAATTTGCTTCTCGTATGATCATATCTATGGGTAATCGACAGCTGGGGTTAAAAACGGCTGGTGAAGATGCTTCATCGATATCGTCCTGTTTGATTTTTAGATACAATTAACCCACCCGCATGCCAGGTGTGGCACCCGGCCAGGGGTTGAGGATGTATAGCCCAGGATTGGCTTTTTCATCTGCAGCAGATGCGGCTAATACCATGCCTTCGGACACGCCGAACTTCATCTTGCGTGGTGCCAGATTGGCCACCAGCACGGTCAGTTTGCCAATCAATTCTTCCGGTTGGTAAGCTGATTTAATGCCGGAAAACACATTGCGCAGGCGGCCTTCACCCGCGTCCAATGTTAAACGCAATAGCTTGTCGGAACCTTCGACGTGTTCGCAATTGACGATCAGGGCGATGCGCAAGTCGATCTTGGCGAAATCGTCGATTTTAATTTCCGGTGCAAGTGTTTCGATTTCATGATTGGTGGAGCCGGCGTTTGTCCCCTCTCCCTCAGGGAGGGGGCCGGGGAGAGGGTGGGTTTCTTTAGAGTCGGCCACCTGCTCCGGCAGCTCGAACAACTCATCCAGCATTTTCGGGTCAACCCGCTGCATCAGGTGTGTATAAGGTTTGATCCGATGGCCATGCAACATCGGCACATTTACGTCGGCCCATTGCAATGGCTGCAGATTGAGCATGGATTCAACTTGCTGCACCAGTTCAGGCAGAACCGGTTTCAGGTAAATGCTCAAGATGCGGAATGCTTCCATCAGGCGGCTGCACACTTCATGCAATGCTGCGCTGTGGGCCGGGTCTTTCGCCAGTTCCCATGGCTTGTTGGCGTCGACATAGGCGTTGACGATGTCGGCTTGATCCATCGCTGCGCGCAATGCCTTGCCAAATTCGCGGCCGTTGAAGAGGGCCTGAATCTCGGTTGCTGCAGTGCGCAACCGAGATAAAAAAGGGTCAGAATCGGTCGCCCATTCCATGCTGAGTGTGCCATTGAATTTTTTGGCGATGAAGCCGGCCGCGCGGCTGGCGATATTCACGTATTTGCCGATCAAATCTGCATTTACCCGCGCCACGAAATCTTCTGGATTAAAATCGACGTCCTCCACCTTGGCATTCAGTTTGGCGGCGATGTAATAGCGCAACCATTCCGGGTTCATGCCGATGTCGAGGTAACGCAACGGCGAGATACCGGTGCCGCGCGATTTCGACATCTTCTCGCCGGACACTGTGATGAAACCGTGCACGAACACGTTGTTCGGAATTTTATGGCCGGAAAACTTCAGCATTGCAGGCCAGAACAAAGTGTGGAAGTAGGTGATGTCCTTGCCGATGAAATGGTATTGCTCGGTCGTCGGGTCAGTCATGAAGGCGTCGAAGTCGCGCCCGGTTTTATCGAAATAATTCTTTAGCGATGCCAGATAGCCGACTGGCGCATCTAGCCAGACGTAAAAATATTTGCCCGGCGCATCGGGAATTTCGATGCCGAAGTAAGGCGCATCGCGGCTAATATCCCAGTCGCTCAGTCCACCGTCGTTTTCCAGCCATTCCCTGGCTTTGTTGGCGACTTCCGGTTGCAGGCGCGGTTTGCCATCGACCGCATTATCAATATTCCCTAATGCCCATTCGCGCAGAAAGTCCACACATTGCTGGTCGGACAGTTTGAAGAAGAAGTGTTCGGACGATTTCATCACCGGTGTGGCACCGGTCAGCGTTGAGTACGGATTTTTCAGGTCAGTCGGCGCATACACCGCGCTGCAGGCTTCGCAGGAATCGCCATATTGGTCTTTGGCGCCGCATTTCGGACATTCGCCTTTGATGTAGCGGTCTGGCAGAAACATGTTCTTGACCGGGTCGTAGAACTGTTCGATGGTTTTGGTGGTGATGAAGCCGGCGGCTTTGAGCTTGCGATAGATGTCGCGCGATAGTGCGTGGTTTTCCGGGCCGTCGGTCGAGTGCCAATTGTCGAAGGCGATATGAAAGCCGTCCAGATACTGCTTGCGTCCGGCCGCGATGTTGGCGACGAATGCCTGCGGCGTGACGCCGGCCTTTTCGGCCGCGATCATGATCGGTGCGCCGTGCGCGTCGTCAGCGCCGACAAAGTGAACCTCGTGGCCCTGCATGCGCTGAAACCGGACCCAGATGTCGGCCTGAATGTATTCCATGATGTGACCGATATGAAATGCGCCATTAGCGTAAGGCAGGGCAGTAGTAACGAACAGCTTGCGGGTCATGGTTAGTGCGCTTTTGATATGAAGTAAGCGCCATTTTAACAGTGCAATAGGCATGTGGGGCATAGGGGCATGCCGTAACGCTTGCGGTTTTGCGATAGACTTGCCCATCAATTATGGAGATACGTATGCAGATTAGTGTAGAAGCGGTTAAGGAAGTCATGTCGGGAGTAATCGACCCAAACACGAATAAAGACTTCGTAGCCACCAAATCGGCGAAAAATATTGTGCTTGATGGTGCCGATGTCTCACTCGATATCGAGCTCGGCTATCCAGCCAAAAGCCAGATCGATGCGATCCGCAAAAGCGTGATTAGCGCGCTGCGTGGCATTCCCGGCGTGGGCAATGTCAGCGTCAATGTGTATGTCAAGATACTGTCCCACGCAGTGCAGCGCGGCGTCAAGCTGATGCCGAACGTCAAGAACATTATTGCTGTCGCCTCCGGCAAGGGCGGCGTCGGTAAATCGACTACCGCGGTCAATTTGGCGCTGGCGCTGGCCGCTGAAGGCGCGTCGGTCGGTATTCTGGACGCCGATATTTACGGCCCGTCACAGCCGATGATGATGGGTATTTCCGGACGGCCGGAGACAGTGGATGGCAAGACCATGGAGCCGCTGGAAAACTACGGCCTGCAGGTATCCTCGATCGGTTTCATGATCGACCCCGACGAGCCGATGGTGTGGCGCGGCCCGATGGTTACGCAGGCACTGCAGCAATTGCTGGAACAGACTAACTGGCGCGACCTCGATTATCTGATCGTCGACATGCCGCCGGGTACCGGCGACATCCAATTGACGTTGTCGCAAAAAGTGCCGGTGACTGGCGCAGTGATCGTCACCACGCCGCAGGACATTGCGTTGCTGGATGCGCGCAAGGGGCTGAAAATGTTTGAGAAGGTCGGGATTCCCATCCTGGGCATCGTTGAAAACATGAGCACGCATATCTGTTCCAACTGCGGCCATGCCGAAGCGATATTCGGCTCCGGCGGCGGTGAAAAAATGTGTTCGGAATACGGCGTTGCGTTCCTCGGCGGCTTGCCGCTGACGATGTCGATTCGCGAACAGGCCGATTCCGGCAAGCCCACCGTGGTAGCCGACCCGGATGGCCCGGTGACGGCGATTTACAAGGAAATTGCCCGCAAGATCGCGGTTGGCGTAGCTGAAAGAGCGCGCGACATGAGCAGCAAGTTCCCCAGCATCGTGATCAAGAACGATTGAATCCCGGCGCGGATAGGCTCTTTCTGTTGGTAATATTATTTATAGTGGGGTATAGTTAAAAACACATGCTTCACCGCATTATTTTAGTGCGGTATTTAAAAATACATTGCTAAGTATGCTTCTATTCAAAGATGATCCTGGCTGTAACATCAGTAAGGATCGATTTGATCCATCGCACTGAAATGAGGTCTGAACGTGGAGACGCAAGCAATTGATGTGAGTGTCATCATGCAGCGCAAGACGCTCGATAACCGCTGGCAGTCGCACCAGTGGCGTCCGTTGGAAGTGCTCGACAGCGCCGCCTTGCCGCCCGGCAGCGCTCGCTGTCTTATGGATGACGACAGCGATATGCGCTGGCTGTTTCCCGGCTTCGACATCAAGCTGTTCAGCGATGAAGGCGAGGGCTATTACCTCAATATCAGTTCCGCCACCCCATGCTGGTTCATTATGTGGCGCATCGAGCAGATCGGCGCGCTGGATGTGGCCGTGCCCAAGGCGGTCACGCTGTCCTACAACGAAGCGGCGCGTCTGATGGATGGCGGCGAACAGGTTGATACGCTGCCAGCATCGGCGGCGATCATCGAGCGGCTAAGTCATTTCACCCAAGAACATTATCAACTCAAGATCAAGCACAAACGCAAAAAACCCTCTTTCGAAGGCGGCGCCGGCGTTGACCTGATGGCGCGGGCGGAAGGGAAGAGCGATGGCGGCCGATGATTTCTTTGCGCGCTGGAGCAAGCGCAAGATGGCTGCGGCCTCCGTGCCAGTCACTATGGATTCTGCAGTCGCGTTCGATGCAGACAATCCGCCGGTAGTAAGCGAGGCGCAAGCGGTAGTCAAACCTTTGCCGACGCAGGCCGATGCCGAGGGCTTGACGGCAGAATCCGATTACACCGCATTTTTGGCTAAAGGCGTCGATGAGAGCGTCAAACGCTGCGCCATGAAGAAACTGTTTGCGCTGCCGCAGTTCAATATCATGGATGGGCTCGATATTTACGTCGGGGACTACAGTCAACCCGACCCACTGCCGCCCGGTATGCTGGAAGCGTTAAATCACGCCAAGAGTGCGCTTGATCCGGCGCAATTCTTTAACAACCCGGTGTCGCAATTGCTGAATAAAGTGGAACAACAAGAGCCGGTTGCAGCGAATCCGCCCGAGACGACTGAACTTGGGCAGGACGCAGCAGAGTCAGCGTCCGCAACGGACAATTTCGCGCCAGTCCTGCCGCAACTGGATGCCTTGCCATCTGCCGTCGAAACATCTAAAAACGAGACTGTATGACGACCGAATTCAAAATTTGCAACTGCAATCACAGCATGCCGCTGGACGCTGCGGCGGGTGCACAGCTTGGCGCAGTTCTCGGTGTCGGTGCGCTGTCAGTGGCAAGCCAGTTATGCCGACGCGAAATCGGTGCCTATCTGGGAGCGCTGGACGGCGTGGATAACGTCGTCGTCGCTTGCACCCAGGAGCGTGCGCTGTTTGCGGAACTGGCGCAGCAAAAAAATACCGTGGCGCCGATCCGCTTCGTAAATATCCGTGAAACTGCCGGCTGGAGCGCCGAGTCGAAAGCGGCATTGCCTAAAATGGCCGCATTGCTGGCCGCCGCCGCTTTGCCCGACCCGGAGCCGGTGCCAATTGTCAATTACGATTCGGCCGGACATACGTTGATTATTGGGCCCGCCGACCAAGCGCTGCCGTGGGCGCAGCGTCTGGGCGATCAAGTCGATGTCAGTGTGTTGTTGACCTCCGGTAGCGATTCCCAAATGCTGGGCGAGCGCAGTTTCCCCAGTTTTTCGGGCAAGAAAATCGCGATTTCCGGCTGGTTGGGTGCATTCAAAGTACGCTGGCAGCAAGACAATCCGATTGATCTGGAAACCTGCATTCGCTGCAACGCTTGCATCGAAGCCTGCCCGGAAAGCGCGATTGACCTGACTTACCAGATCGATCTCGACAAGTGCCGTTCGCACGGCGATTGCATCAAGGCTTGCGGTAGCATCGGTGCAATCGATTTTGCCCGTGGCGACATCACCGCGGGCAATGATCGTAGCGGCGAGTTCGATTTGATATTCGATTTATCCCGCACGCCGCAGGTGCGCGCCCATCAATTGCCACAGGGATATTTCGCACCCGGGCAAGATGTCGCGCGCCAGTTTGAAGATGCGCTGAAACTCACGCGCATGATTGGTCAGTTCGAAAAGCCGAAATTCTTTAGCTACAAGGAAAAACTGTGCGCCCATAGCCGCAATAAAACAATCGGTTGCAACGCCTGCATCGATATTTGCTCGGCTGAAGCCATCAGCCACAACGGCAATCATGTCAAGGTCGATCCCAATCTGTGCGCCGGCTGCGGCGCTTGCACCACGGTCTGCCCGTCCGGTGCGATGGCGTATGTCTACCCGCGTGCCGCTGACATGGGGCTGCGCCTGAAAACGTTGTTGATCACCTATGCCAAGGCCGGTGGGCACAATGCAAGGCTGTTATTTCACAGTAAAGGGCAGGGCGCAACATTGGTCGAGCAAGTGGGCCGTTTGGCGAAAGCTGGCGGGCGCGGCATTCCGGCGCGCATCATCCCGGTCGAATTGCACCACACTGCTGCGGTCGGCATCGATGTATGGCTGGCCGCATTTGCTTACGGCGCTACCCATATCAGCGTGCTGGTCACGGATGAGGAAGCGCCGCAATATCTGGAAGCGTTGCAGCAGCAGATGGAGATTGCCCAAACCATCCTGTCCGGCTTGGGATATGCGGGTATCCATTTGCAGCTGATCCGGGCCAAAACCGCCGCCGAATTAGACACCGCCGTAAACGTACTGGCCTTCACGCCAGCACAGACGTCGAAAATTTGCGCCACTTTTAATGTTGCGGCTGACAAGCGCACCACATTGGAGTTCGCGCTGGAACATTTGCACTGGCATGCGCCAACCAAAGTGGAGCAGATCGCCTTGCCGGCCGGCGCTTTGTACGGTGCGGTAATGGTCAACAAGGACGCCTGCACCTTGTGCATGTCCTGCGTCGGTGCTTGCCCGGAATCTGCGCTGACGGATAACCCGAATTTGCCGCAACTGCGTTTTATCGAGAAAAATTGCGTGCAGTGCGGCTTGTGCGAGAAAACCTGTCCCGAATCTGCAATTACGCTATCGCCGCGCTTGCTATTTACCGATGCCGCCAAACAGGCCGTGGTATTGAATGAAGCGCAGCCCTACCATTGCATTCGCTGCAATACCCCGTTCGGTACGCTGCAAATGATCGACAACATGCTGGTTAAATTGTCGGCGCACGGTGCTTTCGCCGGCAATCTGGATCGCATCAAAATGTGTTCCGAATGTCGCGTGATCGACATGATGGAAAATAAAAACGAGGCTTCAATAACCGCCACTACCACCATAACGCGCCCGCATTAAGCCGGAGATTGCATGAATACCAGTGAATCATTGAAGTTTGAAACCCCGGATCCGGGCGAAGAAACCGCCCGCGCGGATTTGTACGGTTTGCTGGCTACGCTGTTTTACGCCCCGCCATCACAGACGCTGATCGACACCATCGGTTCGGCTAAATCCGAAGGCGATGGGGTGTTGGAACATGCCTGGGCCGAGCTGGTGCTGGCGTGCAAAAATGCAAAGGCAGAAGAAGCGCGGGAGGAATACGATCAATTGTTTATCAGCACCGGCAAGCCGGAAGTGATGCTATACGGTTCGTATTACCTGTCCGGTTTTTTAATGGAAAAGCCCTTGGCAGCGTTACGCACCGATCTGGCCGAGCTGGGGTTGGAGCGCGTAGCTTCAGTTACCGAGAGCGAAGATCACATTGCCAGCTTGTGCGAAGTGATGCGTTATTTGATCGACTCGGATGATGCGCTGATGACCAATCTTGCAGCGCAAAAAACATTTTTTACCGCTCACATGCAAGCATGGGTACTGGATGCATGCGCTGCAATCAATGCCAGTCGTCATGCCAAACTGTATGCGGCAGTGGCCAATTTGGCGCGGACATTTTTCGAAGTGGAGATGCAAGCTTTTGATATGGATTAAATTTTCATCGGTAATTAACGTTTCTTAATATTCTGCAAGGAGCCAAATTTTTCATCAGGACGATTCTTGAAATTAAGTATACTACTATTGAGTATTTTTTACTTATGCATTAAAATCATACGGTAAAAGCACTATTTTTTATAGTACTCCCTAATTTTTAGGATTTATAAAAAACGGCATGGCAGGCTTGAGAACACCTATATGAAGCCATTTTTGCAAAATTTGATGCTAGCTTGTTAAGACAATACGGTAATTGTTCGTTGCAATCTTGAAATAATTTACCTAAGATACAAGGCAATAAACAGTCAAGTCATAATCCACGATTGGCTGCAAAAAATCAGGATTTTCAACCTGTATAAGGAGACTGTAATGGCAGATATAAACAAAATCGCACGCCGAACATTTTTTTCTGGACTCGGCTTGGCGGTTGTGGCTGGAGTAGCGGCCAAGGTTGCAAGTCCCGTACCTGCTGGAAAAGCGCTGGATGTCGCCGTTGCCGAACCTGTTGGCAATGGTTACCGATTGACAGAGCACGTCAAAAAATACTACCGCACTACCACTATTTAATACTGAGGTGACAACATGCTGTTGACTCGCAAAAGCGACGCCGGTTCGCGTTCGCACAGCCGTTTTACATCAAGTCTTGCCGCGAGTCTGTCGCGTGCGCTGCCGACAATGGATCGCCGACTGTTCCTGAAGCGTTCCGGCATCGGCGTTGGAGCCGGGATCGCCGCCGCGCAATTGGGCTTGATACAAAAAGCCAAAGCGGCCGTTGAAGGCAAGGCAGTCGGCGCAAAGATCGAAGTGAAGCGCACGGTATGCACCCATTGTTCGGTCGGTTGCGCAGTCGACGCTGTGGTGCAAAACGGCATCTGGATTCGTCAGGAGCCGGTCTTCGACTCGCCGATTAATTTGGGTGCGCATTGCGCCAAAGGCGCTGCGCTACGCGAGCACGGTCACGGCGAGTATCGGTTGAAATATCCGATGAAGCTGGTCAACGGCAAGTATCAGCGCATCAGCTGGGATCAGGCACTGGGTGAAATTTCCGCCAAAATGCTCGATATCCGCAAGGTCAGCGGCCCGGATTCTGTATTCTGGGTCGGCTCGTCCAAACACAACAACGAACAAGCTGCGCTGTTACGCAAGTTCGTATCTTTCTTCGGTAGCAATAATTGCGATCACCAGGCGCGCATTTGCCATTCGACTACGGTCGCAGGCGTGGCCAACACCTGGGGTTATGGCGCGATGACGAATAGCTACAATGATATGCAGAATTCGAAAGCGGCGATGTATATCGGCTCCAATGCCGCCGAGGCGCATCCGGTATCGATGCTGCATTTGCTGCACGCGAAAGAAGCCGGCTGCAAGGTGATCGTGGTCGATCCGCGTTTTACCCGTACTGCAGCCAAGGCACATCAATACGTGCGGATTCGCTCCGGGTCCGATATTCCATTCCTGTATGGTTTGCTGTATCACATCTTCCAGAATGGTTGGGAAGATCAGGAATACATCAATAATCGCGTCTACGGCATGGACAAGGTCAAGCAAGAAGCGCTGACCTGGACCCCTGAAAAGGTGGAAGAAGCGTGCGGCTCGACCGAAGCCGAAGTCTTCAAGGTCGCCGAAACCCTGGCTAAAAATCGTCCTTCAACCGTGGTCTGGTGCATGGGGCAAACCCAGCACACTATCGGCAATGCGATGGTGCGCATGTCCTGCATCGTGCAACTCGCGCTGGGCAATGTCGGTAAATCGGGCGGTGGCACCAACATTTTTCGCGGTCACGACAATGTGCAGGGCGCCACGGACGTCGGGCCAAATCCTGATTCTCTGCCAGGTTACTATGGCCTGGCAACCGGTTCCTGGAAGCACTGGTGCGCAGTGTGGGGCGTGGATTACGAATGGGTTAAAAAGCAGTTTGCATCGCAGGAAATGATGGAAAAATCCGGCACTACCGTGTCGCGCTGGATCGATGCCGTGCTGGAGAAAAATGAGTTTATCGATCAGGACAACAATGTCAAGGCAATGGTGTTCTGGGGCCATGCGCCGAACTCTCAAACCCGCGGTCTGGAAATGAAAACGGCATTCGATAAGCTCGACTTGCTGGTGGTAATCGATCCTTATCCATCGGCAACAGCAGCGATGGCCGCCATGAAAGTGGATGGACAGGAACTCAATCCCAACCGCGCCGTGTATCTGCTGCCTGCCGCGACCCAGTTTGAGACCTCGGGCTCTGTCACCGCGTCCAATCGTTCGCTGCAATGGCGCGAAAAAGTCATTGAGCCTTTGTTTGAGTCGCGTACCGATCATATGATCATGTACCAATTGGCGCAAAAACTCGGCTTCGGCAAGGAGTTGGTCGCCAAGATCAAGCTGGTGCCGGGCAAGGGCGGCATGATGGAACCGGAACCGGAAGATATGTTGCGCGAGATCAACCGCGGCGGCTGGACCATCGGCTATACCGGCCAGTCGCCGGAGCGGCTGAAAGCGCACATGCGCAATATGCATTTATTCGATGTCAAAACATTGAAATGCAAAGGCGGCAAGGATGCTGCTACCGGATATGACCTGACCGGAGATTATTTCGGCTTGCCGTGGCCCTGCTATGGCACGCCTGAACTCAAGCACCCGGGTACCTCCAACCTGTACGACACCTCCAAGCATGTGATGGATGGCGGCGGCAATTTCCGCGCTAATTTTGGCGTGGAAAAAGATGGCGTGAATTTGCTGGCTGAAGACGGCTCCTATTCGAAAGGTGCCGATATCACCACTGGCTACCCGGAATTCGATCATGTGCTAATGAAAAAACTGGGCTGGTGGAATGAATTGACCGATGCCGAGAAAAAGGCGGCAGAAAGTAAGAACTGGAAGACCGACCTGTCCGGTGGGATTCAGCGCGTAGTGATGAAAAATCATGGTTGCCATCCATTCGGCAATGCCAAGGCGCGTGCAGTGGTGTGGAATTTTCCTGATCCGGTGCCGAAACACCGCGAGCCGCTGTATGGAACACGGCCCGATCTGGTAGCGAAATATCCAACCCATGACGATAAAAAGTCATTCTGGCGCTTGCCGACCTTATATAAGTCGATTCAAGACAAAAATGTTGCGGAGAAACTGTACGAGAAGTTTCCGATTATTCTTACCTCGGGCCGATTGGTTGAATATGAGGGCGGCGGCGAGGAAACCCGCTCCAATCCGTGGCTGGCAGAATTGCAACAAGATGCTTTTGTCGAATTGAATCCGAAGGCTGCTGCCGACCGCGGAATTCGCAACGGTGAATATGTGATCGTTTCAACGCCAACCGGGGCCCGTATCAAAGTCAAGGCGCTGGTCACTCCGCGCGTCAATGCCGAAACCGCATTTATTCCGTTTCATTTCTCGGGTTGGTGGCAAGGCAAGGATTTGAAAGAGTATTACCCCGAGGGTGCAATGCCGGTTGTGCGCGGCGAAGCTGTCAATACGGCGACCACGTATGGCTATGACTCGGTCACGATGATGCAAGAAACCAAGACAACCATCTGCAACATCGAAAAATTCGTTGCGTGAAGCCCGTAGACACGATTGGGAGGGAAGTTAAATGGCACGAATGAAATTCATATGCGACGCTGAACGTTGCATCGAGTGTAACGGTTGCGTCACTGCCTGCAAAAACGAACATGAGGTGCCATGGGGCGTGAATCGACGCCGGGTCGTCACCATTAATGATGGTGTTGTCGGCCAGGAAAAATCGATTTCTGTCGCTTGCATGCATTGCTCTGACGCGCCCTGCATGGCGGTATGCCCGGTTGACTGCTTTTACCGCACTGATGAAGGTGTGGTGTTGCATGACAAGGACGTTTGCATCGGTTGCGGATATTGCTCTTACGCGTGCCCATTTGGTGCGCCGCAATTCCCTTCCAACGGGACATTCGGTTTGCGCGGCAAAATGGATAAATGTACTTTCTGTGCCGGCGGCCCCGAGCAAGACGGCTCACAGGCAGAGTTTGAGAAATACGGCCGCAATCGTCTGTCTGAAGGCAAATTACCAGTCTGTGCAGAAATGTGTTCTACCAAAGCCTTGCTAGGCGGTGACGGCGATGTGCTTGCCGATATTTTCCGTAATCGCGTGGTGCAGCGCGGCACCGGCAGCGAAGTGTGGGGCTGGGGAACGGCCTATGGTCGTGCCCCGCATCCTGAAGCAAAACCACCGGTGGAGAATAAATCATGATCCGTTTTCTTTTGGTATTTCTGAGCGCTTTGGTATTAATGGCTTGCAGTGAAAAAGATCAATCGATAACCGGATCCACCGTCAAGTCCGACAGCAAGCCCTGGCAGGGCGCAAAGAATGACTTTGTCGCCCGTGGCTGGACTCCCGGCGACAAGGAAAGCTGGGAAAAACAAATTCATACCCGCGGTCAAAATCAAAACGAATATGTTCGAATGAATTGATAGCGCTGGCAAGCCGGCAAGTGGAGACAATATGAAAACGAAATTTGGTAGCTTAATATTGGGTTTTTACCTATTGTCCGGCTGGATTGGCGTGGCGGCACAGGGCGTGCCGCCAGCGGGTGTCAGCCAATCCAGCCAGGCAGCACCCAATGTTGAGCCGATTGATATTCTGCAACAGAATCAGGCCCAACGCAGTCAAAGTCAACCCGGCAATCTGGCGCCGACGTATCGCATCGTAAATTCTGGCACGCCAAACTATTCCAGCCTGCCCGCACTGGAAGCGAGTGTGCTGATACAGCCGAAAGCGCAGTTTCCCGGACAGGCCCGGTCAACCACCGCTGGTGAGGCGTGGCGGCAATATCGCAATGGCCCGCTCACTAATATTGGTGGTTGGCTATTGATAGCAGTGCTGCTGGCGCTGGCTGCGATGTATCTGATCAAGGGACAAATTAAACTGAAAAGCAGCGCCACCGGACGCTTGATAGAGCGCTTTACCTCGGTCGAGCGTTTGACGCACTGGACCACCGCAATTAGCTTCGTGGTGCTGGCGCTCACCGGCGGCACCATGTTGTTTGGCAAGTACGTGCTGCTGCCGGTATTCGGGCTGACGCTTTTTGGCTGGCTGGCATTTGCCTTTAAAAATATCCACAATTTTGTGGGCCCGGTATTTACTTGCTCGATAGTTGTATTTTTTGTAATTTACGTAAAAGACAATTTGCCAGAAAAAGGCGATCTGAACTGGTTTGTACAGCTTGGCGGTTTGTTGAGCGGCAAGCACGTTAGCGCAGGCAAATTCAACGCCGGTGAAAAAATCATGTTCTGGGGCGCGGTAGTGGTGTTCGGCTTGATTATGAGCGCCTCCGGTTTTGTGCTTGATATGTTGGTTCCCGGTCTGTTATATACACGCGGAAATATGCAGATAGCTAGCATTATTCATGTTGTCACAGCGGTATTAGCCGCTAGTATGATTCTCGGTCATATTTACCTTGGCACCTTGGGAATGGACGGTGCTTATAAAGCAATGCGTACAGGTTATGTTGATGATGCATGGGCCAAGGAACATCATGATTTATGGTATGACGACATCCAGTCTGGAAAAGTGGCGCGGAATCGCTCACCCGAGCAGCACACTGAAACAGCCAAAAAGGCCAATGGTTAACTCACGTGGTGGGGCAGACATGAATAAATTTATTTATATGATTTGTATGATGTTGGGCTTGATGGCAACGGGCCTGGCGGTTGCCAAGTTGCCGCCAATCAGTGGAGAAGCGGCTGCCAAGGCTGTAGAAGTCAAGGCCAAAGATGCCTGGGCCTCCAAAGTGAGTGTGTATAAATTATGCTTGTCGCAAGATAAAGTTGTCGCACGTTACCGGCAGGAAAAAAGTGCAACCGCGCAACCCGCCGATGCAACACCATCTTGTTTGGACCCTGGACCTTATGTCGTCGCAAGTCCTGTTGCTGCAAGCGTAGTCACTGCACCTGTGGGATTAGCGGTTGCGACTGATGCTGCGGCCGCACCAAAAAAATAAGCATGTCGGCCTGTCATCAACTTACCAAACGTCGGCGCCAGATGAGGTTGTTCTCCATGACTACAGGGCCAATTCTTTCCAATGCACACGCAGTATTGACTTATCCGGTGGAGGTACTGGACGAGCAGGGACGTGCTTCGATTATAGAAATTCCGGCCGAGCGGCCTTTGACAGTCTATCTGGACAAGCGCGAACTGGTGACTCTGATGACTTTGGGCGGCGCGCCGGAAGCACTCATACTGGGTTATTTGCGCAATCAGCGCCTGGTGAAAACGATTGCAGAAATCGTCGCCGTGCAAGTGGACTGGGATGTGGAGGCGGTAGCGGTAACCACGCACCACGGCGTTGATTACATCAAAGAGCGCACTGCCAAACGGGTCATAACTACCGGTTGCGGCCAGGGTTCCATGTTTGGCGGATGGATGGATGAAGTCGACACCATCATGCTCCCTGACGCAAAATTGAAGCAGTCAACGCTCTACAGAATCGTTGATCTGATCCGTACCCAGGCGTCAATCTACAAACAGGCGGGCTCAGTGCATGGGTGTGCGTTATTTGATGCGGATGGCGAATTACTGTACTTCATCGAAGATGTCGGCCGCCATAACGCGGTGGATGCGATCGCCGGGAAAATGTGGCTGGACGGCATTAGCGGTCATGATAAAATTTTTTATACTACCGGCCGCCTGACCTCGGAAATGGTAATCAAAGGTGCTCAGATGGGGATTCCTTTCTTATTGTCGCGTTCCGGTACTACGCAAATGGGCCATGCGGTAGCGCAACGTGTCAATATGACCTTGTTGGCCCGCTGTACCGGCAAGCACTTTCTTTTACTAACAGGCAAGCAAAGATTTATTGCAGAGCCGCAGATGCTTGACGGCAGTGTTTCAAAATCACTCAGGATCGCCTGAACCGAAACTACAAGAAAGAGGCAAGATAAGGGGCAAGTACCGCAGCTGTTATGCAACGCGGTAGAATAAGCTTTTAATGCCATCACGGCTTTGGTCAACCAAGGCCGTTTTTATTGCCATGATTGTTCGCACTCGTTTCGCCCCCAGCCCAACCGGTTACCTACACCTTGGCGGTGCCCGCACCGCGCTTTTTTCGTGGGCTTATGCCCGTCATTTTGGCGGCACTTTCATCTTGCGGATCGAAGATACCGATTTGGAGCGATCCACGCCAGAGGCCGTGGAAGCAATTCTGCAAGGCATGGACTGGCTGGGCTTGTCCCATGACGAAGGCCCTTTCTATCAGATGCAGCGGATGGATCGTTATCGCGAAGTCGTGGCGCAAATGCTTGCCGCAGGCACCGCTTATTATTGCTATTCATCGCAGGAAGAGGTGGAAGCCATGCGTGAGCGTCTGCGCACTGCCGGTGAGAAGCCGCGTTACGACGGCACCTGGCGTCCTGAAGCGGGCAAGATATTACCCGCTATTCCAGGGGGCCGTAAGCCCGTGGTGCGTTTCAAAAATCCGCAAGATGGCGATGTGAGTTGGGATGACGTCGTCAAAGGCACGATTACCATCTCTAATCGTGAGATGGACGATTTGGTGATTGCCCGTCCTGATGGCACGCCGACGTATAATTTTTGCGTGGTGATCGATGATTGGGATATGCAGATTACCCACGTTATCCGTGGCGATGATCACGTTAATAACACGCCGCGTCAGATCAATATCCTGAAAGCGCTCGGAGCAACTCTGCCGCTATATGGCCATGTACCGATGATTCTAGGGGCCGATGGGGAAAAACTATCGAAGCGGCATGGCGCGGTCAGCGTGATGGATTATCCGGCACAAGGATATTTGCCTGAAGCGATGTTGAATTATCTGGCACGGCTGGGCTGGAGTCATGGTGATGATGAAGTCTTCTCGATAGAACAATTTTGTGCATGGTTTGACCTCGATCATTTATCCAAGTCGCCTGCGCAATTCAATCCGGAAAAATTGGCCTGGCTGAACAATCATTACATCAAGCTGGCAGACAATGCTCGCCTGGAAGGTTTGGTCAAACCTTTGATGGAAAAAGATGGAGCGGATTTCGTCAATGCGCCAGACCTGCAGGCAGTGATCGGATTGATGAAAGAGCGCGTCAATACCACCAATGAACTGGCTGATGCAGCAATGTTGTTTTATCGAACGCCTGAGCCCACAGCAGATTTGCTGGTGCAGCATTTGAATGAATTATCCAGGCCTGCACTGCAGGATTTTGCCATGCGTTGTCAAGCCGTTGATTGGAAAAAAGAAGCGCTGTCAGCCATGCTGAAAGAAGTATTGGCTGCCCACAAACTGAAGATGCCACAGATGGCGATGCCTTTGCGCTTATTGTTGACAGGGCAACTCCACACGCCATCGATTGACGCAGTTATTGCATTGTTTGGTCGTGAAACGGTTTTGGCGCGCATGGCGAAATATATTTAATATTTTCGAAAAGATGATTTACATGCGGTAACGAAGCTTGCTATAATTTCGCTCTTCGCAAGGGGGTATAGCTCAGCTGGGAGAGCGCTTGCATGGCATGCAAGAGGTCAGCGGTTCGATCCCGCTTACCTCCACCAGCGAAAAAATAGTACAGATATGTGCAAGTTACAACTTAGTGTCCCCATCGTCTAGAGGCCTAGGACATCACCCTTTCACGGTGAGTACAGGGGTTCGAATCCCCTTGGGGACGCCAGCAAAAATAAACCTGACAGGGCTCGGGTTTAGAGTTTAAATGCCAGGCATCAGGTAAGTTAAGCAGGCAGGTCAAAGTAGTACGGACAGGTCACTGTCCCCATCGTCTAGAGGCCTAGGACATCACCCTTTCACGGTGAGTACAGGGGTTCGAATCCCCTTGGGGACGCCAATATATCCCCCGGCTGATATGTTAAGTAGATAAGTAAATCTGCTTAAAATTACATCAGCCGGGTACCGGATAGCATGTTTTTCAAATTCCAACTAATTTTTCCGCTCAATATGCGCGCATGGTGTGTCATCACATTTGACGTTCTGTCGCATAACATAATTACATCTTAATTTCTTTGGTGCTGGTATGGTAGTGATTGCCGTGCTTTGCCAGTCCATTCTTTGAGGGAAACGGGTTCGCGACTCGCTGCATAAACAAGTAAGGAAATGGTTTTAGTCTGCTGGTTATTGCGGGCGGAATTCAGAGGTTTTTTTGGGATGCCTTGCTTGCGCTGGAGTAGTGCGTTCTGGAAAGTGACGCAATGACTCAAGTAAAAGATATAATATATAAGAGTTGATTTACGGCTTGTCAAAATTGTTTGCCAAATTAACCTGAATTCACTATTTTTTGGCGCTTCGATCGCTTTGCGCCGTAACTAACCAACCTGTGAGGATTTGCCATGCTAGAAGCCTATCGCCAACATGTCGCTGAACGCGCTGCTCTCGGTATTCCGCCCCTGCCGCTGTCGACACAGCAGACTGAAGAACTGATCGGCCTGCTTAAAAATCCGCCGCAGGGCGAAGCGCAAGCCTTGATCGAACTTATTACCTACCGTGTTCCGGCTGGCGTGGATGATGCCGCCAAGGTCAAGGCTGCATTCCTGGAGCAGGTTGCAAAAGGCCAGGAAAGTTGTTCATTGATTTCGCGTGAAACCGCTACCCAATTGCTGGGCACGATGCTGGGCGGCTTCAACATTACGCCAATGATTAATCTGCTGGCTGACCCTGTGGTGGGTGGTACCGCAGCCGAAGGCTTGAAAAAAACTTTGCTGATGTTCGATTATTTTCACGACGTCAAGGAACTGGCTGATCAGGGCAACGCCAATGCAAAGGCTGTATTGCAATCATGGGCCGATGCTGAATGGTTTACCTCCCGTCCCGAAGTGCCGCAAAGCCTGACTTTGACCGTGTTCAAGGTCACTGGCGAAACCAATACCGATGATTTGTCTCCTGCGCCAGACGCATGGAGCCGCCCGGATATCCCGCTGCACGCTTTGGCGATGCTGAAGAATTCGCGTCCAGGTATCGTCGCTGACGAACCGGGCAAGGTCGGCTCGATCAAACAGATCGAAGCGCTTAAGGCCAAGGGCAACATAGTAGCTTACGTGGGTGACGTTGTCGGCACCGGTTCCTCGCGCAAATCAGCGACCAATTCGGTGCTCTGGTTTACCGGCAAAGACATTCCGTTCGTGCCGAACAAGCGCTTCGGCGGCGTCTGCCTCGGTAACAAGATCGCTCCGATTTTCTACAACACGATGGAAGATGCCGGCGCGCTGCCAATCGAACTCGACGTGTCCAAGATGGATATGGGCGACGTGATTGAACTGCGTCCGTTTGAAGGTAAAGCACTGAAAAATGGTGAAGTCATTTCTGAATTCACCGTTAAATCCCCGGTAATTTTTGATGAAGTACGCGCCGGCGGCCGTATTCCGCTGATCATCGGTCGTGGCCTGACCGCACGCGCACGGGAAGCGTTGGGCTTGGCACCTAGCACCTTGTTCTGCCTGCCGACCAATCCGGCCGATTCCAGCAAAGGCTTCACGCTGGCGCAAAAAATGGTGGGTCGCGCTTGCGGTTTGCCAGCAGGCCGCGGCGTGCGCCCGGGCACATACTGTGAGCCAAAGATGACCACCGTCGGGTCGCAAGATACAACCGGCCCGATGACGCGCGACGAACTCAAAGATTTGGCTTGTCTCGGCTTCTCTGCCGACATGGTGATGCAGTCGTTTTGCCACACCGCAGCCTACCCAAAACCGGTCGACGTCAAGACCCATCATGAACTGCCGAAATTCATTTCCAATCGTGGCGGCGTGACGCTGCGTCCGGGCGACGGCATCATTCACTCTTGGCTCAATCGCTTGCTGTTGCCCGATACCGTCGGCACTGGCGGCGACTCGCATACCCGTTTTCCAATCGGCATCTCGTTCCCTGCCGGTTCTGGCCTGGTCGCGTTCGCCGCAGCCACCGGCGTGATGCCGCTGGATATGCCGGAATCGGTATTGATCCGCTTCAAGGGCGTAATGCAGCCTGGCGTGACACTGCGCGATCTGGTCAATGCAATTCCGCTATATGCAATCCGCAAGGGCCTGCTGACAGTTGAGAAGCAAGGCAAGAAAAACGTTTTCTCCGGCCGTATTCTGGAAATTGAAGGTTTGCCGAAATTGAAAATCGAGCAGGCATTCGAATTGTCTGATGCTTCTGCCGAACGCTCCGCCGCCGGCTGCACGGTGCATCTGGATAAAGAGCCGATCATTGAATACATGACTTCCAACATCACGTTGATGAAATGGATGATCGCTAATAATTACCAGGACAAGCGCACGCTAGAACGCCGCATTCAGGCAATGGAAGCCTGGATTGCCAAGCCTGAACTGCTGGCACCCGATGCCGATGCTGAATATGCTGCCGTCATCGAGATCGACTTGGCCGATATTCACGAGCCTGTTGTCGCCTGCCCGAACGATCCAGACGATGTCAAGATGCTGTCTGAAGTTTCTGGTAAAAAAATCGATGAAGTGTTCATTGGTTCCTGCATGACCAACATCGGCCATTTTCGCGCTGCCTCTAAGCTGCTCGAAAATAAGTCGGATCTTCCAGTGCGCTTATGGATTGCTCCGCCAACCAAGATGGATCAGCAAGTACTGGTTTCCGAAGGCCATTACGGCGTTCTTGGAAGCACTGGCGCGCGTATGGAAATGCCGGGTTGTTCGCTGTGTATGGGTAACCAGGCGCAAGTGCGCAAGGGTGCAACTGCAATTTCAACTTCGACCCGCAACTTCCCTAACCGCCTCGGTATCGATAGCCAGGTTTATCTCGGTTCAGCGGAACTGGCGGCGGTCTGTGCCATGCTCGGCAGGATTCCGACCAAGGAAGAGTACATGGCGAACATCGGCGTGCTCGACAAGAACGCGGCCGATATATATCGCTACATGAACTTCGACAAGATTGCCGATTTCAGTGATGTAGCCGAAACTGTGACGGTGCAGTAAAGCGTTTGGCGTTTTTTAAAAAACCCGCTCCGGCGGGTTTTTTTATGCATGCTGGCTTTAGCACTGAGTTTGGCTACGCGTATAGGCAGCAATAAAGCCGCCAACCGGATCAGTAGTATTTCAGAAGGGCGTTATGAATTCTTCGCGAATAGATTTGACAACGGCGCGAATAGCGGCCGAACCTTTCATGTCGGTATGGAAGACGAGCCAAACGTCTCGTATCACTGACTGCTGGCCAGCTGCCGCCACAACGAGGGCTGAATCGCTCTCCGCCATGAAATCCGGCAGCATCGCCACACCTCCACCCTGACGCACCAATGCGTGCCGAATTTCCTGCGTACTCCCCGAAAACCGATGGATCTACCGGCTACCTGCTGGATAAGTACAACTTGCTGTGACACCGCATCCATACTTTCGTCGTAAGCTATGAAATTCCAACCCACCGGCTGCGTTTCAGCAAAATAGGCCGGGCTGCAGTAAAAGCGAAATGTAACCTCGGTGAGCTACACGATAATTAGTTCGCCATTGTCCGGCCGACTTGGCTGGATGGCGATATCGGCCTCACGGCGATCCAGCGAGGTCTGGCGCGTTTCGCCTTGAATGCGAGTCTAGAAGCTGGATGTCGCCTACGCAGGGCAATAAGCGGGCGCACCAGGATCGCCGCGGTTAGTGCCGCTCAGACGAACATTGAATTAATTCCAGTTATGCTTGGAGTATTTTTCATAAAGCCAATAAAAATATGCGAATAATGCCATTAAAAAGGCAATACACCCTATATTTTAGAGTTGAATTGCGTTACGAAATTTTGCTACTTTTCGTGCCTTTCGCGGATAATGCATAACATCAGCTATACATAAATCAGCTATACATAATTAAACCTAACAGATTCCACTATTGGATAGGTTATGCTGCGCTCGGGAATTTTTTAGGAGATTTTGGCATGTGTACCGCACGCGTATTGATGAAGCAATGGGGCTTCCGGCTCGCATTTTTTACGCTGATGCTTGGCTGCTCTCATATTGCACTTGCCGATGTGCCTGTGGTGGCGGCCGCTTCAGACCTCCAGTTTGCACTTAAAGAAGTGGCGCAGTCGTTTCGCCGGGACAGCGGTCGGGATCTGAAAATTTCGTTCGGCTCATCCGGCACCTTTGCAACCCAGATCCGTAATGGGGCGCCATTCCAGATGTATTTATCGGCCGATGAGGATTATGTGGAAAAGCTCCATGCAGATGGCTTGACACGCGATTCTGGCGCGCTGTACGCAATTGGACGTATTGCGTTAGTGACACCGATCAATTCGCCATTGCAGGTAGATTCTGAACTCAAAGGCGTGGCCGCGTTATTGAAGCAAGGCAAACTCAGACATTTTGCCATTGCCAATCCAGAACATGCGCCATACGGTCGCCGCGCCGAAGAAGCCTTGCAGCATGCCGGCCTGTGGGACGCGCTCAAGCCAAAATTGGTACTGGGCGAAAACGTTTCGCAAGCCGCGCAATTCGCTCTTGGTGGATCGGCAGAGGGCGGCATTGTTGCATTATCGCTGGCGAAATCGCCGCAAATGGCAACGTTGTCACGCTATGCGGTGATCCCGGCCGAGTGGCACACGCCGCTTAGGCAGCGCATGGTTTTGCTTAAGAATGCCGGCGAAACCACGCAGGCATTTTATTCCTACATGCAGCAACCGACGGCGCGCGAGGTGATGCGCCGCTACGGCTTCCTGCTGCCTGGCGAGGCGGAATGATGGAATGGTCTGCTTTGTGGCTGTCGCTCAAACTGGGAGGATTGACCGTCTTGTTATTGTTGCCGGCAGCCCTGTTTGTCGGTCGCGCGCTGGCTTACCGGCATTTTCGAGGCAAACCATTGGCCGAAGCATTATTGGCGGTGCCGCTGGTATTGCCGCCCACGGTGGTAGGTTATTATCTGCTGGTTGGACTGGGCGGCCAATCGGCCATCGGACAGTGGGTGGCGCACTGGAGCGGGCATACGCTGGTTTTTCATTTTTCCGGGTTGGTGATTGCTTCGATCATCGTCAATATTCCTTTTGCAGTGCAACCGATCCAGCGTGCCTTTGAATCCATTCCGCATGAAGTCCGGGATGCTGCAGCTTGCTGCGGCATGTCGTTCTGGCGCACCTTGCTGACGGTTGAGTTGCCCTTGGCGTGGCCGGGCGTCTTGACTGCTTTGGTGCTCACCTTTGCCCATACCCTGGGTGAGTTCGGTGTGGTGTTGATGGTCGGCGGCAATATTCCCGGCGAAACCAAGACGATTGCCATTGCAATTTATGACCGGGTGCAAGCTTTCGATTTTGCCGCAGCAGGGCGCATGTCGCTGCTGCTGTTGGTATTTTCCATCGCAGTGTTGGCCTTGGCTAACGGGCTGTCACGACGCTTCGGGAGGCGGCATGGCTTGCCCGAACTCTAAACTTGCTTTCACGGCAGAGCAGGGCGCACCGATTCCCATCTCTGCCAATATCGAATGCGAGTGCGGTCAACTGCTGGCTTTGGTTGGGCCCTCCGGCAGCGGCAAGAGTACGCTGCTGCGGATGATTGCCGGGCTATCGCGCCCACAGTCAGGGCGCATTATGTGCGCCGACTCGGTCTGGTTCGACTCCGGTAAAAACATTTGCCTGTCGCCGCAACAACGGCATATCGGCTATGTGCCGCAACATTACGGCTTGTTTCCGCACCTGAGCGCGCTGGATAATATCAGGGCCGGTTTGCATCATTTGACTCCAGACGAACAATTGCGGCGTGCTATGGAATGGTTGGCGCGCGTGCATCTGGATGGATTGAGCCGGCACCGCCCGGCCGAACTTTCCGGTGGCCAGCAGCAACGGGTTGCAGTGGCCCGGGCACTGGCACGCGCTCCCAATATTTTGCTGCTGGATGAGCCGTTTTCTGCAGTTGATCGGGCTACCCGCGACAGTCTTTATTTTGAACTGGCAGAACTGAAACAACAACTCGATATCCCGGTGGTTATGGTTACTCACGATTTGAATGAAGCATTGTTGCTGGCGGACCGGATGACGTTGTTGGCCAACGGCAAAACTTTGCAAAGCGGTTCGCCTTACGATGTAATGGCCCGACCCGTCGATGCGATTGCTGCGCGGCAGGTCGGTATCCACAATATTTTTGAAGGTGAAATTATTCGCCATGAGGCAGTCGGCGGCTGGACTTGGCTGCGCGCCGGCCCACTCACACTGGCAACTCCGCTACGGCCAAAAATCCTTCCAGGTACACGAGTAAACTGGGTGATTCCGAACAGCGGCGTGCGTTTGCGCGCAGTGGGGCGCGACTATCTGCCGAGCAGTCATAATCGTATCGAAGTTACGATACAAACACTATTGCCCATAGGTAATGAGGTGCGGCTTATCACCAGCATGGATGGCATTGACGCGCCATTGCATGCGCAAGTACCCGCACGGTTGGCCGCCGAACTCCATCTGGCGCCAGGCAACCGCACCACCGTCGTATTGCGCGAAGATGCAATGCATATTCTGGACTGTCGGTATTAGTACAGTTCCGGGCCGGCAATGCCCCTGTCATTGCCGGCGTGCGGTTAGTGAGAGACGGGTATCTGATCCGATGCAGCAATCTGCTGCTATATGGCACTCACAAGCTTAACCGCGACGGCTGGCTGGGCTTATTCAATACACTATATACAACCGTGATAACGCGGCGTGCTCATACACAACGAGCCCATGTGATTGTTCCATTTGTTTTTATCTGCAAAGTCGACTGTTCCATGTTTATGGAAAGCGTCCGGGACTACGTGTGAAAAACACCGTCTTTTCAACTATGCCAGAACGTCCATATTGATCTGGAAGTCGGTCTGTGACGTAGCTAAACGCAAAAAATCCTATTTTACAAAAATCAACTTCCCCATGCCTCATGACGCGCTCGACATTCAAGAGCGCAAAGCAATTTAAAACGTATCAAGATGTATCAATCTTGAACTTAGTTGAATTGCAACACCTCTTACAGCCGTAAATATTTAGCCTATGGGCAATTATTAGAAATGCCAAATGCGTAAAAACTATTTTCAGGAGGATTAAGAATTCAGTTCGAGGCTGAATTAATCATGCGTTGAATGTGCAAAGAGTGAATTATCTAAGCGTTTGAAGGCTGGCAGCTTGAATCAAGCTAAGCCGCAACTTCAAATGAGTTTGGTAGAACGGGGAATTTTTATGAGCGCTTATGTGTGATATCGCACAGATTCGGCATCCATTACGAATTAACCTCAGTTTGTTGCGGTTCCCAACTTAAGCGTACAGGTAGCGTCCATGGCGCACACAAATAGCGGAGTCTTGCCTTAAGTTAAGCGGCATCAAATTCGTCATCAAAACAGAGTCTGATTTTTCGTTAGTTATTCTTCGCACAGATACACGCTAGCTCCAATATTGCGCAAGCAAGCGTCGAAAATAGCGCATTCTTTTTTCAAAATATGGGCGATCTCAACGCACTTGCGGAGAGGAAGAGTCATGCTTTTCAATGACATTGCAAGAGAAATCAAGAGAGCAACATTTAGAGTATTGAAATAAATAGGAGACCCTATGATTTTTAAAAAAAGGAGTCCTGTACAAATGAAAACCAAGATGCTCGCGTCTGCGCACCAGATGTTGCCATTTTTGCGTTGGCAGTCTATGTTGCACTTGTTTATAAGGTTGGGGGCTGTGGCCTGTTTGCCTGCGTTTGCCGCAGAAGATGATGTGTTTCGCCCTTACGTAGGCTATTCTTTTTCCTATGACGAAAACGTATTGGGAATCCCGGATGGAGCCAATCCAAAAGGCGAAAAGCTATCCGACACTTCCCGCCGTGCAGAGGCTGGACTGGCTTTCAACAAGCGTATCAGTCAGCAGGTTTTATCTGCCAAACTCAATCTTGCCCATGTCACTTATGACCGGTTGGGGGCGCTCAACAATGACAGCAAGGATCTCCTCGCCAACTGGAATTGGCATGTGGGCGATCGCTTGGAAGGAAATTTAGGCGCAAGCTATGTTGAGGCACTGACCCCGTATGCGAATGGCCAGACGCCGTTCGTGAATTTCAATACTCAGGAGCCCAACCTGCGCACGCAACGCCGGGAGTTTGTCGATGGCGCGTGGCGGCTCCATCCCAATTGGCGCTTGCGCAGCGGATTGTCCCGCGACACCCTCAATTACGATCTCGATTCGCAAAAGACCGGTAACCGGGTCGAGGATTCGTCTGAACTCGGCTTAGACTACCTGGCACGCAGTGGCAGCACGGTTGGCATACAGCTGCGTCACACGCGTGGCGATCTCCCGAATCCGCAGCAGATTGGCGCGTTGGTAGTGGACAATAGTTACGATCAGAACGAGATCAAGGCGAAGATTAACTGGCTGCTCACAGGGAAAACGCAACTGCAGTTTCTAGGCGGGCATGTACAACGCAAGCACGACTTTTTCTCGGCGCGTGATTATAGCGGCCTTAACGCGCGCTTGATCGCGAACTGGCAAGCGACAGGCAAGATTGGAGTGGCGTTAAGTGGCTGGCGTGAAATCGGTGCGCTCGATGATTTAACTGCCAGCTACACGCTCAATCAGGGGGTCAGCATCGGCTCCACTTGGGATTTGACGAGCAAGCTTCGGCTGGACGGTCAACTCAAGCATGAGACAAGCGACTATAGCGGTGCTGCTGCGTTTACATCTTTACTGCCAGCGGATCGCAAAGACATTTTTCGCACTGCATCGCTCAAGCTTACTTATCGCACTACCGATCATCTTCAACTGGCAGCCCTGCTTTATCGTAAGAACAGGGATTCCAATATTGCAGGGAATAACACTCCAAACAACGGCATGATGCTCAGCTCACGTTATGAATTCTGAGTTGATTTTATTTCCAAGCCAGCTGCGCACTTTTGTGGCTTCTTCAATCGAATCTGCTGTACACGATTACTGCCTGCGCTTCGTCTTCGCGTTCACGATTGATGGTGAAAAGGAACGAGGTAGATCATGACCGTCAGTGACATTCCGGTGCTATCGTTTTTTAAGCGCGTGCTTGATCCACTCGTTATCTTGAGTACGCTTTACCTGTTGACCGTGGCGCAAAACAAACAATTTTCCGGTAACTACCTGGTGCTGGCAATTGTTGCCGTCTTCATTTCGTCGTACATTCACGAACAAATCGATTCCTATCGTAATTGGCACCGTGGCAGGCTGCTGGCGTTCGTAAGAGATATTTTTTTCGGTTGGATAATCTTCGTGGCGATTCTGGTCTTTATCGGATATGCCACCGGATTTTCGTATAAATATTCCGATCGTGTCATTCTGCCCTGGTTCGTCATTACGCCGTTTGTGCTGCTAACAAGTCACCTAGTCTTGCGTAGAATAGCGTCCAATCTAAGCAGAAGTGGGCAAGTGCGTTCTGTGGTGATGGTCGGCGCCAACGAGGTCAGTTTGAAACTTGCCGATCGCATTGCCGAATATCCGCATCTGTTCATGGAGGTGCGCGGATTTTTTGATGACCGCGCTAAAATTCGTCTTTCGACGGAACCCGATAAGCCCATGCTCGGCCACATGGAGGACATCGCTGGCTATGTCCGGGAACACAATATCAATGTAATTTTTATTAGTCAGCCGATGTCGGCGCAGCCACGTGTGCGCCTACTGCTTGATGCATTGCAAGATACCACTGCTTCCATTTATTTTCTGCCGGATATTTACATCTTTGATTTGATGCAGGCGCGCTTCGATGAAGTGGGCGGTGTTCCCGTGGTTGCAATTTGCGAGACCCCATTTGCCGGCATCAATAGTTTGGTCAAGCGCTTTAGTGACATCGTACTTGCCACCCTCATCCTATTATTGTTAGCACCTGTAATGCTGGCGATCGCGCTGGCTGTCAAATTCTCCTCGCCTGGCCCGGTTATCTTTAAACAACGCCGTTACGGTTTGAACGGTGAAGAAATCATCGTCTATAAATTCCGCTCTATGGCAGTGTGCGAGGATGGCGCGAACGTGGCCCAGGCTCAAAAAAATGATCAAAGAGTAACCCGCCTCGGCGCTTTTTTGCGCCGCACTTCCCTTGACGAATTGCCGCAGTTCATCAATGTATTGCAAGGACGGATGAGTATCGTCGGTCCACGACCGCATGCGGTCGCGCACAACGAGCAATATCGTGGATTAATTAAGGGCTACATGCTGCGTCATAAGGTGAAACCTGGAATTACCGGATGGGCACAAGTGAACGGACTTCGAGGCGAGACCGATACTTTGGACAAGATGGCGGCACGCATTGAATATGATTTGGATTATCTACGTAACTGGTCGATATCGCTCGATCTATGGATCATTTTGCGCACCGTGAAAGTGGTGTTAGGCCGAGATAATGCTTATTAATTTAGGCTGATTTTCCCGAACTGCTGCGTATTCAATGCGAAATAATCGGACGCATCCGGCGTGAAATCTGCCGGAATTTTGAAACAAACTGAAAGGGGTTGCAATGAAAAAACCGCGATTGTTGTTAAGTGCGCTGGTCTTTAGCACTTCCGGTTGGGTCGGCGCTAGCGTGCCGATTATTCAGTTGCCCGAATCCAATAGGATGGATGTGAATTTTTATTCGCACGTTAGTTTGAATAACACTTTTTCAAGAGTCAGAGACAACAGCAGCTCAGTCGGAGGTAGTGCAGGCAATGGTATGCGCGATCCGCAATTTAGGTCAACTTCGTTTCTGACATCGAACGTTTTCTCAGACATCTTGACGCAAGCGGAAAGTATGTCGACCTTGACCGATCATCAGATAAATGAAGGATCATTTTCGTCTTATGTCAGAGGGGGGGGCTCATCTTATGGCGCGTCAGCTTCCAATGTCGGTGCTGGCAATATCGAACTGCTCTACGGCTCTTTGGTTGCGTCGTCACCGGCGCTAAAAACTTGGGCTGTTCTACTGCTTGCCGTTGGCTGTGTAGTTTATCAAGGACGTCACCGGCAACGACCTTTCGGCTATAGAAAGTTACATTGAGAGCCGTGTCCATGGACGCCTGACGGCCGGTTGCCAGGGTGATGAAAAAGTATTATTGAAAGATTCAAATTTTGATTTTCCGAAAAAAAATCCAGTGCATCCAGATTTGGATAAATAACTATCCGGCCTTGAAAAAGCAGGTATTGTTCGGTGCCCTCACATTGGCTGCTGTAATGAGTCTGTCTGCCTGCAACAAGCAAGCTAGTTCGGAACTTAAAGACGAGCGATCATCACCATTCGTCAAGGTCAATGACGTCGAAATTACCATGCTGCAATCCATCGATGATTTAGGGGCTGCCGAACGCCGCCCAATAGCCGCGGAGCAAGCAGTAAATAAACAATTACTGGAGACGATGATTGATCGCCAGTTGCTGCAGGAGGAGGCGATGCGCAATAGGCTCGACCGTGATCCTAAAGTGATACAAGCGATTGATCACGCCAAGACACAAATTCTTGCTCAAGCATATTTGCAAAGCAAGTTTGCCACCATAGACACGCCTTCCAAAGCTGAAATAGATGCTTACTTTCAGACGCACCCTGAGTTATTCACCCAGCGCAAATTGTTCTACATGAATGAATTAGTGGTTGCTACCAAGGACGTTACTGCCAAACTCAAAATGAGACTTGATTCTGCCAAATCGATCGAACAAGTCGCGGTCTGGCTTGACAATAATCACGTGCAATATAAACGCACCCAATTGACGCGTAGTACTGCGGATCTGGCACCAGAAATAATCACGAAATTGCGAGCAATGCGCAGGAATCAATTGTTCGTCATTAAGGCAGGCGAATACAGCATGCTGAATTCTATTTATGATGTAAAGCCCAGTCCCGTTACCGCGCAAGCGGCTGCTCCGCAAATTGAGCGCTATCTGCGCAATAAAAAACGCAAGGAGATCGGAGACCTGGAACTTGGACGGTTGCGCGCATCGGCCAAGATCGAATATCTCAACAAAAAGCAGTTAGCTACAACTATTTTGCCAGCAGTCCAGAAAACGGGTTCGTCCACGACGGCCCAAATAGAAAACGGCATAACCGGCGTCAAGTAAGCCGACCTACCTGTGTTTGCGGCTAGCAAATGAATATTGGTTAAATATCGACTAAAAATAGGATGCACAATAAATGACAAAAATTATGATGGCCTTATTGATACTGATGCTCAGCGCCTGGAGTACCGGCGCCAGTGCCGAAGATATTCTGCTCGGCCCGAACGATGTATTGAAAATTTCCGTGTATGGAAACCCTGATCTATCACTTGAAGCCAGAGTGAGCCAAACCGGCAGCATCACTTTTCCCCTGGTAGGTGAAGTCAAGGTCGGCGGTCTCGCCACCTCGGCGGCCGAAAAGGAAATTGCCGGCCTGCTCATGAGTGGCGGCTTCGTTCTCAAACCCCAGGTGAATATTCTCGTCACCTCGCAGCAGAGCCAACTGGTCTCGGTCCTGGGCCAGGTTGCCAAACCAGGGCGCTATCCGATTGACGGCAAGCACAGCTTGATCGATATTCTGGCGCTTGCCGGGGGCGTTGTGCCGGAAGGTGGCGACACGGTTACCTTGATTCGCAATCGCAATGGCCAGAGTAAAAAAGAAGTGATCGACCTGATCGACATGGTGCGCTCCGGCAATATGAAAAAGGATCTGAACTTGATTACCGATGATGTTGTGTATGTCGAGCGAGCGCCCAGGTTCTATGTCTACGGTGAGGTTCAAAAGCCTGGTTCTTATCGCTTGGAACGCAATATGACGGTGCTACAGGTACTGGCGGTTGGCGGTGGACTGACTGCGCGTGGCACCGAGCGCGGCATGCGCATCAAACGGCGCGATGCGGACGGCAAGGTACACGAGTTCAAGGCCGAACACGAAGATTTAATTCAGATTGATGACGTGATTTACGTTAAAGAAAGCTTGTTCTGATTTGTGCTGATATGCGCATTGACAACCAGTCATCATGATCTAAGGACACACCTATGAATTTATCCCAGTTTTTACTTATACTGCGAGCGCACTACAAGGTAATTCTGCTCACGCTCATCGTGACTGTGGCGGCGACCTTGACCGTGACTCTGCTAAAGCACAAGACCTACAAGGCAACGACATCGCTAGTGCTCAACTACAAGGGTACCGACCCTGTGACCGGAGTCGCTATGCCGTCGCAATTGTTGCCCGGCTACATGTCTACGCAGGTCGATATTGTCAATAGCATGAGCGTCGCGTTGAAGGTAGTCGATGCGCTTAAACTGGCTGAAGGCGAGGAAGTGACGCAGAGCTTCCTGGACTCTACCGGCGGCGAGGGCAACATCCGTGACTGGGTGGCTGGGAGACTGCTGGCCAAGCTTGATGTTGAACCCTCGCGTGAAAGCAGCGTACTCAACATCACTTTCACGAGCCTGTCGGCACCGTTGGCAGCTAGTGTAGCTAACGCTTTCGGTAACGCCTATCAACAAGTGAGCGTCAAACTGAAGGTCGATCCATCGAAGAAGACCTCAGTTTATTTCAACGATCAGATCAAGTTATTGCGCAATAATTTTGAAGTCGCCCAAAAAAATCTTTCCAAATATCAACAGGAAAACGGCATTGTCAACACAGATAAAAGCCTCGATGTCGAATCAGTCCGCCTTAACGAACTATCCAGTCAATTGGTGGCTGCTCAAGGACAGACGATGGAAGCAGGTTCGCGTCAGCGCCAGGTCCAGGGCAGTAAAGCGGCCGAATCGCCCGATATCGCGAACAATCCGCTGATTCAGAACCTCAAGATGGGATTGGGAAGCGCCGAATCGAAGTTCTCCGAGATCGCGCAAAGACTGGATAAGAACCATCCGCAATATCAGGGCGCCAAGGCTGAAGTGGACAAGCTGCGCGCAGATATGAACGCGCAAATCAGCGTCGCTTCGAATGCCGTCAGCAGCAATGCGGTCATCATGCGACAGCGTGAAGCCGAGGTCCGTGCCGCATTGGGGGCACAAAAGCTCAAGGTGCTGCAGCTTAATCGCACGCGTGATGAATTGTCCGTCCTCAGCAGAGAAATGGACAGTGCGCAACGCGCCTACGAGACCATCTCGCAGCGTTTGACGCTGACCAACCTTGAAGGACAGTCGAACCAGTCCGATATCGCGGTGCTTACTCCAGCCCTGACGCCCCTTAAACCGTTTAGCCCGAAGCTTTTGCTCAATATCTTACTGGCACTTGTTGTCGGTGTGCTGCTCGGCGTCGGTGGCGCCGTAATCCTTGAGCTGCTTGACAGGCGCGTGCGTTCGGCTGCGGACTTGGCTGGATTGAGTGGGCTTGCGGTACTTGGCGTAATGCAGAAATCGAATGCAGTAGCACGTCAACAATCCAACCGGGCGGCGTTCACGCGGCGCGATCCGCCTGCCGGTTCGCCAATTGTCGGTTAATCGCAGAAGTTCGAAATAGGTAGAAGCAATCACATGGGAAAAAAATGATACATACCAACTCACCCGTCAAAACCAGTACTGTTTCAGAATTTGTCGGCAAGGAAGCGTCCAGCCTGCCGCATCGCTCTATAGGTGCGATCCTGGTCGAAGCCGGACGTCTGAGTGCCGATAACGCAGAAAAAATTGTGCACCTTCAGCGCGAGCGCGGTCAGCGCTTCGGCGAGACTGCAATCGGTCTGGGCTTATTGACACAAGCCGACATCGAAATGGGGCTGTCGCGCCAGTTCGATTTTCCCTATTTACTGAAAGGTGAAAGTCAAGTCAGCCACGAACTGATCGCGGCCTACGATCCCTTTTGTGCAGAGGTCGAAGCGCTGCGGGCGTTGCGTAGCCAGCTCATGCTGCGTTGGTTCGGCAGTGCAGAAGAGCATATTGCGCTCGCGATCACCAGCCCGGAACGCAATGAAGGTCGTAGTTTTCTCGCTGCGAATTTGGCGGTGGCGTTCTCCCAACTCGGTGAGCGAACTCTTTTGATCGATGCCGACATGCGCAATCCGCGCCAACATGCGTTATTCGGCCTGCCAAACCGGAATGGCTTGTCCGCAATTCTTTCCGGTCGCAGCCAGATCGATGCAATTGCGCGCATTCCATCGCTGATCGATCTTTCTGTACTGCCGGCCGGTGCCATACCGCCCAATCCGCAAGAGCTGCTTGCTCGGCCGTTGTTCAAGCAATTGCTGCACGAGTTGACGCGCAGGTATGACGTCATCCTGATTGACACTCCTGCCACTGATGTGTTTGCAGACGCCCAGAGTGTCGCTGCCCGTGCCGGTGCAGCGCTGGTCATCGCGCGTAAAGACGTCAGCCACATTCATGCAGTGCGCAATTTGGTTGACACGATGCGCCAGTCCAGCATCGTCGTGGTTGGTACGGTGCTAAATACGTTTTGAATATTCATCGGGTTTGATGGCGCCGCGTTGCGGTGGCTTTGCTGGCCCCGGTGGAGTGCTATTTGATTCACGAAATTTTGAAAATATCGCCGCTTATGGCACGTTTTTTCTGGGATTGCGAACGACTAAAAAACCGCTTGCGGCTGTCGATGGTTTAAAAAATGGAAAATAAAATTAAGATTACTGCAATTGTGCCGGCATACAACGTAGAAAATTACATCGTCGCGGCGATCGATTCGTTACTGAATCAAACCGAAAAATTTCATGAAATTATTATTGTGAATGACGGCAGCACCGACAACACCGGAACATTAATTGATCAATACATGGATATCGCCGGGATAAAAATTTTTCACACCAGCAATAATGGGCAAGCGTGCGCCAGAAATTTTTCCTTATCGCGGGCCAGTGGCGACTATGTATATTTTTTTGATTCGGATGATTTGCTCAATGCGGATTTTGTCGAATCAATGCAGGCATTAGTCCACCAAAAACCCGAGATCGACATCATTTATTTTTCAGGCCAGTCATTTTTGGATGATGGATGTCGATTGGAATATATGCCATCGTATGACAGAAAAATCGACATGGGATGGCCATCCGGTATTGAAGCGACAGGTTTTATGCTGCAGCGGGATATGTATTTCGCTAGTCCCTGTTTGTATCTGTCAAAAAGAGCTTTATGGGATGACAAAAATTTGTCGTTCATGAATATTGTGCATGAAGACGAAGAGATCATCATGCGGCTGAGTTGTTCTGCCGGTATGTCGCTCTGTCTTAGCAAAGTTTTTTTCAAACGGCGAATCCGTCTGGAATCGACCATGACGCTGCCGAAATCAAAACGCAACGCGATTGGATACCTGTACACGCTGGAATCGATTGCGTCCTATTGCAACAAGAATAGGGTACAGGTTTTGCCAATAAAAAATGACTTGGTAAGACGTTTTTACAATATTTTGTGTGGGTATTTCGCGCTATGCAAAGCGATCGATTTACGTCCTGAATATAAAAAACTATTTACCCTGCTCATCGAATTAGGCCGCTTCCCCGCTCCCAGACAACTTTACGAAATGTGGGTTCCTGCGGCTTTTCATGCAAGGCTTTCCACTGTTAAACGAAAGTTATGCAAATGAGAAATGACACCGCTGATATTTTGTGTTGTTGACGAAAAAATGAACATGATTCAGAGCTGGAATAAATTAAAATAACTGGGAGTATAGATTTATTTATAGCACTTTACGCATATATATAATGCGTAAAAAAAATATACAGTATTCAGTATTTTATATACATCGGGTCCTGGATGGGTAACTTTTGCAACGGCTTCGAGGGCGCTCCACTACCACCTTTTTTCATGCCTTTCGGGTTTTTCGCAGGGATTGTTTTCTGCCCTGATGAACATGCGCATCAACAGTTGCACAAAAAAAATAAGGATAAACGTTGTCCATAATTTCAAATGCACGATGGGTCGCGCTATCGCAAGCGGCCAGGGTGGTGTCGCAGTTGGTCAGCATGACCGTGCTGGCGCGATTGCTGGCTCCTGAAGCGTATGGCTTGATGGCATTGGCGGCTATCGTGACCAATCTCGCCTATCTTTTTCGGGATATGGGAACGGCTGCCGCTGTGATTCAGGCCAAAAATGTTTCGTTGGTGATGGCAAGCACGGTGCATTGGACCAATGTGGGTCTTGGCCTGTTGATTGGAGTTCTGATTGCTGCCACCGCACCGCTGATGGCCCATATTTTTCATGAGACGGGACTGGCCAACGTGCTGTATCTGCTGGCGCTGGTCTTTCCCATGACCGGCTTGAGCGTGTTGCACCAGGCTTTGCTGGAACGTGAATCCAAGTTCTCGATCGTGGCTAGCGCGGAGATTGTCGCCGCACTGGTCGGCTTGGCGGCCGCTCTGCTACTGGCTTGGCGCGGGGCCGGTGTTATGAGCCTGGTATTTCAGATCATTGTTGCGACTCTGGTATCGACCTCCATCATCGTGATGCAGTCGACATTTCGCCCCGGTATGCATTGGAGCGCACACGCATTCAAGTCGATCGCCCGTTTCAGCGGCAATGTATCTCTGTTCAATGTCGTACTGTATTTTTCGCGTAACGCCGACAGCATGGTTATCGGCAGAATTCTCGGCACGGCTGTGTTGGGAGTCTATTCGATGGCGTATCGGGTGATGCTGTTCCCGTTGCAGAACATGACTTTTGTTATATCGCGCGTGCTGTACCCGATCATGAGCCGCAAACAAGATGCAGTCGCCGATGTGGCTCGTTTGTATTTGAAGGCGGTCGGCTTCATCGCCTTCCTGACGGCACCCCTGATGGCTGGATTGTTCGCCCTGAGGGAGCCTTTTGTACACCTGTTGCTGGGTGAAAAATGGCATGCATCGGCGGTTATTCTTGCCTGGCTGGCTCCGGTCGGTTTCATCCAGTCCTTAGTCAGCACCACCGGCACGGTGCTGATGTCACGCGGTAGTACCGGTCTGATGCTGCGACTCGGTCTGCTGGGAGCGGTGTTGCAGATTGGCGCTTTTGTAATCGGCGCCCGCTGGGGTATTGAAGGTGTGGCAGCGGCATACCTGGCGGCCAACATCCTTAATGCAATACCGGCTCTGTATTTTAGTGGACGCATGATCGGGATTACTTTTGGCGCGCTGATGCGGTGCATCGCGCCAGCCGCTACAGCTTCAATTTTCATGGCTAGCGTGGTGATCGCGACGGAACAAGTCGTCTTGGCTTCTGTGCATAACGCCTTGCTGGCGTTTCTGATCATGGTCGTCATGGGCGCTGCGACGTATGGCGTGGCAAGTCTGTTGCTGCTGCGCCCGCAACTCATCAGCCTGCGCTTATTTTTAGGTTTTCAGAAGAAAGTAGAGGGGTAGATGGCCACTTTTGACGTATTGCTACCGGTGAAAAACGGCGTCGCTTTTTTTGCTGAGGCGATCGACAGTATCGTCTACCAGACGTTCAAGGATTGGCGTTTGATCGTTCTGGATCACGGCTCCACAGATGGCAGTCTCGAACTGGCACAGGCTTATGCCGAACGCGATGCGCGGATCATTGTTCGCTGCTTTCCTGAAGCGCAGGGGCTGTCCGGTTTGCTCAACTGCGGCCTGGACCTGTGTGATTGCACATACGTGTTGCGTCAGGATGCCGACGATGTCTCGCTGCCGAATCGGATGGAAGTGTTGGCGCAAGCGTTTGATGCCGATAGCGCGTTGGTGGTGGTAGGTTCGCTGGGCGACGTCATCGATGCGCGAGGCAAGACCATCGGAAAAATCGATATGCCAACCGGACGCCAGGGAGTCGCCGCTGGGGTATTGTTTCGCACACCGATCTGCCACCCAGCGGCCGCGATGCGGCTCGATGCGATGCGCCGTCTGGGTAGAACAGGGGGATCTGGTGTTCGCTATGGGGAAGATTTTATTGGCGCGGTACCGGCCGAGCGACGGCTGCATGTCGCGGGGCTGGCGGAAGATTACTTCTTGTTTGGACAACTTGCCCTGCTTGCACCATGCGTCAACATCGACCGCGGCCTGATCAAATACCGATGGCATGGCGCCAACGTCGGGGCCACCAAGCACTTGGCGCAGATGCAGGTGGCGCTGAATATTTCCCGCTATCTTGCTGAATCCATCTCCATCTTGCATGGTGTGGCGCAAGTTGATCCAGCCCCGTTTTGCAATCATGGCGAGCGCTTGTTTGAGGTCGAGGGACAGAGCGATTTTTCCACAGAATATGCAGCGCTGCGCAAGGTCTTGGTAAAAATTGTGCCGACCAGCGTTGAGTTGGAGCGCGAATTAGCTTTTCGCAAGGTGATTTCTGTCAGAGCGAAGGCAACGATGGCTGCACGCTTTTGCTCCTACGTTGCACAGCATGGTGTACGCCCGGCAGAATCGCACACGATCAGCTCCTGGATGCTGCGCGGCTTTAAGAAGCAGCCGACTTTGATGCTCAAGCCATCTGGATTATTCCCGTGAGCAGCGCCGACAATATTATTGAAATTACCGGAACCACTGTACAAGGATCGCGCATGTTTACCACATCTGTCCTGCCTGCCGTCAGTATCATCATCCCCTCCTATAACCGAGGGTATTGCATCGCGCAATGTATCCAAAGTGCACTGAATCAGACTTTCACAGACTTTGAAATTATTGTCGTGGACGATGCATCGAACGACGATACCCAAGCGCAGGTTATGAATATTTTCGACTCGCGCATTCACTATCTCGCCCATGAAACAAACCGGGGTGGGGCAGTCGCACGCAACACCGGCATCCGAATTGCACAAGGCGAGTTCGTAGCCTTCCTCGACAGTGATGATTACTGGCAGCCGGACAAGTTGGAACGGCAAATTGCCTCCTTGCGGCGGCTTGGATCGCAATGGGGCCTGAGCTATACCTGGCTTTCTTGCGTTGATGACGATGGCATGGAAACTTTGCGCATTAATCCCGAAATCGAGGGCGCGTGCTTTGAAGAGATGTTGGTAAAGAATTTTATGGGTACTTTTTCCAATATTGTCGTGCGCAAGTCCTTACTCATCGAGGTCGGGGCGCTGGATGAATCATTTCGCAGTTGCCAAGACTGGGACTTGTTCATCCGTCTGACTAGGCGCGCATCAGTGCATTGCTTGCGCGAATACGCAGTGCGCTATTTGCTAAGTGACTCCGACCAAGTTCGAATTTCAACTAACCCACGCTCCGTGATTCAGGGGCACAGGCGCATCCTCCATAAATATGCAGACGATTATTCGGCATTGGCGCTTCCTTACCGGCGTCGTGCATTGGGCATTTTCATGCGGGTATTTGCCGATGCCGGCAGTCTTTCCGACGCGATTACGAGTGGCTTCAAGCGCTTGTGTTGCGGGTTGTCACTCGTTGAATTGAAAGATTCTGCGCACCTCATGCTGCGTGTATCAAGAAAGTTCCTGATGATGAAAATGCATGCATTGCGGCGTGCCTGAAGGCCGTATTCTTATGGGAAAACGCTTACTCCTGACAACTGAGCAGTTCTCTGTGGCTACGATTATTCTCATTGCCATTTTGGTGGGATTATCACTGCCGGCGTATGTAGGCGCGATGGATGACAGTATCGCGCGTTCCATGGCGCTGCCTGCATTGCTCTTTTTGGGCCTGCTGCTGTTGTACAGTCGAATACTGCTGTTGATGTTGATACTTTTGTTCAGATCTTCCGGCGACGTAATCTTTGAATCGACGCGGTTTTCTTTGGGAGCAATGCAAATTGGCGTGGGTGGCTTGATCAACGTTTTTGTAATTTTGATTGCGCTGCTGCTGGTGATCGAAAAGCCAAGTATCGTGCCGAAAAAAATGCTCTCTATGTGGGTGCCATTTCTTATTTTGGCGCTGGCCGGTGTTGTGATCTCCCCGGTAAAGGGCGATGCGATCCGTGTCCTCCTGGCACTGATCTCTTATTTTGCGATTTTTGTCAGTGCATTTTATGTGGTTCGATCTCCAGACGATTTTAAGCGTTGCGTGCGACTCATCTTGTGGTCTTCAGTGTTGCCGGCAATGTACGCCTTAGTTGATATAGCCCTGCACGGCGGCACTGGCGGGCCAAATGGGGCAAGGCTACAAAGCACATTTTCTCATCCGAATATTTTTGCATTTTATTTGACGCTGGTAGTGTCACTAGGCTTCTATGTGCTCAAGAGCGATACCACTACTTTGTCAAAAAGTAACAGGCTGGTATTGACTGCGTATACCTTTTTTATGCTGGCGCTTTTGATGTTGACCCAAACCAGAAGTGCCTGGATTGCATGCTTCTCATTGTTCGCGGCATACGGCTTGTTTTTTGAACGCCGATATTTACTGTACCTGTTTTTAGCTCCTTTATTTGCCTTGCTTATCCCTAGCGTGCGGGATCGCTTGCTTGATCTGGGTGCTGGCAATGAAGTCGTGCAGTACGCAAAATTGAACTCGTTTGCCTGGCGCGTGTATCTCTGGGAGTCAGCCTTTAATTGGATGCGTCCAGCGAATTACCTGCTTGGATACGGCCTGGATTCATTTCAACACTATTCCCCAACGTTTTTCCCGCTCGCTGGTAAAACCAATTTCAATGCCCACAATCTTTACGTCCAGTGGATTTTTGAATTGGGTGCGCTCGGCTTGTTTGCGTATCTGTGGCTATTTGGCCGCTTGTTGTGGTTGCTAAGGAAAATGTTGCCGATCAATAAGCTCGGCGGCTTCATTCTGATATTGCTGGTAATTCAATATCTGATGGTTTCTTTCTCAGACAATATGGCAGCGTATCTGGCTTTCAATTGGTATTTTTGGTTTATCGCAGGTTCGGCATGCGCGGTGGTGGCGGCTGATTTGAAATTGAAATCCGACCAAGATACGCGGCATGAGCGAGGTAATAAAAATGGCGCGTGATCCAGACTGGTCTGCCGACCTGCAGCGGTATGGCGTACCGCGCCCATTCTTGCAGGAACAATCAATTTGGGCGGTCTGGACTTATCGTTTCGGTCGGCGTATAGACCAACGCCCCGAGGGCTTGATCAAGCGTCTGTTGACGACTGGATATTGGCTTCTGTTCCGTGCAGTCGAGACGACAGTCGGCGTGAGCCTGCCCAAGTCGGCACGGATTGGGCCAGGCTTGCGTATATGGCATTTTGGTGGAATTTTCATTCATCCAGGAACCGTAATCGGATCGAACTGCACTCTAAGGCAGGGCGTAACGATTGGTAATCGCCGGGAAGGCGGTCCGGTTCCGGTGCTTGGAGATGATGTCGAACTGGGTGCCTACGCGCAAGTGCTCGGCGGTATTCGCATCGGTAATGGCTGCAAGATCGGCGCAATGGCAGTTGTGTTGTGCGATGTCCCCGATGGTGCCACGGCGGTCGGAGCGCCGGCCAGAATTACTCTTCGGCATGCGCCAGTTAGCGAAGGTAAAGGTGAAGGTATTTATGGATAAAACGAAACGAATAAAAATTGCGTATCTGATTAATCAGTATCCAAAAGTAAGCCATAGTTTCATCCGGCGCGAAATCCTTGCACTGGAACATCAAGGGTTTGACGTCCAACGGATCGCGGTGCGTGGGTGGGACGGTGAACTGGTGGACGATGAGGATCTGCGCGAGCGCGATCGCACGCACTATGTTTTGCAAGACGGAATGGCAAGCTTGTTGGCAGCCGGCATGCGCATGCTGGCTGCCAGTCCGCTGCGTTTTTTTCACGCATTGCGATTAGCGCTGAAAATGGGTTGGCGTGCAGATCGGCCGTGGCCGTTTCACCTGATCTATCTGGCAGAGGCCTGTCGGATAGTTCCCTGGTTGAGCCAATTCGGCGCCTGCCATCTGCATGCGCATTTTGGCACCAATTCTGCGGAAGTGGCTATGTTGGCGACGACCTTGGGCGGCCCACCCTACAGCTTTACGGTACATGGGCCGGAAGAATTCGATAAGCCGGAATTTCTTGGGATCAAGGAGAAAGTCAGTCGTGCTGCTTTCGTGGTGGCGATCAGCTCCTTTGGCCGTAGTCAGCTATTTCGCTGGGCCAGATATGTCGATTGGCCCAAGGTGCATGTGGTGCATTGCGGACTTGAACCAGTGTTTCATGCGGTGCCTGCGGTACCGATTCCCGCCGCACCTAGGGTGGTGTGCGTGGGCCGATTGTGCGAGCAGAAGGGGCAATTGCTGCTGGTGAACGCGGTCAGCCAATTGCTGCGCAAGGGCATCGAGATCGAGCTGGTGCTGGCCGGCGACGGAGAAATGCGAGCCGAACTGGAGGCGCTGATTACACAACGCCGACTGCAGGGCAGGGTGCGCATTACCGGCTGGATCAGCAGCGACCAGGTAAGGGCGGAAATTCTGGCGACGCGGGCGCTGGTGCTGCCGAGCTTTGCCGAAGGGCTACCGGTCGTGATCATGGAAGCGATGGCTTTGCGGCGACCCGTGCTGACTACCTATGTGGCGGGAATACCTGAATTGGTGCGCCCGGGGGAGAATGGCTGGCTGTTTCCTGCCGGGGATATTGATGCGCTGGCAGCAGCGTTGGAAGAGTTTTTATTGACGCCTGTTGCGATACTGGAATCGATGGGCGAGGCGGGTTACCAACGCGTGCTGGAGCGCCATTCGGTCGATATCGAGGCGGCAAAACTGGCACAGCTATTTTGTTCTGTGCAAACTTCAAATCCAATCATGGCACCGGCTCCAGCCCCAATACCACTGGTATGAACGGAATGAACGCTATGGCTTTTTTTGAAACGATTTTCCAGCTATTGCTGTTGCTGTTGTCATTGCCGGTACTGGTTTTTGCAACACAGCTTGCCATTGCGATGCCAGCCGAACGCAAAAAACATGCTTCTGTCAGCTATCGGCCATCAATCGCAGTTCTGGTGCCTGCACATAACGAAGCCGCCGGCATCGTCGCAACCTTAGGTTCGATTCAGGCCCAATTGCAGGTTGGCGACCGGCTGTTGGTCGTGGCCGATAACTGCACTGATGACACCGCATCAGCAGCCTTGGCAAATGGTGCCGAGACCATTGAGCGGTGTGACCCAGCGCAGCGCGGCAAAGGATATGCGCTCGATTTTGGGGTGCGCCATCTGGCGTTGGCACCACCCGAGGTGGTGATTATTGTGGATGCCGATTGTTTGCTACAGTCTGGCGCGCTTGAGCTTTTGGCGTGCCGGAGCCTGGCCGCCAACCGGCCGATTCAAGCCTTGTATTTGATGCAGTCGCCGGCCGGGGCGAGCCTGAAGACCAAAGTCGCCGAATTCGCCTGGAGCGTAAAAAACTGGGCTAGAGCCTTGGGTTTTCAGCGCGCAGGTTTGCCATGTCAATTGATGGGTAGCGGGATGGCGTTTCCGTGGCCGTTGATGGAACAGGCCGAGTTGGCAAGCGGCCATATTGTCGAAGACCTGAAGTTGGGCCTCGATTTTGCACGCAAGGGCCAGGCACCCCTGTTTTGCCCTGAAGCGCAGGTCACCAGCGTGTTTCCGGTAAACGCGCAAGGAGTGCAGTCCCAGCGCACGCGCTGGGAGCATGGGCACCTGGGCATGATGCTCAAAGAGGGCCCACGGCTACTACTGGAAAGTTTGCGTACCGGGAATCGAGATTTGTTTGCGCTGACTGTGGACATGTGCGTCCCACCACTGGCCTTACTGACTTTGGTGGTATTGATTTTTGGCCTGGTGGGTATGGCGCTATTGGCGTTGACTGGCAATGCGCTACCTTGGAGTCTTGCACTTATTAGTCCTGCCATCCTGGGACTTGCCGTGTTATTGGCATGGGGCAGGTTCGGGCGCAGCATTTTGACTTTCCGTAATCTAGCCTACGCCCCAATTTACGCTCTGTCTAAAATCCCTTTGTATTTAAAATTTTTAGTGCGTCGTCAGGTCGAATGGGTGCGCTCCCATCGGGATAAACCTTAAAAAAACCGGCCCTGAAACAAGGGAAATAATTATGAAATTGAACTATCGACAGCTAGGATTAACCGACATGCATCCGATTTTTTTCACTTTATGTCAACGGATATTTATTGCAGCAATCCTGGGTGCGTTCTCATCGAGTGTCAGTGCCTCACAGGCGTTGGATACAGACAAAATTTTCGCGCCCGACAGTTTTTGGTATTCTCCGATTCCGAAAGAGGTGCCGTTGCATGCCGATTCTGGCGCGTTTGTCAGTGATTTCTTGCGGCAAAAAAAATCTTTTTACGGCAACGTCAACATCAACACCCGTTCTTACGCTAGTCCGGTGTACGTGGTCGATGCCAATGTTCCCGTGACGCAGGTCATGGAATGGGACTGTCAAAAAAAGAAATTCAAAGACAAAAACCTGGCACAGCAATGGGCGGCAGTTCCGATTCCTCCCGAGGCTGAACCGGCGGACGGCACTGACCGGGAAATGACTATATACCAGCCTTCAACCGACACGATTTGGGAATTCTGGCAAGCCCGCAAAGTCGATGGCAATTGGCAAGCATGCTGGGGTGGGCGCTTAACCAATGCCACCAGGAGCAATGGCAGCTTTCCCGATCATTACGGCACCACGGCAACCAGTCTGCCTTTTATCGGAGGTCAAATCACGGCAGAAGAATTACGCCGTGGCGAGATTCGTCATGTAATTGGCATTTCGCTTGTGGAAGCGGAGCATTTCACCGTAAAGTCTTGGCCGGCACATCGCTCAGATGGCTACAATCCGACAAAACAACCGAATCGGATTCCCGAGGGTTTGCGTTTTCGGCTCAATCCGAATGTGAATGTGGATAATCTCAATATGCACCCAATAGGAAAAATTATTGCAAAGGCAGCGCAAAAATATGGTTTCGTCGTATGGGATAAAGCCGGTGCAATCTCTATCCGCGCACAAAATCCGAAATCCTACACAGCACTGGGAGCACCGGACCCTTACCCAACCCTCTTTAATGGCACCAGTTCCTCCGCAATTCTGGATCGCTTCCCGTGGGATCAGTTGCAATTTTTGCCGAAAGATTATGGCAAGCCATAAAGAATTCAGATGTGATCGAATCAGTATCGCTCTCCACCTTATTCACCGAAAGTAGAATCACAATATGAAAATAACTGTCATCGGCACCGGCTATGTGGGATTGGTTACCGGCACTTGCCTGGCTGAAATGGGCAATACAGTGCTGTGTCTGGATGTGGACGAAAAGAAGATCAGGATCTTAAACGAGGGCAATATCCCAATCCATGAGCCTGGGTTGCTTGAGATGGTGCGGCGTAACGTAGCTGCCGGTCGTCTGCGGTTTACCACCAGCATCGAGGATAGTGTGGCGTTCGGCCTCTTGCAGTTCATTGCAGTGGGCACCCCGCCTGACGAAGACGGTTCTGCCGACATGCAGTATGTCACTGCCGCCGCCCGCAATATCGGCAAGTATATGACTGAATATAAAGTGGTGATCGATAAATCCACGGTTCCTGTTGGCACCGCCGACAAGGTCGAGGCTGCCATGCAGGAGGAGCTTGTCGCACGCAATATTGATCTGCAGTTCTCGGTTGTGTCGAACCCGGAATTTCTCAAGGAAGGTGCTGCGATAGACGATTTTATGCGGCCCGACAGGGTCGTCATCGGTGCCGAAGATGCGCGGGCGATTACGCTGATGCGCGAATTGTATGCACCATTCATCCGTAACCATGATCGGGTCATCGTGATGGATGTGCGTTCAGCCGAACTGACCAAATACGCGGCTAATGCGATGCTGGCAACGCGCATCTCGTTCATGAATGAACTTGCTAATCTGGCTGATAAATTAGGTGCAGATATCGAGCAAATCCGGGTCGGCATCGGGTCCGATCCACGAATCGGATTTGACTTCTTATATCCTGGCTGCGGCTACGGTGGTTCATGTTTTCCGAAAGATGTACAGGCGTTGATTCGCATTGCGGATGAAAACGATTCAGGTTTGAAGGTTTTACAAGCGGTTGAAGAAGCCAATGAAACACAAAAACATTTGCTGCTGCATAAAATCAGGGCACGTTTTGGTGGTGATCTAACTGGTAAAAATTTCGCGTTATGGGGCTTGGCTTTTAAGCCGAATACCGATGATATGCGCGCGGCATCCAGTCGTGTCGTAATCCAAGGTTTGTGGGAAATGGGTGCAACCGTAACAGCTTACGATCCGGTGGCAATGCTTGAATCAAAACGTATTTTTGGTGAAGACCCACGCCTTATGTATGCCAGTTCGCCAATGGCAGCCTTGCAGAATGCAGATGCGTTGACGATTGTTACGGAGTGGAAAGAATTCCGGGTTCCTGATTTCGATGCGATCAAGGCTGCGTTGAAAACGCCTACCATCTTCGACGGTCGAAATCTCTATGACCCCTCTCAAGTTCGCAGTCACGGTATTGAGTATTTTGCGATTGGACGGCGCTGACTTCTATTGGTTCGAACAGGTATCTGCCCTTAGTTTCACCAAAGCTTGCAAGTGTTATGGCGGGCAATCCAGGCATGATAGATTGCCATCTTCTCGTTCGTCAAAATGTGTGACGAAATGTATCAATGTTGAACTATCGGTATTAAATTTCCTCTATTTTTAAGCCTTCAACGAGCTTGTGAAAGGCGTTAGGTGTCAAAAAGAGAGGGAATATATTGTTTATGCCATTGAAGTGATCTTCCCTATTTTTCCATTTACTATTTCTTCCTCCCTTGCGTTATTCCGCTCATTTAATCGTTTGCCCTGATACGGAAAATTTCAAGAAATGACGTTTTCTTTAAGTAACTCAACGCGTCGCTTTATGTGTGGCATCACACAGACAATGTCGTGGCAGCAGGGTTATTTTTGTGTAGCAGGCAGGAAATATTGCACCGATTAAATTTATCAGTGCCGTATGCAGCACACAAAATGTGTTTGCACTTATATAAATAGTTATGCCTTTTTACCTATTAAAAAAACCAAAATTTTCCTGTGCTCACGGCGTGAAAACACCATGACACTACTACTGTAAGTATGGGAAAGAAATGGGTTGTGGGTGGGCGCAGACGCTTTTTTAAACCTCAAGTGATACGAATAAGTATGAAAGCAAGCTATGCAATTAAAAAAAACTATTTCAATTGCTGGTTTTTTAGTTAGAAAAACCAGTTCTCATAGTTTGGCCCAGTATCTACTGACCGAATTGCAGATTAAAAATAAAGTCGCGTTATTTTTTGCAAATACTAATTTCATTGTGCAATGCCGAAGCCAGGCACACCGGATGCAGGATGAATCTGTAATTGTCGTCAATGATGGTGTCGGAATGGATATAGCGGCTCTATTGATTCAAAAAAAACGTTTCAAAGAAAATTTAAATGGCACCGACTTTACCCCGTATTTTTTTAATCGAGCGACCAGGCCACTGCGTGTTTTCTTGTTGGGCGGGAAATCTTACGTTTTGCAAAAAGCAGCGGATTACGCCCGCCATCAGTTAGGGCAAAAAATTGTCGGCGTCTGTGACGGATATGAAGACATACAGAAAGAATATAACTTAATTAATACGATTAATCGAGCCAAGCCGGAGGTCGTATTAGTGGCGCTAGGCAATCCTATACAGGAAGAATGGATTCTGGATAATCGCCACGCGCTGAATGCCGGTGTCGTGATGGGTGTCGGCGCATTGTTCGATTTTTGGGCCGGCGATAAGGTGCGGGCTCCAGTTCTGATGCAAAGGCTCAGGCTTGAATGGTTTTATCGTCTTTGCCTGGAGCCACGGCGTTTATTGCGTCGATACACGGTCGATATTGTCAGGTTTCTTTTACATTGCCATAAATATCGTTACAGCGATTCTGCGGCGCAAAAATAGACAATAGTCAAGGATGCCGACAGCACATTTAATAGACGTATAAAGCAAAATACAGCTGAACGTTTGCGTAATAACGTGTTGCGCCGATCGTATCTATATACGGTATCAAAGGGGCAGCATTGGATAAGGGTTATTCATGAAAGTATTGGTGGTGGGAGGAGCAGGATATATCGGTTCTCATATGGTGCAAATGTTGCTTGCAAACGGGCACCATGTCATTACTTTCGATAATCTTTTGGGCGGTTTTCGGGATGCGGTGTTGGGTGGCGTATTTGTTGAAGGCGATCTTGCCAACAGGGTTGCACTCGACAATGTATTTGCGCTGCATCAGCCGGATGCGGTGATGCATTTTGCCTCTTTTATTCAAGTTGGCGAGTCGGTGAAATTACCTGACAAATATTATCGCAACAATTTTTCCAATACCCTGAATCTGCTGGACGCAATGTTGGCGTATGGCGTGAAGCGTTTCATTTTCTCATCGACTGCCGCCATTTTCGGCGAACCGGAGTATGTGCCGATTGATGAACTTCACCCGACCCGGCCGCTTAATCCTTACGGGCGCTCGAAGTGGATGATGGAGCAAGTACTAGCCGATTACAGCGTGGCTTTCGGATTAAGCACTGTTTGCCTGCGATATTTCAACGCGGCCGGTGCCGACCCTGCCGGTTTGCTTGGCGAACGGCATGAACCGGAAACCCATCTAATTCCATTGGTGCTGCAAGCCGCTTCCGGTCGTCGCCGGCATATCGCAGTGTACGGCCGCGACTACGACACTCCTGATGGCACTTGCATCCGCGATTACATCCACATTGTCGATTTGTGTTCGGCCCATATGCTGGCGCTGAATTATCTGACTCATGATGGGCAAAACGATTGTTTTAATTTGGGCAATGGGGAAGGCTTTTCGGTACAGCAGGTAATTGATGCCGCGCAACGGGTAGCCGGTGTGCGCATACCTGTGGTGGATGCGTCGCGCCGCGCAGGCGACCCGGCCAGGTTGGTGGCCGATGCGTCCAAGGTGCGCCGCATCTTGGGATGGGCACCGCGTCATGCTGAACTCGATTCCATCATCGAAGACGCATGGCGTTGGGAGCGCCAGACAGCCGCTACAGCAATGCGCAATACATAGATATCTTGCTCGCCTGCTGGTGCCGGCCTTGATAATTTTTGATGTTATGGAGAAAAAAATGAAAGCGATGATTCTTGCAGCAGGTAAAGGCACACGGGTTCGACCGTTGACCTACGATTTACCTAAACCAATGATTCCAATCCTGGGCAAGCCAGTAATGGCGTATCTGGTCGAGCATCTCGCCAAATTTGGCGTTCGCGACATCATGGTCAATGTAAGTTACTTGCATGAGAAGATCGAGGAATACTTTGGCGAAGGTGATCAATTTGGAGTTCAGATCGGCTATTCCTTCGAGGGTTATACCAACGACGATGGCGATGTGGTGCCGCAACCGATCGGTTCCGCCGGCGGAATGAAGAAAATTCAAGAATTTGGTGGATTTTTTGATGAAACGACCATTGTTTTGTGCGGTGATGCGTTAATCGATCTTGATCTGAAATCAGCATTGTTCGAACACAAGCGCAAGGGCGCATTAGCCAGTGTTATCACTAAGGAAGTGCCGTGGGATAAGGTATCCGATTATGGTGTGGTGGTCACAGACGAGGATGGCAAAGTACTGTCGTTTCAAGAAAAACCAACCCAGGAACAGGCTCGCTCGAATTTTGCCAGCACCGGCATCTATATCTTTGAGCCGCAAGTGTTGGACCTGATTCCAGCCGACAAGGTATTCGATATTGGCTCCGATTTGTTTCCCTTGATGGTGCAACAAGGGTTACCGTTTTATGCACAAAAACGCTCCTACAACTGGATTGACATCGGTAGCGTCACAGATTTCTGGACCGTAGCGCAGAGTGTGCTGATGGGCGAGGTGGCGCAAATGGATATGCCCGGTCTTCAGATTGCTGAAGGACTTTGGGTCGGCCTCAATACGCATATCGATTGGGAAGACACGGTCATCGAAGGGCCGGTGTACATCGGGTCTGGTTGCCACATTGAGGCCGGTTGCCATATCGTAGGCCCGACCTGGATCGGACACGGTAGCCATATATGTTCCGGGGTAGAGGTGATACGCAGCGTGTTGTTCGAATACACCCGCATCTCGCCGGATGCTTATCTGGACGAGAAGGTTGTTTTCAAAGAATACAGCGTCAATCGCGCCGGTGAGATGACGCATGTTTCTGAATGCGGTGACAGCGAATGGGGCAATGCCCGCGACCGACGCCTCAAACGTCGTTTGAGCACCAGCGACATATTAGAGAAAGAAAATGTCGCATAAGAAAATTTTTTTAATCCAACTATAGCTGGATTCTCAAGTGGAATAAATTAATCACAACCGTAATATATTAATGGAGTATGCTGTAAAACATATCACCTTGCGCATGATTATATTACGGTTCATTAAAATACATTGGCCAGTATAAGACATACCACACGCAAACTCCATGACAACGACTTGACAATGCGATAGCTACTAAATGGATAAACGTCAATGTTCTTCGCTCGATGCACTTTTGACTGAGGTGCGTGCTTGTCGCGCCTGCGAGCAGCACCTCCCGCTCGGCCCACGCCCGATAGTGCGCGCGGCAGCACAGGCACGCATTCTCATTGTCGGGCAGGCGCCTGGCGCTCGGGTCCATGTATCAGGCATTCCGTGGGACGACGCTAGTGGTGATCGTCTGCGGACATGGCTTGGGATAGACCTTGCGTCATTTCATGATGAGTCCCAGTTTGCGATTATTCCGATGGGATTCTGTTATCCCGGGAGGGGTACTAGCGGTGATAAGCCACCGCGCCGCGAATGTGCGCAAATGTGGCTGGATAGCCTGTTGGAACAGTTGCCTGAGATTCAATTGACGTTGCTGATCGGCCAATATGCGCAACATCATTTTCTGGGCACCAGTCGCCGGCCGTCTCTCACTGAAACGGTTCGGGCATGGCAGGAATACGCGCCGACTTTCATTCCGTTGCCGCACCCGTCACCACGTAACCAGGGATGGTTTCAACGGCACCCGTGGTTCGAAAACGAAGTCCTTCCGATGCTGCGCGGGAGAGTCGAATCCATCTTGGCGCAAGATCAGAGACTGGCTAACTGAGACCGGCAAAGCATTTCCTAGTGATGTGTAGCCTAACCGGAGCAAAAAATGCCGCATGCGAATCGCACGAAGTTGAAAATTTTCATTAAGAGGGCGTATGAGGACGCGGCGCCGGCAGATGGTTTTCGTGTTTTAGTCGACCGCCTCTGGCCCCGCGGACGCAGCAAAGAGACGCTTGAACTCGATCAGTGGGCGCGCGACCTCGCGCCAAGCGCGAATTTACGCAAATGGTTTGGGCACGCCCCGAAGCGATGGGAAACTTTCCAGCAACGCTATCGAAGCGAACTTGATGCTGAAGAAAAGCAGGAGGGAATGCGGGATCTTTTAGCCGCTGCCGATGGCCGGTCGATTACGCTCGTTTATGCGGCAAAAGACGAACAACATAATCAGGCAATCGTGCTGCGGGATGTGTTGTCGCAACCGCATGAACGATGATTGTAACGACTTCTGCGGTGCGCCACGGCATCGCCCCGATCAAAAAAATCGCTACTTTTATTCAGGCCATCGCGTGCTGTCATTTGGCACCGCTGACTGCAAACTTGGAAACAAATTCTGACGAAACTGTAGTATCAGAAAATTCATGGATATGAATCAAAATGCACTCTCAGAGATTACTGCCTTGGCCCAGCATTTTTGCCTCGTTTTGTCGCAGCCTCACTCTGGGAAGCGGAACTAAACTTGGACTTTATGCGAATCGCAAATAATTACATTTCATCAATACGTTTAAGCCTGCGACGCTGTTTCGACTACAATGCCCGGCTGTGAGGATGCACACCCACACACAACCAGATAGGGAGCGTAGCGCACTATGTCAGTCCAGGACCTTTACAAAAAAAAACGTGGTACCCCAGAAGATGCAATCAGCCAGATAAAAAACGGCGACTTCATCATTGTCCCCACCGGTGTTGGCGAGCCGCCAACTTTACTGACCGCGTTGTCGGAACAGAGGCGTCGCTTCCATGATGTGAAAGTAGGACAGATCCTGGCGGTGCGTAAATATGGTTATATCGACCCGGAAACGATTAGCCACGTACGACATGTTGCATTTTTCTTCGGTGGCGCCACGCGTCCTGGCGGCCAGAGCGGCTGGATCGATTTCATTCCAAGTTATTTTTCAGAAATGCCCAGCATGATCGAACGTGGCCAGATTTCGGCTGACGTCGTGTTTTCAATGGCTTCGCCGATGGACCAGCACGGCTATTTTTCACTCAGCCTAGGTGCCGATTACACCATGGCAGCGGTCGCTAAGGCGCGTGTAATAGCGCTCGAAGTAAACCCCAACGTGCCATTTGCAAACGGCAATTGCCATGTACATATTTCGCAAGTGACGGCGCTGATTGAGAGCAGCGAGCCGGTGCTGGAGGTGGGCTTGCCGAAAATCGGCCCGGTGCAGGAAGCCATCGGCAAATATGTCGCCGACATGATCAAGGATGGCTCTACCCTGCAGATTGGCTACGGCGGCATACCGGATGCTGTGGTAATGCAATTGACTCACAAGCACGACCTGGGCATCCATACCGAAATGATCGGCGACGGCATCCTGACTCTAGTCGAAAGTGGTGCCGTCACCAACCGCAAGAAAACGTATATGCCGGGAAAAATGGTCGCTACTTTTGCGCTCGGCTCTAAGAAGCTGTATCAGTTTATGGATCGCAACCCGACTCTCGAAATACACCCAGTCGATTTCACCAACGACCCATACCTTGCGTCTAAAAATGACAATTTAGTGGCGATCAATGCCACACTGCAGATCGACTTGATTGGCCAGTGCGGCTCTGAAAGCCTTGGCCACCTGCCGTATTCCGGCACCGGCGGCCAAGTTGATTTCGTGCGCGCAGCCAATCGTTCGCGCGGCGGCAAGGCGTTCATTGTGTTGCCGTCAACCGCCAAAGACGACAGTATTACGCGCATCGTGCCAACGCTCACGCCCGGTACCCACATAAGCACCAGCAAGAATGACATCAATTACGTCGTCACCGAATTCGGTGTCGCGCAGTTACGCGGCAAGACTGCGAAACAGCGCGCGCAGGAACTGATCTCTATCGCCCATCCGGATTTCCGCGCCAAATTGACTGAAGCGGCCAAACAGATGCATCTCTTGTAAAACTGGCACTGCCGCGCCTGCAAACCTGGGCGCGGAACCGGCACAATTCATGCATATCCGCGACTGTAACGTCTGGAAAACGTTGTGCGCGCCCTTGTTTTCTTCAGGGTTGGAGCGCTAAATCAGCGTCAGTGACCGTGCTTTTCCAATGCATAAACCGAGTTGCCTTTCATTTCCCGATCAGGTTTATCGACGAAATCATTCGCCTCCTCAAGCGCTACGCATCAGTTGCAGTAGATGGGAGCGTGGCGGGGTGGCCAGCATTGCTTTCCGGCCATGGATTCGGCGAATACGCTCGCTCAAACGATTTGCCGGAAGGCCCTTCAGGTCTGTGGTTTGTTGGCATGGTGTCAGAGGGCGCCAAATTTTTACGGGAATCTAAGTGCTCAAGTGTAAGAATGCGTGTCATGGCACCGACTGAGTTTCTATCTATCACTATACCGGAGCCCCAACATGGCCAAGACTGTTCTGCTGGCACGCCCACATCCTTTCATTATTGCCGAGATGAAACCACTTCTTGAGTATTGTGGATACGCCGCTGCCAAGCTTGAAAATTTGGCTGATTTAGCAGTACAGGCCAAAAGCAGCGCCGGTGTGGTGATTTCGCTGGCTGTATCCTCATCGCTGGGCGAGACTGCAGCCGAGGTTTTCATAAGGCTGCGGCAAGGAGTCCCTCGTATTCCCGTTTTGTTTGCTGCCATGTTGCCGTTGGATAAGGCTCTGAGCAGTCTGGAACGGCTCGCCAAACAAACTGGTGTTCAGGCGACGATTCTTGGCGTTGCTGCGGGCAATGAAAACGCGGTAGCGCTCGGAAAACCGGAAACCTTTTTGTACATCAGCAAGGACGATTTAACGGAAGCGCCGCGCCGGGTGATTGCGTCGCGCATGATTCAGCGCCATTTTCGCTAAGCGGGTGATCTGATGAAACGCCTGGTTCTGGTCGGCGGCGGTCATGCGCATCTTTCGGTGCTACGGGCCTTGGCGCGTGAAAAACCGGTTGGCGTCGAAGTCGTGCTGGTGACTCCAAATTCGCACCAGAATTACTCCGGAATGTTGCCGGGCTGGATGGCCGGGCATTACACCCAGCCACAGTGCCGGATCGATTTGCAGCCGCTGGCGCAGGCGGCGCAGGTGCGCATGGTGGTGGATCACGTCACAGACATGGATGCCGACCGGCGTTGTGCGGGCTTGCCGGATGGTCGGCATATTGAATATGACTTGTTGTCTCTGGATGTCGGTAGTGAAATCGATTCCTCATGGCTGGAGATGGCGGGCGATAAGTTGTTGCCCGTCAAACCACTCGACGGTTTTTTCAAGGCATGGCCACGGGTATTGGTCGCTGCGAGGGAGAACCCAGGTTATCGTTTGGTGGTGGTTGGCGGCGGTGCCGCCGGAGTGGAACTCGCGCTGGCTGCGCGCCATGCATTTGCCCGCGCAGAGATTGACGCACGCGTGGATCTGGTGGTTTCCGAGTGCGGCCTGCTGGCCGGGCACGCCCTTGGCGTACAGCGCCGTATTACGCGTTTTTTGGCCAGGGCCGGCGTTTTTGTACATCCTCAGAGAGCAGTTGGGGCGGAACAAGGAGTGCTGTTGTCCGATGGCACCCTGTTGCCCGCAGACAGGGTGATTGCGGCTACCGGCGCACGAGCTCCTATCTGGTTGCAACCCTCCGGCCTGAGGCTGGACGAAAACGGCTATATCGCCGTCGATGCATATCATCGCAGCCTCTCGCATCCGAACGTATTCGCCGCGGGGGACGTCTGCGCCCGGCAAGACTTGGCGATGGCGCGCTCGGGCGTGCATGCGGTGCATGCCGGTCCGGTACTAGCCGCAAACCTGCTGGCGACGCTTTTAGGCAGGCCACTGGCCACCTACCAGCCACGGCGCCGCTCGCTGTATTTGCTGGCCTGCGGCGCGCAGTACGGCATTGCATCCTGGGGTGGCTTCAGTGCTGAAGGCGATTGGGTGTGGCGCTGGAAAGACAGCATCGACCGTGGTTTTATTGCGCGCTTTTCAGACCCGGGGCGGCGACACGATATAGTGTCAGCGAAGGAAACATCATGAATGTATTCAGACAATTGGGTCATTGGCTAGCGCCGGAAAACTGCGGCGACACGGCCGACGCAGCTTCACATTCCCGCAATTTGCTGGCCAGTCTGCTGACCATGGCCTGGTTCGTCGAGGCCCGCGACCCGTATACCGGCGGGCATCTGTGGCGGGTATCCCGCTATGCGCTGCTGCTGGCCGAAAGCGCCAGCTTCAGCAAGGCCGACGCGGCCCGGATCAGCCTGGGCGGGTTCTTGCATGATCTGGGTAAAGTGGGCGTGCCTGATGCGATTCTGCGCAAGCCGGATCGGCTGACCGATGATGAATATGCGGTCATCAAGACCCATCCTGATATCGGCTTGCGGATGCTGTCCGGGCACCCGCTGGCCCAACTCGTTAGCGACGCCGTGCTGTTGCATCACGAACGTCCTGACGGCAAAGGCTATCCGCGCGGACTGGCCGGCGATGCGATCCCGGATATGGCGCGCATCGTCGGCATCTGTGACGCCTTTGACGCGATGACCAGCCATCGCCCGTATCGCGCCGGTATGCCGCGCGACCAGGCTATAGCCATCATCGGCGAATTTCGCGCAAGCCAGTTTGACGCGCATTTTGCCGACGCATTCATCGTGCTGTGCGCGGCGGGCCGTCTGGATCATGTGATGGGCCATAGCGATGACGGGATTCCGCTGCAATCCTGTTCAATATGCGGCCCCACCCTGGTGACGCGTCCCGATCACCACCAGGGTGATCATATCTACTGCCGCAATTGCGGTGGCGAATACGCACTGAAAACGCACGATAACTATCTGGTGGCGACCCCTACCGGCAAACAGGGAAAAGCTGTCGATCTGGAACCCGAGGCTGATTCCGCACTGATTGAGCGCACCGTACGTGCGACGGTGGAGGCATTGCCGGTTGCCGACTTGATGAAGGCGATGGCGATACCGATGAAGAAAAGCCGATGAAATCTTTGCTGCGAATTGCCTGCTCGGCCCGGATTGCGCACAGCGCATTGCGCGTCGCTTTGGTGGTTGGAACGGTGTTGAACCTGGTCAATCAGAGCGGCGTCATTCTGGTTGGCATCGGCATCTCATGGTTTCACCTGCTGCTGAATTATTTTGTTCCCTACTGTGTGGCCAGTTATAGTGCTGCAAAGAATGAAATCACCAAGAGGGAAGATGAGGATTGAAGAAACACTGCCACCGGGTGCTGGCGATCCAAAACCGGAGCACGTATTGCTGCTCTCCGATACCGCATTTCTGGAAAGCTTGCGGCGCCAGATGCTCAAATTTGCCACCCTACAATTGTCAGATGCGCATCTCGCCGAAGACGCCGTGCAAGAAGCGCTGATCGGCGCGCTCAAGAATGCCAAGTCATTTGGCGGGCGGGCAGCCTTGAAGACTTGGGTATTCGCGATCCTCAAAAACAAAATCGCCGACGTATTGCGGCAAAAGCAACGCCTGATCAACGCCAGCAGCCTGTTGCGCGAGGACGAGGAAGGCGAGGGTTTTTCAGAACTGTTCGACAAGAAAGGCTTCTGGCAGCCGGACCAACGTCCTGCAGCCTGGGCCAATCCCGAGGAATCTTTGCGGGAAGGTCAGTTCTGGCGCGTGTTTGAAGCCTGTCTGGAAAATCTGCCAGGCAATCAGGCACGGGTTTTCATGATGCGTGAATTTGTCGAGCTCGATTCCCACGAAATCTGCGCCACCGTCGGCATCACAGTAAGTAACCTCAACGTGATGTTGCACCGTGCCCGCATACGCCTGCGCGAATGCCTTGAAGACCATTGGTTTGTGAAAGGGGAAAAGTCATGCTGAACTGTCAGCAAGTTACCCGTCTGTACTCGGAATCGCAAGAGCGCAGGCTCAACTTGCAAGAGCGCATGACACTGAAAGTGCATGTGATGATGTGCTCCGGTTGCAGGAACTTTGGAAAACAGATGCATACACTGCGTCACGTAGCGCGCGCTTACGCCAAAAGACAGGATGAGCGCAGCGACAAGGCTGACGAGTAGGCTGTCATGCAGGCCATGACTAATTTCACAAAAAAAAAGGAGTATGGCAATTTATATGCAATTTACCGCATATATTCAAAGAAATATTAAATATACTCATGATATTGTAGGTTGGGTTAGCGGCTTCATCGCGTAACCGGACAAGTGCGGCTGGGAATGTCTGATTACACACTCGCTAATCCGACCTGCGGATTCCGATACGTCCTGCTTAAGAAATGGGTACTATCACGCGTTTGCGCCATGGACCAACTGACCACACTGCTGAGCCACTTCTCACTACATGCCGGGGTTTTCTACACCGGCAACATCTGCGGCATCCACGACTTCCAGCAGGACTCATTGCGGGGCCATCTTCACTTGATTCGGCACGGGTCGGTGCAGGTGACCGGAGCGCAACAAGACGTTTTAAACATCACCCAGCCGACTATCCTGTTCCTGCCGCGGCCGCAGACGCACCGTTTGATTGCAGAGGGTCGAACGGGCTCTGATGTGGTCTGCGGCACGGTTCAGTTTGGGGGCGGAGGACACAATCCCATTACCGACTCGCTGCCGGACGTCATATTGGTAACGCTGGCTGTACTGCCCGGCGTGGAAGCACTGATGGGTCTGATGTTCGACGAGGCATTTTCCGAGCAGTCCGGTCGCCAGGCGGTGCTGGATCGCTTGTGCGAAGTGCTGATGATTCGATTGCTGCGCTACTGCATCGATCAGGGTCTGACGCAAGGTGGCACCTTGGCCGGGCTAGCCGACCACCGCCTAGCCAAAGCGCTACTAGCCATCCACGAAGATTCCGCCCGTGCCTGGACGCTGTCGGACATGGCGACTCTGGCGGGCATGTCGCGCGCACGCTTTGCGGTCCACTTCCGGGAAATCACGGGCGAAACCCCGGCCGACTACCTGGCCTCCTGGCGGCTCATGCATGCGCAGCGCTTGTTGAAACAAGGCTTACAACTCAAACACGTTGCCTACGATGTCGGCTACGGTAGCGCCAGCGCATTGACCCGGGCCTTTGTCCGAAAGCTGGGTTACTCTCCTGCCGAATGGCGCAAGGCGCAACAGGAAGTGCGTCGATCATCGCAGGCTGAGACGCCGGGATATCAGAACGAGACGCACGGTTCACTGCTGAAAGCGGATGCCGATTAGGATGAAGCATCGCACACCGAAACCGTGAGAAACCTCTTCCGGTCAACAGTTTGTGCGGGCTTTTCAGGAGAAACAATCATGTCCAAAACCATCATTCACAATATTCCCCCGGTCGACCATGCCAGCGCAACCGGCGCCCAAAAAGAAGTTCTCGACAAGGCACTCAAATCACTCGGCTTCATCCCCAACATGTACGCCAACATGGCCAATGCGCCCGGCATGCTCAGCACCTATCTGCACGGCTACGATTTGTTTCGCAAAGAATCCGGCTTCAGCTCCGCCGAGCAGGAAGTGGTGTTTCTTGTCGTCAGTCAATACAACGGCTGCAATTACTGCACGGCAGCGCATAGCATGCTTGCCGACAAGATGTCGGGGGTGCCGAAAGACGTCTTGCAGGCAATTCGCACGCGGCAGCCGATTCCAGACGCAAAACTGGCAGCCCTGGCTGCAATGGCGGTAGAAATGGTCGCCAAACATGGACAGCCGAACCATGCGATAGTCAAGGCTTTCCTGGACGCTGGATACCGGGAACGCGACCTGCTCTACATCGTGCTGGCCACAGCGGTCAAAGTTCTGAGCAACTACAGTAACCAGGCTTTCGGCACCTCGGTTGACGAAAAGTTTGCAGCCTACAAGGTAGACTAATCGCGCAGCCGGTGACACCGATTTGTGTTCCCGATAACTTTGAGTGGATCATGGGCAGCGCCGATAGCCAATTTTTTTCTTGGCTGCCGCGCGTATTGCCTTTAGCCATTTTGGCGATTTACGCCACCCATTCGGCTTGCAGCGCGATGCTTTCCAATAAATCTTCGCAGTTGACCGGGGTGCTTCTGCCGGCGGCCACTATCGTACTGTAGGAGATCCACGCCATGGAGAATCAATGACCACCGTTACCCTTATTGATGAACAAAATGCGACTGGCGAGGTCGCACAGGTCTATGCGGAAATACGCAGTATTTTTGGACTATCTTTCGTACCCAACATGTTCAAGGTCATGGCCCACAACCCGTCCTACCTGAAGGCCAGCTGGGAACGTGTGAAAGTGGTCATGGGGCCGGGCCTGATTGACCGCAAGACCAAGGAGATGATTGCCGTGGCGGTTTCGGCCGTCAATGGCTGCGACTACTGCGTTAGTGCGCATACTGCCGCCCTCAAGGGTATGGGCTGCGGGGATGCGGAGCTGGTTGAATTGATGTCCGTAGTGGATTTGTTCAGCGGTTTCAACAAGCTCTTGGAGGGGCTGCAAGTCACGCCGGATCTGGGAGTCTCTGCATTATGACTGCTCAAACAATGACCGGCATTGAAGTCTGCGTATTCGCACGTTCTTCGATGTCAGCGGCGTGGCCCGCGGAGCCAGGGATGCCCTTGGCGACCAATCCAATGGCAAACACTATCGATTTGTGGCGTACCAAACAGCTTCAATACACGTGGTTGCGCGGCCTCGCCGGACACCATGCTGACTTTTGGCAGGTCACCGGCGATGCGCTGGATTTCGCCATGACGACGCTTGAAGGCGGGCGACATGAAGCGCGCCATTCTGTCCAACGGCACACCGAAAATGCTGGCATCGGCGGTACATAACGCTGGTATTGACGATTTGTTCGATGCCGTTCTGTCGGTGGAGGAGGTGGGCGTCTACAAGCCGCACCCTTCGGTATATCGGCTTGCCACCGAGCGCCTCCAGCTTCCGCCGGAGAAAATATGCTTTCTATCTTCCAATAACTGGGACGTTTTTTCAGCCAAGATTTTTGGTTTTCCGGTGTTATGGTGTAACCGCTTTGGTCAGGCACTGGAACGCATCCCCGCAACACCAGACGATGAAATTGCAGACCTTTCTGGGTTGCCTGGATTACTGAAGATTAATGCTCCATCGCCTCACTGAACCGAATACTTCATTCAACCTTGGCGTAGTGACGTCAGGTCAGTTCGGTTTGGAGCTCCTGCGACAGTTATGGGTGTTGCTGCACAGGTAAAAATTGACGATTTTTTCGCGTTGTCAGATAGATTAGCTGATTGAAGTCAACTTGGGGACGCCGCTATTTACTGTGGTTAGGAAGATTGCGTTGCTTCTGCCAAGGGCGCATCCATCCAGTGCAGCACGTTGAAATCGAAGCCGGCAGCAAGGGTTGGTTTAATGATCTGAAAGTAGGGCGAGACATCGAAATCACGCGGCGCAAACAGACTGTGGTGGCGCACCCGCAGGATTTCCTCGATACAGGCCGGACAATCCGGGCGGTCGGCGTTGCGGGTGTCGGTGATCGGTAAGATCGGATAACGAATCGATTGAAATGCCTGCGCAATCAGCGTGGAGCAGATGGCACGGGTCGGATCGCCGCTACCCAGCGCCAGCATGCGGCGACGAAACCGGAGCGGAACAGGCGGGGTCGGCAGCAGATAGCGTGCCAGATCAAGGACGTTACGCAGATCGTACTGGTTGCCGATACGTGCTATGGCGAACGCTGTCAATTTCCGGCAATCCGACTCAAGCAAGCCTACTGGGCGGCAAATGCGGGTATGCGAACCGACGAATGCGTCAATGCCGACGCTGCGTATCCCGTCCGTAATATCTGCCTCGATAAAGCAGTGATCGGGATTGCCGCCCGCATCAACCAGGTGGGTGCCAACATAGAGCGCAGCATGTGACCAGGTAGACTGGGTTAGATACTTGATTGCGGTACTGACACGGCTGTTGCCCTCGACTAACAGTACGTCACACGGTTCAAGGCACGCGAGCAAACGATCCGGTGCGGTTACCGATCCGGTGCTATGAACATGCGTGGTTCGGGTAAGAAACCGTGCCAGACGTCTCCCCAACCAGCCGAGTGCTAATCCCATCGCAAAGTTCCTCGCACTGTGGCGTTACAAGGGTTCATGTTAGCGGCGTGCAAGCCAGTGATCCAGAGAAATCTTACCGGGCCCCTTGGCGATTAGATACAACAATATGGTCGCCCAGACGCCGTGCGTCGGGTAGGCATCAGGATAAACGAAAATTTCTATGACCATCGTCATGCCGAGCAAGGCCAGTGCGGAAAAACGCGTCGCCAGACCAAGCAGGATCAAGATCGGAAAAAAATGCTCGGCGAAAGCGGCCATCGGTGCAGCCAGTTCCGGCGGGACCAGTGGCAGGCGGTACTCGCTCTTGAACAAGTCTATGGCCGAATCGGATAAATGTGGCCAGCCGAAGTGGAACTCGCCGTTGACCAGATCGATGGATAGCCCCTGAATTTTGGTCTGACCCGACTTCCAGAACACGGCAGCAATTGAAAATCGACCGACTGCCGCGATCAGGGAGTCCGGGATGCGTCCGAAGATCGCGACCAGCCATTGTATTAACTTGAACACTTTCGCTGTACTCATGACGGTGGCGTTCGCCACGTTATAGTTGGAATTTATGGATGCACCTTCCTTGATGTTTTTATGGATGAGATGGCGTGCGTTCGGACGAGCAGGCCCAGGATGCTGATGAGGTCGAAGCCCGGATGTGCATGGCTTGCCTGTTCAACGGCGCTACCCAGGCTCGCCCCCTGCAACAGATGGGCAACAAAGTCACTGGTGTCAACGTTCAGCGAAATTACTTCAACATCGAGATGGGGCCGGATGACCAGCGCATTTTCGGGGATGTAGGGATCGACAGTTGAAATATCGGCGATGCCTTGATGTGCCGCCCATAGCGATGCCACGGCGTACCGCGACTGCATGAGTCCGATTGACGGATGGAAGCCGATCCGCAAATCCGACAGCCCATCCGTGTCCGCTAAGGCGAAAACAATCGCGGACGCAGGAAATTCGTCCGCATCGAGCGCGTGAAATGCACGCACCCGTAACATTTCGAGTTGGGCCACATCGGCCAGATAAGGCACAGATGCCGCCGGCGGAAAGTGCTCGATGAAGGCCGGAAACGATTCGCCATAAAAAGCGAGTACACGCGAGCGAGGCGGCTCTTTTCTTACGAACAGCAGCGCCATTGCGCGAAAAAACTTTTCCCCGACCAATTCCTGGGCCACCGGATAGGTGTCCGCGAGGGCGTCGATGAGTGAGGCGACTATATTGTTGCGATACACTGCAAAACGGGCCGCTGGATCGGAACCATTCCAGATTGTGAGTCCTGCGGGAGGCGGCAGTTCGGAATCGAGCAGGGCCGCAAAGAATTCCAGTTGCCCGCTCATGCTCCAACCTCCTGATCCCGTCTCTTCTGATCGGCGGTGCGCAGCAGGCGCTCAGCCTGCTGCGTCTCCGCGAACAGCACATCGAAAGCCGGAATGTCGTTGTCGCGTTCGAGCAGCGTGGCGATCGGGCCGGCGCGATCAAGCGTGTATTCGTACAGATCCCAGACCGCCTGCGCGACCGGCGCGCTGTGGCTGTCGATTAGTAACGGGTCGCCATTGTCATCGTGTTCCCGCGCAAATCCAGCCAGGTGGATCTCGCCCACCGCGTTGAGCGGCAGGGCGCGAATGGTGGCATACGGATCGCAGTTATGGTTGATGCACGACACATAGACGTTGTTTATATCGAGCAGCAAACCGCAGCCGGTACGACGCAGTATCTCACCGATGAATTCGGTTTCCGCCATCGAGGATGCGACGAACTCGACATAGGTCGCCGGGTTTTCCAACAGCATCCGACGTTTCAGATGCGCTTGAACCTGGTCGATGTGGTCGCAGACGCGTTGCAGCGTCTGTCGATTGTAGGGCACCGGCAGCAAGTCGTTCAGAAACACGTCGCCATGACTCGCCCAGGCCAGATGCTCCGAAAACGATTGCGGCGCATAGCGTTTGATCAATGCAGCCAGTTTGTCGAGGTGAACGCGGTCAAGCGGGGTTTCGCCGCCTATCGACAAGCCAACGCCGTGGATGGATAGCTGGTAGTGCTCCCGGATACGAGTCAGGTAGCGGTGAAAGGGGCCGCCGTCAACCATATAATTCTCGGCATGGATCTCAAAAAATCCCAGTTCGGGCCTAGTCCCGACGATCTGCCGGAAGTGCTCAGGTTTTAGCCCGGCGCCGGCGCGGGGAGGCAAGTTGGTTTCCCGAGCATAAGCGGAAATGCCGCAGCGTTGCAGCACTGGGGAGAGAGTTTTCGGCATGAAAGGCGCTCCGCTAAGTTGATGTTGACGATCAGGCTTTCTTTTCTTTGAACTCGCTAAGCTGGCCGTAGCCGGTTGGGGAAGTCGTGGATGCGGTCTTTTCGCAAGTGCCTGCAGGAACCATCTTCCATGCGTTACTCTGATCATTAATCTTCGAGGTGCCGGCGCAGGTGGTACCTGCCCCCGCCTTGCAGTCGTTCTTCCCCTTGAGGGCGACGCCGAAGCATTTTTGCTGGTCGGCCATCTTTTCGCCGGCGGCAATTGCGGGCGCCGAGGAAACCGTGAGCGCCGCGCCCAGAGCCAGAGCGATCGCAGCAGCCGTGGTTTTTTGCGTTATCGTTAATTTGGTCATGGTGAATTTCCTTTGTAGTTGAGTAGGGGCGCTCCAAGGGACGCTCCAAATCGATAGGTAACGCGTATACGGTCAGGGTTGAGCGTCTTGGCGAGCCTATTGCGCAGGTAGTCGTGCTAGGGGGGCGTCTTCTTACACACGAATCAGGTTATTGCGCCAACAGCACATCGAGTCGCCCGGCCCGATCCAACGCGGACAGATCGTCATATCCGCCCACATGCGTCTCACCGACGTAAATTTGTGGCACCGAGCGCCGCCCGGTGCGGGCAATCATCACTACACGCTCGCCGGGCTCGCGGTCGATGTCGATCATGGTGATTTCTGTGACACCCTTGCGCTGCAATAATTGCTCAGCGCGTTGGCAAAATGGGCACCATTGAGTGTTGTACATAATAACTTTGGCCATAGTTTGAATTCCTGAATGTAGAAATGGCCGTCACTTGGTAGTCTGGCCTTTTGATATGAAATAGAAATGATACGAACGGGTTTGCGAGTTCTGCTCATGCCTCACCGACATTGGAAAGCGCAGTATCGATCAGTGACATAGTCAATAGTCGAAACAGCACTCGGATTTCTTACACCGACTCAAGCACACCCCTTCTAGTCGATAGTTATTAAGGCTGCGTCAGCAAGCATCAATCCCATTTTATTGGTGCGATGCAACCGTTGTTATCATCTACTTCGTCTTGTCCCGCAGTCCGATTCTTACGATTAGCCGTGACGCGGCGTCGTCAGAGTCCGCTCGCATTTGGCGCTCCATGAAAAAACCGGCCGGGAGTGTAAGAATCTGCGCGTTCACTCCGAATGTAGCTGTAAGACTCGGCTCCCAAGTCCTGAATCGGGTAGCCGTCACTGTAACTATTAAAGACCGTTATGCACGCCACCCTGCCATTGCTTTAGACGACTGCGTTTCTGCACCTGAGTCGCCACCAGCTCACCACTTTGCAGGTCAATCTCGGCTACCGCTGCAACCAGACCTGCGTGCATTGCCACGTCAATGCCGGGCCCAACCGTACTGAGATGATGGATGGCGAAACCCTGTCCTTGATTCCTTCGATACTCACGGCGCGTAGTATCAACACGCTGGACCTGACCGGCCGCGCACCGGAACTGCACCAGGGCTTCAGGCCACTGGTGCCGGCGGCGAGCGCCTTGGGCGTCAAGGTATTCGACCGCTGCAGCCTGACCATCCTGTTCGAGCCGGATCAAGAAAATTTGGTGGAGTTTCTGGCTGAGCACCGGGTCGAAGTGGTTGCGTCAATGCCCTGTTATTCGCTGGCGAACATGGACAAGCAGCGTGGCGGTCGGGTTCGCCTTCTTTGCACTGTACGTGGCGGCGACCGCGCTTTCCCTGCCGGGCGCTGCGGTAATGACGCTCGCGGCAGGCGCCTTGTTTGGCCTGCTGGCAGGCACGGTGATCGTCTCGTTCGCTGCCAGCATCGGCGCCACGCTGGCTTTTCTGGCCTCCCGTTATCTGTTGCGCGATGCGATCCAAAACCGTTTCGGGGACCGGCTAAAAGCCATTAACGATGGCATGGCGCGTGACGGCGCGTTCTACCTGTTCACGCTGCGCCTGGTGCCGCTGTTTCCATTTTTTCTCATCAATCTCTTGATGGGGCTAACAAAAATTCGTATCAGAAGCTATTATTGGGTCAGTCAGGTAGGCATGCTGGCCGGCACGCTGGCGTATGTGAATGCCGGCACCCAGCTGGCGCAATTGCAGAGCCTGTCCGGCATTGTTTCGCCAGGGTTGTTGATATCGTTCGCACTGCTGGGGGTATTCCCGATGCTATCCAAATGGTTCTTGAAGCTGTTGCAACGTCGTCGCGTGTATGCCAAATGGCAGCGCCCGAATCGATAACAAGATCAGTGGAAGCCGCGCCGAACGTCCAGGGTTGAATAAAGCACTGGAGGTGCTCCACGAAGGTGATACCTTAGCAACCTGGAAACTGGATCGCGTCGGCCGATCTGTCAAGAATCTGGTCGAGTTGGTCGGTGCCTTGGCCAAGCACCTCGGTGTATTGGTTCCAACCCTCTATCGATCGATTCCGGCTTCGGCGCAGCCCTAACACGATTTTTGTATTTCGAGAGATACCCACCATTTTCGATTGGTGGAAAGGTGACTACGCTTGGTGGAAAAATCTTACAACAGAGGGACAAAAGGAATAGGCCGATTTGCCTTGCCCTTAACGATTTGTCTTCACATATTCGTGATTTATTTTTTACCGACTGTAACCCACAATTCGACTTTACTAAAATCTGCTCCTGACGCACTAACGGTGCTTCTCATCCCGCTACAGAAAAATAAAAATGCATCCGTAAAAATTCAAGCCCTTGAAATGCCACAGACCTCTCAATTGCAGGCTGTAAAAAATCAATCAACGGCAACAAGCGGTGCTCCAACGCGATCAATAACCGTGGTGCCGGAAAATACCGTCGCACCGGTTGCCGAGAAAAGGGATTCATCATCGGCAACAGAAACCGAAGCCATTCATGTCGACAGCATGATTCTGAATGCCAAGCGTGACATCGGGAAAATCGATCGCGACCTGCGTAAAGCCTTTCCATCCTTGTCAGAACCAACGCCCAATACCGCGCAATCGAAGTTTGAGAAAGCGCTCGCTGCGGCAGCGAAACCTCGCTCTACAATGACGGAGACCTATACTTTGGCAGATGGGCGAAAGATGACCAAAATCTTGGGCCCAGGTGGCACGTATTGTACTTTTTCGGAATCGGCCGGTGCAGCAGATGGGATTGACCACATACAAAATGGAATGAAAGCAAGAGTGACGAACTGCCCGGAGTAGTCCACTGTCAGCAATTGAAAAAAGTTTTCTGGCCACAAAAAATGAAAATAATAATTCACCTAAAGATGCGCGCACAACATGGTCGTCTCACGTTAGGCTGGGATTGAATGTGGCGATAACGATGTCTTCTGGCATTGGAGAAGTAATCCCGGCTATCGCACATTCGTCATTACATAGGTGTGGAACGGAAACGGCCTTGTCATGCTGACCAATAGTGAAAACGGATTGGCATTGGCGGAGTAAATCACAAACAAGGTCTTGCCATTTTCCAGTTTCATATGCTGCAGGATGGCCTGGCTAACCCGTTGTGCGAGTCATTCCAATGGCGTGTTTGATCAATGGTTTTTTCGCTTGTGCCGAATTTTGGAATTCCGGCTTCGGCGCACAAGTGCTCGACTTGCCGCCTGACGCAAGGTCACTTCAACACGGTCACCATGCAATGTGCAAACAATATTCAAAATTAAATATAGCCAACCATGTTCAGGAGAAACTGCGCACTCCATAACGCGCCAGTGTCAAGCCGTCCAGATCGATTTCCGGTTCGCGCTCGGAAACGATGTCGGCTACCAGTTTTCCGGTGCCTGCAGCCATTGCCCAGCCATTTGCGCCGTGTCCAATATTAACGAATAGATTCCTGATCGGGGTTGTGCCAATGAGCGGTGGGCCATCCGGCAAAGTCGCTTGCAAGCCGCACCAGAAATTCGCATTGTTATAGTTGGCGGCATGCGGAAACCAGTCAATGCCGATTTTGCGCAAAGTACGTCGCGCGGCCTCGGGCACTGTTGCCGAGCGCGAAGCCAGCTCTGCAGTTCCCGCCAAGCGAATTCGGTTACCCATGCGGGTGATGCTAACGCGATAGGTTTCATCCATCAATGCGGCTATGGGCACCGCATCCATGTCTTTCACGGTTGCTGTTGCGGCAAAGCTTTTGACGGAAAAAAGCGGGGTATTGATGCCGAGATTCTTGAGCATCCGGGCGCTTTCTGCGCCCGCTGCCAGCACGATGGCGTCAGCCGAAAAAGAAGTCTCGCCGATTTCCAGCGCAAGCTGATTGTTTTTTTGGGTGATTGTGCTGACGCTATTGCCAAAAATGAACTCCACTCCCATCGACATTGCAATCTGCTTGAGTTGCTTGGTAAACAAAGAGCAGTTGGCTGTTGTTGAATGAGGCAGGTACAACCCACCAGCCAATGCGGTCTGTGATGCCAGGGCAGGCTCCAGCTGGCGTACCGCATCGGTATCGAGCAAGCGGTGTGCGCTATTCAGTTCGGCCAAGATAGCAAGCGCGGGCTCGGCGAGCGCCACATCTTGCGCGGTGCGGAATAGTTGCAGGTAGCCCTGCGTTTTTTTGTCGATCGGCAAGTCTTGCAATTGCAACTGCCGCTCCATTTGCAGCAAGGTGTCGCTGCTGTAGGCGATAAGGCGCTGCATGCGATGCATATTGGTGCAAAAATTTTCCAGTTCGCATTCGGAAAGCCACAGTCGAATCCAGCGCCACAAGGCCGGGTCCATTTTGCGCGGCAACATCAACGGCGTTTCCTGTTTAAACAGATAGGCCAGCAAATGTTTGGGCATGCCGGGTCTGGCCCACGGCGTCACGTAACCGGGCGCCATCACGCCTGCATCGCCAAAACTGGCTTCTTCGGCGACATTGCCGCGACGTTCGATCACGACTACTTGATGTCCTGCCGCAGCCAGAAAATACGCGGTGGAAACACCGATGACGCCGCCTCCGATAACTGCTATTTGCTTTTGTACCAATTTCGAACCTAATCCTCTGTGCCAGAAAGCCGGCAATGTACTGTCGCGCCCGCTGTTACGAGCACCCTATGGGCAATGAATGTAACGGTTGCCGGTTACTTTAGTATTGCCTTGCCGCAAATCTTTCGGATTTATTCACATTATTTCAAGGTTGCCACGCTAATCTGGGCTGCTTCTAGTTTGCCATAGCGATTTGAGACAGGCGCGCCAGTTTGACGCCGGCAGCATCGAGCATGTCGCCGCACTGCTGCGAACGGAAAAAGAGATATTCGATTACGCGTTGCCGGGCAATTGCATCGTTCGGATATGGTGCAGTACCAGGGTGGCACATGATCAACATGCCCTCTGTGGCTGCTTCCAGCCAAGTTTTGAAGCAGGCGGCATAATCTTCCTGGTCAAAGCCATACACGCCACCAAAGCCGTTATTACTTATGATACGGGCGGCTTGCAAATCGACGGCAAGTGCGCTGCCGCCCAGATATTTCAGAATCAGGGCCTTGCCGCGCCATTGCGCATCGGCCGGCACGGTGTTGCGTACCCAGACAGGGTGCCCCGGATAGCGATTCTGGATGACATCCAGTACTATTTTCCGCACGCCTGGCAATTGATGCACATGCTGATGGCCGTCAATGAAGTCGGGTGGCTGACCGAGGCCGTCTTCAAATGCACTTAATTGCCGTTGTAGTTCTTGCCGTAAGCGCGTCGGATTGATGCAGCACAACAGACTGCGCAAGATGACAGCATGCAGGCCAGGCATGCTGGTTTTGGCAAAACCCTCGGTTAAATTGAAGTGCAGACCCATATCCGCCTGACCGATATGCTCGCGTAATGCCGGAGCTGCTGCGTCCTGCCAGCGCGGCGAAGTGCTGAAGCAGCTAACCGCGCTGAGTCGGCCCATATCGAGCAGCTGGCGTACCGCAAGATCGATGCCTTCGTTCTGGGCATAATCATCTGCACACAGGGTAACTCTGGTCGTTTTTCTGTTATCCATGCGATATCGATTGCAAACGAAAGGCCCACCAGCGGCTCAGGACATACGTCATCACGGCAACAATGAGTACCACGATTCCCAGCGCGACGTAATACGACAGATCCAAGTAGCGCAGGAACAGGTAAAACAGCAACTCATTCAGGCTAAAACCGGATACAGCAATTGCTAAAAAGCGTATGAAGGAAGCCGTAACGCCGGTGTTATCGGGATTGGCAAAAGTCCAGTAGCGATGACCGAAATAGCTGACCCAGAAGGCGACTGCAAAGCCGCCGAAGTTTGCCTGCAACGGCTGGATTCGCAGCAGCTCAACCAGGCCGATGACGACCCAGTAATGCAGTACAGCGGCAAGCAAGCCGACCACGCCAAAACGCAATAGCCGAAACAACTCTAGTAATCGCATTAGTTGCCGTCTTGCTGCCGTGCGGAAGATTTTACCGGGCCATTATCGATATCGTGCGCGACGATATACAACGGGCGGCGCTTGACTTCGTCATACACGCGTCCCAGGTACTCTCCCAAGACGCCGATGGAAATCAGCTGAATCCCGGAAAAAAACATCAAACCCGCAGCCAGAGTGGCCCAGCCTGGTACATCATTGCCGATAAAGACGTCTTCACCGATAATCCAGAGCGCATAAAAAATGGCCAACATTGAGATCACTACACCAATTGCGCTCCAGATCCGCAGTGGCAAGGTGGTAAAAGCGGTCACGCCGGCTAGTGCCAGCTCGCTGAGGCCGCGTAAACTGAAGCTGGAGATTCCTGTGGCGCGCGCATTCGGGACATAAGGCAGAGCGATACTGCTGAATCCGACCCAGGCATACAATCCTTTCATGAAACGGTTGCGTTCGGGTAATTGACGCAAGGCATGCACCACACTCTTGTCCAGCAACCGAAAGTCGCCGGCGTTGCGTGGGATGTTGATCGGCGAGCCGGATTCCAACAAATGGTAAAACAGACCGGTGCCCCAGCGTTTCAGGCGCGATTCTTCGCTGCGATCGGTAATGACGCCATACACCATGTCAATCCCGCTCATCCACAAACGCGCCATTTCTGGCAATAATTCCAGCGGGTGTTGAAAATCGGCATCCATCAGGATGAGCGCGTCGCCACGTGCCGCGTCGATTCCCGCCGACAACGCCGCTTCCTTGCCGAAGTTGCGTGAAAGACTGATGTAACGCAAGCCGCCATTGGCGTCAGCCAGCAATGCTGCGATCACCTGTTCAGTGTTGTCTATGCTGCCATCGTTGACGACAATGATTTCATATGAATCAGAAAATGTCGCTAGAGTCTCTTGCAGTTTTTGCAGGAATGCAGCCAAATGCGCGGCCTCGTTATAGACGGGGATTACGCAAGAAATACAAGCATGAACAGGACGATTTTTGGGAAGTGAGGTCGGCGCTAGCATATTTAAAAAACCTTTTTTGATACCCTGATACCGATTTGGCGAATAGACAAAAGCCGGCATTACCAGCTGATGCGCATTGTAGGTGCATGATTTTACCTAAATCGCGCTTCATAAATTCATTTCCTAAGAAGTTTCGGATCAGAATGTCGCAATCAATCAGGCAGTTGGCTTGTACTGTTGGTGAGCTGCAAACTCAGGCAGTACCGGTGCAAGCCGCAGTCTGAAGATATAATTCGGCACTCACGACAGGGCATTTGCCCGTCCGCACGTTTTATTCCATCGAATCCGCAACCGTTTTTCACGTTTATGCCGCCTCAGACACCCTCATTGTTATTGCCCGCACAAGATAATACCGGACGCAAACCCCTGCACGACGACACCAATCTGACACCGCTGGTTTTGATGCTGCTGTTGGGACATTTACTCATGTGGACTGTATTAGCGAACTTAAGTCATCGCGCGCCGGACGTGGATAACATGGAACAGTTCGTTTGGGCTAGCGCACTGGAGTGGGGTTATTACAAGCACCCGCCGCTACCGTCATGGATTCTTTACGGTCTGGTTTCAGTATTCGGGCGGCCGGTCTGGTTATCATTTTTTACCGGGCAGCTCAGTGTCGTACTTTCTTTGTGGTTTGTCTGGAAGCTCGGTTGCGAGTTGACCACGCAACGCCGCGCTCTGATTGCGACGCTGCTGGTCTCGATGGTAAGTTACTTTACCGTAGGCGGCTTGATGAACAACCACAACACCATGCAGCTCTGGTCGGTCGCAGCCGCGATATGGATGTTTTATCGCGCCCTGCGATATGACAGCTTGTGGGACTGGGCTGGGTTTGGGTTTTTTTGCGGTCTGGCGTTCTTGACCAAATACAGCGCGCTGATCCAGTTCGCCACATTCTTCCTGTTTCTTCTGGTCGCCGGCCACTTGCGCCGGGCGCGAGTCTGGCAAGGCATCGCCCTGGCGACGCTCGTTTTCGCCTTTCTAGTTACACCGCATTTGGTATGGCTGACGCAAATGTCCGGCCCGTTTGGATACGCCAGCCATTCGCTGGCGCCAGTCGAAAGCTATGGCGCATATATGGGGGTTCTGATTAGTTTCTGCCTCTCTAATCTCGGGCGACTAGCGCCGCTCGGGTTCGCCCTGGCCTTCATTCGCATAGGGGCGGCACGGCAAGAAAAATCCGGATTGACCGTCAGGCATCAAACCAAAATGGTGGCTGATTGTGCTGCTGCCGACCGTTTTTTTCTGCTGTTCGTCGGCCTGGGGCCTGTGGTATTGACACTACTTGTCTCCGCGCTGCTCAAGACGCCGCTGGTGGCGCATTGGGCAGCGACTTTTTTTCTGTTGTTCGGTTTTTTTGCTTTCTGGGTATTAAAAAGTGGAAATGATGCGGTTATTTTACGTATGACAATAACAGTTGTCGTCATTTTGCAGATTCTGACGGCAATAGGCTATAACCTGGCGCGTGGACCATTTTCCGACATGACTGGCCGCGCTACCCGATCGACATTTCCGGGCGAGGCAATCTCCCGCCAGGTTCATGCCCAATGGCAAGAGCATGTACGCACGCCGCTGGTGCTGGTGGTCGCCGACACCTGGCTGGGCGGCAATATCGCGACCCGCATCGGGCCCAAGGTGCAGGTCTTGATTAATGGCGATTTCAGCAAATCACCCTGGGTGCAACCGGCTGAAGCCACTCGGTGCGGCATGCTGGTTGCAATCAACCGCAGCCCCAGTGATGCTGACGTTACAGACGAAAAAGTAGTGGATCTGATGAATCAGGCTGCCTGGCGCGGAACCATTCAGCTTCCCTGGACCAAAAAAACCGATGGACCGCAAGTGATTGTTGACTGGGGCATTATTGCGCCGCAACCTGGATGTCGTGCAGCCGAACACTAACGTCTTGAACAGTTTCTTGGGAGCTTGTAGCTGCGTGTTAGATATTCAATGTAGATGGAGTATGGCTAAAAAACTATAGATTGCCGCTTGCATATTGAGATTTTTTAAAAATACGTTATCCAGTATTTTAATAATGAACACCAATAAGATGGGAAAAAATTATCTATGGTTGGGTCTAAATCGGATATCGTCCAAGCCTGATGCATAGCTAACCCGCAGGTTGCGGATCGCCGTCTTGTCAGCTGTCTCGCTTAGTAGGTCACGGTATAATGCCGCATCCCTAAATTATGCGGCTTCATTGCATCAAATCTCCTCTAACTTCCCTATGCTGACTCTTCCCGGTTCCAATGCACTGTCCGCTTTTCGCACACAAGGACTTTTGTCGCAACTGCACGCTGTTGATGCTCATATTATCGCCATCACCGGGCGCTTCACCCATTTTGTCGCTACTGTCCGGGCTGTATCGCAAGACGACACCAACCGTTTGCAAGCCTTGCTAACCTATGGCGAACCCTTTTCAGCCGCACATTTGGCTGATAAAGAAAGCGAAGAATTCATCGTTATCCCACGTTTTGGCACTATTTCTGCTTGGGCTAGCAAAGCTACCGACATCGCGCACAACTGTGGCATGGCGCATATCAAGCGTATCGAACGTGGGGTGGCGTACCGGGTGCAGTTGAAATCCGGTTTGCTGGGCGGGGTAAAGAAGTTGTCCGATACGGCCGCGCAAGCGGTTGCAGCCTTGCTGCATGACCGTATGACTGAAATGGTATTGCGTTCGGCCAGCGATGCTGCCGGTTTGTTTACCGAGTTGGCAGCCAAACCGCTGGAATCAATCGATATGCTGACAGGCGGCAAAGCTGCCCTGGTGGCAGCGAATACCGATCTCGGTCTGGCCTTGTCCGACGATGAAATCGATTACCTGCTAGCCGCATTTACGCAAGCCAAGCGCAACCCGACTGACGTTGAATTGATGATGTTCGCGCAAGCCAATAGCGAACATTGCCGTCATAAAATATTTAACGCCGATTGGACCATTGACGGCGAAGTGCAAGATAAATCGCTGTTTGCGATGATCAAGAACACCCATTTGCTGCAGCCGAAAGGCACCATTGTTGCCTATAGCGACAATTCCTCCATCATGGAAGGGGCGGCAGTTGCGCGCTTTTACCAGCGCGGCGCGGCCAAGGGCAACGTGTATGAGAGTTCAGTGGAATTGACGCATACCTTGATGAAGGTTGAGACGCACAACCATCCGACTGCAATTTCGCCTTTCCCCGGAGCTTCTACCGGTGCCGGTGGCGAAATCCGCGATGAAGGCGCGACTGGTCGCGGCTCCAAGCCAAAGGCTGGTTTGTGCGGTTTTACCGTCTCCAACTTGAATTTGCCGGATGCCGTTCAGCCGTGGGAAAACAATCTCGATGTGACGCAAGCCGGCGTGGATGCTAATACCGACGCCAGTGTGTATGGCAAACCGGACCGGATCGCGTCGCCGTTGCAGATCATGGTCGAAGGCCCGCTGGGAAGCGCCGCGTTCAGCAACGAATTTGGCCGTCCGACGCTGGCTGGTTATTTCCGCACTTACCAGCAAAACGTCGGCGGCAGTGTGCTAGGCTACCATAAGCCAATCATGATTGCCGGCGGTATCGGCAGCATTGCCGACCAGCACACGCACAAGAACGATATTCCGGTCGGTAGCCTCCTGATCCAATTGGGCGGCCCAGGCATGCGCATCGGCATGGGCGGTAGCGCCGCATCCTCGATGGCAACTGGCACCAACACCGCCGATCTGGATTTCGACTCGGTGCAGCGCGGCAATCCAGAGATGGAACGACGCGCGCAGGAAGTTATCAACGCTTGCTGGGCGATGGGCGACGAGAATCCGATTATTTCGATTCACGATGTCGGCGCTGGCGGTTTGTCGAACGCGTTCCCGGAGATTACCAATGACGCCAGGCGCGGCGCGATTTTCGATTTGCGCAAAGTGCCTCTTGAAGAAAGTGGTCTGGCACCGAAAGAAATTTGGAGCAACGAATCGCAAGAGCGTTATGTGCTGGCCATCGCGCCCAACAATCTACCTTTGTTCGAATACCTGTGCCAGCGCGAGCGGTGCCTGTTCGCAGTGGTTGGAAGCGCCACTGAAGAGCGTCAGCTGAAAGTGATCGATCCTGAACATGGTAATAATCCGGTTGATATGCCGATGGACGTATTGCTCGGCAAGCCGCCGAAAATGCATCGCGACGCCACCCATGTCGCGCTAGATCTGCCAGCGCTCGATTTGACTGGGATGGATTTGCTGGAAGTGTCGCAGCGCGTGTTACGCCTGCCGGCGGTAGCCGACAAATCGTTCCTGATCACCATCGGCGACCGCAGCGTCGGTGCGATGACGGTACGCGACCAGATGGTTGGCCCGTGGCAAGTTCCGGTAGCCGATTGTGCTGTCACCGCGATGAGTTTTGAAGGGTTTCTCGGTGAAGCGATGGCGATGGGGGAACGCACCCCGCTAGCTGCGATCAACGCCGCCGCTTCCGGCCGCATGGCTGTAGGCGAAGCGATCACCAATATCGCCGCGGCACCAATCAAGGATATTTCGGACATCAAATTGTCCGCCAATTGGATGGCCGCCTGCGGTCAGGCGGGACAGGACGCTGCCTTGTTCGATACCGTCAAGGCAGTCGGCATGGAACTCTGTCCGGCGCTCGGCATCAGCATCCCGGTCGGCAAGGATTCGCTATCGATGCGCACCACCTGGAAAGACGACGGCGTTGCCAAAGCGGTAACCTCGCCGGTGTCGCTGATCGTCACCGCTTTTGCACCGGTACACGACGTGCGCCTGTCGCTGACGCCGCAAATCCGCACCGATGCCGGCGACACCGTGCTGATTCTGATCGATCTCGGCCGCGGCAAAAACCGCATGGGCGCTTCTGCGCTAACCCAAGTCATGCAGCAGATCGGCAACGAAACGCCGGATATCGATAGCGCCGACGACCTGAAAGCATTTTTCGCTGCAATCCAGCAACTCAATACCGAACGTAAGCTGCTGGCTTATCACGACCGTTCCGACGGCGGCCTGTTTGCTACGCTGACTGAAATGGCGTTCGCCGGCCGCTGCGGTTTAGCCATCAATCTGGATATGCTAACGCTGGAAGGCGAGCATGCCACCGACAGTGGCGAAGCCAAGGATTGGGCCGGCCAAGTGGCAGAGCGCCGCAACGACCTGACCCTGCGCGCACTGTTCAATGAAGAACTGGGGGCAGTGATTCAGGTTCGTGCGGAACAAAAATCGGACGTAATGAACGTGCTGCGCACTCACAATCTGGGTGCCTGCAGCAACATCATCGGCAAGCCGCATGTGCAGGACGTAATTGAATTCATGCGCGATGCCAAGTCGATTTACAAACAACCGCGTGTGGCGTTGCAACGTTTATGGAGCGAAACCAGTTGGCGCATCGCCCGCTTGCGCGACAATCCAGCCTGCGCCGATGCCGAATACGACCGCATTCTGGATATCACAGACCCCGGCATCACGCCGAAACTGACGTTCGAGCCGCAGCAAGATATCGCTGCACCGTATATCGCCACCGGAGTCAGGCCACGCGTGGCAATCCTGCGCGAGCAAGGTGTCAATTCGCATGTGGAAACCGCGTATGTGATGCACAAATCCGGCTTTACAGCGGTCGATGTACACATGAGCGATCTGATTACCGGGCGCGCCCGTCTCGACGACTTCATCGGCCTGATCGCGGTCGGCGGTTTTTCCTATGGCGATGTGCTGGGCGCCGGCGAAGGCTGGGCCAAGACCATACTTTTCAATGCCAAACTGGCCGAACAATTTGCGCTATTCTTCCAGCGCACCGATACTTTTGCTCTCGGCATTTGCAACGGTTGCCAGATGATGAGCAGTTTGAAATCCATCATCCCCGGCGCACAGGCATGGCCCAAGTTTACGCGCAACAAATCGGAACAGTTCGAGGCGCGCTTTGCGATGGTCGAAGTGGCGGATTCCCCATCGATCTTCCTTCAGGGCATGGCCGGCACGCAAACCCCGATTGCGGTTGCGCACGGCGAAGGCTATGCGGATTTCGCCTTGACTGGCGATATCGATCAAGCGCTGGTTGCCATGCGTTTCGTCGATAACCAGGGTCACGTGACCGAAGGCTATCCGTACAATCCGAATGGCTCACCGCAAGGGATTACCGCAGTGACGACACCGGACGGCCGGTTTACCGTGTGGATGCCGCACGCCGAACGCGTGTTCCGCTCGGTGCAGCAATCCTGGCATCCTGAATCCTTGGGTGACGATTCGCCGTGGATGCGCATGTTCCGCAATGCGCGTAAATGGGTTGGGTAATTTTTAGTCCTTAGTAGCTTGCGATAATAAAAAAGCGCTCATAAAGAACGCTTTTTTTAATGTAATCCGAAAACTGGGATTAACCTGGATTAACCAGGATTCATTCCACTTTTGCTTTTTTACGTAATCCCTGCTGGAACTCCTGCAGTTTCTGTTGTTGCAGTTTTTCCGCAATTTGCGGTTTGACTTCTTCCAGCGTCGGCACTTTTGCCGCCCGAACATCTTCGAGCTTAATGACGTGATAGCCGAACTGGCTCTTGACCGGCGCTTCAGTGACCTGGCCTTTTTGCAGCGCGATCATCGCGTCGGAGAACGGTTTTACATAGGCGGCAGGGGCGGCCCAGTCGAGATCGCCGCCATTAGCTGCCGAGCCGGGATCTTTCGATTGTTTGGCCAGGTCTTCAAATTTGGCGCCAGCCTTAAGCTTCGCGATGATTGCTTTCGCGTCGTCTTCTTTTTCAACCAGGATATGGCGCGCGTGGTATTCCTTGTCGCCGGCCTGAACCTTGAACTTGTCGTATTCCGCTTTGATATCGGCGTCGCTGACTGGATTTTTCTTGACCACGTCTGCCACTAAAGCACGAATCACAATCGATTGACGGGCGATTTCAACTTGATTCTTGATATCGGCACTCATGCCCAAGCCGCGTTTGTCGGCTTCCTGAATCAGGATTTCCCGGTTGATCAATTCTTCCTTGATCATCGCGCGCAACTGCGGCGAATCTTGCTGGCCTTGCGACGCCAGTTGCTTGGCCATCAAGTCAACCCGCGAGGAAGGAATTTTCTTGCCATTTACTATTGCAAGGTTTTGTGCCATTACAGGCAGGGCAGCGGCTGTAAAAAATATCACCAGCAAACGGGAAGGTTTTAAAGTCATCATTGATTCCTAAGATGGGGAGTAAAGAAAAGTACAAAAAAATGAATTTATTGTATTTCGGACGGTGCCAAAGCCGTGATGGCCAAGGCATGAATGTCTGAGTGCATCAAATCTTGCAAAGAATCATACACCAGCCGATGCCGACTAAGACGGCTTTGCCCCTCAAAATGGCGCGATACGATGCGTAGCATGTAGTGTCCACCGCCGGAGGCTGCGCCGGCATGGCCGGCATGATGAGCTGAATCATCTGTTAATTGACATTCGGTCGGATCAAAAGTTGCAATTAACTGGTTGCGGATTGCATCAACACGCGCGTTCATGTCGAATCTTTCATGTATTTGGACAAGAACAAGCTTTGCGCAACGATGAAAGCGAACATCAAGCCCATGCCGCCGAAAAGCTTGAAATTGACCCAAGTCGCAGTGGGGAAATTAAACGCGACATACAAGTTGAGAACACCCATTGCCAGAAAGAATGCGCTCCAGGCCAGGTTCAGCCGCTGCCAAATGATATCGGGGAGCTTTATCTGTTGCTCCATCATGGAGCGAATCAGATTTTTGCGCATGAATATCTGGCCGCCCAACAGCGCTGCGCCGAAACACCAGTACAGCACGGTCGGTTTCCACTTGATGAAATTCTCGTTATGGAAATAGATGGTGGCGCCGCCGAATATGCCGACAATCAATAGCGATACCCACAGCATCGGATCGACTTTTTTGCCGCGCGACAACAAATAGCCGATTTGCGCAACACTCACGACAATCATGACGACGGTAGCGAGCAGAATTGGCGCTTGGCTGGCAGTAATAGCGCCGCCGGAAATAAGTCCGGAAAAATAATGGGATACCAACGCCTGCGCCGAGTCGGCATGGCCTTCGCCCCATTTGAATACGACAAAGAAGATGATGACCGGAAGCAAATCGAATAAAAATTTCATTGGTTAATTTTTCTTGAGAACTAAGTTTTTGGCTCGAATCGCATTGAAGCTGAATTAATGCAATAACGCAAACCGGTCGGCGGCGGCCCGTCCGGGAACACGTGTCCCAGATGGGCATCGCATACATTGCATAAAATTTCAGTACGTATCATGCCGCGGCTGCGGTCCACATGCTCGGAAACATTGTCTGGATTGATTGCCTTGAAATAACTCGGCCAGCCGCAACCGGAGTCGAATTTGGTGTCCGATTCGAACAACGGCGTATTGCAGCATACGCAAGTATAAGTACCGGCTTCCTGGTGATCCCAGAAGCGGCCGCTGAAGGCGGGTTCGGTGGCCGCGTGGCGGGTGACTTCATAATCGAATGGATCAAGCAGTGACTGCCATTCGGACTCTGTTTTGGTGACTTTAGGTGAATTCATCGTGCCTCCTAGGATGAGCAACTCACTTCCAGCCGACTTGCCCAGTCGGGCGGCAATTCAGCGTAAGCGACATACTCCGGTTGTTCGTCAAACGGTTTTTCGAGAATTGCCAAAAGCTTGGCAACTTCCGAAAAATCTTTATTTTGCGCTTTTTCGATGGCAACCTGCGCCAGGTAATTACGCAGCACATACTTGGGGTTTACTGCCTGCATTGCAAGCCTACGCTGGAGGTCGGAACTATTCTCCTGCCGCAAACGGCTGCGGTATTGCGTGGCCCAAGCATCAAAAGCGGCGCGGTCGATAAACAGATCGCGTAGCGACGCAGCTTGGCCGTCGCCATCCATCTGTAAATCACATAAAAGGCGGAAAAACAGCGTGAAATCGACATGATTAGCTTCCATCAAACCAAACATCGCATCGAACAGCAGTTGATCCGACGGTTGCGTGCTGACCAGGCCGAGTTTGGCGTGCAACAGGATATCGAGACTGGCAAGGTAATGCGCCTGAAACGGTTCCAGCGCGGCCCGCGTCGCCTCGACGCTGCCAATCAGCGGTAGCAGCGCTTGCCCCAGCGCATAGCAATTCCACTCGGCCATTTGCGGCTGCATACGGTAAGAATAGCGGCCCTGGCGGTCGGTGTGGTTACAGATATGTTGGGGGTCGAAAGCTTCCATGAAGCCGAACGGGCCATAATCGAGCGTTAAGCCGAGTATCGACATATTGTCGGTATTCATGACGCCGTGCATGAAGCCGACGCTTTGCCAATGGGCCATCAGGTGCGCACTGCGCTGCGTTATCTCCTGTAATAAGGCTTGGTACGGATTGTCGGTAGCACGTAATGTTGAATAGAAACGGTCGATGACGTAATCGGCCAGCGTTCGCAGTTCTTCCATTTTATCGTTGTAAAACCAGTGCTCGAAGGAGCCGAAACGCACAAAAGTGGGTGCCATGCGAGTAAGCACCGCAGCGGTTTCGGGCGTCTCGCGCATGACGTATTGGTCTGAACCGGTCACGCAGAGCGCGCGAGAGGTTGGAATGCCCAGCCCGTGCATCGCTTCCGAGCACAGAAATTCGCGGATAGAGGAACGCAGCACCGCTCGCCCGTCGCCCATGCGGGAGTAGGGCGTAAGACCTGCACCTTTAAGTTGCAGCTCTTGCCAAATATTGCCGGAGTCGCTGCAATCCGGCACTTCGCCCAGCAGAATCGCGCGGCCGTCGCCGAGTTGCCCGGCCCAAACTCCAAACTGGTGGCCGGAATACACTGCCGCCACCGGTACCGCGCTTTCTGGCGTGCGGTTACCGGTAAAGGTTTCAATGAATTCACGAGTGGTGAATTCGTCCGGTGCAAGCCCGATTAATTGCGCGGCAGAAGCACTGGCGCCGACCAGATAAGGCGCGGGCAGCGGCGTTGGCATCAGCCTGGTAAAAAAAGCCGGCGGCAATGCTGCGAATGAATTGCCAAGCGGCAAGGCATCGGTTCGATACCCGCGTTTGAGCGAAATGGGGCCGTTCATGTCGATTAATCCTGTCTATGCCAAATGTTTGTCTGTGTTTTCCGGCAGTATCACACTATCCGCAAGATCGTGCATTTTGACGCCGATTCGTATCTTCAACATTTGGGCATATATTTGATATATTTATATACTGCATAATGTATTTTTAATATATACAATAAATATATGCGGAAAATATGCCATTAAATTATATACTCCATATTAAATCTATTATTGATAGGGGTGATGATGGGCCGGTCGTACTGATATTCATGCTGCTTTGCACAACAGAAAGTGATTGACACTTTTAGCACGCTCGTTCGAAAATCTACAACCGAATAATTAATCCAAACCCGTTTGCTTTAACTCAGGAGATTCCATGCCGCAGTATCCAGAAAGCCCGCTGATGGGGCAAATGATGAGCCAGCCTTTGTTAATCTCCAACATCATCCGGCATGCCGATCGTTATTATGGCAAAAGCGAGATTGTTTCGCGCCGGGTCGAGGGGGATATCCATCGATACACCTATACCGATTGTCACAAACGATCGCGTCAACTGGCCAAGGCGCTAGCTAATATGGGTATCAAAATGGGCGACCGGGTAGCGAGTATCGCCTGGAACGGGTATCGCCATCTGGAAGCTTATTACGCTGTTTCGGGCTCTGGTGCGGTATTGCATACGATTAACCCGCGCCTGTTCCCGGAGCAGATCGCTTACATGGTCAACCATGCAGAAGACCAATATGTGCTGTTCGACATGAATTTCCTGCCAATTATCGAAGCGATTGCACCGCACTGCAGTACGGTCAAAGGTTTCGTGATGCTGTGCGGCCGCGAACACATGCCCGCAGCCAGCAAGTTAGACAATTTGCTGTGCTACGAGGAATTGATCGCCGCCAGCTCCGACGATTACGAATGGCCGCAGTTCGACGAGAACTCCGCTTCCAGCCTGTGCTATACCTCCGGCACCACCGGTCATCCGAAGGGCGCGTTGTATTCGCATCGTTCCACGTTATTGCATTCCTACGCCTCGGCGATGCCGGACGGCTTGAATGTTTCTGCGCGCGACACTGTATTGCCGGTGGTGCCGATGTTTCACGTCAATGCCTGGGGCTTGCCGTATTCGGTGCCGCTGGTCGGCGCGAAAATGGTGTTTCCCGGCCCTGCAATGGATGGCAAATCGCTGTATGAATTGTTCGAGCAGGAACAGGTGACATTCTCTGCCGGCGTGCCGACCATCTGGATGGGTTTACTGACCTATGTGGCGCAAAACAATCTGACATTCTCCAGCTTCAAGCGCACCGTGATTGGCGGCTCCGCCTGCCCGCCGTCGATGATGAAAACCTTGCGCCATCAATATGGAATCGAGGTGGTACATGCCTGGGGCATGACCGAAATGTCGCCGCTCGGCACCGCCTGCACGCTATCGGTGCGGCAGGCTGCCTTGCCGGAAGATGCCAAGCAGGCAATTCTGGAAAAACAGGGCCATGTGATTTTTGGCGTGGACATGAAAATCGTCGGTGACGATGGCCGCGAATTGCCGTGGGATGGCAAAACCTACGGCAATCTGTTGGTCAAGGGGCCGTGGGTCATTAGCAGTTATTTCAAAGATGAAGGCGGCGATGTGCTGGAAGACGGCTGGTTTCCGACCGGCGACGTGGCCACCATCGATGCCGATGGTTACATGCAGATTACCGACCGTAGCAAGGATGTGATCAAGTCCGGCGGCGAATGGATTAGCACCATCGAACTGGAAAACATCGCTATGTCGCATCCCGCAGTCCAGCAAGCAGCATGCATCGGCGTGCTGCATCCAAAATGGGATGAGCGCCCTTTGCTGGTGGTGGTAAAAAAACCAGGCGCGGAAGTCAGCAAGGAAGAATTGATCCAGTTTTATGACGGCAAGATCGCCAAATGGTGGACTCCTGACGATATTGCCTTTGTCGAAGCGCTACCGATCGGCGCCACTGGGAAAATTCTGAAGAACAAGATGCGGGAACAGTTCAAAGACCACAAATTACCGATTGCGTGAGGATAAAGCAGCACAAGACTGTCGGTTTTCCAGTAGTGCCCATAAAACATCGATTAGGAAGAGACAAATGACGATCAAGCTTCGCACTTCAGTACTGGCTTTATCCTTGGCAGCCGCCTTTGCCAACCCGATGGCGTCCGCCGAAAATGTCAAGGTGGCGTTCATCGAAACCTTGTCCGGCGCCTTTGCGCCGATTGGTCAAAACCAGTTGAGAAGCTATCAAATGTTTGCCGAAATGTCCGCCAAGGAAAAGTGGGCGGGAGACAACACCATCGAATTTGTCGGCTTCGACAACAAGGGCAGCCCGCAAGAATCGCTGACGCAATTGAAGTCTGCCATCGATCAGGGTTATCACTATATCGCCCAGGGTAACGGTTCCGGCGTGGCGCTAGCCTTGATCGACGCTATCAACAAGCACAATGAGCGCAACCCCGGCAAAGAAATCGTGTTTATCAACCATTCGGCAATCGATCCCGATCTGACCAATAGTAAATGCAGCTTCTGGCATTTTCGTTTCGATGCCAACTCCGACATGAAAATGGAGGCTCTAACAAGTTTCCTGGCAAAAGATGCCGGTATCAAAAATGTCTATATCATCGGGCAGAATTATTCCCACGGCCATCAAGTCGCAAGAGCCGCCAAGGAGTATTTGAAGCGCAAACGCCCCGATATCAAAATCGTCGGCGACGACTTGCATCCGATTGCGCAAGTCAAGGATTTTTCGCCATATATCGCCAAGATCAAGGCTTCTGGCGCCGACACAGTGATTACCGGCAATTGGGGCGCCGATCTTGCTCTGCTGATCAAGGCTGCCAAAGATGCGGATTTGAAAGCCAACTTCTATACTTATTACGGCGGCACAACCGGGGTCCCAACGGCAATGGGTGCCGCCGGCGGCGATCGCGTCAAGCAGGTCGCCTACTGGACACCCAACAACGAGACATTTTCCGGCAAGGAAATCGCTGCCGCCTTCAAGAAAAAATACAACGATGACTTTTATGTGATGGCGACTTACACCGCAGTGTCGATGCTGTCCAAAGCCATCAAAGAAGCTAAATCCGCCGATCCGATCAAGGTTGCCTTTGCGATGGAAGGCATGAAAATCAAAAGCCTGAATGGCGAAGTGGAAATGCGTAAGTCCGACCACCAGCTTCAACAACCGCTGTATATATCGACTTGGGCCAAAGTGGATGGCAAGACAGTCAAATACGACCAGGAAAATACCGGTTTTGGCTGGAAGACCGAGCAAAAAATCGATACCTACCTGGCAGCACAACCAACCTCCTGCCAGATGAAGCGCCCGACCAGATAACCACTTCACAGCAGGGGGTTTGCGCTAAGTTACGTTCAGTCAGGCAAGGACACGGTAAGGTGCGCCATGCCGATGCGCAGTACTGCAATTTGCATCGGCATGGCGGCTGGCCTGCGCAAGCCATATTCCGGTAAAAATATAAAACTGAGGTTGCGCATCGTGGAGTTCACGCTAATTACTATGCTAAACGGCTTGAGCTATGGGCTTTTGCTGTTCATGCTTTCATCCGGTTTGACCCTAATTCTAAGCATGATGGGCGTACTCAACTTTGCCCATGCCAGTTTCTACATGGTTGGCGCTTATTTTGCCTACAGCATCAGTAGCCAATTGGGATTTTGGCCGGCTTTGTTTATCGCACCCTTGCTGGTGGGCATACTGGGAGCCGTCGTCGAGCGCTATGGTTTGCGTAAAGTGCATAAATACGGACACATTCCTGAACTGTTATTCACCTTCGGCTTGTCGTACATGATCGTCGAACTGGTGCAGCTGATCTGGGGCCGCGCGGCAGTGCCGTACCCAATTCCACCCGAGCTGGATGGCCCCTTATTTACCTTGTACACAACCACTTTTCCCATCTATCGCGGCTTCATCATGCTGATTGCCTTGCTGATGCTGCTGTCGATGTATCTGATGCTCACGCGTACCCGTATCGGCCTGGTAATCCAGGCTGCGCTGACCCATCCCGATGCAGTCGAAGCGCTGGGGCACAACGTGCCGCGCGTATTCATGCTGGTGTTCGGCGGCGGCTGCGCGCTGGCCGGTCTGGCTGGCGTGGTCGGCGGCAATGCCTTCGTCACCGAGCCGAATATGGCGCATGCGGTGGGCAGCATCATTTTTGTCGTAGTAGTGGTCGGCGGCATGGGATCGGTGGCCGGCGCGCTGCTGGCGTCGCTATTGATCGGTATTCTGCAAACCTTTGCGGTAGCGCTGGATTATTCAATCATGAGCGTATTGAGTGCGTTCGGCGCGCACATCAGCGCACAAACCTTTGGTTACCCGGTGCTGCGGTTGACGATTGCGCAAGTCGCGCCGATCTTGCCATACCTGTTCCTGGTGCTGATTCTGATCTTCAGGCCGAAGGGCTTGATGGGTACGCGAGAAGGCTAATGTCATAGCCATGACAACTACCATGACGACTAATATGAAATTTACCCCGTTGAACCTGAGCCGCTGGATTATCTGGAGTGTATTTGCGCTGATTTTGATCATCGCGCCGGTCATTTTCAATCAAGGCGCTGCGCTATCGGTGCTGACCCAGATGGGCACTATCATGATTTTCGGCCTGTCCTACAACATGCTGCTGGGACAGGGCGGCATGCTGTCGTTCGGTCACGCGGTGTACTCTGGCCTGGGCGCATTTTGTGCGATTCATGCCATCAATCTAGCTTCAGACGGTAGTGTGCCGATTCCGATTACCCTGATTCCTTTGGTGGGCGGTTTTGCCGGCATGCTGTTCGGCGTGCTATTAGGCTATATCACCACAAAAAGATCGGGCACTACCTTTGCCATGATTACTTTAGGCATTGTCGAGTTGGTATTTGCGTGCTCGCTGATGTTCCCGGAATTTTTCGGCGGCGAAGGCGGTGTCTCGGCCAATCGGGTAGTCGGGCAAGCTTTCCTGGGCATCACTTACGGTCCCCAAATTCAAGTCTATTACCTGATTGCGTTCTGGTTGTTCGTTAGCACCATCGGCATGTACGCATTTACCCAAACGCCGCTTGGCAGGATTATCAATGCGGTGCGCGACAACCCGGAACGGGTTGAATTCATTGGCTACAACACCCATTGGGTGCGCTACTTGACCTTGATTCTGTCGGCCTTCTTTGCCGGCATAGCGGGCGGTTTGTCAGCCATCAGCTTTGAAATCGTCAGCGCCGAGAACGTCAGCGCGCTGCGCTCGGGGGCCATCCTGTTATTTACTTTTATCGGCGGTGTCGGCTTCTTTTTCGGCCCGATGCTGGGCGCTGTTGTCGGTGTGTTTTTGACAGTCTTGCTATCGGATTTCACCAAGGCCTGGCAGTTGTACCTGGGTGCATTTTTCATCATCATCGTGATGTATGCGCCGGGCGGCATCGCCAGCTTGCTAATGTTGAATTTACGGCTGGTGAAATACGGCAAGTTTGGCCGCGTCTGGCGCTCTCTGGCGGCAGTGTGCGCGGCCTTTCTGGTGGCCTTCTGCGGCGTTGTGATCGCCATCGAAATGCTATATCACCTGAGTCTCGAATTGGTCAACGGCAGCGAGATGCGATTGTTCGGTTTAGCTGTCGATACCTTGGCAGCCCCCAGCTGGACGGTGGCTGCCATCCTGTTCGCACTGGGTTGTCTGGGAATACATCGCACCCGTCCGGCATTTCAGCAAGTATGGGATGCAGTGAATACGGAAATTCAATGTATTGCGGGCGCATCCTCATGAGCAACTTTTCTCTCGAACTGAAGAGCGTGCGGAAGAATTTTGGTAAATCAGAAATTATTCGCGGCGCCAGTTTGCAGGTACCGAAAGGCGTGCGGTTTGCAGTGATCGGCCCTAATGGTGCAGGCAAATCGACGCTGTTCAATCTGATTTCAGGACGTTTCCCGCTGAGTTCCGGCGCGATTCTGCTCAATGGCCGTAGCATTGCCGGGCTCAAGCCGTTTCAGATCAATCGGCTGGGCCTGTCGCGCAGCTTTCAGATTACAAATATTTTCCATCGCTTGACGCTATTTGAAAACCTGCGCTGTGCGGTGCTTTGGTCGCTCGGCTATAAATACTCATTTTGGCACCGCTTGAATGGCCTGAAAGATGCACAGGAGTGTGCCGAAAAGGTCATGGTTGATATTGGCCTGACCCGACGGCGTGACGTGATGGCCGGCGTATTGACTTATGCCGAACAGCGCGCGCTGGAAATCGGCATCACCATTGCCGGTGGCGCCGATGTCATCCTGCTCGATGAACCCACTGCCGGCATGAGCCGCTCCGAATCCGATGCGGCGGTGGAACTGATCCGCAAAGTAACAGTCGGCAAAACCTTGTTGATGGTCGAACACGACATGAGTGTGGTGTTCGGCCTGGCGGACCAAATCGCGGTTCTGGTGTATGGCGAAATAATCGCTTGCGATACTCCAGCTAATATTCGCGGCAATAGCCAGGTGCAGCAAGCGTATCTGGGCAATCATGCACCACAGGAGGTGGCGACATGACGGCACTGCTCGAAATCAGGGATTTGCACGCTTTTTACGGCAAGAGCCACGTCTTGAACGGAGTTAACCTTACCGTCGCAAAAGGTGAGATCGTCAGCTTGCTCGGGCGTAACGGCGTCGGGCGCTCGACCACCGTTAAGGCGGCGATGGGGCAGGTCGATGCCACCGGTTCGATACTTTTCAAGAGAGAAGAATTGATCGGCCTGAAAGCTTTTCAGATCGCCCACAAAGGTCTCGGCTACGTGCCGGAAAATCGCGATATCTTTCCAACCCTGACGGTGGAGCAAAATCTGCTGCTGGGCCAGAAAAAAAGCAAGGTAAAAGGCCAAATCTCGCGCTGGACATTTGACGACATGTACCAAATGTTTCCTAGACTTAAAGAGCGGCGGCATGTGGCCGCCGGCGTACTGTCGGGCGGCGAGCAGCAAATGTTGACGTTGTGCCGCACCTTGATGGGCGACCCCGAGCTGATCATGATCGATGAACCGACCGAAGGTCTGGCACCCAAAATTATCGATCTGGTGGCCGAATATTTGAAAACATTGCAAGAGCGGGGCATTTCGATTCTATTGGTCGAACAAAAACTGGCGATTGCATTGGAAATTTCGCAACGCGTATATGTAATGGGCCACGGCAGCATCGTATTCGAGGGCACACCGCAGCAATTGCGCATTGACGCCGCAATTCGCAAGGAGTGGCTGGAAGTTTAACCAGAAACGCATGGCGTGAGATCCCATTCAATGATTTTTTACATTCGAAATGTTGCCGATTAACAGGTTTTCAGGATTAGAATCACTCCACTAAAATTCTTTGTGGAGACTAATATGTGGCGCAAAGTTGTACCAGCTGTCGTATTGTTGTGCGCCTTTTCCGCTATTGCATCGCCTTCGCAAGCACAGGAAAAACCCACGGCGCCGCTCAAGATTGGCGTTTCCGGCCCATTTACAGGTGGTTCCAGCCCGATGGGCTTGAGCATGCTTAATGGAATTCGACTGGCCGTCGATGAAATCAATCATATCGGTGGCATCAAGGGCAGGAAGATCGCACTGATCGAACGAGACGATGAGGCAAAAAATGAAGTTGGGGCGAAAATTGCGCAAGAATTCGTCCAGCAAAAAGTCGTTGCAGCGATCGGCATCGTCAATACCGGTGTCGGCCTGGCTTCCATCGATGCCTATCAAGCAGCCAAAATCCCACTGCTTATCACTGTTAGCACCGGCACCTCGCTCACCAAAAAATACGCGCCTCCGGCGGCAGCGGAAAACTATATTTTCCGCATTTCTCTCACCATCGATCTAGAAGCTAAAGCTCTGGTAGCCGAACTCAAGCGGCGTGGTTTGACAAATGTTGCGGTGATGACCGATACGACCGCATACGGCGAAGCTGGGCTTAAAGCCTTTGAACAGCACAGTAATGTAGCTGGCATAGCCTTGCTGTCCAAAGAACGTTTCAATATCGGCGATCAGGATATGAGCGCGCAAGTGCAACGTGCCAAAGAAAGTGCGGCCCAAGCCGTGGTAGTGTGGGGAATCGGGCCGGAAATGGCGATCATTGCAAAAAACCGCGAGCAACAGGGATGGAAAGCGCCATTGATGGGTAGCTGGACATTTTCAATGCGTAATTTCATTGATGCCGCTGGCAAAGCAGGCGAGGGCGCACTGATGCCGCAAACCTTCATTCAAGATGCCGGTTCGACCAGCAAAAACAGCTTTTTGCTAGCTTATCAGCGCGCATTCAAGATCCAAACCATTCCTTCACCAATGAGCGCGGCTCAGGGCTACGACGGCATGCATTTGCTGTATCTGGCAATAATCCAAGCGGATTCAACCGAGGGAGTGAAAATCAAGGAAGCCTTTGAAAATCTGAAAAGACGCTATCAAGGCGCGATCACCAACTATACCAAACCGTTTTCCAGCCTCGACCATGATGCAATCACGCAAAATATGCTGTTGATGGGGAAAATCACTGCCGGCCGGGTAGATTATGCCTATGCTGATGACCAGCGGCGCAGCATATTAGTACGGCTGAAAAACAAATGATCAGGTACTGAAGTACCAGGTAATCTCAAGACAATCGCCGATGCATTTTTGCATCGGTTTTTTTTAAACTTAAAATAATACGATCGTTCTTTTTACGGTATAGTCAAATGCTTGGATATAGTCAAAATACTCGTTTCCAACAGCCGCATTTCAACCATTCAACAATGTGAGACAACCTCAACCTAAAGGAGCAGTTATGACTGCCGAATATCAAGTCAAGGGCGCTGTCGCCGTCATTACTCTGAACAATCCCCCAGTAAATGGTTTGGGATTATCGACCCGCAACGCGCTGGTTGATGGGATAAAAAAAGCGCTGGCGGACGATGCCGTCAAGGCGGTGGTGATTACCGGCGCCGGCAAAGCCTTCTCCGGCGGCGCCGACATCAAGGAGTTCAATTCGCCCAAAGCGCTGGCTGAGCCTTCCTTGCATACCGTTATCAATGTGGTCGAAAATTCCACCAAGCCGGTGGTAGCGGCAATACATTCGGTGTGCATGGGCGGTGGGTTGGAGTTGTCGCTGGCTTGCCACTATCGGGTAGCAGCGCCCGGTGCGCAAATCGCCTTGCCTGAAGTCAAGCTTGGGTTGTTGCCCGGTGCCGGTGGTACCCAGCGGCTACCGCGTGCGGTCGGGGTCGAACTGGCCTTGAACATGATCGTATCCGGGACTCCTGTTGCGTCGGAAAAGCTGGCACAAACGGGCTTGTTCAATCAAATCATTGAAGGCGATTTGATGCAGGGCGCACTGGCTTTTGCCGCCAGCGTGGCAGCGGTGCGCCCGCTGCCGAAAGTACGCGACATTAACATCGATTATCCCAACCATGAAGCGTTTTTCCAGTTCTCGCGCAATACGGTCAAGGCGATGGCAGGTCCGTTCCCAGCCCCGTTGAAATGCGTGGATGCGGTGGCCGCAGCAGTGACCATGCGGTTCGAAGATGGCCTTAAGTTCGAGCGCGACCTGTTCATGGCGCTGATACAAACCACTGAATCCAAAGCGTTGCGTCATGCATTCTTCAGCGAACGTGCCGCCAGCAAGATTGCCGATATACCTGCTGACACGCCAGTGCGCACGATCCATTCGGTCGCCGTGGTCGGTGCCGGCACCATGGGCGGCGGCATTGCGATGAATTTTGCCAATGCCGGCATCCCCGTGACGATTCTCGAAATGCAGCAGGAAGCGCTGGACAAGGGATTAGCCACGATTCGCAAGAATTACGAAAATACGATGAAGAAGGGCAAACTTTCGCCCGAGAAATGCGCACAGCGCATCCATCTGATAAAAGGCACGTTATCCTATGAGGAAATTGGCCAAGCCGATATCGTGATCGAGGCAGTGTTCGAGGACATGGGCGTGAAAGAAACCGTGTTCAAAAAGCTCGATGCAGTAATGAAGCAGGGCGCCATTCTGGCCACCAATACCTCAACGCTGGACATAAACCGCATCGCCAGTTTTACGCAGCGACCGCAAGACGTGATCGGCACCCACTTTTTCAGTCCGGCCAATGTGATGAAGTTGCTGGAAATCGTGCGCGGCGCGAAAACCGGCAAAGATGTGCTAGCCACCGTCATGGGATTAGCGAAAAAAATCAAGAAAACCGGTGTCGTTTCCGGTGTCTGCGACGGCTTCATCGGTAACCGCATGATCGAGCAATACAGCCGCCAGGCTGGCTTTTTGCTAGAAGAAGGCTGCCTACCGGAGCAGGTCGACAAAGCGGTCGAAAAATTCGGCTTCGCAATGGGGCCGTTTCGCATGGGTGACCTGGCCGGCAACGATATCGGCTGGTATATCCGCAAGCGCAGATATATCGACAAACCGGATATCAGTTACTCCAAAACCGCCGATCTGCTGTGCGAAATGGGACGTTTCGGCCAGAAAACACAGGCTGGCTGGTATGACTATAAAGCCGGCGACCGCAAGGCATACCCAGCACAAGTGGTCAACGATATGATTGTTCATCACTCGGCCGATTTGGGTATCGAGCGGCGCAAGATCAGCGATCAGGAAATTGTCGAGCGCCTGGTGTTCTCGATGGTCAATGAAGCCGCATATATCCTGGACGAAGGAATTGCCCAGCGCGCTTCCGATATCGATATCGTGTACCTGACCGGTTACGGCTTCCCACTATTTCGTGGTGGCCCGATGTTTTATGCCGATACCGTCGGCTTACCGAATGTAGTGGCGGCGATGGAGAAATATGCACGCGGCCGCAATGGCGATGCATGGAAAGTGGCGCCGTTGTTGCAAAAACTGGCCGATGAAGGAAAAACCTTTAACGGATAAGCTGATGTGCTGGATGTGTTTGACAAAGAACGGCCATCATTCGATGGTCGTTTTTTTATTCGATATGATAGCTGTCACAATCAGCAGCATAAGCATACATGCCACTGTATTTTTAGTAGATTAAATAATTAATGCGGGAAAAGCATGATTTTTATGCATACTCCGCTTTTTTTAAAAGAAGCATGCTGAACGCGGAATACTCAGGCCGCCAGCAAGCCCGCCGCAATATTGACCGAAAGCCCCAGAATTGCTGCATTAAACAGGTAACTAAGCAGGGATTGCGCCAGTACTGCCTTGCGCATCGGACGACTCGAAATGATGACATCCGAGGTTTGCGCCGCGACTGCGATGGTGAATGAGAAATATAGGAAATCCCAGTAATCCGGATTTTTTTCCTGTTCTGGAAACCTGAGCGGTTGCTGGCTGGCCGGAGCGCGATAAAACATGCGAGCGTAATGGATGGTAAACATGGTTCCGATCAGAAACCAGGAGCCTAGTACAGTGCTGCCGGTAAGCGCATAGTGCAAAACGCGTTGGCTAGTTGGCAATTCCTGCGCTGCCGCCAACTCCAGAATGATTGCGGCCAGACTGGCAATGGCGCTGAGGGACATGATAGCCAGCACGGCAACCGCGCTCTCATCCTCCTGTTCTGCAATTTTTCGCACCTTTGCGTGATCGGCGTGCAGCATCAACCATCCCATCAGGCACAGATACGACCACACTGCAATATTCCAGCCCGTCAATATGCGCGTGATCAAGAACCATGATTCTGGCAACATAAATATGGCAGCACACCCGGTCAGCAGTGCAATGGTCAGACGTGGGTGGTGCTGGGAGCAGAAAAGTTGGCGCATGTTGGTAAAAGTATACAAAAGTATTGTGAATGACGAGGGATTATTAACTAGCGGCAGCAATAATCTTTGCCACCGGATTGGCCCGCAGCCGGGATGCTTCCGGCATGTCGGCGCCCAGCAACGGGCGCAGATATTGACGGAAGGCTTCGGTGACGTCGGTGCCGGATGCAGCGATGAAGGCATCTTCCATTACGCGCGTTTTTCCCGCTACTTCCTGCAATTGCAGCAGTGCGTAATCGACCGCATAATTGCCGCTGCGCCGGATCGCCACCGAGCCGTCGCGGTCGCCCCGCATCGCAAACTGCACCGCTTTTTCGCCGGCCTCGCGCGCTTCGCGCTGATCCACATCCGACACGCAACCGATGAACGAACGCTGCAGGTAGCCGAAGGTGTCACCTCGCACACGCTTGATCTGGAGCTTGCTCTTGATTTCCTCGCACAACAGATCGGCCAGCGCGCCGGTGCCGGAGAGTTGCAGATTGCCGTGCGCATCGTGCTCGGAATTTTTAGCCAGCAGGCTAATAATGGGTATGCCTGAAGCGTCGTGAATGCCTTCGGAAACCGCAATCACACAGCGCCCGATACGATCATGCACTGCCTTGACGTCGGCCAGAAATTGCTCCAGCACGAAGGTGCGCTCAGGCAGGTAAATCAGGTGCGGCCCGTCGTCGGGAAATTTCTTGCCCAACGCCGACGCCGCGGTCAGAAAGCCCGCATGGCGGCCCATCACCACGCCGACATACACGCCAGGCAAGGATGCGTTGTCCAGGTTGGCGCCGGTAAATGCCTGCGCCACAAAACGCGCCGCCGATGGAAATCCGGGCGTGTGGTCGTTGCCAACCAGGTCGTTGTCTATCGTCTTTGGAATGTGAATGCAGCGCAGTGGATACCCGGCTTTCTGCGCTTGCTGACTGACGATCTGTACGGTGTCGCTTGAGTCATTGCCGCCGATGTAAAAAAAGTGTTCAATCTGGTGCGCCCGCAACACCTTGAAAATTTCCTGGCAATACTTGACGTCCGGCTTGTCACGGGTGGAGCCTAGCGCTGAAGAAGGCGTTTTTGCCACCAGTTCCAGGTTGTGGCTGGTTTCCTGCGTCAGGTCAATGAAGTCTTCCTCCAGTATGCCGCGCACGCCATGACGGGCACCGTAGACCCGTTCAATATTGCGAAAATGGCGCGCTTCCAGTATCAGGCCTACCAGCGACTGATTGATGACCGCAGTCGGGCCACCACCTTGGGCGACAAGAATTTTTCCAGATGCCATGCCATTCTCCTAACAATTTTTCATGCTTTTGATTGTAACCCCGGCGTATCGATACCAGTAGTGCAGGCCTCCGTGCCTGCGCCGGGCCACAGGCACGGAGGCCTGCACTACTGATAATTAACTCTTAAAGCAACTTTTAAGGCAACATTTTTTGCGTAAGCCCTGCATCCAAATAACATCAATCACTGGCGTAAATGTCCTTGCCGCTGGTTTCCTCGATGTACAGCGTGCCGATGATAAATGTGACCAGGGCGATGATTACCGGATACCACAAGCCATAATAAATGTCGCCCTTGAAAGCCACCAGTGCGAAGGTGGTGGTGGGTAGAAAGCCGCCAAACCAGCCATTGCCGATGTGGTACGGCAGCGACATTGAGGTGTAGCGAATACGGGTTGGAAATAATTCCACCAGTAGCGCCGCAATTGGGCCGTATACCATGGTCACAAACAACATCAGCACGAACAGCAAAAACAACAGCATGCCACGGTTGACCTGTTCTGGATCGGCCTTGGTTGGATAGCCGGCAGCTTTCAGGGCGTTCGTCATTTGTTTGGTAAAGGTTTCGGTTTGCACAGCGGCATCTGCCGCGCTCAGGCCGGTGGCATCAAACCCCTGCAGGATCTGCCCGCCGATCTGGATTGCGGCGATTGAGCCGGCAGGGCTGTCGACATTCGTATAATTGACCGATGCCTTGGTCAGCGCGGTGCGGGCGATATCGCAGGAAGAATCGAATTTCTTTACGCCGGTGGGATTAAACAGAAAATGGCACTCGGACGGATCGGCTTTGACGATTACAGGCGCGCTGGCCTGCGCCGCTTCCAGCGCCGGATTAGCGTAGTGTGTAATGGCCTTGAAGATCGGGAAATACGTCAATGCAGCCAGCAAGCAGCCGGCCATAATGATCGGCTTACGGCCGATTTTGTCTGAAAGTGCGCCAAAAACGATGAAAAACGGCGTTCCCAGCAACAGCGAGGCTGCAATCAGCAGATTTGCGGTCTGGCCATTGACCTTCAATGTCTGGATCAGGAAGAACAGCGTGTAAAACTGGCCGGTGTACCAGACGACAGCCTGGCCTGCGGTCAAGCCAAACAGCGCCAGGATGACAATTTTCATGTTTTTCCAGCGCCCGAAAGACTCGGTGAGCGGCGCCGGGGAAGTTCTGCCTTGCGCTTTCATCCGTGCAAAAGCCGGTGACTCGCGCAATGACATGCGAATCCAGACCGACACTGCCAGCAAAAAAATCGAGACCAGGAACGGAATCCGCCAGCCCCAATCCTGGAACGCTTCTTCGCCGACTGCAGTGCGCATGCCCAGAATAATCAGCAATGACATCAGCAAACCCAGCGTTGCAGTGGTCTGGATCCAAGCGGTGAAAATGCCGCGTTTATGATTCGGTGCATGTTCGGCGACATAGATTGCGGCTCCCCCGTATTCACCGCCCAAGGCCAGACCTTGCAGAATGCGCATGCTGACCAGCGCAATCGGCGCGGCCATCCCGATCGAGGTGTAACTGGGCAACAGGCCAACGATAAAAGTTGCACTGCCCATAATCAGGATCGTCAGCAGAAAGACGTATTTGCGCCCAATCATGTCGCCCAGGCGGCCGAAAATAAGGGCGCCAAAAGGGCGCACGATGAAGCCGGCGGCAAATGCCAACAGCGCAAAAATGAAGCCGGTGTTTTCATCCACGCCTGAGAAGAACTGCCGGGCTATGATTGTGGCCAGCGAACCATACAGGTAAAAGTCATACCATTCGAATATGGTGCCCAGCGAGGATGCAAAAATCACTTTCTGTTCTTCTGCCGTGAAGACGTGCGCTGGGGGTGTTGCGGGCGTCATTCGTTCTCCTCAAATTATTTTTATTAGAGCTGGCTTGCAAAGCACAGCACGGATTTGCTTGAGTTTCAACTCTGAAGCTTACGTGATTCTTGCGTGTAAATTGAAAACCGGCGGCGCCTTAAGACAAACAGGCCAAATGCAATTCCTGACACTTTTTATATTTGCGAACGATCGTACTAAATTATGCTATTCTGCGATTTATGCAATCCATGCAATGCATCGGCTTTGCTGCAAAAAAGCCCTTTGTAAAACTAGAAAACCCAACACATCACCGACAAATAGGAGACTTTCATGACTGATGCCGTCATCGTATCGACCGCCCGCACCGCTCTGGCCAAATCCTGGAAGGGTGCTTTCAACATGACCCATGGCGCCACGCTGGGCGGTCATGTGCTGCATGCTGCGATTGAGCGCGCTGGAATCGAACCCGGCGAAGTGGAAGATGTAATGATGGGTTGCGCCACGCCGGAAGGTGCGACCGGCAGCAATATCGCGCGTCAGATTGCCTTGCGCGGCGGTTGCCCGGTGACCACGGCCGGCATGACGATCAACCGGTTTTGCTCTTCCGGGTTGCAAACCATCGCACTGGCGGCGCAGCGCATCATCGCCGGCGAAGGCGATATTTATGCGGCCGGCGGCGTCGAGTCGATTTCCTGCGTACAGCAAGAAGCGAACCTGCACATGATCCGGGAAACCTGGCTGCAAGAACACAAGCCGGCACTGTATTGGCCGATGCTGCAAACCGCTGAAGTCGTCGCCAAACGCTATAACATTGCGCGCCAGCGCCAGGACGAATACGGCGTCCAAAGCCAGTTGCGCGCCGCCGCAGCACAAGCCGACGGCAAGTTCATGGATGAAATCGTGCCGATGACCACCATCATGGGCGTGGCCGACAAGGCCAGCGGCATGCTGATGACGAAAGAAGTCACGATCAGTGCCGATGAAGGCATTCGCGCCGACACCACACTTGAGACGGTATCGAAAATCCGTTCGGCGATCCCGGGCGGCGTGATTACCGCCGGTAACGCCAGTCAATTCTCCGATGGCGCATCGGTTGCCATCGTGATGAACAGTAAGCTTGCAGAAGCCAAGGGCTTGCAGCCGCTCGGTATCTTCCGCGGTTTTGCAGTAGCCGGTTGCGAGCCGGACGAGATGGGCATCGGCCCGGTATTTGCAATTCCAAAACTACTGAAAAAAGCCGGCCTGAAAGTCTCCGATATCGGCCTGTGGGAACTCAACGAAGCGTTTGCGGTGCAAGTGCTGTATTGCGCGGACACGCTCGGGATTCCGATGGATCGTTTGAATGTAGATGGCGGCGCGATTGCTGTGGGCCATCCGTATGGCGTATCCGGCGCACGCTTGACCGGGCATGCGCTGCTTGAAGGCAAGCGGCGCGGCGTCAAATACGTGGTCGTGACCATGTGCATCGGCGGCGGCCAGGGTGCTGCCGGTCTGTTTGAAGTGGTTTAAGGCTTGAACATCGGCACGCAAGGTTTTAAAGTGCTGCTCTCTTTAAACGTATAAACAGGATACCAACCATGATCAGGCACATCGTCATGTGGCAATTGAAAGACCGGGCCGAAGGCGCGGACAAGGCCAGCAATGCGGTAAAAATGAAGCAGATGATCGATAGTTGCCGTGACATCGTGCCGGGCATCCTGAAGCTCGAAGTCGCGCTGGCGCAAGACGGGCTGGAAGCGACTTACGATGTGGTGTTGTATGCGGAATTCGAGTCGGTAGCAGCACTGGACGCGTATCAAAATCATCCGACGCACCAAGCGATCAAGCCCTTTATCGGTGCGATACGGCAGGCCCGGCAGTGTATGGATTATGTGCTGTAAATAGTCTGTAAATAGCTGCGAATACGTTATACATAGCCGTGTATTTTTAACATCTCATTATATCAATGCGGGAAGTGCATTGTTTTTATGCATACTCCTGCCCTACGAATGTAGGGGAAGTGAAACCTGCGTTTTTCATGCAATCAAACTGCTCGGGTTTCCCTCGCCCTGCCTTTAAAGAAAGAAAACACATGCGTACAGTTCAGCAACTCTTTGATTTACAAGGTAAAACCGCACTGGTTACTGGCGGCTCGCGCGGGCTCGGGCTGCAGATCGCCGAAGCGCTGGGCGAACTGGGCGCAAAAATCGTGCTGTCGTCACGCAAACAATCTGACCTCGATGAAGCGGTGACTCATCTCAAGCAGCGCGGCATCGAAGCTAGCGCGATTGCCGCTGATCTGTCGCAGGACGCCGCCATCGAACCGCTCATTACGGAAACGCTGACGCGCCTCGGCCATATCGATATTCTGATCAACAATGCCGGCGCCACTTGGGGCGCACCGGCTGAAGACCATCCTATCGAAGCTTGGGACAAGGTAATGGACCTGAATATCCGCAGCATCTTCCTGATCTCGCAAGCAGTGGGCAAACGCACAATGATTCCGCGCAAATACGGCCGCATCATCAATCTGGCATCGATTGCAGGCCTCGCTGGCAATTCACCCGGCACCATGGACACCATTGCATACAACACGTCGAAGGGCGCAGTGATCAATTTCACCCGCGCGCTGGCTGGCGAGTGGGGCAGGTACGGTATCACCGTCAACGCTATCGCACCGGGCTTCTTTCCCTCCAAAATGACCAAGGGCGTGCTGCAAAATATTGGTATGGACGTTCTGTGCGCTGGCGTGCCGCTGCAGCGCATCGGCGACAACGAAGATTTGAAAGGCATCGCGGCATTGTTTGCGTCCGACGCCGGCAAGCACATCACCGGCCAAATCATGGCGGTCGATGGTGGCGTGAGCGCAGTCTGATGACCGTGGTGTCGACAGCGGCCCGAATACCGTTTCCGGTCGAAATTCCGTTCCTCAATGAAATCGGGGTCGAACTGCTCAGTATGGGCAATGGCCAGGCGCAAGTCGCAGTCGATCTGCAAGGACGCCACATGAACAGTTGGGCGGTTGCCCACGGCGGCTTGACGATGACGCTGCTCGATGTCGCGATGTCACTGGCCGGGCGCTCGATTTTTCCGCAGGCCAGGGGTGCAATCACGGTCGAAATGAACACCAGCTTCCTGCAACCTGGCGGTAAGCCGGGCAGTCGGTTGATCGCCATCGGCAAAGCATTTCATCGTTCCACCTCCCTGTGTTTTTGCGAAGGAGAAGTCTGGAACGGCGACAAACTGGTAGCCAAGGCAATGGGCACCTTCAAATACCTGCGCCGCATTGATGACGGCAGTACCCCATTGGCCGGACAAGTGGGCGACTGATTCCATGTCTAAATATGACGCCGTGGCGCATTTTTCACATTCAAATTTCCAGCTTAAAAAAACGTAATTTTTAAAAAAATCAGGAGACAAGATGCAAAATTTCAAGGATAAAGTCGCCGTCATTACTGGCGGCGCAGGCGGTTTCGGCCGCGAGTTCGCCCGTATCGGCGCACAACGCGGCATGAAACTGGTATTGGCCGATGTGCAGCAGGATGCACTCGACCAAGCCAAAGCCGAACTCGAAGCGCAAGGCGCGCAAGTGCTGGCGATGATCTGCGACGTGCGCAAGGCCGACCAGGTGCAAGCGCTGGCAGATGCCACCATGGCGCGCTTCGGTGCGGTGCATCTATTGTTCAACAATGCCGGCGTGGGCTCCGGCGGCCTGGTGTGGGAAAACTCGGTGGCCGACTGGGAATGGGTGCTGGGCGTGAACCTGTGGGGCGTGATTCACGGCGTGCGTATCTTCACTCCGCTGATGCTGGAATGCGCCAAGAAGGAACCCGGTTATCAAGGTCATATCGTCAACACCGCTTCCATGGCCGGTTTGCTCAATGCACCGGCAATGGGCGTCTACAACGTCTCTAAACACGCGGTGGTATCGCTGTCGGAGTCGTTGTACCACGACTTGCAACTGGTAGAAGCACCGATCGGCGCCTCGGTGCTGTGCCCGTATTTTGTGCCGACCGGCATTAGCCAGTCGCACCGCAACCGGCCCGAAGATGTGAAAATGATGGCAAAACCGACTACCAGCCAAATGGCCGCGCAAATCATGACTGACAAGGCAGTCAATTCCGGCAAGGTCAGCGCGGCCGATGTCGCGCAATCGACTTTCGATGCAATCGGTGACGGCAAGTTTTACATCTACTCGCATCCTGATGCACTGTCCGGGGTTCAGACCCGGATGGAAGAGATCGTCAGCCAGACCAATCCGAGCGATCCGTTAGCCGCCACGCCGCATATCCGCGACATGCTGCGCGCCAAGATGCAAGTGGCGTAAACTATAATTTTCAAAAATTTTACTGGAAAATTATGGCGCTACGGATTGGACTCGGCGATTGGGCCACTCAAAAATCAGAAGCACAAGCGATTCGCTACGCGGTTTTTGTACTGGAGCAAAAAGTCCCGCTCGAAATGGAATGGGACGAGATGGACGCGCAGTGCCTGCACGCGGTCGCTTTCATGTCGGATAGCGATGATGTGGAGCAGGCTGTCGGCACCGGACGGTTATTGCCAGACGGCCATATTGGCCGCATGGCGGTGCTTAAACAAGCGCGTGGCAGCGGCGTCGGCGCGGCGCTACTGTTGGCGCTGATGCAACAGGCGCAACGACGGGGTCAGCGCCAAGTGGAACTCAGCGCACAGACCCACGCTGAAGTGTTTTATGCGCGTTACGGCTTTGTGCGCGAAGGCGAGCAATACCAGGACGCCGGCATACCGCATGTACATATGCGACATATTTTCGATGAACGTAGCTGACTTTCATAATCAATGCATGAAAAATGTACGAAAAGCACGGCCATACGTATTAAAAATTAAGCGGTTGTATTGACATTTTGCCCTAAATGCGGCGGCAGATTGCTGGCTGCTACCGGGATTTCCGGTAAGCTGGCGATTAAAGCTTCCGCATTGGAAGCGCCAATATCCATAGCCTTCTTGAGCACCGAGATGCCGATCGCATCATTGGTCTGGGTTGATGCAAGTGAAGTTGCCAGGCTGGCAATACTACTAACGTCCATGATGATCTCCTTCAGGGTTGTAATCCGAGTAGCGGCAGCTGCGTGCATTACTTGAATACAATCGTTCCGGTTGGGCGTCCTGCTTGGTGGCGACGCGTGGGCAGACGCGTTCGATCAGCGCAGCGGGAGCTTTGTTGTGGAGCCGCACCAAGGTCGATGCGCGGGTGCCGTAATTGGGCGCTTCAATATAGGGTGCCGACAGCAGGCGTTCCAGTTCGATATCGATGCCGGTTTTGGGCAAGCGGCAATCGGAGGCGGCGCGGGTAGTGTCGAACAGCATGTCGAAATAGGCTTCTTCCGGTGCACGCTGGCATAGCAGGCTGGCAAATTGCGCTTTGGTGCGAACCACTTTCGGCCAGGGCGTATCGAGCAACGCGTTCGATATGCCGTAAATTCCCGGTGCCAGCGGTTGACCGTTACGTACATCTTCAGAGCCTCGATTGGAAAACCAGATCAATTGCTCGCGGTCGCCGACCAGCAAATTAAATCCATTGTATTCCGCGCTAGCGTCCTGGATAGCATCGATATAGCTGCGTGGACTCATGTTGCCACGCAAAAAATCAGCTACCAGATTACCGCGCGACGGCGCATCGGTACGTTTTTCGGACGGCGCGCGGATATTTGTAATGGCAGCAAAACGGCCCGGCTGGGTGATGCCCATCCAAGTGCCGCCGGCTTGCAGATCGCGTCCAGCGTAGATTTGCGGGTAATCATCCCAGGCCATGGCCGGCGCAGTGGGACGATCCAGAAATTCATCACGGTTAGCGGCCGCAATCAGTGGCATATCGGGCAACACATGCCAGGCAAAAACGATCAAGCACATAAGCTAGTTTCCAATAAAGCTATAAAACGGGGATAAAACGTTCAATGTGGCGTTCACCATCGATGAGCGGCGCGATTTCCGCAGCAGCCAATGCTGCAGCCAACGCTGCGTCGAAGCCGTCCGGCACCGCCAGATAGATTTCCATCCAGGTTTGGCGCCCATCTTGCCGATCAGGATGGCGCTTGAGAGCGGTGCCGATCTGATATTGCTGCTGGAGTGCAGCCTGCAGCGGCAATACCTTGTCGCGCAACGGTTGTGCCTGTGCATCGCCGACTTGGTAGTAAATGTAGTAATCCATTCCAACTTGCCTCAATAAATAAAAATATATGGGGGTATAGCTAAAAACAAGTTCTTCTCCGCATATATTTATTGCACATTTAAAAAATACAAAGTCTAGTATGCTTGAAAAAGCAATTATTCCGGGTCGTTCGGCAATGCATACGGCAGGGTGCGGAACTGCAGTGCTGGACCCTCGGCAGTGCCTAGATGGATGGTGGATGCAGCGGCTGCCGCAATCTTGATTTCAACCAGGCAATCAAAGCTATCGCCTGTGCTGCGCTCGGCATTGACGATCATGCCGCAAGGTTGTAGCGGATCGCTGCTAGAGAAAACTTCCATGCCGGCGGTAACGGTCATGGCGGGAGAGTTGACGCCAGCCGCCAGCATGCGCCGTTTGAGTTTGCCCAGATACTGCATGCGGGCCACGATTTCCTGGCCGGGATAGCAGCCCTTCTTGAAGTTGACGCCGCCGATCAGTTCCATGTTCAGCATTTGCGGCACAAACTGTTCTTGCGTCGGCGGGGTAATTTGCGGTACGCCGGCCAGGATCGACGACCAGCGCCAGGCACTGCTGCCGACCGCTGCCAACTGCGTCGCCAGCGCTGGCCAGGCGTCTTGCGCTACTGCTGTGCTGGCAAACCATTGGTAACGCGGAGCATTGAAAGCGTCCGCCAGACGCAGCAAAGTTCCGGCGTCATTACTAACGCTGGCATACGGTGCCGCCGGCAGGGCAGGGAACCAGGCGTTCAACGCAGTGCTTGCCGCCCGTCCGCCGAGTCCGAGCAATACATGGCTGTCGTTCAAGTCAGTCAATGTGACTTTGGCGCGCATGACGTACATCTGCAAGCGCTTCTGGATCGCAGGCTGTAAAGAACGCGGCAACTGCAGCAAAATCGTCTCAGCCGGTTTCCACATCAGGAAGGTTGCCAGCAGGCGGCCTTTGGGCGTGCAATAACCAGCCAACCGTACTGCATCGGCGTCCAGATGGGCCACGTCGTTGGTCAGTTGATTATGTAAAAAACCGGCAGCATCTTCGCCGCTGACAGCAATTACGCCCAAGTCGGCAAGTGGCGCGACGAAGCCGGTCTCTAACGTTGCCGGCGCCGCAGGTTGGCCGAAATGCAGAATCTCGGGCGGATTGCCGTTACTAACGTGCGCGCCTTGCGCGGCCAAATATTGCAACCAATTATTCATTGTCTCTGTCTTATATCCAGAATAGCCATCAAATCGGCGTCACCGTCAAAGCGACGCTGTTGCCGGTTGTAACTTAAATCGTGTATCCGCGCCCGATACCGCTTGTGAGCGCGCCCTATGCTTTATCATTGTGGGCGATTATAGAGCCGCTAAAAAAATTACGCCGGAACCACTATCAGACATGTATTTCCTGAAAAAATTATTGTTGAGCTGCATCCTGTTGATGCTGTTGGCTGGTGCCGGATTGTTGTTCTGGGCTACGCAGCCGATCCAGAGCGGAGCGCAAAGTGTGCCGTATCAAGGCGTTCCATTCACGATTAAACCCGGCAGCCACCTGCGCAGTACGGCCGATCAAATCGTCGCTGCCGGGATTCCGGTCAATGCCGAACTACTGACGTTGCTGGCACGCATCACCGGCCAGGCCGGAAAGATCAAGGCCGGCAGCTACGAATTGAAGTCTGGCGCAACCCCGAAAACGCTGCTCCGGCAAATGGTGCTTGGACAATTCGCCCAGGAGTCTTTAATCATCATCGAAGGATGGACTTTTAAACAGATGCGCGTTGCGATGGCCGCGCATCCCGGCCTGAAGCACGACACCATCGACCTCACCGACGCGCAGTTGCTGGCAAAAATTTCTATAAAAGAAAAATACCCTGAAGGCCTGTTTTTCCCCGATACGTACTTGTTCGCCAAAGGCGCGAGCGACCTGCAAATTTACCGCCAAGCCAACACCACGCTGATGGCGCACCTTAATGAAGCCTGGAGCAAACGCGATGCGAGCCTGCCGTACAAGACGCCGTATGAAGCACTAATCATGGCTTCCATTGTCGAGAAAGAGACCGGAAAAAAGGCAGACCGCAACACGATTGCCAGCGTGTTCATCAATCGGCTGAAAGCCGGCATGATGCTGCAGACTGACCCGACCGTGATTTACGGCATGGGCGCGCAATACAACGGCAATATCAGCAAGCGCGACCTGCAAACCGACACCGCTTATAACACTTACACCCGAATTGGCCTGCCGCCGACTCCAATTGCATTGCCGGGCGCCGAATCTTTGCGAGCAGCGTTAGCGCCGGCCAATACAGATTCCTTGTATTTTGTTGCGCGGGGCGACGGTAGCAGCCAGTTTTCAAGCAATCTGGACGACCATAATCGCGCCGTCAACAAATATATCCGTGGGGGAAACTAGTTGTGCACAATCCAGAACGCGGAAAATTCATTACCTTTGAGGGCATCGATGGTGCCGGCAAATCGACCCATATCGGCTTCGTTGCCGAGTTGCTCGCCGCCGGCGGCAAAACCGTGGTCACGACGCGGGAACCGGGCGGTACGCGTTTGGGCGAAAAGCTGCGTGAATTGTTGCTGCACGAAAAAATGCACCTGGAAACCGAAGCCTTGTTGATGTTTGCAGCCCGCCGCGAACATATCGCGCAAGTGATCGAGCCGGCGCTGGCACGCGGCGACTGGGTTGTTTCGGACCGCTTTACCGATGCCACTTTTGCCTATCAGGGCGGCGGCCGCAAGCTTGACTTGCACAAGCTTGATTTATTGGAGCAATGGGTGCATCCGAATTTGCAACCTGATCTGACCTTACTGTTCGACGTGCCGCTGGGAGTGGCGCGCGCCCGTTTGGATGCAAGCTGCACCCTGGACAAATTCGAGCAGGAGCAGGAGGATTTCTTTGGCGCCACGCGTACCGAATATTTGCGCCGGGCGACAGAATTTTCGCAACGCTTTCGCATCGTCGATGCTACCCAGCCGATTGTCAGTGTTCGTAAAGTACTTGAAAAAATAATTGCAAGCCTTTGATATGTAATTATTAAAAAATTTCAAAATGAAATTCAATTTTACATATTTCACTTTAATAAAAAATCATAATAGCTTGATTATTAATGAATAATTTGATTTATCCCTGGCAGCAAACAGCGTGGCAACAGTTGCAGCAACAGCGCGACCGGATGCCGCACGCGATTCTGCTCCACGGTGCGCAAGGGATCGGTAAAACCGTTTTTGCCGAGTGCTTGGCACAGGCTGTTTTGTGCGACACGCCGGGCGCGAACGGTCATGCCTGCGGCCAATGCGCTTCCTGCGGTTGGTTCGCTCGCTACGGCCATCCCGATTATCGCCGCGTGCGGCCGGAAATTCTGGAGCCGGACGGTGGCGCTGGGGAAGATGGAGAATCTGACGACGGTAAGAAAGCTGCAAAGACCACCAAAGCGCCGTCCAAGGAGATCAAGATAGGCCAAATTAGGGCGCTGGCGGATTTCATGAATATTTCCACCCACCGGCACGGCAAGCGTGTGATCGTGCTGTATCCAGCCGAAGCGCTCAACGAAATGGCGGCCAATGCATTGCTAAAAACCCTTGAAGAACCAGCGCCGGACACCTTGTTTTTACTGGTCACCAACAGTATGGATCGTCTGTTGCCGACCATCTTGTCGCGCTGCCGCAAATTTGCACTGAACATGCCATCGACCGAACAAGCACTGGCTTGGCTGCAACAGCAAGGCATAAACGACGCCGCCGTCTGGCTGGCGCAAGAGGGTGGAGCACCGCTTGCCGCCGGCGTCCAGGCACAGGCCGGCAATCGTGAAGAGATTGACGCGCTGCTGGCTTTGCTGGCCAAACCTGGTGCCGAAGCACTGCTAAAAACTGCCGACCGCCTGCAAAAAGTACCTGCAACCCATCTGGTAACGTGGCTGCAGCGCTGGTTGTTCGATCTGATTTCTGTCAAACTTGCCGGCAAAATCCGGTATTACCCGGCGTACCGCACCGCGCTTGCGGCACTGGCTGAACGCATCGAAACGCACGCCTTGTTGCGGCTCTTGAAAGTCACCAGCCAACGTCGGGCGATTGCGGAACACCCGCTGTCGGCCAAGCTGTTCGTGGAAGACATGTTGCTGGATTACCTGACCTTAATTCCTGGAAAGAACCTACATGAATGACGTTAACGCAGCCGCCACAGCACCAACCACAGCAATCGGCCGGCCGTCAGTGCTATCGCTGTCGATCAAGGAAAGGTCGGCGCTGTACTCGGCTTATATGCCTTTACTAAAAAACGCAGGCATTTTTGTGCCGACCAACAAATCGTATAAGCTGGGTGACGAGATTTATCTGATCCTGTCGCTGATGGACGACCCGAACAAATATCCGATTGCCGGCAAGGTGGCTTGGGTTACGCCAGCCAATGCGCAGAACAACAAGGCACAGGGTATCGGCGTGCATTTTCCAGACGACGAAAGCGGCAAGCGCGTCAAACATTCCATCGAGGTGTTGCTAGGGTCGGCCGTGCATTCGACCCGCGCCACGCACACCTTATAAAATTTTCCATAAAACTTTCAAATGCCTTATACCTATCGCCCGGCTCGCCTTGGGGACTTGCCAGCCATCGTCGCCATTTACAATTCGACCGTCGCATCACGTATGGTCACGGCCGATACCGAGCCGGTCAGCGTCGCATCGCGCCACGCCTGGTTTGCTGAACATACGCCGGAAAAACGTCCGCTATGGGTAGTTGAATCAGCATCCGGCAACAACACAAACAACATTCTAGGCTGGCTATCCTATTCGAATTTTTACGGCAGACCCGCGTATGCAGGCACCGCTGAACTTTCGATTTATTTACATCAGGACGCTCGTGGCAAAGGATTGGGCAGTTATCTGCTGTCGCAAGCAATTGCCGTTGCACCGGAAGTCGGAGTGCACACCTTGCTCGGCTTCATCTTTGGTCACAACCTGGCGAGCCTGAGATTATTCGACGGCTTCGGCTTTGCGCGCTGGGCCTTGTTGCCGGGTGTGGCGACGCTGGACGGCGTTGAGCGCGACTTGATCATTCTGGGCAAGCGGGTAGGGTAAATTTGCTTTACGAACTATTCCAGTAACGAGAGGAATGATGAACCACATCGAAGCTTTCAACCGCATCCTGTTTTTGCAGATTAACGGTGGCGATGGCACGCCGACATGGCTGATACAAGTCGCCATTGGTATCGCTGATGACCTGATCTATCTGGTTCCGTTGCTTTTGCTAGGCATGTGGCTGTGGGGCGACAGCACGCGTCGCAATCAGGCGATCAAGGCGTGCCTGGTCACCCTGTTGGCGCTTGGCGCAAATCAAGTGATCGGCTTAGCATGGCAGCATCCGCGACCATTCATGATCGGACTCGGCCACGCCTGGATGCCTCACGCGGCCGATTCCTCTTTCCCCAGCGATCACATGACCGTGTTTGCCGGCATCGGCCTGACCTTACTGTTCGGTGGCGCGTTTCGACTGGCCGCGGTCGTCTTAACAGCAAGTTTTGCGATTGCCTGGGCGCGGGTGTTCCTAGGAGTGCATTTCCCGCTGGACATGGTGGGAGCCGTCGCGGTGGCCGGTGTGGCTGCTGTCGTTGTCGCGCCACTTTGGCACATGGCTGGCGACACGCTTACCAGCCTGGCTGAGCGGCTGTACCGGGTGGTCTTGGCGCGACCGATTGCTTCTGGATGGGTTCGGCGCTAACCATGCAATGTCACGCATTACTGAAAATGTACTGAAAATGGCGGGCATAAAGAAACTATTTGACGAGAAGAACGTACACGTCGTTTTTGAGATCAGCCTTATGTTCAAAGGCGCGTTTGCGCTGGCGGAAATCGCCGCCAGTATTTTCGTCTACTTTGTTAGCAGGCAATTCCTGCTCGACCTGGTGCACGCCATCACACAGACGGAATTGACGGAGGATCCACGCGACTTCGTTGCTAATTATCTGCTCCATGCCGCGCAAGGTTTGTCCATTAGTAGCCAACACTTCACAGCCTTTTATTTGCTCAGCCACGGCATAATCAAACTCTGGCTCATCATCGGTCTGTGGCGAAAAAAGTTGGGGTACTATCCAGCCGCCATCGCTATTTTCGGCTTGTTCATTCTCTATCAAGTGTATCGATACAGCTTTACGCACGCATTATCGTTGCTGCTCATCACAGCATTGGATGTCGTCGTCATTGGATTGACATGGTTTGAGTACCAGCATTTGCGGCGCATCTTGCCCAGTGGCCTGAATTAGCTTGCAGCAGGGCAGGAGGCTAGCCCAGGCTTAGCGTACGATTTTTTCCATTTCGTGAGTTGCCCCCATCCGGCGGTAATGTCGGATTTTGCTGCGCTTAGCATCAACTAACGGGGTATTTTTTAAATATGCATATAAATTATGCGGAAAACAAACAATTTTTTGCCATACTCCATGGTTTTCTCTAATTAGCCATATTCTGGAGTAAGTGCGTAAAGCCACACTATGTACATCGATTCCCATTGCCACATCAATTTCCCGGAGCTCGCAGCCCGGATGCCCGAGGTTCTGGCTCGCATGGCCGAAAATCATGTTACGCATGCGCTGTGTGTGAGCGTCGATCTGCCGGACTTTCCGCAAGTGCTGGCGCTGGCCGAACAATATCCGCACATTTATGCTTCGGTTGGCGTGCATCCCGATTATGAAGACACGCCGGAACCGAGCGTCGAACAACTGGTTGCGCTGTCGCAGCATCCTAAAGTCATCGCCATCGGCGAAACCGGGCTCGATTATTTTCGGCTGAAAGGAGACCTGGGATGGCAGCGGGAACGCTTTCGCACCCATATCCGAGCCTCCAGAGCGAGCGGCAAACCGCTCATCATTCACACTCGCGCCGCCTCTGCCGATACGATACGAATCATGCAGGAGGAGGGCGCAGGTAATTTGGACGGGGCAGGCGGGGCTGCCGGCGTCATGCATTGTTTTACCGAATCATTGGAAGTTGCGGAAGCGGCTATGGCGATGGGGTTTTACATCTCGTTTTCCGGTATCGTCACTTTTAAAAGCGCCAGGGAATTGCAGGCAGTAGCGCGTGTGGTGCCGCTGGAGCGCATCCTGATCGAGACCGATTCGCCTTATCTGGCACCGGTGCCGCATCGCGGCAAGATGAACGAGCCGGGCTTCGTCATGCATGTGGCAGTGTACCTGGCAGATCTGAAGGGCGTTCCGCTGGCACAAGTTGCGCAACAGACCAGCGATAATTTTTTCAATCTATTCAATGTCATACACTGAATTTATCATGTCAATTATTAAAAGTAATTTAGGAAGCGTTGTCAGCCAAATCTTCAGCCGAATTTTCAGCCGAAAATTGCGCTTGGCCACGCTTGCCGGATCGATTGCAGCGCTGGTATTGATTGCAACGCCGGCTTTTGCCGACTCCTATACCGATTTTTTCCGCGCTGTGGGCAACGATAATGCGGACGAAGTATCTTCCTTGCTTCAACGCGGTTTCGACCCTAACGCAATAGAAGCCAAACGCGGCGATACCGGCTTGATGCTGGCAATTCAGGGCGGCTCTAAAAAAGTCATCGAAGTGCTGATCGATGCGCGCAACATCGATTATGAAGCCCGCGCATTCAATGGCAACACCGCTCTCATGCTGGCAGCCTACAAAGAGTTGCCGCAGGTGGTGCAAACACTGCTGGACAAAGGGGCCGAGGTCAACCGCCCCGGCTGGACCGCGCTGCATTACGCGGCAACAGTGGGTAATAACGATATCGTGCGGCTGCTGCTGGATAAATTCGCCTACATCGACGCCGCATCGCCGAACGGCACCACGCCGGTGATGATGGCGGCACGTTCCGGCCACATCCTGACGGTTAAGTTATTGCTTGATGAAGGGGCCGATGCCACACTGAAAAATCAACTAGGCATGAGCGCGATTGATTTTGCGGTCAAATTCGGTCACAAGGACATTGCCGAAGGACTCCAATACCGGCTTGAAAAAGCCGGTAATCCGCAGCCTGCAGGAAAATAATGCACCTGTGTTGGAGCCCTTCATGATACCAGTAGCCATCGCGTTTTCCTTATTACACACTTTTATCAGATCGATCCCATGCGTTTGCATTTTTATATTAGTGCGCTGCCGTTGTTGCCAATTTTGCAGCGCCAAGTTTTTCTCTGCCTGCGCAAGACATCGCAATGAGCAACCATCCCATCATTTGTTGGAGCGAGGAGGGCGTAGAGCGCAGTGCGCGCTGGCATTCCGAAAGCGCAGCACCGGCACCCAGGCGCGTGCTGATTGCCGATGACCGCATGGCGGCCGATACCGCCTATCGTTTGGCTTGCGAAGGCAACGCATTATTGTGGCGTGGCGATTTTCAGAATGCGCGCCAGTTATTGCAAGCGCTTGCGCGGCGCGCCGACCGCAAGCCGCGCAAGTCGTCCGAAGTACCGAGCGAAGCTTTTCATCTGCATCGCCAAGCGCAGTCCCAACGCGCCCGCACGTTAGCGATGTTGTTGTTGCCGCTGGAGGCCGACTATAGTATTCCGCTGCGACGCGCACCCGATGTGCAGCAAGCTTGCATGGAAGCCTATGGCCTGGGCGAAGTCGCTTCTGTGATCTCGTTGCGTGAACTGCTGGGCTTGATCGGGGCTCATGAATGGCGCAAAAAAGGGGTTGAGATTCCGGCTCTGGACGAGCGCATCCATCCGCATTACGGCGTATTTTCCCCACTACGCGGCGAATATGTGGCGCTGGTGGCTGAAGCGCCTCTGCCATCCCTGGAGTTGGCTTTCGATATCGGCACCGGTAGCGGCGTACTGGCCGCAGTGCTGGCGCGGCGCGGCGTCAAGCGCATCATCGCCACCGACCAGGATCCGCGTGCGCTGGCCTGCGCCGGTGAAAACATCATCCGGCTCGGATTGGCCGGGCAAGTCGAAGTGCTAAAGGCAGACCTGTTCCCCTCCGGCCGCGCACCGCTGATCGTGTGTAATCCGCCGTGGTTGCCGGCACGCCCCAGCGCATCCATCGAATCTGCGATATACGACCCCGACAGCCGCATGTTGCATGGATTCCTGAATGGTTTGGCAGCGCATCTGGAACCGGGCGGGGAAGGCTGGCTCATTCTCTCCGATCTGGCCGAGCATCTGGGCTTGCGTACCCGTGCCGAGTTGCTTGCTGCCTTTGATCAGGCAGGATTGAAAATTGTGGCTAGAGCCGACATCAGGCCGAACCACCCGCGCGCCAGCGACGCGACCGACCCGCTCCACCAAGCGCGCGCTGCAGAATTGACGTCGCTATGGCGCCTCACGATGGCATATACGTAATTTGGGCTATGTTTGTATATGGGCTCCTCCCGATTTGCAAGCTATTTGCTGTTCTGGCGTCAAGGTGCAACTGCATTCGTATATCCGGCTTCCAATTGAGCACCGTCGCGCTCGAGCCATAATGGAATCTGCGCGTCTGCCCCCAATCGCCTTAGCGTCCTTGTCATTTCTGACAGCGGGCTCATGCAATAGGCTGGGGATGCAGACGCCGGTCTGACCTGTTTGCCATCAATTCAAATAACCACGCAATCGCGGGTGAAATAGCCTTTCCCTTATTCTTTACTTCGCAATCAACCAGTAACCAACAACTGTCAATTCGTAACCAGTCACGGAGGTCGGTATTATCGACAATGATTAATAATTTTTTCGTATTTTACATCAGTAGTGTCTGGTTAAAAATCGAACAAAATGCCGTCGCTGATGTGGATAAACGCAGGAATGTTCCCGCGCAAATCCAACAGTGTGTGCATTTTGACAGCCGCTTTGGTCGAGCGAAATGGCACCCAGTCGAACAAACTCAAACACAGATCGATCATCGTGGAGTCCAGTGTGTAGACCGTCGTGTCGAGGACGATGTCCATCGGCTCTTTTACGTAGAGTTCTCTGGCGCGCATAATCAAACGCATCGCCAATGCATGATAGATGCGCCAGTTCCTTTGATTCAACGCATCCGACAAGGTAGAGCGGGCAGGCACGCTTTCCAATCCCATGTGAAACAATTTGGTCTGATTGGCAGCAAGACAAACTTCGATATCGCGCAAAGACTCGCGCCACGTCAACTGCGAGAAGGCCATTACACGAAACACGTCCGCACAGATCAAGGTGCGCACGCCGGAATCGCCACCGTGGCGCTCGATGATGCGTCCGAAGGTCTTCCACGGCACGTACTCCATCACTTGCGCAAACAGCGTTTTGCCCACGTTCATGCATCACCCCAGGTCGTTTCAACCCGAAAGTATTGCAAATGCGCAATCTGAAATTCAAATCGTGGACACCCATGAATCTCTCGAAACCCTCGTCAGTATTGCGTCTCCGGCCAGCGTCACCTAATTAAACCGGACACTACTGATTTTACATAATATAAACACTAAGGTTGCTATTTTTCAATGTTTGTGTTGCTTCTGCTGGGGTAGGCGTCACAAGTAAAGTGACAATGCCGAATATAGCAATTCCTGCTGCCTGTGCTGTTCTCTGTGAAAAAACTTCCCATAACGATTTCTGTCCGGTCTTTTCTGCTCGGTCTATTCCTGCTGCCATCATTACGTCTAACGGGTTAACTTCTAGTGCCATCGCGACTGCTAGGCATGTTTCTTCGTCCATTACTCGAATGCCTTTTGAATAATTTCCAACGGCTGATTTCGTTATTCCAATCTTTGCTGCTAAGGCTACATCTGTTTTTAGGTTGAACTTTGTTCTAACCATTTCTAAATATTTCACGCTTTTCATAATTGCCTCTTGACAAGTCCACGTCTGTTGACTAAAGTCCACATGTGTTTACTTCCACACCTGTGAACAAGCCAAACAATATCACATACGTTTAAAGGGGTGTTTCTGTGAATTTTTTTGCCTGCCAATTTGGTTCTGTTTTTTCGAGCGGCACAGTATTTTCATATCCGTTTATATCGTTTTGTATCGTGTCAACACTGGGTGTTCGTTTGTACCTAAGTACCTTGTATCCGGCTTCTGTCAATAGCACTTCACGTGTGGCATCTTCCTTTTCTCTTCCGTTGTGGCTGGCGTCGTCCAGTTCCACTATTGCCAGTACGGTGAAAGCCTTTGTACAGATTACAAAGTCGCAAACTTTTCTGTTGAATTTGTTGCGTGTTCCTTGCAATTTGGTTGTTAGTAATGCGGAAAAAGCTACTTGTGTAAGCACGATTACTTCCGGCAGGGATTCGACCAATCGAAAGTACATGGGCTGTTCGTTTAACGTCAAAACGGCTTTGGCGCGTATTGGTGATTTGGTTGTGTTTCGTTTGTTTCCTTTTGCGGTCGCTAATGCGATCAGCACTACCAGTCCAACTATCACGAATAAGACGATTGTTGTTGTTGTCATTTGTTTTGCTCCACTTTTTGTTGTTTCGTTATTTTAGTAGGTAAACCAATCGGTCTAGTGGCCGAAATTTATTGAGGTTTCAAAATGAAAAGCACAATCCAGATTTTGCATGTTTCGGTCATCGCTGGCCGCTCTAAAAAAACCGGTAATGATTACGATATGCGCATGGCGCAATGCATTGTTCATAAATCCAATCGCGATACAGGTGTCATCGAGCCGTTGATCGGTGAATTGGTGTTACCTGAGCGTTACAAAGATACTGTGCCGGGTATGTATGACGTTGAATTTGAAATATCGATTTCGCAGGATAAGCGTGTGGGTTCTCAAGTTTTTTCAATCACGCCTGCTGCTGTCGCGGGTAGGGCGGTTGCTGCTTCTGTTCCTGTCCCTGCTCATTCTGCGGTTAAACCTGGCTAATTTTTATGGCGACTTGTGCCATTGCAGTATTACAGCCTGATGGTTCGTATTTTTTAAAAATCGATCCGTCTGTCAGTGATGTCACGGCATGCACTTATGTCGTGCAAAGCGGTGCTGATGTAGCCAATTCTATTTTGTCTATGTCGGCTGAAGATGGCAGTTTGATCTCCGTTGGGTTGGTTTCTGTTTGGGCTGCCGCGTGGGGTATGAAAGCTGTCATAAATGTTGTTAAAGGGAGTTCAAATGAAACTGTATAAACAAGCTTGTAAATATGGTCGTCAATCTGTAGTTGTTGTTTCGGCTACTGCGTTGGCTTTGGCATCGTCTGTTGCTAGTGCTGTTGGGATTGATATTTCGGCTGCCACGGCTACGGCTACTACTGATATTGGCACTGCGGGTGGGTTGATTATTGGCGTGATGGTTGCTGTTGCGGCTGTTGCGTGGATTCGCCGCGTCGTGCATTAATTTGAGCGGTTTTTCGTTCTTTAACGGGGGCTGCGGCTCCTGTTATTTTTAGGGGGCGTTATGTTTGGATTATTTGTGATTTTTGCGGTTTGTGGCGGTTTCTGGATTTTGTTTCGCTCATGAAAAATCCTTTTACATTTTTTTTTGCTGCAGTAATTTTCTTTTTTTCACAGAATGTTTTTGCTGATAAGGTTTATTTTTCTCAGTTGTTTCCTGGTTTCGAAAGTTCTAGCGGCCAGGCTGTTTGTGATTTATTTAAACCTATTGATCCGTATTATGGTGCGGTTATAACGTTTACTAATGGTAATGGTTGTACGGCGGGTAATGGCTGGTGGCGGCAGGTGCTGGTTAAGAGTGTGTGTCCTCCGGGTGTTTCTCAAAATAGTGCTGGTGTTTGTTTGTGCCCTGATGGTTCTGTTCCTGATTCTGCTGGTTTATGTAACGCTAATCCGTGCCGTCCTGGTATGGGGCCAAACCAGGCTTACGCTGATAGGATTGCTGCTGGTTTGGATGGTGGCAGCATATTGATTTGCATGCCGACCACTGATGTTCCTCGTTGTCCTCCTGCTCAGGTTTTGGGTACTGTAAATGGTAATTATGCTTGTTTAGATAAGGGTAAGGGGTCTAGTTCTTCTCCTGGCTCTAATGGTACTACTGGCTCTCCTGGTTCTAGTGCTGGTGCGCCTGGTTCAGGTTCCAACGGTCATGATGGCTCACCTGGTGCGCCTGGCGCTAATGGTAATAATACTGGTGCTCCTGGTGGAGCTGGTGGGCCTGGTGGTGCGGGTTCTCCTGGTGCGTCCGGTGCTCCCGGTGCGCCTGGTGTTGATGCTCCGGCAGGTTCTGGTGCTTCTGGTGGGCCTGGTGGTGCGGGTTCTCCTGGCGGCAATGGTGGTAATGGTTCTAATGGCGCTTCTGGTGGTGTTGGTGGCCCTGGTGCTGCTGGTGGTGCTGGCGGTGTTGGTGGTGCTGCTGGTGCTGGCGGTAATGGCGGTCCTGGTGGTGTTGGTGGTGCAGGTGATGGCGCTGGTTCTTCTGGTGCTTCTGGTGCTGCCGGTGCTAATGGTCAACCGGGTAGTGCTGGTTCTGCGGGCGCACCTGGCGCGCCTGGTGCACCTTTACCTGACCGCAAACCTGATGATTTGTGCACGTTGCATCCGCAGTTGAATGTTTGCATTAATTCTGCGGTTAATGGCTCTGGTTGTAGCGGCTCTGTATCTAGCGTTTCTTTTACTGGTGACGCTATTCAGGGTGCGATTTTAAAGCAGCTTGCTGATGATAATTGTGCGAATTTGGTGGCGTCTGCTTCCAAAGATTTGGGTAATAAGTTGATTGCTGGTTCTGACCCTATGCAGTTGCAAATTGATGTTGCATTTACTGGCACGACTGTTGACTTAAGCTCTCAAGCGCTTGATCAGTCTGGTTTTTTGGGTGGTGGTTCTTGCCTCTCTGACCGCTCTATTTCTGTTGCTGGTCAATCTATTCCTGTTTCGTTTTCTCAGGTGTGTAGCAGTATTACGCCATTGCGCTATGTGATTTTGGCGTGTTCGCTTATTGCTGCTTATTTGTTGGTTTCCAAGTCTGTTTTACAGGGGTGACATTATGTTTTTAGCGGTTTTTGTGCCTGCGTTGATTGGTGCTTTGGCGGGTGTTATGGGGTCGCTTATTGGTCGTGCAATTCTTGCCTTGGGTATTGGTTTTGTGACTTATAAAGGTATTACTGTGGCGATTAATGGTATGAAAGCATCGGTTATGTCTGCTGTTGGTGGGATTCCCGGTGACGCATTGAGTTTGGTTGGTTATTTGGGGCTGGATAGGGGGTTGACGATTATGTTTTCCGCTGTTGCTGCATCGCTGGCTATGCGCGCGATTGGCGGTTCGGTCAAGCGGATGATCTTCAAATGATCACGACAATAACGGGTCTGCCTGGTAACGGAAAAACGTTATATGCGCTTTGGTATATCAATGCTTTGGCTGAAAAAGAGGGCAGGGAAGTTTATTATCACGGCATCAAAGAGTGCACTTTGCCCTGGACTGAATTTAAGCCGGAAGACTGGCAGAAATGTCCGGCTGGCGCCATTATCGTTATTGATGAAGCGCAGTTTGTTTTTCCGAAAAAGCCCAACGGTTCTAAGTTACCGCCGCATTATGAGCAATTGGCTGTGCATCGTCATTCCGGTTATGACATTTTTCTAATCACGCAACATCCGAAATTTTTTGATGGTTTTGTCCGTGATTTGATTGGGCGACATTTGCACGTTATTCGCAAATTTGGTATGCAGCGCGCCAATGTATGGGAGTGGGCTGCTGCCAATATTTCTCCTGAAAAAGCATCTAGCCATAAAAATGCGGTGTTGCATAAATTTGGGTATCCGAAAGAGGTTTTTGGTTGGTATAAATCGGCTGAAGTCCATACCGTTAAGCGTTCTATTCCGGCCAAGTTAATTTTGGCGTGTTTATTTGTTGTTGGCGTTATTGCTGTCGGTTTTTATGCTGTTAATCGTTTACGCGAAAAAGGTACAAAACATGCTGACGTTTCTGTTGCCGGAATCGCTCCCGGTATTGTTTCTTCTCCTTCTGCTTCTTCTGTTGTCGGTGCCTCGTACCTGAATGCTTTGCCTGATGCGCATCAGTTTGAGTTTGACCGCACGCCTCGTGTTGCTGGCTTGCCGCAAACATCTCCTAGGTATGATGCTTTGACTAAGCCAACGTCGGTGCCGGTGCCTGTTATTTGTGTATCAAGTGGCGGTGGTGCGCGCTGTGATTGTTATTCGCAGCAAGCTACAAAAATGAATGTTCCTAAATTAATTTGTCTGGAAATTGTCGATCGTGGCTATTTTGTCGATTTTGATGACAATGGTGGAAAAAGTCGCGAGCCTATGGCTAGTAATTCAAGATCTGATGCTGTTGTTTTGGCGGCCAATGATTCTGGTCGTGTGGGTGGTTCCGTGGTTTCTTTGCTTGCGCCTGTTGGTACTTTTAAGCCTGTTTCGGTTCGTGAAAATGTGTCTTCTACCGGTGGCCAGCGCGGCAAGGCGCTGCCGCATCTTCCTGTTTTGTCGCCGTGATTATTTGATGTTTTTAACGTCTACAGGGCGGTTTGGGTGCTCTATTACACGTATTGGTAGGGCGGTGGTCGCCGCGTACAGCGTCGGGCTTTTTAACGGCCTTGTAGGGGCGGTTAGTGGTTGCGCTAGGGTTGCCAGTATTGAGCTGCGCGCATCGTCATGCAAAACTGTTTTTTCTTTTGAGGCGTTTTTGATGGCTGGCGGTTGGTTGGTGTTTGGTGATGCGCAGATATTGTGGTCAGGCGATAGCGAGTGCCGCCGCGAGTGGGGAGCGAAGCGCGCCAAAAGAGCGGCGGCGCGAAGCGCCGCCTAAACTTGTATTACGGACACTTAAGAACCTGCATAGCAAACATTCGCGTGATTCATACAGTTAAGCCTCGTTTTTGAAGCTGTTTTTCTGAAGTCCAGTTTTTGAATTAGACATAAAAAAGCCCGGTAGTGATCGAAACACTCCGGGCCTTCGATCAACCTGAATCTAGCAGGAAAACCGAATGACTGAATTATTTAATGAATCTGTTGAAACGTCAATTGATTTCGCTTCAATACCTGCAATAAATCAAAAACCTGACTGGTGGTCTGACGATGGTCATGGCTGGCAAGACACCTATACGGCTCGCCAGCGCGTTTTTGCTGATGGTCAGTGTGAAATTACGATCAGCAAGGAAAAGTTCTTTGTCGGCGCTGCAATCAATGCGTTGTCTAAGGCAGGGCGGGGCGGTTCTAAAGATCGGGCCGGTAACGATGAAGACGCGTCACGTCGTGCGAAAAAGAATGTGCGTCTGTGCTGTAAGCAAATTGGTGCCGATCGCATGGTGACGTTGACCTATCGAGAAAACATGATTGATCGTGATCAGGTATTGAAGCACTGGAAAGCCTTTTGCCGTCGCTTGGGCAAACATGCGACTTTTCATTACGTGGCGGTGATTGAAGAGCAGGAGCGCGGCGCGTTGCATTTTCACGTTGCTGTGAGTGGTCGGCAAAATTATTATTTGTTGCGTTCTATTTGGCAGTCTGTTTTGGGTCTTGGTCAATCTGGTGAACAAATGGGCCAGGTGAATGTACGTGACCCGCATCGTTTTGGCTTTGGTAAGAATGGCGCGCATAAGTTGGCCGGGTATATCGCTAAATATTGCGGTAAAACGATGGATTGCCGTGATTTGAATCAAAAACGGTATTTTCGTAGTCGCGGCATTGTGCTGCCTGAAGTGCTGTCATGGCGGCTGCATTCTACCGATATGTTGTCAGCGGTTCAGGTTGCGTTTGCGGTGGCTGCTGAACACGGTCTTGAGGGCGTTCAGACGTGGTGCAATAATGGTCTGGGGGTTGTGTGGCTTGCGACGGCTCCGCACACTGGGGCGTTGATCGTTGATTGTCCTTTTTAATTAACGTGATGCGTCACATTTGTTAATGCAGATTGAATTATTTCCTTGGGATTTCTTGAGTAATGAGAATCGTAATTTAATTTTTTCTCGTATTCGTAATTCGTATTGGCATATACGGAATTTACGTGGCGCAAAATGGGGGCAAGCGGCGCGTCGACGGCATTATCGACAAATTGCAGTTCAAAAAAAATGCCTGCAAATGGCAGGCATACCGAATCGTGAAATATTGGATTTTTTAGCGTGTTGTCGGTTGCAGTGTAGGGCCCGAAAGCAACCGTTTGATCTGTGCAAATATTGCGCGCATTTGGGCTAATTTTCTTTTCGCATTTAACATAATATAAATTATGCGAATATTGGGCAAGGGAAAAAAAACAAAATGCCATGTTACATTCATGGCATTTTTTATTGCTCAAAGGAAAAAAATGCGATATCCAAATCTACGCTATGGCAACCCGAACGAGTTTGCATACTACGCAGTCGGCATATCCAATAAAGACATGGCAAAACGCTTGCGAAGATCCGAAAAATCCATAAAAGAATGGCTATCAGGAAAAAGAAAAATGCCGTTTTGGATACCGGAACTGCTGCGACTACAACGCATGGAGGCCAACGAGCGCACCAGACAGATGCGCATGACACCAATTATCAAGCGTTACAACCTGCCAACTGCAAAAATAGTGAATTTCAGGATGCGAGCTGAAACCGAAATGAAAACACTCGAATTAGTCCGGGCAATCAAACTACTCCAAACATCTCATAAAAAACCAATTTATTTTTTTGAGAATCCTTAGAATGAACGTGTTGTAACTTTCTACAAAAATAGAGCGGATCCTCGATGCCACCCCGACACGCACTGTATTCCATTGCTGAAATCCGCAGGATTGAACGAGCCGCCTTGGCCGAATTGCCCAGCGGCACCCTGATGCACCGCGCCGGTCAAGCTGCCGCAGCTGCGGCAATGACTCTGCTGCAGCTAGCGCCACCCGGCGCACAGGTGCTGATATTGATCGGCCCCGGCGACAACGGTGGCGATGCTCTCGAAGTCGCCGCCCAATTGGCGCAAACCGGTTTCGCTGTCACTGCCCTGATCGCCGGTTCGATTCCGCCTTCAAGGGATGCGCAACAAGCCTTGCAACGCGCCCAAAACAGCGCAGCAGAGTTCAAGGATTGTGCATTCTCACCAGAAATTCCGTCCATCCAATGGGCCTTAATTGTCGATGGTTTATTCGGCATCGGCTTGACACGCCCTATTGCTGGCGTCTACCGCAGTTTGATCGACTGCATCAACCTCCTTGTGTGCCCGGTGCTTGCACTCGATATTCCCAGTGGATTGGATGCCGACACCGGTAATATTGTTGGTGCGGTTGGCGGTACCGGATCCGGTAATTCAGGCGCTGCCATCAAGGCGCAGCAGACTATCACTTTCATCGCCGACAAGCCTGGCCTGCACACCTGTGATGGCCGTGATCATGCCGGTGCCGTCACCGTAGCTATGCTGGATATCGATGCACAGCATTTCGACCGCAACCCGGCCAGTATGCATCTAGCTACGGTCGGTGAATTTAGTCGCTCGTTACAACACCGCCGACATAACTCGCATAAAGGCAGCAATGGCGATGTCGTCATCGTCGGCGGTGCTGCAGGCATGCATGGCGCACCGGTGCTGTGCGGACGCGCAGCAATCCAGAGTGGCGCGGGCCGGGTTATCGCCGGGTTCATTGGCACGGCACCGGCCTTCGACAGCGCGCAACCGGAATTGATGTGCCGGCCCGTGGCGCAATGCTCTTTTACTACCACAGTGGTAATCGGGCCGGGCCTGGGAAACTCTCATGCCGCGCTTGCAGCACTGCGCAAAGCGCTGCAATCCGAGGCACGGCTGGTGTTGGATGCCGATGCGCTGAACCTGATCGCCGCTGATTCTGCGTTGCAGCAAACACTGGTGCTGCGCACAGCAACTGCCATCCTTACGCCGCATCCACTGGAAGCCGCGCGCCTGCTAGGAATAACCAGTGCCGAAATCCAGGCGGATCGGGTTACTGCCGCCCATCGGTTAGCGCGCACCTACCGTGCCGTTATCGTACTTAAAGGATCGGGATCGATCATCGCCGACCCGCAGAACAATATCGTGATTAACCCAACCGGCAATCCAGGATTAGCTACCGCAGGTACCGGCGATGTCCTGGCAGGCATCATCGGTGCGCTGCTGGCGCAAGGATGGCATGAGTGGGAAGCTGTAATCGCAGCAGTCTGGCTGCATGGCGATGCAGCCGATGCACTAGTAGCCGCAGGCCAAGGGCCAATCGGGCTAACAGCAAGCGAACTGATTCCGGTTGTGCGCCGTTGTCTGAATCGCCTCAGCAATCAATACGGAGCAGTACGTTGACGACTGTCCAAGTGTTCTGGTGACTCTAGTCTGCCGGCCGCAATCATAATCGTACGCTCGCATCGGGCGGCTATTGAGTTATCGTGCGTGACCAGCACCAGGGTCGAATGGCGTTCCCGATTCAAGTCAAACATCAATTGGATCACTGCCTCTCCATTCGCCGCATCCAGGCTACCGGTCGGTTCATCGGCAAACAGCAGCGGCGGTTCGGTCACGAAAGCACGCGCTAGAGCGACCCGCTGCTGCTCGCCGCCGGATAGGTATTTCGGAAAATGTTTCAGACGACTGGATAATCCGACCCGGCCCAACATGGCTTCAGCCTTGCTTTTTGCGCCAGAGTCACCACGTAACTCTAGCGGCAGCATAACGTTTTCAAGTGCATTTAAATGTGCCAGCAATTGGAATGATTGAAACACAAAGCCGATTTCTTCCTTGCGCAAGAGTGCCCTGCCATCCTCATCCAGCGCAAAGATATCGATTCCGTCTAGCCTGACCGTGCCGCTCGACGGCGTATCCAGTCCGGCCAGTAGGCCCAGCAGGGTGGATTTGCCTGATCCAGAAGCGCCCATAATTGCGAGCGTCTGCCCATACGGCACGGTAAAATCGATATTGTGCAAAATAATCAGTTCACCCGTCGCATCCGCGACGCGTTTAGTAAGGTTGTCAGCCTGAATGGCTGGCGCAGGCAAGGAAAGATCAGACATGCAGAAAAATAGTGGATGGTTGGAAGGTTTAATGCGCATATTCATGGCCGCAATGTTGGTCTCGCTGACCTTGTTCGCGTCAAGCGCTCATTCTGCACCAAAAACCATACTGGTGCTCGGCGATAGCCTATCGGCAGAATATGGCTTGGCACGCGGAGCCGGCTGGGTGTCGCTGCTCGAAGGTCGCCTGAGTACCGAAAGTATCGATGCCATCGTCATCAATGCCAGCATTAGCGGCGAAACCACCAGCGGTGGTAAAAGCCGTTTTGTTAACTTACTGGAAAAAAATCACCCCGCTGTGGTCGTGATTGAATTGGGCGGCAACGATGGCTTGCGCGGCTTGCCGATCAAGGCATCGGAAGACAACTTGCGTAGCATGATTAACGCAGCAAAAAAAGCCCAAGCCAAAGTACTTCTGGTGGGCATGCAAATTCCACCCAATTATGGTCGGAGTTACACAGACCAGTTCTCGGCCCTGTATCCCAAACTGGCAAAGGAAACCAGGTCTGCTCTCGTGCCTTTTTTACTCACTGGAGTCGCTGATCGGCCTGAACTGTTCCAGTCCGACCGCATACATCTAAAAGCGCAAGCCCACCCAGTCATGCTCAATAATGTCTGGGCACACCTTAAACCTCTTTTGATCAAGTGAGCGTATGAAGTATCCTGCCCTGCTCTCTTTTGTTGCAGTATTACCCATATTGGATAAATTCGATGCCATCATTGACGTTCGAAGTCCATCCGAATTTGTAGAAGATCATATCCCAGGCGCTATCAATTGTCCGGTTTTGAACAATCAAGAGCGTCAACGCATCGGCACTCTATACAAACAAGTCAATGCATTCGAAGCCAAGAAAGCCGGCGCGGTAGTGGTGGCAAAGAATATCGCCCATCACATTGAAACCCTGTTCATGGATAAACCACGCGATTGGTCACCCCTGATTTATTGCTGGCGCGGTGGCAACCGCAGCGGAGCGCTGGCCCATATCCTGGCCAAGATCGGCTGGCCGGCGGTACAACTGGAGGGCGGTTACAAGGAATATCGCCGCCACGTAAATACTGCATTCGGCGAAATCGCATCGCAATTTTCTTTTCAGGTCTTGTGCGGCACCACCGGCAGCGCCAAAAGCCGTTTGTTGCAAGTACTTGTGCAGCAAGGTGCGCAAGTACTGGATCTGGAGCAATTGGCCGAACACCGTGGCTCTGTGCTGGGCAACTTGCCGCTGCAGCCACAGCCTTCTCAAAAGATGTTTGAAAGCCGCTTGTGGCAAACGCTGCGCGAGTTCAATCCTGCACAAGTTGTGTATGTCGAATCCGAAAGCAAGAAAGTTGGAAATGTCCGTATACCGGACATATTGATAGAAAAAATGCGTTCTTCATACTGCATTGCGGTGCAACTATCACAAGAGAATCGCATCAAGTTGCTGATGGAGGATTATGCACACTTCGTCGGTGACCCTGAGCAATTGAACCAGCAACTGGACTGTCTGGTTCGTATGCACGGAAAGGAAAAAATCGCGCACTGGCAACTGCATGCGCTGTCCGGAAACATGGAACCATTAGTCGCAGAACTTTTGGCAGAGCATTATGACCCAGCCTATAAGCGCTCAATTCAGCGCAACTTCAATCAATATGGGCAGGCCGGAATACTGGAGTTAACTGGTATTGATCTCGACTCTTTACAGAGTGCCGCACGGTATTTGACTGGCTCGCATAACATATTTTCAAGCCCGCTATTGGTGTGATAATGGCATTGGCTGCTACGTAACAGCCATTAGAATCTAGTGCAAGAATGATGCAAATTTTTTGCAGTTTGCAGCATATAAAAAAACCGCCCATCGAGCGGTTTTTTTATATGCTGCGTAATTTGGTTGCAGATGTAAGCGGCGTCCTATCCTAAGAATTACTATTTTTGGATGATATAGGCTGCAATATCTTGACTATGGCTTTCTGCTTTAAATAATTAATATAAGTGAGCATTTCTTGCTGAGCCAAGGCATTAGAAATTTGTTGCCGCTCCGCTATTAGGCGTTCTTGATCCTTTATAGTCGGCTCAGTTACTTTATTAATACGATAAATCGCATATCCTTGCGCCGGCACATCAACACCGAAGAACGCAGGTAATTTTGAGATGTCGGCTTTCATTGTGGCAGCCAGCGCACCACTGCTTAAATCGGACTTTTGTACTCTGGAAACGGTTTTTGTTGCACTAAAACCAGTACTGCTAGGAATTTTTTGCAAGGATGCCAGCTTTGATTCGCCTGCTTTTTTAGCCAAATTCCGTGCTTCAATTTGCGTTACACGCTCCCGTACCGAAGCTTTTACCTCCTCAAAAGGGCGCATGCTCGTCGGCTTATACTCGACTACGCGTCCTGATATCAAGATATTGGGAGCTATCTCCACAGCTTCCGTGTTGTGCTTGTTTTTGATCACGTCATCAGAAAACAATGCCTGCAGAAACTTGGGATTATTAAATGGAATATTGTTGCCGGCGGTATTGTCAATCTGACGTGTAACCTTGAATGCAGTCTCAATCGTCAACTTCAGTTTATCAGCCACCGGCTTCAAGCTGTCTGACTGCTCATAGATGGTATTGCTGAAAATTTCCGCCATTTCCGCATATTTTTTTGCAGTCATCTGTTTTTTAATTTCTGCTGCAATCTCGGCTCTGGCGTCATCCAAAGGCTTAACAGAAGCCGGCTTGATAGCACTTACCTGGATAATATGAAAGCCAAAATCGGATCGGATAATATCGCTGATTTCCCCTTGTTTAAGCTTGTAAGCTGCCTCTTCAAAAGGTTTGACCATCATCCCGTGGCTGAAGAAATCAAGATCGCCACCGCGTTCTGCAGAACCGGGATCCTGGGAATTTTCCTTGGCAAGCTTGGCAAATTCAGCCGGATTTTTACGCAATTGGGTTAGCAAATTTTCCGCCTTTGCCTTTGCCACCGATACCTCCGCTGACGAAGCATCTTTCTTAACCGCAATCAGAATATGACTGGCCCGTCGCTGCTCATCCAGCGTATAGCGTTTTGCATTTTGTTCGTAATAAGACTGGATGTCTGCATCCGTGATCGATAACTGCGACTCAACGACGGAGCTGTTCAAAATAACATATTCAATTTTCAATTGTTCGGGAATTGCATACTGAGTTGAATTATTCTTGTAATAGGACTGCAGCATATCGTCAGTCACTTTTGCCTGCGCATTAAAGTCAGTGGCATTGAAATTGAGCTGTTGAATTTCTCGCTCCTGAGCTGCAATTCCAGACAAGCGTGCAACCATAGTTTTTGGTGCGAATGCGCTTGACTGAATAGCGCTATTGAGTTGCTGCAAAGCCAGATCCTGGCGTAAGCTTGCTTCATAAGAGGATGGCGTCAGGCCCTGTGCTGCTAGCAAAGAAGCGTAACGTTCGCCATCGAATTTCCCATCCTGAGAAGTCAGACCAGGCATGGATAAAATTGCCTGCTGCAATGCCTGATCGGAAACCGACAAATTCTTGCGTGATAACTCGGCCAATAATGCACGCTGCGCAATCAGTTTATCGAGTACGCTTTGTCGCATTTCTGGGGTATCCAACAATTTTTGGTCAAATTGCGTTCCAAGCATTTGCCTGAAACGGTCCATTTGCTCCCGCTGCGCCGCTTCTAATTCTTGTGTCGTAATTGAATATCCTGCTACTTTGGCAACAACATTAGCGTCTGCTCCGAAACGGTTGTAACCCTCAAGCCCTACAAAAGCGAAAGAAGGAATAATAAAGAGCAATAATAATAACTGTGTCAAGCGCTTGTGGCCGCGAATAAACTCTAGCATGGTCAACCAATCAGGCAAGTTTCAAAAAATAATGACGCTTAATGTAAAAAAAGGCGAACTTTCGTTCGCCTTTTTTATGTTCTGGCGGAGTGGACGGGACTCGAACCCGCGACCCCCGGCGTGACAGGCCGGTATTCTAACCAGCTGAACTACCACTCCTGAGTTATTTAACAAACTTGACTGATTGGTGGGTGCTGAGAGGCTCGAACTCCCGACCTACGCCTTGTAAGGGCGCCGCTCTACCAACTGAGCTAAGCACCCATAGCCACTTAGTCAGTCAAATTTTTGATGTTTGTCATTCACCAAAAAAGCTAGTTTACAGCATCTTTTAGGCCTTTGCCAGCTTTAAATTTAGGAACTTTAGCAGCTTTAATTTTGATAGATTCACCGGTACGCGGATTACGCCCGATACGCGCAGCACGCTTACCTACCGAGAATGTACCGAATCCAACGAGGGTAACAGACCCATTCTTTTTCAGCGTGGTTTTTACCGCAACAATCAATGCCTCCAGTGCGCGCGTTGCCGCGGCTTTGGAAATATCTGCTGACTGGGCAATATGCTCGATTAATTCAGTTTTATTCACTTAATCCCCCTAAAGGTTGAATTCCACAATAGTGCTATGATCGTTTCTTCATGCATTCAATGCGCCGCAGGAAACCTGCAGCCAGTATTAAAACAAGTCTTCAAGACCAATGTCAAGTACTTTACAACTTAATCAATAACAGATAATTTTGTGGTATCGGTATTTGACAAATGATTACAAGCGCACCGCCATGCGAACAAAAATACGCTACGATCAGACACTCTTGTTAGCAACTGTCAGGTTAATGTTTGACAACACCAATATCAATTGGCGTGCTTTGGCCGGGAACAGCTGATACAACTACCTCTTCGTCCGTTAATGGTTCAGGATGCCGCTCAAGAGCAATCTCCAGAACCTTGTCAATCCAGCGTACCGGGATGATTTCGAGCTTATTTTTGACGTTATCGGGTATTTCAACCAAATCTTTCACGTTCTGCTCTGGGATCAACACAGTTTTTATACCGCCGCGGTGTGCTGCGAGCAATTTTTCTTTCAAGCCACCAATAGGCAGCACTTCACCTCGCAAAGTAATTTCACCCGTCATCGCAACATCGGCACGCACCGGAATTCCTGTGAATATGGACACCAGAGCCGTCGTCATCGCAGCACCGGCTGATGGGCCATCTTTAGGTGTCGCGCCTTCAGGAACATGGATATGGATATCTGTTTTTTCGAAAACTTCATTCTTGATACCGAGGCTTTTTGCACGGCTACGCACCACCGAACGGGCTGCCTCTATGGACTCTTTCATCACATCACCGAGAGTGCCAGTACGAATAACTGCGCCTTTGCCAGGCATTGCCACTGCTTCAATTGTCAACAGTTCACCGCCTACCTCAGTCCAGGCGAGCCCTACCACCTGACCAATCCGATTGTCCTTTTCGGCCACACCATAATCGAAACGGCGGACACCCAGAAATTTGTCCAAGTTTTTCGCCGAAACGATAATCTTCTTATCTTGTTTTTTTAACAGCAACAATTTGACTACTTTGCGGCAAATTTTCGAAATCTCGCGTTCCAGCGAGCGCACACCTGCTTCTCTTGTGTAAAAACGAATAATATCTCTAATAGCGGATTCGACAACACTAATTTCTTCATCCTTCAATCCGTTGTTCCTGATTTGCTTGGGTAGCAAGTATCGTTGCGCAATACTGGTTTTCTCATCTTCCGTGTAGCCGGACAACCGAATCACTTCCATCCTGTCAAGCAGTGCTGGCGGAATATTATATGAATTCGATGTGGCAACAAACATCACGTCCGACAAATCAAAATCGACTTCGACATAATGATCTGCAAACGTATGGTTTTGCTCGGGGTCAAGCACCTCCAGCAGGGCCGAAGAAGGGTCGCCCCGGTAATCCGCCCCCATTTTATCTACTTCATCAAGCAAAAATAATGGATTGCGCACACCCGCCTTGGCTAGACTTTGCAAAATCTTGCCAGGCATCGAACCAATATACGTGCGGCGATGCCCACGTATCTCAGCCTCATCCCTAACCCCTCCCAATGCCATGCGGACAAACTTGCGATTTGTTGCGCGCGCTATGGACTGCCCTAGCGATGTCTTACCTACCCCTGGAGGACCAACAAAACAGAGAATTGGCGCCTTGAGTTTATCAACGCGTTGCTGCACGGCAAGATACTCAAGAATGCGTTCTTTAACCTTATCCAGTCCGTAATGATCGTCTTCCAGGATTTTTTCAGCATTAGTCAAATCATTGTTTACTTTGGATTTTTTCTTCCATGGCAAACTAACCAAAGTATCAATATAGTTACGAACGACTGTAGCTTCGGCCGACATTGGCGACATCAGCTTAAGTTTTTTGAGTTCACTTTGAGCTTTTTCACGTGCTTCTTTAGGCATTTTTGCAGCAATGACTTTTTTCTCTAGTTCATCGAAATCTGCGCCTTCCTCACCCTCACCCAACTCTTTCTGGATCGCCTTGACTTGCTCGTTCAGATAATATTCACGCTGTGATTTTTCCATCTGGCGCTTGACACGTCCGCGAATACGCTTTTCTACCTGCAAAATATCAAGCTCACCTTCGAGTTGTCCCAATAAATGTTCAAGGCGTTTTGGAACGCTAAATATCTCAAGGATCACTTGTTTTTGTTCGAGCTTCAAAGGCAGGTGTGCAGCAACTGTATCGGCTAGTCGACCGGCATCGTCAATACCTGCCAATGAGGTTAGAATTTCAGGTGGAATTTTTTTATTCAGCTTTACATACTGGTCGAATTGCTGAACGATCGTGCGGCGCATCGCTTCCAATTCGGAATCGTCGCCGAGTTCGGATTCAATCGGAGTCAGATCGGCAACAAAATGCGTTTCCAATTCACTAATGTGATGAATGCGGGCGCGCTGGGCGCCTTCTACAAGCACCTTGACAGTACCATCAGGCAACTTAAGCATCTGCAATATATTTGCTACGCAACCGATTTCATAAATGTCTTCAGGCGACGGCTCATCCTTTGCTGCCGCCTTTTGTGCTGCGAGCATAATGCTCTTGCCTTGTTCCATGGCGGCCTCTAAGGCCTTGATCGATTTTGGACGGCCAACAAACAGCGGTATGACCATATGCGGGAAGACAACAACATCCCGCAACGGCAATAGCGGCAGTTGGCTTTGTTCAGTAAGTGTGGGAGTCGTCATAGCAAGCCTTTTTAAATAAACCTGTTAGTGATGTTGGCGCAAGTGGTCAAAACACAAGTCCGAGAGAAACAAAAATCATCGCCAATATGCAACCCAATAACTGTGTTTATTATTTAGACGCGCCCGAGGCTTTGGGTTGTTCATGATAAATCAACAAAGGTTTGGCACCATTTGTAATGGTATTTTCATCAATGACCACTTTTGCCACGTTTTGTTGATTAGGTAAATCGTACATAACATCGAGCAATGCATGCTCAAGAATCGAACGCAATCCGCGTGCTCCCGTTTTGCGGGCAATCGCCTTCTTGGCAATGGCGTGTAAAGCAGCTGGTCTAACCTCCAATTCAGTGCCTTCCATTTCGAGCAGTTTTGAATATTGTTTGATCAGCGCATTTTTTGGTTCCACCAGAATGCGTATCAGTGCGTCTTCATTGAGTTCAGTCAAAGTGGCAACTACCGGTAGGCGTCCTACCAACTCTGGAATCAAGCCGAACTTAATCAAATCTTCAGGTTCAGCTTCAAGCAATACTTCGCTGGCCATTTTCTGGCTTTCGCTCTTTACCGTTGCAGAAAAGCCAATTCCGCTCTTTATGGCACGATTGGATATCACCTTTGCCAATCCATCAAATGCTCCGCCACAAATGAACATGATGTTCGTAGTGTCAATCTGTATAAAGTCCTGATTAGGATGTTTGCGCCCACCTTGGGGTGGAACTGAAGCCATGGTGCCTTCGATTAACTTCAACAACGCCTGCTGCACGCCCTCTCCAGAAACATCACGCGTAATGGACGGATTGTCGGATTTTCGTGAAATCTTGTCGATCTCGTCAATATAAACAATACCTTTTTGTGCCTTTTCCACTTCGTAGTTACAGCTTTGCAACAACTTCTGGATAATATTCTCGACATCTTCACCCACATAACCGGCTTCAGTAAGCGTTGTTGCGTCCGCCATCACAAAAGGGACATTCAACATACGTGCCATGGTCTGGGCCAACAAAGTTTTACCCGAACCTGTTGGGCCAACAAGCAATATGTTGCTTTTTGCCAGTTCAACATCATCCACTTTGCCCAAATGCTTGAGCCGTTTATAGTGATTGTAGACAGCCACAGACAAAATACGCTTCGCGGTAGTCTGTCCAATAACGTATTGATCGAGCAAATCGCTAATCTCTTGCGGCGTAGGCAATGAAGACTTTTCTCCATTAATGGATTCGACGCTAACAGCCTCATCATGAATGATGTCGTTGCATAAATCGATGCATTCATCACAGATGAATACGGAAGGGCCGGCGATGAGCTTTTTGACCTCATGCTGGCTCTTGCCGCAAAATGAGCAATAAAGCAATTTTTCACCGCTGGAGGATTTTTTATCAGACATGTGGAGTGATCTATATAAATTTAAAATTTCAGCTTGATATTACCCGTTAATTTAAAAATCGTCATATCAGCTTAATCGGGTAATCACTGCATTATCAATGAAAAACGCCCGAACGATAGGACGTTCAGGCGTTTTCCGCAGGACTATGCGTCACTCGCGGTTTATCAGAACTTTGTCAATCAAGCCGTATTCAACTGCAGCGTCAGCCGACATGAAGTTATCCCTGTCGGTATCTTTGCCGATTTGCTCAAGGGTTTTTCCTGTTTTTTCTGCCAGGATACCGTTCAATCTCTCACGCAGATAAAGAATTTCACGCGCCTGTATCTCAATATCAGACGCCTGACCCTGAGCGCCGCCCAAAGGTTGATGGATCATGATGCGAGAGTTAGGCAAAGAAAACCGCTTCCCTTTAGCGCCAGCAGCGAGCAGGAAAGCACCCATTGATGCTGCCATTCCGGTACAAAGCGTTGACACATCGGACTTGATGAATTGCATCGTATCGTAGATAGCCATGCCGGCAGACACCGAACCGCCTGGCGAATTAATGTACAAGGAAATATCCTTGTCAGGATTTTCACTTTCCAAAAACAATAATTGCGCAACAATCAAATTTGCCGTTTGATCATTGACCGGTCCGACCATGAAAATCACACGCTCTTTCAACAGGCGCGAGTAGATATCGTAGGAGCGTTCGCCTCGGCCGCTTTGCTCGACCACCATCGGCACCAGACCGAGCATGTCTGTGTCAAATGCGGATTTTCTGATTAGGCCTGTCATTCTCGCTCCATATGGAAGACGCTCAAGCATATGCTTGAGCGGTGTTTGCCAGCGAATTATGCTTGCGTGTTATTGCCCATCAATTCATCAAACGCAACGGATTTCTCCGTCACATTCGATTTACTGAGAACATAGTTGACGACATTTTCTTCCAATACAAGGGCTTCAACCTCAGACAAACGCCGACGATCACTAAAATAATATTTAACCACTTGCTGCGGGTCTTCATAACTTTGCGCAAAGTCTTCAACCTGGGCTTTTACCTGCTCCGCAGTTGCTTGCAGCGTATTTTCTTTGACCACTTCAGCCAGAATCAGTCCCAGACGCACCCGGCGCTCCGCCTGCGCAGTAAATAATTCAGGAGGAAAAGGCATATCTTTAGCGTTCATGCCGCGCTGTGTCATATCTTGACGCGTCATCTCGGTCAGGCGCACGACATCTTGATCAACCAGCGCTTTTGGAACGTCCAGTTCGGCAATCTTGATGAGCGCATCCATCACAACATCCTTGTTCTTCGCCTTGATGCGACCGGCGACTTCGCGCTCCAGATTAGCCTTGACATCTTCACGCATTTTTTCCATGTCGCCATCCCCTACCCCAAGAGATTTTGCAAACTCGGAATTCAACTCTGGCAAATGGGCCCATTCGAGTTTTTTCAAGGTAATGATAAATTCCGCGGTCTTGCCGGCAACGTCCTTGCCATGATAGTCGGCTGGAAACGAGAGTGGGAAAGTTTTCGCTTCGCCTATTTTCAATCCGATTACTGCGGCTTCAAACTCAGGCAACATCCGACCTTCACCCAATACGAATGGGTAATCTTCTGCCTTGCCACCAGTGAATTCAACGCCATCAATTTTGCCGACAAAATCAACCGTCACGCGATTGTCGTTTTGTGCCGTCAAATCTGCACCGCCATCGCCATGTGCATCCTGCTCACCTTTGACGTGGTAATGCACGCGCTGCTTGCGTAGAATCTCGATGGTCTTGTCGACTTCCACTTCTGTTACGGCAGCTGTGATTTTCTCGACGTCAACGCCCGACAAATCGCCAATCTTGACTTCCGGGTAAACTTCAAAAGTGGCATCGAAAGCGACCGAGCCATCAGCCAAATCTTCGCTTGTTTTTGGCTCGATTTTCGGATAACCGGCGACGCGCAAATTGTTTTCATTCGCAGCATCGCTGAATGCACGACCGACCTTGTCGTTCAATACTTCAGTTTCGACTTGGAAGCCATATTGTGCAGCGACCATTTTCATCGGCACTTTCCCTGGACGAAAGCCCGGAGCCTTGGCTGTGCGAGCGCGAGCTTTCAAGCGCTTTTCCACCTCTGCCTGGACTTCAGTCATTAAAAAAGTGATGGTGAGGCGGCGCTCTAATTTACCTAGGGTTTCGACTGCAGTTGCCATGTAAACCATCCAAAAAATAAGAATTCTGTAGTGTGAGAAAAAAGTTTGAATAACGCGTCATTTCTGATCGCGGATTCGACCCATTGCCCAAGAAGTAAAATTGCCGATTTGAAAACGCTTGAAAAAATTAAGCAATATATTTAGTAACTGACTGCAAAGATTCAATGCGTTTTTTAATCCACCGAGTTATCAGCGACGATCAATAAAAATCTTGGTGGGCTTGGTGGGGATAGTCAGACTCGAACTGACACGTCTTTCAACGCTAGAACCTAAATCTAGTGCGTCTACCAATTTCGCCATATCCCCAAGATATTGCAAGCCCTCTATTGTGCAGTAGTATCGGCTACTTATCAACCAGGTCAACCAGGTTTTTTTACGCGGAACCAGGCTGCATACAAGGCGGGCAAGAATAACAGAGTTAGCGCGGTCGCGATGATCAAGCCTCCCATGATGGCGACCGCCATCGGCCCCCAGAATACCGAGCGCGACAGCGGAATCATCGCCAGTACTGCGGCCGCTGCAGTGAGAATGATGGGGCGACAGCGCCGCACCGCCGATTCGATAATTGCATTCCAGGGCGAGGCACCGGCGGCAATATCCTGTTCAATCTGATCGATCAGGATCACGGAATTGCGAATAATCATGCCAAATAGCGCGATTACCCCGAGTTGTGCGACAAAACCGAACGGGCGCTGCAGCAGCAGCAGCGCCATTGCCGCTCCGGCAATCCCCAGCGGGCCGGTCAAAAACACCAATAACGCACGCGAAAAGCTGTGCAACTGCAGCATCAATAATGTAAAGATGATAAAAATCACAAGTGGAATATTGGCTGCAATCGAGGCCTGCGCCTTGCCACTGTCTGCTGCCGCACCGGCCAGTTCTATTTTGTAGCCTGGCAACAATGTGGCCCGCAGTTTATCCAGTTGCGGACTGATTTGGTCGGACACGGTGGCGCCCTGGATGCCATCGACCACATCGGACTGAACTGTAACTGCCCATTCTCGTCCTTCGCGCCAGACCACGCCGGGTTCCCAAGCCATTTGAATATGCGCCAGATTGGACAGCGGCACCGATTTGCCGCTAGCGGTCGGGATATTGGCTGCATTGAGAGCCTCCACCGTCGAGCGCTCCTGCACCGGTTGGCGCACCACAATGTCGATCAGATTATTGTCTTCACGGTATTGCCCTACGGTGGCGCCGGTCAAAATGGTATTGGCGGCACGCATCACGGTTTGCGAACTAACGCCCAATGCGCGCAATTTTTCCTGATCCAGGTCGATCCGCACTACCTTGATCGACTCGTTCCAGTTGTCGTTGACGCCGATCGCATTCTGGTTCGCCTGCATGACGGCCTTTACCTGATCCGCGATAGCGCGCACTGCATCAACCTCGGTGCCGGTGACGCGAAACTGCACCGGATACGGCACTGGCGGGCCGTTCGGCAGCAGCTTGACGCGCCCGCGCACTTCCGGGAAATCGTTTTTGAAAGCTGCCGTAATTTTCAGGCGCAGCGCTTCGCGCGCCTTCAAATCCTTTGGCAGCACGACAAATTGCGACACGTTGGTCTGTGGAAATATCTGATCGAGCGGCAGATAAAAACGCGGGCTGCCGGTGCCCACGTAACTGGTCACGCTTTCAACCCCGTCTTGCGTCAGAATAAAAGTTTCAAACTTTTTCGCTTGCGCTTCATTGGCAGCAAAAGTGGTGCCCTCGGGCGACCATATCTCGACCATTAATTCCGGCCTACTGGAGTCCGGGAAGAATTGCTGCTCGATAAATTTGAATCCGAACAAGCCCAGCGCAAATACGCCCAAAGTGATCAGGATAGTGGTCTTGCGCCATGTGATGCACCAAGTCACGGCGGCGCGGAAACGCTTGTAAAAAGGCGTGTCGAACAACTCATGGTGGCCATCTGCATTGGTGGCAGGCTTCACCTTCAGCAGCAAGAAGCCGATATACGGTGTAAACAACACCGCGGCCAGCCAGGAAATCAAGAGTGCCAGCGCATTGACTGAAAACATCGAAAAAGTGTATTCACCCGCAGTGGATTTTGCCAGCCCGATCGGCAGGAAACCGGCTGCCGTAATCAAGGTGCCGGTCAGCATCGGGATCGCAGTCGAGGTGTAGGCGAAGGCGGCGGCGTCCAGGCGCGTAAAACCCTCCTCCATCTTGCGCACCATCATTTCAACGGCAATGATGGCGTCATCGACCAGCAAGCCCAGCGCGATGATCAGCGCGCCAAGCGAAATTTTGTGCAAGTTGATCTCAAGTATGCGCATGAACAAAAAAGTAACCGCCAGCACCAGCGGAATGGTCAAGCCGACCACCATGCCCGGCCAGATATCGAGCCGGAACGGTTTGGTATGCAGGCCCAGTGCCAGAAAACTGACCACCAGCACGATCAGTACCGCTTCGATTAGCACCTTGATAAATTCGCTTACCGACTCCGTAACCGCTTTCGGCTTATCCGAAACATTCTGAAATTCAATGCCTACCGGTAATTTTCCTTTGATTTCATCTACCGTCGTTTGCAGGTTTTTGCCGAGTTTGATGATATCTCCGCCATTTTCCATCGAAATTCCAAGGCCGATAACTTCCTTGCCATTAAAGCGCATCTTGTCCTGTGGCGGGTCTTTGTAGCCGCGCTTGACGATGGCAAAATCGCCCAATCGGAAAGTCGTGCCATTGGCGCGCAGTTCAAGGTTTTCCAGATCTCGGGTCGCTTGCAAAGCGCCGCTCACCCTGACTTGCAGGTTGGCGCTGGGCGTGACCATTACGCCAGTGGATTCCACCGTGTTTTGCGCATTGATCTGATCGATGACATCCTGAAACGGAATGCCCAATTGCGAAAATTTCTTTTGGGAAAACTCGATAGTGATTCTTTCATCTTGCACGCCGAACAATTCCACTTTCGCCACCGAGGGCACTTTCAGTAATTGCTGACGCACGAAATCGGCGTATTGCTTCATCTGCGCATAATTGAAGCCATCGCCTGACAGCGCAAAAATGGAGCCGTAAGTATCGCCGAACTCGTCATTGAAAAACGGCCCGATCACGCCGGGCGGCAAGCTGCCCTTGATATCGCCGATTTTCTTGCGCACCTGATACCAGGATTGCACGGTTTCTCTGGGCGGCGTCGATTCGCGCAATTCCAGGATGATCAGGGTCTCGCCCGGCTTCGAATAGCTGCGAATCTTGTCGATGTAGGGCGTTTCCTGCAACTTTTTTTCCAGCTTGTCGGTAACCTGCTCGGCCATCTGCAGCGCGGTAGCGCCCGGCCAGTTGGCGCGCACCACCATCGCGCGAAAGGTAAACGGCGGGTCTTCATCCTGCCCCAAATTGGCGTAACCGAGGATACCGCCAATTATCAAGACGACCATCAGGTAACGGGTAAACGGAATATGTTCGAGCGCCCAGCGCGACAGATTGAAGCCTTTTTTCATTGACCGGTTCCAGCACTATTGGCGGCAGACTTGGGAGCAGACTTAGGTGTGGCATCGGCTACGGCGGGGGCACCCAATATTTTTACTTTCTGCCCGACTTTCAACAAGTTCACGCCAGCCGTCACGATGGTTTGCCCAGCCGTAACGCCGCTCGACAACAGAACATCGTCACCAGAAGTACCGCCGATTTTGACTGGAGCCAGTCTTACCACGCCGTTTTCGACCAGCCAGACTGCGGTTGCCGCCTTATCCTGCAACAGCGCCGTCAATGGCACAGTGAACATCGCATCCGGCGTTTTTGCGACAAAGCTGACATACGCGGTCATACCCAGCTTGACCTCGCCCGGCGCGTTCAATATGGTTATTTTGGCGACATAAGTACGGGTGACCGGGTCGGCTACCGGCGACAGTTCGCGCAGCTTGCCCTGCAAAGCCGCTTGCGGATTGGCCCAGATGCGCACCCGCACATCGGTGACATCACGCAGATTGGCGACTTTGTCTTCCGGGATGCCCACTACCACTTCTTTTTCACCTGCTTGCGCGACCCACACTACCGGCGTGCCGGCCGCCACCACCTGACCGACTTCCGCATCGACCTTGGTTACAACACCATCCACGTTAGCGACCAACACAGCATAGCCGGCCTGATTCGATTGACCTCTGTAGGCGGCTTGGGCTTGCGCGACAGTCGAATCGGCTGCTGTATAAGTAGTCTGCTTTGCATCCAGCACCGCTTGACTGACAAAATTCTTGCTGCGCAATTCCTGATAACGGGATAACTCGGCCCGGGCCAAATCACGGTTGCTTTGGGCCGCCTGCAGTGCGGCTTGGGCCTGCGCCTGCACCAGTTGCAAGTCTTGCGGGTCGAGCTGCATCAGCACTTGACCGCGCGTGACCAAGGTGCCGACATCGACCTTGCGTGCAACAATTTTTCCGCCGACCCGAAAGCCCAGGCGAGATTCCACCCGCGCCCGCACATCGCCAGAAAATTCGATAGCCACTTCAGCCTGTTGCGCGCCTAGCTGGATCACTCTTACCGGGCGGACTTCTTCTACCTTTGGCGCCGGCTTTGAACAGCCGCTAACGGATGCAATCAGCGCGAGCAGCACAATCAAGGTGGACAAGGTGTAGTTTTGCATCAAAATCCAGGATGGTATTTTCAAGGCGGCCACGTTTATTTCCTTTACTATTCGGGCTTAAATATCGGGATTGGCGCATCCTGATGCGATGCTCCCAGCTTGTTACTGACTGAGTGGTTAGTAATTATATGTGGGCCACTGTCATTGTGGCAATTGTCTTTTTAGTCGGTAAGTTCAAACCATGAGCGTTGATCATTACGAAAATTTTCCTATTGCCTCATTGTTGCTGCCGGCCCGCTTGCGCCCGGCGGTGACTGCGATCTATGCCTTTGCACGCGGCGCAGACGATCTGGCCGATGAAGGCGATGCCACGGCAGAGCAGCGACTGGGTGCGCTAGGCATCTATGAACAGGGTCTCGATGCGATCGAGCAAAATCGTCTGGCAGGTGCGTTGGCAACGCTGGAAATACCGCCGCTGTTTTTTGCGCTGGAAAAAATCGTACGCGCCTACCAATTGCCGCTGCAACCGCTGCGCGATTTGCTATCGGCTTTCCGGCAGGATGTAGTGACCACGCGTTACCCGACGTTTACTGCCTTGCTGGATTATTGCCAGCGCTCGGCTAGTCCGGTTGGAACACTGATGTTGCAGTTGTACGGCGCGACCGACGCAACAAATTTGCGCGATTCGGATGCGATCTGCAGCGCCTTGCAGTTAATCAATTTTTGGCAGGATGCCGCGATCGATTGGCAAAAAGGCCGGATTTATTTGCCGCAGGAAGATATGGAGCGCTTCGGCGTGACTGCCGCCCACCTGACGGATGCGCGGGTGGATGCCGCCTGGTGCGCATTAATGCGCTTTGAAGTGGGGCGCGCACGCGCCATGATGCTGTCGGGAGCGCCGCTGGCGCTGCGGTTGCCGGGCCGAATCGGCTGGGAATTGCGGTTGGTGGTTCAGGGCGGCTTGCGCATTTTGGAAGCAATTGAAGCCTCCGGCTTTGATGTATTCCGGCAGCGACCCAAATTACGCGCAATCGACTGGAGCCGCGTCTTGTGGCGCGCAATGTGGATGAAATCGCACTAATTTTCCGCAACCTGGGAATATAAGCATACTGCAATATGTAATTATAACTACCGCATTATATGTATGCGGAGACTGATATGTTTTTACTTATACTCCCTATAATTTTGTATTTTTAAAAATCTTAAAGTTGCTTATGCAACACTGTCGCGGTCTTTGAACGCACACCGGATTTGTTCTGAATCGCGCAGTCGGCTAGCATAGCGACTTGATTTTGCATCCAGACCGCCCTAACCCACTTTTAATCCTCATTCAGCCGCGCCCGACATGTCTCCAGACGAATACTGCCAACAAAAAACTGCGCAAAGCGGCTCTAGCTTTTATTACAGCTTCCTGTTCCTGCCGGTAGAGCGGCGCCGGGCGATTACCGCGCTATATGCCTTTTGCCGCGAAGTCGACGATACCGTGGATGACTGCATTGATGCGTCAGTGGCGCGCAACAAACTGGCCTGGTGGCGTATGGAAGTTGCCGCCATGCTGGCCAGCAACCCGACCCATCCGGTAATGAGAGCGCTGCAACCGCACATGGCGACTTACCGCCTGGACGGCCAGCATTTGCAAGCGATCATCAACGGCATGGAGATGGATCTGGATCAAACCCGTTATCTGGATTATCCGAATCTGCAGCGTTATTGCTGGCACGTGGCCGGTGTGGTCGGCATTCTGTCGGCCGGCATTTTCGGCACAACGCGGCCGGAAACGCTGCAATATGCCGAAAAACTCGGGCTGGCGTTCCAGCTCACCAATATCATTCGCGATGTCGGCGAAGATGCACGCAAAGGGCGCATCTATTTGCCGATGGACGAGTTGAAACGTTTCAACGTCCCCGCCGCCGACCTGCTCAACGCGCACCACAGTGAAAACTTTGAAAACCTGATGCGGTTTCAGGTGCAGCGCGCCCAAACCGCTTACGACGATGCCTTTGCTCTACTGCCCAAGGAAGATCACCGTGCGCAACGGCCCGGCCTGATGATGGCGGCCATCTACCGCACCCTGCTGGACGAAATAGAAGCCGACGGCTTCCATGTGCTGACGCAGCGGATTTCACTCACGCCAATTCGTAAGCTTTGGCTGGCATGGAAAACTTATATCCGTGGCTAGCGGCCATGGCGAATGCCACCCTAACACATGAAAGCGCCATGGCCGCCTCCCTCTCCCCCAACCCCTCTCCCGCAAGCGGGAGAGGGGAGCAAAGTGAGCCGCTTCGCGGCTTTCATCTGAAAAGCTCAGCGCAAAAAAATGTTGCAGTCATCGGTGCCGGCTGGGCTGGCTGCGCGGCGGCGGTCAGGCTGACGCAACTCGGGCATCGCGTCAGCCTGTATGAAGCTGCACGTACGCTCGGCGGGCGCGCCCGGCGGGTGGAAGTGGATGGCAAAATAATTGATAATGGGCAACACATTCTGCTCGGCGCGTATCGGGAAACCTTGCAACTGATGCGCAGCATCGGCATCAACGAGCGCGATCACTGGTTGCGGCTGCCGCTACAGATGCGCTATCCGACGGGTACTGGCGGCATGGATTTCCTTAGCTCCAAGTTGCCGGCACCTTGGCATATATTGCTGGCTTTATGGCGCGCCACCGGATTGGCACGGGAAGACAAGTTGGCGCTGGTTAGATTTAGCTCTGCTGCGCGCTGGATGGATTGGCGGCTCGATACCGATTGCAGCGTGGCCGAGTTGCTGCAACGCTTCGACCAGACGCCGCGCTTGTGTAAGCTCATGTGGCAACCGCTTTGCATTGCCGCCCTGAACACCCCGCCTGAACGCGCTTCGGCACAGGTTTTCCTGCAGGTATTGCGCGACAGCCTGGGCGCGAAGCGCGCTGCTTCGGATATGTTGCTGCCGCGCTGCGACTTGAGCGCGTTGTTTCCCCAGCATGCGGCAGCGTATGTGGCAGCCCAAGGCGGCAGTGTGCATACGGGTTGCGCCGTTCAAGGATTACGGCAAACCACGACTGGCTGGCAACTTACAGCAGGAACCGCGAATCTTGCTGTCAGCTGCGACGCGGTAATCATCGCCACGCCGCCAGACCGGGCCTCCAAACTGCTGGCGGCGCTGGAGGCCGACACACTAGACCTACGCAAGCAGCTAAATGAGTTTACCTACGAAGCGATCACCACCTGTTATTTGCAGTACCACGCAGATTTCAGGCTGGCGCTGCCGTTCATGGCGCTGCTGGATGACCCCAGCACTAATAGTTGGGGCCAATTCGTGTTTGATCGGGGTCAGTTACAGCCGCAGGACGCCGGTTTGCTGTCGGTCGTCATCAGCTTACCGAATGCGGCGCTTGCCGCTGGACGTGCAATTTTGACAAGCCAGGTCAGCCAACAACTGGCACTCGCGTTCAACATCCCGGTATTGTCTGAACCCTTGTGGAGTGCGGTCATCACAGAAAAGCACGCAACATTTTCCTGCCGCCCTGCCCTTCGCCGGCCGGATAATCCAACCGGCTTGCCCGGCTTGCTGCTGGCAGGCGACTACACCGCCGGCGAGTATCCGGCGACGCTGGAATCGGCAGTGCGCAGCGGCCTGCGGGCGGCTTCGCTGGTGCAATAAATCCCAACATGACTTGTCAGTCATCGAGCTCGCGCATTTTGTCGAACGCTTCATCAATGCGCTCCACCGCGATGATCTTCATGCCTTCGATTTTTTGTTTCGGTGCGTTCGCCTTCGGGATCATCGCCATCGTAAAACCCAGTTTGGCCGCTTCGCGCAAGCGTTCCTGACCACGCGGCGCGGGCCGGATTTCACCGGCCAAACCCACTTCGCCAAATACCACCAATCCACGCGGCAATGGTTTGTCGCGCATCGAGGAATTGATCGCCAGCAGCACCGCCAAGTCGGCCGCCGGTTCGGTGATCTTGACGCCGCCGACTGCGTTGATAAACACATCTTGATCGAACGCGGCCACGCCGGCATGGCGATGCAGCACCGCCAGCAGCATTGCCAGACGGTTTTGCTCCAGCCCGACCGATAACCGTTTCGCATTCGGCGCGTGGGAAGTATCGACCAGCGCCTGAATTTCGACCAGCAGCGGGCGTGTGCCTTCTTGCGTGACCATCACGCAAGAACCGGACACCGCATTGTCGTGCTGCGACAGGAATAGCGCGGACGGGTTGGATACGCCTTTCAAACCCTTTTCGGTCATTGCAAACACGCCCAGCTCATTGACCGCGCCGAAACGATTCTTGACTGCGCGCACCAGCCGGAAGCTGGAATGGGTGTCGCCCTCGAAATACAGCACGGTATCGACCATGTGTTCCAGCACACGCGGCCCGGCCAGCGCGCCTTCCTTGGTCACATGCCCGACCAGAATAATGGTGATGTCGTTCTGTTTGGCGACACGCGTGAGTTGCGCTGCGCACTCGCGCACTTGCGCCACCGAGCCGGGAGCGGAGCTCAAGGCGTCGGAATAGACGGTCTGGATCGAGTCGATGACTGCGACTTCCGGCTTCAGGTCTGCCAGCGTTTTGAGGATTTTTTCGAGCTGGATTTCAGCTTGAAACTTGAGCTCGCTAGCCACGATATTCAATCGTTTGGCGCGCATGGCAATTTGCGCGCCGGATTCCTCGCCACTGACGTACAAGGATTTTTTGGTATCGGATAAGTTTGCCAGCGCCTGCAATAGCAAGGTGGATTTGCCAATGCCTGGGTCGCCGCCGATCAGCACCACGCCGCCAGTGACCAGACCGCCGCCGAGCACGCGATCGAATTCCTCGATGCCAGTGCCAAAACGCGGTACATCGGTAGCATCGATATCGGCCAGGCTCAACACCGGCGCAGTTTGCGCCAGCGCTTGCGGTTGCGTCGAGAAACGATTGACGCCGGCTTCCACTATCGTCTCGACTAGCGTATTCCACTGGCCGCAAGCCAGGCACTGGCCCATCCATTTGTTCGATACATCACCGCATTCAGTGCAGGTGTAATTGGTTTTTGCTTTAGCCATGATGCGTTGGTGTTTATGTTAATCCGTGGCAATTTTAAATTGATAGGGAGTATGACGATAAAAGTAGTACTTTCCGCATATAATTAGTGCGGAATTAAAAAATACACATAACAGTATCTATTATTTTCAGGAACATTCAACAATCCGTACCCGAGCCGCTAGCGCGCACATCAATTCATAGCCGATGGTGCCGGCAGCCTGCGCCACTTCATCAATCGGCAAGCCCTGCCCCCATAAAGTGACACTGCTGCCAATGTGCGCGCCGGGCACTTCGGTCAGGTCAACGGTAATCATGTCCATCGAAACGCTGCCGACGATGCGGGTCTTGACGCCATCGACAATGATCGGCGTACCGTTCGGCGCATGGCGCGGATAGCCGTCGGCGTAACCGCAGGCTACTACGCCGATTTTCATCGAGCCGGCGGCGCAGAAGCGACTGCCATAGCCGACTGCATCGCCCGCCGCAATATCCTGAATTCCGATGATTTCACTTTTCAGCGTCATCGCCGGCAGCAGGCCGAACTCGGCCGCGCTCTTGCCGCCTGGAGTGGCGCCGTACAGCATGATGCCGGGGCGTACCCAATCGGTCTGAATCTCAGGATGCAACAGATCGGCAGCCGAATTCGACAAATTGATTTCCGCCTCCAAGCCTTGGACGGCGGCGTTAAAGCGACGTACCTGCTCCACTAACGGGAAAGTGGTATTTTTAGCATCGTCGGCATTGGCCAGATGGGTCATCAAAGTGATCTTGCCGACCGCCGGCATGGCACGCAGGCGGGCGTAAGCATCCCGAAAAATATTGGGCTGGAAGCCGAGCCGGTTCATGCCGCTATTCATCTTCAGGTGCACCTGTAGCGGCGCGTCAAATTGCGCCCGTTCAAGCAGCGCGATCTGCTGGTTGCAGTGAACGGCGAATTCCAGTTGGTAAGCATTAATAACTGCCAGATCGGCGCTATCGAAAAAGCCTTCCAGAAGCAGGATTGGCTTGTTCCAGCCCAGTTCGCGCAGGCGCACGGCCGCCTCAATTTCGATCAAGGCCAAGCCATCGGCCTGTGCGAAACCGCGCATGCCGCGCTCCAGGCCGTGGCCGTAAGCATTCGCCTTGAGCACTGCCCAGGTTTTGGCGGTGGGAACTTGCGTTTTGGCAACAGTTAAATTGTGTTGCATGGCAGCGATGTCAATGAGGGCAACAATAGGTCTTGGCATGGGACAAACCTGATCATAAAAAATGCGTGAAAATAAAGAATAAGGGCTGACTGACATTTTACCGGAGCCACTCTGCGGCGCGTAGATTCTGGCGAATACCTAATATTTTCATGGTATAAAGCAGTCCAGACTTAATCTGTTACAGACTTCCCAGTAGTCCAGGTTTCCGTGCCTGCACTACTGGGAAAACAGCAATATTTTGTTTCCACAACAATGCAACCAGGCTGTTTAAAAAAATGAATTCATGCTCGTGACAACAAGTGGGCCAACAGCCGAATGAAACGCGGTTTCTATACCATCATGGCGGCGCAGTTTTTCTCTTCGCTCGCTGATAACGCTCTTCTCATCGTTGCCATCGCACTATTGGCGCAATTGCAATCACCGGCCTGGATGACGCCGATGCTGAAATTGTGCTTCGTATTGTCTTACGTATTGCTGGCAGCATTCGTGGGCGCTTTAGCCGATGCGCTGCCCAAGGGCCGCGTGATGTTCGTCACCAACCTGATCAAAGTTATCGGCTGCGGGTTGATGTTCTTTCATGTGCATCCGCTGATCGCGTATGCGGTGGTCGGCTTTGGCGCTGCTGCGTATTCTCCAGCCAAGTACGGCATTTTGACCGAACTATTGCCGCCCGAAAAACTGGTGGAGGCGAATGGCTGGATCGAAGGCTTGACCGTTATTTCCATCATTCTCGGTACCATGCTGGGCGGGGCGCTGGTCAATCCCACGGTTACGTCGGCGCTACTGCAGTTTGATTTTCCCATGATCGATTTTGGCTTAAATACCTCGACCGAAGCCGCCTTGTGCGTGATCATCACCGCTTATCTGCTTGGCGCTTTATTCAATCTCAAGATACCCGATACCTGCGCATACTATGCGCGTCAGGAACGTAACCCAATCAGGCTGGTCGCCGATTTTGCGAACAGCTACAGCATTCTATGGAAAGACAAACTGGGCCAGATTTCACTGGCGGTGACCACGCTATTTTGGGGGGCCGGCGCCACGCTCCAGTTCATTGTGCTGAAATGGGCTGAAAAATCCCTCCACATGGCGCTCGACAAAGCCGCTATCCTGCAAGGCATCGTGGCGCTTGGGGTTGCTCTGGGCGCAATCGGTGCTGCCCGTTTCATTCCGCTCAAAAAATCCCTGTCGGTAATGCCGATGGGTGTTGCGATGGGCGTGGTAGTGATCATGATGACGCTGGTACATTCGGTCTGGCTCGCTTATCCATTGCTGGTTTTGATTGGCGTCCTGTCGGGCTTTTTCGTGGTGCCTATGAATGCCCTGCTGCAACATCGAGGTCACGTACTGATGAGTGCCGGACATTCGATTGCGGTGCAAAACTTCAATGAAAACCTGTCGATTCTGACTATGCTGAGTCTGTATGCGCTGATGATTTCACTCAATCTCGACCTCAATGTTGTGATTATCTTGTTCGGCCTGTTCGTGGCCGGCACCATGTACCTGGTTATGTGCAAGCACGCCGCCAACCAGCGCAAACATGATTCGCTGGCGCTGATCGGCAAACATAAGCACTGAGTTGACTCATGTCCCGCACGACCATAATCGAAAAAGCACGATGCACGAAAATCAGTGAGCTAATCAAGTTCGTCTGCCCACGCTCAATTCCTCCCGTTTCGCATTGAATGTTTCGGCGGATTGACTAAATCAGATCAATTTTTTCTATCCAAATCGATGTAAATTTGCTATTGTTCGTGCGTCAATGAACCTCCGCAACAGCTCCGGCAATGAAATCAATTACGCGCTTTGGCGCATCTTTAACTTCACACAATTCAAGAATCCAATTACGTCGCTTGTGCCAAACTTTGTACTTTTTTTTGCGATTAAGATAATTACAGGAATGAACATTGCATCAGAAACCACCAGAAAAATCGCCCAGCGCGCTGCGCTCTGCTGATGATGACATCTTTTTTTGAATCGAAAAATACGCTCGCCGGTACTGATATTTTTCGTATTCTGTCTCCGTTTCTGTATGCTTCGGCGCTACTGTATGCGGGGCTTTTTCTGCCTTGGCAGTACGCTGTGCAATCCTATGCACAGCTATTGGCAACGGCTGTTCTGGTTCTGTTGCTGTGGCTTGCGTTGCAACGTCTGCTTGCCCGCGCGCCGCCGGAACCCACGCTCAGGCGCAGCCTGATAGATTGTTGCGCCATGCTGGTGGCGCTGATCCCACTGGCACTATCCCAATCGCAGATGGTCTTTCCCTGGCTGGTCATGATGGCTTGCCTGTTCCCCTTGATTCTGAATGGCAAGTTGATGATGGGTGCGGTAGCCGCAATCGGCCTGAGCGGCCTGATGCTCAATCTGTTCTCAAGTGTATCCACAAATGACGTGCTAACCCAGTTTTGCGTGACCTTGTTTGCTGGTGCGCTGGCAGTATTACTCGCTGAAGTGCAGCGCTTTCAACTTGTCACGGCACGCAAAGCGCGCGTCGATCTGGCGCGTTTCCAAGCCATCGCTGGCGTAACGCATACTGCTTTTATTATTACCGACGCCGACTTCAAAGTACTTTTTGTAAATGAGGCGATCAAGGAAATCGCCGGCACAACGCAAAAAGAAATTTTATGCAACGGCCTGCCGTCTTCGATCCACCCGGACGATTTGGCGGCGTACCAGAAAAATTTGCATACATTGCAGAAATTACCCTGCAGCACCATTTTTACCCGCTACCGGTTGCAGCACAAGAATGGGCGCTGGCTATGGCTGGAAACCTATGGCTACAACATGCTGCACGACGATGCCATTCATAGCTTCGTTTTCGTTATCACCAACGTTACCGAGCGCAAGGCGGCAGAGCAAAAACTCGACAATGAGCGCAGCCTGTTGCGCTCGGTGCTGGATCACAACCCATCCATGATTTACGCCACCGATCTGAACGGGCGCTTTACGATCAGCAATCACAGTTTCCAGCGTAACTTTGGTTTCCTGTCGGAAGACGACTTGCGCGGCAAAACCCATCGCGATGTCATGTTGTTGCAGCCCACGGAAATGCAAAAGCATATTGCCAGGCAACTCGCGCATGAAAGCCAGTTGCACGATGCCGAGATCATGCAAAGCGGCGAGCCTGTGCAAAGTATCGAAATTGAAGGCGTCTGGAAGAGCGGGACGCAGCAAGAGACGCCGCGTTGGTACCAGTCCAACAAATATCCATTGCGCGACAGCAATGGAAAGATCATTGGCGTGCTCAATAAAATGCGGGATATCACTTATCGCAAGGAATATGAAATTCATCTGAAATACCAGGCGTTACACGATCCGCTGACCGGGCTGCCCAATCGCCGCTATATGCTGCAGACCATTGCGGAAAGCATCGTTCTTTTCCAAACGACAAAAACCAGGTTTGCAGTGCTGTTTTGCGACCTCGATTCCTTCAAGAACGTCAACGACATTCACGGCCATGAATTCGGCGACAAGTGCCTGCGGGAAATCACCCAGCGCTTTAGCGCGCAACTCGAAAATACGGATTTTGTCGCCCGCATCGGCAGCGATGAATTCGTGATTCTGGTCAAGGCTTCACTCCCGCAAGCCACTGCCAAAGCCCATGCGCTGTTGCAGGCATTGTGCTTGCCGATTACCGTCAATGACATCGTGGTCAAGATCGGCGCCAGTATTGGCATCGCCCAGATGCGCGACGACCACAACAGTCCTTCTGACCTGATTCGCGACGCCGATGCTGCCATGTACCAAGCCAAGGAACTAGGCCGCAACCGCATCAAGATTTTCGACGCGTCGTTGCATGACATCTCGACCCGGCGCGCCCAGCTGGAAGCCGGCTTGCACTTCGCGTTAGAACGCAATGAACTTAGCGTGCTATATCAACCGAAAGTCTCGATGCAGAATCGCACTCTCAAGGGACTGGAGCTGCTGCTGCGTTGGAACAGTCCGCAGTATGGAGAAATTTCACCGGCGGAATTCATTCCGATTGCGGAGAGCAACGGCCTCATCATACCGATCGGCTTGTGGGTGCTGGAACAGGCATGCAAACAGCAGCGGCACTGGCAAATCGCATTCCCCAATGTGACCTGCATGAGCGTTGCAGTCAATGTTTCGATGCGCCAATTGCTGCAGCCCGAATTTTTGTCAACAGTCACGCGCACCCTTGAAGAGTCGCGCGTAATACCGGGCAGCATTGAACTGGAACTAACCGAAACTGCGGTCATGGCAAGTCCGCTGCAAGTGATAGAAAGTCTAACCAAGCTCAAGCGACTGGGATTGCGTCTGGCCCTGGACGACTTCGGCACCGGCTATTCCTCGTTGGCGTACCTGCAAAAACTGCCGATGAACACGTTAAAAATAGATAAAGCTTTCGTGACGGGCATCGCCACAAAAAAGAGCGAGAAGGAAATTGTTCGCCTCATCGTTGCATTAGCCAAGACATTGGCGCTCGACATCGTCGCAGAAGGCGTGGAAACGCAAGAACAAGTAACCGAATTAACCAAATTAGGATGTGACATCGTGCAAGGCTTTCTATTTTCGCCGCCGATCAGCGCACAGGAAGTCGAGAAATGGTTCGCCATGCCAGGACTCAGGCACACAAGAATCACGCCAGAACATAACCAGATGGGTTGAAGCGCACAATGGCACGATTGACTATTCATTTGTTATAGTCCCTTGTTGCTTATTCCTGATCTAACCCACAACTCACTCCATAAACTCCCATGAAATTCGATGTCGTCATTATCGGTAGCGGTTTGGCCGGCCTCTCCGTAGCACTCCACCTGGCTGAAACCCATCAAGTCGCCGTCATAACAAAGCGGCATCTGCTCGACGGCGCCAGCAACTGGGCCCAGGGCGGAATCGCCGCTGTGCTCGATTCCGGCGACAGTTACGCGCAACATATCGAGGACACTTTAATCGCCGGTGCAGGACTGTGCGACGAAGCGGCAACCCGCAACATCGTCGAGCATGGACGCGAAGCGATTGAATGGCTAATCTCCCAAGGCGTGCCGTTTACCCGTGACAGTGGTGCTGAACTCGGCTACCACCTGACTCGCGAAGGCGGCCATAGCCAGCGCCGCATCATCCACGCGGCCGATGCCACCGGCCATGTAGTACAGGTCACGCTGGAAGAAAAAGTGCGCAAGCACCCGAATATCACATTGCTGGAAAACCATTTCGCAATTGACCTGATTACTTCCGACAAGCTGAACCATAAATCGCCAACCCCGGAGTGTGTCGGACTATATGTCCAGAATACTGCGACCGGCGCAGTCAGCACGATTTCCGCCGGCCACACAGTTTTGGCCACGGGCGGCACCGGCAAAGTATACTTGTACACCACCAACCCGGATACCGCCACCGGCGACGGCATTGCGATGGCCTGGCGTGCCGGCTGTCGGGTCGCCAATATGGAATTCATCCAATTCCATCCGACTTGCCTGTATCACCCTTACGCAAAATCATTCCTGATTTCAGAAGCGGTGCGCGGCGAAGGCGGCCTGCTAAAGTTGCCGCCTGCAGCCGGTGCGGCGGCTGGCCTGCGTTTCATGCCGGAACATGACGCGCGGGCTGAACTGGCCCCACGCGATGTAGTCGCCCGCACGATTGATTTTGAAATGAAAAAGCGCGGTCTCGATTATGTCCATCTGGACATTAGCCACAAGTCCCCGGAATTCCTGCAAGAGCATTTTCCGACCATTTATGCGCGTTGCATGGAATTCGGCATCGACATCAGCAAGGAGCCGATCCCGGTGGTGCCGGCGGCCCACTATACCTGCGGCGGCGTAGTCACCGACATGAACGGCAGCACCGATATCGCAGGTTTGTATGCGGTGGGTGAAAGTGCGTACACCGGCCTGCATGGCGCCAACCGCCTGGCCAGCAATTCACTGCTGGAATGCCTGGTGCTGGGCCGCGCCGCCGCGCTCGAGATCGACCGTGCACCACGAGAAATTCACCCCTCGCTGCCGCAATGGGATGAAAGCCGCGTCACCGATGCGGATGAAGAAGTCGTAATTTCCCATAACTGGGATGAATTACGCCGCTTAATGTGGAATTACGTCGGTATTGTGCGCACCACCAAACGCCTCGACCGGGCGCAACACCGGATCAGCCTGTTGAAGAAAGAAATCCACGAGTATTACGCCAATTTCCGCATCACCAGCGACTTGCTGGAATTACGCAATCTGGTCGAAGTCGCTTCGCTGATCGTAGATAGCGCGCTGATCCGGCGCGAGAGCCGCGGCCTGCATTACAGCCGCGATTATCCGGCTACTTTGCCCAAGGCATTACCGAGTGTGCTGTCGCCGAAACGGGGCTAAGTAACCAGTAGTGCAGGTACGAAGGCCTGCACTACTTTACAATGCACGGCAGCATACTGCTCCGTGCATTTTTTAATGCCGCATTATATCTATGCGGAATTAAGCCTGTTTTAAGGCATACTCCCATCAAAAATGAAATGGCCGGTTAAGCTGGCAGCGTCCCCACAATCCGCAGTGAATAATCGGTAGCCCGCACATCCTTGGTCAAGCCGCCAATCGAGATCCGGTCTACGCCAGTTTCGGCGATCGCGCGCAGCGTTGTCATGTCGATGCCGCCGGAGGCTTCCAGTAAAGCGCGTCCGGCAGTGATGTGTACCGCTGCACGCATTGCCTCGGTACTGAAATTATCCAGCAGCACGGACCTGGCGCCAGCGGCCAACGCTTCGTCTAGTTGCTGCAAGGTTTCCACCTCAATCTGAATCGGCACCCCGGAGCGCAAACCGAGCGCCGCCGCCATCACCGCGCCAATACTGCCGGCCGCGGCAATGTGATTTTCCTTGATCAAAATACCGTCGTATAAAGCCAGCCGCTGGTTCTGGCCGCCGCCTACGCGTACCGCATATTTCTGCGCCAGCCGCAATCCCGGCACAGTCTTGCGTGTATCCAGGATGACGGCACGAGTGCCTTCGATGGCTGTCACATGACGCCGTGTGGCGCTGGCCACGCCGGACAACAGTTGCAGAAAGTTCAAGGCGCTGCGTTCTGCTGTCAGCAGCGCGCGCGCCGGCGCTGCAATCGTGCAGACTACACTGTCGGGAGCCATCAGATCGCCTTCCGCGTAACGCCATTCGATCCGAATGGTGGGGTCGACCGATTGCATCACCGCTTCAAACCACGGCGCGCCGCATAACACGGCTTCTTCACGCACCAGCAAGCGGGCCTTGACCCAGCCATGTTCCGGCACCAATTGACCGGTGACATCGCCGCTGCCGATATCTTCTTGCAGCGCGGCCCGAATATTTTCTTCAAAGGCCACTGCCAGATCAGCATCCATCGGCGCAAATCGGTTGATCAAGGTGCTCATGCCGGTCCGATTCCTGAAAACAATTTGGCTTCCTGCGCCAGATCCGCGCCGGGGCGTACATTGGCTTTTTTATCGGCCGCGAAATCGAGCATCCGGTCGATGCAGAGCACTGCCTTGCGGCCAATTTCAGGATCGACAAAAACTTCGTTTCTGCCGCTTTCCAGCACATCAGCCAGGTTGGCCAAACCGTTCATTGCCATCCACGGGCAATGGGCGCAACTCTTGCAAGTGGCGCTGTTGCCGGCGGTTGGCGCTTCGATGAAATGCTTGGTCGGCGCAGCCAGGCGCATCTTGTGCAAGATGCCATTATCGGTTGCCACAATGAAAGTATCGGTACCCTGTGTTTGGGTAGCCGCAATCATTTGCGAGGTGGAACCGACTACATCGGCCAAGGCCACCACCGCTTCGGGCGACTCAGGATGCACCAGCACTTTTGCGCCCGGATATTGTTGCTTCAGCAATTCCAGCTCAACCGCCTTGAATTCGTCATGCACCAGACACGAGCCCTGCCACAGCAGCATGTCGGCGCCGGTTTTTTTCTGGATATAGCCGCCCAGATGCTTGTCCGGCGCCCACAAGATTTTTTTGCCCTGTGCATGCAAGTGAGCCACGATGTCGAGTCCGATGGAGGAAGTCACCATCCAGTCGGCGCGCGCTTTTACCGCTGCGCTGGTATTGGCATACACCACCACGGTACGGTTCGGATGGGCATCACAGAAGGCGGCGAATTCATCTGCCGGGCAACCCAGGTCGAGCGAGCAGGTGGCATCCAGGTCGGGCATCAGCACGCGTTTTTCCGGGCTTAATATTTTTGCGGTTTCGCCCATGAAGCGCACCCCGGCGACCACCAGCGTCTGGGCCGGGTGATCACGTCCGAAGCGTGCCATCTCCAGCGAATCCGATACGCAGCCGCCGGTTTCTTCAGCCAGATCTTGTATGTCGGGGTCGACATAGTAATGCGCCACCAGTACTGCATCGCGCTCCTTGAGCAAGCGCCTGATGCGTTCTTTCAGAACAATTTTTTCAGCGGCCGACGGCTCGGCGGGCGTGCGCGCCCAAGCCTGTGCGGTACAACTGGAACCGGTTTGCATTTGCGGGCGCTCGAATTCAACGGTTTTGATTACTTGAGTTTGCATATGCGGTCTAGTCAGTGTGGAAGGGTTGACGGGAATTTTCGGCATGGCAGATATCGGCGCGATGTGCGATGCTCGATAAAAAAGTATCCTATATCAGCCTGAAGCGTGCCAAGTATTCTTTGGAAATCAATACTTGCAATATGCGGTCTGCTATGCTCTGCGTCGTGCTTTGCTCTTTGCAATTCGGTGCAATACAACACGATTCGGCGACACCATGAATTTTACGCTCGTTTTCAAGATGGAATCCTCCGTCGAACCATTAGCAATCATCCCTGCCCGGCAATTTCCGCCAGACTGAACCCAACACTATGAATAATAGTATTTTCGACAAATCCCAAAAAGGCCGCGAAGAGATAGTCATGCGCAAACATGGTCTGGCGCTACGCCTGCGAGCGCTGCTGGTGCTGATTGACGGCCAACACAGCACCGTTGATTTACTGGAAAAAGTATCCGGCCTCGGGCTTGGTGAACACAGCATCCAGGAGCTGCTGGATAACGGCTATATTCAACTTGGCGACAGCCCAAAATAACGAAAAGCGCACTGCGATGGATGTTCGGGCCACCGTCTAGCAACTGGCAAGCCCTGGCCTACGCGTGCATTGTCTTGCACTTGGTGGCGTCGATCTCACCAGCCCGGCAGGAAAGATGACCATGCAGGTTATCGCCGCTGTGGCAGAATTCGAGCGGGGTCCGCTGATCGAGCGCACGCAGTCGGGAATTATCCGGGCCAAGGCTGCAGGCAAGCAGTTTGGCAGGCCACCGACGCTCACTGCGCCGGCCCGGGCAGCAGCCGTAGAGCGCCTCGTCGCCGGTGCCGGCATCGCTGAGACCGCGCGCAATATTTCGTCATAACATCCTACTACCCGTAAGTCGCCAGCGGCGTTTTCAGTGGCTCATATCGGCAAAGGCCAGGGACACGCCCAATCCCATTAAAATCGAACCGATCAGTTTATCGACAACATTCTGATGGCTGATCATCCGGGAACGGAATGCCTGTTGCGAGAAAAAAATTGCGACCAGTGCGAACCAAAAAAAATGGGTGGCCGACATGAACAAACCATAGCCGAATTGGGTCGTCAGTGGTGTTGCCGGTTGGACTACCTGGGTGTAGGTGCTGACGACAAACAGCGTCGTCTTCGGGTTCAGTGCATTGGTCAAAAAACCGTTACTAAACACTTTGAACGGCGACACCGGGCTTCCGGCGTGGAGGTCGATGGCCAGGGTTGACTTGTTGGCGAAGGTTTTCCATCCGATCACGATTAAATACAGGGCGCCGGTTATCTTGATCAAGGTAAACAACGAGGGCGAGTGCGCGATGATTAATCCAATGCCAAACATCGTATAGAAAACATGCACCTGAACCCCGAGCGCAATACCGAGCGCAGCGAGCAGGCCGGCATTGCGGCCATGCAGATAGCTGTTGCGCGTGACCATCGCGAAATCCGGGCCCGGACTGACAGTGGCCAGTATGGTGATCAATGCAACGGCAATCAGTTCAGTCATGAGTATGTCCTTCAATCGGTCAGAATTCATCGCCTTGAGATGCCGGCGAAACGGTGGGGCCTGGCACCAAATTATCGATATAATAATCGGCAAAGAAAAGCGATTAAACCTGTCGATAACATGTGACAAAAACTGACTGATTATGGCTAGGCAAGTACCGCTCAATACACTGCGTTTTTTCGAGGCGGCCGCAAGGCTCGGCAGCTTCGTCAAAGCTGCCGACGAGCTGCGGCTCACGCATGGCGCAGTCAGCCGGCAAATTCGTTTGCTGGAAGAGTCGCTTGGCACGGCCTTGTTCGAGCGCCGTAACCGTGGCGTATTCCTGACGCCGCAAGGGAAGCAATTGTGGGCCGCTACCGAGCAGGCATTCGAGCGCCTCGATGCTGCGATCGATGCATTGCGCAAACCGGTGCGTCATGTACCTTTGGTGGTTTCGTGCGAACCGACGATCTCGATGAAATGGCTGATACCCCGGTTGAGCGATTTTTACAAGCAACACCCCGAGGTACAACTACACATTTTTACATCCGGCGGGCCGGTTGCGTTCCAGCGCGATGGGGTTGACGTTGCATTGCGCCGCAATGACTTCAATTGGGGCACCGGCGTCCACGCGGAAAAAGTGTGCGATGAGTGGATTGGACCAGTCTGCGCGCCAACGCTATTGAAACGGCGACAGTTGCATTTACCGTTGCAAAAAGTGCTGCACACTTCCTCACGCATGACAGCCTGGGCAAATTGGCGCAGCGTCAGCAAAACCGATGCCGACCACAACGGCAGCCAGACCTATGAGCATTTTTACCTCAGTCTGCAAGCAGCCTGTGCCGGTTTGGGTGTGGCTATCGGCTCCGTGTTCATGACGCAGGAAGAAATCGGCAGCGGGCGCTTGGTCGCGCCGTTTGGTTTCATGCGCGACGGCTCCGAGTACTTCTTGCTTTCACCTCTACCGTTTGAGAGTGATCCGCGCCGCGCCGCGTTCTTGCAATGGATGCGCCAGCAAATGCGTCATACGCCGCCTTGATGCCAGATCCAGGCGGCTGGTGGCCGACGAACTTGCACGCTCAATGTCGCAACATGCGCTAAAAATGGCATGAAACACATGGATCTGGGCGCTGTTACGCATTGACGAAGGAATCTTTGCGCCTGGCAAATCCTATGAAGCAAAAGTGTCGTTTGTTTAAACTCACTCAAGGTGCCCGCATAATTGCACGCATATCCGATCTCACGCTCAAGCCGACAAACATCCAGACCCAAGCAATGTCCCCATTGCTTCAAGCTCACCAGCGCCAAGTTGCACTTCCTGAATAATCCAATTTCGAAATTCCTGAACTTCATTGCGTAGCGATAGCGATTCGTCAATCAGCCAGTAAGCATAGTCGCTGTTACCGAACCCATTATCGGCAAGCGCAACCAAACGCCCATCCTTCAACATCGGCAACACCAGCGCCACGCGTCCCAATACAACGCCATGTCCTTCAATAGCGGCTTGTATCACTTGATCATACTGATTGAGGTGCAGGTAAGCTTTCGGTTTTGCATCCGGCAAGCCAATGACGGTGAGCCAATCGGACCATCGCAGCCAAGGCCGTGGAATCTCTTCGAACTCGAGCAGGACTTCATTCAACAGTGCATCGGGATTTTTGAAGGCGCGTTCGGCCACTTTTTTGCTGGCCATTGGCAATACCTTTTCACCAAAAAGCCGGACGGCACCAGGGGGAACGTCACCCTCGCGCGCGTAACGAATAGCAAGGTCAATATTTTCTTGCTTCAGATTGAGCACGCGGGTATGAGCCAACACACGCACGTCGATGTTTGGATGGGCGTCTTGAAATGCGCCCAACCGCGGAAGTATCCACAGTGATGTCACGCTGACCGATGCGGTAATCGTCACCCGCCGCAAGCGCCCACGTTGTTGTAGCGACTTGCTATATTCCGACAATCTATCCAGCCATGGCGACGCCAGCTGCAACAATTGTTTACCCTCGGCAGTGAGCGCGATCGCACGGTGTTTTCGAATCAGCAGCGGTGTGCCGAGATGGGATTCCAAACTTTGAATCTGGCGGCTCACTGCAGACTGGGTCAGACACAGGTCTTTTGCCGCAAGCGTGATACTCATACGACGGGCAACAGCGACGAAGCCCCGAATGGCATCCAAAGGCGGCAGATTCAAGAGCTGATTACTCATGCGTAAAACGCATGCAAGGCATGCATAAATTGCGTTTGTACATGCCTAATATCTCTATAAGATAGATTCAAAATCTGGATAATTTCATAACATGATTCTAATGCATGTGAGCGGATGGGTAGATCGTCACTCGGAGAAAAAAATGAACAATACCTTGAAAACACCGTTGGACATATTGCTCAGCTCGCAATCCCTGGCTGCGCGCCGGCCATTTTTGACTGCGTTCGCTTTGTCATTGGGCGCAGCGATTTCACTCGGGCTATCGCGCTTCTCCTATGCCTTGCTGTTGCCGCCCATGCGCACTGACCTGGGCTGGACTTACCTGCTGGGGGGTGTAAGCCGGAACCCCAGAAAATTCCGTCACCCAAACTAATCAGCACCAGTGCTTTGGCGCGAGCCTATTACAGCGTTACCGACAGTCATTGCTTTCAGACCTATGGAAGCCTAGTGCCCGGTCAATGTCATTCATCTTCGGAGTTGGTCGGGGTTGCACTAGGCGGCTTGGCTTTTGCGCCCAGCAGCACGAGTTCTGTCGAAGCGGCGATTTGATTGCCTACCTCTGTTGAGTTGACGGCGCGAGCGAGCGTAACGGCACCGACTAATGATGCAAGAGCTGCTAAGGCAGATGCAAGGCTGCGAGGCACCTTCGGCGACGAAGGCCCATCGACCACTGCCTGAGCCACATCGAGCAGCCCTGTCTCGAATGTCGTCTGCGCAACTGCGTCAGAGCGGGCTACCTCAGGTGACAAGCTCTGCAAAGTACAACTATCGGACAAATCACAGTTGCGCTTGTACCCAAGGTAGAAGCGTACGAATTCAGGCCACCAGTTGCGGCCGTGTTCGGTCTGGAAGTGCAATACGCCGATTTTCAGATCTTTCATGCCTTGGGCAACGGCCTCCCGAAACGCGTCAGTTTTGGAGTCAAAGTGAACGTAAAAGCCGCCCGATGTAACCCCGGCTTCTTTGGCCAGTCCATCCACACCGATGCCGCCAAAGCCACCTTTTCGAAAACCACGTCCCGCCGCATCGACGATGCGCTGGCGCGTTTTCTGTTTTTGCTCATTTCGAGACATCAGACTTCAACCTTGATCCAAAGAATCTCTGATTTTAGTTGATTTCAACACGATCGTTATGTATACTGAGATAACGATAGTTCGCCGAACGTTCGTTATCTTATTAATTTCCCTTTCCACTGGAGAACTTTATGCCCCTCACCCTCACCGTAACAGAAGGAATCTTGACCAAGGGTTCCGAGCAAGCCACGTTTGCGCGCCTATCTGACGCCATGCTCAAGTGGCACGGGCTAGCTGGTAACGAGGCCATGACACCCAATATCGTTGGCACCATCCATGTCCTGCCGAAAAACTGTACGTTTTCAGGCTCGAAGGAAGCGCCAGTGGTCTTTGTCGAGTGGAAGGTACCGTCCTTTGCCTTCTCGACCCGAGAGATTCAACTCGGCTATTTTGAGGAAGCTACTCAAATCGTTCATGAGGCGTCGGGTGGTAAACAGCCTAAAGAGCGCATCTGGATCAACGTTGTTCATGCCGTCGATGGCGCGTGGGGAATCAACGGCAAAGCGATGACCAACGCCGAACTCGGCGGCGCCGTTTCCACCACTTGAGAACGATGACGCATGCAAAGGAAGCGATGATGCAACTCTCGAACTATCTGTTCTTCACAACAACCTGCGAATCGGCACTGGATTTCTACACGCAGTGTGGCCTGGGCCATGCCGTGGAAATCGTTCGATACGGTGATAACGGCATGCCTGTAGGCAATGAGGCTATGCGCGGGCGAATCATGCACGCTATGTTTGAAGGTCCAGGCGTGACCTTCTACGCCTCTGACAATGACGATGCCGAGCCGATGCGGGGCTCAGCTCACCTGTTGCTAATGGATGATCAAGCCAGCACGCGACAACTTTTTGAGCGATTGGCCGACGGCGGAAATATCACCACGCCGCTTGCCATTCAGTATTGGGGTGATTTTTTCGGCAAACTGACAGATCGCTTTGGTGTGCAATGGATGCTCAACTGCCCAGCGCGGGTGGGGGTCTGAGGTGCGGTGGAACAGCAAAAGCAGCCGAGAGGTCAAGATACATGGTCAAATAGGATGAGGCCAATTTACATCGGCTTTTTGCTTCTTGGCCACATCTTCAGGAGGTAGCCAAGTGAGGTATACCCAACTTGGCCATCAACATCATGCAAATCGCCCGACTCTACCTGCGCGTCAGCACCGACGAACAAGACCTTGCTCGCCAAGCTGACATCGAGAACAGCGCCCGCCAGGCTGGCTATTACATTGCTGGCGTTTACCGCGAGAAGGCGTCCGGCGCACGCGCTGACCGCCCCGAACTGCTGCGCATGATTGCCGACTTGCAACCGGGCGAGGTCGTGGTCGCCGAGAAGATCGACCGCATCAGCCGCCTGCCGCTGCCAGAAGCCGAACGGCTGGTCGCCTCGATCCGCGCTAAAGGCGCGCGTTTGGCCGTACCCGGCGTAGTCGATTTCACCGACTTCGCGAAAGCTACCGATACAGTAACCCGCATCGTGCTGGAGTCGGTGCAGGAACTGTTGCTCAAGTTGGCCCTGCAAATGGCCCGTGACGACTACGAAACACGCCGCGAACGTCAGCGCCAAGGCGTGCAGCTTGCCAAGACCGCCCACAAGTACGCGGGACGTATCCCCGACACGGCGACGCATGAGCGCATCGTTGCGCTGCGTCGCACCGGTTTGACCATCAAGCGCACGGCCGAACTGGCCGGCTGCAGTACAAGCCAAGTCAAACGAATATGGGCACTCCAACCCCAACGAGCTAAGGCCTGATCCGATAGCCCTCTACCAATGATGTCCAAAGCAGCCGTGGCTGGCTGGGCGCACATGGAATGACGCAACGATGACCACCACCAAGAATAAACTGCTCAGTGTCCTATCCGACGCCGAGCAGGAAGCGCTGTATGGCCTGCCAGACTTCGACGATGCACAACGGCTGGAATATCTGGCATTGACGGAAGCCGAACTGGCGCTCGCCAGCAGCCGTCCCAGCCTCCATGCCCAGGTCTACTGCCTCTTGCAGATCGGCTACTTCAAGGCCAAAAATGCCTTCTTCCGCTTTGACTGGAACGAGGTTGAGGACGATTGCGCCTTCGTGCTGAGCCGCTATTTCCATGGCGAAGCGTTCGAGCGCAAGCCGATCACCAAGCATGAGCACTACACCCAGCGCGAGGGGATCGCTGATTTGTTCGGTTACCGGCTGTGGGCGGCCGACTTCTTGCCGCAGCTTGGGCAGCAGGCCACGCAGATCGTGCGGCGCGACGTGACGCCGGGATTCGTGGCCGCAGAGTTGATCGTTTGGCTCAACAAGCACAAGATCATCCGGCCCGGCTACACCACCTTGCAAGAGCTGATCAGCGAAACACTGTCCACCGAACGTCGGCGCCTTGCCGATCTGCTGGCGCAAGTGCTGGACGACGCGGGCAAGGCCACACTGGCCCAGCTCCTGGTGCGTGATGACACCCTGTCTCAACTGGCGGCGCTCAAGCAAGACGCCAAGGACTTCGGCTGGCGTCAAATGATCCGCGAACGCGAGAAGCGCGCCATGCTGGAGCCGCTGCACAAGATCGCCAAGACCTTACTGCCCAAACTGGGCGTTTCGCAGCAGAACCTGCTGTACTACGCGAGTCTGGCGAACTTCTACACGGTTCACGACTTGCGCAGCCTCAAGGCGGATCAAACCCATCTCTATCTGCTGTGCTACGCCTGGCAACGCTACCGGCAGCTCTCCGACAACCTGGTCGATGCGATGGCCTATCACATGAAGCAGTTGGAGGACGAGAGCAGCGCGCTCGCGCAGAAGCTTTTCTTAGCGGAACAGGTGGGTCGTCAGCAGGGCACGACGCAGGTCGGTCGCCTGCTGTTGATCTACGTCGATGACACGGTGGCCGATACCACACCGTTTGGCAACGTGCGCAAGCGCGCGTACAAGATCATGCCAAGAGACACGCTACAGACCACCGGTGAGCGCCTGAGCGTGAAGCCGGAGAGCAAATTGGCCCTGCACTGGCAGGCGGTGGACAAGCTGACCGAGCGTATCCGCCGCCATCTGCGGCCGCTGTACGTCGCCCTTGACTTTGCCAGCACCGTCCCTGACAGTCCATGGCTGGCGGCGCTGGCCTGGGCCAAGAGCGTGTTCGCCAAGCAGCAGCGCCTGTCGCAGCGGCCACTAGCCGAATGCCCGACGGCCACGTTGCCGAAGCGATTGCAGCAGTACCTGTTGACCTTCGATGCCGACGGCAAGCCAGTCGGACTGCACGCCGATCATTACGAGTTTTGGCTATACCGACAGATCAGGAAGCGATTCCAGTCGGGCGAAATCCATCTCGACGACAGCCTGCAACACCGCCATTTCTCCGACGAGTTGGTCTCGATGGACGAGAAAGCCGCTGTGCTTGCGCAAATGGACATCCCCTTCCTGCGCCAGCCGGTCAATACCCAACTCGACGCGCTGACGACCGAGCTGCGCAAGCAATGGCTGGCATTCGACAGCGAACTGAAACAGGGCAAACTGACCCACCTGGACTACGACAAGGACAAGAAGAAGCTGATCTGGCGTAAGCCCAAGGGCGATAACTTAAAGGTCCGCGAACAAGCGTTTTACGAGCTACTGCCGCACTGCGATGTCGCCGACGTGTTTCGCTTCGTCAACGCCCAGTGCCAGTTCTTGTCGGCGCTGACGCCATTGCAGCCGCGCTACGCGAAGAAGGTGGCCGATGCCGACAGCCTGATGGCGGTCATCATCGCGCAGGCGATGAACCACGGCAATCAGGTCATGGCGCGCACCAGCGACATCCCATACCACGTGCTGGAGACCACCTACCAGCAGTACCTGCGCCAGGCATCGCTGCAGGCCGCCAACGACCGCATCAGCAACGCCATCGCCGCGTTGCCGATCTTTCCGCATTACTCGTTCGACCTGGAGACGCTGTATGGTGCCGTCGATGGTCAGAAATTTGGCGTCGAGCGGCCAACCGTGAAGGCGCGCTCTTCGCGCAAATACTTTGGACGCGGCAAGGGCGTGGTCGCCTACACGCTACTGTGCAACCATGTGCCACTCAACGGCTACCTGATCGGCGCACACGATTACGAGGCGCACCATGTCTTTGACATCTGGTACCGCAACACGTCGGACATCATGCCGATGGCCATCACCGGCGACATGCACAGCGTCAACAAGGTCAACTTCGCCATCCTGAGCTGGTTCGGCCCGCGCTTCGAGCCGCGCGTTACCAACCTCAATGACCAGTTGAAGGAACTGTACTGCGCCGACGACCTGGCGCTGTACGAGAACTTCCTGATCCGTCCGGTCGGCCAGGCAGACCTACCGGTGATCGTGGACGAAAACCAGAACATGAACCAAATCGTCGCCACGATCGGACTGAAGGAGATGACCCAGGGCACGCTGATCCGCAAGCTGTGCACCTACACCGCGTCGAACCCAACGCGCCGCGCAATCTTCGAGTTCGACAAGATTGTGCGCAGCATCTACACCTTGCGCTACCTTCGCGATCCGCAACTGGAACGTAACGTCCACCGTTCGCAGAACCGTGTCGAGTCCTACCACCAGCTACGCTCGACCATCGCCCAGGTCGGCGGCAAGAAGGAACTGACTGGGCGCACCGACATCGAAATCGAGATCAGCAACCAATGCGCGCGCCTGGTCGCCAACACGATCATCTACTACAACTCGGCCATCCTGTCGCATCTGCTGACGAAGTGCGAGGCGAGCGGCAATACCAAGGCATTGGAGCTGATCACCCGGGTGTCGCCGGCGGCCTGGCGGCACATCCTGCTAAACGGGCACTACACATTCCAGAGTGGCGGCAAGATGATCGACCTGGACACCCTCCTGGACGGGCTGGATTTGGGGTGACGGAATTTTCTGGGGTTCCGGCTTACACCCCCTGCTGGCCGGTTCGATGAATACAGGGAACGCATTGGGCTATTTTATCGGCGCGCTCGTTACACCTATTCTCATGCGGCGTTGCCACGCGCAGACAGCCTTGGTCGGTGGAGCGGTACTGGCCGCTGTGATCATGATGCTGTCCGGCCTGGTGGAGAATGCCAATCTGCTGATTTTGCAGCGCGTTCTGGCCGGCATTGCAAGCTCCTTCATTTTTATTTCCGGTGGCGTGCTGGCGGCGCGGCTGAGTTCACTGCATCCAAACCGGGCCGGCCTGCTGATCGGCATCTATTACGGCGGCACGGGTTTCGGTATCGTGCTATCGGCTTTGCTGGTACCCCTCGCGTTGACCGCAGCCAGCGCCCATGGCGCGGCGCATGCATGGCAATGGGCCTGGATCGCGCTTGGCGCCGTCTGCCTGTTGGCGACCTTGGTGATGGCGCTGCCGTCGGCCCAGATCGACGGCGCACCTTCAGCACCTGGCGCGCATGGAAATTTTCGGATCAGCTCTTTTGCGTTTGGCTTGGCCGGCTATTTGATGTTTGGCGTCGGCTATATCGGTTACATGACATTCGTGATTGCCCTGCTGAAGGAGCAAGGCATGAGCGCCGGCACAATCACTTTGTTCTACTCGGTTCTGGGATTGGCTGTGATGGCATCGTCGCGGATCTGGGCGCGCATGCTGGACCGCTTCAAAGGCGGCCAGTCCATGGCAATTTTGAATGGCCTGCTGGGCATAGCGACTATCTTGCCGGCATTGACCGCCGCACCGCCGCTAGTGTTTGCGTCGGGCTTGCTGTTTGGGGGGATTTTTCTATCGGTGGTTGCCTCCAGCACGGCGCTGGTGCGCCACAACTTGCCGGCTCACGCATGGTCGTCCGGCATCAGCGCGTTCACCACGGTGTTCGCCTTTGGTCAAATCATCGGTCCTTCCGTGATCGGATGGATCGCCGACGGTCCCGGCGGATTGCAGCGCGGGCTGATATTTTCGGCGCTTGCCTTGTTTGTCGGGGCAATATTGGCATCGCGCCAACCGGCCTTGAGCACACAGCTTCAAGGCGGAAGGCGCTTGCAATAAATCCCCATCAACGATCATGGCCACCACGCCACACGCCAGGAATCTGTGCTTAGACAAAGCTACTATCAAATCTAAAAGGTAGGTGAATTATTACTTCAATAGCATCATTTATTCACATGATTTCAGGGTGGGTAATTTTGAGAAGAGATCAAGACGTAGCTTTTTTTGTTATTCAACCAAGCAAGGAAACACTAAATGCAAGAAATTAAATTGAACCCGGAATCAACCCCAGCGCTGACCGCAATGGTTGGTACATCTTATGTCCAGGGAGGTATCAAGCGCACGGTTTTACAGAAGACCAATTTCCCGAAGGATTTCACCGTTAACTTCAATCTGACAGGACTTACGCAATACCCAGTAGTGCGGGCCTCCCTGCCTGCGGCCCGGCGCAGGCACGGAGGCCTGCACTACCAGGTCTACCGCGTATGCAGCCGCATTTTGCGCAAGTCCTAATATTATTTTTTGGGTTTCCCCTGTTCTCCCCTACGGCGAGTCAGAGCAATTAAGCAATCCCTTGACTGCTCAGATAATCTTCATAGTTACCCAAGTAATCAACAACTTCGTTGTCTTTGATCTCCAGGATGCGGGTTGCCAGCGAGGAAACGAATTCCCGGTCGTGTGAAACGAAAATTAGTGTACCGGCGTATTTTTCCAGAGCAATATTGAGCGACTCGATCGTTTCCATATCCATATGGTTGGTCGGCTCATCCATCAATAGCACATTATGGCGACCCAGCATCAGCTTGCCATAGGTCATACGGCCCTTTTCGCCGCCAGACAACACTGTCACCGATTTTTTCACATCATCGCCACTGAACAGCAAACGCCCCAAAATCGAACGCACTGCCTGGTCGTCATCGCCTTCAGTAGTCCAGCGGCCCATCCAGTCGGTCAGATTCATGTCACTGGCGAAATTTTCGGTAGGGTCTTGCGGCATGTAGCCTACATCCGCGTGTTCGGCCCATTTTGCAAAACCGCTATCCGCATGCAAACTACATACATCACCGCCGATGCAGCGCAGCAATGTGGTTTTGCCGATGCCGTTGGCGCCGATGATAGCGATCCGTTCGCCGGCTTCTACCATCAGATTGACGTTTTTGAAAATCGTGTGGTCGTAACTTTTTGACAAACTCTGCAACTCAACTGCCTGACGATGCAATTTCTTTTCGCCATCAAAACGCACGAATGGATTTTGGCGCGACGATGGTTTCAGATCCTCGACCTTGATCTTCTCGATCTGCTTGGCGCGCGATGTAGCTTGGCGCGCCTTCGATTTATTGGCGGAGAAGCGACGCACAAAATCCTGCAATTCGGCGACTTTTTCTTTCGCTTTGGTATTGACCGACTGTTGCTGCTGGCGTGCTTGCGTGGAAGCAAACATGTAGTCGTCGTAATTGCCCGGATACACTTTCAATGTGCCGTAATCCATATCGGCCATGTGGGTGCAGACCTGATTCAAAAAGTGGCGATCATGCGAAATAATGATCATGGTCGAGTTGCGCTCATTGAGCACGTCTTCCAGCCAGCGGATGGTATTGATGTCAAGGTTATTGGTTGGCTCATCAAGCAGCAGGATGTCCGGGTTGGAGAATAGCGCCTGCGCCAGCAATACCCGCAGTTTCCAGCCGGGTGCGACGTTGCTCATCGGCCCCTGGTGCTGCTCAATGGCTACACCGACACCCAGCAACAATTCGCCGGCGCGCGATTCTGCAGTGTAACCATCGTATTCGGCGAATTTCGCCTCCAGATCGGCGGCTTTCATATAGTCGTCATCAGTGGCTTCGGGATTGGCATAAATCGCGTCGCGCTCTGCCATCACCGCCCACATCTCGGTATGGCCCATCATCACCACATCCAGCACACGCATATCTTCAAAAGCAAACTGATCTTGGCGCAATTTACCCAAGCGCTCATTGGTGTCGAGCATGACCGTGCCTGCAGACTGATCGAGGTCGCCGCCCAGAATTTTCATGAAAGTAGATTTGCCGCAACCGTTGGCGCCGATCAGGCCGTAGCGATTGCCATCGCCGAATTTGACGGAAATGTTTTCGAACAACGGCTTGGGGCCGAACTGCATGGTGATGTTTGCTGTAGATAGCACTGCTGAAACCCTTAAAAACGTGAACTGAAAAACTGCGTATTATACCTTGTATGTCAAGCGTTTATTTTGGGCTTTGCCGTAACAACTAAGGAGACGAGCACGTAGATTCCACACCCTTATTGCATTTCCTGAATACATAATTTTATATACTCCCTTATATTTTCAAAAAATACATATTTTTCCGCATGCAATCATTGCGGTAGTAAAATATACCTATATTAGTATATTTAATATGCGATCCAGATCGTCAGCGCACCAATCCCGGATACGCAGAAAGAGTGAGTTGGAACGAGGTTGTATCCGACACCAATTCTGCGTGGGCCCCAACCGGCAAAGTTAATTTGTCGGCCACATGCCCGAAAGGCAGTCCGGTCAGGATTGGAATATTCAATTGCGAGCGCATAAACGCCAGCATCGCGCCAAAATCGTAGCCCCGATCGTAATCGGTGACGCGGTAGCCGGAAAAGTCGCCCAGGATAATCGCTTTTTGCTGCGCCAAAACGCCCGCATGCAGCAGTTGCAGCAGCATGCGCTCGATCCGGTAGGGATGTTCGTTAATATCCTCGACAAACAGGATGCCGTTCTTGATCTGCGGGAAATACGGCGTGCCGAGCAAATGATTCAGGATTGTCAGATTACCGCCCCACAGGATTCCGTCGGTATCGACTGCAGGATTGCCTGCTGCCGGCACCGCGATCCGATACGAGGTGGCGTGCAGGCAATCCCAGAAATGCTGCAAGGTAAAAGCGCTGACATCTTCGCGGCCAAAGTCGCTGCACAACATCGGACCGGCAAAACTGCCGCCACCCGTCTGTGCCAGTAACGCCATCTGCAGCACGGTAAAATCGCTGTGTCCGACAAAAAGCTTCCCGCTGGCAGCCAGTTGCGCCAGATCCAGCGCAGGTAACAGGCGCGACAAGCCGTAGCCACCGCGCAGAGCCATGATGATCTGCACCTCGGGATTGGCGGCTGCCGCTTCCAGTTGCGCCTTGCAGGATGCTGGAGTGCCGGCGAAACGCTGGTAGCTCGCTGCCGGATCATAATAATTGTGTATCCGACAGCCTTGCGCCTGCAGCAATGCAATGCCGCGCGCAAGCGCCCTATCGTCGGACGGATAACCGCTAGGGGCGACTATGGCAACGCCGACATTATGGATAGCAAGTGAAAAATTGGCCGTCATTGCACTTCCCCAGGCTTGCTGTGCGCCATCTGGCGGCGCTGGGCAAAAAAATCTTTCAGCAATGTACTGCATTGCTGCGCCAGCACGCCACTGACGACTTCTGTATGGTGATTTAGTTTTTCTTGCGCGAACAGATTGATGATTGAGCCGCAGGCGCCGGTTTTCGGGTCTGACGCACCGAAAATAATGCGCGACAAGCGCGCATGCATCATCGCACCCGCACACATGGCGCACGGCTCCAGCGTGACGTACAAATCGCAGCCGGGTAGCCGGTAATTGCCAAGCACTTGCGCTGCCGCCCGCAAGGCCATGATTTCTGCGTGCGCGGTCGGATCATGCGCGCCAATCGGCTGGTTGCAGCCAACTGCAACGATCCGGCCATCCTTGACCAGCACTGCGCCGACTGGCACTTCGCCCAAATCCCAGGCTTTTCGAGCCTGTTCCAGCGCCTGCGCCATGAAGAAAGCGTCATCCATGTTGCGGGTTGTTATTGCTGCCGGCATTCACTTCGGCCCAGCAATTGGGCGTTTCATATAGCGTGATTTTACTTAATGACAAACCAGTGCCGTATCTGTCCTGATACACGCTTTTCAGAATATCGAAGGCTGCGCTAGCCAGATTCTCGACCGTCGGAATACGCTCCAGCACTACGGTCTTGTGATCCGGCATGCTGTCCAGAAATTGTCTGACCTCAGTATCGTTGCGATACACCAGAAAAGCATGATCCCAGAGATCGACCAAATGGGCTTTAGCAAGCGCCTTGATGTCGGAAAAATCCATGATCATGCCATTATCCGATTGACCATCTTCTTCAACCACCGCGCCTACCAGCGTAATCAGTAATGTATAACGGTGCCCGTGCAAGTTGCGGCACTGGCTTTTATGATCGGGAATGCGATGGCCGGCATCGAATTCGAGCTTGCGGGTAATCGTCAACATGGCATGTGCTTCATCGTATTTTTTCGTGATTAGGGAATCTGCAGCAGCTTATGGGTTTGCAGACTGAGTTTCCATTGCGGATTACGCTTGCAGGTCTCAATTGCCAGCCGGGTGTTCGCGGCAGCATCCGGCCCATCCATCGGCTGCACGAAAAAATGTTCAAAATCGAGCACCGCATAGTCGGCCAGATTCTGGCTGGCTTGCGGGATTACGACCTTGATCTCGTTGCCCTGTGCGACGGCCAATACCGAGCCCATTTTTGGGCTAACGCAAATCCAGTCTACCCCGGCCGGCACTGCTATGGTTCCGTTGGTCTCGATGGCAATGGTAAATCCATGTGCATGCATGCTGGCAATGAGTGCTATATCAAGCTGCAACAACGGTTCACCGCCTGTAAAAACCACATATTTATTGATCGGATAATCCTGCGGCCACAGGCTGTCAATGGTGTGCGCCAAGATGTCGCTATTGTGGAATTTTCCACCCCGCTCGCCATCGGTTCCGACAAAATCGGTATCGCAAAATCGACACACCGCGCTAGCGCGATCAGCCTCGCGGCCCGACCACAGGTTGCAGCCGCTAAAGCGGCAAAACACCGCCGGCCGCCCCGCGTGAGCACCCTCGCCTTGCAAGGTATAAAAAATTTCTTTGATGCTGTATGTCACTGCGTTCTTCAAATTGGATAAAAAATGGCTGAATCAATAATGGCATCTGGCTCGAGGCCGCAAATTTTGCGCTGCGGCGCAAATTGTAACGTGCAGATGGCGTTCCTGCTAAAAACAAGGACGATGCGCCGCTCAAGGCGGCGCATCGTCCTGTGGGCAAGCCGAAAATGCGTTCAATCGACCAAAAATTAAGCTACCCCCGGCAAAGCCGGGGGTTTATCGTTGGGGCGCCTCGAAGGCGCTGGTAACCCGGTAGCCGCCTGAAGGCGGCTACAGTCCTAATTTCATTTGGTCATAACGCATATC
>JABBOY010000030.1 GCA_012927585.1 Glaciimonas sp.
CTACACTTTGCTACAGATATTATCGGTGTCCGTCTTCGAGAAAACCCAGCTACAGCAGGCCTTTGCGGGCAACAGCATCAACTCAAATCAGAACATTTTTTCTAACCAATTGAATTTATTCAGTTTTTAACCGGACACTAGTGAGCCGAAATGGTTCTTGCCATGCTTCTTGGTCCACTGGGCATCGACATCTTTTTGCGCGCGTTTGTGGGCTTTCCACGTGATCGGCATGATGCTTTGTTTGACGATTTCCGCCTCTTCGCGCTTGTTGCGCTGCACCGGCGCTTGCACCAAGGACGCGTCGATGATCTGGCCGCAGCGTGCCAGGTAACCGTGCGCGGGAAGCTGCTGCTGCACCTGTCCAAACAACTGGGCACCCAAGCCTGCCTGCGCCAGGCGGTCGCGAAACAGCCATATCGTCTTTGCGTCGGGAATGGTACTGCTGTCGGTCAGGCCCAGAAACAACAGGAAGCTGCGGCGGTCAAGCAACTGATATTCGAGCGCATCGTCGGCCAGGTTGTAGAGTTGTTGCAGCACCAAAATCTTGGTCATCAGTGCCGTTGGATACGGTGGCCGACCACCCTTGGCGCGCGACGGGCGCGGCAATGCAGTATCGATGTCGGCGGCCAGCGCAGTGAAGTCCACATGTTGGGTCAGGCCAAACAGGGGATCACCCAGTTTCTCGCGACGGTTCCCGCGTTCCTCTTCGGCAAACAAACTGGATTTGGGTATCATCATTGTGAAGACTCGCGCTGGTTCTTGGGAATACTGAAATTTTACGCAATCAGTCAGAATTTGGCGGAAGTTATTAGGGATGGCCTTAACCAATTGTCCGATTTCTTAGGCCGTCTTTGTTGCCTATGGCCCCAGCAAAAGCACTCCTGAAAAGCATAACAGTATCTACGAGCTGCACGGTGCTGCGACATGCTGTGCGGGTGGGTACGGGAACTCTGTGGCAAGGCAGGCCCGGTTCATCGCAGTTTCAATCGCGTTTTGAGAATATATGGGGTATGCCAATAAAAATGTATTTTTACGCATATATTAATTGCTGTAATAAAAAATACATTTCGTGAGTATATTTAATTTTAAAAATTGTGTTCAAGCTGTTTTCTTGACTACCGCATAGCGCTCCAGCGTACGTTTTCTGGCAGCGTCATGTTGCACGATGGGGTTTGGATAGTTCTCGCCCAGCGTGATGCCGGCTAGCGCCAGTTCCATCTTGCCCAGCAGCCACGGCGCGTGGATCTGCTTGTTGTGCAGTTTTCCTAATTGCGGCAGGTAGCGCCGGATGAAAGCGCCTTCAGGATCGAATTTTTCGGATTGCATGACGGGATTGAAGATGCGGAAATAGGGTTGTGCGTCGCAGCCGGTCGATGCTGCCCATTGCCAGCCGCCATTGTTGGCGGCCAAGTCGAAATCGTTCAGATGTTGGGCGAAGTAACGCTCGCCCCAGCGCCAGTCGATACCAAGGTCTTTGATTAAAAAGCAGGCGGTAACCATGCGTAGCCGGTTATGCATATAACCGGTTTGGTTCAGTTGCGTCATGGCTGCGTCCACCAGCGGATAGCCGGTGGCGCCGGCGCACCAATCTTCAAAGGATTGTTTTGCGGCGTGGCCGGATTCCCAGCGGATCGCGTCATATTCCGGCTTGAATGCCCGTTCCGCCACGCGCGGATGGTGATGCAAAATCATGCAGTAGAAATCGCGCCAGATCAGTTCCGACAGCCATGTGGCAGCGCCAGTGCTGCCTGCATTAGATCGCATCGCCTCCACCGCATAGCGCGCCAGTGTGCGGATCGAAACCGTGCCGAAACGCAAGTGGATCGAGAGGTAGGACGGTCCTTTGACCGCAGGAAAATTGCGCGTGCTGTCGTAGCGCCCCATGCGCGGCAGGAAATCCTGCAGCAGTTGTTGCCCGCCGGACATGCCGGTCGGGATGTGCAGCGTGCTCAGATTACTGCGCTCAAAGCCCATTTCCCCCAGTGACGGCATGATGCAGTTAGCGACCGGAGCCAAGCGTGCGCGGTAGGCATCGACTGGATAGGATTTTAGGTAGAAGTCGTCGCTGCGGGCATGCAGCTTCTTGAGCCAGGCGTTCTTGTAGGGCGTGAAGATAGAAAACGGTCGTTCAGACAAGGTTAGTACCTCGTCTTTTTCAAAAATAACGTGATCCTTGAAACCCAGCAATTGCCGGCCGTCCGCGCTTAATGCAGCGGCAACTTCGGCATCGCGGGTTGCTGCCTGCGGTTCGAAATCATGGTTGATGAACACCGCTTCGGCTCCGAGTTCGGCAGCTAGCCGCGGGATTTCAGCCGCAGCCTCGGCGTGGCGCACGATCAGGCCGCCGCCCATGGCCCGCAAGGCGGTATCAAGTTCGAGCAGGCTGGCATGGATGAATTCCACCCGGCGGTCGGCTTTCAGGCCGGACTCCAGCAAAGGCTGCAGGATGGTTTTGTCGAAAATGAAGGCGCAAAACACACGCCGGCTTTGCTTTAATGCGTGATATAGCGCCGCATGGTCAAAATCGCGCAAATCGCGGCGGAACCAGACCAGCGCAGTGTCGAATGATGGCATGGAAGAAGGTACAGAGCATGTAAAAGACCTAGTATGACAGCCTTCAGACAGTAAAGATGACGCAAAGGCGGCTTATGGCGGCGCAAAATAAAACCCGTCAAGGCTTGTGGTATGTCAGCAAAAGTCCGTGTAACGCAGCATAATCACGCTAGCAGCCTACGGTACGGGTCAGCAAAACTGCTAGAATACAGCCATGCCTAAACTCAGTAAAAATCCAAAAATGCAAGCGTTGCCTGGTTCGTCCCAGGTCAGTTCAGATGTGCCCGGTCATGCCGGTGTCATGACACTCAATGCGCTTGATTTAGCGAATCATTTTCTGATCGCAATGCCCTCCATGCCCGACCCGGTTTTTAGCGGCACCGTGGTGTATTTGTGCGAGCACAATAGCCAGGGTGCGCTCGGCATGGTGATCAATAGACCGACCGACATGTGCATCGACGACTTGCTCGACCGGGTCGAACTGGCGGGCGAGAAAGCGCCCGAATATTTGGCTATCGCCGACCGGCCGGTGATGTTCGGCGGCCAGGTTCAGGAAGATCGCGGCTTTGTGCTGCATACGCCGGCGGCGAATTATTCATCGACCTTGAAAGTGACCGATCAAATCGCTTTCACGACTTCGCGCGACGTACTCGAAGCGATCGCTACCGGGCATGGCCCGAGCCAGTTTTTGATCAGCGTCGGTTATTCGGGCTGGAGCCCGGGTCAGCTCGAAGATGAAATTTCCCGCAACGCGTGGCTGACGGTGCTGGCCGACCCTGCCGTGCTGTTCGACGTGCCGTTTGATGCACGTTATGCCGCCGCCATCAAATTGCTCGGCATCGACCCGATGATGCTCGCTTCTGAAGCCGGCCATGCATAAGAGTTCTGGCCGCGGTATCTCCTAGTGGAAACCGTGCTGGCATTCGATTTCGGCCTCAAGCGCATCGGCGTCGCGGTCGGCAATAGCATGCTGCGGCAGGCGCAACCGCTGACCGTCATTGCAGCGGCTACCAATGTGGCTAAATTTGCCGCCATCGCGGCCGTTGTCGCAGAATGGCAACCGGCGCGCTGCGTGGTTGGCCTGCCGCTCTATCCAGACGGTGCCGAACACGAAATGACCGTGCGCTGCCGCCGTTTCGCCAATCAGTTGCACGGCCGTTTCGCGCTGGAAACCACGCTGGTGGACGAACGCTATTCTTCCGCAGTGCTGGCAGCCAAACGCGGCGAGGTGATTGATGCCCGTGCTGCAGCAATTATTTTGCAACAATACTTTGATGACCATGCCCACGCACATGAACATGTCCAATCCTGATCTCGACGCGGAAGCCCTGTATCTGGCGCTGGCCGCACGTATTAAAACCGCATTGGCGGGTATCGGCAATGTCGCCCTGGTCGGCATCCATTCCGGTGGCGCCTGGCTGGCCGAGCGGCTGGCGGCTGATTTGCAGTTGACTGACCGGCTCGGCTTTATCGACGTCTCTTTTTATCGCGACGATTACGCGGAAAAAGGCTTGCATGTCGATGTCAAGCCAACTCAGATCCCGTTCCCGGTCGATGATGCCGTCATCCTGTTAGTCGACGACGTGTTGTATACCGGGCGCACCACGCGCGCCGCGATTAATGAATTATTCGATTACGGCCGCCCGGCAAAAATCATGCTGGCAGCATTGGTTGACCGTGGCGGGCGCGAACTGCCGATTGCCGCCGATTTTGTCGCCGATACCGTGCAACTGGCCGCCGATCAAACCCTGCTGCTGCAACGCGCCGAAGATGGCCAACTCACGCTCTCGCTAACCACCTCCCATGCATAATCCGCAACTGAATAAAAATGGCGAGCTGCAACATTTGCTTACCATCGAAGGCCTGCCCAAACCCACCCTCCACCACATTCTCGATACCGCATCTTCGTTTGTCAGCGTGTCCGACCGTGAAGTCAAGAAAGTACCGCTGCTGCGCGGCAAAAGCGTGTTCAACCTGTTCTTCGAGAACTCGACCCGCACTCGCACCACTTTCGAGATCGCCGCCAAACGTTTGTCGGCCGACGTGATCAACCTGAATATCTCGGCTTCCAGCGCCAGCAAAGGCGAGTCACTGCTCGACACCATCGACAACCTGGCAGCGATGCAGGCCGACATGTTCGTGGTGCGCCACAGCCAATCCGGCGCTCCGCACCTGATCGCCGATCACTTGCGCCGGATCGAGCACCATCATGTGCACGTGGTCAATGCCGGCGACGGCCGCCATGCGCACCCGACCCAGGGTTTGCTGGACATGTACACCATCCGGCATTACAAAAAAGATTTTAGCCGGCTCACAGTGGCAATCGTCGGCGACATCTTGCATAGCCGGGTGGCGCGCTCCGACATCCATGCGCTAACTACGCTGGGCGTACCGGAAATTCGCGCCATCGCGCCGCTGACCTTGCTGCCGGGCGGTCTGGAACAAATGGGTGTGCGCGTCTTCACCGACATCAACGCCGGCTTGAAAGGGGTTGACGTCATCATCATGCTGCGACTGCAAAACGAGCGCATGACCGGCGCTTTGCTGCCTTCCGCGCAAGAATATTTCAAAAGCTACGGACTCACGCCGGAACGGCTGGCGCTAGCCAAGCCGGACGCCATCGTAATGCACCCGGGACCGATGAACCGCGGCGTCGAAATCGACTCGGTCGTGGCCGACGGCGCGCAGGCAGTGATCCTGCCGCAAGTCACATTCGGGATTGCGGTGCGGATGGCGGTGATGGGGATTTTGGCGGGGAATTGAATTTTAGCGACAGTTGAATATTGTCCGGGATTATGCAAAATACGGCTGAATAAATAGTGCAGACCCAGTAGTGCAGGCCTCCGTGCCTGCGCCCCTGCAACCGCATGCAGGCACGGAGGCCTGCACTACTTAATTGCATAAGTCCTATTGTCTTTAATGCCTTCCCTGCAGTGGAAGGCGCGAGCAAGGTAACTAACGAATGAAAATCCACATCAAAAATGGCCGTCTGGTCGATCCGGCTAATAGGATTGACGCCAAAAAAGATATTTGCATCGCTTCCGGCAAAATTGCCGGCATCTATGAACCCGGTGGCGCGCCGGCGGAATCAGGCACAGCCAAAGTGATTGATGCCAGCGGCCTGATCATCGCGCCCGGTCTGGTCGACCTCAGCGCCCGTTTGCGCGAACCCGGTTATGAATACCGGGCCACGCTCGAATCCGAAATGCAGGCGGCGATGCAGGGCGGCGTCACCAGTCTGATTTGCCCGCCGGATACCGACCCGGTGCTCGACGAACCGGGCCTGGTCGAAATGCTCAAGCACCGCGCCAAATCGCTAAATCAGGCCCACGTATATCCACTGGGCGCGCTCACTGTCGGCCTGAAAGGGCAGGCGTTGACCGAAATGGCGGAGCTGACCGAAGCCGGCTGCATTGGCTTTTCGCAAGCGGATCAACCGATTCTGGACACCAATGTGCTGCTGCGGGCAATGCAATATGCGAAAACCTTCGGCTATAGCATCTGGTTGCGCCCACAGGATGCGCACCTGGGCCACGACGGCATCGCGCATAGCGGCCCGATTGCTGCCCGGTTGGGCTTGTCGGGGATTCCGGTAATCGCCGAAACCGTTGCCTTGCACACTATTTTCGAACTGATGCGGGTGACTGGCGCACGTGTACATTTGTGCCGCATGTCGTCCGCCGCCGGGCTGGAACTGGTGCGCGCCGCCAAGCAGGAAGGTCTGCCGGTCACCTGCGACGTTGGCGCACACCACATCCATCTGACCGAGATGGATATCGGCTATTTCGACTCCAACGCCCGCATGCTGCCGCCGCTGCGGGGCCAGCGCGACCGCGATGCGATTCGCCAATGCTTGCTGGATGGCACCATTGATGCGATCTGTTCCGACCACACGCCGGTCGACGATGAAGAAAAGCTGCTGCCTTTCGGCGAAGCCACGCCGGGCGCTACCGGACTGGAATTGTTGCTGTCGCTGGCGCTGAAATGGGCTGAAGAATGCATCGCGCCGGCAGCACAACCGATGAGCCGGGCGATTGCGAAAATCACTACCGATGCCGCCAAAATCGGCGCCTTGGACTGCGGCCAGTTACGTCTTGGCAGCGTCGCCGATATTTGCCTGTTCGACCCGGCAGCACGCTGGACAGTCGAAGCCGGCGCACTCGCCAGCCAAGGCAAGCACACGCCGTTCCTGGGGTACGAAATGCTCGGCCAGGTCAAAGCTACGATTGTTGCCGGCCACGTTGTGTTTATGCGGTAATCAGGATTGCAGTAACGCGGCTCTGTAGTTACTCCGTTCAAAATCACGCTTTTTTACATTGAGATAGCAGCGCCGTAGGTGCGAATTTATTCGCATTAGCCCGCACCGAATAGTTAAAAGTGCGAATAAATTCGCACCTACGGAATGTTTCATGGCAATTTATATTAAAATAGTGGGAGTATGGCTTAAAATTCCACTACCTCCGCACATATACATTGCGGTACGAAAAAATACAATAGCAAGTATATTGACCAGGCAGATTATTTGAATCAAGGGTCAGACCAAAGATGATCGCGTACCAATATTTGCGAATTTCCATACACCTGCTGGCGGGCTTGTGGGCGTGTGCGGTGATCTTCCCGCGTACCGATGCGGCTGGGCGCGAACGTCGCATCCAGCGCTGGTCGGGCCAACTGCTATCGATTTGCGGCGTACAACTGGAAGTGCTGCATCTGGTAGATGGGCAACAAGCGCCAGCGTTGAATGCGATGATTGTCTCCAACCATGTTTCCTGGCTGGATATCTTCGTCATCAATACCTATCAGCCGTGCCGCTTTGTCGCCAAAGCCGACGTGCGCGACTGGCCGCTGATCGGCTGGCTCAGTAGCAAGGCCGGTACGGTATTCCTGGCGCGCGGCAATCGGCGCGAAGTGAAGCGAATTTATGCAGGGCTGGTTGCCTCCGTTCATGCCGGCGAACGCGTTGCGTTTTTCCCGGAAGGCACCACCACCGAGCAGGGCATGCTGTTGCCGTTCCATGCCAACCTGTTCGAAGCGGCGATTGAAGCAGCAGTGCCGGTGCAGCCGTATGCGTTGCGCTATCTGGATGCCAGCGGCGCGCCGCATCCGGCAGTCGCTTTCATCGGCGACATGAGCTTTGCGCAAAGCATCTCGATTATTTTGAAGGCACGGCAGATCAGGGCGGAACTGGTGCGGCTGCCAATCATTGAAACCACCGGCGCGCACCGGCGCGACATCGCGCAAGCATCCAGGTCATCGGTGGCGCAAGCGCTGGGACACCGGCAGCCGTAACGACAGGCCATTGAAATGCCGGCATCAGCCCGGCGCTTGGCATTGCGGGCAATCGACCTGAATCACGCTGCGGTCTTCCAGACAGACCGCTGTCAACTTTCCACCCCAGACGCAGCCGGTATCGAGTGAGATCAGATTCGGGCGCTGAACCAATCCTAGCGTAGACCAATGACCAAAGACCATCGTCACATCCTCGGTGCGGCGGTTCGGCACCTCAAACCACGGCATCATGTCGGGCAGCGCATTGGCGGCGGCTTCCTTGGTGACGAAATCCATCGTGCCATCTGCGGCGCAAAAGCGGATTCGGGTCAAAATATTGACGATGCAGCGCAGACGATCGGTGCCGGTCAGCGCATCGTCCCAGCGGTTCGGTTTATTACCGTACATTGCGCGTAACAATTCGATCCAGTTCGGCCCGCGCAACGCAGTTTCCACTTCTAGCGCCAGGGCGAGCGTTTGTGCCGCGCTCCATTGCGGCGCAACGCCTGCATGCACCAACAAATCGCCGTCCTGCATGATGGCCAATGGCTGACGGCGCAACCAGTCGAGCAACGCATTGCAGTCCGGTGCCTGCAAGATGTCATCCAGCGTATCGGAACGATGCGTTTTGCGGATGCCTTGGGACACGGCCAACAGATGCAGGTCGTGATTGCCCAATACCGTCCTGGCCCGCTGCCCGAGGCCGATTACCGTGCGTAAAGTAGCGAGTGAGTCCGGCCCGCGATTGACCAAATCGCCGGCGAATAAAATGCTCGACGATGGCGAAGCCAGATCAATGCGCGCCATCAATTCCAGTAGCGGGCGCCGGCAACCCTGAAGGTCGCCGATTGCGTAAGTATTCATACAGTATGGGTTATCTCTGAAAATAGGTGGTAATGCAGTCCTGCGTGCCAGCACTGGGCGGATGCAGGCATAAAGGCCTGCACTACCGGTACGTTTGTATCATGTTTATCGGCATTCCAAACCGTCTATGCAAAGCGGCGCAAGCGCACTTTAGTCGGCAATTCACAACGCGGAACGGCACCAGGGGTCTTTCTTGCACTGGGGCAGCATTTTTGCTATGACCATTGGAATAGAATGTTTGCGCATGCTTTCGTACACTTTCACCTCTTTTTACACACTATGGCCCGACTTCCTCGACTCGTCATTCCCCAGCAGCCGCACCATATTTTGCAGCAAGGCCACAACCGGCAGCCGATTTTTTGCGATAGCAGCGATTTTCTGGCTTTTCTGGGCTGGCTGCGCGATGCTGCGCGCCAGTTCAAGGTCTCCATTCATGCGTATGTACTGATGGAAAATCACGTTCATTTGCTGGCTACGCCCGCAGATGAAACCGGTTTGGGCCGCATGATGCAGTGGGTAGGGCGCCATTACGTGCCGTATTTCAACCGCAAGCATGGGCATATTGGCACCCTATGGCAGGGCCGCTTCAAGGCCTCGGTGATCGAAGCGCCGCGCTATCTGCTGACCTGTTATCGCTACCTTGAAACCAATCCGGTGCGCGCCGGCCTGGTCGCGACGGCAGCGCAATATCCGTGGTCGAGTTACGCACACCATGTCGGAGTCCGGCTTGATCCGTTGGTGACCGATCACCCGCTGTATTGGTCGCTGGGCAATACGCCTTTTGAGCGCGAGGCGGAATACAAGGTATTGCTGGAGCAGGGATTGCCGCCGGAGCAGATCGCCTTACTGAATGCGTCGCTAGCCAAGGGCTGGGTATTGGGCGATGCAGCGTTCCTGCAGTCGCTGGCACACCAGATGCAGCGCCGCGTAGCGCCGGCTACAAGAGGGCGGCCGCGGAAGAAAGCCGAGGCGTTGCCGCTTGAACTGGGTAAGGCAAGCGCTGCACTTCAGCAAAAGTAGCTTGCAAATGCGGTCGAAAAGTCGCTGTAAAAGTTACCCATGCGGAATGTATTGATGTAATAGTAATACATGGCGCATTCCAGGCGCTTCAGAGTTTTTACCTGAAATCGAATGGAACTTGCCGCCATGGATGACTTATCCCCTTCCGATTACCAACATCCGTTCACTGCCGCATAAACAGTTCAGCAACGGTATGGCTTAATACAACGTTGCCGCCAACCCAAATGTACTTATCAAATAATCCGTGCGCAACGCAAAGTTAACTGTTTCCGTATTTTTATAAAAATACGGAGTATCGTATTTTTCATGGCATTAACCGCATATCTTTATTGAGTATATAAAATATACACCAAATATAATTAGAAATATGTTGCGCTTTCGCCGGTATTTTGGAATCTGCTTCCACAGGCTTCATTGCCATTTTTTTCGCGCCTTTCGCGGATTTGGTGAATCCTGTTTTTTTTGATTATGAATGTGTGTAATACCTGTGGCTATGGCATTTGCGCATCTTTGTTCTGATGTATTTTCGGCCGTTAGTTGTCCGGGGCCGGGTCAATTGCCGCCCGGGCGGGATGATGCGCAAGAAATGGTAAAGATAATGGATTCCTGTCAACTTCAATAACTCTGTCCCTAATTAAATGTATTTTTAAAATTATTTGTACTTAAATTTACACTGACCCTAATTATTGTTATTGAATTTTCTTTTGCACTGCACTATTCTTCGCATTCAAACTCATCAAGCAGTGGAGAACGGTTATGCACGCACAAGGTATGTACGATCCAACCAGGGAGCATGACGCTTGCGGCGTCGGTTTTATTGCCCATATCAAAGGCGTCAAATCGCATTCCGTGATCGAGCAGGGTTTGCTGATTCTGAAAAATCTGGATCACCGCGGCGCAGTCGGCGCCGATAAGCTGATGGGTGATGGCGCCGGCGTCCTGATTCAGATTCCCGATCAGTATTATCGCGAAGAGATGGCGCAGCAAGGCGTGACGTTGCCACCGCCCGGCGAATACGGCGTGGGCATGGTGTTCCTGCCGAAAGAACATGCATCCCGTCTGGCTTGCGAGCAAGAGTTGGGGCGCGCCGTGCGGGCCGAGGGCCAAATCGTGCTCGGTTGGCGCGATGTGCCGGTCGATGCCGATATGCCGATGTCGCCTACGGTGCGCAAGAAAGAACCTTTCATTCGCCAGATTTTCGTTGGACGCGGCCCCGATATCATGGTTACCGATGCGCTCGAACGGAAACTGTATGTGATTCGCAAATCCGCCTCGCATGCGATTCAGGCCCTCAATCTGCTGCATGGACAAGAATACTTTGTAGCCTCGATGTCGGCCCGCACCATTGTCTACAAGGGCTTGCTGCTGGCCGACCAAGTGGGCTTGTATTACCGAGATCTACAAGATCCGCGCTGTATTTCTGCACTGGCGCTGGTGCATCAGCGGTTCTCGACCAACACTTTCCCGGAGTGGCCGCTGGCCCATCCGTACCGTCTGATCGCCCACAACGGTGAAATCAATACGGTCAAAGGCAATTTCAACTGGATGCGTGCGCGTGAAGGGGTGATGAAGTCGGCGGTATTAGGCGACGATTTGCAGAAACTGTACCCACTGATTTACGAAGGCCAATCCGATACCGCGACTTTCGACAATGCGCTGGAATTGTTGGTGATGGCCGGTTATCCGATCGCGCAGGCGATGATGATGATGATCCCCGAAGCGTGGGAAAACCACGCCCAGATGGATGATAACCGGCGCGCTTTTTACGAATACCATGCAGCAATGATGGAGCCGTGGGACGGCCCGGCTGCAATGGCTTTTACCGACGGCCGCCACATCGGCGGCACGCTGGATCGCAACGGCTTGCGTCCGGCGCGTTATATCGTGACTGACGACGATTTCGTGGTGATGGCTTCCGAATCCGGCGTGTTGCCGATTGCGGAATCGAAGATCATCCAGAAATGGCGTCTGCAACCGGGCAAGATGTTCTTGATCGATCTTGAAGCGGGTCGCATCATCGATGACCAGGAACTCAAGAATACCTATGCCAATGCCAAGCCTTACAAGGCTTGGGTCAAATCGGTGCGCATCAAGTTGGGCGATCTCAAGGTCAAGGCCGGCGCTGTAGACGTAGCGCTGGAAAATGTGGAAAAGGCAGCCACGCTGCTGGACCGACAGCAGGCGTTCGGCTATACCCAGGAAGATATCAAGTTCCTAATGTCGCCAATGGCCATTTCCGGCGAGGAAGCCATCGGCTCGATGGGCAATGATTCGCCGCTGGCGGTGATGTCGAACAAGCTCAAGCCGTTATATAACTATTTCAAGCAATTGTTCGCGCAGGTCACCAATCCACCGATCGACCCGATTCGCGAAGCGATGGTGATGTCGTTGGTGTCCTTCATCGGCCCGAAACCGAACTTGCTCGATACCAACAACATCAACCCGCCGATGCGGCTGGAAGTGGCGCAGCCAATACTTAATTTCACCGATATGACCAATTTGCGCAACATCAGCGCGCATACCGGCGGCAAGTTCAAATCGTATGAAATCAATATCTGCTATCCGGTCGTCTGGGGCAGCGAAGGCATCGAGGCGCGTTTGGCTTCGCTGTGTGCCGAGGCGGTCGATGCGGTCAAGTCCGGCCACAATATTCTGATCGTGTCGGATCGCAAGATGGACGCCAATGAAGTTGCCATTCCGGCGCTGCTGGCTACTTCGGCAGTGCATTTGCATTTGGTGAAAAAAGGCTTGCGCGCCTCGACTGGGCTGGTGGTGGAAACCGGATCGGCCCGCGAGACGCATCATTTCGCGCTGTTGGCAGGTTACGGTGCGGAAGCGGTACATCCGTATCTGGCGATGCAAACTTTGGCTGTTATGGCGCAGAGCTTGCCAGGCGATTTATCTGCTGAGACCGCAATTTATAATTACACCAAGGGCATTGGCAAGGGCTTGATGAAGGTGATGTCGAAGATGGGCATCTCTACCTACATGTCGTATTGTGGGGCCCAGATTTTTGAGGTCATTGGCCTGAACAAATCGCTGGTGGATAAATACTTCAAAGGTACGTCGTCGAATGTCGAAGGGATCGGCGTGTTTGAGGTGGCCGAAGAAGCTTTGCGCTTGCATCAGCAAGCTTTCGGCAACGATCCTGTGCTGGCAACTGCGCTCGACGCCGGCGGCGAATATGCGTTCCGGGTGCGTGGCGAAGAGCATATGTGGACTCCCGACGCGATTGCGAAACTGCAGCATTCGACTCGCTCCAACAATTTCAACAGCTACAAGGAATACGCGCAGATCATCAACGATCAGTCGAAGCGTCACATGACTTTGCGCGGCTTGTTCGAGTTCAAGATTGATCCGGCCAAGGCGATCCCGCTGGATCAAGTGGAGCCGGCCAAGGAAATCGTCAAGCGTTTCGTAACCGGCGCGATGTCGCTGGGTTCTATCTCGACCGAAGCGCACGCAACGCTGGCAGTGGCGATGAACCGCATCGGCGGCAAATCGAACACCGGCGAAGGCGGCGAAGATCCGCAGCGTTATAGCCAGGAGCTGAAAGGAATCCCGATCAAGCAGGGCGAAACGATGGCCTCGATTCTGGGTGCCGAGCAGGTCGCAGTGGATATTCCATTGATGGCCGGCGATTCGCTGCGCTCGCGCATCAAGCAAGTCGCATCCGGCCGCTTCGGTGTAACTGCGGCGTATTTGAATTCCGCCGATCAAATCCAGATCAAGATGGCGCAAGGCGCAAAACCGGGCGAGGGCGGTCAACTACCGGGCGGCAAGGTTTCCGAGTACATCGCAAAACTGCGTTTCTCGGTACCTGGAGTGGGCTTGATTTCGCCGCCGCCGCACCATGATATTTATTCGATTGAAGACTTGGCGCAACTGATTCACGATTTGAAAAATGCCAATCCGCGCGCATCGATATCGGTCAAACTGGTGTCCGAAGTCGGGGTCGGTACGATTGCCGCGGGTGTTTCCAAGGCCAAAGCCGATCACTTGGTGATTGCCGGCCATGACGGCGGCACCGGTGCATCGCCCTTGTCATCGATCAAGCATACCGGCACGCCGTGGGAACTGGGCTTGTCGGAAACCCAGCAAACGCTGGTGTTGAACGGCTTGCGCGGCCGGGTTCGGGTGCAGGCCGACGGCCAGATGAAGACCGGTCGCGACGTCGCTATCGCCGCTATGCTGGGTGCTGATGAAATCGGTTTTGCAACTGCGCCGCTAGTGGTGCAAGGCTGCATCATGATGCGCAAATGCCACCTCAATACCTGCCCGGTCGGGGTCGCTACGCAAGATCCGGTACTGCGCGCCAAATTCTCCGGCAAGCCGGAATACGTGGTCAATTATTTCTTCTTTGTAGCCGAAGAAGCGCGCCAGATCATGGCGCAACTGGGGATTCGAACCTATGACGAATTGATCGGCCGCGTCGACTTGCTGGATAAATCCAAGGCGATTTCGCACTGGAAAGCCAAGGGTCTCGATTTCTCGCGGATTTTTTATCAGCCTGAAGTCGCCGCCGAGGTGCCGATCAGGCACGCCGAAACTCAGGATCACGGGTTGGAAAAAGCGCTCGATCACAAATTAATTGCGCAGGCCAGAGTCAGCCTGGAAACCGGCGAAAAAGTGTCGTTCATCTCGCCGGTCAAGAATGTCAACCGCACCGTAGGCACCATGCTCTCGGGAGAGGTGGCACAGCGTTACGGCCATGCCGGCTTGCCTGACGACACCATCCACATTCAGTTGCAAGGTACCGCCGGCCAGTCTGCCGGCGCGTTCCTGGTGCACGGCATCACGCTGGATTTGGTGGGCGGCGGCAACGATTACGTCGGCAAGGGCCTCTCGGGCGGGCGCATCATCGTGCGTCCGAACACCGAGTTTCGCGGTCGCGCAGTTGACAACATCATTATCGGCAACACCGTGCTGTACGGCGCGATAGCAGGTGAAGCTTTCTTCAGCGGCGTCGCCGGCGAGCGCTTCGCGGTGCGCAATTCGGGCGCCATTACAGTGGTAGAAGGTACCGGCGACCACGGTTGCGAATACATGACCGGCGGCACTGTAGTGGTACTGGGCGCCACCGGACGCAACTTTGCGGCCGGCATGTCGGGCGGGATTGCCTACGTGTTCGACCCTGACCGCGATTTCGCCTGCAAATGCAATCAAGCCATGGTCACGCTGGAAAAGATTTTGCCGGCAGCCGAGCAAGCGGTGATGGTGGATCGTAGCTTCTGGCATGCGCTGGAGCGCGATGGCGAAAAATTGGCCGACGAAGCTATTCTGAAAGGCTTGATCGAGCGCCATTTCAAATACACCGGCAGCACGCGCGCGCGCAACATGCTCGACAACTGGGCCGATACCCGCAGCAAGTTCGTCAAGGTATTCCCGATCGAATACAAGCGCGCTCTGGGCGAAATGCATGCGGCAAAGGCAGGCAAGGCAGTGGCCGCCAAGCTGGAATCGTTGCCGGTAGTCGTTGCATAAATAAAGCTTACGCAATTAAGCAATTTAGCAATTAAGTAGTGCAGGCCTCCGTGCCTGCATCAGATTGCAGGCCGGACAACCCGGCCTGCCATGCCAGCCTTGTGTTTCGCAGGGCGCTGGTCAGATCAGATAAAGGGGTAGAAATGGGCAAGATAACCGGTTTCATGGAATTCAGACGGCAGGAAGAAACATATCTGCCAGCATCTGCGCGGCTCAAGAATTACAAAGAGTTCGTGATGCATCTGTCGGACCCCGACGCCAAGACGCAAGGTGCGCGCTGCATGGACTGCGGGATTCCGTTTTGCTCCAATGGCTGCCCGGTAAACAACGTCATTCCAGACTGGAACGACCTGGTGTATCGCGGCAATTACCAAGCCGCGCTGGAAACCTTGCACTCGACCAATAACTTTCCCGAATTCACCGGCCGCATCTGCCCGGCGCCCTGCGAATCTGCCTGCACGCTGAATATCAATGACGCCGCGGTTGGCATTAAATCGATTGAACATTTCATCATCGACAAGGGCTGGGAAAACGGTTGGGTAATACCGCAACCGTCGACTGTCAAGACCGGTAAAAGTGTCGCGGTGGTCGGCTCCGGCCCAGCCGGCATGGCGGCGGCGCAGCAACTGGCGCGGGTCGGCCATGCGGTGACGGTGTTCGAGAAAAGCGACCGCGTCGGCGGCCTGATGCGCTATGGCATTCCAGATTTCAAGTTGGAAAAGACGCATATCGATCGTCGCGTCGCACAAATGGAGGCTGAGGGCGTGAGCTTCCGTACCAGCGTTTTCGTCGGAAAGGATTTCCCGAAAAACGTCAATAACTGGGCCACTGAAACCATCACGCCCGAGCAGTTGGCAAAAGATTTCGATGCCATCATCATTGCCGGCGGTGCCGAGCAGCCGCGTGATCTGCCGGTGCCGGGGCGTGAGCTTAAAGGGGTGCATTTCGCGATGGATTTCCTGCCGCTGCAAAATAAAGTCAATGCCGGCGACAAACAGAAAGATCAAATCAAGGCGACTGGCAAGCATGTAGTGGTAATCGGCGGCGGCGATACCGGCTCCGATTGCGTCGGCACCTCGAACCGGCAAGGTGCCGCCGATGTGGCCCAGTTTGAACTGATGCCGCAGCCGCCGGAGCAGGAAAACAAACCGATGGTGTGGCCGTACTGGCCGACCAAGTTGCGCACGTCTTCCTCGCACGACGAAGGTTGCGAGCGCGATTGGGCAGTCGCCACCAAACGGCTTGAAGGCAAGAACGGCAAAGTTGAAAAGCTGGTCGCCTGCCGGGTTGAATGGCAAGACGGCAAAATGGTTGAAGTGCCGGATTCCGAATTCTCCATGAAGGCTGATCTGGTATTACTGGCGATGGGATTCGTGTCGCCGGTGCAGCAAGTACTGGATGCTTTCGGAGTCGAGAAAGACGTGCGCGGCAACGCCCGTGCTACGACCGAAGGCGACGGTTGCTATAAAACCTCAGCGGACAAGGTGTTCGCCGCTGGCGACATGCGGCGCGGACAATCGCTGGTGGTCTGGGCGATCCGCGAAGGGCGCCAATGCGCGCGTGCAGTGGATGAGTTCCTGATGGGGGTTTCGGTACTGCCGAGATAACGGATCACCCGGCACCGGCTTGCAAGCCGGTGCAGTTTGTCGGTTGGGTTAGGTTCTTTTAGCCCAACATTGTTCACAGAAGGTTGGGCTGATAAAGCGTTAGCCCAACCTACGCGCTAAGAACGGCCCGCCGTCGCAAAAAAATCTGCTCCATCGTCCGATGTGGCAGATTTTTTATACTATTATATGTATTTTTATACACCGCATATTATATATGCGGAAAGTGCCATGTTTTTTGGCATACCCCATTGTTTTTAATTTACGATGCGGTCGATGGCTGGATTGGTTGACTCCTGCGCCGGGGATGTATTCCAGGCTGGGAAAAAAGACCCGGCCAACGCGCACATGTTGGACAATGCGCGTACCACGACTCGCGGTGGCCTTTGAAAAAGGAATTCCCGCGCAATGCACAAGCCAGCAGCACTCCCGGTCGAGGGCGCCGAATCCAGGCCATCTCCGGTAAGCTTTCGGGAGGCCTTTGCTTTCTGGCTCAAGCTGGGCTTCATCAGCTTTGGCGGGCCTGCCGGGCAGATTTCCATCATGCATCAAGAGTTGGTCGAAAACCGGCGCTGGATTTCCGAGCGACGTTTCCTGCATGCGCTGAACTACTGCATGGTCTTGCCCGGCCCGGAGGCGCAGCAACTGGCAATCTACATCGGCTGGCTGATGCACCGCACATGGGGCGGTATCGTGGCCGGCGCGCTGTTCGTGCTGCCTTCGTTACTGATCCTGATTGTGCTGTCCTGGGTGTATATCGCCTTTGGCAATCTGCCGCTGGTGACGGGCCTGTTCTACGGCATCAAGCCTGCGGTTACCGCTATCGTGCTGCAGGCGGCCCACCGGATCGGCGCGCGGGCGCTGAAAAACAATACGCTATGGGCTATTGCCGCCGCCTCCTTCGTGGCGATCTTTGCGCTGAACCTGCCATTCCCTGCCATCGTCGCAGCTGCGGCCCTGATCGGCGCCATCGGCGGCCGGATTGCGCCAGACACGTTCAAGGTGGGCGGTGGTCACGGCAAGGCCGACACGTCGTTTGGTCCGGCGCTGATCGACGACGACACGCCGACTCCCGTACATGCGCGATTCAGTTGGTTCGGCTTGCTCCGAATCACCGTCGTCGGCGCTCTGTTATGGGCGATTCCGATGGGCTTGCTGACGGCGATCTACGGCTGGGAACACGCTTTGACGCAAATGGGCTGGTTCTTCACCAAGGCGGCCTTGTTGACGTTCGGCGGCGCTTATGCGGTGCTGCCCTATGTCTATCAGGGCGCAGTCGGGCACTACGGCTGGCTGACGGCATCCCAGATGATCGACGGCCTGGCGCTGGGAGAAACTACGCCGGGGCCGCTCATCATGGTGGTGGCCTTCGTCGGCTTCGTGGGGGGCTACGTAAAAGCCTTGTTCGGGCCGGACAGTCTGTTTCTGGCCGGTGCCGTCGCGGCTTCAGTGGTGACGTGGTTCACCTTCCTGCCGTCGTTCCTGTTCATCCTGGCGGGCGGGCCGTTGGTCGAAGCTACCCACGGTGACTTGAAGTTCACCGCGCCCCTGACCGCGATCACCGCCGCCGTGGTGGGCGTGATCCTGAATCTGGCGCTGTTCTTCGGCTATCACGTGCTCTGGCCTCAGGGCTTTGGCGCAACATTTGATTGGGTATCGGCATTGATCGCACTGGCTGCCGCCGTAGCCCTGTTCCGCTTCAAGCGCAATGTCATTCACGTCATCGCCGCATGTGCGGTGGTCGGCCTGATTCTGAAAACCTTGGGCCTGTGAGGTGAATCATGCAATGGATTGCCCGCGAATGTCCGAAGATCGCTCCCTTACGCCTGCTTAATTAGTGCGGCGCGTCCGTTTCGCCATCAAGCGCGGCGCGATGCCAGCAACCCAAAGCCGGCACTCGCCAATAAGACTGAGCAACACCGGTTAAAGATGCGCTTGCCGCGCGGTTGGGCAAACCAGCGGCGCATATGTAAGCCCATGTATGCGTAGGCGGCAATTGCTACCCACTCAAGCGCCAGGAACAATGCGCCCAGCAGCGCGAATTGCGGTGTGACCGGTTGCGCTGGATTGATAAATTGCGGCAAGAACGCGGTAAATATGAGAATTGCCTTTGGATTGCCAGCGGCCACCAGAAACTCTTGTCGGGCCAGAGACAGCAAACCGACACGGGGCGAGGCTGTTTCGACGTCCAGGCTTGGGTTGGTACGCCAAAGCTGGACGGCCAGATAGAACAGGTAAGCAGCGCCTGCGATCTTGATGCCGTAGAAAATAAATTCGGATGCGTGGAGCACGGCGGCCAGACCCGCTGAAGTCAGCGTAAGCATGCCAACAAACGCCAGCAAGCGGCCCAGCCCGGCGGCACACGATTGGCGAAAACCATACCGGGTGGCGTTACTCAGCGAGAGCAAATTGTTTGGGCCCGGCGCCATGTTGAGCGCGAAGCAGGCCGGAACGAAGAGTGCGATTGTGGATATGTACATGGGATTCTCGATAAGAGGGAAATTTAACAGCCGGTTTAATTGAGGCTCCCAGAATTATTCGATCCTGTTGCTATAACGGCCATGCCTGGTGCCGACACACGTGAAGCGCCTGTATAGTATGGCACTTAGTGACAAAAATCCCTTTCATGGAAAATATTCTCCTCATAGTTGTTGCATTACTTTTGGTTGCGCTCAATGGTGTCTTCGTGGCGGCTGAATTCAGCCTGGTCAAACTGCGGCAGACGCGTATTCGCGCCATCGCCCAAAAGAATGGATTGCCTGGACGCATTCTCGCCAAAGTGCATACCCAGCTCGATGCTTATCTGTCCGCTTGTCAGCTTGGTATTACGCTGGCGTCGCTCGGCTTGGGCTGGATCGGCGAACCTGCGTTCGCGAGCTTGCTGGAGCCTTTATTCGCTTTGGCGGGCGTCACTTCACCGGAGGTCATTCACAGCATCTCGTTTGCGTTCGCCTTCTTCATGATCTCGTTTTTGCATATCGTGATCGGCGAATTAGTGCCGAAATCCATGGCGATTCGCAGTCCCGACAAGATTGGTTTGTGGAGTGCGCTGCCGTTGTACGGTTTTTACTGGCTGATGTATCCGGCAATTTGGGTGCTTAATGCCAGCGCCAACTGGGTTCTGCGGATGGCCGGTCTGGGCAGTACCAACGTACATGATGCGCACTACTCCAAGGAAGAACTCAAGCTAATCTTGCGCACCAGCCATCCTGACGGAAAATTCAGCCATGACGAATGGAATGTGATGGCGCAAACGCTCGATTTCAGCGAGCTCAAAGTGTCGGATCTGATGCGTCCGATTCATGAAATAGTCGCCCTGGAAAAGTCGAAGTCATTGCAGGAAAACTTGCAAACGGTGACGCACAGCCGCTTCAGCCGTTATCCCTATTTCGACGGTGCGCAAGTGCTGGGCATGATTCATCTGAAGGATGTGTTCCTGGCGCAGCAGGAGGGCAAGTCCATCGACAATTGGAGCGACTACCTGCGCCCGGTGCAAAACGTTCCTCCGCACATGCCGGCGCTGGAGCTGTTCCGCCGCTTCCGCACCGGTGCGCCGCACTTTGTCATCGTCGGTGAAAAGGGACGTAAACCGGAGGGCTTCCTGACATTGGACAATTTGCTGGGGGCTTTGGTGGGCAATATCCGCGACGAATTCAGGCAAACCGAAAATGACTGGGCCCGGCTTGACGACGGTACACTGGTCGGCAAGGGGAGCCTGTCGATTTTTACGCTGGAACGCATCTTGGGTATCGATATTGAGAATGAAAAATTCGATCTCGAAGGCGTGGATTCGGTGGGCGGCTTGATCATGGTGAAGCTGGGCGACATTCCGAAAGAAGGTCAAAAAATCACTTTCGAGCAGTTCGAGATTGTGGTTCAGAAGATGAGCGGCATCCGTATCGCGCTGGTTCGTGTCTACCCATCCGATATGCAGGCTCGGTAACGCTGTCGATCTGAAGCTTGACTGACTAAAGCGATCTAGGCCGTAGTGGTCGACAACCCGAAGTCGATGCAGAAACCTGCGGGAGCGCCCAATGCACCGGACAATCGGGCACACCATGCGGTGCCGATCAAGCCGCAGCGCAACATTCCATTTATAATGGCGTTTTTCGTAATTCTTATTGACAAACGCAAACGTGCAATCAGACGCCTCTACCTTGGTCGCAATCGACAATCTCAGTTTTGCATATGGCGAACGCCGTATCCTGAACGGCTTGAACATGCGTTTTCCGCGCGGCAAGGTAGTGGCCGTGATGGGCGGTTCCGGCTCCGGCAAGACTACGGTTCTACGTTTGATCGGCGGCCAGATTCGGGCCCAGTCCGGCTCGGTGCAGGTGGATGGGCAAGCGGTGCAATCGCTCGATGCCAAGGCGCTGTATGCGCTGCGGCGCAAGATGGGGATGCTGTTTCAGCATGGCGCGCTATTTACCGATTTGACTGCGTTCGAGAATGTCGCTTTCCCGCTGCGCGAGCACACCGATCTTTCTGAATCGATGATTCGCGATCTGGTGCTGATGAAGCTGCACGCGGTCGGCTTGCGCAATGCGGCGCACATGAAACCAGCCGAAATTTCCGGCGGCATGGCGCGGCGGGTGGCTGTGGCGCGCGCGATTGCACTGGACCCGCAGCTGATCATGTATGACGAACCGTTTGCTGGACTGGACCCGATCTCGATGGGCGTGATCGCGAACCTGATCCGGCGTCTCAACGATGCGCTCGGTTCGACCTCGATCCTGGTCTCGCACGATGTGCATGAATCGTTTGCGATTGCCGATTACATCTATTTCCTGTCGCAGGGAAAAATCGTGGCCGAAGGCACCCCGGCCGAACTGCAGGCATCCAGTGACCCGTATGTGAAACAATTCATCCATGCCGAAGCCGATGGCCCGGTGCCGTTCCATTATCCCGGCCGCACGCTGGCGGCGGATCTGGGACTGGAGGCGCGCTCATGATGCTGCGTTTGTTGGCGGCGCTAGGTGCAGGTACGCGTACCTTGCTGGCCGACCTGGGTTATGTAGTTAGCGTATTCTTGGCGATTTTGCGTGCGTCGGGCGGCCTGTGGCGGCGGCCGCGCCTGGTGACCGACCAGATCCACTTCATCGGTAATTATTCTCTGGTTATTATTGCGGTATCGGGTCTATTTGTCGGTTTCGTGCTGGGTTTGCAAGGGTATTACACGCTCAATAGCTATGGTTCCGAGCAATCGCTGGGCTTGCTGGTGGCGCTGTCATTAACGCGTGAACTGGGGCCGGTCGTGACCGCGTTGCTGTTTGCCGGCCGTGCCGGTACTTCGCTGACTGCGGAAATCGGCTTGATGAAGGCCGGCGAGCAATTGTCGGCGATGGAAATGATGGCGGTCGACCCGCTGCAGCGCGTGATTGCGCCGCGCTTCTGGGCCGGCATTATCGCGATGCCGATCCTGGCGGCATTGTTTAGCGCGCTGGGCGTCTTGGGCGGATATTTTGTTGGCGTTCCCTTGATCGGCGTCGATGAAGGCGCATTTTGGTCGCAAATGCAGGCTGGGGTGGATTTCTGGAACGATATCGCCAACGGCGTGCTGAAAAGTGTGGTGTTCGGGATCGCAGCGACCTTCGTTGCGCTATATCAAGGCTATGAAGCGCAGCCGACGCCGGAGGGCGTGGCGCGCGCCACCACCCGCACGGTAGTGGTATCTTCTTTGCTGGTGTTATGGCTCGATTTCGTGATGACGGCGCTGATGTTCAACAAGTAGATGCGCAGTGCAGAGGGTATCTTGCATACCTGATAAGGTATTTTCAACGCCGCTTTATTTGTATGCGGTGGTCATGGTGTTTTTTAATATACCCCATTATTTTTGGGTTAAACGGCGAAAAAAGGCAGTATTTCATGCAGCGAAAATCATTCGATATCTGGGTTGGCCTGTTCGTATTGCTGGGTGCGGTAGCGCTGATGTTCTTGTCCCTGAAAGTGGGCAATATGAGTAGCGCACTTTCCTTTGATAAAACTTATCCGGTCGTGGCTCGATTCGACAACATCGGCGGCCTGAAACCGCGCGCGCCGGTTAAAAGCGCTGGCGTGGTGGTCGGGCGGGTGGGCGAGATCCGCTTCGATGACAAGACTTTCCAGGCGCATGTTACGTTGGATCTGGAGCAGCGCTTTCTGTTTCCGAAGGATTCATCGGCCAAAATCCTGACCTCAGGCTTGCTGGGTGAGCAATACATTGGCCTGGAAGCGGGTGGCGACACCAATAACCTGGTCGCCGGCGACCGGATCGTCATGACACAATCCGCCGTGGTGCTGGAAAATCTGATCAGTCAGTTCCTGTTCAGCAAGGTGGCAGATGGAAAAGAGGCTAGTAAATGAAGATCCCACACCGCATCGCGCATCGCATCATGCATCGCATCACCCTACTCGGCGTAGTTCTGGCAATGGCCGGTTGCGCCACCGGCAGTAATCCTCAAGACCCGCTTGAGAGTTACAACCGAGCCATGTTCGGTTTCAATGACAAGCTCGATCAGGTGGTTTTGAAGCCGGCGGCGACTGTGTATCAGGATGTGCTGCCATCGTTTGTGCAGACCGGGATCGGGAACTTCTTTGGCAATATCGGTGACGTATGGACTGCAGTGAACAACTTGCTGCAAGGTAAGCTTGAAAATGGACTGACCGACATCATGCGCGTTGCCGTCAACAGCACGATGGGTTTCCTGGGCGTACTCGATATCGGTTCTGAAGCTGGGTTGCCCAAGCACAAGGAAGACTTTGGTCAAACCCTGGGTACCTGGGGCATGAAATCGGGGCCGTATGTAGTGTTGCCGGTATTCGGTTCTTCTACCGTGCGCGACACGGTAGCGTTTCCGGTCGATTTTTCGGCCGATCTGTGGAGCTACAAGGACCCGGTCAACGTGCGCAATATCGGTACCGGTATCCGTCTGATCGACCAGCGCGCAGCGTTGTTGGGCGCTTCGTCCCTGATTGAAGATGCCGCTTTGGATAAATATGCGTTTACCCGCGACGCCTATCTGCAGCGACGCGAAAGCTTGATCCAGGATGGTGGTCGCAACAAGGAAGACGATGGCTATTAAGCTTATTTGGTTGCGGCTGTCTTGTGATTGTGCGAGGGAACCCCGACCTATTCCTGGTGTCAAAATATTAAATTTATTGCAATGAGAGAGAATTACAGCATAGCTGCTGTTCTAACCAATTTTAAAAATATGAAAATCCTGAATAAATGTATTGTTGCCGTTTTCGCCCTTGTTATGTTGGTATTTGCCGTTACTTCCCAAGCGGCAGAAGAGGCGCCCGATGCACTGGTCAAGCGCATCAGCCAGGAAGTGCTGGACATAGCCAAAGCCGACCGCCAAATTCAGGGCGGCAACCAGAAACGGGTGCTGGAACTGGTAGAAGAAAAAGTCCTGCCATACGTCGATTTTCAGCGCATGACTTCGCTGGCAGCAGGGCGGTACTGGCGTGAAGCTACGCCGGCGCAGCAAAAACAATTAACCGCTGAATTTCGCAACCTGCTGATCTACACCTATTCCGGCGCGATTGCGCAAGTCAAGGATCAAAAACTCGATTTCAAGCCGTTCCGCGCCGCCGCCACTGACACCGATGTCCAAGTGCGTTCACAGGTATTGCAATCGCGCGGCGAGCCGATCCAGCTGAATTACCGCTTGCAGAAATCGGCTGCCGGCTGGAAAATTTATGACATCAATGTGCTGGGCGCGTGGTTGGTACAAACTTACAAGGGCAGTTTTTCGGCTGAAATCAGCAAGTCCGGCATTGATGGCTTGATCAAGGTGTTGTCCGACAAGAACCAGCGGCTGGCAGAAGATGTCGCGAAAACAGCAAAATCTTCTTGATGTCTGCCGCCACGCCACCGTTTCAGCCCGGCCAGTTGCTCACCTTCAGCAACGCCACAACCGTGCTGGAACAAGGCTTGCAAGCTTTGACGCAGCAGCAATCGGTGATCGACATGGCAGCGGTAACGACGGTCGATTCGTCGGCAGTTGCCGTTTTGCTGGCTTGGCAGCGCGCTGCCAGTGCGCGCAAGCTGGTGCTCACGCTTGAGAACTTACCGGCCAATCTGCATAGCCTGATTGCGCTGTATGGCGTCGAGGACTTGTTGTTGTCGACTGCAGCCGGCGGCCATCCGGTACCTCGCTGAACTTCAGGCTGGCGTCCGCCAACCGGTGGCGACATTGCTGTTGCCATCCCGAACGCCTGAAAATTTTTAAACCCCTATAATTAAGAGCTTTGCCGTCACGGATGGGTAACGATCCCGGCGCATTCCAACTCATTTTTGTGTAAAGTGCATATCGCGCCACTATGGCTGCCATTCAGATAACCCAAGTTGAAAAACGCTACAATTCGCTGCGCGCACTAGACGGCGTTTCACTATCGATCGAAGAAGGCGAATTTTTCGGTTTGCTCGGTCCCAACGGCGCCGGCAAAACCACGCTGATTTCTATTATTGCCGGCCTGACCCGTCCCGACGCCGGTCGCGTCACTGTGCAGGGCTTTGACGTCGTTACCGATTACCGCGCTGCGCGCCAGCAACTTGGCGTAGTGCCGCAGGAACTGGTGTTCGACCCATTTTTCAGTGTGCGAGAAACCTTGCGCCTGCAGTCCGGCTATTTTGGCCTGTCGAATAACGACAAATGGATCGACGAGGTGATGGCTAATCTCGATCTGACCGATAAGGCCGATGTCAACATGCGTGCGCTGTCCGGCGGCATGAAGCGGCGTGTGCTGGTGGCCCAGGCGCTAGTTCACAAGCCGCCGGTGATCGTGCTGGACGAGCCGACCGCGGGCGTCGACGTCGAATTACGCCAGACTCTGTGGAAATTCATTGCGCGCCTGAACCGCGAAGGCCACACCGTGGTGCTGACCACCCATTATCTGGAAGAGGCGCAGGCGCTGTGCAACCGGATCGCAATGCTCAAGAACGGCAAGGTGGTGGCGCTTGACACCACGGACGCGCTGATCAAGCGTATTTCGGGTTCGTTGCTGGTATTGCAATTGCGCAATGGCGTTTTACCGCCGGTACTGCAACCGTTGTTGGTGCAACCGAAAGAATTTCGCTCCAGTAATGTCTACCCGCTGCGGGTCAATGACTATGCTGAAGTAGAGCCGATTCTGGCAGTGCTGCGGGAAAGCGGCGCGGAGATTGAGGAAATGCAATTGCAACAAGCTGATCTGGAAGACGTGTTTCTGCAAATCATGGATGGGGAGCTGCTGCGATGAGTCAGATCTCAACGCCGAGAGGCTTTCAAACCCTGTTTTACAAGGAAGTGCTGCGTTTCTGGAAAGTTGCCTCGCAGACTGTGGCGGCACCAGTCATCACGTCTTTGCTATACCTGCTGATCTTCGGACATGTGCTGGAAAACCGGGTGCAGGTTTATCCGGGTGTGGGCTATACCGCTTTTCTGGTGCCGGGTCTGGTGATGATGAGCGTGCTGCAGAATGCGTTCGCAAATGCATCTTCTTCGATGATTCAGTCGAAGATCACTGGCAACCTGGTGTTCGTGCTGTTGGCGCCGTTGTCGCACTGGGAGCTGTTTGCCGGTTATGTGCTGGCTTCGGTGGTGCGCGGGCTGGTGGTGGGGGCGGGCGTATTCATTGTCACCGTATTATTTACCGAAGTGGCTTTCATTGCACCGTGGTGGATTGTGATTTTTGCAGTGCTGGGTTCATTCATGCTGGGTACGATGGGCTTGATTGCCGGCGTCTGGGCGGAAAAATTCGATCAACTGGCAGCCTTCCAGAACTTCTTGATCATGCCTGCCACTTTTCTGTCCGGGGTATTCTATTCGATTCATTCGCTGCCGACTTTTTGGCAAAGGGTCTCGCATTTCAATCCATTCTTTTATATGATTGACGGTTTTCGCTATGGATTTTTCGGTCAGTCGGACGTTAGTCCACTGCTCAGTTTCGGGGTTGTGGCCGGATTTTCCCTCATCCTGGCCATTTTTGCGGTACAGATGTTGAAGCGCGGTTACAAGTTGCGTCACTAACTGTCATTTGAATCAAACAGTACCTACGGGCTTCATGCCAGGAAAGATAAAATCGTGTCGACTACACCAGAACTGATTAAAACCTATATCGCCGCTGGGTTGACCTGCAGTCACCTTGAAGTTGAAGGTGACGGGCAGCATTTCAGCGCGCTTATCGTATCGGAGGCGTTTGTCGGCAAACGCCCCATTGCACGCCATCAAATCGTCTACGCCGCGCTGGGCGAGCGTATGCGTGAAGAAATTCATGCGCTGTCGATGAAAACCCTGACTTCGGAAGAATTCGCCCAGAATGGATAAGCTGCGCATCACTGGCGGTCGTCGGCTGTCTGGTGAAATTACCGTCTCCGGCGCCAAGAACGCCGCGCTGCCGATTCTGTGCGCCGGTTTGCTCACGGCCGGGCCGGTCGTGTTATCGAATGTGCCGCATTTGCAGGATGTCGCGACTATGTTGCGCCTGTTGCGCCAGCTCGGTTTGCAGATTTCCCAGGATGGCGAACATTGCACGCTGCAAGGCAATGCGATTGACAAGCTGGAGGCGCCCTACGAGCTGGTCAAGACCATGCGCGCGTCGATTCTGGTGCTGGGCCCGTTGCTGGCGCGTTTCGGCGAAGCCAAAGTGTCGCTGCCCGGCGGTTGCGCGATTGGCTCGCGCCCGGTCGAGCAGCACATCAAGGGTTTGCAGGCGATGGGTGCGGAGATCACGATTGAGGCCGGTTACATTCATGCCAAAGCCAAGCGACTCAAAGGTGCGCGCATCGTGACCGAGATGATCACCGTCACCGGCACCGAAAACCTGCTGATGGCTGCTACCCTGGCCGAAGGCGAAACGGTGCTGGAAAACGCCGCGCGTGAACCGGAAGTCACCGATCTGGCCAACCTGCTGGTGGCCATGGGCGCTAGAATCGATGGCATCGGCTCCGACCGGCTGCTGATCCAAGGCGTGTCAGATCTGCATGGCGCCGCACATACCATCATCGCCGACCGCATCGAGACCGGTACTTTTTTATGCGCAGTGGCAGCCGTGGGAGGCGACGTGACGCTCCGAAACACCCGTAGCGACATTCTTGATGCGGTACTCGACAAATTGCGTGAAGCCGGCGTGATTCTGACCTCGGGCACCGGCTGGGTGCGGGCGCAGATGGCGTCGCGTCCGAAGGCGGTGAGTTTTCGCACCACCGAATATCCGGGCTTCCCGACTGACATGCAAGCCCAATTCATGGCGCTCAATGCCATCGCCAGCGGCGCTAGTCACGTGACGGAAACGATTTTCGAAAATCGTTTCATGCATGTGCAGGAAATGAACCGGCTCGGTGCAGCGATCGATATCGAAGGCTCTACCGCGATCGTGCATGGAGTCGAACGGCTGATCGGTGCGCCGGTGATGGCGACCGACTTGCGCGCCTCGGCCTCGTTGGTAATCGCCGGCCTGGCGGCACAAGGAGAAACCCTGATCGAACGCATCTACCATCTGGATCGTGGTTACGACCGGATGGAAGTCAAGCTGTCTGCGCTAGGTGCCGACATTAAACGGGTGAAATAATGCAAAATATGCAACAACTGACACTGGCGCTATCCAAGGGCCGAATTTTCGACGAAACACTGCCGCTGCTGGAAGCCGCCGGCATCAGCGTGACCGAAAATCCCGAAACTTCGCGCAAGCTGATCCTGGCCACCACCAATCCGCACTTGCGCGTCATTATCGTGCGCGCGTCCGACGTGCCGACTTATGTCCAGTACGGCGCTGCAGATTTCGGCGTAGCGGGCAAGGATGTGCTGATCGAGCATGGCGGCGAAGGGCTGTACCAACCGGTTGACCTGAACATCGCCCATTGCCGCATGTCGGTGGCGGTGCAGGTCGGCTTTGATTATGCCAGCGCGGTGCGGCAGGGCGCGCGGTTGCGCGTGGCGAGCAAATACGTGCAGATCGCCCGCGAACATTTCGCTGACAAGGGCGTGCATGTGGATATGATCAAGCTGTACGGTTCGATGGAACTGGCGCCGTTGATTGGGCTGTCGGACGCGATTGTCGATTTGGTCAGCACCGGCAACACGCTGCGCGCCAATAATCTGGTCGAAGTCGAACACATCATGGACATTTCAGCGCGGCTGGTGGTCAACCAGGCGGCACTGAAAATGAAGCGGGAAGCGCTGCAACCGATTCTGCAGGCATTCGAGGCGGCTTCCCTTAAAATGGGGTGAACCTTGTCAGCACTATGGTAAAAATAATATACTGCATTTAGTATATTTTAATGCTGCAAGTTTTATATGCGTAAATTGCACTTTTTTAAAGCATACTCCTGCATAATTTATTTTATCACAGGAATAATCGAGAAGGCGCAAGGCAAGTTATGGCGATCAAAATCCGACGACTAGACAGTTCAAGTGCCGACTTCAATGCGCACTTAAGCGCCGTGCTGGCGTTCGATGCCAGCGCCGACGCAGCGATTGAGCATGCAGTTACCGGCATACTTGCCGACGTCAAGCTGCGCGGCGACGCTGCCGTACTGGAATACACGCACCGTTTCGACCGGCTGAATGTTGCCAGCCCCGACGGCATGGCAGCGCTTGAAATTGCACCGGCCGAATTGCAGGCTGCGCTGGACGGCCTTACGCTGGAGCGCCACAGCGCCTTGCAGACGGCGAGCGAGCGAGTGCGCGCTTACCATCTGCGCCAAAAACAGGAAATCGGCTCCGACGGTTTCAGCTACACCGAGCCTGACGGCACCGTGCTGGGGCAAAAAGTCACGCCGCTGGATCGGGTCGGCATCTATGTGCCAGGCGGCAAGGCGGCCTATCCATCCTCGGTGCTGATGAACGCGATTCCGGCCAAAGTGGCCGGTGTGCAGGAAATCATCATGGTGGTGCCCACTCCTGACGGCGTAAAGAATCCGCTGGTGCTGGCGGCGGCGGCAATCGCCCGCGTCGACCGCGTATTTACCATCGGCGGCGCGCAGGCGGTCGCCGCGTTGGCCTTTGGCACCGCGACCATTCCGCAAGTCGACAAGATCGTCGGCCCCGGCAACGCTTACGTGGCGGCGGCCAAGCGTCGCGTGTTCGGCACGGTCGGTATCGATATGATCGCCGGCCCGTCTGAAATCCTGATACTGTGCGACGGCAGCACCGATCCCGACTGGATCGCGATGGATTTGTTTTCGCAAGCCGAGCACGATGAACTGGCGCAATCGATTCTGCTGTGCCCGGACTCAGCCTATCTCGACCGGGTTGAAGCCAGCATGAACAAGTTGCTGGGTCAAATGCCGCGCAAGGACACGATCGCCACTGCGTTGACTAACCGCGGCGCGCTGGTCAAGGTGAGCGATATGGCTGAGGCATGCGAAATTGCCAACCGGATTGCGCCTGAGCATCTGGAAATCTCGACCGATCATCCGCAGCAATGGGCTGACTTGGTGCGACATGCCGGCGCGGTGTTCCTCGGCCGGTTTTCGTCCGAAGCGCTGGGTGACTACTGCGCCGGGCCAAACCACGTATTGCCCACTTCCCGCACCGCACGTTTTTCGTCGCCGCTGGGCGTGTACGATTTTCAGAAACGCTCCAGCATCATCTCGGTATCCGAGTCCGGGGCCCAGACTTTGGGCCGGATCGCAATCGAACTGGCGTATGGCGAAGGGTTACAGGCACATGCTCGCAGCGCTGAGTTTCGATTGCAATGAATCGCCCCGAATTACTTTCGCATCAGCTATTAATAACTCACGCTATCGGGGATTTTGCGTGGGGTATATGTATAAAACGTACCTTATCCGCATATATTCATTGTATATGTAAAAATACAAACGGTAGTACATTACAATTGCAAGGTTTTTTGCAGTGACTTCCTGGCGCAACCAAGTGTATTGTGAAGATGCGCTGACAGGGTTGGCGCGCATTCCAGATGGTTCGATCGACTTGATCTTGGCCGATCCGCCGTATGGCTTGGGCAAAGATTACGGCAACGATTCCGACAAGCTTGACGCTGCCGCTTATTTGACCTGGAGCACGCAATGGATCGATGCCGTACTACCCAAGCTGAAAGCCGGCGGCAGTTTGTATATTTTTCTGACCTGGCGTTATGCGCCGGAGATCTTCGTCCTGCTCAAGCAGCGCATGACGATGCTTAACGAGATCATTTGGGACCGCAGAGTGCCGTCAATGGGCGGCAGCACCCGCAGTTTTACCTCGGTGCATGACACCATCGGATTTTTTGCTCTGCAAAAAGGTTATTATTTCGATCTGGATGCAGTCCGTATTCCGTACGACGCGGTGACCAAGAAAGCCCGTTCACGCTCGATTTTTGTCGGCGCCAAGTGGCTGGAACTGGGTTATAACCCGAAAGATCTGTGGAGCGTGTCGCGCCTGCATCGCGAACATGCGGAGCGCGCCGACCATCCGACCCAGAAACCGCTGGAGATCGTCGAGCGCATGATTCGCGCGTCCTGCCCGCCCGGCGGCGTGGTGCTCGACCCCTTTATGGGCAGTGGCACCACGGCAGTAGCGGCGCGGCGCTGCGGCCGGGACTTTGTCGGGTTTGAGTTGAATCCAGCGTACTGCGCAATTATCGCGCACCGTTTGGCGGCACCGGAGGCGCAATTGACAGTTCAGAGCAACCAGCCAACGGAGCCGGTGCGCGCCAAAATAACCGATTTTAAAAAAGCTAAAAAAGGCAAAAAAGCCGCAGTCGCTGCAACTGCGGCAGCGGATTTACCGCCTGATTCCGCGCAGCAGGCACTTGCATTTGATAGCCCTGTCTTTGATAATACTTAATAGCCGCTGCCATGTCTCTCATCGAAAACATCATCCGTCCCGACATCCGTGCGTTATCGGCTTACCACGTCCCTGATTCCAGTGGTTTTGTGAAGCTCGATGCGATGGAAAATCCCTACACTTTGCCGCAAGCGCTACGCGAGGAACTGGGCCGACGCTTGGCCGCGGTCGCACTGAACCGTTATCCAGTGCCATCCTACGCCGCGCTGAAGGCCAAAATCTGCACTCAATTTGGTGTGCCGGCTGGTTTCGACGTGGTGCTGGGCAATGGCTCGGATGAACTGATTGCGATTATTTCGCTGGCCTGCGCGAAACCAGGCGCCAAGGTGCTGGCGCCGGTGCCCAGCTTCGTGATGTATGCAATGTCGGCGCAATTTGCCGGGCTGGAATTCGTCGGCGTACCGTTAAAGCCCGATTTCACGCTGGATACAGCCGCCATGTTGCGCGCCATCGCCGAACATCAACCGGCGATTGTCTATCTGGCATATCCGAACAACCCAACCGGGACTCTGTTCGATGCCGGCGACATGGAACAGATTATTCGTGCTGTGGGCGACACCGGAATCGTGGTCTCGGATGAAGCTTATCAGCCGTTTGCGCCTTCGAGCTGGATGCCGCGGCTGGCGGAATTTGATAATCTGGTGGTAATGCGCACTGTTTCCAAGCTAGGCCTGGCCGGCATTCGTTTGGGTTACATGGCGGCCGGCCAAGCCTTGTTGCGTGAATTCGACAAAGTGCGCCCACCCTACAATGTAAATGTGCTGACCGAAGCGGCTGCGCAGTTCGTGCTGGAGCATACCGATGTGCTGGAGGCGCAAGCAAAGGCGGTGCGTGATGCACGCTCGCAACTGGCCGACGCATTGGCGGTCTTGCCGGAGATTGCGGTTTTTCCTTCGGCCGCGAATTTTTTGCTGATTCGGGTGCAATCCGAGCACGTCGATGCGGAAAATGTGTTTGCCCGACTGTTGGAGCGCAAGGTATTAATCAAAAATATCGGTAAAATGCATCTATTATTAAAAAACTGCCTGCGGGTGACTGTCGGCACGCCGCAAGAGAATAAGCAATTCCTTGATGCCTTGAAAGCATCGCTAGCAACGTAACTTTGGCAGCCCCATGAACATGTCCACACCGCGCATTGCAGAAGTCACTCGCAATACCAACGAGACGCAGATTCGCGTCGCCATCAATCTGGACGGCAGCGGTGCGCAAAAACTTGCGACCGGTGTACCTTTTCTGGACCACATGCTGGATCAGATCGCCCGCCACGGCCTGATCGACCTCGACATAGAAGCCCACGGAGACTTGTACATCGACGCCCATCACACAGTGGAAGATGTCGGCATTACGCTCGGCCAGGCGTTTGCCAAGGCTATCGGCGACAAGAAGGGCATTCGCCGCTACGGCCACGCCTATGTGCCGCTGGACGAAGCTCTGTCGCGGGTGGTAATCGATTTTTCCGGTCGGCCCGGGCTGGAGTTTCACGTGCCGTTTACCCGCGCGATGGTTGGCGCTTTCGATGTCGATCTGGTGCATGAATTTTTCCAGGGCTTCGTCAACCATGCGCTGGTGTCGATGCATATCGATAACTTGCGCGGCGACAACGCGCATCATCAGTGCGAGACAGTGTTCAAGGCGTTTGGACGTGCATTGCGCATGGCAATCGAACTCGATGCGCGCGCAGCGGGAACTATTCCGTCGACTAAAGGCAGCCTGTAACCGATTGCTGCCAATGGTATGAATCCGGTGGGCATCCGGGTTGTCGAATCTATAATGTAAATATGAATAAAATCGTTGTGGTGGATTACGGCATGGGCAATTTGCGCTCAGTGGCGCAGGCCTTGCGCCATGTTGCACCTGACGCCGATGTACGCATTTCGGGCGCAGTCGGCGATTTGCGCGCTGCTGACAGGATTGTCTTGCCCGGCCAGGGCGCAATGCCGGATTGCATGCGCTGCCTGCGCGAATCCGGTTTGCAAGAAGCGCTGCTGGAAGCGGCACGCAGCAAGCCGCTGTTTGGCGTGTGCGTCGGCGAGCAAATGCTGTTCGACTGGAGTGAAGAAGGCGACACACCAGGGCTTGGGCTGTTGCCCGGCAAGGTCGTGCGTTTTCGCCTGGAAGGCCAGTTGCAGCAAGATGGCTCGCGCTTCAAAGTGCCGCAGATGGGCTGGAATCAGGTTCGGCAGGCGCGGCCGCATGCGTTGTGGGACGGCATTGCCGACGATAGTTATTTTTATTTCGTGCATAGTTATTATGCTCAGCCGGCCGCGGTAGCCGACACCGTCGGACAGACCGATTACGGCACTGCATTTTCTTGCGCCGTGGCGCGCGAGAATATCTTCGCGACCCAGTTTCACCCGGAAAAAAGCGCCTCGGCCGGATTGCGTCTGTATCGGAATTTTGTCAATTGGAAACCTTGATTCCAGTCATATGCCGCTGTCATCAATGTGCATTATCCTCAACCACTAACTATTTCCACTGCTCGCCATGCTACTCATCCCTGCAATCGATCTTAAAGACGGCCAATGCGTACGCCTCAAACAAGGCGACATGGATCAGGCCACCGTATTTTCCAAAGACCCGGCGGCAATGGCGCATCACTGGCTGTTGCAGGGTGCGCGCCGCCTGCATCTGGTAGATTTGAACGGCGCCTTTGCGGGTAAGCCGAAGAACGAATCCGCTGTGAAATCGATTTTACAGATGGTGCGCGAGTTCGCGCTGGATAACGATATCGAGGAAATTCCGGTTCAGCTGGGCGGCGGCATCCGCGATCTGGATACGATCGAACGTTATCTGGACAGCGGCTTGAGCTACGTCATTATCGGCACTGCAGCCGTGAAGAATCCGGGCTTTCTGCATGACGCTTGCGGCGCTTTTCCGGGCCAGATCATCGTCGGTTTGGACGCTAAGGGTGGCAAAGTTGCCACCGATGGCTGGAGCAAGCTGTCCGGCCATGAAGTCATTGATCTAGCCAAAAAATTTGAAGGTTACGGTGCAGAAGCCATCATTTATACCGACATCGGCCGCGACGGCATGATGGGTGGCGTCAACGTGGAAGCGACGGTAAAGCTGGCGCAGGCGGTCAGGATTCCTGTCATCGCATCCGGCGGGGTACATGACATTACCGATGTTGAAGCGCTGTGTGCCGTGCAGGACGAAGGCATCGAAGGCGTGATTTGCGGTCGCTCGATTTATGAAGGTTCGCTCGATTTGCTGTCAGCTCAGGCGCGTGCCGATGCGTTAAGCGAGCAATCGGAAAATTAACCATGACACTTGCCAAACGTATCATTCCCTGTCTGGATGTCACCGCCGGCCGCGTGGTTAAGGGCATCAATTTCCTCGAGTTGCGCGACGCCGGCGACCCGGTCGAAATTGCCCGCCGTTACGATGAGCAGGGCGCAGATGAGATTACTTTTCTCGATATCACCGCATCAAGCGATGGGCGCGACCTGATTTTGCACATTATTGAGGCAGTCGCCTCGCAAGTGTTCATTCCGCTGACAGTTGGCGGCGGGGTGCGCGTGGTGGAGGATGTGCGGCGCTTGCTGAACGCTGGCGCCGACAAGGTTAGCATCAATACCTCGGCGGTGACCAACCCGCAACTGGTGTTCGATGCTGCGCGCAAATACGGCTCGCAATGCATCGTGGTTGCAATTGACGCCAAGCAAACCGCAGCCGGAAAATGGGAAGTGTTTACGCATGGCGGTCGCAACCCGACCGGCCTGGATGCAATCGCCTGGGCACAGAAAATGGAGCGTCTGGGTGCCGGTGAAATATTGCTTACCAGCATGGATCGCGACGGCACTAAAGTTGGCTTCGACTTGGGCCTGACGCGCGGCGTCTCGGACGCTGTGAATATCCCAGTAATCGCCTCCGGTGGCGTCGGCGGCCTGCAAGACTTGGCCGATGGCATAAAGCTCGGGCGCGCGGATGCCGTGCTGGCGGCCAGTATTTTTCATTACGGTCAACACACTGTGCAGGAAGCGAAACGTTTCATGTCGGAGCAGGGCATTCCAATGAGGCTAGCATGAACGCAAATTTCAAGTGGTTAAACAAGGTGCGCTGGGATGAGTACGGTCTGGTGCCGGTAATTGCACAGGAAGTGGGCAGCAATGATGTATTGATGTTCGCCTGGATGAATCGCGATGCGTTGACGCGGACGGTGCAACTGGGAGAAGCCGTGTATTGGAGCCGTTCACGCAAGAAACTCTGGCACAAGGGCGAAGAATCGGGGCATATTCAGAAAGTGCATGAAATCCGTCTCGATTGCGACGAGGATGTGGTGTTGCTGAAGGTTGAGCAGACCGGTGGCATTGCCTGCCATACTGGACGGCATTCCTGTTTTTTTCAGAAATTTGAAGGCGCTGCAGACGACGGTGTTTGGCAAGCAGTCGACCCAGTGTTGCAGAGTCCTGAAAGTATCTATAAATGAGTGAAACGCTAAATCGTCTGGCAATGGTCATCGAGTCGCGCAAGTTGGCCAATGGCGGCAATCCAGAGACATCGTATGTTGCACGCCTGTTTGCCAAGGGCGACGATGCAATACTGAAAAAAATCGGCGAAGAAGCAACCGAAACCGTAATGGCGGCAAAAGATGCGCGCATCGACGGCGATGCTTCGAAAGTGCTGTATGAATGTGCCGACTTATGGTTTCATTCTCTGGTCATGTTGGCGCAGTTCGGTTTGACGCCGCAGCAGGTCTTGGATGAACTGGCGCGGCGCGAAGGATTGTCCGGCATCGAAGAAAAGGCGGCGCGCAAAGATATCTTGCGTGACGCCGACGGGTCGCACAAAAACTGAATGGCCGCCCTCTCCCCCAACCCCTCTTCCGCAAGCAGGTGAGGGGGAGCGAAGCGAGTCGCATCGCGACTTTACGTTAACTATGGAGTCACATTGGATAATTGTATATTTTGCAAAATTGCCGCTAGAACCATTCCTGCTGAAATCGTCTATGAAGATGCTGCGCTGCTGGCATTTAAGGACAACAACCCTGCCGCTCCGGTTCACTTGCTGGTGATTCCAAAGCAGCATATTGCCACGCTGTCGGACTGTGGCAGCGAACATGCCGATCTGCTGGCGCAAATGCTGTTGCTGGCGCCGAAGCTGGCAAAAGAATTCGGCTGCGCAGTAACTAATGACGCAAGTATTGGTCTTACGGGTGGCTACAGAACAATGATCAACACGGGCCCGGATGGCGGTCAAGAGGTGTACCATTTGCATCTTCATGTGATCGGTGGTGCAAAACCGTGGCGCGGTCGGCGTTAAGAATCGGACTGGTTGGATCGTCTATTTTTTCGCGCATTTGCAGCACTATGTAGGCGTGTGAGGCATACTTTGGCGGTAATGATCCGCCTTGAAAGGAATAATCATGGGTTCGTTGAGTATTTGGCACTGGTTGATTGTGCTGGTCATTGTGATGTTGGTGTTTGGCACCAAGAAAATAGGTAGCATGGGTTCTGACCTAGGCAAGGCCATCAAGGGTTTTAAGGATGGCGTGAAGGGCGAGGAAGAAAAATCCACAGCCCAGAATTTGCCAAAATCCAATGAAAAAAACACAATTGATATTGATTCGAAAGAGAAGACGAAAGACTGAACAGCGCTTGCCAGTGCTGCACATGGCAGGTGCCGTGTGTGGTGCCTGGTGCTATTTGCCGTCTGTCGTTAGAGCCTTATGATTGATTTAGGTCTATCCAAACTGGCATTGATCGGGATCGTTGCGCTGGTGGTGATCGGCCCCGAAAAGTTGCCGAAAGTCGCGCGCATGGTGGGTTCATTGCTGGGGCGCGCCCAGCGTTATATCAATGACGTGAAATCCGAGGTCAGTCGCGAGATGGAGCTCGATGAATTGCGTAAAATGCAAGAGGAAGTGCAGGAAGCGGCAAAAGACGCTGAAAGTTCGTTTACGCGCAATCTGTCCGACACCGAGCGCGAACTCAACACTGCTGTGAATGGTTTTGATAATGATGTGCCCTACACATTCGCTTCTGCCCCGCCTGAGCAGGCCGCTGCAAAAGTGAAGAGTTTCCGCAAAAAAAAATTGGCTCGCACATCGGCCATTCCTACTTGGTACAAACAGCGTCATGGTGGCAAGTCGCATTTGTTGTCAGGCGCCGCGCGGGTGTCGAAATATCGCCCCGGTAGTAAAGCTTCCCACTCGTTTCACTAGCGCGGGTTGGCCTGTACGCTGCGGAATACTCAAACCAAAGCGGGCGCCGGCAAGCTGTGCAGTGCGCATTGGTTTGAACCCGCAGGGCCGCCCGGTTCCTGTTTCTATAGTGTGTTTTTTAGGGTTAAACCCCGTTCTTCCTCTTAATTTATATGCCAGCAAGCCCTATGTCTGAAGAACCAAAAACAGGTATGGAAGACACCTTCATTTCACATCTGGTTGAGTTGCGCGACCGACTGGTGCGGGCGTCGATTGGTGTGCTGATCATCTGCGGCCTGTTGTTCCTGTGGCCTGGCCCTGCAGATATTTACGACTTCCTGGCGCGTCCCATGATGGCTTCATTGCCGTCCGGCGCCAAGATGATTGCCACCGGGGTAATTTCCCCTTTCATGGTGCCAATGAAAGTCACGCTCCTGCTGGCATTCATTCTGGCTTTGCCTTGGGTGCTGTATCAGGTCTGGGCCTTTATCGCGCCTGGCTTGTATTTGCACGAGAAAAAACTGGTAATTCCACTGGTGATTTCATCATCGCTATTGTTTCTGGCGGGAATCGCATTTTGTTATTTTCTGGTATTCGGCAGGGTATTCAAATTCATTAACGAATTCGCGCCTGCTTCCATCACGGTGGCGCCCGATATAGAGAATTACCTGGATTTTGTAATGTCGATGTGCCTGGCTTTCGGCTTGACGTTCGAGGTGCCGATTGTGGTAATCGTACTGGTGCGGATGGGGTTTGTGACGCTGGAAAAACTGAAAGCTATTCGGCCTTACGTTATCGTCGGTTCTTTTGTGATCGCTGCCATTGTGACGCCGCCCGACATCGTCAGCCAGTTTTCACTGGCGGTGCCAATGTGCCTGTTGTATGAACTCGGATTGCTGGTGGCCCCGATTTTTGCCAAAGCAACGCAAGCACCGGTAGAAGACACGCCCGGGGTCTGAGATTGTTCATATACTATCCTATGCAAGGGCGATTACAGCACTGAATAAAAGGAAAACTTACTTATACTCCTTATTTTTTCAGATAGGGCATTGTTCCGACGGTGCCACTGCACGCAACCAGGCCACCAGCGCATAGGCATCACGGAAACCCGCTAGCAAAGTCGCGGTGGCCTCTTCCGGCACGTCCCGGTTCAACTCGGACTCCTTCCAGACGAAGAAATTCTTAAGCTTGATTTGTTCGATATGCGGCAGATCCGCAGCGAATCCTTTGGGTGGGCGTGTCAATTTACCTTCGTCATGGAAGCCGCCGAATGCAGCTCGCAATTTCCGCTCCTTTAGCAGTTTTCCAAAGCCTTGTGTATCCGCTGCGATCTGGTTGCGGATGGCGCGCAAACGCAGCGGCGGCGGTGCGTATTCGCCAACGCCAAACTGCAGTTGTGCGGCCGCATTGATCATAAAATAATAGACCGGGCCGCCGCCTTCGCTCGGCTTCTTGCGCCCGTTAGGCAAAATAGACGCGGAAAATGTGGTTTTGTAGGGTTTTTTATCCTTCGAAAAGCGCATGTCGCGGTTGATTCGGAACAAGGCTTTTTTCGGATCGCAAGCGGCGACGGGAGGATCGAAAACAGCGATCTCGGTAATCAGGCCGCTGACGAGCGCCAGGAATTCTCCACGCAGTATGTCGTAACGCGGCCGGTTCATTGCGAACCAGGCGCGGTTGTTGTTCTCGCTTAATTCAGTGAGAAACTGAATCAGGTCACGGATGTGCATGGCAGAAATCTTGTGCTCTGGTGCTGATGACACTGATGTTTCGCCCGTATTTTCATTGTTCGCGCTGGATTTTTGGGCGCTTGCCAATGGTGACTTGCACTATGGAGTCCTGGTTGCGGCGCGAAATGGTGAATTTTGCTTTATTGCCGGGAGTTAATTGCGCGATCAGGTTGAGCATTTCAGTGGTGTCGGTAACGGGCTTGTTTTCAATCGCGACCAGTATGTCGCCCGGCTTGACCCCGGCCTTATCGGCCGGGCCATCGCGCAGGACGCCGGCGATGATGGCGCCGGTCTTCTTGGTCAGTCCGAAGCTTTCCGCCAGTTCTGGCGTAATGTCTTGCGGCTCGACGCCAATCCAGCCGCGCACCACCTGGCCGGTTTTAATGATCGATTCCATGACGGTCTTGACGGTTGATACCGGGATGGCAAAACCAATTCCGAGCGAGCCGCCGCTACTGGAATAGATGGCGGTGTTGATGCCGAGCAGGTTGCCATTGGTGTCGATTAGCGCGCCGCCCGAATTGCCTGGATTGATGGCGGCATCGGTCTGGATGAAGTTCTCGAAGGTATTGATGCCTAGATGATTGCGCCCCAATGCTGAGACAATGCCCATGGTGACTGTCTGGCCGACACCGAATGGATTGCCGATGGCCAGCACGGGGTCGCCAACCTGCACTTGTTCGATGCGTCCCAAGGTAATGGCTGGCAGATTCGGCACATCGATTTTGATTACAGCCAAATCCGTTTCAGGGTCGGCGCCCACCACTTTAGCAACTGCCTTGCGGCCGTCGGCAAGAGCCACTTCAATTTCATCGGCAGCCTCGACCACATGATTGTTAGTCAATATATAGCCTTGCGGGCTAATTACGACGCCTGAACCGAGGCTTGATTGCTTTTCCGTCTGACCGCCATAGCCATCGCCAAAGAATTTTTTGAAAAAAGGGTCATTCAGATAGGGGTTCTTCAGCTGCTTGGCTTCCTTGGTAGTGAAAATATTCACTACAGATGGCATGGCGCGCTTGGCAGCGTCCCGATAAGAATTTTGGGATGGCGACTGCGATGGCATCGCCTCCTGTATCGATACCGAAGATGAAGCAATACGCAGGTTTTGCGAACCGCCAAGTCTGCCGGTCCAATCCGGTTTCAAGGTCGTTACAATGAACCATACGGCAAGGCCAATAGTCACAGATTGTGCAAATAATAACCAGAAACGTCGCATATTTAGATATCTAGATAAGAAAAGGGTAAAAGAAAATGAACCAGCAATCGGTAGATAGGGATGAGTTGGCAAAATTTCTAGCGCTCACCCTGGAAATTACACGTTTTCACGATTATTGTCCAAACGGATTGCAGGTGGCAGGAATTACATCGATAAAAACGCTTGTTACGGGAGTGACTGCCAACCTTGCCTTGCTTGAAGCTGCAATCGACTTGAAGGCAGACGCCGTCCTGGTGCACCACGGTTATTTCTGGCGTGGGGAGGATGCCTGTGTGGTGGGCATCAAGCAAAAGAGATTGAAATTGTTATTAGCGCACGACATGAGCTTGTTCGCCTATCATCTGCCGCTGGATGCGCATCCAACCTTGGGCAACAATGCGCAACTAGCTAAAGTGCTTGAACTGTGTGCAGATGCGCGCTTCGGCGTTGATGATTTAGGTTGCCTGGGTACTGCCATGAACGCATCTATCAGAACTGCAGGAGATCTGGCGCTCGTGGTGGAAGCAAAATTAGGTCGGCGACCATTGCTTATAGGCGATCCTGCGCAGCCTGTACGCCGAATTGCCTGGTGTACCGGTGCCGCCCAAAATTTCATGGTGGATGCCATTGCGTCTGGCGCAGATATTTACTTAAGCGGTGAAATCTCGGAGCCTACAGTCCACTTGGCGCGCGAAGCCGGCGTTGCCTACCTGGCCTGCGGTCATCACGCGACTGAACGCTATGGGGTACAGGCGCTGGGCCAATTTTTGGCCCGGCAGTTTGGCATTGCGCATCATTTTATTGATATCGACAATCCAGTGTAGAGAATAGAAGGGGCGATATAAAATATACTCCAATAAATAAGTGAAATCCGTCCAGCTATGGCTTCAGCGCGAGCAGTTGTTCTTACGTGCCCATTACCTTTTTTTCGTGGATCAAGCACGCCTCCATCATGGCCGTGCGCTACAACATCAGGGTTGTATCTGCCTCAGTTTCTGATCGACAAATGCCTGTAGCTCGGGAGATAACGTATTGGATGCTTTGGCGCGTGTAAAGGCATCCTGCGCTTCCGCCAGACGATTATCCGCTTGCAGCGAGATGCCGTAACCCATCCACCAGAGGCTGTTTTGCGGCACTTTTCTTAACGCCACCGCATAATGTTCAGCAGCTTCCTTATGGCGTTTTTCACGCTGCAGCAAGGCGGCCAGAAAAGCTTGGTAATCTGCCTGTTCTGCGGCATACGGGAGTGTGCGCTGCAAGGTTTCCAATGCCGGCCGCAGGTGGCCGCGCTCGATCTGAAGACGCGCTAATATCATGGCCAATCCCGGTTGGGCAGGATCGATAGTCAAGCCTTCCTGTAACGTGCGCACCGCCTCATCCTGACGTCTGCCCTCCAGCAGCAAGCCCACCAGGGTCTGGCGTACTGCCGCATATTTTGGATTACTCAGTAAGACTTGTTCTAATATGCCGATTGCTTCCGGCAACTGCCCTGCATCGATTAACGATAGCGCTTTGCGATAAGAGTTTTCTGTAGATTGCTGCGGTGTGACCTCTTTAGCTTGCTTGAATACGGCACTGTCTTGGTCTACTGGCACGTCTCTAAACTCTTTGGCGTTCTTGGCGACATGCGTTGGCACCGCAGGCACCGCAGGCACTGCTGTTTTTGCAGATGAAACCGGCACCGTGTTTTGTGCTGCAGCAGCTAACGGCTTGCTCGTGGTCGTTCCGGCTGGAGATTGGACTAACGCAAGCGTTGTTTCGGGCGTCTTCTGCGCTAAAGAATCGATTACTGCTGAGACGGGTACGTCTGGTGCGACTGCTATCGAGACAACCGTGTCCTTTTCGCGGGGTGCCGGCTGACTGGGAACGCTGCTGGTGCGTGGCAGCACATTCTGTTGCACCGGCTGCACCGACACCGCAGGTTTAGCTACCGCAATAATGGGTACAGGCGCGGCCTGGCGCCAAAACAACCATGCAATGCCAGTACTCAAAAGTGCCGCGGTCAACAGCAGCGCTGTCCACCAGGCCAGTCGCAATCTAGTGCGTTGCCCGGGCATTACCCGGATATCGGCTTGCGCTACGCTGTTACCCACTGCAGCAGATCCACGCTTATCCAGATCCTGCAGCATTTGATTGATAAGACTCATATGAAATAATCCCAAGCCATATCGATAACGGCAATAAGTAAGAGGAAACCAGCCAGCAGCCACCAAATTCTGGAAGCTTTTTTTACTGAACCGGTATCCTGAACGGCCATTTTGACGTGACCTGCACTAACTTGTTGCCGCCCCTCGCCATAGGCTGCCATCAGGGATTTATGTGCCAGGATGTTCACCAGTCGCGGGATACCGCCACTGGCCGAGTACAGTTTGCGCAGAGCGTCACGGCTAAACAAATTGCTGCCGGTAAAGCCGGCAATCTGCAGGCGATGAGAAATATAAAACGCCATATCGTCACTGGTCAAGGGCGCAATATCATAGTGAAACGTGATGCGCTGGGTCAACTGCCGAATCGCGTTTTTTTGCAATTTGAGGTTTAATTCCGGCTGACCGAACAACACGATTTGCAATAATTTTCTTTTTTCGGTTTCCAGATTAGTCAGCAGGCGCAGCGCTTCAAGACTTTCCAATGGCATGGCCTGTGCTTCATCCAGGCACAGCACCACTTTTTTTCCGAGACGCGTCAACTCCAGCAGGCGATGATTGATCGATTTCATCAACTGATATTGATCGATATCTTTTTCCAGGCGAATTTCCAGTTTGTCGGCCAACGCCAGCATGAAGGTGCGCGGTTCAAGATAGGGATTCGGTATATAGGCAGTAACAAAACTTGCATCCAGCGAAGCCATGAATTTGCGGCATAACAGCGTTTTCCCGGTACCGACTTCACCGGTAATTTTGATAAAGCCTTCGCCGCTATTTGTTGCAATCAGCAGTGTGTTCAACGCCGCCTGGTAGTTGGCGCATCCAAAAAAAAAGCTGGTGTCGGGAGTAATCCCAAAAGGCAGTTCGTGCAAACGGAAATGTGCCTTGTACATCCTAGTACGTGCCCGGTGCATCACGCGGCGCCAAACCTTGAATCCGGCGCTGGCTATCGAGCATGTCTTGGGCCCAGCTATCGTCGCCCTGAATCACGGTCGGCTTGATCAAGATGACCAGTTCACGTTTTTTCGAAATCCTGCCGGTATTGCGGAATAGGTTGCCCAACACGGGGACGTCGCCCGCACCCGGTACTTGCGAATTATCCGATGTGGATTCTTGCCGCATCAGGCCGCCGATCGCAATAATGCGCCCATCCTGGCCGCGCACTACGCTATCTGTCTCGGAAATGGCGCTCGATGCCAATGGCAATTTCATGATGCCACCATTATTGGTGCCCAGATCAATGGATAAGTCAGACGTAGTGACCTTGCTGACGGAAGGATGAACATGCAAAGTGATATTGCCGCTGGCGTCGATTTGCGGCGTTACATCGAGTGCGACACCTGAAAAGAAAGACTGCGTATCCACCGTCGTTATCGGTAGTGGTTGCGCAATGCCGTTTGAGCTAGTGCCCTGTGTGGTGGTTAACTTCGTTACAAAAAATGCGTCGGTACCGACTTTCAATACCGCTTTTTGATTATTCATGGTCGCAATACGCGGGCTGGACAACACATGCACTGTGCCTTGCGACTCCAGGAATGAAATCAGCGCAGCGAAATTACTGGTCTGAAAAGCCAGGCCGAACAGACCACCGACCGCTGTGCTGGCAGCACCCAATGCGATACCGCTGACCGCGTTGAGGGCATTGTTGCCCCCGCTAGTTAAGGCTGCCGGGTTACTTCCATTTAAGGGTAATGGCGCCAGCGTTGACCCGGGCGAGACAAAACCCAGCGATGAACGGCTATTTTTAATCGCATTCAACGATGCAAACGAAGCCCAGTTAATACCGGATTGAAAGCTGTCATTTAACTCCACTTCCATTATCTTGGCTTCCAGAATCACCTGGCGATCCACTGACAGTTGCGTCGCTTTCAGAAAAGTCGACACATTGCGTAGTTCATCGGACATGGCTCGAATTACCACTACTCCCGACTGCTGGTTGATGACAACACTGCGCCCGCCTGCGTTCCCGATGATGGCGTCCAGCGATGTTTTAAGCTCTCCCCAAAAATGATTTTCGGAAGTGGTGCTGATATTGCTGCTGGCAACAGCTTGCGTATTCGTCCCAGACGTGGGAGGCGATGGGTTACCCCCGGGATTGGATGCCACATTGCTTACCGCACCTGAAGTCACGCGGAGATCAGACGAACCGATGCGATTGCTGTTGAGGTAATTGACCTGGAAGATACTGGTTTGCAAACCCGGTGGTTTCACATAAATACGCGTCCCTTCCACCTTGTATTCATAACCGTAAATTTCGCGAATCGCATCCAGCGTCTCAAACAAGGTGACATTATTGAGCTTGGCCGAAATGGTGCCGGTGACCTCAGGATGCACCAGCATGTTGTAGCGCGTACCCGACACTATTCCCATGAAAAACTGGGTCGCCGGGGCATTGTTGAACGACACATTGAATCGTTCTTCCAGCGGTTGCCGGGTTCTTGGCATTGCAATTGTCAGCGGCGGCAACAGCGACGCAAAAACCGCATCCTGCTGCGCAGGCTTGGCGTTGGTTTCCACCGCCTTTTTCATTTCCGCATTGATCAGGTCATACGTGTCACGTTTTGTGGCATGTGAAGCGCATCCTGCCAATCCTATAACCAGGAAACTTAATAGAGTCTTTTGCATTTTTTATCTTACTCGTTGATTTGCATTTTAGCGAACAGGTTTCTGTACTGGCTGCACCTTGATATCGGGAAAAAGTTTCAATGTTTGTTCTGTTGTGCCATTGCGCAAAATGACTTCTGTTTCACCAATACGAATCAGGCGAGAGTCGGCGAATTTTTCATGTAATTGCACCGTCTGGCCACTGATGATGGCCATTCTTCTGCCGGGAGAAATCAGTATCGACTGCAGTACCGGGCCAGCGACGGACGATGCGGCCGCTCCCGCGTGCGCACCGTCAATCGAGTTCGGTGGCCGTGTCGGGTCCGGGATTGTTTGTGCGACGGCCGATGATGTCAACAGCCATAAGCACGCGCTCAAACACAAACCAGCTTGCACCTGGATAAAGTGCTTGCGGGACAGGCTCACAGATTTAGCCATTTTTTATCCAGGCTCAAAGTGAATAGAGTCAGGCTCAAGGTCGCTTCAGGATAAGTCTCTACCTGCATTTTGGCCTTACCCCAAAACAACTGCCACGGCATCGCTTCCAGTGCCGACATATAAGCCATCATGTCCAGATATTTACCTTGCACCACAATTTCCACGCCGTGCTTGTAAATCTCGCCAGTTCCCAGCGCGCTTGGCGCTGCTGCTGATGCTGCCGGCACCGGCACACCACTTTTTTCTGCCGGAATTGTCGCTGCGTTAGCCGCAACGGGAGTCAACGTGCTCACAGGCAGAGTATTGAGTGAAATCAAGCGCAATGTACCGTTGCGTTTTAAAATAGTTTCCAATAACGAAGTCATATTCTCAGGCTTGACCAACACATCGTTCAAGCCCAGCAAGTCGGCATGCATTTGCTGGGACTGCTGCTGTAATTTTTGCAAAAGTTTCTTATTGACAGTGTCCGGGTCGGATGTCTGCGATGTCACTTTTTGTTGAATCTCCGCCTGCATTTCGGCAATTTTTGACTGATCCGATTGTATTTTTTGCGATAAAAGTTTTTGCTGCGCGAATTGCGGGTCAAACAAGAGTGTATTGAGCAACAACATCAATGTCAGAGCCGTTCCTGCAAAGATCATGATGCGTTCGCGCAGGCTCATCGCATCAATTTTCAGGATAAATCGCTGTAGGGTTTGCTTCATTGATTTTTTACTCCAGGCGGCAAATCAGAGGCCACCGCTGCCTTGGATATGCCTGAAGAGCGCAGATCAAATTCAACATACGGCGCTGCGGCGGTATTAAGACCTGCTGGATGCTCCCGATTGCTTTGCTCCTGTTGCGGCAACTGTATCTCTAAAGTGGAAAAATTTTTGCCTTGGATGACGTGTTCCTGCTTCAGATTATTGATGTAAGCCGGCACCAGCTCCGGCCGCAGTGCGCGCCCTTGCAAACCCAACTCGGTACCGGCACCGACAATGGTGAAGCCGGTGAGCCACAATCCATCCACGATCTGTCGCGCAAATGCGCGCAAATACGCTGAGTATCCCTCTCGATTGCCAATCTCCCCTTTTTGCAAGGCATCGAATACCAGGTGCAAGGACTTCACTTCCGCGTCGGTCTTTTTGACGCTGTCTTCTAGCGCCTGACTTTTTTGGGGTGGCGCGTATTCCGTTTTGACCTTGCTTAACCGCGTCTGCAGCAAGCCCATTTGCGCTGCCGTATTGGTCGCTTCCTTGCGTATGCCTGAAAATTGATAGCGCGAATATACGGACAGAAGCAACGCACCAATCAATATCAAGCCCAAAGCTTGCGCCATGGCAATAGCAGAAAAATATTTTTTCTGCTTCAGGAAAATCGGATTGAAGAGATTGATCTGCTGACTCATAACGCCTTCTCTTCATGGCGCAAGGCCGCCCCAAGCACCATGAAATAGCGTTGCTGGGATTCAACATTATTCAGTTCGGGCGCCATGGAAAAATCCAGAATCGATTCCAGATGCAAGGTCTCCACCGGCGTGTACAAATTAGCTGCCAGGTACTCTTGCAGACCCGCTCCCTCCAAACCCATCGGGGAGAGTAATAATTTGGATAACGGCATCGCATGATATTGCCGATCGAAGTGATCCAGCGAGCGCTGCAGCTCCAGCGTGATGCGTTCATGCAGTGCGGTCTTGTGCGATACGTCAGCCTGCTGCAGTTGCATCACGGTCATGTCGATACGCCGCGAAAAATACAGTTCACCACCGAAAGTGATGGTAATCAATCCACCTTCCGCATTAAACGACAACAGCGCGATGGCACGTCCTTCCGACTCCAGCAACGCGGAAATATTACGTTGCGCCATCTCTGGAATGTCGATCGCGCACAAGGCAATTTTTGCTCCTTCGAACAGGGCCTGGCGTTGTCCGATCAATTGATTGCGGGCCGCCACGGCAAACAGGGTATTGCTGCGTGCCGGCCCGTCCTTGTCGAGCGGTACCGCCAACACATCGATGGTGGCGTCGTCAACGTGATAATCCAGCATGTCCTTGATACTCCAGCGGATTGCATTCTTGAGCTCGTCTGGCGGCACATTCGGCGCATCCATTGATAACAACTGGTATTCACCGGACGTCAGCAAGTGTGAGCATTGATAACGATCCGCATGCAGTTCTTTTGCGAGTTTATCGAGCGCAGCCGGGTACGCGGTCTTATCGGCAGGATAAAAAGAAAATAATTCCACCACCGGCTTGCCTGAAGGCGGTCTTTTTACATGGGCAACGAAAATGCCGTCGGATAGGCAACTAATAGCCATCCAGCCGGAATTTTTCTTGGTTTTACCGAATAAGCCCACAAATAAATCCTTGCTCGTGCTGAATAAAAATAGTTTCTGAAGTTAAATTACTACGCCGCACTTGTCAATTGTCGGCGCGGATTTGGTACTTAATACATTTCCCGGATGTAAATAAACCCGTTGCCGCTTCTGTTTCCGCTCGTATACACACCGAAAGTGGCACGGGCTGCGGGGTTTAACTCTGCTGTTGTTGGCGTAGGCTTTCCTTTCCAGTTGAAGTTGAGCCAAGGCATGGCTGCAAGATCAAAAAACACATCGACATATCCAATCCCTGGACCCACGGCTGAACTGCCCGGACTTGCCAGTGATAGCTGATTGCCTGTAACAATGCCTGATGCATTCCCCAGATACGCTTTTACGCTGTTACCGGCCAAAGACAATTTATTCTTTGCGCTCAAAGCAGCATAAGTAAAACCAATGCTGGCAGGCAGTGCGATCGGCGTGCAGCTATCATCCGTATTGGTTAGCCAGCCTGACCCCGCTTTGTAATACTGCACTTTCATTGGAATCGGCAAGGCCAGCCGTTCCGACCCATGCGCATTGGAAAGCGCTATGCGCCCATAGAGCATTTTGGTCGTCGCGCCACCCGTCAGACTTGCATATTTTTTACACTCTGTAGCGCCTGACTTCGTGCACGATGCCGGAGTCGTTGCGGTGAAGGTCGAAGTCGCGCTTGGGTAACCAATCCCATCTCCATCATCTATCGCCACACCAATATTGAGCGCGTCGAATGCGCCCCAAGTGAGATCAGCCGGGGTAGTGGTTGGCCGGGTAAATTTATAGCTAGTGGGTGTCAGGATATAGCTGCCATTGCTCCAGGTCGGCGATAGTGGATTGGACACTGCTGGCGCCGGTGGATTGGATGCTGCCAGCGATAGTCTTGCCACCCAGTCGGTACTTCCATTAATGGCGGCAAGATTGAGTTTTCCCCCGCTGTAGAGTTGCAGTGGGAGGTTGCCCGGGGGGGTAGGCGCCACTCTGCCCAGCGACTTGGCTGTTACGGTATAGCCGAGCGTGAATGGCTGATCCATGTATGTAAAGCCCGCGCCGGAGCATCCCGCCGTAAACGAAGGTGTAATGTCGAAATGATCGGGATAAAAACGGCCCACGGTGAGCGCGGCGGACTGCCCGATCAGGCAGCCAATCTTGCCTTTGTCGTTGCCGCTGGTAACGGGCGTATTGGACGCACTACCGGCGATGCAATCGCTGCTGCCATCAACGCTGGTGAATGTACTGTCAGAGATTCCATAAGTGCCTGGGCTGGTCGCCGGCAGAGTGAAGCTGCCCACATCATCATACGTAAATGTAGCGTTGCTAACGCCGGCCTGGGCTGCCGGCAATACCGACGGTGCCAGCGCCGCCACAGTGAAGCCGGGCGTGCCAGTCATTTGGCTGAGGTTCAGCGTCGGTACTCCAGTGTAGTTTGTCGTGATGGTAGTCAGGTCACCCTTCACCGCTGTTGCCTGTAGGGTGAAGGTCGAACCGGCATTGAAGGTTGTAGTGTTTTGCGCCGCCAAAAATGCCGCAGGTCGCACCGAAAACTGGTCGGAAGAACAGGCTGGCGCCACTGTGGTAAAGCTTGCGCAGGTGCTGTCGGTGCATTCCTTGACGCGGCAACGCAGTTTTTTATAGACGTTGCCGATGTTGATATTAGGCGTCAACGTGCGGCCTGCCGCGCCGGAGTATGTGCCCGAAGTGAAGGTTGCCGTTGTTGATGCCACTGGGTTTGCATAAGCCGGGCAACTAGCCGGCGCTGTAGTGTCGTCAAACAGTTCCACTTTGGTGTATTTGGAGTTACCCCCAACCGCCACGTAATTGCTTTCCAGCGTGCCGTCCGTCTTCAGCGCGGCAATGTCGAACTTGAAGTCGGTGCTGACGAGTTTGGTGTACAAGGGATTACGTAAAGAAGAGTTGCTCACCAAATTATTGATGCTGACACCTGTCTCCAGACATTCAAAATTTGCGGCACTACCGCCGGGAGCCGTACATACTAACGGCCCGGGCAATATGCCCGAACCGTTGGTCACACAACTCGCGTTTGTCTTGTAGCAACAAACGGCGTGGACTTTGCCTCCGGCGGCAATAGAGATGGCACCGGTGACATTCATGGATATCTGGCCACCGACCGTGCCGCCAGCACCGACTGTGGTGCTACCGGTCTCGGTACTGATATCGCCGCCGACGCCAGCTGACGCCCCCAGTGTGACACCGCCGATCTGACTGACAGCGATCGAGCCGCCGACCTGGCTACTGGCACCGACGGTGATAGCATCGCTGACGGTACTGATACTGCCCCCGACTATAGCTGAATCCCCGGTGGTGACGTAGCCGGCGCCACTGACAGCGATCGCGCCGCCGACGCGTGCCGACGCCCCCAGTACGACGTAACCGGCGTTAAGGGTGGAGACTGAGCCGCCGACTATGGCTGAGGCCCCCAGTACGACGTAGCCGGTAATGGTGCTGATACTGCCGCCGACTGTTGCTGGCGCCCCCAATGAGACGAAGCCCGTTTCGGTACTGACATTGCCGCTGACCGTGCTCCCGGCGCCGATGGTGACGGCGCCGAGGCCACGGGTTTGCACGTTCGCCTTCAGCGTGGAGGTGGCGGCCAGTGTGAACGCGCCGTTAACCACAAGACTGAGGTCGGAGGTGGCTCCGCCTGAATTGATCGCTACGCCGGCGCCGGTAGTGAACGCACCGCTGAAAGTGATGGTGGCCGGTTTAGGCGATGCAATGGTGAACGTGTCGTTGGCGGCGAGCGTTAGCGCGCCGCAAGCGTAGCTTCCGCCGCCATTGTCGACGCAGCCTAAAGGCAGGGCGCCTGGAAAAGTGTAATCAATCGCCTGTGCCGGCACAGCGGCCAGCAACAGCACTGGCAGCGCGACGAGCAGGAATATCCGGCGGCGCGCGGCGGCGCTCAATGACGCGATGCGGCACAAAAGTCCACGGCGCAGCAGCGCTGAGGGTTCACGCTCGGCGGGTACTTGGACGCCGGACAGGCTGGCGCAGTCACGGAAAACTGAGGCCGGAACACGGTGTAATTGCACGCAGCGGAATGTAATCATCGAAAATCTTTATGTTTGATTAGTATTTTTTCAATGCCATTAAATATGTGCGGATAAGGCACTGTTTTTACCTATACTCCCATAAATAATATTAAAAAATCAGTGCGTTCCGGTTTTTTGTATGCTCTGCTCAGTCTGGGCAAGGCACGCCAGCTATCCGGCAAGTGTCGATCGATGCGGATATCTGCCGCTCTACATAATTGGCGCTGCCGACTGTCCCAAGCTTTGCGGTTGAAGTCAGTTGATAGACGCTAATTTGATTGGCGCCTTCCGTAAATGGTGAGCCGACAGGCTGAGTACATCCGACAGTCACCGTGAAACCCGTCAAGGTTGCCGCTGGTAGCGATAGAGGCGTGCTTCCCACACAGCTTGTTTTCTGTAAAACCTGATACGTGCCCCACTCGACTCCGGCCCGCGCCGCCTGATAGGCGCGGCTGCCCTGCAAATCCTGGGTCGAAGTGACATTCTGGACGGTCGAGAGTGTCACCATGAAAGCGCCCAAAGCAGCCAATACCACCACTAGAAAAATAGCCGACACGAGGGCAAAGCCGCGCTGGGGGCTACGGCTGGAATCGTGTATTCCGCTTGCGGAGTTTCGTCTAGGGCACATTGCTGACATGTACCTCATGGTAGAGGGTGACCGTTTCATTGTTTTTGGTAATAGCAATTCGCATTGACACCAGGCTATTGCGTTGCGTCACGCCTACTGTATATATGAAATTGCAGTCGCTGACATTTTGCGCCAGCATCGGCGTGTTGGCCGGTATGGCGGGACAAGCCGCCGGAGCGGCTGCATTAATCCCATAGTGCGATAAACGATACAAGGCGCCGTTGCCATTACCGGCGGCATCGATCCCGGTTCCGCTACACACGTAAAAAACCGCTTGTTCCGCAGCCGGTATCACCTGAAAGCGGTTGCCGGGGGACGCAAACGGGAACTGCGTGGCCGCAGTCAGCGTAATGCTGTTCGCAGCAAAGGGCGCTGCAATGGTGGCTCGGTTTATGCCGGAATACGCATCCGCGCCGGGTATGCCGAGGTTGTAGATCACCAGCTGGTCGCCGACAGCCGGAACTGGATTCAAGGGTGACAGCACGTCGAAAGTCGCGGTCGCGGCCGAAAAATCCAGTGCAGTACCGGGAGCCTCCGCACGGTAACGTCCACCGCTCACAGTCGGCAAGTATTCCAGGCACAGCGGCGATGCGCCAACGTCGCGCACGCTATTTGGCACTGCCAACCGCACATCGCGCCCGATGCGGCGTAATGCGGTGTCGGCGGTGTCGGTCATTTCTGCGCGCCGCTCGACATCGAAATAGCTCTGAACCGGGGTGCGGATGAAGATCGCCACCACTCCGGCCAGGATGCCGGTGATGGTAATGACCATGATCGCTTCGATCAGGGTAAAACCACGCTGGCGTTGGGTTATGGCAGTCTGCATGGCATCAGGGTAAGGCATTGGGCGCATAACGGAAGCGGTAACCGGTGAGGGTGATATCGGTGTTGCCTGAGACGACTCGGACGTCAATTTGCAATACGTCATTTTTTGCAACTACCGGGGCAAAAGTATCGCCGACTTGACTTATTGCAACAGAAACAGAATAGGCCGCCAACCCATTAATTTGTGTACCCGAAATATCCCGTATCGGCGTCATTGCAAAATTGTTGTAATCGGCGACATTGGCGGCATCGCGCTGTGCCACATTGCTCACCCTTGCCGCCGCTGGCAAACCATCTTCGGAGTTAGCCGGTACTGCACAATCGGCGGCATTAACGGCAGTCAAGGCCTTGGCATCGCCCGGATCGCAATAAGTGAACGGCTGCAACTCGATTTCTTCCAGCAGCGATTCGGCAATCGCCAGCGCCTGCTTGCGAATCAGAGGATCGGCACTGGCTTTGGTGGTGACATTCATCACAGACAGAATGCCGGCAATGCCGACGCTGACGATCACGATGAACATGATCAGTTCGATCAGCGAGATGCCTCTTTGCCGGTGTTTAGTGGACATAACCGGTCTCGGCTTCGATGAGAATAGCGCTAGCGACACCAACTACGCTGATGCTTTGTTGCACATTAAAGCTAGGCCGGCCCAGCGCGCCAAAGCTAAAGTCAATCGGTATCGGAGAAAACGTGATGCCGTAAGGGGCTGCAACGACTGACGTCAGCTTGCCGTCCGCCGAAGCCAGAGCGGTTCCCGGGCATGTCGCTGCCGCATTAATGGTCAAGGTAATGCCGCTAGCCGTAAAAGCAACGCAAACAAAACGGTGTTGCGCAATCGCGGTTTTTTGCGCGTAACGTAGCGAAACTTTTACCTGATCGGCAAACCCGCGCGCCTGGATATCGCTGTTATCCATCAACTTTGGCGCCACGACTGCGGTCATGATGCCGGTGATAACCAGCACCATGACCAGTTCGACGAGGGTAAAGCCATGCGAAGCGCGTGGAAACATTGCTTATTCTGGCAATAAAATTGTTGCAAAAAACAAGACCGGCCATGACTCTTTACAGAAGCAACCTGGGCACGATGTTGTGCCCATGCTGTATGCGGGTCAGCAGCCGCTAATCAAGGTAGTGTAGGTTGGGGCTGTCGTCGCGGTAGCCGCTTTATACGTTACACGGCAGTTGGTCGTATCGATGGCACCCTTGTGGTAAATTACGTTAGTAATAGTCGTACTGTCGTAGTCGGCGCTCAAATCCATTGCCAGGATCAGTGCCGCCGTGGTTGCAGCAAAACCATAGGCTGTCGATATGGATTGACCATCAACGGTCACATTAACTGGAGTGCCAGTAGTGCCATCCAAATGGTTACCCACTGCCGCCTTGGTATAAATCATTGCATTGGCGGAACGCATCGAGCCTTCCACCGCTTTTATCGCCGCGCCGCGCGCATCGGTTCCCAGGTTGATAAACTTCGGCAACGCGGTCGCAGCCAGAATGCCCAAAACCACGATCACCATCACCAATTCGATCAGGGTAAAACCAGATTGCTGCTTGTTCATCTTCATGTGCATCTTCATATCCAACTCCATTATTAAATAATTCAAGGCGCCGTAGTACCGGCGCGGGTTTGTTGCATCAGCTATACGACTAGTACAATCTTTACGGCATGCGTGGCATAAAAATTAAATGCCGTGTTGTTAGAGCTATTGGCAATTCGCTGCAGTCAAGCCGGCATTGTCGTATGTCGGCGAAGTTCCGACGACGGCAGACGGCGTATAAGTAACCGCGCAGTTAGCATGCATTACATCGGGAGTAACCGTAAAAACGGTTGCACTGGTGGCGACCGGCACAAAACCGGCTATGGCCACTGTCCCATTCGCGAGACCTGCCGCAGTGCCTATCGAAGCCAGCGCGGTGGTCGGATAGCCATTTGTCATCGCGATGACTGAACCTTCCATCGTAATATCTGTATCAAGGGTTAACTGCTGCGTCAATTGCACAGAATGGGCCAAGACTGCCGCTATCTTGATCGACCCGAGCGTACTGTTCATTTTCGCGATACGCGCTTCGGTTTGCAGCGCGGCGAATTTCGGCAGCGCTATCGCAGCCAATATGCTCAGGATGGTGATGACCACCACCAACTCCATGAGCGTAAAACCAGACTGCACTCTTCGCATTTTCTATGTTCCTGAAACTAAATTCTTTTGCCAAACCGGTACAAAAATAATACTTCGAAACAACTAATGCGAAGCAGCAATTTCTGTTTCGCAATACTACATCGGAAGAAGTGATTTTTTACTTATTGACAATAAAAATTAACATTTTTTAGTATAAATATTAATTTTTAAATAATTAAAGACATCTTAAGTTGCCGGGCGCCAATAACGTTGTGGCGTCGCTGCCACAGTAGCGTTTTGATGCGCGCCAAACTGGCCGAGCGTATCAGCGAATAGTGTGTGGCATTCAGTCTGGAATGCCTGCACCAGCGGTCTATGCTTGGCTTGCTTGTGTAGACATATCTTGTCGCTGGGCCCGGAAACACAAATATACCTACCTACGTATTTTTAAACATGTAATTAAATAATGCGCAGAGTGCCATATTTATGCATATACCCTGCCAATTTATCAAAAATAGGGCGTCTTGATCGATGCTGGCGGAGCGGGTGCGATGCGGTGCGTACCGGCCAGAGTGCCTGATGGTCGAAAAACCTGCCGGTCCGCCGTGTCTGTATGGCATAAAATGCAGTGCATTAACTTTCCCATGCAAAAACCACAAGGAGCATGTATGGCCAGGCCGGAAAAAATTCGTTTGGGTGAAATCCTGCTGCAGCAAAAACTGCTGTCCGAAGAGCAGTTGCAATTGGCACTCAGCGAGCAAAAGCGTACCGGGCGAAAACTGGGGCGAGTTTTCGTCGAAAACGGTTTTGTGACGGAAGAGATCATTTCCGGCGCGCTGGCGCGGCAGCTCAATATCCCTTACGTCAACCTCAAGCACTACAACGTCAAACCGCAAACGGTGCGCCTGTTGCCTGAAATGCAGGCGCGCCGTTTTCGTGCCATCGCACTCGACGAGCGCGACGATACGCTGCTGATCGGCATGGCCGACCCCACCGATCTGTTTGCCTATGATGAGATTACGCGTCTGGTGAAACGCGACATCGCGCTGGCAGTGGTCAATGAAAGCGAACTGCTGCAGACCATTGACCGTCTGTATCGCCGCACGGATGAGATATCCGGCCTGGCGCGCGAATTGGAGCGGGATCTGGGCGATGGCAACATCGATTTCGGCACGCTGGGGATGGGCGCGGGTCTGGAGGATGCGCCGGTGGTCAAGCTGCTGCAATCGGTATTCGATGACGCGACCCAGGTGCGCGCTTCCGACATCCATATCGAGCCGCAGGAAAAACGCTTGCAGATCCGATTTCGCATCGACGGCGTGCTGCACCTGCAAACCGAGGCCGATATCAAGATTGCTGCATCGCTGGCATTGCGCCTGAAGCTGATGTCTGAACTCGACATTTCAGAAAAACGCATGCCGCAAGACGGCCGTTTTGCAATCAAGGTCAAGCAGCAACAGATCGACGTGCGGATCTCTACCATGCCGACTCAATATGGCGAATCGGTGGTGATGCGTCTGCTCAACCAAAGTGGTGGCACGCTCAATCTGGACGCAATCGGCATGCCGCCAGCAATGCTGAAGCGCTTCCGCGCTATTGTGCAGCGCCCGAATGGGCTGGTGCTGGTAACCGGGCCGACCGGCAGCGGCAAAACTACCACGTTGTATGGCGCGCTGTCCGAACTCAACACCATGGAAAGAAAACTGATCACGGTCGAGGACCCGGTCGAATACAGGCTGGCCGGCATCAACCAGGTGCAGGTCAACGACAAAATCGAACTTAATTTTGCCCGGGTGCTGCGCTCCGCGTTGCGGCAAGACCCTGACGTGGTGCTGGTGGGCGAGATGCGCGACCAGGAAACGGCCCAGATCGGCATGCGCGCCGCGATGACCGGCCATCTGGTGTTGTCGACTCTGCACACCAACGACGCCATCAGCACGCCGATGCGTTTGCTGGATATGGGCGTACCCGGTTATATGGTCGGCAGTTCGCTGCAAGCGGTGGTGGCGCAGCGCCTGGTGCGCGTGATTTGCGAAAGCTGCACGGAAGACCATCCATTGCAAACTCACGAGTATGAATGGCTGAAGGCGGAGCTTAAAGACGCGGTCAATGCGCACCGCTATCGGCATGGGCGCGGCTGCTCGCATTGCAATGGCACCGGTTTTCGCGGCCGCATGGGAGTCTACGAAATGCTTGAAATGACCCAGGAAGTGGCGGATGCCGCCAATGCTAATGATCCGGCCGCCTTCATCAAGGTGGCGCAAGCGCAAATGGCCGGCGAAACCCTGCGCCGCCACGCGGTGTCGATGGTGGTCGCAGGAAAAACCACAGTCGGCGAAGCGATGCGCATCAGTAATCAGCTTGAGGATTAAAAATGGGTTTTTTTGCCTATAAAGCGCGCAATTCCCGCGGCGAGCTGGTCAAGGGTGTGCTGGAAGGCGTCGACAGCAGTGCCGTCGCCAGCCAGTTGTTCAATACCGGCATTACGCCGATTGATATCACGGCAACCAGCCAGCCCCAAATGGGTGACGAAGTGGGGTGGTGGGCGCGCCTGACCGAAGAAAAAGTACGCTCCATCGACGTTCAGTTATTCAGTCGGCAGTTGTATACGCTGTTGAAAGCAGGCGTGCCGATCATGCGCGGTCTGGCTGGCTTGCAGGAATCGGCCATCAATAAATCATTTGGTCGGGTGCTCAAGGATATTCGTGAGTCGCTCGATGCCGGACGTGAATTGTCTGCGGCAATGCGGCGCCACCCCCACGTATTTTCCAACTTTTATCTGAATATGGTGCGTGTGGGCGAGATGACCGGTCGTCTGGAAGAAGTTTTCTTGCGCTTGTTTGCGCATCTTGAATTCGAGCGCGAGATGGGCGAACGGGTGCGTACTGCAATGCGCTATCCGTCCTTTGTGATGATTGCGATGTTGGCGGCGATTGGCGTGATCAATATCTTCGTGATCCCGGCTTTCGCCAAGGTGTATGCCGGCTTCAATGCGCAATTGCCGTTGATGACGCGGATCTTGATGGCGAGCTCGGAATTTACCGTGCACTATTGGCCGCTGATGCTGGCGGCGATAGGCGCTGTAGTGTTTGCATTCAAGACAATTATTTCGACCACTAAGGGCTTATACCAATGGGACAAGATTAAGCTGCGCTTTCCTATTGTCGGAAAAATCATTTTGAAAGGCACACTGGCGCGTTTTGCCCGTAGTTTTGCCTTGTCCAGCAAGAGTGGGGTGCCGATTGTGCAGGGGCTGAATGTGGTTGCGCAAACGGTGGACAACACGTACATCGCCAGCCGTATCGAGCAAATGCGCGACGGTGTCGAACGCGGCGAAAGCATTTTGCGCACGGCCTTGGTGGCCAACGTGTTTACGCCAGTGGTGCTGCAGATGATTGCAGTCGGCGAGGAAACTGGCGAGCTCGATGATTTGATGGATGAAATCGCCGAAATGTACGAGCGCGAAGTCGACTACGAACTCAAGACGCTATCGTCGCAGATTGAACCGATCCTGATCGTCGCACTAGGTATTCTGGTGCTGATTCTGGCGTTGGGTATTTTCTTGCCGATATGGGATCTGGGCAAGGTTGCACTGAAAAGATAGGCAGATCGGGATAGCGTGGAAGGTGCAGGTTTACGCGATCATCGATTGTCGATTATTGGTCTTCCAGGTGCGTGATCGCATAACCTTTCGCGCCGATCTGCACCAGGGCATCCTTGAGCGCTAAATTAAATAGCGGGCTGGTATCTTCCTCCAGCTCAATATTGTGCTCGGCAGCCTGCCAATCGGTGCTGGTGACTTCTTCCGGCAGCGGCTTGCCCTGCGGCACAGCCAGATACGAAATGCGATTCTGGCTTTCCATTCTTTGATATATATCCACCTTCATGTCTGCTCCTATTGGCTCGGTTGACCGGAAATATTCAAGTCGTTCTGTTCCCCACGTTTCATCGGTAGCACGAGCAGTGCATTTGGATGGTTCGGTTGCATGAAGCGGTTAAAACGGGTCGGTTTCAATGTCCAGTTACAACTTATTCGCAGCTTCGCGCGCCGGTCTCCGATTAATTGACGTAATTCATCAATGCTGGCGCCGCTGGCTTCTTGCAGCCACAGTAACATCGACGCTCCGAGCGGCAATGTTTCGGCTCGAATCCGACGAATTACATCAATCTGGACGTTGAGTTTTTGGGCTAGAACGGTATCGTTTTTCCATTGCATTTTTCTAAGAACAGCATCCAGCAAGCGGCTTGGGTCGTAAGATTTAAGCTCGGTTGCCGCTGTTTTAACTGTTTCCATGCTGTGAGACTGTGTCATTGTTTATTGTGGTAATTTTTAGTTTTAATATGTAAAGCTGTGCAGAGCGAGATTTACAAATGGCGTGATAAAAGACGCCGTCTTTGTCAGATGCAAATCGGTAGTCACGCACCTAGTGTAGGGAAATAGCGGCTGCGGCTATATCGGAATATCCTTAATCTGCCCTAGGAATTAAGAAGAATTCGTACCTGTTAAGAAGAATTCGTACCTGTTCAGTTTTAATGATGGCAAGCGTTCAATGGAAAGAGCATACAAGGTCGGGTAAGGCGCTCGGCGCTCCATAGGCAGAGAAATAGCAAGCACTACCGAATGCGCCACCAAAACAAGCCGCAAAGTCAGGAAAATCATGCCATTAAAATTTCTTTTTGTTTGTCTGGCAATGCTGCTGGCAGCTTGCGGCACAACGCCGCAGCAACCAGCGCGCCCGGCCACTAGCGAACCAGGCAACGAAGTCGCTATTTATGCGCTGGGCTTGATTGGAACCGGCTATCGTTTTGGCGGCAAGAATCCAGAAGCCGGGCTCGATTGCAGCGGCATGGTGTCGTATATCTATCGCAACGCAGCAGGCGTGAACGTGAGCGGCAGCGCGGCCGATATTGCGCGACGCGGCAAAGAAATCCCGCGTTCCGGCATGCGCCCTGGCGACTTGATTTTTTTTAACACCATGAACCGGCCGTTTTCACATGTCGGCATTTATATCGGCGATGCGCGCTTCGTCCATGCGCCATCGACCAACGGCCAGGTGCGCATCGACCGGCTCGACAACCGCTACTACGCGCAACGCTATGAAATGACGCGCAATTATTTTGATTAAAAGTAGTGCCGGCCTGCACTTACTACTCTGGTGTATGCTTCGCTCCATTTGCCCGGGCACGCGTTGCCTGCGCCCAACGGTATCCGCCTGTATCATGTTGTGCCTGCAGTTGTGTCTGTAATCCCGGCAGCTCCGATTCTTCCGAAAACCTCCGATAGGTTCGACTTGAACGAAAAAAAATTCCTGCCGCGCATGCTGGATCTGCTACGCCAGCGCGCTGGTCAGTTGCGGGCCGCCGGCATGCGCTTGTTTGCGCGCTTGTTTGCTTATGTGGTGCGCCAGCCGCCGTTTCGGCGCGGCGCGCTTCTGCTCGGCCTGACCGGCGCTACGCTGGTCGGATTGCTGTTTTTATACGTTCTGATACTGATTCCCACCACGCCCAGCATCAAGGATTTGCAACAGGCGCGCACCGCGCAAGCGAGTACAATCCTGTCGGCCGAAGGCCAGCAGCTGGCCGCCTTCAACCAGGGCCAACAGGAACGCATCAAGCTGGAGCAGGTTTCTCCCCTGGTTATCCAGGCTTTGATCGCGACCGAAGATCACCGTTTTTACCAGCACCACGGGATAGACTTCCGGCGCACGGCAGGTGCGGTTTTGCATACCTTGGGCGGCGACGCCCAAGGCGGCTCGACCATTACGCAGCAACTGGCGCGTAATCTGTTCCCGGAAGAGATCGGCCGTTCGCGCAGCGTCAGCCGCAAGCTCAAGGAAATGGTTACAGCCTTCAAGATCGAGCGCGCCTACACCAAGGATCAGATTCTCGAAACGTATTTGAATACAGTGCCGTTCCTATATAACGCGTTCGGCATCGAAATGGCGGCGCGCACCTATTTCGATAAATCGGCGGCGAAACTGAATGTGCTGGAAAGCGCGACCCTGGTTGGCATGCTCAAAGGCACCCATTACTATAATCCGGTGCTCAACCCGGAACGTTCGCTGGAGCGGCGCAATGTGGTGCTGGGGCAAATGCGCAAATACGGGAATTTGGGCGATGCGCAGTACCAGTCCCTGCTGAAAAAACCGTTGAAAGTGCGTTTTCACCGCCAATACGAATCAGCCGACAGCACCGAAACCCATTTCACTGCGCATGTGCGCAAATGGCTGATCGAATGGGCTGACCAGAATGAGTATGACTTGCAGCTCGACGGCTTGATTATCCATACCACGCTCGATGCCGGATTGCAGAAGGCGGCGCTGCGTGCAGTCGAACGGCAAGCCAATGCGTTGCAAAACATCGCCGATGTGGAATGGGCACAGAGTCAAGGCGGTCTGATCTCGACCTCGACTGCCGTGTATGCCAGCGTGCGCCGGCAAGTCGCGCCGTTCCGCTACTTCTGGGATACCCAAGGCGAGTTGCAAGACAGCTTCATCCGGGAATCGCCCGAATATAGAAACGCGCTGGAAGGCGGTGCCAGCGCCGCCGATGCCCTCCAAAAACTGCAAGCCGATCGTAATTTCATCGCCCGGCTGCGCGTCGCCAAAACGCGGCTGGAAGCCGGCTTTGTGGCGATTGATCCAAACAACGGCGAGGTGCGGGCTTGGGTTGGCAGCCGCGATTTTCAGCGCGACCAGTTCGACCATGTGGCGCAAGCCGAGCGCCAGCCTGGCTCGACCTTCAAGCCGATCGTGTATGGCGCCGCGCTGGAGAAAGGTTTTCGCCCGGATCGGCCGTACCAGGACAGCGTGATCGATATTCGCGCCGCCGACGGCAGCGTTTGGCGGCCCACCGACATGTCGGGCGCGAGTGGCAAAACCATGACGCTGCGCCAGGGTTTGGTGTACTCGAAAAATACCATCACCGCGCAAGTGATGCAGGATGTCGGCCTGCCCGCAATCGTCAAGCTGGCCAAAGCGGTCGGCATCAATCAGAGCAAACTGGCGCAAGTGCCGTCGCTGGCGCTGGGCACCAGTCCGGTGACCTTGCTGGAAATGGTGTCGGCGTATGCGACCATTGCGGCCCAGGGCGAATACCGTAAGCCAGTCTTTGTCAAAAGCATCAGCGACCGCAACGGCCGGGTGCTGGCCACCTTTGATACCAAAAGCCAGCGCGCGATGTCGGCAGAGTCGGCAATAACGCTGATCGATATGATGCGCGGCGTGGTCAATCAGGGCACTGGCCAGGCGGTCAAAGCGCGTTTCGGCATCAGCGCCGATATCGCCGGCAAAACCGGCACCACGCAAAACAATACCGACGGCTGGTTTATCCTGATGCATCCGAACCTGGTAGCCGGAGCCTGGGTTGGCTTTAACGATGCGCGTGTCACCATGCGCAGCAATTATTGGGGGCAGGGCGGACACAATGCGGTGCTGCTGGTAGGCGACTTCTTTCGCAGTGCTTTGAATGCGCGGCTGATTGATGCCACAGCGCTATTCCCGGGCGGGAAACTAGCGCCGGCACCGACTCCGGTAATAGTGGAAGAATCAGCAGCACCGGTAGCAACAGTAGCAGAACCGGCCTCCGAAGACTGGATGGAGCAATTGCGCACATTACCGCAGGGGCAAGCGTTGCCGGCGGAATCCCGGCCGGACGCGAACCCCGACGCCGGTCTGAGTACGGGCGAGTCAGTAGTCGATGCGCCAAGGCCGCAGTGAGTCGCTCTAAAAATATTAAAATAATGCGGAGTATGCATAAAAACGTGCACAGTTCCGCATATATTCATTGCACTAACTTAAAATACATAATCCTGTATGCAATCTAATGAGGGTCCCGTAATTCATGAAAACTCCCAAAAGACTCGAACCGCTAGTGCAGGAAGGCTTGCTGGACGAAGTCGTTCGTCAGTTAATGAGTGGCAAGGAAGCCACCGTGTATGTAGTGCGCTGCGGTGACGAAATTCGCTGTGCAAAAGTCTATAAAGAAGCCAGTCAGCGCAGTTTTAAACAGGCCGCCGTCTACCAGGAAGGCCGCAAGGTCAAGAACAGTCGGCAGGCGCGCGCGATGGAAAAGGGTAGCCGCTATGGCCGCAAGATGCAGGAAGAAGTCTGGCAAAACGCTGAAGTCGATGCGCTGTACCGTCTGGCCGCTGCCGGCGTGAAGGTGCCAACGCCGTATATTTGCTTTGAAGGCGTGCTGCTGATGGATCTGGTCACGGACGCCAACGGCAATGCGGCGCCGCGCCTGAATGACGTCGAAATGAACCAGGCCACGGCGCTGGAATACCATGCTTTGCTGCTGCACCAAGTGGTGCTGATGCTGTGTGCCGGCATCATCCACGGCGATTTATCCGAGTACAACATTCTGGTCGATGCCGATGGACCGGTGATCATCGACTTGCCGCAAGCGGTCGATGCGGCCGGCAATACCAACGCCGGATCGATGCTGGAACGCGATGTGGATAATCTCAAGAATTATTTCGGCCAATTCGCCCCTGCGCTGCTGGCTTCGCAGTTCGGCAAGGAAATCTGGACCCTGTACCAGGCCGGTTTGCTCACGCCGGAGACCCCGCTGACGGGCCGCGTCAAGCAAGATAACCGCAAGGTGGATGTCGACGGAGTGCTGCGTGAAATCGAGGATGCCCGACTGGAGGAAGAGGCGCGCATTCGTTACCGGCAGGAATTGGCGGATTAGCCGGGGTGCGATGAAATTGTGCGTAGTTTAATATCGGCAATTATCCCCATCGGGATGCCATTTACCTGTAGCTACGAATTCATTCGCAACCGCCTTCGCATGGAATTGTTAAGCATGCGAATAAATTCGCACCTACGGCACTGCTGTTTCAACCTGAAAAGGCTTGATCTTGAACAAATATTTACGAAATTACAGGCGAATTTTTTATACTCAAATCATTCGTATTGAAATGATCAGAAGTGAGATGATTTGACATGTAATGTTATTAATGTACAATTGAGGTTCTTTATTTGGAATCCAGTGGAACAGAAAACAGAAACGCGAGGGTTGTTGCCGGGTGGCGAGATAGAAAGCGCGGATGCCGTTAAAATGACGCCCATGAGCGATGCCACCAAACATGTAGCCGTAAATGATTCAATCCGCATTTTACAAAGCGTGCGCCGTATCGCGCAGTGCGTGGAGCATCATTCCAAGCGACTTACCGCAACCCACAACATCACATCGCCGCAACTGGTCGCGCTTATGGCAATTGCCCAATTGGGGCCGAGTACGCTGAAGTCGATCGGGCGGGCGATCCACCTGAGTTCAAGCACTGTAGTGGGCATCGTTGACCGGCTGGAAGAAAAAAAGCTGGTCTGCCGCGAACGCGATACACGCGACCGGCGCAATGTCTACGTGAGCGTAACGGCGGTCGGCCAACACATGGTCGACAACGCGCCGTCGGCGCTGCCGCAAGGCTTTACCAGTGCGCTGGGCGCATTGCCGGAAAATGATCAACATACTCTGGTGGTGGTGTTGGAACAATTCGCTACTCTACTTGAGGTTAAGGCGCCTGCCGGCGCTATCTAATTCTCCGATCTGCATTCTGATTCCCTCTAACCGGTAAGTACGTTCGGCGGCTGAGACCGGCCGCGAGAACGTTCTTGCCTGCAAAAGGAGAGCACATGAATGCACCCGCACTGGCACCTGCCCCGACGTTAGACAGGCAGCCGACATTACGGCAACCGCAGCAACATGACGGCGCGGCGTTGCACAGTTTGATTGCGGCTTGTCCGCCGCTCGACCTGAATGCCATATATGCCTATTTATTGCTGTGCCTGCATCATGCGCAGACCAGCGTGGTAGCGGAAATCGACGGCAAGCTCGTCGGTGCGATCACTGCGTATATCCCTCCCGAACAACCTGACACGCTATTCGTGTGGCAAGTCGCGGTCGCACCGCAACAGCGCGGGCAGGGACTGGGCCGGCGCATGCTGCGGCACCTGCTTTCAGGCTGCATCGCGCCGCGCGGTCTGCGCTGGATGGAAACCACCATCAGCCCCAGCAATCAGGCGTCCAGCCGATTATTTACCCATTTTGCCTTGCAGCATGCTGCAGGCTGTACTACCGCCACTCTGTTTGTAGCCGACGATTTCGGCGAGAGTGGACACGAAGAAGAGCGTCTCTACAAAATCGGTCCGTGGGACCGCGTAGCCTGACGCAGGACGCTCACACCATCCATTCCATCCCCTAAGGAGAAGCATGATGCGTACATTCAACCGACTGGAATCCGAGGTTCGCGGTTATATCCGTTCCTTTCCAACTATTTTTACTAAAGCCAAAAACGCAGTTCAAACCGACGAAAACGGCACCGAGTACATCGATTTCCTGGCCGGCGCCGGCAGCTTGAACTATGGCCACAATAATCCCGTGTTGAAGCAGGCTTTGATCGATTATTTGGCCGGCGACGGTGTGGTGCAGGGACTCGACATGGCCACTGCGGCCAAGAAAAATTTTCTGCTCACGTTTGAGGAGCGCATCCTAAAGCCGCGCAAAATGCAGTACAAGATGCAATTTACCGGCCCCACCGGCACCAATGCAGTGGAAGCGGCGATCAAGCTGGCGCGCAACGTGACTGGGCGTCAAAACGTGATTTCATTTACTAACGGCTTTCATGGCGTGACTTTGGGCGCATTGTCGTTGACCGGTAATCGCAAGTTTCGCGACGCCGCCGGCGTGGCGCTGTCCGACGTCCATCATGCACCGTATGCCGGCTACTTCGGCCAGGATGTCGATACCGTTGCAATGCTGGACAAGCTGATCGTCGACCCCAGCAGCGGGGTCGATCATCCGGCTGCGATCATTGTTGAAACCGTGCAGGGCGAAGGCGGTCTGAACGTCGCCGGCTTGAGCTGGCTAAAGAAGCTGGAGCAACTGTGCCGCCGTCACGAAATCATGCTGATCGTCGATGATATTCAGGCGGGTTGTGGCCGCACCGGTACTTTCTTCAGTTTTGAGCCGGCCGGTATCCAGCCCGATATGATCACGTTGTCGAAATCGTTGTCCGGTTACGGCCTGCCGCTGTCGGTAGTCTTGATCAAACCCGAGCACGATGTGTGGAAGCCAGGCCAGCACAACGGCACTTTCCGCGGCAACAACATGGCGTTTGTAACCGCTGCCGCGGCGCTCAAGCATTACTGGAGCGACAATAAGTTCCAGGCATCAATCGACAAGAAGTCACAGATCGTCACTGCGTATCTCGACAAACTGGTGAAAACCTACCCGGCGGCCCAAATGGTGCGGCGCGGACGCGGCCTGATGCAGGGTCTGGCATTCAAGGATCCGAATTTGGCCGACAGCGTTATCACGCTGGCATTCCAGAATGGGTTGATTATTGAGACCTCGGGCGGCAGCGACGAAGTAATCAAGCTGCTGATGCCGCTGACCATCGAACCGGAACAGCTACTGGCTGGTTTGGACATCCTGGAGCAGGCACTGGCCGATACGATGAGTGACCTGAACGCCAGTGCACTAAAAAATACAGAGGTGACAGCATGATCGTCCGACGCCTGCAAGACATCCTGAACACCGAACGCGACGTAAAAACCAAAACCTGGGCCAGCCGCCGCCTGTTGCTACGCGATGACCGCATGGGGTTCTCGATGCATGAAACCACCATTTTCGCCGGTACGCAAACGCACATTTGGTACAAAAACCACTTGGAAGCGGTGTATTGCGTCGAGGGCAGCGGCGAGGTTGAGCTGATTCCTTCGGGCGAAGTATTTCGCATCGAACCGGGTACTATTTATGCGCTTAACGAGAATGACCGCCATTGGCTGCGCGCCGACGCCGGTGCCGACATGCGGCTGGTATGCAGCTTCAATCCGCCGCTGGTCGGCACTGAAGTGCATGATGCCGAAGGCGTCTACGCTGTCGCGCCGGCAGTCGTTGAGTAACCTGTCGAATAATCCGTTGAATAAAGAGAGGAGCATCAAATGCTATCCCAAGACCATTATAAAAGCCGTGCATTAATTTCTCCGGCGATCCTGGCGCGGTGCGAACCGGTTGTCTACGAGCTGGAACCAAGCGTCACCCTTGCCCCCGCCACGCTGAACGCAGCACAACGCGATGCCTACCGGGAGAACGGATTCCTGTTTCTGCCTGACTTGTTCACCCCGGCCGAGGCAGCCGGCTTGCACGACGAAATGCAAACGATGCGCACAGATTTTACGGCGGCAGGTCGCGCCGAAGTGATTGCGGAACCGGGCAGCAGCGATGTGCGCTCGATCTTCGACGTGCACCATTTGAGCGATGTATTCGCTAGTCTGATGCGCGACCCGCGCGTGCTGGACGTAGCGCGTGAAATACTCGGCAGTGAAGTCTATATCCACCAGTCGCGCATCAACTACAAGCCCGGATTTAGCGGCAAGGAATTTTACTGGCATTCCGATTTTGAAACCTGGCATACAGAAGATGGGATGCCGGCCATGCGCGCAGTAAGCTGCTCGATTCTGCTTACCGATAACGATGAATTCAATGGTCCGTTGATGCTGATTCCCGGTTCGCACCAGCACTTCATTTCCTGTGCGGGTGAAACGCCTGACGAGAACTACAAGCAATCACTGAAAAAGCAGGAATACGGCGTGCCGGATGAACTCTTGCTGCGCTACCTGTCGGATCTGGGCGGCATCACGTCTTGTAAGGGCCGTGCAGGCTCCGTAGTGTTTTTCGACTGCAACACCATGCACGGCTCGAACGGCAATATCACGCCGTATCCGCGCAGCAACGTGTTTTTCGTCTACAACAGTATCGAAAACCAGTTGCAAGCGCCGCAAAGCGGACTCAAGCCGCGGCCCGAGTACATCGCAGCGCGTCATAACCTGGCGTCACTGGAGCCTGAGCCGCTGGCGATTGCGTGATTTCCGCTTGATGCCGGTTTGTTGCCTGGCGGCAGGCGCTCGATGCAACCTTACGGGCGCTTGTCATACTTCGCCGTACGACTATAAAACTAATTTTAAAGAGATCAATCATGAAAACCCTCTCCAAAACTTCCGCTGTCGCAGCGCTGATCGGCATCGCCGCAATCGGTCTTTGCATTGCGGCAAGCGCTGAAACCACGTTGGAACGTGTGCAGCGCACCGGCCAGATACGTATCGGTTATGCCAACGAAGCGCCATTTGCTTATACGCTGCCCGATGGCAAGGTGACCGGCGAATCGCCGGAGATTGCCAAGGTGGTATTCAACCAGATTGGCGTCAAGAAAATCGATGCGGTGCTGACCGAATGGGGCGGCCTGATTCCCGGCCTGATGGCAGGACGTTTCGATGTCATCGCCGCCGGCATGTACGTTACGCCAGAGCGCCTGCAGCAAGTGTTGTTTACCGATCCGCACTATCAGATCGGCGACACGCTGCTGGTGGCCAAGGGTAACCCGCTCAATTTACACAGCTATGCCGACATCGTAAAAAATCCCAAGGTAAAGCTGGCGGTGATGTCGGGTACCGCAGAGTACACATATGCACGTAAAGCCGGTATTTCGGATAGCCAGATCATGCAGGTTCCGAACACCACTGCGGAGTTGCAGGCAGTACGCACACGGCGTGCGCACGCCGCTGTCGGTACCCAGTTGACGATGAAGGATTTGGCCGTCAAGGGCGGTAAAAGTGTCGAAGCAATCACTACTTTTGAGGACGACCCGGCGCATATCGGTTACGGCGCACTGGCCTTCCGCAAGGATGATAAAGACTTGCGCGACGCGGTCAATGTGGCGTTGAAAGCGTGGGTGGGCAGCGAAGAGCATCTGAAGACAGTCGCCCCCTTCGGCTTCGATAGTTCCAACCTCACCACCAAGACTGTCGAAGAACTCGCCCAGCCATAACGGACCGGCGCCATGCGTGAACTTTTGCCGCTCCTGCTGGAAGGGACGTTAGTTACCATCCGCATCACCTGTCTGGCCGCGCTGTTGGCAGTTGCGTTGGCGCTAGTGGCTGCGCTGGCCAAGTTGTCGCCGTTGCGCGGCTTGCGCTGGCTGGCCAATATCTATATCGAAGTGTTCCGCGGTACTTCGCTGCTAGTGCAATTATTCTGGCTGTTTTTTGTGCTGCCGCTGCCGCCGTTCAATCTCACGTTGACGCCGTTCACGGTTGCGGCGCTCGGTCTTGGTCTCAACATTGGTGCTTATGGCGCGGAAGTGATGCGCGGCGCGTTTGCGGCGGTGCCACGCGGCCAGATTGAGGCGGCGATTGCGCTGAATCTTTCGCCGCTGCACCGCTTTCTGGACATCGTGTTGCCGCAGGCAATGGCTAAAGCGATTCCGCCGGCCACCAATCTGCTGATCGAATTACTCAAAGGCACCTCGCTGGTATCCCTGATTACGCTGGCCGATCTGACGTTTCGTGCGAATCAACTGGTGCAGGCGACTTTCCGCACCGGGGAAATTTTCACAATCGCGTTGCTGATTTACTTTGTGCTGGCACAGGCGATCAATCTGGGCATGCGCATGCTGGAACGGCGACTTAATCGCGGTTTGAGCGGTGGCTTGAAGCGGGGGCGCATGTGAGCGGGCGCGCCTTGTTCGACTGGCAGTTCGCTGCCCAGATTCTGCCCGACTTGCTGCGTGCCTCGCTATACACCATCGGCATCACCTTTGTTGCGTTTGCACTGGCGCTGGTGTTCGGCTTACTGCTGGCCGTCATGCGTCGCGCGCAATTGCGCTGGCTGTCGTGGCCGGCCGCTGCCGTGATCGAATTCATCCGCAGCACGCCACTGTTGATCCAGTTGTATTTCCTGTTCTACGTGATGCCGGAATACGGCCTGACCTTGTCGGCGCTGGCCGCCGGTACGATAGGCATCGCGCTGCATTACTCGTGCTATGTGGCGGAAGTGTATCGGGCCGGCCTGAACGGCGTGCCGCGTGGTCAGTGGGAAGCGGCCAAGGCGTTGAGCCTTTCGCCTTTGAATGCGTATCGCAGCATCGTGCTGCCGCAAGCGATCCGGCCGATTGTTCCGGCGCTGGGCAATTATTTGATTGCGATGTTCAAGGACACCCCGGTGCTGTCGGCTATTACCGTGGTTGAACTCATGCTGCAGGCTAAAAATATCGGCTCGCAATCGTTCCGCTATATCGAACCCATCACGATGGCTGGCCTGTTCTTTCTGGTCATCAGCATCGTCGTCGCGCTGCTGGTGCGCAAGCTTGAAGCGTATTTGCGCATGCCATAAAAATTCTTTTCACAGGATAAAACATGACACCTCCCATGATCCGTTTTAGCGATGTGACAAAACGCTACGGCCCTCTCACTGTCCTCGACCATCTGGATCTGGACGTGGCGGCCAATGAAAAAGTAGCGATTATCGGCCCCAGCGGCTCTGGCAAATCGACCCTGCTGCGGGTGCTGATGATGCTCGAAGGGATCAACGATGGCATGATCGAAGTCGACGGTGCGCCGCTTACCCACATGCCGCGCAACGGCGGCCTGGTGCCCGCCAGCGAAAGCTACAAGCGCCAGGGCCGCCGCAAAATCGGCATGGTGTTCCAGAACTTCAACCTGTTCCCGCATATGAGCGCATTGCAAAATGTGGTCGAAGCTCCGGTCAAGGCACTCGGTCTGAGCAAGGCAGAAGCCACTGAACGCGCCAGCGAACTGCTAGATATGGTCGGGCTATCGGACAAGTTCAAACACTATCCGTCGCAATTGTCCGGCGGCCAGCAACAGCGGGTGGCGATTGCACGCGCCCTCGCGATGCGCCCGCAAGTGATGCTGTTCGATGAGGTAACGTCGGCGCTCGACCCGGAACTCTGCGGCGAAGTGCTGAATGTAATTCGCCGCCTGGGCGACGAGCATAATCTCACCATGCTGATGGTGACGCACCAGATGGGCTTTGCGCGCGAGTTTGCCGATCGGGTCTGCTTCTTTTCCGAAGGTAAAATTGTCGAACAGGGCGCCCCGGAACAGATTTTCGGCGCACCGCAGAACGAACGTACCCAGGCATTTCTGCGTGCCGTGATGGAGGCTGTGTAAATGTCGGGTTACGCGATGAAGCCGCTAACCCGATCACCAGATTTAAAAAATTATTTCGACTAATTCGCCTAATGTTGTCGAGTGACAATTTCGGCATTAAAATCTGAGCCAGCATCCGGCTGCTCGGGTAGGATGATAGAACTGCCGGTACATGGATTCATCATATGCCGTCCCAACCTGTCAGGATCTGCGTTCTACCGAGAAAGATTGGTGCATGAATATCCAGCAAAGAAACAACGTCCAGGTTTTTGGACGCGGCCGGCAGCCGATGGTTTTTGCCCACGGCTTTGGCTGCGATCAGGTGATGTGGCGCTTGCTCAGTCCGGCTTTCGAGCAAGACTACACCGTGGTACTGTTCGATTATGTGGGTGCCGGCCACTCCGACCCGGATGCCTACGATCCGCAACGCTATGCCAGCCTGCGCGGTTATGCAAAAGATGTGGTCGAGGTTTGCGAGTCGCTTGATCTGCAGAACGCCATCCTGGTCGCGCACTCGGTTAGCAGCATGATCTGTCTGCTGGCCGCGATCGAGATTCCACAGCGGATTGATCGATTGGTCATGATCTGCCCCTCACCACGCTACCTGAACGATCCGCCCGATTACCAAGGCGGTTTCGAGCAGGCAGACATCGAAGGATTGCTGGACATGATCGAGCGCAATCAGCCCGGCTGGGCCAACTACCTGGCGGGCATGGTAATGAAAAACCCTGACCAACCTGCTTTGGCTGAAGAGCTTGAAACCAGTTTTTGCGCCATGGACCCGCCCATTGCCAGACGCTTTGCCGCCGCTACATTTTTGGCCGACAATCGCAATGATCTGCGTGGCTTTGACAGACCCACCTTGATTCTCCAGTGCGCCCAAGACTCTGTCGCCCCGGTTGAGGTTGGTAATTATCTGCACCGGCATCTGGTCAATAGTAGGTTGCGGCAGATGAAGGCTACTGGACACTGCCCGCACATGAGCCACCCTCAAGAAACCATTGCGTTGATCCGCGAGTACTTGCAAGCAGGCGTCTGACTTACGTTAAAAACCATGAATCTGTCCTCATTCGATCTGCAACACGCACCCTGTGGCGTATTCACGTTTGGTGAAGATTTTGTGCTGCTAGCTGTCAACCAGACACTGGCGGACATATTGGGCGTAGCTCCTGCGGATTTGACAGGTAAGCCGCTGGATCACTTGTTGACGCCCTCTAATCGGCTGATGTTTCACATGCAGGTGATAACCATGCTCTACATGCATGGTCATGTAGAAGAAATATCCTTGCTTCTGGCGGCTGCCCACGGCGGGGAAATTCCAGTACTTTTCAATGCAGTGCGCCGCCAACGGGAAAGCGGCACGGTCACTGAATGCGTCGTGATCCAGATGGACCAACGCAAGCGGCTGGAAGATGAGCTTTTCAAAATCAAGAAAGCTACCGAGCAGATCCCCGGCGCGGTTTTTCAGTACCTGCAGCGCGCTGATGGCACGTCCTGTTTTCCTTACGCCAGTGAAGGCATACGGGCCATTTATGGTTTGAGCCCTTTGCAGGTGCAGCAGAGTGCCGATCAGGTTTTCAAGCGCATTCACCCGGATGACCTCGCCCGGGTCACTTCCGGCGTCAAGGCGTCCGCGCAAGCATTGCATCCTTGGCATCAAATTTACCGCGTCAATTTGCCACTTCACGGTATCCGATGGCTAGAGGGTAACGCCATGCCCGAGTCGCGCTCGGACGGCGGCGTGCTCTGGCATGGTTACGTTTCTGACGTGACCGACCGCAAGCTGCTGGAAGTGGCACTGGCCAGTGAACATGAGCGGACCCTGGTGACGCTGCGTTCGATTGGGGATGCGGTCATCACCACCAATGCAGTCGGGCAGGTCGAGTACCTGAACCCGATTGCCGAACGGCTGACCGGCTGGAGTCAATCCGAAGCTGTAGGCCAACCTATGGCAAGCGTGTTCAACATCGTCCATCAGAATACCCGCTCGCCGGTAGAAAACCCGGTGGCCCGTTGCCTGGCCGAGCGCACGATTGTGGGTCTGGCGAGAGACACGGTGTTGATCGCTAAAGGCGGTAAGGAATACGCGGTGGAAGATTCGGCCGCGCCGATTTTTAGTGGCGACGGCTCCATCACCGGTGTGGTAATGGTGTTTCGTGACGTAACAGACCAGCGCAAACTGCGTCAAGAAGTGGAGCACCGTGCCGCCCACGATCATTTGACGGGACTTCCCAATCGTGCAGAGTTTGATCGCATCCTGAAACAGATGTTCGAGTCGGCGCTCACTACCGGCGCCGGGCACGCACTGTGCTGCATTGATCTGGATCGATTCAAGATCGTCAATGACAGTTGTGGACACGCTGCCGGCGATCTGCTGCTGCGGCAGGTGTCGGCATTGCTGCTCAAATGCGTGCGGGCCAAGGACACGGTGGCGCGCCTGGGTGGCGACGAATTTGCTCTGATTCTTGAAAACTGCGACTTGGAAACTGCGCAACGCATCGCGCAAAATGTTTGCGACCGCGTGGCGGAGTTGCACTTCCAACACAGCGGCAAGTCTTTTCGCGTGGGTGCCAGCATCGGCGTGGCACTGCTGGATCGCCGTTGGGACAGCGCCTCGCTAGCACAGCAGGCTGCTGACGGCGCTTGTTTCGCGGCCAAGAAAGCCGGCCGTGGCCGTGTCCATGTCTACGAAGACCTGGACACGGCGATACTTGCACAGCGTGACCAGATGCAATGGGCAACGCGCGTACAACAAGCAATTGAAGCTAACCGTTTTGAACTTTTTGCGCAGGCCATCAAGGCATTGGGTGACGGTGCGGTAGCGGGCCGCCACTTTGAAGTCTTGCTGGGATTGCGCGAAAATACCGGCAGCTTGATTTTTTCCGACGCGATCGTTCCGGTTGCGCAGCGGTACGGATTGGCTACGCAAATCGACCGATGGGTGGTGACGCATGTGTGCGCGTGGATGGTTGCGCAACAGGGCGCCATTGACTGCGTCCACACTATCGTCATCAACTTGTCTGGGCAATCGGTTGGCAACCGGGATTTCCATCGCTTTGTCTGCAAGCTTCTTGACCGAAGACACGTATTTCCCAAAAAATGGTGCTTTCAAATTACGGAAACTGCGGCAACCGAACATTTGGACGATGCCCTGGTTTTTTTTGATATGTTGCACCAGCGTGGTGCGCGGATTTCGCTCGATAATTTTGGCGGCGGCATGTCGTCAATGGCTTGCGTCAAGCGTTTGCCGGTGGACTACCTCAAAATCGATGGCCAGATAGTCAAAAACATGGCAACCGATGCGGTGGACTGTGCAATGGTTCGCAGCATCAATGAAATAGCGCATCTGACGGGCAAACGCACTATCGCCGAGTGGGTGGAGAGCGAGTCGATTCTGAGTTTGTTGCGTGAACTTGGCGTGGACTTCGCACAGGGCTGCCATATTGGCACTCCAGTTCCGATCGAGGATGCGCTGGCTTGAGTGGTTCGAACTGCATCCATATAGTTCAAGCAAGCAATCAACATACGTAAAATAATCTGTGCATTGCTTCTGCGTCCTGATCCACAACTTATATCCTGCACACTCTTAAACCTGCACAAGGCGTTGCTGCTGATTGTAGTGCTCGATTAATTATTGACGTTTACTTTGTTATTCCTCAGTATTAATTACAAAATTATCAACTAATATAAAAATGGTAGTAAAAAAGCGAGGCAGCACGAGCTAACAAAAAACGGTGATGGAGTCACTATTGAAGCGAACTCCGGTTGGGGTGAATAGCAAGTTAGCGTGATAATTCAATAACGCAACATCGGGGGTGATATGTCAACTGTACTTTACGCAAATGACCAGGTATCCGAGGTGTATCCAAAAGAAGTGGCGATTGAAATTCGTGAGGGTGACTGGAAGGGATATTTACAACACATTATTGGGCGCCAAGGCAACAACAATTTTGTCGGTCGGTATGGTGATATCAGCGCATATAAACGACAGTGTGCAATGGCTTACCTCGGGAAACGCGCGCAATTCAACGGTGGAGGATGTAGCAGGACCCAGCCGCGTATCTTGACCCCGAAGATGATTTCTGACTTGGAGGCAAAGAACAAAGTCCAGCGCTATCAACGCTACCCCTGGTTAGAGACCTTGATTAATTTGTTGGCAGAGATTGAGCGAAATCAAGACAATATTTCTGGTTGCGACGTCATCTCATTAATGTCCGCCGCCAGATAGCCCGGTTGATTAGCAGTCAATGGCTATTTTCAGAATAATAGGTGGCTTCCAGCCATTGCGATGGATGGTCTGACTGTATTCGGCAATTTTTAAATATGCCGGTTGTGGTATCCCCGTAGAGGCGGGTTTCAAACCCGCCCAATTTAAACCCGCAAAAAATCCTCTCGTTCGCCCAGCCAGCGCGCCAGATGTGCTTTTACAATGCGCGCGCTGTTTTCTGCGCTGTTTTCTGATTTGTCCTGCAATAAAAACTGCGCCAGGTTGCGTGCTTTTTCGACTAGCCATTGGTCAGTTTCCAGGTCGGCGAATCGTAGCATTGCCTGACCTGATTGGCGCGCACCTAAAAATTCGCCGGGGCCACGGATTTCCAGATCCTTGCGGGCGATTTCGAAGCCGTCGGTGGTGGCGCGCATGGTCATCAGGCGCTGCTTGGCGACCCAGCCCAGCGGGCTCTGGTATAACAACAGGCAGACTGAGGCTGCCGTGCCGCGTCCGACCCGCCCACGTAACTGGTGCAGTTGCGACAAGCCGAAGCGTTCCGCGTGTTCGATCACCATCAGCGATGCGTTCGGTACATCGACCCCGACTTCAATCACAGTGGTGGCGACCAGCACCTGTATCCGGTTTTGATTAAAGGCGTCCATTACCGCCTGTTTTTCGGCCGCTTTCATGCGGCCGTGCACTAGCCCGACCTGCAGACTGGGTAACGCTGCGACCAGCGTAGCGTGGGTCTCGGTTGCGGTTTGCAGTTGCAATGCTTCGGACTCTTCGATTAGCGGGCAAACCCAATAGATTTGCCGCCCTTCGAGCGCCGCCGCATGCACTCGTCCGATCACTTCTTCACGCCGGCTTTGGTCGATGGCGCGGGTGACAATCGGGCTGCGGCCGGGCGGCAGTTCATCGATTACCGAGATTTCGAGATCGGCGTAATACGTCATCGCCAGCGTGCGCGGGATCGGCGTGGCACTCATCATCAACTGGTGCGGTGTCAGGTCAGGGGTCTGCGCGTTGGCGGCCTTCGCAGTTCCTTTATTCCGCAAACTCAGGCGCTGGCCGACGCCGAAGCGGTGCTGTTCATCGACGATTACCAACCCCAGTCGGGCGAATTGGACCGTTTCCTGGATCAGTGCATGGGTGCCAATCACCAGTTGCGCGGCACCGGACTCGATTCTAGCCAGTGCCTCCAGTTTCTCTTTCTTTTTTAGGCTGCCGGTCAGCCAAGCGACCTGGATGCCGAGCGGTTCCATCCAGCCGGCGATTTTGCGGAAGTGCTGCTCGGCCAGAATTTCGGTCGGCGCCATCAGTGCTGCCTGGTAGCCGTTGTCGATAGCCTGCGCGGCGGCCAGCGCCGCGACCACGGTTTTGCCGCTGCCGACATCGCCTTGCAGCAGCCGCTGCATCGGGAAGGTGGCACGCAAATCGTTGCGGATTTCAGCCAGCACTTTTTCCTGCGCTCTGGTCAACACGAACGGCAACGTCATCAGGAACGCATTCGACAGTTGTCCGATGCGCTCCAATGCCGGTGCGCCGACTGCGCGGCGTGCCGTTTGCGCGCGTTTCAGCGATAGCTGCTGCGCCAGCAATTCATCGAATTTCATCCGCTCCCAAGCGGGATGTGTGCGCTCCATCAAGCCATGCTGATCGACATTGGGCGGTGGGTTGTGCAGCAGACGAATTGCGGGCTCGAAGGCTGACAAGCCAAGTTCTGCCAACATAGCCGGCGGCAGGGTGTCGCGCCAATCGAGCTGGTTCAGCGCTGCTGCAATGGCACGGCGCAGAAAGCTTTGCGACAGGCCGACCCCGGCTGGGTAAATCGGCGTTAGCGCAGTTGCCAGCGGCGCTCCCAGATTGACGACTTGGTAAGTCGGGTGCACCATCTCAGGCCCGAAAAAGCCATGCCGCAGTTCTCCCCGGACCCGCAACCGGGTGCCTTCAGCCAACTGCTTTAGCTGACTGCCGTAAAAATTCAGGAAGCGCATCACCAACTGGCCGGAATCGTCGGCCAGCGTGACCAGTAGTTGACGGCGCGGCTTGTATTGCACTTCGCAGCCGCTGACCACGCCTTCGACCTGCGACGGCTGGCCAAAGCGTAAGCCGGCTTCCTGGATCGACAACACCTGGGTTTCATCCTCATAGCGCAACGGTAGGTGCAGCGCCAGATCCATGCTGGATCGCAGGCCCAGCTTTGCCAGTTTTTCCGTCATTTTGCCAAGCGCCCTGGATGCAGGTTTTCTGGGGTCTGACGGTACCGGCACGGTTGCGCGTATTTGCTTTGATTCTGGCATGTCAGCTCATCAATAGATCGCCTAAGGCGTAAAATAGCCGGCTTTTACAATAGATACGGTAAATTATTGCATCTATTGTACTGATCTAGGCTAGATACTGTTATTAAACACAGTTAAATTTTCTGCGGAGCTAGCTTTTCTCGAATTTTCAATCCAAGACACACGATGCATCCCACTTATTCCTTATCCGATTTTGACTTTGCACTGCCGCCGGAGCTGATTGCGCAAACTCCGCTGCCGCAGCGCAGTGCTTCGCGTTTGCTGCAGGTCGATGGCGACACGCTGATCGACCGTAGCTTTGCCGATATTGCCGACCAGTTCAGCGCGGGTGACTTGCTGGTGTTCAACGACACCCGGGTGCTGAAAGCACGTTTCTTCGGGGTCAAAACCACGGGTGGCAAAGTCGAAATATTAATCGAGCGCGTGCTGGATAACCGCACCGTCCATGCGCAAATTCGCGCTTCCAAATCGCCGGCAATCGGTAGTAGCATCCGTTTGGCCGACGCCTTCGACGTCACGATCGGCGCGCGGGTTGGCGAGTTCTATAAGCTGCACTTCCCATCCGAGGTGTTCGAACTGATCGAGGCGCACGGCCGGTTGCCTTTGCCGCCGTATATCCAGCACACTGCCAATGCTTTTGACGAAACCCGCTACCAGACCGTGTATGCGAAAGAACTTGGCGCGGTCGCGGCGCCGACTGCAGGTTTGCATTTCGACCATGCACTGCTGGCGCTCTTGCGCGCCAAGGGCGTGCAACTTGCGTTTGTGACGCTACATGTCGGCGCCGGCACTTTTCAGCCGGTGCGCACTGAAAATCTGGCCGAGCATCAGATGCACAGCGAGTGGTACACGATATCGCAAGCCACGGTGGACGCAGTGCAGGCCACCCAAGCCGCCGGACGCGACGTGGTGGCGGTTGGCACCACCAGCCTGCGCGCGCTGGAGTCGGCCTCGCAATCTGGCCTGCTTGCCGCCGGCAGCGCCGATACCGCTCTATTCATCACGCCCGGCTATCGGTTTAAAACGGTGACGCGCCTGATCACCAATTTCCACCTGCCGAAATCGACTTTGCTGATGTTGGTCTCAGCCTTCACCGGCTATGCCGCTATCCGCCATGCTTATTCCCACGCTATTCGCCAGCGCTACCGTTTTTTCAGCTACGGCGACGCAATGCTGCTGACCATACAATCAACTACAAAACACCATGCTTGATTTCAAACTTCTTAAAACCGACGACAGCGGTCAAACTGGGGCCCGTCGCGGTCGCCTGACGCTGAACCACGGCGTGATCGAAACGCCGATTTTCATGCCGGTTGGCACCTACGGTTCAGTCAAGGCAATGTCGCCGCTGGAGCTTAAAGAGATCGACGCCCAGATCATTCTCGGCAATACCTTCCATTTGTGGTTGCGCCCCGGCGTTGAGGTGCTGAAAAAATTCGGGGGCTTGCATCGCTTCATGGGTTGGGATAAACCGATTTTGACCGACTCAGGCGGATTTCAAGTATTTTCGCTGGGCGCGATGCGCAAGATCACGGAAGAGGGCGTGAAATTTTCATCGCCGATTGATGGCAGCAAGTTGTTTTTGTCGCCGGAAATCTCGATGCAGATCCAGCGCGCACTTAATTCCGACATCGTGATGCAGTTCGACGAATGCACGCCGTATGAAATCGACGGCCGTCCGGCCACACTCGACGAAGCGGCTCAATCAATGCGCATGTCGTTGCGCTGGGCCAAACGCTCTAAGGATGAATTTGTCGCCGGTGAAAATCCGAATGCACTGTTCGGCATCGTGCAAGGCGGGATGTTCGAACATTTGCGCGACGAATCGCTGGCTGGGCTGGAAGACATCGGTTTTCCCGGCATTGCCATCGGAGGGCTGTCGGTGGGCGAGCCGAAAGAAGAAATGATGCGCATGCTGGCACACATCGGGCCAAGGCTGCCGGCCGACAAACCGCATTATTTAATGGGAGTCGGTACGCCGGAAGATCTGGTGGCTGGTGTAGCTAACGGCATTGACATGTTCGATTGCGTGATGCCAACCCGTAATGCGCGCAACGGCTGGCTGTTTACCCGATTTGGCGACATCAAAATTAAAAATGCGCGCTATAAGGATGACGAGCAGCCGCTCGACGAAACCTGCGACTGCTACACTTGCCGCAATTTTTCACGCGCTTATTTACATCATTTGCACCGCACTCGCGAGATTCTCGGCGCGCGCTTGAATACCATTCATAACCTGCACTACTACTTGCAGCTGATGCGTGAAATGCGCTCGGCCATTGATGTGCAACAATTTTCGACTTTTGTGTTGCGCTTCCAGACCGAGCGCTCACGTGGAATCTGATTCTGGTATTTTTAACGCAAAAGCCCGGTATTGCCATTTTGTGAAAACTGGCAATACCGGGCTTTTGTTTTAGCGGTCGTGCGTTATTGCTTATTACGCACCTGGTGCAGGCACTGGTGCTGCTTTTTTCACTGCTGCGCGCTTCATTTTCTTGGCCTTGTTGGCTTTTTTGTGCGTTGCTTTTTTCGCAGTTGCTTTGGCCGGCGTTGCTGTAGCATCGGCTGGTGTGCTTGCGGCAGCAGGTGTTGCCGGCGTTGCTGGAGCAGCAGGAGTTGCTGCAAAGGCTGTGCCCATTGCGAAAGTAGCGGCTACCAGGGTTGCGATAAGTTTGTTCATGCTAAAGTCCTTTTGGTTGGGTCCGTAGACAATCGCTACGTAAGCAGATAACGCTGCTCTTCTAAAGCCGGTTGACAGCGAATGCAAATAATTTTCAAGCAGTGTCGTTAGTTGTGGCACGACGGTAGTGAGCAATTCTGCCGATTTGTTTCCGCAGGCTGCGATCCATTCCCCCAAAATAATAAATATCGGCAGGGTATGTGGAAATAAATAGAATTCACCGCATGTTTTCATTGCGACTTTAAAAATACTGTTGCCTGTATGAATTTCAGGGCGGAACGCTGTTGGATGCCAGCGCCAATTTACCCGGGCGTCATAGGACAATGCATCGGGAAACTTATGCCTGAATGCTAAAATGCCTGCCTGTTTATAACAACCAACTGGAGTACGCCTTGTTTATTTCTAATGCATTTGCACAATCAGGTCCGCTGGAATCATTGGGGTTGGGTAGCAACCTGACTAGCTTTCTACCGATCATCTTGATGTTTGCGGTGATGTATTTTTTGATGATTCGTCCGCAGATGAAACGCCAGAAAGAGCAGAAAGCCATGATGGCAGCCATCGCCAAGGGTGACGAGGTGGTTACCAGCGGCGGTATGCTGGGTCGCGTTACCAAAGTAACGGATGTCTATGTGACATTGGAAATCGCCAACGCTACCGAAATCGTGATCCAAAAAGCGGCCATCGCCACTCTGCTGCCAAAAGGCACGATCAAATCGATTTAATGCTGTGTGTGCCGGTTCGCACGCCTGTGTGCGGGCCCGGCCATTCAAGTGATCCCGGCCATTTCTGCCCGGCGGCCAACCCTGAACATTGAATCAATATGAATCGTTATCCACTCTGGAAGTATCTTGTCATCGCCTTTGCGCTGTTGCTGGGCGTGTTGTATACGCTGCCGAACTTCTTTGGCGAATCGCCCGCAGTGCAAATCAGTAGCGCCAAAGCCACCATCAAGGTTGATACCGGCTTGGTGACTCAAGTCGAACAGATTTTGAAAACCAATGACATGGCCACGGGCGGCGTGTTCTTCGATGCGGTTGGCAATCAGGGTTCGGTGCGGGCTCGCTTTGCCAATCCCGATGCCCAGTTCAAGGCCAAGGCATTGCTGGAAAAGGAGCTCAATATCGACCCGGCGGACCCGGTGTATACCGTCGCCTTCAACTTGTTGCCGAATACGCCCGGCTGGTTGCAAAGCCTGCATGCGCTGCCGATGTACCTCGGCCTCGATTTGCGCGGCGGCGTGCATTTTCTGATGGAAGTCGATACCAAGGCAGTGCTTAACAAGCGTTTGCAAGGATTGCAAGCCAGTGTGCGCAGCATTTTACGTGATAAAAATATCCGTCATGCCGGTCTTTCCCGTAGCGCCGATACGCTTGAACTGCTGTTTCGCGATCAGCCCACGCTAGACAAAGCCCAGGAACAACTGAGCTCGCAACTCAGTGAACTGACTTTCAATGTGACCGGCAGCGGCAACGAACTCAAGCTGGTGCTGCGCATGAAGCCGGAAGCCCTGAAAAAAACCGTGGATGACGGCGTGCAGCAGAATATTACGACTCTGTCCAAACGCGTCAACGAACTCGGTGTGGCGGAGCCGATCATCCAGCGCCAAGGCGCCAGCCGGATCGTGGTGCAATTGCCGGGCGTGCAGGACGTCTCGCGCGCCAAAGACATTATTGGCCGCACCGCTACTCTGGAAGTGCGTTTAGTCGATGAAACCGTCACCCGCGGCACTGAAGAAAACGCTGCGATTCCGTTTGGGTCCGAGTTGTTCAAGGTGGGCAAGGGTGCGCCGGTGGTGCTGTACAAGGATCCGATCATTACCGGCGACTATATTTCCAGCGCCACTGCCAGCTTCGATCAAAACAACCGGCCATCGGTCAGCATCGATCTCAACGGTGACGGCGGGCGCCGCATGCGCGACGCCACCCGCGGCAAGATCGGCAAGTTGATGGCGATCGTGCTGTTTGAGAAGGGCCGTGGTGAAGTGCTGACGGTGGCTACCATCCAGGATGAACTCGGGTCGCGCTTTCAGATTACCGGTGAAGGTTCATCCCAGGCGTCCAGCGATTTAGCGTTGCTGCTGCGCGCCGGTTCGCTGGCGGCGCCGATGGAAATCATCGAGGAGCGTACCATCGGCCCGCAACTCGGCGCTGAAAACATCAAGAAGGGTTTCGATTCGACCATGTACGGTTTTCTGGTAGTGGCCGCTTTCATGACGGTGTATTACATGCTGTTCGGCCTGTTCAGCGTGTTCGCCCTGTCGACTAATCTGCTGTTGCTGGTGGCGATTTTGTCCATGCTGCAGGCGACCCTTACCTTGCCGGGAATTGCCGCGATTGCGCTCACGCTCGGTATGGCAATTGACGCCAATGTGCTGATCAACGAACGGATTCGGGAAGAGCTGCGCGCCGGACACTCGCCGCAAGCAGCGATAGCGATGGGATTCGACCGTGCCTGGGCCACCATTCTGGACTCCAATGTGACCACTCTGATTGCGGGTTTGGCGCTGTTGATCTTCGGTTCCGGCGCAATTCGCGGCTTTGCGGTGGTGCATTGCATCGGCATCGTGACCTCGATTTTTTCTTCGGTGTTCGTCTCGCGCGGCCTCGCCAATCTGTGGTACGGCCGCAAGAAAAAATTGACCAACCTGTCGATTGGGACGGTCTGGAAGCCGGAACAATAGACACTTGGCGCAGTTGGATCGATTTAGTCAGGATTCACGCAAAATAAGTAGTGCAGGTCTCTGTGCCTGCAACGGGTTGCAGGCACAGAGGCCTGCACTACTTCAGTTTTAATCAAGTATTTCTCGGTAGTCTGGCTCGGCCAGAGTACTGCATTGAAAGGATCGATGATGGAATTATTCCGCATCAAAAAAGATATTCCGTTTATGCGCCACGCATTGGTACTCAATGTGATCTCGGCAGTCACGTTTGCACTGGCAGTGTTTTTTCTGGTGAACAAGGGCTTGCATCTATCGATTGAATTTACCGGTGGAACCGTGATGGAAGTGGCCTATTCCAAAGCGGCCAATATCGATGGCATCCGCAAATCGGTCGAAGCGCTGGGCTATACCGATAACCAGGTGCAGAGCTTCGGCACCGCGCAGGATGTGATGATCCGCCTGCCGCTCAAGAGCGGCGTGACGGCAGCCGAGCAAAACGGCAAGGTGATGACGGCGCTGAAGGCAAAAGATGCCGATGTGGTGCTCAGGCGTGCCGAATTCGTCGGGCCGCAGGTGGGCCAGGAACTCGCGCATGACGGCTTGATGGCGCTGTCGATGGTGATCATCGGTATCATGATTTATCTGGCGCTACGCTTCGAATGGAAGTTTGCGGTGGCGGCGATTATCGCCAACCTGCACGATGTCATCATTATTTTGGGATTTTTTGCATTCTTTCAGTGGGAATTTTCACTCTCGGTGCTGGCCGGCGTGCTGGCGGTGCTGGGTTATTCGGTCAATGAATCGGTGGTTATCTTCGATCGTATCCGCGAAATGTTCCGCAAGCATCGCAAGATGGCCGTGCCGCAAGTTATTGATCACGCGATCACCAGCACTATTTCGCGCACCATCATCACGCACGGCTCGACCCAGATCATGGTGCTGTCGATGCTGCTGTTCGGCGGTCCGGCGTTGCATTACTTTGCCGTGGCGCTGACTATTGGCATTCTGTTCGGAATTTATTCTTCGGTGTTTGTCGCTGCTGCCATCGCGATGTGGCTGGGCATCAAACGCGAAGACCTGGTCAGACCGGTCAAGGATAAAGTGGAAAATGATGGCGCAGTAGTTTAAACAGGGTGTTTTTACCAAGCCAGCCACCTGTCGGCTGGCTTTTTTTATCGGCTCGATTCGGCTGCAGCGGAAATGGGAAACTACTCTTTGCTGGGATCAATATAGAATTGGTAATTGCTCCGCCCCATTTGCTTGGCTCGGTACATGGCGTCGTCGGCACGGCCTATTAGCGTATCGACATCGGCACCGTGTTCGGGATAGTGGCTAATGCCGATGCTGGGCGTGACAGTCAGCGTATTGCCTTCAATCTGGTGCGGCTGTACCAGTGCGCTCAGGATTCTTCTGGCGGCCTCGCGTGCGGTGGCCTGCGAGTGCATATCGGGCAGCACCAGAACGAACTCGTCGCCGCCGATACGCGCCACTGTATCGACCGCGCGCAACAGGTTGCGCAGCCGTTTTGCGACGGCCTGTAACAGCAAGTCGCCGACCCGGTGCCCGAGCAAGTCGTTGATCGGCTTGAAACTGTCCAGGTCGATAAACATGACAGCCATCTGGTTGCCGCTGCGCTTGGCTACGGCCATGGCCTGCCTGAGCCGGTGTTCCAGCAGGCGGCGGTTGGGCAAGTCGGTCAAGGCGTCGTGATCGGCCAGGTGGCGAATTTGTTTTTCAGCTTGCAGGCGTTCCAGGATCTCGGTTTGCAGGCACTGGTTAGCGGTAGCCAGCTCTGCAGTGCGTTCTTCTACTCGCAACTCCAGATGGTCGCGCGCACGCACCAGCGCTTCTTGCGCGTTCTTGCGTTCAGTGATGTCTTCGGTGATGTAGATCGAGCCCTTGCCGAGATTGTCTGGATCAATCGCCTTGGCCAGCATGCGGCACCAGAACGTGGTGCCGTCGCGTCTTTGCATCAACAATTCGGTATCGAGCCGTTGCCCGCTGCCCAGCGTCGACCTGGCAAGGTTGGATAATTCGGCGAGCGCCTGCGGCGATGGATACAGGGTGTCGGTAGTCTGCTGGATCAGTTCGTCGCTGGGCCAGCCGAACATTTCGCTAAAGCGCTGATTGCAATGCAAAAAACGGCGTTTGCGGGTGAAGGTGATGGCCAGCGAGACGTTGTCCAGAATTGCCTGATGTTCCAGCAGCAGCAATCGTGCCGATGCGTCTGCGGTGCGGCGTTCGGTGATGTCTTCAATAATGTATATCTGGCCCTTGGCAGGATCAGTCGGGTCGACCGCATTTGCCAGCAGGCGGCACCAGAAGGTGTTGCGGTCCTGCTTTTGCATCAGCAGTTCGGTATCGAGTCGTTGCCCGCTGCCCAGTACCGTTACGACTAGGCTGGATAATTCGGTATACGCCTGTGCCGATGGCGTAAGCAGGCTGACAGGCTGCCCTGCTAACTGCCCATCGGGCCAGCCGAATATGTCGCTCAGGTGCCGGTTGCAGTGCAAAAAATAGCCATCGCGGATAAAGGCGATGCCGAGAGGAAGGTTATCCAGTAGCGCCTGATATTCCAGCATTACCTGGTGATTTTGTGCTGCGTCAATCGGAGGTGGGGTTTTTATCATGCTCATGCGCAAAATAGGAACGAATGTTAGGCGGCGTTTATCGTCAATTTGATGCGGCTAGCCTCGTTCTTTATTACATTAATTCTTCTATTTCTATGTTGCGAGGCGCCACTTCAATGTTTGCCAAAATTACATTGTTCGGTCAACTGAAGCAATACCGAAAAATTCCTTATGGACAATTAATTTGGTTGCACATTCTGACGCATTTTTTGGGCTAGCAGCAGAATAAGTTGCTTTATTTTCCTTTTTTTTCTGTCTTGATGGCGGCCATTGCGTCCAGCCGGTTTTTGAGTGTGCCCAAGGTTTCTTCGAGTGCGACAAAATCCGCTTCGGCATAGCCGGAAAACGGTTGTTTGCAGAACTGTATGTGAGAATCGAATACGCGTTCGAAAGTGCGTTCGCCGGTTGCAGTCAGTTGCACAATGATGTTGCGGCGGTCTTCCAGGCTGGTGACGCGCCGCACCAATTGCTTGCTTTCCAGGCGATCGACGACGCCGGTCAGGGTACCCTTGGTAATCAGGGTTTTTTGGCCCAGCCCCTTGAAAGTCATGCCCGGCGTATTGCCCAGCGTGGCGATGATGTCGAATTGCGCCTTAGTCAGACCGGTTTTGCGGATGTCAGGCGCAGACATGTGCTCAAAGCCGTGATAGCACTCGGACAACAGGCGCAGACTGCGTAAGTATCGTTCTTTCATATCGGGGATTATATCGACAAGCAGTGCGACCGAACTTGTCGGACATCATAGCGGCTTGGAAAGGTTTGCGCTGGCGAGCGCAAACGCGTGCGGTAAGTGGGGATGGGTTTTCTGCCACGCAATGCATTCATCCCTCACTCTGCTTCTTCCTTGGAAAGAGAGGGCAGAAAATCATTCCACTCTGTTCGCTGAATGGACGTCTTATTTTAAAAATTAATGGGAGTATATGATTTTATGGTGCTCTTTCCGCATTATTAAAAGGCGGCATTAAAAAATACAGATTGTAGTATCATATTTTTTGAAAGCACTTTCAAAAGCATCAAGAAACGCTTTATTGGCGCGTGTTACCGCGCTTCGATTTTCTATTGCGGGATTTTCCGAGCAATTTTTTTTAACCTGAATTTGACTATGCTGATACCTCACCATCTGCGCGGCATTCTGACGTTGCTGCTTGTGACTTGCGTTTGGGGCACGACTTTTCCGGCCATGAAAGATGTATCAGCCGATCTGTCTGCGGTCTGGATCGCGCTGCTACGCTTCTCGCTGGCAGGTTTGTTGCTGTTGCCCTTTCTGTGGCGCGCCCGGCGGGTCGATGTGCTGGCAGGTGCGCTCTTGGGTGCGACCTTGTTTGTCTCTTTCATGCTGCAAACCGAAGGCCTGGCGCTAACTAGCTCAAACCGGAATGCCTTCATTACTGGCTTGAACGTGCTGGTGGTGCCACTATTGGGCGTATTGGCCGGCAAGTTGCCGCCGCGCCACATCGTGCTCGCCATTACGTTGGCGATGGCTGGAATAACGGCGTTATGTTGGGATAGCGGGGCTTGGTCGTATGGCGACACGCTGGCGCTGGGCGGCGCAGTCTGCTATGGAATTTACGTCAAACAGATGGAAACGGCGGCCCGCAAGGCCAGTCATCTGATGGCATTGACTGCAGTCCAAATAATCACGGTCGGCATCTGCGCCGCGCTCTGGCTGCTGCTGTGGCAGATGCCGCACAAATCGGTGGACTGGGTGCAACTGCAGCAGGCCGTGCGCCAGCACGCCCCGAATTTGCTATACCTCAGCGTCGTCGCTACCGCCGCCATACTTTCCCTGCAAGTCTGGGGCCAGCGACATACCAGCGCCAACGAAGCCGCAGTCACCTATGCCTTCGAGCCGGCCTGCGCAGCTATTGCCGCTTATTTCTGGATTGGTGAAACCATGGGCTGGCGCGGGGTGATCGGAGGTGTGTTGCTGATCGCCGGCATCATAGTCAGTCAGTGGAAGAGCCGCGGCGCGGAGGCGAAAGTGTCTAATGCAGTGGCGGCCGCATCCTGATGTTTTTCTCTGGTAGTGCCGGCCTGCGTGTCTGCGGCTTACAACCAGATGCAGGCACGGGGCCGCTCTACTTAAGTTGAACCAGATCCATGCGCCGGCGCAGGCGTAGCGCTTCTGCCGTAGCGCCGGCTTGCTCGGCGCGCATCGCCTGCACACCCAGCCATGCCAGCAAGGGACGCCGCCAGCCTTGGGTGGATGCGGTATCGACCGCCAGCGTCAGCACGGCCGGGCTGGCGCGGTCGCTGCGCAACAAGACACCGGCAGCCACCAATCTGGATAACGGATCGCTGATGCCGGCCACCGCAGCCGCAGGGTCTGCGCCGACGCGCATCGCGCTCTGGTGCTGCGCGGGCAGCAGCGCGACATCTTGCGGCTGAATCCGTCCAGCCAAATAATCGGCATAGGCGCGTTCCGGCACGCTAGCGTCCTGACGCAGTTTTTCAAACCCGGTGCAGTCTTCCAGCACCAGGCTGGCTACACGGCTGGCGCAACGGATCAATTCCGCGCGCGCCACCAAAGCGACCTGGCCGGTGCTAGCCATTTCGCTGCGGGCCTTGGCGAATTCCTGAACTTCGACTCTGTCGTTGCCGGACAAGTAAGCAGAAACGGCGCGTTCGATACTGCTTTGGGCGTTCATTTGCCAGTCCGGCACGGCAGGGCCGCTGGCACAAGCGCTTAATAGTATGGCAATACCACACGGTAAGAACAGGATGTATTTCATGGTAGTTTGATCTCCGCATCGCGTTTGAACGGCCACTTGCGATTGATTTCATTGACCAGTTGTTCGACCTTGCGCAAGTTACTCTCCACATCGGCCCGTAGCGGGGCCAGATCGACGGTCGCGTCTTTGACGTTGGCGCCGACGGCCTGTGCTTCGAGCAACACCGCATCCACTTTTTTCATGCTCGCCCTGACGTCTGTCAGCAAGCCGTTGAGCTCGACGATAGTGGCTTGGGCTTCGGGCATGACACCGTTCTTGCCAAACACCTGGCTGTCCGCCTTGGCCGCCAGACCATCGACGGTAGCCAGCAACTGGTTGGTGCGGTCGAGCATAACCAACAATTTTTTCGCGTTTTCATCAGTGCCGGTTATAACACCCAGCGCTCCGCTCTTGCCATTGAGTTTTTCTGTGACCGACTGTATGTTGCGCAAGCTCAAATCCAGTGCCGAGTCGGTTGCGGTCAGGGTATTCAAGTTCTGGATCAATTCTTTGGCGGTAACTAAAAGGCGGGGAATCTCAGCGGTGGCGTCGCCTGCCAGCACGCTGCGTATAGCGCCGTCGGGTAGCGGTGGGTCGCTCAGGATGCCGCTGAAAGCGCGCAGGCGCGTCGCACCCACCAAGCCACGTTCCATCGTGAAGATACTAGATGTGCGCAGCCAACGGACATCCTTGCGCGCCACATCGACAATCATCCGAGCCTTGCCTTCATTGCTGAGTTCGATGCGGCTGACACGCCCGATGGCAAAGCCGGAGAACGTGAGATCCATCCCGACCATAACGCCTTCTGCATCGTCGGCTACCAGCACCAGCTTCTGGGTCGATTCGAATACGCCGCGCGCATACATCAGGTACACCACCGTCGCTGACACCAATACCACCATCAAAATCAGGAGCAAAGCCGCTTTAAACTCGACGTGTCGAATCGGCAGTGAGGCGGGCAGGGAAGATGCGTCGTTTGTTTTATCTGTCATGGATATTTAAGACTGGCTGGAGATATTGTTAGAAAAATATCAGGTGCGCTAAGTTAGGTTCGTGAATCATTGTTGGTGTCTGATGTTACGCGAGCGCCGGTAAAAATTGTTAATCTGTGCTGTGGAAATGAAAAAGGCTGAACTTGCGTTGTGCGCGGATTGTTTGATAAGTACGTTTGGATCAGCGACGGCGCCAGGGTTGCCTGCGATGGTTGACGGCGACATGAGCGACGATCACATGACGGGGTCTTTATCGAAAAGAGAATACACGTCGAAAGATTTACGGCTCCAGCGAGGTCCGTGGTGCGTGAAATGGAACGCGATGACAGCGTACTCATCTAGGTCGGCTTACCGCACCGCAATGTACCCGGCGCAATGGGTGCATCCGCGGACTTGCCAAAAAACGCACACTGTCAAAATGGAATGAAATACAAACCTGCAGCAAATATAACGTAAAGCATTCCGAACCACGATAGTCGAGACCCTGTGAGTTTGTTATGTTTGAGCAAAAAATATAGGCCAAGTATCGATGCCATGGTTACGATTGCGGCCCAAACCAACACATGTCCCAGTATCCATGGCGTGAAAAATATGCCCAGCGCGCTCGGAATGGTTGCCTGAATCATCATGGCCCCGCTGATATTAGAGAGCGCCATATTTTGCTTGCCCTGTCGCACCCAGATAACCGCGTTCAGTATTTCAGGTAATTCAGTTGCGATCGGACTCAACAGCAGTGCAACGATTTGTGCCGGCAATCCAAGCCATGGGCCGATGGTTTCCAATTGATGCACGAACAATTGGGAGCTAAAGAAGATAACGACCAACGCTCCAGCACACTGCAACAGAGCCCAGCCGGTTGAAGGATTATTGCTACTTGGGCAAATTTTCAGAGATTCGAGTTCTTCGTGTTCATCTCCTGCTTCGTCAACACTTTGCATTTTTTTGCGTACATACAGGCCATACGCCACCAGGAACAGAATGCCCAGCCATGGTTTGATAGCAAATGCGACAAGTCCCAGCGTAATTTTGACGACGAATATCGACATGAACCATTTTTGGTCGCTTATTAAACGTTGGGTTGATGTTCTGGAAAAGAGATGCCGGTCTAGTTTTCCTTTGGTGAGAATAAACGTCAGGCCGACAACGGCATAGGCCACAGTTGCCAATGCTAGCGGCCCGCCAATTGCGGCACCGACTCCGAGTTCTTTTTGCTCAGGCCCTGCGCCGAACACGACTGCCACAAACGTCACAACGCTCTCGGGCAAGGCGGTGCCGAAAGCAGCCAATACGCTGCCCGTCGCATTCTGGGAAACTTTGAATTTACGGCCTACCCATTCAACCCCGTTGACGAAGAATTCACAGGCCAGATAGATGGCGACGGCTGACGCCAATAAGAGCGCGAAGGGGAGCATCATGGATGAATCCCTGCTACTCGTGTGTCGATTAACAGATAATGCACAGGGCAAGGGGCACTACGCAATAAAGAAAAACTGACAGGCATAAGTCGTCCAGAGGGCCGGGCAAAAGAAACCAATGGCATAAAAACCCCACCCGGCCACGGAAAGAGTCATTCATGCCATAGGTCTCGCCAAACCAACTGGTCGCATATGCCATGGCGACTGCGCCAAGTATGTTGACATATGCCCTTTGCAGGATGCAAAAGCGACTACTCCCCTACGGAAGTTTGAATTTTAACAAAACAAAATCAGAGAAACAACTTTTCGGACTGGATTCAGCGCAGACTTGAGAACGGCTTTAGTTTGACCTTCCTTGTGCGCAGTGCAATAAATCCTGCCTCAGTCGTGCTATCAAAAGAAGGCGGTCGTCGCCGTAACTATCCCGATTGCAGCCGAGGCTATGGAGCCCCAAAGTAGCCACCGCTTTTTGGTCAATACGGTAATGGCCGCCAGTGCGATTGCTATTTGGATGAACGTCAATGCCAGAGCCAAGTGCTCATGGGGTTTAAGCTTTGCTTCTGATTCTTCTCCCAGCTTGCGGGATTCTGTCTGTAGCTTTTGCGCCTCAGCCTGAATTTCAGCTTTCTCTTTTTCCTTTTTTGCCTTGTCAGCCAAAAAGCGTGTTGTGATTTCCGGTGTATTGGATAAGACGGCGACTGCCTCGTCAAGATGCCCCTTCATCGATTTCGCTTGGTAGAACGCCCATTGGTCACTTGCTTCTGCTTGTTTCAATATGCTTTGGTTTTTGAGAAACATCGCTTCGTTCTGGGCACTCCCACTTTGGTAGCTGATTAACGCGCCAATGGTGGCAAGAATAGCGGTCATTAGTGCAATTTTCTGTGTCAAGCCGTCGGTTTTCTTTTCAGATGCTTCCTCAAGTGCGTGTTCGTGCGGGCTTGGGACTTCGTATTCTTCTTCCATGGACGTCCTCTAAAGTGGGGATGGGTGTGCACTCAACGGAAAAGAATATCACGAGCCGTGTCCGCCACAACATTAAGTTCATCGGGATAAATAATCACTTGACCGTTGCAAGGTTGTAATTTTTTCATGATGAAGATGGTGGCTTGCTTTTGAACGGCCAGGGAGATTGCCGGTGGCACATTACCGACATTTTCAATACAAAACTTCACCTTATCGCTTATTTTTACCCTGAACAACAGCAAGGCGTTTCTTTCGGTAATGGCCATTTTCATTGCGCTAATTATGCGTGGTATCGATAAGCGCATGTTTTAGGATGGTGGTTTTGTTCACTTTATGAACGTCTTTAATTTCACCGCTATTCCTGGGTGTGGCTTTCGGAAAATAGGAATAGTCTGAGTTTCAAAAAATTCTTTGTAGGTTGATTCCGATTGCCACCAGAAAATGAAACTTTTATTGCCCTATTTGTGGGGCTTTCTTAATTGGGCCGGTGCCGGTTTGGTCTGGCCGTTTTTTCTGCTTCTGAAAGTGTTGAATAAGGTAACCATGCGTTATCTATTAGCCAGCTAGGTCTGGACGGTTTGAATTTCCTCTGCCGCACACGGAACAGGAGGCGATTCATAGTTGACTGGCGGGTATGCTCGATAAATACCATGCGGTCGTCACCACAGGTAATCTTGCTGTCATCAAAGTGCTGCATCATAGAGCCTTTGCGTATAACACTTGTAAGCAATATCGGAGTGGGCGCCTTTTGCCCATAATGTTTACGATTTTGCTGCCGGAATGTACGGTTAAACTGCAGCTATTTCCTGGGGACGGCTATTCACACTTTTTACAACGACCGGCCAATTTGTGCTGGATGCTTTTCGCAATACGGGACAGGGGCCGACCATGTTTGAGTTATTCAACCCGCGACGGCCAAACCGTACACCGCTTGCGACTACTCCCAACCGCTGGGACTGGGCACTGCTACCTCTGGTATTAGCGGTATTTGCTGCGGTCGCATTCGGTGCAATGCAAATGAGTCGGCCGTTCACGGTCGGCCAAGAAACCCCGATTTCGCTTGACCCCATCAACTTGCCATATTATTTGCTGCGAACCATGCTTCGCATGTTTACGGCATTGGGCTGTTCACTGCTATTTAGCTTCGTCTTTGCTGCGATTGCGGCGAAATATCGCGCGGCCGAGAAAGTGATGATTCCGCTGCTCGATATCTTGCAATCGGTGCCGATTCTTGGCTTTCAGGCACTGGCGATTGCGCCATTCATCGCCCTATTCCCAGGCAATTTGCTCGGGGTGGAATGCGCGGCCATCTTCGCGATTTTTACCTCGCAAGCATGGAATATGGCTTTCAGCCTGTATCAATCGATGCGCACTGTACCGCCGGAACTCAATGAAGCTGCCCGTGTGTTCCAGTTGTCCGGCTGGTTGCGTTTTTGGCGGCTGGAACTTCCATTCGCGATGCCTGGACTACTCTGGAACATGATGATGTCGATGTCGGGCGGTTGGTTCTTTCTGGTCGCCGCCGAAGCTATTTCGGTCGCGGGGCAGGATATTAAATTGCCTGGAATCGGCGCCTACATTGCCGTCGCCATCGAGGCCGAGAACGGTGTAGCTATCGCTTGGGCTATTGGCGCCATGCTAGCGGGGATTGTGCTGTACGACCAATTGTTCTTCCGGCCGCTGTTGGCCTGGGCCGACAAGTTCCGCTTCGAGGAATCGCAAGGCGAAACTGCACAACACTCTTGGCTACTCGATTGGGTGCGACGCAGCCACTGGATGCGCGTACTGACCGGCCGCTTCTGGTCCATGCTGCGGCGCGCGCTGGGCTGGTTCAGTGCACGTCCTGACGGCATGACGCCGCAGCCGCGCTCAAGGCCGTTTGACACCTGGTGGCCCCGCGCATGGGATGTGCTGATACTGCTAGCGGCATTGCTGGGCGCGTATCGCCTGGTTGTCTTTGTGCATAGTGATGTTGGCTGGGGTGAAGCTGCACATGTAATGGGCTTGGGTTTCATTACGCTGGTTCGGGTGCTCTTGTTGATTGCCCTGGCTTCTGTGGTTTGGGTGCCGATTGCCGTCTGGATTGGCTTGCGCCCGCAGTATTCGCAACGGGTGCAGGCTGTGGCGCAGTTCTTGGCTGCATTCCCCGTCAATCTGATGTTCCCATTGGTGGTTTTCCTGCTGGTGACCTTCAAGCTTAATCCGAATATCTGGTTGAGTCCGTTATTGGTATTCGGCACCCAGTGGTACATCCTGTTCAACGTGGTGGCAGGCGCATCCACAATTCCCAACGAATTACGTCTGGCAGCCGATAACCTTGGGCTGAAAGGCTGGCTGAAATGGAAACGGGTCTACCTGCCAGCGGTGTTCCCCAGCTTTGTTACGGGCGCCATTACCGCCAGCGGCGGCTCGTGGAACGCCAGTATCGTTGCCGAATATGTCACTTGGGGAAAGACCACACTGGTGGCCGATGGCCTTGGTAGTTACATCAAGCAGATGACCGATGCAGGAGATTTTCATCGCATTGCACTTGGCATTGGGGTGATGTGCATATTCGTTATGTTGTTGAACCGGTTCTTCTGGCGCAAGCTGTATTCGCTAGCCGAAGACCGTAGCCGTTGAGGAAATACTATGAACCGCAATGCATTGATTGAACTAAAGAGCGTTGCCAAGTCCTTTCGCAGCGCGGATGGCGCGCCCCGCACAGTACTCGACGAGGTCAATTTCTCCTTGGCCGAAGGTGAAATTGTCGCGTTGCTTGGCAAGTCAGGTTCGGGGAAGTCGACTTTGCTGCGGATTATCGCGGGACTGATTCCGGCTGACGCTGGCAAAGCCGCTTATCGTGGGCAAGGCATCAATGGCCCAGCCTCCGGCATTGCGATGGTGTTCCAATCGTTTGCCTTGTTTCCGTGGCTGACGGTGCAACAAAATGTCGAACTGGGTCTGGAAGCGAAGGGCGTGTCACCGGAAGAGCGCGAGAAGCGGGCCGATGCCATGCTCGAGTTGATTGGATTAGCCGGTTTCGGTGGCGCTTTGCCGCGTGAATTGTCGGGCGGCATGCGGCAGCGGGTCGGCATTGCCCGCGCACTTGTGACCGACCCGGATGTTCTGCTGATGGATGAAGCGTTTTCAGCTCTGGATGTGCTGACGGGCGAAACCCTGCGCAACGACATTCTCGACCTGTGGGATAGCAACCGGATTTTGACCAAGGGCATCCTGATTGTCTCTCACAATATCGAAGAAGCGGTAATGATGGCTGACCGGATCATCATCCTGTCGAGCGATCCGGGACGTATCCGCAGTGAAATCCATATTGACTTGCCACGACCGCGTAATGTCGATTCGCTGGATGTCCGCGCCCTGATTGACGAAGTGTATGGTCTGATGACGATGCGCTCGACACAAGAAACCGCTGCAGGTACGGTACCTCCGACGCATTTAGGCTACCGCTTGCCGGAAACCGATGTCAGTCATATCGAAGGTGTGCTGGATCTGCTGGCGGCCGCACCATTTAACGGCCGGGCCGACTTGCCGCAGTTGGCAGATGAAGCAGGGCTGCCGGATGAAGAATTGTTCCCCACCTATGAAGCGCTTGCTTTACTGGGTCTGGCACTCGTGGAGAAAGGGGATATTACAATCACGCCCCTTGGCCTTCGGTACGCTGAAGCGGAACATACACTCAGGCAAGAAATCTTTGGGCAACAGTTGCTGACCCATGTGCCTTTAGCTGCGCACATTCGGCAACGACTGGAGCAAGAGCCTACTGGCACCTTGACAGAAAAGCCATTCCTTGAATTGCTGGAAGAATTTCTGAAGGCGGATGAAGCCCAGCAAGTCCTCGAGGTCGCCATTGAATGGGGCCGTTACGGTGAAGTCTACGAGTACGATTTTCATACTGGCCGACTGAAACTGCCGGATCAGGAAGAAGAATAAGCAATGTGCAAGGAGCTTTCAAAACCGCGCTTGCTCTTCTGGACAGATTGAATTTGCGTCCAGCTTTGGCTTGCGTGATGCTTGGCCCTCGCAAGAACTCTTTCCCAGTCGAATGCAAATGGAGCGAGTTTGCCTCGGTAAGCGGCAGGTATGCTTACCGGTCGGCCTCTGGGAACCTGTAAAATAGCCCGCTGCAATCCTATTCTGCGATGGCACCCGCACCGGGCGCCCGGATGCGGGTTTTTTATTGGCATATCTTTCTCTCCTAATTGCCCTACCTAATTTTTCCACTTTTCCCAAAATAATCATGGATTTCATTCTTGCGCTAAAAGCACTCATCATGGGCTTGGTCGAAGGCTTTACCGAGTTTTTGCCGATTTCATCGACTGGCCATTTGATCCTGGCGGGCAGCCTGCTCAATTTCACCGGCGATAAAGTCAAAGTGTTCGAAATTGTTATCCAGGCTGGTGCGATGTTGGCCGTGTGCTGGGAATACCGGCAACGGATTGGATCGGTTCTGGCCGGCCTGTTGACGGACGCCAAGTCGCAAAAATTTGCCATTAATCTCATCATAGCTTTCCTCCCTGCCGCGTTGCTGGGCCTGCTATTTGCGAAGAAGATCAAGGCGGTCCTATTTGCGCCGGTACCGGTAGCACTGGCGTTCATCGTTGGCGGTTTCGTCATTTTGTGGGTCGAGCGCAGGAATAAGGCTAATCCAATTGTGGTGCGCATTGTTGCGGTCGATGAAATGAGTGCGTTGGATGCCTTCAAGGTCGGTTGCGCGCAAGCCTTTGCGCTGGTGCCGGGCACCAGTCGCTCCGGTGCAACCATTATTGGCGGGATGTTGTTCGGCTTATCGCGCAAGGCTGCCACCGAGTTTTCTTTCTTCCTGGCGATTCCAACTTTGCTGGGCGCCACGGTGTATTCAATTTATAAAGAACGGGCGTTGCTTTCGATGGCCGATCTTCCTTTGTTCAGCATCGGTACCGTGGCGGCATTTGCCTCCGCCTTCCTGTGCGTGCGCTGGTTGTTGCGTTATATCAGCACACACGATTTCACAGTGTTCGCCTGGTATCGGATTGCGTTCGGCCTGATCATCCTGTTTACCGCCTATAGCGGTTCCGTTACCTGGGCCGAATAAGTCGTGATGCATCAACATTCCGGCAATAATCAAGCCTTACAGGTGCTGGAAAGCGTATTCGGCTACCCCGCTTTTCGGGGCCAACAGGCCGAAATCATCGACCATGTCGCACACGGTGGCGATGCGCTGGTGCTCATGCCTACCGGCGGGGGCAAGTCACTCTGTTATCAAATTCCTGCCTTGCTGCGTGACGGTGTCGGCGTGGTGATTTCGCCGCTGATTGCCTTGATGCAGGATCAAGTCGATGCTTTAGCCGAAGTTGGCGTGCGCGCTGCGTTCCTGAATTCGACCCAGACTTTCGAAGAATCCTGCCGGATTGAGCGCCAGGTGCGCAATGGCGAACTCGATCTGGTGTACGTAGCGCCCGAGCGCCTGATGACGTCGCGTTGTCTGGAATTGTTGCAAGCGTCGAAGATTGCGCTGTTTGCGATTGATGAGGCGCATTGCGTATCGCAATGGGGCCATGATTTCCGGCCGGAATATATCAAGCTGTCGGTGCTGCACGAGCGCTTCCCGCAGGTGCCGCGGATTGCGCTGACCGCCACCGCCGATCAGCAGACCCGCGATGAAATAGCCGAGCGGCTGCAACTGGTCGATGCGCACAAATACGTATCGTCCTTTGACCGCCCGAACATCCGTTACCAGATCGTCGAAAAGGCCAATGGCCGCAAGCAGTTGCTCGATTTCATCCAGAGTATGCATAGCGGCGACGCCGGTATTGTGTATTGCCTGTCACGCAAAAAAGTCGAAGAAACTGCCGAATTTTTGAGCGACAATGGCATTCAATCGTTGCCCTATCACGCTGGCATGAAGTATGAGCAGCGGGCCGCAAACCAGGCCCGTTTCCTGCGCGAAGACGGCGTCGTGATGACCGCTACCATCGCCTTCGGCATGGGCATCGATAAACCCGACGTCAGGTTCGTCGCCCATTTGGATTTGCCGAAAAGTATCGAAGGCTATTATCAGGAAACCGGCCGCGCCGGACGCGATGGCGCTCCTGCCAATGCGTGGATGACTTACGGCTTGCAGGATGTGGTGCAGCAGCGGCGCATGATCGCCGAATCGGAAGCCGATGAAACTTTCAAGCGCGTGCTGGGCGCCAAACTCGATGCGATGCTCGGCCTGTGCGAAACGTTGGCTTGCCGTCGCGTGCATTTGTTGGACTACTTTGGCCAAAGTTCCGAACGCTGCGGCAATTGCGATACCTGCCTGAATCCGCCCATCTCGTTCGATGGCACGGTGGCGGTGCAAAAATTGCTGTCCACCGTCTATCGTGTTGATCAGCGCTTCGCCGGCGGCCATGTGATCGAAATCTTGCGCGGGATTGAAACCGACCGCATCAAGCAGTGGCGGCACGACCACCTCTCGACTTTCGGTATCGGTGCAGAAACCAGCGAGGCCGAATGGCGTGCCATCTTGCGCCAGGTCATCGCGCTCGGCCTGCTTGCAGTCGACTACGAATCGTATAGCGCACTTAAACTAACCGATGCCGCGCGCCCGGTGCTGCGCGGCGCGCACCAAACCCAGCTCAGGCAATACCAGAAACCGGTCAAGCCGAGACGCGAAAGCGGCAAGACAAAAGGCTATGAAGAATCGATGCTATCGGCGTCAGAACAAGTGCTGTTCGACAAGTTGCGCTGGTGGCGTGTAGAAACCGCACGCAAGAACAACGTACCGGCTTACGTCATCTTCCATGACGCCACTTTGCGTGATATTGCCAAGGCGCAACCGCGCTCGATTGGCGATTTGCGTGGCGTAACCGGGGTAGGGGAAAAGAAATTGGAAACCTACGGCGAGCAGATCGTGGCGCTGCTCGCAGAACTGGTTTAAGTTGGAAGATATTTCGTTACTCTCCAGCCTGCGAGAAAGGGCCGGCGCAACCCATAGCGGCTGAATAATTAGTGCGAAATTTCTTTAATTTAAACATACTGCTTTAGGTATATTTAAGTATCGCTCTATTAATATGCGGTAAAAGCATTGTTTTTAGGCATACTCCACCTAAAATTGGATATGCAAATTATCGCTTGCGGAACACCAAATCCCACACGCCGTGCCCCAACTTCAAGCCGCGATTTTCGAACTTCGTCACCGGACGATATTCGGGGCGCGGCGCAAATCCTTCTGCGGTATTTTCCAAAGCAGGTTCCGCCGACAACACTGTCAGCATTTGATCCGCATATTCCTGCCAGTCGGTGGCGCAATGCAAATACCCGCCCGGCGCAATCCGCGACGCCAGCAATTCCACCAGCGGCGACTGGATCATTCGGCGCTTGTTATGGCGTGCCTTGTGCCACGGATCTGGAAAGAATATATGTACGCCGGCCAAAGATGCCGGCGCGATCATATGGGTCAGTACTTCAAATGCATCGTGCTGAATCAGGCGCAAATTACTCAGTTTTTGCTCATCGATGAGCTTCAATAAACTGCCCACGCCCGGCGTATGGACTTCTACCCCGATAAAGTTTTTCTCCGGCATGCCAGCCGCAATTTTGGCGCTGGTTTCGCCCATGCCAAAACCGATTTCCAGAATAATCGGCGCGCTGCGTTCGAAGGCCAGTGTCAGATCTTGCGCCGCCTTGACGTAAGGCAAGCAATACTGCGGCCCCAATTCGGTAATCGCACGTCCTTGCGCCACCGACAGACGGCCCGCACGCGTCACAAAACTGCGAATCCGGAATTCGGTAGGGTCGTAAAAGCGTGCTTTGCCGCTATCGTCAGAAGATGGAGTGTCGGACATGCTGAGAATGGTCTGCAAGAAGGTTATGGCGGCAATCGGAACGCGCAAAGTATTTTTCGATCTGACTTTTGCGGAACACTCCCAGAATTGCGGAACAATACAAAACGGCCCTCGTTGCTGAGAGCCGCGTATTAACTGGAGCGGGTGAAGGGAATCGAACCCTCGTCGTAAGCTTGGGAAGCTTCTGCTCTACCATTGAGCTACACCCGCGAAGCGTGCATTTTACGCGGGTTTCAACATGATTGGCAAATTTACAGAGTACCAGGCCCGATGAAAAATGTGAGCGTGAGTAAGACCGATGCTTGATACATCCGATATGTAATTTTGAGAGTTTGAGATGAATCAACTTTAGTTAAAAGATGTTGGGCTTATTTAAAAATGGCTGGTATAACAAAGCTCTGATGTGGTTGAAAACGTGAAGTGTTCATGCTTGATTATTGTTGCTTTCTCCGAGACTCATTCGGAACCTTGTAACAATAATTTCATAATAAGGAAGAACCTCAAATGTTCAAAATGGGCGCGTTCATGTCACGTTATCTGGGATTTAGATATTCCCATCTGGTAGCCATACTCCTTGCAATGCAAAGTCTTTTGAGTCCACTAGTAGCCCACGCGCTGCCGGCATTCGCACGGCAAACCGGGCAAAATTGTGTCGCCTGCCACGCAGGTGGGCAATTTCCTGAACTTACCCCATATGGGCGTCTGTTTAAAATGACCGGTTACACAATCGGCACGCGCACCGTTCCCCTCTCCGTCATGGGCGTCGCAAGTTTCACCAAGAGTTCGAATCCGACCGCAGATGCGGCGTTCGCCAAAGACGCCGTTGCACTTTTTCAAACCGGTAGCGTGTTCCTGGCGGGCAAAGTCACTGACAATGTCGGCGTGTTCGCCCAAGCGACCTACAATAATTATGACAGCCAAAATCCGGATTCCGGTCAATGGCAAGGCAAGTGGGCTTCCGACAATTTCGATTTGCGCTACGCCGACCGATTTATCGATCCGGCCAAAGACCTCATTGTCGGGCTCAGTCTGAACAACAATCCTTCCCTCGCCGACCCTTGGAATACCGCTCCGGCCTGGCTGCAATATGTGCCAACTAAATTTGGGGTCACCGGCCCTAGCGCCACCCCCATCGTTACCCAACTCGGACAAAAGGCCGCCGGTGTCAGCGCATATACCTTCTGGAACCAAATGGTGTACGCGGAAATGGCAGGGTATCAAACCGCTAACGGCATCCTGTCGTTCTTAAGCCAAGGCACTGCTGATGCGGATCAAACTAAACTCAAGGGCTCTAACCCCTATGTACGGCTGGCGCTCAGTCATGAATGGGGTCCGCACAATGCAATGGTGGGCATGTTCGCCCTGAATGCCGATATCTATCCCGACAACTTGAACCCGACCGGCCCGACAACACGATATCGCGACAGAGGAATAGATGCGCAGTATCAATACATACTCGATCCCCATACCGTTACCGCCCAGGTAAGCTATATCAGGGAAGCCATCGATAATGGCGACGTGACCGGAATTTCCACCAATGCGTCCAATACCCTCAAACAGTTAAAACTGAAAGGTAGCTATGTGTATCGAGCGAAGTATGGCGCAAGCCTGAGCTATTTCAGTACCACCGGAACGTCCGATGCTACCTTGTACCCGGATGTGGCCACCAATCCCGACACGCGCGGTTGGGTTCCTGAAATATTCTATACACCAGTGCAAAACATTCGGGTGGGCGCTCAATACTATACTTACAACCGCTTCCACGGAGCGTCCAGTAACTACGATGGGGCAGGTCGTGACCCGAAAGACAACAAAACCCTCTTTTTCTATGTGTGGGGAGCCTACTAAATGAATCACCACGACGACTGCAAAACTGCACATCGCATAGCTGCCCCAGTTGCAAAAGCGCGATTCGAGAATTTCAAGCGGAAAGGATATTACTTATCCTTGGGGCTGGCTTTCGTGGCAACGATTGCCGGCTGTTCTTCCCCAGAACGCTCGCGTTCGCTGGGCAATCCCAGTATTTCAGCCAACACAATTGCATTGCAAGTGTGTTCCAATTGCCATGGCGTGACTGGCATTTCAGTGTCTCCGAACTTCCCGAGTCTGGCGGCGCAGTCACCCCTATATCTTGAAGCACAACTGAAATCCTTCAAAAGCCATGGACGATCGGACCCGGCAGGTTTCGAGTACATGTGGGGCATCAGTGCGCGCTTAACCGACGCGCAGATCAACGGACTCGCAGCGTATTTTTCTTCCCAGAGTCCGGCACCGGGAAAAGCAACCAATCCGGCATTGCGCAAAGACGGTCAAATGATTTTTGAACAAGGCATTGTGGCAAACAATACGCCGGCCTGTGCCGGATGTCACGGCGCCAAAGGCGAGGGCATGCAATTGTTCCCGCGTTTAGCGGGCCAGCACGCCGACTATATCGTCAAACAACTGCAGGTTTTTCAAAGAACCGATGAAAGGCCGGAAGGCAGTATCATGAAAACCATTGCGCACGGACTCACGCCCGAGCATATGGAAAGTGTCGCGGCCTACTTGGAGGCAATGCCGTCTGCCCAATAAGCGCAGGAGTCGAAAATTTGATGGCTACTAGCTCGTTGAGTTCGGTGGTTTTTGCGTGTGATGTCACTGTTCATGCGGGTCTTCCCTGGATGAACAGTGACATCTTGATACGTTACGGGGCTTGACAAGCCCCTGCTCTGCTATTGAGCTACACCCGTGAAGCGGGCATCCTGCACAGGATTGACAAATTTGCAGTGGGCCTAAAGGAACGCCAATCGATGACGGCTTGCCCCGCATTTTTTGCCAGCGGCACCATTACTGGCGCAGCTTTTCTTCTTTCTTGACTTTCTTGTCAGCCTTTTTTTCCTTCATTGTTTTGGCCGGTTCCTTCTTGGTGGTTTTTTTTGCATCCTGGCTTTTGCTCATGATTTACTCCGTGGTTGAAAATTCTAATTTCTGCTAAGTACCAATAAAACCAGTCGCGACCCGTTTCGCTCTGCGGCAACTGGATGGCTGACACAGCCGTCACCTGTTTTAACGTCTTAAATTTCACTTAAATGCGCCCGCTCAAGCGCGAGTGCATAAGCTGCCATGCTACGCCTTTTTTGGCGTGATTCACTCGCTGATATTGGCACGAACTGAGGCGTTATTCGCACTATTTTGGGAATCGAGGTATTCGTGTGAGAGGCGAAATTTTTTCCAGTTAGAAATTATTGGAAAATTCTCGGGCGAAGAATGGCGTACCTGATGCCCGGAAAATCTGGTTATTTTAAAAATTGAAGGCTATGACGGCAATATGCCGCCGAGGATGGGCTGAGTTCCTGCAACGAGTGTAGTAGTTGATGGGTACTAGTTCGCTGTGTTTTATAAGCCCAGCTTAAGTTGATTAAACAGTCATTGCGCCAGGCCTGGTCCAAAAAAAACCGCATGTGCGGTTTCTGCTTCTTAAATAAATTTTCTGATTATTCTGGAATTTGTGGTGCCGTTGGCCGGAATCGAACTGGCGACCTATTCGTTACGAGTGAATTGCTCTACCAACTGAGCTACAACGGCGGATATAAAAACAAGCTTGTCAAATTTACTTAATGCTGCACCGTTGTTTTGGTCAGCCCGATGGGTATTTTAGCAGTACGACGCCAAGTTGGAAACACCTAAGTTGGGACCACCTGTTAACTGATACGGATTTTTACAAGCAGGTCTAAGGTTTTTGGTGGCTGTTTTTTATCACTAAATTATTGCATCTCAATAAATCTTTTATGTTATGAATATAGTTAATTTAATAACTATATTGGTAAGAAAATTCTTATCAATTAAAACACTATTCCTATGTCGGCATTCAGCAAGCACCGATTGTGACAACACCTTGGGATTGCAATAATAAAACTGTGCATTAAAGCTTGGGTGGGTTGAATAAATGTTGCTCAAGCTTTCTGAAATTCACATTGGAAATGTGTTTTTTTTGATCTGAAGATGCATGATTGAAAGAAAGATAGTTGGAGATAAACCAACGCAATTAATTGTAAAAAAAAATGTGAGGTTTGTACCTACAAGATCATCGGAATGGGTAAATATCTACAATATTCGGAATCTATGGTTTAAGTATTTTTAATGCTTGTCCCGATTTCTGCGAGATTGGATGAAATCCTGTTCGGTTGACTTAGTAAGTCCATATTATTTCGAATTTAAGAGGGGGAATACCATGCTGCAAACTCAAATATCAACGAACAAGCCGTTTTCACAAACTCTGCCGTCATCATCCTTGCCCGCCGGGCGGCAATGCCAAGGACGATTATGGTCCAGCCTGAAAGATGTCTGCGACTTGCTGCGTATTCCTTTTGCTTCAGTTTGTGACGACGAAGACTTGTTGTTTCAGCATGTGCAGTTCAAGGCAGGGCAGCGAGTGCATACCATTGGGCAAAATTTCGATGCGCTGTATATAGTACATTCCGGTTTTCTGAAAACTGTACTCATTGACGAATATGGCAATGAGCAAGTCCTCAGCTTTCCCATGAAAGCCGACATCCTGGGTGTTGACGGTATCAATTCACGGCTGTATTCATCCGAAGCAGTGGCGTTATCGGATTGCGATTTGATTTTGCTGCCATTCAAAAAATTGACCGCGCTTGCTCGCACGCATGTTGAACTTGAAAACGCAATATATGATGTTCTGAGCCGGGAACTGGTACGCGAACAAGCGATGGTCGGCATGCTGGGCGCACTCAGTGCCGAAGCACGGGTGGCGCGGTTTCTTGTAATGTTGTCGGACAGATTTGCCTTGATGGGGTACTCCAGCAAGTTTTTCAACCTCAGGATGACCCGGCACGAAATCGGCAGTTATCTGGGTTTGACCCTGGAAACAGTCAGCAGGACTTTATCTGCCTTTAACGAAATCGGCATGATTGCGGTCAATCAGCGCACGATAGAGATTAAGGGTCTGGAGGCTCTGAAAAATCTGCGCCGTTTGCCGCCATCACGGAATCGTGCAAAACAATCCAAGGAAAATAAATTGGCAACTATGGCATATGCAGTGCAATAACGGATGTCACGCCCTTGTTCACAAAAAACACCAAAGACACGAAAAGCACGAAAACAGCAAACAATGTCTAAGTAGTGCAGGCCTCCGTGCCTGCAATCCCATACAGGCACGGAGGCCTGCACTACTGACAAACGAGCGCCAAAAAATGGTGTCATGCAGCTTTTTCGTGTCTTTCGTGCTTTTCGTGGACCGAATTTTTTGTGCGTAACATCAGTTATTAACTGATGTTACGCAGCCTGCAGAGCCTGTAGTTCAGCATATGCCTGTTGGGTTGCTTTGATGAAGAGCTTTGCCCTTATCGCGAAATGGTTTGTTTTGAGCTTAAAATTCAGGCACTCCAATTTGAATACGGCATAAATTGACATGAACACATGGTTGTTTTGCGTTGTTACTCTGCGTGTGGGAGATCGCGCCAGCGCGGCGTTGGTATTCAATGATGTATGGAACACTTCCACTTTCCACCGTATTTTGTAGAGAGCAGTTATCCTCTCGCCATCACACGCCACATCGCTGCACACCAGATTCAACAAGCCTGTGCCTTGGTCTTTGTTTGTAAATAAAGACTTGCCGCACTAAAAGCACTGCATGTGCATATCCTTTTAGCCATGCGCGCACCGACTGCTTATTCGATAATTCCAGCGTGTTGTTGACGCAGGTTCCAATCATTTCGCGCATCAACGCGTTCTTCGTGACTTCGCTTTTACGTTTGATCTTGCGCGTCTTCAGATCGCAATACTGGAAGGGTTTTCTGATCACTTCAAAGGCTACCGGAATCGAGGCCTCGCCGTTGTGATATAGCGCGTTGAGCAAGTTGATTCCCCGTACAGAGCGGCCCTGACAATGATCAAAATGCCAGCACATAATGTCATTTTCATCCGTCCATTGCTTCTCCTGGATGGTGTCGTCAAAAATGAGTACGCCATCATCACGCTCTATTTCACGTACTACTGACTTCACTTGCAGCCATAAATCTTTCGACGTGTATTCTCTTTCCGATAAAAACCGGGTCATGTGGTCGTGACTCACGTCCCCATCAACCATCGCAGACAACCCTGTCGCCGTCACCGATCCAAACGTACTTATCAAATAATCCGTGTACAACGCAAGTTCAGCTTTTTTCATTTCTATACATTAACAATTTATACCAGGGACTGCGTAACATCAGTTAAGTAAGTGCCATTCCGGTCTGTCCTCTATTTTTCATCCGTCGTTTATATGGTTGAAATGCCTATCCGTCCGTCGGGGGCGGCTTCGGATTTGCTTCCAATTGCCACACCTTTCGAAAACCATTGCGATGTTGACCCATTTGCTATTCCTGTATTCTTTTGCGTTATATTTGTTGAATCAGCCTAGATCTGCCGCTTCACCCTGATGACGATCGTACCGACACCCAGGAAAGCGACGCCCATGAGAAGGAGTGTGACGGGCCAGCCCAAAGAATTGGCGAAATGCTTTGTGGTGAAATACCCGATGAAGCCCAGCATGGCAATGACAGTGGTGAACAACAGCGCCCTGCTTTGCAGCACCACGCAGGCATAGAGCATGGATGCGGTCACTGCGAGATAGACGAGTTCGACGGACGTGTTATGCACAAGGTCGAACAGGCCGCTATATGCCATGATCGAACCGATGAAGTAGCCAAGGCCTGCCAGGCGCGAATACCGCCTCGCCTTATGCAGGCCGAAGGCTGCGGACATCACGCATACGCCAGTGACCAGACTCGTCCAGTCGGCGGCTGAGGCAATCGCGATACGGTCGAACAGGCCGCTGTTCAGCCAGATGATAGCAATCAGCAAAGCGGGTTCTGCGAGCACGCGGTATGGCGTTTTTTCAAGTGCGGTGGCGACCAGGAACAATGACGCCCCTAGGGCGATTGCGATGTAAGCGAACGGGACGCCGAGCATGTCGAGGCCGACTTGCATGAAGCCGTAAACAAAGAACAGTGTCGTGAACGTCAGTACCGTGAGCCGGTATTTGCCGAGCAGCGCCCCCTGGTGCAGGGCCATTACTCCGAATACGGCGAGTACTGCGGCGCGCCAGTTGTCGCCGTGTGGATACACCTCGTGGATCAGCACGAACCAGCCACCGGTCATCATGAATACCGAGGCGAGCGCGAGCGGCAGGATGAGCCGCGGATATTTGTTCTCATGCAGGGCGGAAACCAGCACGATGAGCAGAATGTAGCCCACCCCCAGCGTCATGAAGACCCGCATCGCACCACCCATGCTCTCCCAGAACGTGCCGATGTAGGTACCGATGCCCGCGAGGATGAAGATCGCGCCGAGATAGGTAAGCAGCGTCTTGGCGATATCGCCTCTGCTGCGCCGGGCGGGCACTGGCCGTGAAGCGGCAGGCGCATGAAAGGCAGCCTCGACTTCTGCAGGCGTGATGTCGTAGTTGCGCATGAGCTGCGCGATGCTCTCCAGCGCGCCGGGCTTATCCGCCACGCTGGACACACCGAGGATTCCGGCCAGCAGCGGCCAGCCCCACCAGCCGCCGCCGACCAGCATGACGACAACGATCACCAGCAACAGCCAAATCATGGTGTCACCACCCAACCGATGAAGCGTGTGTTATTGCTGTAATACGTATTGCCCGCGTTGGGCAGACGGATGCTGCGCCCTTTTTTTGTGAGTACCGCTTCATTGCGGTAGCGCGCGGAATAAAACATGCCGGTGAAAAGATCACCCGAATAGCCGTTCATTCCAGCGCTGAATTCGTAACCATCCGGCGCAATGCTGGTCGAGTCGATCGTCAGTGCCGCCAGATCAGGCACCTCGATCAGCGTGATCTTTGCGGCATCTTCGGGGGTGGCGGGCCTTTGCCCCGTCGGTATCAGTCCGGGTGGCAGCAGGTATGAAATCTCCTGCACGCCGCCGGTCTTTGCGCTGTAGCGCCACAGACGCGGTTTCTGGTAGCCCGCCGAACTGCCCTGAAAGAGGACTTGCGCCTTGTGGTCCACGACCGAGATCTGCACACCGTTCTGGTAATTGTTGTATTCCGTCGCGTAGATCACATCGTATTGCGGGGAATCGACCAGCAAGGCTGGAATGCCTGAAACCAGCAGGAACACAACAACGAGCAGCAGCGGCAGGCCCAGGCCAAATGCTATGGTGGGGTTCTCGCGAAGGAATGATTTCATGCAGGTCTCTCCTTAAATGATGGTGCTTGGTTCAGTGGAAACGGTGGGCACCCCTATTTTCGAAAAGCTGACATCAGGCGTTTGTGCTTGGTGATTTTCAGCATGAAATCATAAGGTGATCCCGGGATCAAAGGTCGTGCGAAACCGGTCTGTGATGCCGCTCATGCCAAGGTGACGCTGCCAATGTGTAGTGTGATTAACCCCGCTTGTGAGACGTATTGGAGTGCTCAACCGCGTTATGCAAGCCCTCCAAATCATCGACCACTGCCTTGGAGAACGTGGTAAACACACCATCCAGCATCTTGTGTGCCTCGGGACTTTTGCCTGCTTTCGAGAGCGAAACCACGTTTGATGCAGCATAGTGGAACATCTTGTGGTGCTCAATCAGCGCCACGAAACCGGGGAAATGAGCCAAGTGCATTTTTCCATTACCGTGAATCCATTGACCCAAGTCGCAGTGGTCGTCAAAGCAGATCACCTCCGGCAACAAGTCCTCGCTGGACGTGCCCGCCAAATAGGACTGCAAGCGTAACTTCCAGTTTTCGTGCGCCATGATGGCCGTCTGAATGTCCAGCCCCTCCATCGCGATGGATACAAGTGCATTTAAATGACTGTCGTTACTGGCCGTGCCAAAAAAATTATTGAAAAAACCGAACATACAAATCCCTTGGGTGATGGTGATGATGAGGTGTGAAGTTAATGAACGGACTAGCCTGATTGCGCTGGAGCGGTTGCTTACATACGATGCATAGTAATGGATGTTAAATGCCCGTCTCGCCAAATCATAACAGTCTCCAGTAGAAAAACGGGCTGCGCTACGAGCTTTACAGTACGCACCGGTTTTTGTGCTGCACAATGGCAGACCATGCAGTAGAAGCTTCACCGCCACGTCATCGACGATACCTTGGCAGGAGCGCTCTGGTTTCAGCGCTTGCGCCATAAACATGGACAGCGTCTCGGTCGGTGGGAACAGTCGTTCATGATGCTCGGGCAGCGATGCTTCCAGTGCGTCGAATAAATCCGGCGATGTGAGTAAATTAAAAAAACGAAAGGTGTCGCTGGCGCTAGCGTGATGTCGAAAACGACTGTGTTGAGATAACACAGAACGGGTATTGTGCATGAGGGCTGGCTTTACGATGGTGGCGATGGTTTGGCGACTGCAGCTTACCATCATGCCAGCCTGTTTTTCCCAACTAATTCATGCACTTAGACCTTAAGCAACTGATGTTACGCACAAAAAATTCGGTCCACGAAAGACACAAAAAAACTGCGTGACACCATTTTTTGCAGTTGTTTGTCACTAGTGCAGGCCTCCGTGCCTGCATGGGATTGCGGGCACGGAGGCCTGCACTACTTAGACATTGCTTGCTGTTTTCGTGCTTTTCGTGTCTTTCGTGGAGAATGCTTTTCCTGCTTCGCATACACACTGCGTAACATCAGTTATTAATTGCGATGCAGTAATCCAGGCAGTAATTTTCAGTGAACTTCAGTGGTAGGCGTGCTAATACTGCGTGACAAAGGTGCAGACATTGGTCCTGGCCCTAGTCGCCTGTCGATGAAGATGCTGTTGCCTGATATTTTTTTGGCTTGCTTTTTTGCTTCGGCTATTGCAGTGGAAATCTGGTGGTGCGAGTAAAACTTGCCTGGTTCAACCTTGACGATGCCGATTGACAGGCTGATCAAGGGACAGAACACCTTGACGCCTTGCCTGTCTTCACTCAAATAACCGCCCCGTTGGCGATCTTCAATACTGTAATAGCTTTGAATCATGCAGGCGAATTGTTGCAAAATGGCGTCGCAGCGCGCTTGCCAGTTGTCGCTTTGCAGCAGGACGATGAAGTCGTCACCGCCAATATGTCCAACCCAGTCCAGTTCTGGATCGACTTTGTCGACCAGAATCTGGCTGGTTGACTGGATAACGTCATCTCCGCGCTGATATCCATAGGCGTCATTAAATGGTTTGAAGTGATCCAGGTCGCAGTAACAGGCGTAAAAATGGCTCCCGCTGTTCAGCAAGTGCTCAATGTGCTCATTGATCGGTACATTGCCCGGTAACAGAGTGAGCGGGTTGGCATAACGCGCTGCATTGATTTGTAACTGGGTGATCTCGCGCACAAAATCCTGGCCGGTACCCATGCCCAGATAGTGCCCCTTCTCAGTGATGATGAAGCCGTTGGTGAACTGTTGGCGATCTGCTTTGACGATGATATTGCTCAACTCTTGCAGACTGGTATCCCTGTCAACGATGAGCGGGTTGCGATCCATGAAGCCGCTGCAGGGTTTTTTGCCATACAGTTCGCGCTGATACAGTTTGGAGAAACGCTCAATCAGGTTTTCGCGGGTAATCAAGCCTAACGGCTTGCCATCTTCGACTACCGGAATGATTTGCAATGCAGGTTGGGCCAGGAACATTTCATAAACCTGATTGTTGCGCATGTCTGGCGCTACAGTGGGCAATTGTTGCAGCAGTTTTATTGCGGTTACGGTGTATTGCCGCTGGCTACAATTTTTTGAGGAAAGTTGGGTACTATTGTTTCCCAGAATATTTTCCACCTCGGCCGACAGCACTATGGCCGGCTGCGCATGGGGGCGTGCAATATGGTAGCCCTGACCGTGTGCTACCCCGAGACTGCGGACCAGGAGCATCTCCGCCTGTGTTTCAATGCCTTCAGCAATGACCTTCGTGCCGGATTTTTCAGCAATTTCCTGGATCGATTTGACGAATTGCATTTTGATCGGGTCGTTGTCAATGCCCTGGATGAAATGCATGTCGATTTTTACATATTCGGGACGCAATTCGGACCACAGGCGTAAGCTCGAAAAGCCTTCGCCCAGATCATCAATGGCAATTTGAAACCCCATCTGACGATAATGCGTAACCGCTTGGCCCAGTAATTGATAATCATAGGTCGGCTGGTTTTCGGTGAGTTCGATGATGACGCGTTCAGGATGTATGCCGATTTGCTGAATCATATCCAGTGTCTGGCTATATTTGGCGTCGCGGTCTAAAAGACACTCAGGACTGACGTTGAGAAACAATTTTCCGGGCAAATCCAGCTCGGCAAATTTTTTCATCACAACTTGGCGACACAAATGTTCCAGTTTAACGGTCAGATTGTTGGCCCATGCGACCTTGAATAAATTCAGGGGAGAGTGCAAAGGACTGTCGGATGGTCCGCGAATAAGACCTTCATAACCAATGATTTCGCCATTTTGCAACTGGATTATGGGCTGAAAGAGCGCACTCAATAGTTGCGAATCGATGATCTCGTGTAGCCTCTCCAGCAAAATTTGTTCGGTTTCCGTTGATCGATGTGAATGCGCGCACGCTGGCTTGAAAGCAGCGACGGATTTTTCAGTGCTGATCTGATTCATTGGATGGCCTTTCGGCAATTGATGGTTCTGACAATGACAAAATAACCATTTTTAGCGCGACGCAGTTGTCATAAATTCTGGCCGGTATATATGTACAGCACAATAGAAGCTATTTGTGACGGCATGATGTCGTGCAGAAACGATGTCGACTATCGTTGCTCGATGCCAATAATCAGAATGGTGAATCGTTGGTAGCTGCAATGGGCATGAGGTACGTCAAATGAAGTATGGCCAATACTGTGTGTACGGCAAGCAGTGCTCGCAAACACCTGCGGTTGTAACTGAGGTTGTATTAGTCGCTCAATGTAAAATAGGATTTTGCAGGTTTAATCTAAAATTAAGCAGTTGATGGCTTATTAGTATCGGTATTTGCCGATAAAGGATTTTTTGATGCGCCCCGTATTAATTGCTTTCGGCAGGGCGCTCCTGTCGCAGATGCACTACCGGATGTTATTGCTGACCATCTTGCCTTTTTTGCTGTCAGTGATAATTTGGGGCCTGGTGCTGTGGCAAGGATTGCAGCCATTGATGGATTGGTTGCAAGGTTATTTTCTTGAAAATGACGGCTTTCGAATTTCTGGCAATGTGCTGGCGATGCTGGGTCTGGGAGCATTGAAGACGGTACTGGTGCCGTTGATTGCCATGTGGCTGTTGCTGCCTTTGATGATTTTGACGGCCTTGTTATGCATTGGCCTGGTTTCCATGCCGTTGATCGTCAAGCACGTCGGCAAGCGCCATTTTTCCGAGCTGGAAGCACGCAAGGGAGGCTCGTTCTGGGGCAGCCTGTGGATGTCGGTCTCATCGTTCATCATCTTCGTGCTTTTGTGGCTGCTGACCTTGCCGCTGTCGCTGGTGCCGCCGCTGGCTTTCATTATTCTGACGACATTGTGGGGCTGGCTGACTTATCGCGTGATGGCTTACGATGCGCTGGCTGATTATGCCGATGCTGAGGAACGCCAGGCTATCTTGCGCATCCACCGCTGGCCTTTGCTCATGATCGGCGCAGTGAGCGGTGCCATGGGTGCTGCTCCAACTTTGCTATGGCTGGGCGGCGCATTGTCCGTGATTTTTTTCCCATTACTGGCTGCCGCTTCGATCTGGCTGTATGTGCTGGTGTTCGTGTTCACCGGTTTGTGGTTCCAGTATTATTGCCTTGCGGCGCTGCAAAAATACAGAGCCGCCAATATTGCAGGCAGCCAGTCGCCGCAAATCTTGCCCGTAAATATCAACTAATATCGCTACTTTCATCCTAAGAGACTCAAAACATGGCTATCGGACTCATCATCATCGGCGACGAAATTCTGTCAGGCAAGCGAGTTGACAAGCATTTCCCTAAAGTGGTCGAACTGCTGTCGGCGCGCGGATTGCAACTGGGCTGGGCCGAATATGTCGGCGACCACCGTGCCCGTATTACTGCCACCTTGTGCCGCACGTTTGCCAGCAGCGATATTGTTTTTTGTTGTGGTGGCATCGGCGCCACGCCAGACGACCACACCCGTCAGTGCGCCGCTGCCGCGCTGGGTCTGCCTCTGGTGTTGCATCCGCAGGCAAAAGCGAAAATTCAAGAGCGCATTACGGAGATGGCGGTTGAAGCGGGAACTGCGCCAGACCTGAGCTCGCCGGAGCATTTGCAGCGCTTGAAAATGGGTGAATTTCCGCAAGGCGCCAGAATTATTCCCAATCCGTTCAATAAAATTCCCGGATTTTCATTTGAGCAGCATCATTTCGTCCCCGGATTTCCGGTGATGGTCGGGCCGATGATTGAATTGGTGCTAGATACCGAGTATTCGCACTTATTCCATCGGGAAGCGCGGCTGGAGAAATCGATGCTGGTATTTGATGCAATGGAATCGAACTTGACGCCGCTCATGGAGGAAATTGAAGCTGAATTCACCTTGATCAAGGTATTTAGCCTGCCCAGCGTGGGCGATGCCCAAACCCGTCGGCATATCGAGCTTGGCGTAAAAGGCGAGCCGGTACAGGTTGAAGCCGCATTTGCAAAAATGCAAGATGGCCTCAAGGCGCTCGGCGTGAATTTGTTGCAGCAGAACTGAGCGACATCAAGCCGGTTCAGGCTGCTACACTGCGGGCCTGCCGGCGGGGGCAGCGTTCGTTCGCAGGATGCCGGTGCTCGGCTTTACATCCCGCTTCACGCTCTGTTGTACAGTTTTTTAACCTGCCTTACCTTATTTCTTAACGCTGCCAAAGGCAGAACCATCATGCAAACCGAACACTTTATCGTAGGCAAAGATGCCTCGCTTGAATTTTCCATTCAGTCCATGCAGGAAAAACTGCTGTCACGCGGTTTCCATATCGAAGAACGCTCCTGGCTGAACCCGATCGAAGGCGTCTGGTCGGTGCATATCCGCGACCGCGACTGTCCGCTTATGTTTACCAACGGCAAGGGCGCATCCGAGCAGGCTGCGCGCGCTAGTGCGCTGGGCGAGTTTTTCGAACGCCTGTCCTGTAATTATTTCTGGACTCACTATTATCTGGGCGAAAAAAATGCCAACGCGGTGTTTACCCATTACCCGCAAGAGCGCTGGTTTGCGCTGGAGGTGGATGAAGACATTTGGCCGCAGGAGCTGTTGACGCCCGAGTTGCAGCAGTTCTACAACCCGGAAGGCAGCATCGCCGCCGAGTTGCTGGTCGATTACAACTCCGGCAATGCCGAGCGCGGCATCTGTGCGATTCCATATGTGCGCCAGCGCGACGGCGTCACGGTCTGGTTCCCGGTCAACATCATCGGCAATCTGTATGTCAGCAACGGCATGTCGGCCGGCAATACCCAGGCCGAAGCGCGCACCCAGGCGCTGTCCGAGATTTTTGAGCGCGACGTCAAGTTCCGCATCATCCGTGAAGGCATCTGCCTGCCGGACGTGCCGGAAGAAGTGATCAACCGCTACCCGCGCATCGCGGCCGGTATCCGCGATCTGCGCGCTGCCGGCTTTGGCATTCTGGTCAAAGACGCTTCGCTCGGCGGCCAATATCCGGTCATGAATGTAACGTTGCTCAATCCAAACGACCAAGGCTGTTTCTCCAGCTTCGGCGCCCATCCGCGCTTCGAGATCGCACTCGAGCGTGCGCTGACCGAACTACTGCAAGGCCGCGCATTGTCATCGCTGGATGGCTTTCCTGAGCCGGGTTTCGATCTGGAAGAAATCGCCCACTCGCAAAATCTGGAAATCCACTTCGTCGATTCGAGCGGCATCATCAGCTGGAATTTCCTGAAAGACACGCCGGATTTCGCCTTCCATGACTGGAATTTCGGCAACACTACCGCCGAAGATTACGCCTGGTCGATCGCCAAAATCCACGACATGCAGCACGACATCTACATCGCCGACTTCACCCATCTGGGCGTCTACGGCTGCCGCATTCTGGTGCCCGGCATGTCCGACATCTATCCGGTTGAAGACTTGGAATGGGATAACAGCAGCGTCGGCAATGCGATCCGCGAACCGATTCTGCATCTGCAGGAACTCGACGATGAAGAATGCGCCGACTTGCTCAGTACGCTTAACGACCTCGGACTGGCCGAGCAGCGCCCAGTCGCTGCCATAATCGGCTTGGCGGCCGATGCCGCTTCGCTATGGAAGGAATTGCGCATCGGCGAGCTGAAAACCTTGTTGGCGCTGGCGATTGGCGACACTGAAGCGATCCGCGAAGGCTGCGACTGGATCCGCAACCTCAATCAATTGAACGAAGGCCGACAGCGCGTCTATCGCTGCATCGAAAGTCTGATTGGGCTGGAAGACAGCGCGCCGTTCGAGTCTGCATTGCAGAGCTTGTACGGTGCTGAAACGCTGGCGCAGGCCAAAGCCTTGCTGGGCAGGGAAAATCGTTTTTACGGTCTGCAAACTCTGGGCATGAATCTGGATGGGTGCGAGATGCATCAGCAATTGTTGGCGGCCTACGACAAGGTGCAGTTGGCCAAAAAGGCGGCGGTCAACTAAGACCATGAGCAAATTGACCCTGGACCGCATCCTGCAATCGCAAGGCTTCGGCACGCGCAAATGGTGCCGCACACTGATTGCCGATAGCGAAGTCAGCATCAACGGTGCTGCGGTGACCGATCATCGGGCTCAGATCGAGACCGATGGACTGGAGTTGACCATCTTCGACGAAGTCTGGCGGTACCGCGAGCATGTGTATATCGCGCTCAACAAACCGGCCGATTTTGAATGCTCCCGCAAGCCTAGTCATCATCCCGGCGTACTCAGTATTCTGCCGGAACAGTTCACCTGGCGCGACGTGCAGCCGGTCGGTCGGCTCGATCACGACACCACCGGCATGCTGCTGATGTCGGACGACGGCCCCTTCATTCATGCGCAATCGTCGCCGAAGCGGCATATCCCGAAGGTGTATGTCGCCACCACCGCCGAGCCGATAACCGACGAACTGGTGGCGCAATTGCTGGCCGGCGTGCAACTGATTGACGAACCTGCGCCGTTGGCGGCAGTAACTTGCCGCCAGCGCGATACGCATACATTGGAAATCGTGCTGGAACAGGGCAAATATCATCAGGTCAAGCGCATGCTGGCGGCTGCCGGCAACCATTGCGCAGCTCTGCACCGGGGGGCAATCGGCGGCTTGACGCTGGAAGCGCTGGGGCTGGAGGAGGGCGAGTGGTGTTATCTGGATGCAGCGCAGCTGGCCTTGCTGGCGCCGACGGCGGATTAAGCCGGTGTAGCCTAAGCTAGGGTAGGGCGGGTGAAACCCGTGCAGATCAACAGCAAGAACGGCGCGGGCTTCACCCGCCACCGATCTATTGATCAAAAAACTGGCTAGGGTTCAAACCCCGTCCTTCAGGGCGGTGAGCGACGCAGGAGCGACTTGTTGGGAGGGGATTCAAACCCCTCCCAACAGTGTTTATTACCGGCCGTAGGCCGGTCTAACTAATTGGTTAGGCTGGTAAATTTTTAACCCATGCTAAGGCAGACAAATGAGAATGATTAATATCTGTAGCACTGAATTTATAAGGCAATGCCAAAGCTGCAACCAGGTTGGCATTCAGCTCACATGCTTCAGCCAGCGCCAGAAACGGCCCGTACACGCCGGTACGCGATAAAAGAGCATCTGATATAGCTTCGGATACCTGGATTTTGGCTAAAACTGCATCCATCGGTATCCCGAGTAAACGGTCCAGAAGAGAAAACATGCCGACCACAAAAAGATTGTCTGCATCGCTTTTTGACAGTATTTTTTGCCCCAATATTTCAGCTAAACGTCCCCGAACCAGGGCAGCCTCCAGCAAAACCGGAGAGAAGCCACTCGTTGTCGATGTGGCCAGTAACAATGAAAGCCAACGGTGCAAAGGGTTATAACCGAGTAACTGCAGCGCTTGTTTCAATGACTGAATTTCCCGTCGCTGGCCCAATCCTGCTGAATTAATATAACGCAGCAACTTATAGGCAATAGCTGGATCGCGTCTCAAAACGTCTTCCAATTGTTGTATGTCTGCGTTGGCCCTGACCATTTGCATCAATCGCAAAATAACGGTTTGAGAAGGATTCAATCCCTTATTTTGAGAAATTGATTGCGGTCGCGGTGTTAAATGCAACTTACCCACAAATGCATCCAGACCCAATGACGCACAAACATCAAAAGCTTGCCAGTCGGTAACCTGTCGTGCCAGCATGCGAATGCCGGACTGCTTAAGTGCGCCATACACTCTGGCCTGCGTTGTAAAATCAGCGGATGAGAAATCTATTTCAACATAAGTCAAATGATCCAGTAGCGATTTATCGTGCAGTACCAAATTGGCGTCGCGTAGCGAAACTCCAAACCCGCGTTCGCGCAAAGCGACAATCTTCGCCAAAGTATTCTGGTCACGCAAATCGGCAATAGTTACGACAAAAACCGTATTTTTGGGCGGTAGCAACGATAAGGCGTCCAGTGACAATGCACCTGGCTGCACATCCAGGAATATCAAACTGTCTGCCAGCAACCAGCCATCTTCCGTGTTATTGAATGCATCGCTCATTTCAGCAATGCAGGTAGCGTGGCGTTCTTCAGATAAATAGCTTTCTGGATACCGAGTAGCCCAACTCAACGCATAACCGATTACATTGTGCTTTGAATCAAGCAACGGGTCACGGATGATGAAATTTTCGTCAGGCATAGTGTGTTTGCGCGTATCTCATTCTTGGAATTATTATTTAAAAAAACGATATGAAAAGGCCACCTGCCACCTCCACCGCGTGCCTTCTCGCCCGATTTCGGTTGAGCAATCTCTTTTCGCGTCTAAAAATATATACTTATATGTGTATTTTTATATTTGCACATATAACAAGCGGAGAAGCCTTATTTTTAGGTAATACTCCGTATAAAATAATATATTTATAGATTGCAAAAAGTGACTCACAGCACTCAGGATCCGGCTTTTTCAAGTTTTTCAAAGATTTTACTGAGCTTCTCGTCAAGAGTTGCCGCAGTGAATGGTTTTACCACATAACCGCTTGCTCCGGCCTGCGCTGCTGCGATGATATTTTCTTTTTTCGCTTCTGCTGTGACCATTAAAACCGGTAACTTGCATAATGCAGGATCAGCCCGGATGTTTTTCAGCATCTCAAGTCCATCCATGTTAGGCATGTTCCAGTCCGACACTACAAAATCGAACTGTTCATTACGCAATTTGGATAATCCCATGACGCCATCTTCTGCCTCATCGACGTTGGTATATCCAAGTTCTTTAAGCAGGTTGCGGATAATGCGCCGCATTGTTGAAAAATCGTCGACAACCAAAAATTTCGTATTTGGACCAGCCATATATCGCCCCATTCATTTTACAAAAACAGATTACCAATTCATTAATAAGCTTTATCGACAACTTTGTCTCAGCAACTTTGTGCCAGCAACACAACGCGTGTGTTAGCTCAAACTCTGAGTGCGCGATTACCTGACGCATTCAAAAGTTCCAGAACTTTACGCGGCAATTCGCCTAAAGGTGCGACTTCATGCACAGCGCCAATGGCAATAGCTTCACGCGGCATGCCAAAGACGACGCAACTGGCTTCATCCTGGGCAAAATTGTACGCACCTGCCTTGCGCATTTCCAGCATTCCAGCCGCACCATCCTTTCCCATTCCGGTAAGAATCACTCCCATCGCATTTTTACCTGCGCAATTTGCTGCCGACTGGAACAATACATCAACCGAGGGCCGATGACGATTCACCGCAGGGCCCTGATCAAGCTGGGTTACGTAGTTCGCGCCGCTGCGCGTGAGTAGCAAGTGCGAGTGTCCAGGTGCAATATAAGCATGTCCGGGAAGAACCCGCTCTCCACCTTCAGCCTCCTTGACGGAAATCTTGCACAAGCCATCAAGGCGTTGCGCAAACGATCGCGTAAAGCCCTCAGGCATATGCTGTGTGATCAAAATCCCCGGGCAGTCTGACGGCATTTGCATGAGAAAGCTCTTGATTGCCTCTGTGCCTCCGGTAGAAGCGCCAATAATAATGAGCTTCTCGCTACTGACCAGCGGATTACGGATCAGAGGTAACGGCACATCCGTTAACTTGGCGGAGTCGTTTGCAGCAATAGAATGGGACTTGATTTTGGCACGGGATGCAATGCGAATTTTGTCTGCAATTAGGTCCGTGTACTCAAGCATGCCGCTTTGAATGGATAACTTTGGCTTGGTGACAAAATCCACCGCGCCCAGTTCCAGCGCACGCATGGTAATTTCCGAGCCGCGTTCGGTTAGAGATGAAACCATGATCACTGGCATCGGCCGCAAGCGCATTAATTTTTCAAGGAAATCCAGACCATCCATTTTTGGCATCTCGACATCGAGCGTAAGGACATCCGGATTTATTTTTTTGATCATCTCTCGCGCCACAATCGGGTCTGGTGCGACGCCAACGACTTCCATGTCCGATTGGCTACTGATAATCTCGCGCATGACACTGCGAATTAAAGCTGAATCATCTACGATCAGAACTTTGATTTTCATAAAAATGCTTCCCATGCTAAGCACCGTTGTGCCAGTAATCCGGTATCAGAAAAGTTCAACTTCACCACCAACCGGACTCGTCTTGAGTCGGCTGGCATAGGCATGCTCGCGCATGGCGAGCGTGTCATTATGCGTTTGCTTGAGTTTTTTGACCAAGACTTTCCCTGTCCTGGGAAAAAAATAGACTTTGCGCGGATATATGTCGTTAAGGTCTTCTGCCGTTATTCGCATATTTTCCATATGCAGAAAATCCCGGACGAACTGCGCATTGCGCTCTCCGACATTGATCGAGGTAAAGCCAGCCAAAACATTGCCACCACCAAACACCTTGGCTTCCATGTTTTCACGCCGCGCTCCTAGCTTCAGAAGTTGATTGATCAGCACTTCCATCGCATAGGCGCCATAGCGCATGGATGCAGAAACAGGACTATTTCCATCGTTGCCGCTGCCGTCTGGCAGCATGAAGTGATTCATGCCCCCAATACCGGATACGCGATCACGGATGCAGGCCGATACGCACGAACCCAGCACCGTTACAATCAACATGTCCCTACTCGTACAATAATATTCACCGGGCAATATTTTAGCTGCCTCACAATCAAATGTTCTGTCGTAGTAAACATTAGCGGCAAATTGCTCTTCGAACATCTGACTCATAACGAATTTCTCATATTTACCGCAGGGGATGCCAACTCGTACACTGTTTTTCCTCGCAGAGTAAAAGCATCTGATACATACAGGAAATTTTCCGAATGTCCGGCAAACAACAATCCATCAGGCTTCAGCAACGGCCTGAACTTATCCAGAATTTTTCTTTGGGTTGGTTTATCAAAATAGATCATTACATTGCGACAAAAAATCGCATCGAATGGACCCGATATTGGCAAACTATCAGCCAGCAGATTAAGCTGTTTAAAAGTGACCATTTGACGCAGTTCCGGGCGAATTCTTACCAGCCCATCCTGCTCACCCTTGCCCCTCAGGAAAAACCGTTTGGCCTGCTCAGGCGGCATTTTCGCTATTTTGTCAATTGCATAAACGCCATGGGAAGCGGTGTTCAGCACATTGGTATCGATATCGGTAGCAATGATATGAACCGGCGGATTTAAAGTGCCGAACACATCACATGCAGTTATTGCAATCGAATAAGGCTCTTCTCCAGTGGAACTGGCAGAACACCAGATGGCAATTGGCCCTTTCACATTACGCATGTGCTCAGCCAGAATAGGGAAATGATGCGCCTCGCGGAAGAAGGAAGTCAGGTTGGTGGTAAGCGCATTGGTAAACGCTTCCCACTCGCCGTCATCTATACCTTTCTCCAAGTCATCGAGGTATTGTTCAAACGACACAATACCGGTAGCCCGCAATCGGCGAGCAAGGCGGCTATACACCATCTCTTGCTTCGTATCCGTCAACGCGATCCCGGCACGCTGATGAATCAATGCCTTCACTCTGGTGAAATCCCGGGCCGTAAATTCGAATTCCTTAACGCCATCCAGCTTATTTTGAGGCGCTAATTTCATACTATGACTCTCTCTCAAATCCATACTCATACAAATCAGAAATTGCCAAAGATAAAAAGCTTTTCAACGCAGAAAAAATCAGTTCCACGTAAATGAAAGAGTCGGACAAATTTTCCACCAGCTAACACTAAAATAGCTACCTGCAACGCAACCATTCTAGTTACGTAATGGATTCAATATACCCTCAGCTTATAACGGCTCAAACATGATTAAATTGAGATTGGCACGCGGCCTATTATAAATCGACGCTGGGTAGAAAAATTACTCCTGAGACATATCAGGTGCAGATTTTGATGAATATCGGCAATTGCGACATATGCATCAAGCAATGAGGGAGGACAGCGGAATAAAGCAAAAAGGGCCGAGCATTATCGCCCGACCCTTTGAATTTTGGCTCCCCGACCAGGACTCGAACCTGGGACCTGCGGATTAACAGTCCGTCGCTCTACCAACTGAGCTATCAGGGAAAAGATCATATTTATTGCCTGCTTGCGCGCAAAAACCAGACGCAGTTTGCATCACAACGGGCCGAATTGTATCATGAATATATGCCGTATCGTGCAACACATTAGCCTCGCTATTCGCCTGAAGGTGTGACAGTGATGAAGCAGTGGATCGTAAATTGCCCCAATTAATACCGATTGACTTCCAGTACGCCTGCAACTTCTCGGATCACTGTCAACGCTTTTTGCAAATGTGCGGTTGAAGGGATTTCGGCGGTGAAATACATACGCGCCAATCCTTTTGCGCTTTGGGTTTTTACGCCTATTACATTAATTTTTTCTCGCGAAAATATCTCGGAAATATCACGTAGCAACCCTTGGCGATCAGCCGACAACACAAAGATGTCGACTGGATAAACCGTATCAAGAACAGCTTCTCCCCACGCAGTTTGAATAATGCGTTCGGGTGCTTGCACGCGCATTTCGGTAAAATTCTTGCAACTGGCACGATGAATTGAAACGCCATGGCCACGCGTAACGAAGCCCACAATGTCGTCGGGAGGCGCAGGACGACAACATTTCGCCAACTGAGTCAACAAGCCATCGGTACCAACCACCAACACGCCCGATTTTGCGCCTTGCGTGATGCTGGAGGCGCGACTCTTATTCGTAACATCGGCCTCCTCTACTTCTTTGACTGTTTTGCCGGCGTCTTCGCCGTGCAACACCTGTTCGACATTGCGCAGGCTGAACTCATCTTTTCCGACGGCTAGAAAAAGCTCGTCCACTTTTGGAAAACCAAGTTTGTGCGCAAGCTCTTCCAGATTGACAGCAGTCTTGCCTTCGCGCTGCAGGGTTTTTTCAATCAGACTGCGACCGCTTGCCAGCGTTTCCTGCTGATCTATGGCATTAAACCAGGCGCGCACTTTGGAACGCGCGCGCGTACTCACAGTGTAGCCGGCACCGAGCCAATCACGCGACGGCCCTGCTGTTCCTGGCGCGCCCTTGGCCGTCACGACGTCAACTGTCTGGCCGTTTTTAAGCGGCGTGTTGAGCGGTACCATCGCACCGTCAATACGCGCACCGCGGCAACGGTGCCCGACATCCGTATGCAGATGATAGGCAAAGTCAATCGGCGTGGCGCCGCTGGGGAGTTCAATTACCCGCGCCTGCGGCGTCAATACGTAAATTCGATCATCTAGCGTAGCTGACTTGAGCTTTTCGATCCACTCACGCTGAATTTCTTCCTGCCCTACCACCGCATCGGCAACTTCACTCTTCCATGCCAGCAACTGCCTTAGCCAAGCAATTTTTTCGTCATATTTTCGTTCTGAAAAATTCGATCCGCCCGTTTCTTTATAACGCCAGTGCGCAGCCACGCCGTATTCGGCGAAACGGTGCATTTCTTCGGTACGGATCTGTACTTCCAGTGCGCGGCCGTCTTCCGCAACCACGACCGTATGCAATGATTGATAACCGTTCGACTTGGGGCGCGAAATATAGTCGTCGAATTCTTTCGGAATCGGAGCCCATATATTGTGCACAATCCCCAGCACGACGTAACAGGTTTTGACATCTTCGACTGTCACACGAAAAGCGCGCACATCGTACAGTTCTGAAAAATCGAGCGATTTTCCGCGCATTTTGTTCCAGATGCTGTAAATATGCTTGGGTCGCCCAGAGACATCCGCCTTGACCCCGGCCAATTCCAATTCGAACTTCAGTCTGGCGATTGCATCGCCGACGAATTCCTCGCGCTCCATGCGTTTTTCTTCCAGCATTTTGGCGATGCGTTTATAACTCTCCGGCTCCAGAAAACGGAAGGATAAATCCTCCAACTCCCATTTCAATTGCCAAACACCCAGACGATTCGCCAGTGGCGCGTACAGATCCAATGTTTCGCGCGCATATTGATGCGTGGTGTCGTTATAAAATTTCTGCTCCGCAAAAAAGCGCAGGGTTGTTACTCGTGATGCCAGTTGCACCAGCACTACACGCATATCGGACGCCATCGACAGCAGCATCTTGCGCAGCACTTCAATTTGAGCCGCCGCCTGCTGCGATGCATTTTTACCCCGGCCAACTGGTTGCTGTCCAGAAGTCAATTCCCGCAAACGCATCAATTGCCGCATGCCGGTAACCAGATCACCCACATCCTTGCCGAAACCCGCTTCAATGCTTTCAGCGGCAGCCGGATCCAGCGCCGGCAACTCAAACAGCAGCCCGGCAATAATTGTTTCGGCATCCACTTTCAGGGCTGCCAGCGTGGTTGCCACGCCTTTCGAAAATTCTAGTGCGCACTGGCCTGTTGCGATTTCTTTTTCGGCATACAAAGGGCCGACAAACGCAAGCGCATTCAGAACACGCACACTGTCCGCGTCAAAAAGTCCGGCTGTAAGCTGACCCGAGATATCGTTTTGCGAGGTGACTACCGAAACCATTATTGCCCTATATTTGTGCTGCCGTAATGACAATTTCGATCAGCCATTCCGGCTTGGCAAGTTGTGCCTGGACGGTTGCGCGGGGCGGCGTGCAGCCAGACGCAACCCATGCCTCCCAGACCTGATTCATGCCATCGAAATTCTTCAGGTCGGAGAGAAAAATCTGGCACATCAGGATGCAGGTTTTATCGCTGCCGGCCTGTATCAAAAGGCTGTCTATTTGGCTTAAAACCATACGCGTCTGGTCCTGAATATCGTGCGCAGCATCGGCTGCCACCTGGCCCGCCAGATACACCGTACCGTTGTGAATGGCTGCCTCGGACATCCTTTTACCTACGTGCAACCGCTTGATTTCCATAAATACCTTTCCAAAGTGTGCAAACTAATCCAGTAAAAAATCCTGCACAATCCTGATCTGCTCTGCATGCGTGAAGGTCGGCGCATGCCCGATACCAGGCAATTCAATCAACCGTGCCTTGGGTCCGCGCTGCGTCATCGTCTGTGCCGTTTGGCGCGACAAGAGGTCGGATTCGGCACCGCGCACCAACAAGGTGGGACAGCTTATCGCATCATAAGCCATCCACAGCAGCGCCTCGGCAACCTTCAGACTCTCTGGCGTCGCCGATTTGAATGCTGCAGCCAGGCCCAGATCATAATGACGAATCCACCGCCCGTCATGATCCTGACGCAAAACATCTGACGCCAGTTTGCGCCATTCATCATCGGAGTGCGGGCCAAAAGTGGTTGAAATTTCACGAATATATTGTGCTGCCTCGTCGAAAGTCTGAAACCGCACCGCTTGGCCGATATAGTCGCCAATACGTAATAGTGCCTCACTATTCAAAGCCGGCCCGACATCATTGAGGATCAGTTTACCGATGGGGTTATCCGGCAGCGAAGCCAGCCCGATCCCGATCAGACCGCCCATTGAAGTGCCGAACCAATCGACTGTTGTTACAGCCGGATGTGCGGTGATGCGTGCCAGCAAGCTCACCATATCGCTGACATACTGAGGAATCTGATAGTGCAGTGGATTGCGCAGCCTTTCCGAGCGCCCGCGCCCAACTACGTCTGGGCAGATTACATGGTACGACTGGCAGAGTGCGCGCGCCATATTGTCAAAATCATCCGAGACCCGTGTAACTCCGTGCACGCAAACCAGTACCTTCGGATTATCGACCTCGCCCCAATCCTTGTAGGCCATCCGGTGCAAGCCGCTGGGAGAAATGCACTGTACTGTCCTAATGTGTGGTTGCGTCATGGTAATGGCGGCCTGGTTGCTGTGGTTCCCACATTTTAACCGCTCATTGTGCTTAAAATCTTGGTGCAAGTTCGCCATCATCGCAATTTCTCAAGCTCAGAAGACATCAAGGCATTGCACTCAAAGGCAAAATGCTGGCTCCACATCCGGCATCGGACTGGGAATCGCGCAATCGCCGGCCTCGCAAGGCGCCACTATTATTCTGGCGCCGCAGCGCTTACCTGAGTAGCACAACAACCCACAAGACGGCCCCTGTTGGATGACTAGCGAGCCCCCGTTGAGCGCAACAGAACCTGCCGCAGAGCTTGGTACAGATTAGGAAATATCAATATACTAAATCCTGTATTTTTTGTTATCGCAATTAATATATGCGGAAAGTAGCATATTTTTATATATACTCCCTATAAATTTTTTAATTTATAAAGTTGTGGATGCCACTTTGGATGCTCTGTGCGCGTGTTATCTTCCATGTGATACGTATAAAAAATGAGCCGAAGCCCATTTTTTATACCTGCCACCTTACCTGTCAAAGCGCCGTAACGTCCAGCGCAACACCGGTTTTAGCCTGAATTTCTTCCGAGCTCACGCCGGGGGCAAGTTGCACCAGTTTCAACCCGGCAGGCGTCACATCGATCACCCCCAGATCGGTAATGATCCGATTGACCACGCCTACTCCGGTCAATGGCAAATCGCACTTCGGGAGAATTTTGTGCGACTCGGTGCCATCCTTTGCTTTTGCCACATGTTCCATCAAGACCACAACACGCCCCACTCCGGCTACCAGATCCATGGCGCCGCCCATTCCTTTGACCATTTTGCCGGGGATCATCCAATTGGCCAAGTCGCCGTGTTCAGATACCTGCATCGCCCCCAGGATGGCAAGATTGATTTTGCCGCCCCGGATCATGCCAAAAGAATCCGCAGAACTGAAAATCGACGATCCCGGCAAGGTCGTTATGGTCTGCTTGCCGGCATTGATCAGGTCAGGGTCGATCTCTTCATCAGTCGGGAAAGGGCCAATACCCAACAATCCGTTTTCGGATTGTAGCCACACATCCATGCCAGCAGGCACATGGTTGGCGACCATAGTGGGCAAACCGATGCCAAGATTTACATAAAAACCGTCCTGCAGTTCCTGCGCCGCGCGTGCGGCCATTTCATCACGAGTCCATGCCATTTTAATCTCCTGCCTTTTTTGCGCGAACCGTGCGTTGTTCAATCCGTTTTTCGGGCTTGTCATTGAGGACGATGCGATGCACGAAAATCCCTGGAGTGTGAACATCATCCGGGTCGATTTCGCCGATTTCAACCAGTACCTCAACTTCAGCTATCGTGATCTTGCCGGCCATGGCAACATTTGGATTGAAATTGCGCGCCGTCTTGCGATAAACCAGATTGCCAGCCTTATCGGCTTTGTATGCCTTCACTAACGATATATCCGCAGACAATGAACGCTCCATCACGTATTGTTGCCCATCGAATTCACGTAGTTCCTTGCCTTCAGCGACGATAGTGCCAACGCCAGTTTTGGTAAAGAACGCTGGGATACCGGATCCGCCGGCGCGTAATTTCTCGGCCAGCGTGCCTTGCGGGGTGAATTCCAGCGCCAATTCACCTGCAAGGTATTGACGCTCAAATTCCTTGTTTTCTCCCACATAGGATGAAATCATTTTTTTGATTTGCCGGGTTGTCAGTAACTGGCCAAGCCCGAACCCGTCCACCCCGGCATTATTGGAAATGGCAGTTAATTCGTTAACGCCCGAATCCCGCAAGGCGGCAATCAGCGCCTCAGGAATGCCACACAGGCCGAAACCGCCTACGGCAATAGTCTGGCCATTCTGAACGATGCCGGCCAGTGCCGTTGCGGCATCAGGATAAACTTTGTTCATACCAAATCCCTTTAAATGTATGTAAAACCAAAGCGGTAATTACCGTCCCTGATAGCATAAGATGCCACATTCAAAGGCGCAATACGTAAAAATACGACAATCCCAGTTTTTTAACCTGTAAACGGTACATTGGCACTTATGCTTTCCACCTTGCCTATCGATTTTGAAAAAATCTTCCAAGATGCTCCGGTCGGAATGTGCGTATCTCAGAATCGCGTCATTCAGGTGTGCAATGAGTACCTCAGCACCATGTTCACCTGCTTGTCCGAAGACCTGATCGGCCAGTCATTTCAAGTCCTTTATCCAAGTGCTGGAGAATTTGAACACACAGGCGAGCGCATTGTCACTATCATGAACGCGCTGGGATACTACTCTGATGAACGCATCATGAAACGCGCCAATAACGAACTGTTCTGGTGCCGTGTGACTGGGCGCGGACTGTTGCGCGGCGATCCACACGCGGCCGGCATATGGACTTTTGTAGACCTTAGCCCGACGCGGCTACTCAGTGCCAAATTCACTCCCAGAGAACGGGAGATTTCAGCCTTATTGGTAGAAGGGAAAACCAGCAAATTGATTGCCCGCCAGTTAGACTTGAGCCCTCGCACAGTGGAAATGCATAGATCCAAATTGATGCGCAAATTGAATGCCGCCAATTCAAGCGAGCTGGTTCAGAAATTACTCGACGTACCCAGAGCTCAAGATTAGTCAGTCGCTCAACAACTGACGTACACGTTCGGGCAATGGCGTGGATTTTTCGGATGGAAAGTGGACCCAGACGACTTTAGCGCCACCGTGCGCATATATTATGTCCGCTGAATCGACACGACGGATTTCTTGAATGGTTTCAAAACTTGATCGTCCTGGCGGCCCCACATATGTCAAGATTTCAATCTCGCCCGGATATTTCAACTGTTTATTGAAGCTGCAATGGGCATTGACGATTACAGGGCCTTCGGCAGTCGGATCAGGGGCGCAGCCAATGGCTGTAAGCCATTCGATACGGGCCTGCTCGAGGTAGCGAAAATACACCGTATTGTTGACGTGTCCCATCGCATCCATGTCGCCCCAGCGAATCGCGATGCGCGTAGTGTGAACCAGTTTTTTATGCATGATGTCTAGAAATTGAGGCGGTTGGATAAGTCTATTGAATAAATAAATTATGTGGTTTATTCGGCACTCATGCCATCATCCGCCGTAATAATTGTACCGTTAATAAAACGCGACTCGTCCCCGGCAAGAAGCAGCAACAAACCGTCCAGGTCCTCTGGTAAACCGACTCTTCTTCGTGGCAGCATGTTGATTAACTTCCGTCCTTCTTCACTGGCGAAATACTCGGCATTAATTTCGGTCGTAATATATCCAGGACAAATTGCATTGACGTTAATACCATATCTGCCCCACTCCACCGCCATGGATTTTGTCATATGCACCACAGCCGCCTTGCTCATGCAATAAATTCCGATTTTCGGCAATACACGCAAGCCTGCGACGGAAGCAATATTGATGATGCGATGTTGCTTATTCGGGTCTCCCTTGGCGCGTGCAATCATGCGTTTTGCGGTCTCCTGAGCAACAAAGAATGCTCCGCGCTGATTAGTATCCATCACGTAGGCATAATCCTCTGGTGTTACATCAAGCAGCTTCTGTGTAGTGGAAACACCAGAATTATTAACCAGTATGTCAATTGGTCCGGCTTCGGTTTCGGCGTGAGCAATTGCCGATTTAATACTGGCATAATCGGTCACGTCCAGGCAGACTACATGCGCCGCGCCGCCTTCAGCTTCAATTTCCGCGCGCAACTCTTTCAAGCGGTCAATTCTGCGTGAAGCAAGTACTACCTGCGCCCCTGCCTTCGCCATGACTTTCGCAAAACGCGCCCCGAGACCACTGGACGCGCCAGTTATCAGAGCAATTTTTCCTTCAAAATTAACTTCAATACCCACGAATTTCTCCCAATGGTTTATCTTGTGATCGCTTCTATTAACAAATTCATATATTTCAATGATTACATGAATCAGCAGCGATTAGATTGCAGTATCTAGCTTATTATTGGAGAATCCCTATTAATTAGCACGTTCGTTCGATATTTATATTTATATTGGTGAGAGCATGGAACAAAATAATACACAAGACCAAGACATAGTCGCGCAATACGGACCTCGCGAAACAATGGAGTATGACGTTGTCATCGTCGGAGGCGGCCCTGCCGGATTAGCCGCTGCCATCAAACTTAAACAACTTGCCGTTGCATCCGATACCGACATCTCGGTTTGCGTGCTTGAAAAAGGTGGCGAATTGGGCGCGCACATTCTGTCGGGTGCCGTCATGGATCCTCAAGCGATGACGGAACTCTTTCCTGACTGGAAAGAACGCGGTGCTCCCCTCGACATCCAGGTCAGCGAAGACCGTTTTTTGTTTTTGAGTGAGACCAAATCCTACAAAACACCGAACTGGATGTTACCCGGCTGCTTCCAGAACCATGGCAATTACATCATTTCATTAGCAAATGTCGTGCGCTGGCTAGGCCAGCAAGCTGAAATCCTGGGCGTCGAAGTTTTTCCTGGGTTTGCCGCTGCGGAAGTTCTGTATAACGAGGATGGTTCGGTCAAAGGGGTTGCAACCGGTAACATGGGCGTCAATCGTGCCGGCCAGCCAACTGATGCCTTTCAGATCGGCATGGAGTTGCACGCAAAATACGTATTGTTTGCAGAGGGCTCACGTGGGCACCTGGGCAAGCAATTAATGCAAAAGTTTGACCTTAATAAAGGTAAAGATCCACAAACTTATGGTCTTGGCATCAAAGAACTATGGGAAATAGATCCAGCCTTGCATCAACCTGGCCTTGTGATTCATACTGCTGGCTGGCCGCTGGACAATCAAACCTATGGCGGTTCATTTCTCTACCATATGGATAATAATCAGGTAGCAGTAGGGTACGTTGTTGGTCTTTCTTATGAAAATCCGTATCTGTCGCCCTATGAAGAATTCCAGCGTTACAAAACGCATCCTGAAATTCGAAAATTCTTTGAAGGGGGTAGACGCCTTGCATACGGTGCGCGCGCCATTACAGCCGGCGGCTTGCAATCCCTGCCGAAATTGGCATTCCCTGGCGGCGCATTGATAGGCTGTGAGGCTGGATTTCTGAATGCAAGCCGAATCAAAGGTAGTCATGCCGCCATTAAAACTGGAATGTTGGCCGCTATAGCTGCATTTGAAGCCTTATCAGCTAAACGTCAGCATGATGCGCTGTCAGCTTACGAAACCGCTTTTGAACAATCCTGGCTGCATGAAGAACTTTACAAGGCACGCAACTTCAAACCAATGATGGGCAAAGGCCTCTACGCTGGCACTATTTTGGTCGGAATTGACCAGGTTGTTTTTCGCGGCAAAGCTCCATGGACGCTACATCACAAGCATGCAGACCATACGTGTTTGCGTCCGGCAGCGGAATGTAAGCCAATCAAATACCCCAAACCGGATGGCAAACTCACCTTTGATCGCTTGTCATCGGTCTTCATATCGAATACTAATCATGCAGAAGACCAACCCATTCATCTGACGCTCAAAGACCCAACTGTGCCAGTGCGTATTAATCTGGCAGAATATGCCGGCCCTGAAGCGCGCTACTGCCCGGCAGGTGTGTATGAATTCATCAAAACAAACGAGGGTGAAGACAAACTGCAAATCAATGCGCAAAACTGTGTACACTGCAAAACCTGCGATATCAAAGACCCAACTCAAAACATCGTTTGGGTCACTCCTGAAGGCGGTGACGGGCCAAACTATACCAACATGTAAAACACAATATAAAAGCCGCAGTCAGCGGCTTTTATATTGTAGGCAAAATAATTATCAGAGCCACTGCCCAGTGCTAATCTTGTCCAGCCAAAATGCACCTATGATTGTCTTCACATCCGTAATCTTACCTTCGCGAACCCATGCCAACAACTCGCTCATAGGGGTTCTGAAAGTTTCTAAAAATTCCCCGTCATCCAATTTAGCGATTCCCACCTGCAGACCGCGCGCCATAAAAATATCGAGGTATTCGTCCGAATATGCTATCGCATTATGGATAGTACAAACAAACGTCCAGTCAGATGCGGTGTAGCCAGTTTCTTCTTGCAACTCACGCTTGGCTGTTGCTAATGAAACTTCATTTTGGTCTATTTTTCCTGCTGGAAATTCTATAAATACTCGATTCAACGGGTAGCGAAACTGGCGCTCGAGCAATACTGAATTATCATCAAATAACGGAAGAATAACTACAGCACCCGGGTGCCTGATATATTCTCTTGACGATATTTTTCCATCAGGCAATCTAATGGTATCGTTTTGCACCTTGAGAAAATTGCCATCGAAAGCAACTTCTCCTTCAATTTTAATTTCTTTAAGATGCTTATCGTCCATATTGAAAATGAAGGTCTGTTTTTAACGAACTGGATTGTAAACTGAAGAGAAATTCCAATAATTACTTACGTAAATAACGTAAAACAAAGCCAGGGTAGGCTAAAACCAGAAACAGAAAAGATGTGATGGCAAAGAATTCCCATTTTTGGTCAGAAACATTGCCCATCTGAGCTTCTAGCAAACGTGCAATAAAGCCTATGACAAAATATAAAATCACTAGCTCTATTAAACGCAGCCAAAAAGGTTTTTCCGATCGACGAATGGGGATGATTGCAAGAAAACGCTCATTTAAAAACGGTAGATTAGCAGAAAATATCGCCAATATGATCATTACCCAAACCGAGAAAGTCGCATTCATAAACTAGGCCCCTGTAGCCTCAAACGCCCAGAATTTTACGCATTGCATTTATACACAGCGCCATCAAAGCGCCAGGCATCAGCCCGATTCCAAGAACAATAATGGCATTCAGGCTAAGTGCTATATGCATATCTTTGTTGACTACAATTGGAGACTTATCAATTGCCTCATCAAAATACATAAGCTTAACAACACGCACGTAAAAGAAAGCGCCTATCAAAGAAAATAATATTGCCACAAGCGCCAACCAGGTCTGCCCGGTTCCCAAAACCGCTTGTATAACGGACAGCTTGGCGTAAAAACCCATCATTGGCGGAATGCCAGCCAATGAAAACATAAGCAGCATCATGACAAAGGCAAACCATGGGCTACGCTGATTCAGACCTTTAAAATCATTCAGATTTTCAGCTTCAAAACCCTTGCGCGACAACAGCATGATGACGCCAAATGTGCCAAGTGTAGTTAGTACATAAGTAATGGTGTAAAACATGGCTGAACTATAGGCATTAGCAGCAGGTGCGGCACTTCCACCAACGACGCCTGACAATAACCCCAGTAACATAAACCCCATTTGGGAAATGGTGGAATAAGCGAGCATCCTCTTCAAATTAGTCTGAGCGATGGCAGCAATATTCCCGACTGCCATTGATAAAACTGACAAAATAACAATCATTTGCTGCCAGTCAAATGCCAATGGCAAAAGTCCGTCAACTAGTAATCGGATAAAAATTGCAAAAGCTGCCAATTTCGGAGCACCACCCAACAACAGTGTTACTGCAGTCGGAGCCCCTTGGTAGACGTCAGGTACCCACATGTGAAAGGGAACCACACCGAGTTTGAACGCTAGGCCGGAAACTAAAAAAACCACACCAAAAACCAATACAGTTCTATCTACAGCACCTGTGGCAGTAACTTTAGCAATTTCTGTCAGATCAAGAGAACCGGTTGCACCATATAACATTGACATACCATAAAGCAAGAATCCAGATGCCATCGCACCCAGAATGAAATATTTCATTGCCGCTTCAGTCGAAATTTTATGTTCACGACGCAGTGCTACCAAAGCAAACAAAGACAATGACATTAACTCCAGTCCCAGATAAATAATAAGAAAATTATTACCTGAAATCATAATCATCTGCCCTAACAACGCAAACAGAGTCAGAACATAAAATTCACCGCCAAGATGACCGCCCACCATTCCTCGCTCAGTTACATATTGACGTGAATATATTAACGTCAGGCCAACGGCCAGATAAGAAAACATTTTCAATAAATTTGACATCGAATCTGTCACAAACATATTATGAAAAGTATAACCAGTGACGCCGGAATTTAGTAAGTTCAGGTTCAGCAACACACATCCCAGCAAAGTCAATAAAGACAAGGCATAGGTAATGTAACGCTTCTCATCTGACAGAAACATATCAATGAGCAAAATTGCCGATGCAGCAACAACAAGAAATACTTCGGGATACAGTAAAGTTAGATTCATGGTATTCATTTAAGTCGCCTCGTATATATGCACTGTTCTAGTTCACTTTTGAGATAGCGACATGTTTCAATAAGTCTGTGACAGACGTTTGCATTACATCCGTAAATGGGGCAGGGTATAACCCCATTCCAATTACTGCTATGGCTAATAAGGCAAGCATGAAAAATTCACGTTTATTAATATCCGGCAATTGCCTTACACGCTCGTTTGCAATATCACCAAATATAACGCGCTTGGCCATCCAGAGAGAATATGCTGCCCCTAAAATAAGAGCAGTTGCAGCGAACATACCTATCCAGAAATTGAATTTCACGGCACCTAAAATCACCATAAACTCACCAACAAACCCGGATGTTGCCGGCAAGCCGGAATTTGCCATGGAAAATAGAACAAAAAAAGCAGCAAATTTCGGCATGGTATTTATCACCCCGCCATAATCGGCGATCTCACGCGAATGCATACGATCATAAAGCACGCCAACACAAAGAAACATGGCGGCCGAAACAAAGCCATGCGAAATCATCTGAGCAATGCCACCCTGCACCGATAAATCATTAAACATGAAAAAACCCAGTGTCACAAATCCCATATGCGCAATTGACGAATAGGCTACCAGTTTCTTCATATCTTTCTGTACCATTGCAACCAACCCGATATAAATCACGGCTATCAGGGATAAGACAATCATGAAGCCAGACAGATAGTGGCTAGCGTCCGGCGTAATTGGCAAAGAAAAGCGTAGAAAACCGTAAGCACCCAGTTTCAGCATAATTGCTGCGAGCACAACCGATCCACCAGTAGGTGCCTCAACGTGGGCATCTGGCAACCAAGTATGTACTGGCCACATCGGAACCTTGACAGCAAAAGCCATGAGGAACGCAAGAAAAATAAATATTTGAACAGATAACGTCAGTGGGAATTCATGCCATACCAAGATGTCAAAACTATCTGTCTTGGTATAAAGATACAGAATTGCTAACAACGTTAACAGAGAACCCATCAGCGTATAGAGAAAGAACTTGAAAGCTGCGTAGACACGATTCGCGCCGCCCCATATACCGATAATGATAAACATCGGAATGAGAGTTGATTCAAAGAAAACATAAAATAACATGCCATCCAACGCACAAAAAACACCGACCATCAAGCCGGATAAGATCAGAAAAGCCCCCATATATTGGGCAACTTTTTTCTCGATTACTTCCCATGCTGAGATAACAACAATTACTGTAATGAAAGATGTCAGAACGACGAACCATATGGAGATGCCATCAATACCAAGAGAATAATTGATATTGAAGCGGTCAATCCAACTATGTTTCTCAACAAATTGCATGCCATGCGCAGCGTTATCGAAACCCTGAAGTAGAGGTAACGTAACAAAGAAGCTTGCAACCGCACCAATCAGTGATGCAATCCGAACCAAACCGGGATTGTCATCACGACCAAATGCCAAAATAAAGATACCAAAAGCGATAGGACTCCAAATCGCTAAGCTCAAAAGTGGGAAAGTTGATTGCATCATGGATATTGTTGGCCAGCTTATTTAGCAAACGGAAAAGGCATGAAATAAATTAAAAAGCCTAAAACGCCGAGGATCATTACGAAGGCGTAGTGATAAAGATATCCCGACTGGATTTTTCTGGAAAATATCGATAACAAGCGAATTAATTTAGCACTGCCATTAACTAGAAATCCGTCAATTAAGGTTTTATCACCAATACTCCATAAACCATTACCGAGTAAACGAGCACCACCAGCGATAACCACTTCATTAAACGTATCCAGATAATATTTATTATCCAGTAAGTTATAAATTGGGCCTGATTTATCCTTAATGTATGCAGGAATACGAGGGTTCACCATATAAAAATAATATGCGCTCACGACCCCTGCAACTGCGAGAAAGACGGGAGCGGTGGTGAATGAGTGAATCGCCATTGCAATCGGCCCATGAAATTCTTTTGAAATTTCCGCCATTGCCGCATGTGCATCGGCAACAAAAATCACATCCTTAAAGAAATCTCCAAACAGCATTGGCCCGATGGCGAAGTAACCAATAATAACGGATGGAATTGCTAAGAATATAAGCGGCAGAGTCACAACAAATGGAGACTCATGTGGTTTTTGTCCTAAGGCCAATCCATGTGACTCATCATGGTGGATGCCTTTGTCGTGTACTCGTCCAAAGCGTTCCTTACCGTGAAACACCAGGAAATACAGTCGAAATGAATAAAATGCTGTTACGAACACACTAGCTAGTACCGCGAAACTAGCAAAACCAGAGCCGTAAATCGTTGAATTATGAACCGCTTCTATAATGCTATCTTTTGAGTAGAACCCTGAGAAAAAAGGCGTGCCAATCAATGCCAGTGAACCAAGCAGGAATGTAATCCAAGTAATAGGCATGTATTTTCTCAAGCCGCCCATATTGCGTATATCTTGCACATGATGCATTCCGATAATTACTGAACCTGCAGCCAGGAATAATAATGCCTTGAAGAAGGCATGCGTCATCACATGGAATATAGCAACCGAATATGCTGAAGCACCCAAGGCCACTGTCATATAACCTAATTGGGACAAGGTAGAATAAGCAACAACCCGTTTAATATCGTTTTGGATAACTCCGAGAAAGCCCATAAACAATGCAGTAATTGAGCCAATAATCAAGACAAATGACAACGCTGTATCCGACAACTCAAACAATGGTGACATCCGGGCCACCATAAAAATCCCAGCAGTGACCATTGTCGCGGCATGAATCAAGGCAGATATTGGTGTAGGACCTTCCATCGAGTCAGGTAGCCAGACATGTAACGGAAACTGAGCTGACTTTCCCATTGCACCAATAAATAAACAGATACAGGCAACTGTTATTAACAACCATTCCGTGCCTGGTAGTAACATTTTTGCTAATTCCTGTTTTTGAGCAAAAATTTCTCCGTAATTGAGTGACCCCGTATATGCCACCAATAGGCCAACTCCAAGAATAAAACCAAAGTCACCCACTCGATTTACCAGAAATGCTTTCATGCTGGCAGCGGTAGCGGTCGGTCTTTTGAACCAGAAGCCGATTAACAAGTAAGAAACTAAGCCCACGGCTTCCCAGCCAAAAAATAATTGCAATAAATTGTTACTCATGACAAGCATCAACATTGCAAATGTAAACAGGGAGATATAGGAAAAGAAACGGTTATACCCTTCGTCATCCCTCATGTAACCGATAGTGTAGATATGCACCATCAATGAGACGAAAGTGACTACGCACATCATCAAGGCGGTAAGGCTGTCAATCAGAAATCCGATTTCAAATTTCAATCCAGCAATGGTCATCCAGTTATATATAGTGCCATTGAACGAAGCTCCGTTCATCACCTCACTTAATGTCATGGAAGACAGGACAAAGGCAATCAATACACCCAGTATTGTTACGGTGTGAGATGCCTCCCGACCAACAACATTACCAAAGAATTTGGTACCGAAAAGTCCTGCTATGATAGACCCTGCAAAGGGCGCCAATGGAACGATAAGTAATAAATTAGGGTTAAGTTGCCCCACCATGATGACCCTTATGTTAATTTCAGAAAGTCTATTTCAGAAAATCTGATTGTTATCCTTTGAGAGAATCCATATCTTCAACATTAATAGTGTTCATATTTCGGAATAAAACTATCAGAATGGCGAGGCCGATTGCTGATTCAGCCGCAGCCACTGTCAAAATGAAGAAAACAAAAATCTGGCCAGCAGCATCTCCCAAATAATGAGAAAAGGCGATGAAATTCATATTAACAGCAAGCAACATTAACTCTATTGCCATAAGCAAAACAATAATATTTTTTCGATTTAAAAAGATACCAACAATTGAAATCGAAAATAATATTGCGCCGAGAATTAGATAATGCGCTAGTGATAATGTCATTTTTCGAAATCCTTATTTCTGCTCTGTTCCAGAGATTGCGTCAGGTAATTTAGACGGATTAATATCCTTTGAACGATCAGATTCTGACTTCATGCTCACAATACGGATACGATCATTCCGCTTCACTTTCACGGCATCCGATGGGTGGAAATGTTTGCTGTCTTTACGGCGCCGCAATGTCAGGGCAACAGCTGCAATGATAGCAACTAGAAGAATTACGGCTGCAATTTCAAATGCATAAATATATTGTGTATAAATTAATTTCCCTAATTCCCTGGTATTGCCAATCATGTCAGAAGCAACTGGAATCAGCGGTTCTGGCATCCAGAACCCACGCATTAACACAGCAGCCATTTCTAACGCGATTATCACACCTATAGTTGCAGCTAAAGGAAAATATCCCCAGAAACCTTCACGCATTTTGTCTAAATTAATGTCAAGCATCATTACCACAAATAAAAAAAGCACCATCACTGCGCCGACATAGACCAGTACCAGTACTATCGCTAAAAACTCGGCCTTGAGCAACATCCAGAGTGCGGCCGCGGAAAAAAAAGACAGCACAAGAAAAAGTGCTGAATGTACCGGATTACGGGCGGTGACAACGCGTGTTGCAGCAATAACCAATATCGCCGAAAAAATATAGAAAAGGACGGTTTTAAATTCCATAACAAGCCAAATAAAGGACCAAATTAACGATACGCGGCATCAGCTGCGCGGGCTGCAGCGATTTCATTTTCATAGCGGTCACCGATAGCTAACAGCATTTCTTTTGTGTAATACAAATCACCGCGTTTTTCACCGTGGTATTCAAGAATGTGCGTTTCTACAATTGAATCAACTGGACAAGATTCTTCGCAAAAACCGCAAAAAATACATTTTGTCAAATCAATATCATAGCGAGTGGTTCTTCTTGTTCCATCCGCGCGCTGATCAGATTCGATCGTAATTGCCATAGCAGGGCAAACTGCTTCGCATAGTTTGCATGCAATACAACGTTCTTCACCATTAGGATAACGACGTAACGCATGTAGTCCGCGAAAGCGGGGCGACAGCGGCGTTTTTTCTTCTGGAAACTGAATCGTAATCTTGCGCGCGAACAAATATCGTCCGGTCAATGCCAAACCTTTGAGCAACTCTCGGAGCATTAAGCTACCAAAAAAATCCTTAACGGCTTCCATAAGCTATCAGCCTCACCTTCCAATTACTTCCAAATATTCAAAGACGTCTGCATCCAGATAGCAACAATAACCAAGTACGCCAAAGTTAGCGGAATAAATACTTTCCAACCGAGACGCATAATTTGATCGTAGCGATAACGTGGGAAAGAAGCGCGCGCCCATATAAAAATCGACACTACCAAGAATGTCTTGATTCCTAGCCAGATCCATCCTGGAACCCAATTAAGCAAAACGGAATTGATTGGTGATGCCCACCCACCTAGGAACATCAATGATGCCAGCGCAGAGATTAGAATCATGTTGGCATATTCAGCCAGGAAGAACATAGCAAATGACATTCCAGAATATTCAACCAAGTGACCAGCAACAATTTCCGATTCACCCTCCACTACATCGAATGGATGCCGATTAGTCTCTGCAATGCCTGAAACCACATAGACAACAAACATCGGAAACAAGGGAAGCCAGTTCCATGAAAGAAAATTCAGCCCTTTGTCAGCGAAATAACCGCTGGACTGAGTCATCACAATATCAATAATATTAAGACTTCCTGAAACCATCAGTACAATTACCAACACAAATCCCATAGCTATCTCATAAGAGATCATTTGAGCGGAAGCTCTCATCGCTCCTAAAAATGCATACTTTGAATTGGATGCCCATCCGGCAATAATGACGCCATATACTTCCAGAGAGGTTATCGCCATAACAAATAACAACCCCGCGTTTACGTTCGCCAAGACAGTCTCAGGACCAAATGGGATAACCGCCCAAGCTGCTAATGCCGGCATAATTGTCATGATAGGCGCGATCACAAATAACATTTTATTTGCTTTTGCCGGGACAATAATTTCTTTCAGCAATAGTTTCAGCGCATCTGCAATCGGCTGCAGCAGACCGGCAGGACCTACTCGATTGGGCCCTATGCGTACATGCATCCAGCCAATCAATTTGCGCTCCCATAGTGTCAAATAAGCAACGCAAGCCATAACAGGCAGTACGATACAAATTATTTTCACCAAGTCCCATACCAAAGGCCACCAGAAACCAAAGAAATTTTGTCCAGTCGCTTGAATTGTGACAAGCATTTGACCCATCAGGCACGCTCCACAGAAACAGTACCAAACATTGCACCAAGCATTGCTGTCGAAGGATGCCCAGCCGCCACTCTTACTACATGTTCTGGCTGACCGACCCCAATTGCGGCTTTCAATATGGCGCTACCCGCACCTTGGCGCACGACGACACAGGCATTATTTTGCAATCCAAGCTTTGCAAACAAAGTCGCCGACAAATAAGCTACTGGTGCCGCCCCATCGGAAGTCTTTTGAAGCGAAACAGCACGTCGCACTATCGCATCTGTGAAATAGATCGGCACATCTGTAATCCGCTGAAGGCCGGGGGTTTCCGTGATCAGTGCATTCAATTGTGCGTTAGCGTTGTTATTCAGACGTCCAGAAATAATTCCATCGCCAATAATCTCATCACGAATAACTTCAGAGGATTCATAATTAAATGCAGGTATATCGAGCAAGTTGCCCAATACCCGCAGCACTTTCCAGCCAGGTCGTGCTTCGCCAAGTGGTTTAACCGTGCCATTGAAACTTTGTACACGCCCTTCACAGTTCACGAATGAGCCGGAAGTTTCTGTGAAAGGCGCGATTGGAAGCAAGACATCAGCATAATCAAGAGCATGTTTAAAGGCGGACATCACCACTACCATTTGAGCCTGCTCCAAAGCGGCGTTCGCCATTTGCGGATTAGCACAATCGACAGCAGGCTCTACATTCAACAACAGGTATGCCTTGCGAGGTACATCGAAAGCCTGTGCGGCATTAGCTCCACTGGTGGGAATTGCATTTGCCAGGTAACCACCTACAGTGTTGGCAGCTTCCGTCAGGTAGCCAAATTTCGAACCAGTATTATCGGAAAGCCACTCTACAGCTGCATGCAATTGTGAGGCCTGCGGATGTTGGGAAGCGGTATTACCAAGGAAAATTGCTTTAGGTACATCCAACAACAATCCAGAAGCAATATTTTTTGCCTCACTGGATGGATGCACACTGGCAAATTGGGTAGGAACAGTGATATTTTTTTCTTGCGCGACTGCAGCAATGATTTCGCCTAGCCCAGCCAACCATTCGGTCGGTGCTTGGATAAGTTTATTTGAAACAGGAATTAATAAGTCATCGTCGGTGGCATGCAAAATATTTAACTTTGCTCCTAGTTTGACTGCCTGACGCAAACGTGATGCCAGGAGTGGATGATCTTTGCGTAAAAATGAACCGACTACAAAAATTTGCTTTAACTGTGCAAACTCTGCAATCGACATGCCTAGCCAAGGCGTAATTTTTCCATCAAGCGAAAAATCCGATTGACGTAGGCGAAAATCGACATTATCAGAACCTATTCCTCTGATAATTTTTTGTAGCAACGATAGTTCTTCAAGAGTTGAATACGGCGTGGCAAGCGCCGCAATCGCATCAGCACCATGCTCATCCTTAATATTTCGCAAGCCATGAGCAACATATTCTAGTGCGGTCTGCCAATCCGTTTCCTGCCAATGGTCACCCTGCTTGATCATCGGCTTGGTAAGGCGATCTTCGCTGTTTAAACCTTCATACGAAAAACGATCCTTATCCGACAGCCAGCATTCATTAATACCCTCGTTTTCGAGCGGCAGAACACGCATTACCCTATTGTTTTTAACTTGCACGACAAGATTCGCTCCCAAGCCATCATGAGGGCTAACAGATTTGCGCCGTGATAATTCCCAAGTACGCGCGGTGTAACGGAAAGGTTTTGAAGTCAGCGCCCCTACTGGACATAAATCAATCATGTTGCCAGATAATTCAGAGTCAACTGTCTTGCCTACAAATGCAGTAATTTCGGCATGTTCACCACGATTGAGCATGCCAAGTTCCATCACGCCAGCGATTTCCTGGCCGAAACGAACGCAACGCGTGCAGTGTATGCAGCGCGTCATTTCTTCCATCGAAATCAGTGGGCCGGCGTCTTTATGAAATACGACGCGTTTTTCTTCGTGGTAACGTGAGGAAGAAGCACCATAGCCGACAGCCAGATCCTGAAGTTGACATTCACCGCCTTGATCGCAAATCGGACAATCCAATGGATGGTTTATCAATAAGAACTCCATCACCCCTTTTTGGGCCTTGACAGCACTCTCACTCTTCGTGCGCACGATCATTCCGGATGTCACAGGTGTTGCACATGCTGGCAATGGCTTGGGCGCTTTTTCAACCTCGACCAGGCACATGCGGCAGTTTGCTGCGATCGACAATTTCTTGTGATAGCAAAAGTGTGGAATATAGGTGCCAAGTTTATTCGCGGCATCCATAACCATGCTGCCTTCTTGCACTTCGACTTTTATACCGTCTATTTCAATTTCGACCATGGCTTTACTTTTACCTAACCTGGCTTATAAGTATGCGGGCACCAAGCAATGCTTATGCTCGATGTGATATTCAAACTCTTCACGGAAATTCTTGATAAATGCGCGTACCGGCATTGCTGCAGCATCACCCAGCGCGCAAATCGTGCGCCCCTGAATGTTGTCGGCAACGGAATTGAGAATATCCAAATCTTCCGGTCGGCCTTCGCCATGCTCGATTCTATGTACCATTCGATACATCCAGCCGGTACCTTCCCGGCATGGGGTACATTGTCCGCACGATTCCTCAAAATAAAAGTAGGCTAAACGTAGCAACGATTTGACCATGCATCTGGTTTCATCCAAAACGATCACCGCACCAGAACCCAGCATCGAGCCAGCCTTAGCGATCGAATCGTAATCCATGTCAGTAGCCATCATGGCATCACCAATTATGACTGGCGCCGATGACCCACCTGGAATAACTGCCTTGATTTTTCTTCCATCGCGCATACCTCCAGCCAGGTCCAGCAAAGTGGCAAACGGCGTGCCCAATGGAATCTCATAGTTGCCGGGTCTTACCACATCGCCTGAAACCGAGAAAATCTTGGTGCCGCCGTTATTCGGTTTGCCTATTGCCGCATAAGCTTCGCCACCAAGGCGAAATACGAAAGGTACCGCTGCAAATGTTTCAGTATTATTGATCGTGGTCGGCTTGCCATATAAACCGAAACTGGCAGGAAAAGGTGGCTTGAATCGGGGTTGGCCTTTTTTCCCTTCCAGTGACTCAAGCAATGCAGTCTCTTCACCGCAAATATATGCGCCGTAACCGTGGAATGCGTGTAACTGAAATTTAAAACCGGTTCCGCAAATATTGTCGCCCAACATGCCGGCCGCACGCGCTTCTGCAAGCGCTTCTTCAAAGCGCGCATACTCAGCAAAAATTTCACCATGAATATAGTTGTATCCGACAGTGACTCCCATTGCGTAAGCACCTATAACCATGCCCTCAATCAAGGCATGCGGATTGTAGCGAATAATGTCACGATCCTTAAATGTGCCAGGCTCGCCTTCATCTGAATTACATAGCAGATATTTTTGTCCTGGAAACTGGCGTGGCATAAAACTCCATTTCAGTCCCGTTGGAAATCCGGCGCCGCCACGACCACGCAAGGAGGAGCTTTTTAATTCTGCAATGACCTGCTCTGGCGTAATTTTTTCGGCAAGAATGCGTTTAAGGGCTTCATAGCCGCCACGCTTGACGTAATCGTCCAAGTGCCAGTTAGTGCCATTGAGTCCTGCCAGAATGAGCGGATCAATATGCCGATTATGAAGACTCGTCATTTCTTCAATTCCTCCAGCAGCACGTCGATACGGTCGTTGGACATATGACTACACATGCGCTTGTTATTTATGATCATCACTGGCGCGTCGCCACAGGCACCCATGCACTCGCCTTCAAGCAAAGTGAATTGGTCATCGCTCGTAGTTTCTTTGTAATCAATGCCCAGCTTTTGCTTCAGATAGTGTGCGGCACGTTCGCCACCGGACAAGGAACATGGCAGATTAGTGCATACCGTAATCTTGTTTTTCCCAACCGGTTTAAGGTTGTACATGTTGTAAAACGTTGCCACTTCCTGGACTGCGATAGCTGGCATGCCGAGATAACTTGCAATATCCTGTAGCACTTCCGGCGCTAGCCAACCTGTTTCATCCTGAGCGATAGCTAATGCGGCCATGACGGCAGATTGTTTTTGATCCACGGGAAATTTTGCAATTTCCCGATCAATTTTTTGATACGATTGTTCTGATAACAGCATTATTTTTGCCTCAAATATCGACACGCATTTAACGGTCAATCTCACCGAACACAATATCCTGAGTACCAATGATTGTTACCGCATCAGCAAGCATGTGACCTCTTGCCATTTCATCCAGTCCTTGCAGATGCGGGAATCCTGCCGCGCGAATCTTGAGGCGATAGGGCTTATTGGCACCATCGGAAATCATGTAGATGCCAAACTCGCCTTTCGGATGCTCAATCGCAGCGTAAGCCTCCCCGGCAGGAACATGGAAGCCTTCGGAAAACAGCTTGAAGTGATGAATCAGCTCTTCCATATTGGATTTCATGTTTACACGGTTTGGAGGCGCAATTTTTTTGTTATCGGTCATGACAGGACCTGAATTGTTGCGCAACCAATCAATGCACTGCTTGATGATATTGTTGGATTGGCGCATTTCTTCAATCCGTACCAGATAGCGATCGTAGCAATCGCCATTGACGCCAACAGGGATGTCAAAATCCAGCAAGTCGTAGACTTCATATGGCTGTTTTTTACGTAAATCCCACTCGACACCGGAACCCCGCAGCATCGGCCCTGTAAATCCCATCGCTTTTGCACGCTCAGGAGATACCACACCGACGCCCACCAAGCGCTGTTTCCAGATACGGTTATCCGTCAGCAATGTCTCGTATTCATCCACATAGGTTGGAAACCGATTTGTGAAATCTTCAATAAAGTCCAGTAAAGAGCCTTGCCGATTTTGATTCAGGGCCTTTATAGCCTTTTCGTTGCGCAAAATCGATGCATTGTGTTGCGGCATGGAATCAGGAAGATCCCGATACACTCCGCCCGGGCGGTAATAAGCAGCATGCAAACGCGCACCAGAGACCGCCTCATAGCAATCCATTAAATCTTCACGCTCACGAAACGCGTATAGGAACACACCCATGGCACCCACATCAAGAGCATGCGCGCCCAACCAGAGCAAGTGATTCAGCAGACGGGTAATCTCATCGAACATGACGCGAATATACTGCGCACGCAAAGGCACTTCCAGGCCAAGCAACTTCTCGATTGCCATCACATAAGCATGTTCGTTGCACATCATCGACACATAATCGAGGCGATCCATGTACGGAACCGATTGCAGATAAGTTTTTTGCTCAGCCAGTTTTTCCGTGCCTCGGTGCAATAAGCCTATGTGCGGGTCGGCGCGCTGTATTACTTCACCATCGAGCTCCAGAACCATGCGCAAGACACCATGCGCGGCAGGGTGCTGCGGGCCGAAATTGAGCGTGTAATTTTTAATTTGAGCCATTATTTCATTCCGTAATTTTCTTCGCGAATCACGCGTGGCGTAATTTCGCGAGGCTCAATCGTCACTGGCTGATAAATCACGCGCTTTTGTTCAGGGTCGTAGCGCATTTCAACATAACCGGAAACGGGAAAATCCTTGCGGAACGGATGACCGATAAAACCATAATCAGTTAGAATCCGGCGCAAATCAGGATGACCCTCGAACATGATGCCAAAAAAATCAAAAGCTTCGCGCTCGTACCAGTTCGCCGAATTCCATATGGCAACAATGGAAGCCAGCAACGGCATTTCATCATCCAGCGCAAATACCCGTACACGCACACGCCAGTTATGTTCCATGGAAAGTAGATGCGAAACTACTGCATAGCGCGACCCGTTCCATGTGCCATCGCCATATGTCGAATAATCGACGCCGCATAAATCAATCAACTCATCAAAACGCAGATCGACATGTTCGCGCAAAGCGCGCATCACCGACAGATAATTTGACGCCCCGACCAGTATAGTGACTTCACCAAGAGCAACCGTCAGACCCTCAAGACGATCCGCGATCACACTGCGCAAGGCAGCCTCAAGCGATTCCAGTTTTGTCATCATTTTCAATCGATCATCCTATTAGCGCGCGATGGTATTTGTGCGCTTGATCTTGTTTTGTAGCTGCATGATGCCGTAGAGAAGCGCCTCCGCGGTCGGAGGACAGCCTGGCACATAAATATCTACCGGCACAATGCGATCGCAACCGCGCACTACCGAATAGGAATAATGGTAATATCCGCCGCCATTGGCGCATGAGCCCATGGATATTACCCAACGCGGCTCAGCCATCTGGTCATATACCTTACGCAACGCCGGAGCCATTTTATTGCATAGCGTGCCAGCCACAATCATCACATCGGACTGTCGCGGCGACGGGCGAAAAACCACGCCAAAGCGATCCATATCGTAACGCGATGCGCCGGCATGCATCATTTCAACAGCACAGCAAGCCAAACCAAACGTCATAGGCCACATAGAACCCGTGCGCGTCCAGTTAATCAACTTATCTGCCGTTGTGGTGATAAAACCCTCGTTTAATACGCCTTCAATCGACATGATTTACTCCCAATCAAGGGCACCTTTCTTCCAGATGTACCAAAAACCGACAACGAATTCAGCAATAAAAACCGACATCGTAACAAAACCGGCCCAGCCAAGGTCACGCATTGCTGCGCCCCAGGGAAAGAAAAACGCAGTTTCCAGATCGAACAGAATAAACAGAATTGCGATCAGGTAGTAGCGCACATCGAACTTCATGCGCGCATCTTCGAAAGCTTCGAAGCCGCACTCGTATGGAGACAGTTTTTCAGCATCAGGCGAATGAGGCGCCATTAGGCGACCTAACACCTGCGGCACGATACCGACGCCGATACCAACCAATATGAATAAAAAAATGGGGAAATAAGTTTCGAGGTTCACATTTTTCTCGTAATTGCGCTGGACGCATACCGCCTGAAATAGCAGGCCAAACAGCTTTTTTCTCAGTAAAAAGCCAGCTTAAGATTGCTTATGCTGGCCTCTAAAATCTTGGTGCCGGCGGCGAGACTCGAACTCGCACAGCTTTCGCCACTACCCCCTCAAGATAGCGTGTCTACCAATTTCACCACGTCGGCACAAGTCTTACATTTTAACCCGCCTAGCATCTTTGTTCAATGCACAATTACAGCTAAGTATTATGCAAATACGTTATTTTTAGCTTATTTAGGAATTTGTCCGGCACTCCCAGAAGCAGGCGCGGGAGGAACAGGAGCGGCAGCCGGGCTCGGCGTTGGCACACTGCTTGATGACGGTGCCGGTATTGAGGTTGCGGGAAGAGTGTCCATGACGCCGCCCGTTTTGAGCGAACCTTTATTGCCGAAATAAGCCAATGCTAAAGTTGCGCTAAAGAAAATTACTGCAGCTAAACCGGTTGATCTCGACAGAAAATTTGAAGAACCAGACGCACCGAATAAACTGCCGGACGCCCCGGAACCGAAAGCAGCGCCCATATCAGCACCTTTGCCGTGTTGTAACAAAACTAGCGCTATGATTGCCAGCGCCGACAATATCTGCACTACAACGATGGTAGTAAACAAGGATTGCATTTAACAATTTCCAATCTTATAAAAATCTATTATTTTTAATGCCGACATCAAACTATTAGGCCGAATGCACGATAGCCAGAAAATCAGCCGAATTGAGTGCCGCACCACCGATCAGACCGCCATCGATATCAGGCATTGCAAGCAACTCTCGCGCATTATCAGGCTTCATGCTGCCGCCATATAAAATTCGCACTGCCTGCGCCAATTCGCCATTTTTATGCGCCAGCTTGGCGCGCACTATCGCATGTACGTCCTGCGCCATTTCTGGCGTCGCGGTTTTGCCCGTGCCAATGGCCCATACCGGCTCGTAGGCGATTACCACTTTCGCCAGATCAGCGGCATCAATCACCGCCAGCAAAGTTTCCATCTGAGCGCTTACCACTGCTTTAGTTTGCTCTGACTCGCGCTCGGCGAGGGTCTCGCCGACGCATACAATCGGGGTCAATCCGAATTGTAAGACACGCTGCATCTTCAGCGCAACCAACGCATCGGATTCGCCATGATAAGCGCGACGTTCCGAGTGTCCCAATATTACGTACTTACAGGAAAAATCTCGCAACATGGACACAGACATCTCACCGGTGTATGCGCCTGCAGTATGCGCGGAAATGTCTTGCGCTCCCCAACCCAATGTACTGCCCGTCAGCGCTGATTGGCATTGTGGGATATAGACTGCCGGCACGCAAACCGCCACTTCACAGTTGGACTGTGACAAACCTGCCTTGATGCCCGCCAACAATGCGGCATTCGAGACCAGGTTCCCATTCATTTTCCAGTTTCCACAGACCAGTTTGCGACGCATATCAGTCCCAATTTTCAATAACCCCGCATTTTAGCCCGTTGCCACTAGGGCGGTCAAACTTCAAAATCAACTGGTCGAGTCTCCACATGTCCGCAATCAATTTTCGCGGCGACCCGCCCTGGACAACAGCCCCTTGCGCTTAACTTACGGAACGATTAAACAGTACTCTTCTTGATCCATACGCAATCGCCTTTGGTCTCTTTATCAAGGCTAATTAGAATGGCATCATGCTCGATAAGCTCTTCTGCAGTAGCGCAAACGCATAGGACATCCGCCAGCAGCGGTAATTCCGGGTCGGTGTCGCTGGCAGATTCTTGTTCCGGCGCCATCAGATCAATAGTTAAATTGTTTTGTCCGCGCGTCATGGCCAGATAAACTTCGGCCAACAATTCCGCATCCAGCAGCGCGCCATGCAAGGTGCGATGTGCATTCGAAATACCATAGCGGTCGCATAGAGCATTCAGCGAGTTGCGTTTGCCTGGGTGCAGATCTTTTGCCTGCACTAGCGTATCGCTGATTTTTCCTGTGTAGGTGTCAAAGCCCGGCAAATCGAGGCGCTTGAGTTCGGCATTCAGAAACGCCAGGTCGAAAGGCGCATTATGGATAATGATTTCGGCGCCGTTAACATAATCTAGCAAATCGGCAGCGATTTCAGCAAATTTGGGCTTATTGCCCAGAAATTCGGTAGTCAAGCCATGCACCGCCAGCGCGCCTTCCTCCGAGTCACGCTCCGGGTTGACGTAAAAATGCAAATTATTGCCGGTAAGGCGACGATTCAGAAGTTCTACACAACCGATTTCAATAATGCGGTCGCCCGAGCGTGCGTTCAAACCGGTTGTTTCTGTATCAAGGAGAATTTGTCGCATGGTTACCTACTGATGGAATTTACATATACTTATCTAGTGTATTTTTTTAAAAAACATACTACATTGCGTAGACAATGCTGTTTTGCAGCATACTCCCTGTATTAAATTTAGAGAATGGATTCCACGCCAAGGTTGGCGAGGGCATCGGCGCGTTCATTGCCTGCATGCCCGGAATGTCCGCGCACCCAGCGCCATTCAATGTGGTGTCTGGCTTGTTCGGCGTCCAGGGTTAGCCATAAATCGACGTTTTTGACCGGTGCTTTGGCAGCCGTTTTCCAGCCGCGTGCCTTCCAACCTTTGATCCACTCGGTGATACCCTTGAGCACGTACTGGCTATCGGAATGCAACACCACTTCGCACGGTCGGTTGAGCGCTGCCAATGCTTCGATGATGGCGGTCAGCTCCATCCGGTTATTGGTGGTGTTTAATTCGCCACCGAACAATTCCTTCTGTTTTCCATCGGCTATCAGTAGTGCGCCCCAGCCACCTGGTCCGGGGTTCCCCTTGCAGGCGCCATCTGTAAATATTTCAATTTTATCCATTGTTTTTATCTATTGTTCTTCCTGCTGATTTTATTGGCGACTGGCACGCGGTTACCTGCTTGTATTGCTTTTTTGCTCCAGACCGGGCCAATCAAGTGCATGCCTTTGACGCGCTTGATCGCCTGCACCATATAAATCGCACCGAAGTACGGCCACCAGCGGTCACCCGCTTTTTCCATGAAGGCAAAACGTTGCAACCAATGGTCGGTTTTACAGGGCGGCACATAGCAGCCGAAATGCCCACGACTGACTTCCATGTTGAGTAATTTAAGCCAGTCCTTCAGGCGCGGCAAGCTGATGAATTCTCCATTTTGCGGTAAAAAATGAACCCCGCTGAGTCGTCCTACTGCCTGCCGCATGCCCCATAGGCTAGCTGGATTGAAGCCGCTGATGATGACCTGCCCTTCCGGTATCAAGACGCGCTCCACCTCGCGCAGAATCTGGTGCGGCTCCTGGGAAAACTCCAGCACATGCGGCAACACCACCAGATCCAGGCTTTGCGAGGCAAACGGAAGCTCGGCAAAATCATGCAGCAGCGTAATCGGCAACGTTGTCTGTTTTGGCATATGGGTGTTCGTCAGCCACCGGCGCGGCATTCTGTTGGCGTTCAGCGTGGCTATTTGCGGTAGTCCTATCTGCACCGCATTAAAGCCGAAAATATCCGCAGTCAATGCATCAAAACGGGCCTGTTCCCACTCACGCACGTATTCACCAGCCGGTGTATTGAGCCAGGAACCGAGCGCTATAATGGATTTTTCAGATGACGGATATGCCATGTCTACCGGACTTCCCAAACCTTTGATTGTATTAGCAGTACCTGCATTTAACGATAATTATCTATGGCTGATACACGATACACATTCTGCTGTGGTCATTGACCCCGGTGATGCGGCGTCCATTTTAGCTGTATTAAAAAGCCTGCGCCTAAAACTGAGCGCCATTCTGCTGACACACCACCACGGCGACCACGTTGGCGGCGTAGCGCAATTACTACAGCACTTTGCAGTACCAGTATACGGCCCGGCAAACGAGACCATCGCAGGCGTCAGCCATCGGCTGTCACAAGACGATGGCGTGACAGTGCCCGGACTGGGGCTGCAATTCTTGGTACTGGAGGTGCCCGGACATACCCTGGGGCATATCGCTTATGTGGCACCGGAACAGGGCTGGCTATTTTGCGGCGACACCTTGTTTGCCGGCGGTTGCGGACGGTTGTTCGAGGGTACTCCAGCGCAAATGCGCGCCTCTCTGGCCAAGCTAATGGCATTGCCGGATTCGACGCAAGTCTTTTGCGCGCATGAATATACCCTAGCCAACTTGCGTTTTGCGCTGGCTGTGGAACCGGAAAATGTTGCCCTGATGTTACGCTTCGAGCGCGAACAAGAAAAACGCGAACAGGGCTTGGCGACCGTACCGTCGACCATCGGACTGGAAAAAGCGACCAATCCTTTTTTGCGCGATCAGACGCCGGCCATCGTCAGGCACCTGATCACCAGCGGCAGGCTGCATGAAAATACGCCGGTAGCGGCATTTGCCGCACTGCGCGAATGGAAAGATACTTTCCATTGATATTACGCAAATCATATAACGGGCCAGCCTGTTAAAAAACAATAATAAAACCCAGAAAAATATTTGCGCCAAAGTGCTGTCTAGCCCGCAAGCAAAATAGGAAAATGTAATAGTGCTTGCGCGATAAAAGGCAGCTACGTACACTCCAGCGATTGAATCCATGCCAGCGAAGACGATGATGCAGCCAAACCATAACAATGCCATGCACCGATTATCTCGATTACTCCGGTTACTCCAACTCCCCCGATCCGCCCGATTTCCCTTACTCCCATTCAAGCTTGCTGTGCTGCTGTGCATCAGCGGCCCTCTCTTAAGTCAAGCTAACGACATCACCATTTCATCCGTTTTCGTGGCACCTGGCACAGCGTCCGAGCTAGCGTCTGGCGGCGACGCAAATAATGCCGAGAACAGTGCTGCGCAAGTATTGTCCATGGAAGAAGTCGACGTCTGGGAGCGCATCCGCACCGGCTTCAATATCCAGGATCTGGACAGCCCGCTAGTGGCTAGTCAGGCAGCGCGTTACAGCGCAAACCCGGAGTATTTCCTGCGCACCACCAATCGCGCATCACGATATTTATTTCATGTAGTGCAGGAACTGGACAAGCGCGGCATGCCGACCGAACTGGCGCTGTTGCCTTTTGTCGAATCCGCCTTCAACCCGGAAGCCTATTCCAGCGCCAAGGCGTCCGGCATGTGGCAATTCATTCCGTCTACCGGTTTGATGTACAAGCTCAAGCAAACCATGTTCAAGGATGAACGACGTGATGTTTTGGCATCGACCGACGCCGCTCTGAACTATCTGGAAAAGTTGTACGGCATGTTCGGCGACTGGCAACTGGCGCTGGCAGCCTATAACTGGGGCGAAGGCTCGGTACAGCGCGCCATAAAAAAGAACGAGGCTGCCGGCAAGCCGACCGATTTCAATAGCCTGTCATACCTGATGCCAGCGGAAACCCGCAATTACGTCCCGAAATTACTGGCGATAAAAAATATCATCGCCGATCCCAAACACTACGGCATCGACTTGCCGAAACTGCAAAATCAACCGTATTTCGTCACCATCAACAGAACCCGCAACATCGACGTCAAGATTGCGGCCCAGTTGGCCGAATTGCCGATCACTGAATTCAAGGCACTGAATCCCCAGTTCAATCGGCCCATCATCATCGGCGGCGAGAAAACCCAAATTTTACTGCCGCATGATAATGCTGAAAAATTCCAGCGCAATCTGGTCAAATGGCAGCGTCCACTCTCGACTTGGACCTCAATCACCGTCAGCACCCGTCAGCGGATCGAAAACATCGCGCGCATGTTCAGCACCCAGGCTGAGGTGATTCGCGAAGTCAACCATATTGCGCAAAAAATGGTGCTAAAAGCCGGCTCCACCATTCTGGTACCGAAAGTCATCGACACCGTCTACAACGACATCACCGCCGACATCGCAGACAACGCCACCATTGCGCTTGAACCGGATCACCCCGATACCAGGAACATCGTCGTCAAGGTTGGCAAGAGCGACAGCCTGGCCTCGATCGCGAATCGCTATCAGGTTTCCATCGCAGAAGTCAGGGACTGGAACAGTCTGAGCCGCGACCAACTAAAATTCGGACAGCGGCTGCGGCTGCAGGTGCCATTTGCCAGCAAAGCCGGCCGCAGTACCCACGCCAGCAGCCACCGCGTCAAGGCGCACAGCAAGGCACGCAAGCGTTAATTCCGACATTTCTCCAATATGTCGGGCTACGGATGAGTCTTCCGGCGCCGCAGCCATTGCAGGGAATTGCGTTGCACTAAACCCGATAGTCCGGCACTTTCGTGCGGCCGGATATTTCCACCAATCGATAATTTCCGGTGAACCGCCCGAGGTTGGCCGGAAACTCCATGCTCGCGCATTCATTCACGCATTTACATACCTATCATGTGGTTCAAAAATCTTCAGCTATATCGCCTTTCCCTCCCTGTAAACCTCACTGCCGAGAGCCTCAACCTGGCACTGGCAAAGCTGGCTTTTGGGCCGTCCACCAGCACGGACATGCAAAATCAGGGCTGGGCTTCGCCGCGCGATAACGACTTGCTGGTACACACTGTCAACGGCCAGTTGCTGATCATGCTCGGCACCGAAAAAAAATTATTGCCGGCCTCGGTCATTAACCAGGTATGCAAAGCCAAGGCCGCAGAACTCGAAGAGCAGCAGGGATTCAAACCCGGCCGCAAGCAAATGCGCGATCTCAAGGAACAAGTTACCGACGAATTGCTGCCGCGCGCATTCAGCATCCGGCGCAACACCTGGGCCTGGATCGATCCAATCAATGGCTGGCTGGTGGTGGATGCTGCCAGCCCGACGAAAGCCGATGAGCTGCTCAAGCCGCTGCTGAAAGTGCTCAACGATGTCCCTTTGCACAGCCTGCGAGTGGCGCAATCTCCGGTGGCAGCCATGACATCCTGGCTGGCAGCCGACGAAGCACCAGCGGGTTTTAGCATCGATCAGGATACCGAATTGCGTTCAGCCGGTGAAGACAAGGCGGCAGTGCGCTATGTCAGCCACACTATCGATCCAGACGATGTACGGCGCCACATTGCCGCCGGCAAGCAATGCACGCGACTGGCGCTGACCTGGGCCGACCGGATTTCATTCGTGCTGACCGAATCGCTGGCGATCAAACGCGTCACTGCTTTGGATGTGATCAAGGAAAACTCCGACAGCAAGATGCAAAACGATGAAGAACGTTTCGATTCCGACTTCGCGCTGATGACCGGCGAACTTAACCGCATGCTAGGCGATCTGGTAGCGGCAATGGGAGGGGAAACAGCGCAGAAGCAGTAGCCGTCGCCGAATCGCGCTCTAAATTGCCCGTAAAATCTTCACTTTGCGTCGAATATAGGCCAAGTACAGAGCATTGCAACAGCACAGAATAAGCTGGAGTATAGCCATTAATATGGCTTTCTACGCATATATATAGTAATTATTTAAAAATACTGGCATAAATATTGATTTATGCCAGTATTTTTCAAATGGCTGCTGGCCTTGCAAGCGGATTGCGATACGCACGATAGCGCTCAATTTCCGGCTGCAGACTTTAGAGCCTGCCATCTACGGAAATAAGTTCCAATACCTGCTTTTCCATCCTGTCGATGCATTTACGACCACTATGACCAATCCACATTACCCTCACCTGCTGGCACCGCTCGACCTTGGCTTCACTACTTTGCGCAATCGAGTAATGATGGGTTCGATGCATACCGGACTGGAAGACCGCTTTTACAATTACGCCAAACTCGCCGCCTACTTCCGTGAACGGGCGCGCGGCGGCGTCGGCCTGATCGTCACTGGCGGGATTTCGCCGGATCGGCGCGGCTGGTTGCTGCCGTTCGGCGGCACGCTCAATAGCGTATTCGATCTCTGGAACCATCGGCGCGTGACTACCGCCGTGCATCAGGAAGGCGGCAAAATCCTGCTGCAAATCCTGCATGCGGGACGCTACGGCTATCAGCCGTTGGTGGTTTCCGCCTCGGCAGTAAAATCGCCGATTTCAAAATTCCGCCCGCGTGCATTGAGCGAAAAAGGCATTGAAAGCACCATTTGCGATTACATCCGTTGCGCTCGATTAGCGCAGCGCGCCGGTTATGACGGCGTCGAAATCATGGGTAGCGAAGGCTATTTGTTGAATCAATTTCTGTGTGCCCGCACCAATCTGCGTACCGATAAATGGGGCGGCGCTATCGAAAACCGGATGCGGCTGCCGGTCGACATCGTGCGCCGGGTGCGCGCTGCGGTCGGCGCCAATTTCATCATCATGTATCGCCATTCGCTGCTGGACTTGATCGATGGCGGCAATAGCTGGGATGACGTGGTGACGGTTGCCAAAGCGCTAGAACAAGCCGGCGTGACCATCATGAATACCGGTTACGGCTGGCACGAAGCGCGGGTGCCGACCATCGTGACCTCGGTGCCGCGCGCTGCTTTTCGCAGCGTGGCAGCGCGCCTGCGACAGGAATTATCGATTCCGGTAGTGGCTTCCAACCGCATCAACATGCCGGCCGAAGCCGAAGACATCCTGCGAAACGGCGACGCCGACATGATTTCGATGGCGCGCCCATTCCTGGCTGATCCTGATTTCGTCAACAAGGCCGCCACCGGCCGCAGCGACCAGATCAATACCTGCATCGGCTGCAACCAGGCCTGCCTCGACCATACTTTTGCTAACCAGCGCGCCAGTTGCCTGGTCAACCCACGCGCCGGGCACGAAACCGAACTGGTGTATGCAAAAACTTCCAAAAAACGTCGGGTGGCAGTAGTCGGCGCCGGTCCGGCCGGCTTGTCAGCCGCCACCGTAGCCGCCGAATGCGGCCACGATGTAACGTTGTTCGAAGCCAGCGCAGGCATCGGCGGCCAGTTCAACATGGCCATGCGGGTGCCCGGCAAGGAAGAATTCAGCGAAACGATTCGCTATTTCGGCCGCCAGATCGAACTAACTGGCGTCAAGCTGCAGCTAAACCAGCGTGTCACCCGCGACCAGTTGATGGTGCAAGGTTTCGACGACATCATCGTCGCCACTGGAATCAAGCCGCGCGCGCCGCGCATCGATGGCGTCGATCATCCCAAAGTATTGTCATACATCGATGTGTTGCGCGACCGGGTGAAAGTCGGCCAACGGGTTGCGATCATCGGTGCCGGTGGCATCGGTTTCGATGTCGGCGAGTACCTGCTGCATAACCCTGACGTGGCGTTGCCGGTACCGCTGGCGCACTGGGCCGGCGAATGGGGCGTGGATTTGAACGCCGCATCCGATAGCGGCAATGGCGGCCTGGTTGCACCGAAACTGGAAGCGCCGCTGCGACAGATTTACCTGCTGCAGCGTAAAACCAGCAAACTGGGCGCCAGCCTGGGCAAGACATCCGGCTGGGTGCATCGCGCCACGCTGCAACGCAATAAGGTAGAAATGATGTCCGGCGTCAGTTACGACAAAATTGACGATCAAGGTCTGCACATTACAGTCGATGGGAAACCCCGCCTGCTCGAAGTCGACCACATCATCCTGTGCGCCGGACAGGATGCGCTGGCCGAATTGATGCCGGCAGAAAAATCGACCAGTAGGCCAAGATTTCACTTGATCGGCGGCGCGGCACTGGCAACGGAACTGGATGCGAAACGGGCGATTCGTGAAGGTGCGGAATTGGCGACGCGTCTGTAGGCGTCAATATACAAGACGGGAGTACCACAAAAAATAATGGCATTACCGCATATTTTCAGGTAATTTTTAAGAATACTCACTGATATTTAGGCAGACCGGGCTTGCGTCCGGTCTGCAAATCACTGCATGTGCCGCTTGGTGGTCAACAGCATTCTGCGAATTAGGCGTGGATTTGGCGTTTATTCCATTGATGCAACTTGATACTTTACATTAACATTGTAGTGTATCTTGATGTCATATTTTTTGTCGGTGTGAATGGGGAGTAGCGGTGGCCGAAGATAGTGATATGGAGAAGACTGAGCCGGCCTCGCAACAGCGGCTTGAAAAAGCCAGGGAAGAGGGTGATGTTCCTCGTTCCAGGGAACTTGCTACCTGCCTGCTTCTGTTGACTGCCGGCTTTATTTTTCTGTTCGCCGGCGATGGCTTGATTCGTAGTTTGAAGGATGTCCTGGTTTCAGGCTTGGCGTTTGATCGAGGGCAGGTTTTCGACGCTGACGTTCTTCTGACCCGCATAGGGGGCAATGTTGTTGAAGTCATGGCGGTATTCTTACCCTTTGGAGTACTTCTAATGGTAGTAGCGATAGCATCGCCATTATTGCTGGGTGGCTGGTTATTCAGCGCCAAGGCATTGCAACCCAATTTTGGTCGCATGAATCCAATAAAGGGATTGACTAATATAATTTCCACCAAGGCACTGGTGGAGTTGGGCAAAGCGGTTGGTAAAACGCTATTGGTCGGCGTTGTGGCATGGATTGTTATTTGGCGTGAAAAAGATGCGGTGCTGGCGCTTGCTCTGGAACCCATGCGTACTAGCGGGACGCATCTCGGAGAAATATTAAGCATCAGTTTTATTGCTATTGCCTGTGCACTTCTTTTGATTGTTCTGATCGATGTGCCGTATCAGATCTGGCAGTACGCAAGTAAATTAAAAATGACACGCCAGGAAATCATCCAGGAATCCAAAGAATCCGATGGTAACCCGCAAATTAAAGCGAAAATACGTGCCCAACAGCGTGAAATGGCACGGCGACGGATGATGTCCGAGGTGCCTAATGCAGACGTGATCGTGACCAATCCTACCCATTTTGCGGTGGCCCTAAAATATGCGGAAGCGGGAATGCGGGCACCGAAAGTAGTGGCCAAGGGCGCGGATGCAGTCGCTGCAAAAATTCGTGAATTGGCTAGCGAAAATGATGTTCCGCTACTGGCTGCGCCAGCATTGGCACGCGCGCTTTATAAACACGCTGAATTGGGCGACGAGATTCCTGAGGCGCTCTATACTGCCGTGGCCGAAGTATTGGCTTATGTATTCCAGTTGCGCACCTATCGTCAGCAGGGCGGGATTTGTCCCGCAGCGCCTGACAATCTGGATGTCCCGTTTGAACTAGATCCTAAAAATGCAATGACTTGAGCGACGAACGCGTAAACCTGATTAATGAATAGCATTAAATTTCCTGCTTGGTTCAGTGCCGAAAATAGCAAGGCATTGGCAGCCCCCCTTATTATCATCATGATATTGGCGATGATGGTATTGCCTTTGCCAGCCATTATTCTTGATATTTTATTCAGCTTCAATATTGCCCTTGCAATTATTATTTTGTTGACCAGCTTGTACACGGTAAAACCATTGGATTTCATGGCTTTTCCAACAGTTCTGTTGGTTAGCACCATGCTGCGGTTATCTCTGAATGTTGCCTCGACCAGGGTGGTGCTTACTGAAGGGCATACCGGGCCGGATGCTGCCGGCAAAGTTATCGAGGCATTTGGACACTTTTTGATCGGGGGCAATTACACGGTCGGGATTGTCGTTTTTGTTATTCTCACTATCATCAATTTCACAGTGGTAACAAAAGGCGCCGGCCGGATAGCTGAGGTTGGGGCGCGCTTTGCATTGGACGCCATGCCCGGCAAGCAGATGGCCATTGATGCGGACTTGAATGCCGGACTTATCGCTGAACAGGAGGCCCGTCGTCGTCGCACGGAAGTTGCGCAAGAAGCTGAGTTTTATGGCGCAATGGATGGTGCCAGCAAGTATGTGAGGGGCGATGCGGTGGCTGGCATTATAGTGACCATTATTAATATAGTAGGTGGCTTGGTGGTAGGTATGGTTCAGCATGATTTGGGCTTTGCTGTGGCATTAAAAAATTACACACTACTGGCAATCGGTGATGGCCTTGTAGCGCAGATTCCTTCCCTGATTATTTCAACTGCTGCAGGCGTGGTGGTGTCGCGGGTTGCCAGTGATCAGGATATTGGCGGACAACTGGTTACTCAGCTTTTTGCAAAACCACGCGTGCTTTATATTACCGCTGCGATCATCGGTGGCATGGGTCTGATCCCGGGCATGCCGCACTTTTCATTTCTTTTATTGGCTCTGGCGTTAGGCGGTATTGCTTACGCTGGGACGTATATGGCTAAAAAAGAAGCTGTTGCACCAGAGCTTGCGACAATTGCTGCTCCAGTGGAGACCGAGGAGGCAACTTGGCAGGACATCGTTCCGGTTGACACTCTTGGGCTGGAGGTTGGGTATCGCCTGATTCCTCTGGTCGATAAAGGGCAGAGCGGCGAATTGCTTCGCCGCATAAAAGGTATTCGAAAAAAATTCGCGCAGGAGGTCGGTTTCCTTGCGCCGCCAGTGCATATCCGGGACAACCTCGAATTAAAACCTTCGGTTTATCGCATTACACTTAAAGGCGTTGAAATTGGCACAGGCGAGGCGCTTACTGGCCAGTACCTGGCAATTAATCCTGGTATGGCGACAGGCAACTTACCAGGGCCGGTTACCAGTGATCCCGCCTTCGGTTTGCCAGCTACCTGGATCGAGGCATCGTTTCGCGAGCAGGCCCAGACCATGGGTTACACCGTGGTCGATGCCGGAACGGTAGTGGCCACCCATATCAATCATTTGATCACGCTGCACGCGGCTGAACTACTGGGGCGTCAGGAAGTGCAGCAATTAATCGACTATCTGGGCAAGAATTCGCCTAAGCTGGTGGAGGATCTGATACCGAAGCAGCTGCCACTTTCAACGTTGCAGAAAGTCTTGCAGAATTTGCTGGCCGAAGGTGTACATATACGTGACATGCAGACTATTATCGAAACTTTGGCTGAACATGCTGCACGCACACAGGACCCAAACGAATTGTCTGCACTGGTTCGCATTGCACTTGGCCGTGCCATAGTGCAGCAAATTTTCCCGGCGACCAGCGAATTGTCTGTGATAGCGCTTGACAGTAAGTTGGAGCGCCTACTGATGCAAGCTTTGCAGGCAAGCGGCCCTGAAGGTGCTGGCATAGAACCTGGATTGGCCGATACCTTGGTAATCCAGGCAGAGCAGGCGACTCGGCATCAGGAGCAGATGGGTTTAGCGCCGGTGTTGTTGGTGCCGGCACCGCTACGTGCATTGCTTTCCCGTTTTTTGCGACGTGCGCTGCCGCAGATCAAGGTACTGTCCCATGCAGAATTGCCAGATTCAAAAACTATTAAAGTTACCAGCCTGGTTGGAGGTCAAGTATGAATGTTCATAAATTTACCGGGGTTACCTCACGCGACGCTTTGAGGCGGGTTCGCGATATGCTCGGCCCGGATGCCGTCATACTTTCTAACCGCCCAATTGATGGTGGAGTCGAGATTATGGCATTGGCGCATGATGATATTTCTTCCATCGATTCCAGGCAGTCCGAGAACAGGGAGCACCAGCAGCACAAACCCCTCTCTGAAATGCCGATCAAGCCCCCGATTGCTGCGCAGATTCCTATCGAGCCTGGACATCTTTCTGGCCTGGCTGATGCATTGGAGATGGTGCGTGAAATGTCGCTTGCCAAAGATGCCGCTGCCCACGAGCATCTGGAAGTGATGAGCGAAATTCGTTCGATGCGCGGTATGCTGGAAACCCAACTGGCAGAAATATCCTGGGGGACGCTACAAAAGCGTGAACCTGCCAAATCGGTAATATTGCGAGAATTGCTGGCCGCTGGCTTCAGCGCTAGCCTCGCACGTTATCTGACTGAAAAATCTCCAACTACAATGAAGCCGGAAGCGGGTGTTCAGTGGGTAAAATCGATCTTGGCCCGCAACATCACGAGCATGACCAATGAAAATGAGATTCTTGAAAAAGGTGGTGTGTATGCGTTAGTCGGCCCTACAGGTGTTGGAAAAACAACCACTACGGCTAAACTTGCAGCCCGTTGTGTCATGCGACACGGCACTGGGACGCTCGCCCTCATCACCACTGACGGCTATCGTATCGGCGGTCATGAACAGCTCCGTATTTACGGCAAAATACTTGGTGTGATCGTACATTCTGTGCGGGATGAAGCGGACCTGCGCATTGCTCTAAAAGAACTGAAAAGCAAGCATACCGTGCTTATTGATACTGTCGGCGTCAGTCAGCGCGATCAAATGGTAGCGGAGCAAGTGGCCATGCTTTCTGGCGCTGATGCCGATGTGAAGCGTTTGCTGTGCCTGAACGCAACTTCTACCGGTGAAACTTTGAATGAAGTTATTCGCGCCTACCAGGGTGGCGGATTGGCCGGTTGCATCATTACCAAGCTTGATGAGGCGGCAACCATTGGCAGCGTACTGGATGCAGTCATCCGCCAGAAGTTGAATCTGTATTATGTTTCAAATGGGCAGCGCGTACCGGAAGACCTGCATATGGCCAATCCATTGTATCTGGTCGATCGTGCCTTCAAATTGAAGCGTGAAACGGCCCATTTTCAGTTTCAGGATGCCGAGCTGCCTTTTGTCGTAGCGCATGCTTCTCGTGCGTTGAATGACAAGACCCTGCGTGAGGTGAATCTTGGCTAATTTTAGTTTCGATCAGGCAGAGGGTCTGCGGCGCATGCTGGCAGGGCCAAAGCCGCGCATTATCACTTTTTTGTCGGCTACGGATAGGGAAGACAAGAGCGCAATGCTGGTAAATCTGGGTGCCTCATTAGTCGGCGCCGGTAGCGACGTACTGTTGCTCGACGCTTGTATTGAATCGACAGGGATCGGGCCCTGGTTGGGGCTGCCCAATGGCGTTACCTTGCTTGATGCGGCACGAAAAAAGTGTGACATCGCAGAAATTATTAAACCCATGGCGCAAGGTTTCGGATTGGCCAGGCTGGCTAGCGAGCGCTTCTACAGCGGCAAATACGACCCTGATGAAGTCAGTAATGTCGCCAATACTTTTGATGCATTGGTTACACAATCCGATGTCGTCGTTGTGGATGGAGAGCTCGATGTGGAAGACATGTTTCCCATGTCGGCAATGGCATCCAGCGAGATTGTGGTACAAGTTTCGACTAATCCAACTTCCATCATGACGGCCTATGGCCTGATCAAGCGATTAAGCTCCCGGTTGGGGCGGCGTTCGTTCAGTATTTTGGTCACTGGCGCATCAGAAAAAGAAGCCAAAGTTATTTACGGCAATATGGCGCAAGCCGCCAGTCGTTATTTGGCCATTCAACTAAATTCAATGGGGTCGGTGCCGGCCGATGAGCATCTTAGTCGCGCCACGCGTCTTGGTCGTTCTGTAGTCGATGCCTACCCACTTGCCGGTGCTTCGATTGCATTCAGGCGATTGGCCGGTCGTTTCGCCATTTCAGACACTGACCATAAAAGATCGCTTACGATTTCAACGCGTGGCGTGACTCTCGGAACTTGAATATGTACACCATTCAAGGGAAAGCAGATAGAAATTACCTTCTTGCGCAACATGCTCCCTTGGTTAAACGACTAGCACATCATCTGAAAGCACGGTTGCCACCCAGTGTAGAAGTGGATGATCTGGTACAGGCGGGGATGATCGGCCTGCTGGATGCCATTGGCCGCTATGAAGCAAGTCATGGCGCGCAGTTCGAGACTTATGCTGTGCAAAGGATACGCGGCGCAATGCTTGATGAGTTGCGTAGCAGCGACTGGCTACCGCGCAGTTTGCGCCAGAATATGCGGAAGATAGAAACAGCAATGAGTGAACTGCAGCAAAGACTCGGTCATACGCCTACTGAATCGGAAGTTGCTCGTCAACTTCAGCTTCCACTGGCTGAATATCAGAAAATGTTGGGCGAAGGAGTAGGGCACCAGCTTATTTATTATGAAGACTTTCATGATAAGGAAAATAGCGAACACTTTCTTGATCGCCATTGCTCCGGTGATTCCAGTGACCCCTTAAAAAATTTACTGGACAATGATTTTCGTGAAGCAGTCATTGTTGCGATTGAAAAACTCCCTGAAAGAGAAAAATTATTGATGGGGTTGTATTACGAACAGGAATTGAATATGAAAGAAATTGGTGCTGTAATGGGTGTTTCCGAGTCTCGTGTGTGCCAACTGCACAGTCAGGCCGTTGCCAGATTACGGTCAACACTTAAAGATGCGACATGGACTGGGGTAGTCTAGCCGGTGTATTACTGGCATTTTCTGGAATTATATTTGGACAAATGCTGGAGGGTGGACGTCTCGATGCACTGATGCAGCCTGCTGCATTTGTGATTGTCTTCATCGGTACGCTTGGAGCCGTTCTGTTGCAAACACGGCTGTCAAGTTTTTTGCGCGGCGTTCAAATGGTCAAGCTTGTTTTCTTTCCGCCCCTGGATGATCGACAGGCAATGGCGCGAGATATATATACCTGGAGCGCCACGGCACGCCGTGAGGGGTTTTTGAAACTCGAATCTTACATGGATGCGGCTACCGATACTTTTGTGGTAAAAGGTTTGCGATTGGTTATAGATGGTTTCGAACCCGGCAAGATACGCGAGATACTGGAATGTGATGTTTCAGCTTACGAAATGCGTGAACGCCAGGCAATCAAAATTTGGGAGGCTGCTGGGGGATATTCGCCTACAATCGGAATTTTGGGAGCAGTTCTGGGACTGATTCACGTGATGGAAAATCTTTCGGATCCGAGCAAGCTTGGTGGTGGAATCGCTGTGGCTTTTGTCGCAACGATTTACGGTGTAGGCCTCGCTAATTTGGTTTTTCTACCGATCGGTCATAAGCTCAAGACCATTTCAGGGTTTGAAGTGCGTCGCCGTGAAATGTTGATAGATGTTTTTTCGGATATAGCAACCGGTGACAATGCAAGGGTTATCGAGGAACGGGTCGAAGGATACTTGAAATAAGCCGACGCATTCAGGGTCGAGTGTGTGGTAAAAGAAAACGGCGTTGTTCCAGTATTTCTTTCTTTATGCCCGGCGTTGCAAGCATAGAGATGCGTCAAAAATAATATGGCTCGAAAAAAATATGAGGCTGAAGCAGAAAATCAGGATCGCTGGCTGATCTCGTATGCAGATTTCATCACGTTGCTGTTTGCTCTTTTTGTTGTGATGTATGCGGTATCTTCCATTAATGAGGGAAAATACCGAGTTCTTTCCAATGCACTGGGTAATGCTTTCGGACGCGAGTCCGTTTTACCTAGCATTGTTGTGAAACCGCCGGCAGCATTGCCCATTCCAAGCCGTCTACCCAATCAAAAAACACGGCGCATCGAAGCTATACGCCATGAGCGCGAGCAGATGACATCAATGGCGCGTGATATTTTGAAAGTGCTCTCACCACTGATTCAAGAGGGCAAGGTGCGTGTTACACAAACCAGCCTTGGGGTTAGTGTGGAGATAAATGCCAGTGTTTTATTTCCTACTGGCGATGCCAAACTGACAGAGGAATCTGGGCAAGCCCTGAAAGCGGTCGCAGCTGTTCTTAAAAACGATACGCATGTCATTCAGGTTGAAGGACATACCGATAATTTGCCTATCCGCAACCTTGTATTCCCTTCAAACTGGGAACTCTCAGCAGTACGTGCCAGTAGCGTTGTCAGGCTATTTATTGAAAATGGTATTGTCGAGACACGCCTGACCGCCGTGGGTTACGGGCCGACAAGACCAATAGTGGAGAATAATACGGCAGAAGGGCGGTCAAAGAACCGGCGGGTTGCCGTCACCATCCTGTCGGCCATTCCGGATCCGATTACTGAAGTTCCGGTTGGCAGCAATTAATCGGAATTCACATTCGAGGGACGCCTGTCCCAGGCCGAGTAGGAACAGAGTTCGATGTGTTGTCTTCGCGCCTTTGTCAAACCAGCAGTGACAGTGGTGTTTTAACCAATAATCAGCTTGCGTGTTGGCGGCTTTATCGTTGATTTGCCATTCGGCCCATAAAAGTTGCCGCCAGCGGAGACCCCTTGCAAGGCATTTAGTGCATTCTGGGTATAAATAGCATGTTGGTTGATGAGCTTGCCATTGATCCGATTTAATTCTTCAGCCGCTTTGGCAAGAGACAAGAGTTCTTGCCAAAGCGCGCGCGCCACCTTATCGTTGGTTTGTGCAATCCATTGATCCATGCCGTTTTGTTCCAGCGAGAATCCGGTTGTCGCAAGTGCTAGTTGGCGATGATTTGCCAGTTCCGCCATATTGGCTACGATGGCGGCTTTCTCAACTATTAGAGCAGGTAATTCTTCAATATTTGCAGCAATTAATGTGTCCTGCTCTTTTTGAAGCAAGCGTATCAGACTAGAAGCTGCGGCATGTTCATCACGCAAGGTAGAGGTGGGGCTTGTCATCTCATTTTTTGCCGGCGGTTAGCAAATCGCTGACTTCCTTAATGAGTCCATCTGCGACTTTATCTGCACTGACTTCAAAATGTCCGCCTGTAATGGCTAGTTTTATTTCCTCAACCTTTTTAGCGTCAAATACGCTACTACTGGCAAGCTGACCCTCCAGTGCGTGAAGTTGCGAAGATAGATGCACACTGTCAGACGGTGTTTTTGTGACATTTCCCGTATCAATATTTTTATCTGAACGACTAACGATTTGGTTCGAAACCAGTCCAGTATTTTTTTTGACTGTGTCATCAATTTTCACGATATTACCCTTGTATGGTTAGGGCAATTTTGCCCTTGCTGCTACCGGTAACGGTTATGCTGCTATAAACTTTAGCATTTTAGACCTGTTTATCTTGTCAGTTTTATGTCGCCAACATGCTTTGGCGCGATACAGGCATGTGGCTGAGCGCCGAGAATTACGGATTAACTGCTTGCAAGACATTGCACTAAGTTTGCACTAATAAGTAACTTCAATTATGCCACCTGTCCTGGCTATCCCATTGACCACTTGGCCGGATTGCGTTCGGGCCTGGGCTGGCTGGCCTTCGCTGGCAGTGTTGAGTGCCTTCCCTTCGCTACTGATCTGAAAGCCGGTGCCTTCCGAGATCAATCGCACGATTTTTCCTTGCTGGACTGCGGGCAGGTTACGCACGGAATCCTGTCGTAATGGGGTGCCAACTGGAATCGATACAGCGCTGCTTTTTCCGACTGCTTGTGCCGCAGCGGTAATAATGCCCGGCGGTAGTAACGTCAAGTCACCTTGCAAGACCGTAAGGTCGTCTGCAGTGATGATTTGCCCTTGCGAGAGTGGTTTTGTGGTGGCGATATAGTCGGCCATTACGACAATGTTAGCTTGGACATAAATAGTCCACGACTCAGGTGCTGTGCACTTCGCGCCTACCGTTGTTTTGCCCCAAAGCTTACCACCCCTGGGAATAAAAGGTTCCAGCGCGGCGCAGGCCGTCAATGCAAGGCGAGGATCAATCGGGCCTATGACTATTTCTACCTTGCCGGGCAGGCCGGCTGTTTGCGATTGTAGAAAATGCTTGATCGTCTGTTGGGTAACAGCTGCATTTTGCATTTGACCATTGGCTTGTGCGATTGCCACCGTGACAGGCAAAAGCAACAGGAGTAATGCGATGAATTTTTTCATGCGGAGTGTTTTTTTGCGATAGATGAAAAACTTGGCTAACAAGACTTTAATCGGATTTTCACGCATGAAGGTCGAGGATAAAATATTGCTTAAATTTATACTAGAGTAGGTATTTTTCAATATCGCAATAAATGATTGTGTAAAGTATGCGTTATTTTAATATACTCCCGTGTAATACTCGAAAATATAATACGTGGGCGGGAATGGCAGTGACAAGCCTGTAGCAGGCGGTTATTAGATGTGTTGGTTAAAAATATTTAAGCTAACTATTGTAACTGTATGTTGCGTTGTTCCCGACTTGCCTAAATGGAAGAAAAGACCGTTTTTCTTATTCTTTATCGGCTGATTGATGCTGTAAGCCATCATATAATATTATGACGATTGGAAAGTGTAATCGACATCAAGTACCATAATTTGCGGAGATGATGATGGTTGGAAGGCTTGATAACTATTTAAGCTTCAATGAGGCGTCACTGAATTTACGTGCGCAAAGACAACAATTGCTGGCATCAAACATAGCAAACGCCGATACGCCCAATTACCAGGCGCGCGATATCGAATTTTCAAGCGCCTTGAAAAATGCGTTATCGCGCAGTGGCGAATCCTCTGTGGGTCTTGCTAAGACGGATGTCGCGCATTTTTCAGGGAAGTCCGATGGCCTTGGTGGCGTTCCATTGCTATATCGCCCTGTGCAGCAGGGCAGCATTGATGGCAATACGGTTGATATGGACGTTGAACGCACGCAGTTTGCCGATAACGCAATTCGTTACGAAGCAGGTTTAACCATGATCAGTGCGCAAATCAAGAAAATGTTAACAGTCATTCAAGGGTAATTGCCATGTCCTTATTTAATATTTTTAATGTTGCCGGCTCGGCAATGAGCGCGCAAGCGCAACGGCTGAATGTGGTTTCCAGCAATCTTGCCAACGTAGATAGCACGACCAGTTCAACGGGTCAGATATACAAGGCAAAACAGGTTGTCTTCAGTGCGACGCCGGTGGGTAACCTGGAGTCCAGTGGCGTCAAAGTACAGCAGGTTGTCGAGGATAATTCCCCGCCTAGACTGGTTTTCGATCCGAAGCATCCGATGGCGGACGAAAAAGGTTATGTGGCCATGCCCAATGTGAATGCTGTGGATGAAATGGTTAATATGCTGTCCGCATCCCGTTCCTACCAAACCAATGTAGAGACCATGAATACAGCCAAGACCTTGCTGCTGAAGACGCTCACCATTGGTCAATAACAGGAAAAATCATGACTACCATACAAAATAATGTAGCCTCACCTGAGTTGTTGGCTCAGATGAACGGCACAAAAAACGCTACAAGCGCTAGCGGCGTTGACGCGACGTCTGACCGTTTCATGAAATTGCTGGTTGCACAGATGAAAAACCAGGATCCATTGAACCCTTTGGACAATGCGCAAGTGACCAGTCAGTTAGCCCAGTTATCAACGGTGACAGGGATCGACAAGATGAATGCGACTCTCGAGAGCTTAATCGGCAGCTATCAATCGAGCCAATCACTGCAAGCCGCCGGCATGATCGGGCACAGTGTCATAGTTCCCGGAAATACGGTATCCCTGAGTAACGGCAAGGCAGTGCTTGGCGTGGAACTCGCCTCCCCTGCCGACAGCGTTGTAGTCTCTATCAAGGATGCTTCTGGCAAAGTCGTAAATACCATGAGTTTAGGTGCGATGGATGCGGGCTTCAGTCCGTTGGCGTGGGATGGCGTGGGCACCGATGGTGCAGCTATGGCAAACGGTACTTACAAATTTGAAGTCCTGGCTACGCGTGCCGGGCAAGGCGTGGTAGCTACAGCGCTTGCTGTCGGTGATGTTGCCAGCGTCAGTACCAGCACAAAGGGCGTATCGCTGAATCTTCCGGGAATTGGCTCGGTCGCCCTGACAGATGTACGTCAGATTCTTTAAGCCGGTTGTAACAACTACGAACACACGGAGAAAAAAATGAGTTTCCAACAAGGCTTGAGCGGACTGAACGCAGCATCAAAAAATCTGGAAGTCATCGGCAACAATGTAGCGAACTCGAGCACTGTTGGATTCAAGCAGTCTCAGGCACAATTTGCGGATGTATTCGCAAATTCATTGTCGGGCGCAGGTGCTTCCCAAATTGGCATCGGCACCAAGTTGAACACGGTAGCGCAGCAATTTACGCAGGGAAACGTGACCGCCTCGAATAATCCGATGGATATTGCCATTAAAGGTGGTGGTTTTTTTATTATGGACGTAAATGGAGCCAAATTTTATTCGCGCAATGGGCAGTTTCAACTGAATAAGGACGGTTATATAATCAATGCGGATGGTGCTCACCTGACCGGATATCCTGCTGATGCCAGTGGGAATATTCCGACTTCCGGTGGTGCTCTCGGGTCATTGCAGATTAATACTGCCGACCTTGCCCCGCGGGCAACCGGGGGGGGGCTAACGCCGCCCAAGGCAATGGCAGCATTGCTTGCTTTGAATTCTGGTTCCCTGCCACCTTCCACAACGACGTTTGGTCGTTTGGATCCTACAAGCTACAATGAATCAACCCAGATTCCTGTTTTTGATAGCTTGGGAAATTCGCACATGCTGCAGACGTTTTATGTGAAAACGGCCACTGCCGGAGCTTGGAATGTCCATGCTGTCTTGGACCCCGAGTTGACTTCGAGCACATCTGTGTTGGTTGGCAGTCTTACATTCGACAGCAACGGTAAGTTAACAAATGTCCCAACTACTTTAGCTATTACCGGTCTTACATATCCCGCTGCCGGCGGTGCTACCGCCCCAAATCTGGCAATCGATTTCGCTGGAACGACGCAATACGGCTCCAAATTCAGTGTAAATAAATTTACCCAGGACGGTTTTGCTTCCGGTCGTTTGTCCAGTTTTACTACTGGCGCCGATGGCACTATTACCGGTACCTATACTAATGGCAATAACGCCGCGCTTGGCAAAGTCGCGCTTGCCAATTTTACTAACCCGAATGGACTCCAATCGATCGGCAATAATCTTTGGTCCGCAACTGCTGCTTCCGGCGCTGCCTTGGTAGGCTCGCCCAATACTGCAAGCCTCGGTGTCTTGCGATCTTTAGCAGTAGAAGAGTCGAATGTCGATCTGACCGCAGAGTTAGTCAATATGATTACCGCGCAAAGGATTTATCAGGCAAACGCCCAAACCATCAAGACGCAAGATCAAGTAATGCAAACCTTGGTTAACTTGAGATGATTTTATGCTCGCATGCTGCAATTGGCGATGTGGGTCTGGGTATCGATAGTAGATTAATGGCATTCGTAACCGGCATTGAGGAGGCAGCATGGATCGCATGATTTATACCGCGATGACAGGTGCCAAGCATATCTTGGATCAGCAAGCAAATAATTCTCACAATTTGGCGAATGCGACAACCACCGGTTTCCGTTCCCAGGTAGATGCTTTCAGGGCCGTTCCCGTTATCAGTGAAGGTTTGCCTACGCGTACCTTCGTGGTCGACTCAACTGTTGGTACTGATTTTAGTTTAGGCGCTATCCAGCAAACCGGGCGTGAACTTGATCTGGCATTACAAGGGAAAGGCTGGATCGCGGTGCAAAAAGACGATGGAAGCGAGGCTTATACCCGCCACGGAAGTCTGAAATTGAATGAAAACGGGATATTGCAAACGCATTCCGGTCTGAGTGTAATGGGCGATGCAGGTCCAATCAGCATTCCTCCTGACGTTGCTGTAACGATTGCGAAGGACGGTACCGTATCGAGTGTTCAGGTCGGTGGTCAACTGGCGGCAGTGACTGTGCTTGGGCGGATCAAGCTGGTTAATCCGCCTGAAGGTATGCTGGTGCGCGGTGATGATGGGCTGTTCGTGCAGAAGGATGGGAGCCCGGCAGTGGCTGACGCAGGCGTTACCATCCTGAGTGGAGCACTCGAAGGCAGCAATGTAAATATCGCTGATGCCATGGTCAATATGATCAGTTTGGCACGTCAGTTCGAGATACAGATGAAATTGATACAAAATGCCGATACCAATGCCAGTAAGGCAAGTCAAATTTTGAACTTGTCATAGCTGTGGCAATTGATTAGCTTGTGATGCGTCGGCGCATTCGGAGTAATAGCTTGAGTATATTTATTAACAGCAATGAATATGTGCGGTAATTGATGTATTCATAAGCATACTCCTTGTTTTTTGAAAATAGTTGTAATTATTCAGACTGCTATAAGAGAAGTCCAAGCTGCGGCAGTTTTTTGTAGGTTGGGTTAGCGTAGCGTAACCCGACATTCATAGCCGCAAATGTCGGGTTACGCGATGAAGCCGCTAACCCGACCTACGATGCTGATGTTATGCATTTTTTCGTGTCTTTCGTGGACAAAGTTTTTCATGTATTGCATGGACCATGCTTAACATCAGTTATTAACTATTGTTGTTGATGGCTAATCTGGAGATTTAAATGATTCGTTCCCTATGGATTGCAAAAACCGGTCTTGATGCGCAGCAAACGCAGATGGATGTGATTGCCAACAATCTAGCCAATGTCAGCACCAGTGGTTTCAAGCGTTCACGCGCGGTTTTTGAAGACTTGTTGTATCAGACCCTGCGCCAGCCTGGCGCGCAGTCATCCCAGCAAACTCAATTGCCAACTGGACTGCAAATCGGTACTGGTGTGCGAACTGTCGCAACCGAACGGATTTTCACCCAAGGCAATTTGCAACAGACTGGCAATAGCAAAGACCTGGCCATTCAGGGTGAGGGGTTTTTTCAAGTGTTGTTGCCGGATGGCACCACCGCCTATACCCGCGACGGCTCGTTTCAAGTCGATAGTCAAGGGCAATTAGTTACTGCAAGCGGCTTTACCATACAGCCGGCGCTGACCATCCCAGCAAACGCGCTCAGCATTACTGTTGGACGCGATGGCACCGTATCTATAACCCAGCCTGGTTCAACACAACCGGTACAAGTAGGCTCGCTACAATTGGCAACTTTTATCAATTCGTCTGGTCTGCAGGGCATGGGTGAGAACTTGTACGCTGAAACAGCCGCTTCCGGCACTGCCAACACCAACACGCCGGGGTCCAATGGCGCCGGATTGATTTTGCAGTTCTACGTTGAGACCTCGAATGTGAATGTGGCTGAGGAATTGGTCAACATGATACAGACCCAGCGCGCTTATGAAATTAATAGCAAGGCAATCACAACTTCCGATCAGATGCTGCAGCGGCTTACCCAACTATGAGAGTTGAGTATCAAGCATTAATAGTTTATTGGACGCGTTTTTTGTGGTCAGTGCGTACCGTGGTCAGGTGTGGAGCTAAAACAGTGTGCCAATTGCGAGGTGCTATTGCACTGCACGCAATCGCTCTGGCGGCAGTAGTGTCAGGCTGTGCTGTTACACCGAATTCAATTGTTATGCAGCCAACGACGGCTAAACCAATATCTCCATCGGTTCTGCCGCAAACAAATGGCGCGATATTTCAGAATGCCGCTTATCGCCCATTGTTCGAGGATCGACGGGCGCGCATGATTGGCGATATCCTCACCATCGTTATCACTGAAAAAACCAGTGCGGGCAAGGCATCTGCAAACTCTAGCAGTAAATCTGGAAGCACCAATTTCGCAGCGCCATTACTATTTGGCGGTACTGCAGCGGTTGGCCTGCAGGCTAGTTCAGCCAATAAGCTGGATGGCAAAGGGGCGGAAACTTCAAGTAATAACTTTACAGGCACCTTAGGCGTTACTGTGGTTGATGTGCTGCAAAACGGTAATCTGGTTGTTAGCGGTGAAAAACAGGTTGCCTTTGATGGTGGGGCAGAGTTCGTGCGGTTTTCCGGTGTGGTTAGTCCAGATATTATTACTGCCGGCAATATTGTCTCTTCAACCAAGGTCGCGGATGCACGGGTCGAATACCGCACTAATAGCCAGCTCGATAATGCGCAAGTGATGTCATTGCTTAGCCGATTTTTCTTGAGTTTTATACCACTGTAACTCTGGTTTCTGGATTAAAAATGCAATACTGGAAAGTCAGAACTTCGTCTTTTGCACTAAAAGTAGTGACGGCAGTGATTGCACTCGCATGCCTGCATGTGAGTGCAACAGCGCATGCAGAACGTCTTAAAGACCTTGCAAGCATTCAAGGGGTGCGACAAAATCAACTGATTGGCTATGGCCTGGTGGTCGGGCTCGACGGTAGCGGAGACCAGACGACGCAGACGCCATTCACTGTGCAAAGCGTGGTCAGCATGTTGCAACAGTTGGGCGTCAACCTCCCTACTGGTGTCAATTTGCAACTGAAAAATGTCGCTGCAGTGATGGTTACCTCCTCTCTGCCGGCTTTTGCACAGCCTGGTCAAACTCTGGATGTTACGGTTTCCTCAATGGGTAACGCCAAGAGTCTGCGCGGTGGAACATTGGTAATGACGCCATTAAAAGGCGCTGATAATCAGATTTATGCGATGGCACAGGGCAATATTGTGGTCGGTGGAGTAGGCGCTGCTGCCAGCGGCAGCACGGCACAAGTAAATCATTTGAGCGTTGGGCGTATTTCCGCTGGCGCAACTGTGGAGCGCGCGGTTGCCTCTTCCCTTGGAGAAGGCAATATCATTCATCTGGAACTGAATAGCACCGATTTTTCAACTGCCAGTCGAGTAGTCACGGCATTAAACCAACATTTTGGCGACGGTACCGCAACCGCTATGAATGGCAGGGTTATTCGTGTTCGCACACCCGGGACGAGTGACGCGCGGGTGGCGTTCCTGGGTACGTTGGAAAGTTTGAATGTGAGTCCGGCGCAATTGGCCGCGAAAGTGATTTTGAATGCCCGCACCGGTTCAATTGTCATGAACCAATCCGTCACCCTGGACAGCTGCGCAGTTGCACATGGCAATCTTTCGGTCATTATCCAATCCTCGCCCGTTATCAGTCAGCCAGCCCCATTTTCATCAGGCCAGACTGTGGTGACCCAGACGTCACAGATAGAAATAAACAAGGAACCTGGCAAGATGTTGATGCTCCAGTCCGGAGCCTCTCTGGTGGAAGTGGTACGGGCATTAAATGCGATTGGCGCCACTCCCCAGGACTTGGTAGCCATTTTGCAGGCAATGAAAGCTGCCGGCTCACTGCGCGCTGAACTTGAAATAATTTAGGGGGCTTCCATGATAAATCAGAGCGACCTAACCGGAAAACTCGCAATTGATGCAAATAGCCTGAACGATTTGCGACAATCGGCGAAGCAGAATTCGCCTGAAGCTTTAAAGGCAACGGCAAAACAGTTTGAAGCCTTGCTCATGGGTATGATGCTCAAGAGTATGCGTCAGGCAAGTTCGCAAGATGGCGTCTTTGATAGTGAACAGAGCCGGATGTATACATCCATGTTGGATCAGCAACTCAGCCAAACCCTGTCCAGTAAGGGGCTGGGGCTAGCTGATGTGCTTACGCGGCAGTTGTCGAATACGGTTGCGGCGGCGCAGTCATTGCCAGAACAAGCTGCAAAGCCTGGTTCGGCTTCTGTAAGCAACATGGAGCCTGCGATAAAGGCCTATCAAAAAACGGTCGATGCCGTGATCGGCGTAAATAAATCGGCTGTTTCTTTGCCGGCCCATGTGCAGGCCTTTCGTGATCAGCTTTTATCGCATGCGGAAGTGGCAAGCAAGGCAACCGGCATTCCTGCCAAATTCATGCTGGCACAAGCTGCGTTGGAAAGTGGTTGGGGACGCAAGCAAATCGTTGGCGCCGATGGCACTGTTAGCCATAATCTGTTCGGCATCAAGGCTACCGGAAGCTGGAAGGGGCGGGTAGTTAATGTTTCTACGACTGAGTATGTAAATGGGGTACCGCAGCGGCAGATGGAAAAATTCCGTGCCTATGATTCGTATGCGGACGCATTTCAAGATTATGCAAAACTCATGCGGAATAATCCGCGTTATGAAAATGTAATGGCTAACGCAAGTGATGCAAAGGGGTTTGCGCAAGGATTGCAACGTGCCGGTTATGCGACAGACCCCCACTACGCCGACAAGGTGATGCGCATTATTAATACTTCGTTATCGGGCTAATCAGCCCCACCATCCTGGCAAGTCGGGCGCCTTTGGCATTTAAAATTTTCCTGCGTTAAAGATTTCGCACCGCATGTCGCAAACCAAGATACGTAGTTACAGCAAAAAAGAGAGTAGACATGGGATCCAGTATATTAAGCATCGCTCAAAGCGGGCTCGCTGCGGCACAAGCGGGCATTAATACAGCCGGGCATAATATTGCCAATTCCAAAACCCCGGGATACAGCCGGCAGCTAGTGACGCAGAGCACGGCAACAGCACAAAATTACGGCTATGGGTTTGTTGGACAGGGTACCGAAATATCTTCCGTCAAGCGTATCTATAGCGATTATCTTGGCAGTCAAGTCAGTTCCGCACAATCTTCATCCAGCGGATTAAGCACTTACTATAATCAAATCAAGCAGATTGACAATATGCTTGGCGACTCTTCAACGGGTTTGTCACCGGCAATTCAAGATTTTTTCAAAGGGATAAATGATCTTGCCGCTAATCCGAGTTTGGTGTCGGCGCGCCAAGCCGCGTTATCTGGGGGAGGGGCTCTAGCCTCCAGTTTTCAATCAATGGATGTGCGCTTCGATGAAATTCGCCAAGGCGTCAATCAGCAAATTGCAGGCACTGTAGACACCATTAACAGTTATGCAAAACAGATTGCTGAACTCAATGCCACTATAAGCAAGCTGCAAGGTGCTACCGGCGATAATGTTCCCAATGATTTATATGATCAACGCGACCAACTGGTGCAGGATCTGAGTAAAGAAGCCGCGGTCTCGGTGGTCAAGCAGGACGGCGGCAATTACAGCATATATATTGGCAATGGACAGGCTTTAGTGGCCGGGGTACAGTCATATAGTTTGGCGGCGACGCCGAAGGCTCCACCTAATCAACAGGACATGGGTGTTAGTTACCAACTCGGGACGAATACCGTAGCCTTGGCAGAAAGCAGTTTGAATGGCGGCAACCTTGGCGGTCTGCTCGACTTTCGTAGTCAGATATTAAATAAGGCGCAGAATGCTTTAGGGGCTCTTGCGCAATCGATTGCAACGACATTCAATGCTCAGCATGTGCTTGGGCAAGATTTGAATGGAGCTGCCGGAGGAGTTTTTTTTAACTTTGACATTAATTTAGGCGCCAAATCTTTCAGCGTCGCCATTACGGATACTTCCAAGATCGCCGCTGCAGCACCCGTTCTTACGCAAGCCGGGTCTTCCAATACTGGATCTGGAAAAATCAGCGCAGGTGTTGTCAGTAATCCGCCTGCCATCGTGCCTCCGACAATTCCAAATGTTACTCTGACATATGTTGCATCATTACCCCCGAGTTTCACTGTCTCATCACCCGCTGGGGCGCCGAACATCCCTTATTCAGCCGGGCAACCGATCGCCATGGGAGATGTGAGTTTCACTATCACCGGTACGCCAATTGCTGGCGATACTTTCACCGTAGGTCCCAACCCTGGTGCTGTAGGCGATAGCCGCAACGCCTTGTTGCTGGCGGGATTGCAAACATCGAACACTTCAATCGCCGGTACCACCACTTACCAAGGTGCTTACTCCCAACTGGTCAGTCTGGTTGGCAACAAAACCAGAGAAGTTCAAGTCACTGGTGCGTCGGAGACGCAGCGCTTGTCATTGGTAGTGCAGTCACAGCAAAGTGTGTCCGGCGTCAATCTCAATGAGGAAGCATCCAATTTACTGCGCTACCAGCAAGCCTTTCAGGCCGCCGGCAAAGTGATGCAGATTGCCAGCACCATGTTCGATGTCTTGTTGAGCCTCGGTCGATAAGGAGAATTTATTATGCGTATTAGCACCAATACCATGTATGACGTAGGGTCAGCCGGTATCAGTCAGCTGCAATCGGATCTCTTTAAAACAAACCAGCATATAGGTTCTAAGCTCAGAATCATGACGCCGGAAGACGACCCGGTGGGCGCTGCGCGAGCTTTGGTCGTGACGCAGGCCCAGTCGGTCAATGAACAATTCGGTGTCAATCGCCAGAACGCCCAGAGTACCCTCAATGCGGAAGAGGGCGCGCTAACGAGTATTACAACCTCGTTGCTGGGTGCCCAGTCTACAGTGGTCTATGCAGGCAATGGAGCATTGACCGATACGGACCGCAGTACTCTGGCAACGGAATTGCGTGGGCGTTATGAAGAATTGCTAGGGCTTGCAAATACAAAGGATGGCACCGGGAACGCGGTGTTTGCAGGTTATAAAACGTCATCTGATGCATTCGCGAAAGTTGGCACGAATATCACTTACCAAGGCGATCAGGGACAACGCATGTTGCAGGTCGATACTTCGCGGCAGATGGCTTTGAGCGATACCGGAAATGCAGTATTCGGTAACAATGGAAGTAATACATTCAAGGCTCTGGACGATATCATCAAGCTATTGCAGACCCCGAAAGGGACACTCAATACAACAGTTTCAGCGACATCCACCGATCCTGCAGTATCTACTGCTTATGCTTCTGCTGTTGCTGCCAATGCTCTTGCTGCAGCCACTCCTGGTGATGCCGCTCTGGCGGCGGCAGCAGCAACCGCCACATCTGCTGCTAATGCTGCTGCCATGACCAGTGCTAGTACAGCCCTTAACAAATCTTTTGAAAACGTAGTGAATGTCCATACCTCGGTCGGAATACGTCTGAAGGAATTAGACTCGCTCGATAACAGCGGTGCAGACCGGGATTTGCAGTACAAGACCACCTTGTCGCAGTTGCAGGATTTGGATTTGGTGAAAGCGTATACGGACATCACCCAACAAAAAGCCACACTTGACGCGGCGCAGTTGGCTTACGTTAAAACTACCTCGTTATCCTTGTTTGATTATATCAAATAGCCTTTTTTGTTTGTCCATTCAGCGCGGTAGCGTCGATGTCGTTGTCGATATTTGCCTGACGGCATCAAATCCCTCCTGAAACAGCTTTTCCAGTGGCACTGTCAAATACGGTAGCACCACTGCGATAAGGATGAATCCCACGCTCAACGTTAGCGGAAAACCTATTCCGAAAATATTCAATTGCGGCGCGGCACGGGTCAGGATACCCAGCGCGATGTTGGTGATCAGGAGCGCTGCCAAAATAGGCAATGACAGTTGTAACCCCGTGCTGAAAATCTTCCCACCCCAATTGGCAAGATGATAAAAGCTTTGCACATCCAAAGGCGCCGATACAATAGGTAGTGTCAGAAAACTTTCTGCCAGCGTTGAGATCAACACCAGGTGGCCATTCACTGCAAGAAACGCCAAGGTCGCAATCAAGGCGAAAAATTGGCCGATCGCAGTCGATTGTCCGTGCGACTGCGGGTCAAAGAAAGTGGCGAAACTCAGCCCCATTGTCATGCCTGCGAGGGTACCTGCCATTTCTACTGCGGCAAATACGATGCGCATTGCGAACCCCATAGCCAGCCCGAGAATGAACTGCTCGGTCAGTATCAATAATCCTTGAAACGAGATGGGATCTAGCGCAGGCACAGCCGGCACCAGCGGCGCAATGATGATCGATAAAAGAAGTCCAAATCCAATCTTGACTTGGACTGGCACACTAACATTGCCAAAAATCGGTGCAGCAGCAACCAAGCCGAGGATGCGACTAAGAGGCCATATCAAGCCTGCAATCAATGCGTTGAGTTCAACACTGGAAAATGTGACCATTGTGTTTGATGAGAGTGATTCTGTGCAGATTCAATGCATTGAGATGCATCTTGCAAAATAACCTGCATTGGCTAAATGCTGGTGCGTGTATTTTGTGGAAAGTACTGTTTTATAGCGGAGAGTGGCTATATTTTGGCTATACTCTGCCATAAATTTATTATTGATGTTATCCAGACAGATTCGATATGCCGGTAAACACGCTTCGCATGTAATCGAGCATGACTGAAAGCATCCACGGCCCGGCAATGATTAAGGCTACAAAAATACCCACTAGTTTCGGAATGAATGACAGTGTCTGTTCATTAATTTGCGTTGCGGCTTGGAAAATGCTGACTATTAACCCAATTACCAGTGCTGTGAGCAGCATTGGCGCAGCAACCATTAATGTAATTTCAATCGCATGGCGGCCTATCGACATTACGCTTTCAGGGGTCATGGCGGTCTCAGTAAAAACTCTCTGCCAATGAGCCGATCAGAAGCTGCCAGCCATCTACCAGAACAAACAACATCATCTTGAATGGCAGCGCAACGATAGCAGGCGACACCATCATCATACCCATTGACATGAGTACGCTGGCCACCACCATGTCGATGATCAGAAACGGAATAAAAATGGCAAATCCAATTTGAAAAGCGGTTTTTAGCTCGCTGGTGACAAAAGCAGGAATCAGTATTCGCAAAGATACATCTTCCGGCCCTTGCAACTGCTTGGAATTGGCAAGCTTCACGAATAATGCCAAATCGGCCTGGCGCGTCTGTTTCATCATGAAGGCCTTGAGTGGTATGGCGCCTTTATCGAGCGCCTCGGTCATCGTGATTTTATTTTCAGATAAAGGCTGGTAGGCATCCACATATATCTTGTCCAGTACCGGCCCCATGACGAAGAAAGTCAAGAATAGAGTAAGGCCAAGCAGAACCTGATTCGGCGGAGCAGACTGTGTGCCCAGCGCTTGTCGCAACAGGGATAAAACGATGATGATGCGGGTGAAGCTGGTCATCATCAGTAGACCGGCAGGCAAAAATGAAAGGGAAGTCAGGAGCAGCAGGGTTTGCACGCTCAACGAATAATTTTGTCCGCCGCCTGCGGCTGGGGTGCTGGTGATGGCCTGCAGGCCGTTCGCTTGCGCGAAAGAAAATACCGGGATAATGAGTAAAATCAGGGGTAGCAGATAGGGTAGGAAAGTAATTATCTGTATTGCGGGTTTTGCGGCAGGCTGCGGTGTGCGGTAATGTCGTTGCATGAGGTGATTACCTGGCATTGCGTTTTTCAATGGTTTGCTTCAACCATTCAGAAAAATTTTTTGTGATAGGTTGTGATTTTGGGTCGAAAGGCATCTCTTGACGCGGCATGGTTGCCAAAGCATTGATTCTTCCTGGTGTGACGCCCACCACAATCCACTGGCCCCCCGCTTCTACCACCAGAATGCGCTCCCTGGTGCCCACACTGACGCCGCCCACGATTTTTACTGCTGCGTTGCCGGTAAATTGCCGTCCACCGAAACGCTTGAGCAACCACGCGGCTGCAGCCATTAGTCCCAAAACAGCAAGCAGCCCCAACAATGCCTGAGTGAGATTGCCGGTATTAGCATTAGCGACTTGCTCCGTCGCCGAATGGGCCGTAACGCAGAACATGGCCAGCAGGCAAGCGCTAAATCGTCGGTATCGAGTTGGTATCGTCAGCATGATTGGCGGATCATTTATTGAGTTTTCTAATCCGCTCGGATGGCGTGATGATATCAGTTAAGCGAATGCCGAATTTATCATTCACAACCACTACTTCACCTTGTGCGATCAGGCAGCCATTGACCAGTACATCCATCGGTTCCCCTGCCAGACCATCGAGCTCCACCACTGAGCCTTGCGCCAGTTGCAAAAGATTTTTGATCGCAATTTTAGTGCGGCCCAGTTCGACCGTTAGCTGTACTGGAATATCAAGTATGAAATCAATATCGTTGTGCGTTCCACCTTTGACTTTTTGGCCAGAAAAATCCTGAAAAATAGCAGCAGCAGCTGCCGGCTGATTTTTCAGTGCAACTGCGTCTGCCTTTTCCTGCTCGGCGATAGCAGCGCCCCAGTCATCTTCGGCAATTGCTTTAGAGTTTACGTCATCTGCCATTTGTATCTCCTTGCGCTATTTCGTTTGATTGGTAGCTCAACAATTTTTCGACACGCAATGCATATTGGCCATTAAAAACACCGTAGCTGCAATCCATGACTGGAACGCCATCTACCGTTGCCGCAACAGTTTCGGGAATCGAGAATGGAATGACATCACCGGCTTTCATATTCATGATCTCGCCCAGGGTAATTTTGGCCAAGCCCAGATTTGCAACGATCTCGACTTCCGCGATCTGGATCTGCTGCGTCATCAGTCGCACCCAACGTTTATCGACTTCCAGCGCCTCACCCTGCAGGCTGCTGGTAAGGGTGTCGCGGATCGGTTCGATCATCGAGTAAGGCATGCAAAAGTGCATTTCACCGCTAACAGACCCCAACTCCAGGGTAAATGTTGTAGCTACAACAACTTCATTCGGAGTTGCGATATTGGCAAATTGGGTGTTCATTTCTGAGCGTATATATTCGAACTCAACCGGATATACGGGCTCCCATGATTTTGCATAAGCCTCGAAAACAACACCCAGTATGCGTTGAATGATGCGTTGCTCGGTTTGCGTAAAATCTCTGCCTTCCACGCGGGTGTGAAATCGGCCATCGCCGCCAAAAAGATTATCGACAATCAGGAATACCAGATTTGGATCGAACACCATGAGCGCAGTGCCGCGCAGTGGTTTCATGTGTACCAAATTGAGGTTGGTTGGCACTACCAAGTTGCGTATGAATTCGCTGTATTTGGAAACGCGCACAGAACCAACCGATACTTCGCAACTGCGACGCAGGAAGTTGAACAGGCCTATGCGCAATAAGCGTGCAAAACGCTCATTAATGATTTCAAGCGTTGGCATCCTGCCACGTACAATGCGTTCTTGCGTGGCAAGATTGTAGGGCCGTACACCAGAGGTATCTTCAGGCGCATGGATGTCATCCTGATCGCCGTTGACGCCCTTGAGCAGGGCATCAACCTCTTCCTGGGAAAGGAAATTATCGGCCATCGCGCTACTGAATTAGAAAAGAGGTAAAAAACACACTTGATACAGACTGTGGTTTGCCTTGCGGCGAAAAAGGTTGTTTCAGCAGCGCAACGATTTCACTGGAAAGTTGCTTCTTACCCTCTGTTGATGCAATTTCGGAAGGTTTTTTGCTGGAAAGTAGCATCAGTAAGCGATTGCGGACTTGCGGCATATTCTGTTTGAAAATCTCAGCTTGTTTATCATCTTCAACTTGCAATGTGAACGCTATCTGGAGATATTGGCCGCCATCTTCCGACTGCAGGTTGACTGTAAATGATTCCAGGTTGAGGAACACCGGCGGTTTTTCCTGGGTGTTCTTTATTGTATTTTTTGCAGAAACGTTTTTCTTGTTCAGATACAGTGCACCTGCAGAACCCCCGACACCAATTGCGATTATGGCGATACCCATTATGAGAAATAATTTTTTCCTGGATTTTCCTGGTTTCTCTTCTGCAGGATCAGCCTTCACATCTTCTTTTGGGGCTGCTTTTGCCATCATGTTCCTTGTCGTCATGCATTAGTGCATTATCTTCGTGCGCCATTGTGACAAAGTGAGGTTACAGATGCAATGAAAAGAGCAGGATGCGAGCGTATATTTATTTCCGTTGTTTTGCGCTGAAGGTTGTCTGGCACTATGTGTCTCGTCAAGAATACATTCAGGCAAAGGCATCTATCAATCCGAGCTGGGTCGTTCGATTGGTGTCCATGGCAACCGGTGACATATCTTCCGAATGCGAACTGTTCCCGGTGGTTTGAGCGTTCATCCTGCTACCCGAACCGTTTTGCGCGTTATCCTGGTTCGGCATATTGCTGCTTACGTTAGCCTGTCCAAGCGCAATGCCTGCTTCGCTCATCATTTCACGTAGCCTCGGCAATGCAGCTTCAAGTGCTTGCCGGACTTCAGGCTGGGCCGCAATGAACGTCGCATCGGCCGAATCCTTGCTGATGTTCAAGATCACCTGCAATGGCCCAAGGTCTGGCGGATTGAGCGACAAAGTCGCAGTTTGCTGTGTTGCACTGACCATCAATGTAATTTTTTGTCCCAATGCCTGGTTCCAGGCGCTGCTTCCCACATACGGCGTCAATTTGTCAGAAACGGGGTTTTTAGCAGCCGCTCCGCCTTCCTGCACAATTGCCTGCGATGCCACCATGTTTGCGGCAATCGTTGTGGACTTTGAATCATTTTTCTGGAGTGCCGCTGCATCCGTCAATAGTTGTGCCTCGCCTTTTATATTCAGCCCTTGAATCAAACCAGGCGCTGGTTTGCCAGCGTCATCATTGAGCAAATCCTGTTTTTTCGTATTTTCCAGAAATGTGCGATCTGTTGCCGGATTGCTATGCTTGCCTTTTCCAATCACAGGATCAAGACCGACATCGACCTTAGGCAGCGCATCTTTGCCGGGCAAAGTGCCATCCAATTTTTCTACTGGTTGGCGCACATTTGCAACTAGCGCCAATAGTTTGGCTTCGTCATCGACCTTGGACAACTTGTCTTTGCCAGACAGTGTGTCATCCAATTTTTCTACGGGTTTTTCTACTGGTTGGCGCACATTTGCAACCAGCGCCAATAACTTGGCTTCGTCATCGACCTTGGACAACTTGTCTTTACCAGACAGTGTGTCATCCAATTTTTCTACGGGTTTTTCTACTGGTTGGCGCACATTTGCAACCAGCGCCAATAGCTCGGCTGTGGCAGATGGCGTTGCTTCAGTGGAATTGCGGGCTATGTCATCGGTTTTTTTGATTTCTTTTTTGCCATCGCCCTCGCCCTCTACCGACGCGGCATCAGGGTTCAGCTTTGAAGCACTCTCGGATTCAGGTGTTTTTTTGCTGTTTGCAGTATCACTGGTTTTTTTGACAGGGCTGCTGTCGCTCTGATTGGCTACCTGACGCTCCAGCATCTGCTTGAACGACAGATCTTTAGCAGCTGTGTTATCGGCCGGTTTACTGGTTGGCGCAGCTTGCTGAATTGCGCTAACTGGGCTAAATATCATGGGTGTTTGCATTATTTCACCGGTCATCATAGTAAGTGTTTATTTTTCTATTACCGTTTGTAGGCTTTTAGCCTTGCTGCATGCTCATCCATCAGTTTTTGATCGCGCTTACCTTCAAGTCGTTGTGCTTCCTCCTGCGCGCGCTGGGAGAGGGCGCCGAACGACATCTTCTTGTGTGCATTTTCCTGCCATGCAGACCGACTTTCAGCGATGTGCCGTTTCTCGTGTTCCACCGTTATTTCTTGACCGATTATGGCACTATCAAGCTTGCCTAAGAAAACTTGATAATTCTGATGGCTCATGATGCTAAGGCCGACCGATCGGGTAGATTCGAATCGTGCCGCATAATCATCTCGATATTGCTGTAGTAATGCCAGCTTTTGTTCTGCTTCTTCGCCGGCACGGATTGCTATCCCCAACATTTTGGCCGCATCGTCCGTTTTCTTTTCCGCCAATGAAATCAGTGTATTTAGTTGAGAAGTGGATGCCATGATGGGTTCATTTTAACTTTATTTCTATTATTGCCATCGTCAGAATAGAGCGGTAAGTTGCTCTAAACTTTCTTGAATGCCGGCACGCTCAGAGATAGCTTGTTGCAGAAATGATTCTATTTTGGAATGCAATGTGATGGCTTTGTCCAATACGGGATCGGTTCCGTGACTGTAAGCGCCGACACTAATTAAATCGCGGTTGCGTTCATAGCGCGAATACAGCTGTTTCAGATGTCGCGCCTGCTCCTGCTGTTGTGGCGAAGTGATATTGTTCATGGCGCGACTGATCGACTGCTCAATATCAATCGCTGGGTAATGCCCGCTTTCGGCTAGCGCTCTACTGAGCACGATATGGCCGTCCAGAATAGCCCGCGCCGCATCTGCAATCGGGTCTTGCTGATCGTCTCCTTCTGTTAGCACGGTATAAAAAGCGGTAATCGACCCGCCATTGATGTCACCGTTGCCGGCGCGTTCGACCAAAATCGGCATTTTGGCAAAAACAGAGGGTGGATATCCTTTTGTTGCTGGCGGCTCGCCAATGGCAAGTGCTATCTCGCGTTGTGCCATCGCGTAGCGGGTTAAGGAATCCATGATTAACAATACATGTTTGCCCTGATCGCGGAAATGTTCCGCAATCGCGGTTGCATAAGCAGCCCCTTGCAACCGCATCAAAGGCGGGGTATCGGCGGGAGCCGCAACCACTACAGAGCGCGCCAGCCCTTGCGCTCCCAATATTTGCTCAATGAACTCCTTGACTTCCCTGCCACGTTCGCCAATCAGCCCAACTACAATCACATCAGCTGCGGTGTACCGCGCCATCATCCCAAGCAGTACGCTCTTGCCCACGCCTGAACCTGCGAACAAACCCATCCTTTGGCCGCGACCCACCGTCAGAATGCTATTGATGGCACGTACACCCACATCAAGAATGTCGGTAATTGGGGCGCGCGATAACGGGTTGGCTGCTCTTACGTTAAGCGGAGCCGTGTGAGTCGCAAGAATAGGGCCCAGGTTGTCCAGTGGCCGGCCGGCCCCATCCAATACCCGGCCCAGCAGTTCCGCGCCAACAGGAAGATGGCGGGTGCGATCACTAGGTCGACGGCGCGGATGCATGACTTGCCCCGGGCTAGGCAGGGTATGCATAATCTCGACCGGAAAAACACGCGCTCCCGGCGCAATCCCTTCGACGTCGCTTTGTGGCATCAAAAAAATACGTTCACCATCAAAACCAACCACTTCGGCCTCAATAAGGGCTCCATTATTTAACGGGATGGTACATCCACTGCCAATCGGCAATTTCAGGCCGACTGCCTCCATCACCAACCCGGCTACACGTGTGACGCGACCTGATACCTGCATGGGTTCCGCGATTGCCAGCAGCTCGTGGCAATCGTGCAGGTACGCTTGCCAGCGAACGCTGTGAGACTGGCTCGTCACGGCGCTAGCCAGTCTGTTTGGGAATCCAGTGCGCTGGCAATGCGATGCCAGCGGGATTGCGTGGTGGCATCGATCTGATTGCTGCCTGTTTCAATCCGACAGCCACCGCGTTCCATGGATGGCTCTTCCTTGACGCGCCAGCCTGCTTCGTCCAGAGCTGTTCCAAGGTGCTCTCTGATTAGGGAAGCATCATCGGGATTAAGAAAAAGCAATGCCGGCTGCACCAGGTTGGGCAAATAATGGATGGCTTCATTAATGATCGGAAGCACCAGCTCGGGTCGAATCTTCAGTGCATTTTTGAGCATTGCCTTTGATAGATCCAGCGCCAAATCCATAAGGTCTTTGGCGATCAATTCGTCAGCCCTGGTGACCTGGTCATTAAATGCTTCTGCAATTTTTTGTAAAATATTCAGTTCGGCTGCGGCCTTGCTGCGGCCTTGCGCTAGTCCAGCGGCATGACCTTCCTTGCATCCATCGGCATAACCTTGCAGGCGGGTTGTTTCATGGATTGCGGCAATCTGTTCAGCTGTCGGCAGGGCAATTTGCGCTGACATATCCTGCAACTGCACCGACTTCTCGTCACCGAACGAAGCCATCTCCCATCGTTGATAAGCGGATAACTGTTCTTTTGGGATCAAATGATTAGACATAGGAATCGTCGCCTTTACCACCCAGGATAATCTGTCCTTCCTCTGCCAGGCGACGGATAATCTGCAGAATCTGCTTTTGCTGCGCCTCAACCTCGGATAACCGAACTGGCCCTTTGGAATCCAGATCTTCGCGCATCATTTCACCGGCGCGCTGCGACATGTTCTTGAATATCTTCTCACGCAACTCCTGCCCGGCTCCTTTGAGCGCGATAATCAGGGTTTCCGACTGTACTTCACGCAATAACAGCTGAATTCCGCGATCGTCGATATCCATGATGTTTTCGAATACGAACATTTCATCCATGATTTTCTGCGCCATTTCAGCGTCGTAGCTTTTCAGGCTATCCATTGTGGATGCTTCGTTTTCACCGCTCATGAAGTTCAGGATTTCGGCAGCAGTGCGAATCCCGCCCATCGGTTGTTTCTTGAGATTTTCATTCCCGATAAGCAGTTTTGTCAGGACGTCATTCAGTTCACGTAATGCGGTCGGCTGCACCCCGTCCAGCGTGGCAATGCGTAGAACCACATCGTTACGCAGGCGTTCATTAAAGTGGGAAAGTATTTCGCAAGCCTGATCGCGCTCCAGATGCACCAGTATTGTGGCGACGATCTGCGGATGTTCATTGTGGATCAAATCGGAAACGGATTGCGGATCCATCCACTTCAAGCTTTCAATCCCGCTGGCATCCCTGCCGCCCAGAATACGGTTCAACAGCGAAGAAGCTTTATCATCGCCCAAGGCCTTAGTTAATACGGAGCGGATATAGTCATCCGAGTCTAGTCCCAGCGAGGAATTTCTGGTGGCTTCGATACTGAAAGACGCCAATACGGTTTCAACCTGTTCGTGCGGAATGGATTTCATGGTGGCCATCGCGGCACCCAGCTTTTGCACATCGCGCGGGCCCAGATGCCGCATGACTTCAGCCGCTTCGTTTTCCCCCAGCGCCAGCATAAGAACAGCCGCTTTAATTACACCATCCTCACTCATTACTGTTGACCCACGATTTCACGACGTTGGCCACAATTTTAGGGTTCTCTTTTGCCAGTTGCCTGGCCGTCCCCAGGTTTTTCTCATATCCGGAAAGCTGGCGCTTTTCCTGCGCCAGCATTTTGGCTGCGTTCCCGATCTGGACCGGGTCTTCATCCTCGTCAGGCGCAGGCAAGGCTGCTGCGCCGTTGACTGCTGCACTCTGGGCTAGCTTGCGCAGCATCGGTTTTAAGACACGAAAAAATAGGTAAAGCAAAACAATTCCGGCCAACAGATACTTACCGATTTCCTTTGCTAACGCAATCATATCCGGCTGCTTCCATAACGGTAGTTCGGCAATGACTTCTTCTGCCATGCCGGCAAACGGGCTATTGACGACATTTAACGAATCGCCACGCTCCTTGTCGTAGCCCATAGCCTCCTTGACTAAATCGGTAATCTGGGTTTTTTCAATATCGGTCAAGGCAACGCTGGAGGTTTTCCCGGCATTGTTTGTGACCTTTTTATAATTAACCACCACCGCGACAGATAAGCGTTTTATGCCGCCCATCGGTTGTTGCACATAACGGATTGTCTTGTCAACTTCATAATTGACAGTCGTATCCTTGCGCGTATTGGAAGCCGCAACCGGCACGGCTGCCGTACCGGTTGCGGCATTATTGGCCGCTGCTTTGACCGCTGCATTAGCCGGTGCAGTAATTGGTGCAGTAGCAGGCACAGGCGGTTGATTAGTAAGGGCGCCAGGAATGCCGGTTGCATTCGCATTATTTGGATTAGACGATTCGCTGGATTGCTGACTGCGCACTGAGGATGTATCGGTCGCAAGATTCGGCTTGTAGGTTTCGGCGGCCTGTTCGCTATGCGAAAAATCCACATCTGCGGTGGCCTCTGCGCGCACATTATTCGCGCCGACAATCGGAATGATGATCGACTCTACCCTCTTGACGATATTGCGCTGGAGTTCCTGAACATACTTGAGTTGCGTAGCATCAAGACCGGCAATGGCGGCGGATTTACTTGTTTCAGATAGCAAATTACCATTTTGATCAACGATAGTGACATTTTGGATGGGTAAATCCGGTACGCTGCTCGCTACCAGATGCACCACTGCGCTGACCTGTTGTGCATCCAGCGTTCTGCCCGCGTGCAGATTGAGCAAAACGGAAGCAGTCGGTTGTTGCCGATCACGTACAAATACAGAAGCCCTGGGCAAAGCCAGATGAATGCGCGCAGCTTGTACTGCCGCAATCGACTCAATCGAGCGCGCCAACTCGCCTTCCAGCGCGCGCTGAAAATTCACTTGCTCCAAAAATTGCGAGATGCCCAGCTTTTGATTTTCCATCAACTCAAAGCCAACATTGCCCCCTTTGGGCAAACCCTGGGCTGCCAGTTTCAAGCGCGCGTCATGCACTTGGCTGGCAGGCACGAGAATCGCACCGCCGCCTTCCGCGAACTTGTATGGCACATTCATCTGTTGCAGTGAAGCGACAATGGCGCCGCCATCGCGGTCGTTAAAATTCGAGAACAGTACGCGGTAATCGGGTTGTTGGCTCCAAATCCAGACGCCGGCCATAACCGCAATAACAGCCGCGATACTCAGGCCAATCAAGAATTTTTGTGCACCTGGCGTCTTTGCAAAGCTGGTCATTTTGTCGCTAATAAGAACATTGTTTGCTACTGGCATGATGCTAGCCTGCAACTGTAGCTATAAAAAAATAATTGATTCAAGTTGTGTTCCCGCCAGTGGTGCATTGCGCTCAAGGATCGATTATAGCCGGCAAGACCAGGTTTGATCACTTAAAAAGAGGCCCGTTATAGCCGTTCTTTGCAGCAATTATTGCTCTTGTTGATGGTATCGTGGCAGTATGGGGCCGCTACATTGTGATGTCGCAATGGGTGATTTTGCTGTAACGCGTGCGTGAAGGAGTCTTTTGTGAGCATAGGATCGATCGATACCGGCAGGATAGAAGCCATGCTGGCTCAGATAAAGGCAATGTCGGCTAATGCCAAAGTCGGAGGAAGCCTAGCGCCTGAAGTTGCGTCTGACAACAAAATTAATTTTGCTGATGTGCTGAAAGCGTCGCTGGATCAAGTCAGCAAGTCCGAAGATCAGTCGACCAAACTCGGTCAACGTTTTGCGCTCGGCGATGATAGCGTCAACTTGTCGGATGTGATGATTTCCATGCAAAAAGCCAGCATCACATTGCAGACAACCGTTCAGGTTCGCAATAAACTGGTTTCTGCCTACCATGACATCATGAATATGCAGGTGTGATAGCACTCCCATCTCCCACAAGTATGCGATTGGCCGGTGGAGAGGGCCGAGTAAGTTGCTTGTTTTTCACCCCTCGCCCGCTTGCGGGAGAGAGGAGCAAGACAGTTGATTGCTAGAAGTGTAGGCAGCTATTGAAGAGCGAGGTTTGCCGCGCACCCCGCAACAAACATACGAACATAATCCACAATCGCATTCACTCAAGCCCCTGGCGTTTCGCGTTCAATTCGCGTTCCAGTTTGCCGATGTAGCGTTGCACCATATTCAACATCGAATTAGGCAGATCCATGAAGGTGCAGGCTATGCGGCGTCTCTTCTTGTCGTTGAACAGTATCTGCTCCTGGAAATTGACCACAACAAGCGATGTTGTTATGACGCCGATTCCTGGTAATGCAATTCTGCAATTCTTGTAAACATGTCCGATGGTATTGTTAAGCGTTCTGCTGTCATCGAATATCGCGATTCCACCACCACTGATATCTTGCAACTCTGCTGTAACAACATTTTCGGCGCCATCGTTTGGTAGCGAAATAATGCAGCGCACCGGACTGGCGATCGGTGTGTTGATGCGATAAAACTCGCGCCGCTGCAGCCGAACCAGGCTGGCTGGAATAGCAATGCGGAATGCCGGACGATCATCCTTGATGCAAGACGCTACCTGTGTGCTTGCAAACAGGATGCGAATTTTATCCAGGGTGGTCTCAAACGAAATTTTGTTGGCGTCGATAATGCGCTGGTTCAAACTGGGATCACGAGCGCAATCAATAATGACCGCGTCGTTGTGTGTATCCACCTCGAGAATCGATGTGACTATGGCATCAGTCCCGCCGTGGGCCAGCATTCTGATTAATTGCCTCTTTTCTTCAATAGAGCGCAGCAAGGCTACGATTTCTCGTTGCGATGTGATGGCATAAGGGCTTGGACGCTCGCGTTCAGAGCCGTAATTTATAATTTTCATCAGATTTTGTTATTAACAATTACTACCTGCGCAAATGATTTGCCGGTAGTGCAGGCCTCTGTGCCTACACTATTTTATATTGCGCAGATCCAAATAATGACAAAAAATAGGCATGTAGATATAAAAGTATTACTCTTTTTAGCTTATGTTTCAGCCTATTTTTCAGCATGTTCCGCTTCAATTTGGTACAACCACGCCAGCAGCTCCGCAACGGCCCTATACAACGCCGGAGGAATGCGGTCATCCAGATCTACCTGCATCAGCATGGCGACCAGTTCCTTAGATTCATGCACAAATACGCCATGTTCCCTGGCCCGGGCAATGATGGCTTCAGCCACTAGGCCGCGTCCCTTGGCAACGACTTTGGGCGAGCCTTCGCCGGCCTGATAGGCCAGGGCGACTGCATTTTGCAGCGGGGTATCAACTGGCATCTTGCTTCACCAAAAAAGCGGATAAAGGCGATCCGGCAGCATCTAGCGACGCAGACAGTTTTTGACCTTGTGCCTGAAGTTCTGCGCGAGCATCTTCAGAGGCGGCCGTGACGTGAATGCGCAACTGGCCTGCCTGCAAATACACCGTCGCCGCCACTTTACCCAATGTCGGCATATCGAAGCGTACCGTACTTTGCCATGTGACGGGCACTGCTTCGATACCGTCTTGCGCGTCCTGACCTGGGTGTTCTTGCACTTCCCACTCCATCGGCTGGCCTGGCCAGGCTTCACCGCGCCAGAATACGCGTTGTTGTTCCAGCGTATCGAGTTGCTGGCTGACGATCCGCGCCAACTCAACCGTATTCGTCGCAATTTTTTGCGGCGCTTCCGCGTCGCCGGCTAATATCCGTGCCGCCTGTTCTGCCAGGCGTGCCTGCGGCTCCTGCTTCAGGTCGGCCAGACTGCGATTGCCAGTGCCGTCAGCCCAAGCTGCAATGTGGGATTCATAAAAGACACCGCTACTGCGTATCGCATCGTGCAAAGTAATCGCGACCTGTGCCGGCTCCGCAATCGGGCTTTGCATGATGGGCGACTTGCTTAATGGCGAATTAGAAGTTGCAGAGTTTGTTTCAGTGCCGGATTTCTGCGCTAGCTGCAGCAGATTTGCAATCATTTTTGCAGCTGGACTGAGCGTTGTCTCTGCATTATTGCTGCCCATTTCGAGCAGGAAGGTAGCCTTGGGCGTTAGCGACATTAGCGTCATCGGCAGCATGTCGCCGGCACGCGTATTTTGCGGCAGTTGCATCTGCACGGTAGAGCCGGCTATTTTTACCAGAAAATTGCCATCGTCCAGTCGTGACATTACTTCGCCTTGCAAGCGTTGGCCTAGCAGCGGTAGCATGGCACGCTGGAATTCCTCCTGCTTGGGATGGCCGATGGCGACTAAACTCTGTAACGGAGAAATCACCTGCGCATCCGCTAATCCCGTGCGCAACAGCATAGTCAGGGCCTCCTTTTATCGCGTAACTAACTTATGCACTGATATACCGAATTTGCTCACGAAAGCAGGCGGGTGCAAGCCGCCTTGCCAAACTGTGACCAATGAGAAATATCGGCGATTATCTCCATTGGAATGTCATGTGCTTGTAGGTGCGAATTTATTCGCATTAACTCGCATGGAATCGTTAAGAGTGCGAATAAATTCGCACCTACGGCGCTATTGTGCCAACGTGAAAGGCCTGAGTTTGAACAGTGTGTAGGGCGGGTGCAACCCGCGCCTTTCATACGATCAAACTGCGCGGGTTGCGCCCGCCCTACCAAACTGCTTTGCTCCCCGTTCCCACTGGTGGGAGAGGGCCGGGGGGAGGGTAATCGTCAAGCATAAAATATCGGGTTACGCGATGAAGCCGCTAACCCGACCTACGAAAACTGAGTTTGAACAGAATATCTACAAATTTAATAAGCGCGATAAATCTGGGATAGTTTTTGTTCAGTGCTTGCGCTATGCATCAAGGCAGATAAATTCGCCATCCAGGGTTGTGCGATATCGCGGATTTCACGATCGCTGGCCAAGATTTTTCGGATCATCGCAACCTTTCTTTCGCGTGCCGCACCGTTTAGGGCGGCCGGGACTTCACCGCTTTTCAGGGTTGCGACATGGCTTGCGCAATCGGTTTCCAGTGCGCAGACGCGATCCCAATCGCCAGCGCGCGCGGCACCCAGCATTTGATCGGTAATATCCGTCATGGATGCATACAAGGATAAGATTTCTTCACTGTGCATGATAATCAGGCGCTCGCAAAAGTGGATGAACGTAGCCCCAGGTCGCCGTAACTAGCCACCTTGGGAATTTGTTGTGCATTGATCTGCTGGATTTGTTTGACCTGCGCAGCTGCGCCTGGTTCAATAACATCCCATGCGTCCTTGAGGTCTTGCAGCAAAACATGCACTTCTTCCAGCATGTCCGGCTGATTCTTGAGGTTGGCTTGCAGCAGGCGATTGCACATATATTCATACAGCGAATCCAGACTCAGCGCCAGGTCGCCGCCTGCATCTACATTCAAGCTGGCCCGCAAGCCGTCATCAATAATCGAAATGGCTTTGGAAATTGCCCTGCCTTTGTCCTCGATATTCCCCTGTTTCATGTGCTGTTGCGCCATCCGCACCGAGGTCAATGCGCCATCGAACAACATGACGATCAGCTTGTGCGGGCTAGCTGCCAGAACGCCGGTTTCGATATCGATTTTGGCGTAGGCGTTGGCACCGCTTTTCATTGATCCAAACATACTCATTCTCCCTTATGCACTCTTAGGCAAGTTAGCCAATTGTTGTGTCAAAAAATTACTGGTTGTGGTCATGCTTGCAATCAAGGTGTCCAGTGCGGTGAACTGAGCGCGATAGCGCTTTTCGACTCCGACCAAACGGGCATTGATGGTGTCGCGTTGTGTTCCGATGTCCTTGATCGATTTATTGACGCTGTTGGTGCGATCTATCAGCGTCCCTACCGGGCTTAATATCTTGCCGATCAGGACATCCATCTGATAGCCATAGCCCTTGCCGCTGTCAGTGGTGGCGAAAAGCTTGCTCAAGTCCTTGCTCGGATCGGTGGCCGCCGCTGCCAGCTTGGCGGTGTCGATGGCGAGCGAACCATCTTTTTGAAAGCTGATGCCAATATCCGCCAGCATCGTCATGCCGCTAGGCGCACCCGGCACTGGCGCGGAAAACATGGCGCGCAATTGCGTCTGAATCGTGCGGGTTGTGTTATCGCCCGTCAATATCGACCCTTTGCCCGTGATCGTATTAAAAGCGGTAGCTGCTTTGATTGCCGTGTTGGTGTCGTTATAAGCCTGAACAAAAGCAGTGATCGCCGTTTGTACACTGCTGGTATCGCGCGTTAGTGCAATTTTTGTTGTAGTCCCGGCCGGCATCGTTTTCGTTAGGTTCAGCGTCACGCCCTGAATCGCGTCGGTAATCGTGTTGCTCGGCTTGGTGATCGTGACATTGTCTACCACGATGACAGCATCCTTGGCCGCGACGATCTGAGCCATGTTGGTTGTGCCGCCGGATGTGGGGTTGTAAGCCAGTGCATTCAGTGAAGGGTCGCTGACAGTAATTTGTAACGCATTGCTTGCGCCGGTGTCATTCGACGTCAGTGTCAGATAGTTCGCCGTGCCATTGTTAATGATGCTCGCGGATACGCCCATATTGGCGGCGTTGATAGCGTCGCGCATGCCGGCTAGCGTGGTGTTGGCGCCAAGAGTGACCGTTTTTGCGATCTTGTTCGCATTGCCCGTAAACACAGGAGGGACGGCCGTGTTATAGGCGCCAAAATTAAACGTGATGACCCCAGTGCCAACCACATTCGTTGTATTGGCATACGCTGTGCCGGTTATCAGTTTCTGCGACTGGGCCAGGCTTTGCACTTCAACGTTATAGCTTCCCGCGACTGCGTTTGCACTCACACTGGCTGACAAAACGGTTGGATCGGTAACGCTGGCCTTCATTGGGGAAAATGTGTACGGCGTGCTGATCGCCTTGGCGGCAGTCTGTAGCGCAGCGAGTGCGCTTTTCAAGGTGCCGTAGGACGACAGCTTGGCCTGGTAGCTGGCTTCTTTTGTGTCCAGCAATGTGACAGGCGCACGCTCGACTGACATTAACTGGCTCACCAGACTATTGACATTTAGCCCCGAACCTATTCCTGCTGAAGAAAGTGCCATACCGTTAACTCCTTGTTTAATCCGGTAATACGATTACATCCAACCTGATGCCTGTAAATCCCGGCACCGATCTACCCTGCTCAATTAGGCTTTATCTCTTAGTAGCATGCCTTGCAGCTTGCCGAGCGCCTTCGATATCTCCATCACTTCCACCGTGGGGATTTGGCGCAACACGGTGTCGGTTTTCGTATCAATGAGTTTCACCACGATGGTGCCGGTATCTTGATCGACCGAAAAACGTAAATCTTGTGCTGCTGGGGTGATTACTTGTTCGATTTTTTTGATTGCGTCGCGCACATCATCGGTGCTCGGTGTTGCCGGTGTCGGCTGTACCGCTTTGGCGCCGCCGATCAGTGCGGCCGGCGATTCCGTGGCGGGCACACTTGCGCGTGCATTTACTGAAGCCAGAGGCGGTGCGGTTGTACTCGCTGCACTGCCAATCTGCTCTATTGCCATGATTGACTCCATTTATCAAAAGGCGCGGTACCCGCGTTGCCTTGCGGTACCGCGCCAGAGTTCTACATTATTAATTGCCGGATGGCTTAACGCAACAGAGCCATCACGCCGTTAGGCAGCGAGTTAGCTTGCGCCAGCATCGCGGTACCGGCTTGCTGCAAGATCTGGCCGCGGGTCAGCGAGGCGGTTTCTTTTGCGAAATCGGTATCTTGAATCCGGCTACGGGAGGCGGTCAAGTTTTCCGATGTCGTTTGCAGGTTGGACACCACCGAGGCAAAACGGTTTTGATACGCACCGAGCGCAGCACGTGAACTATTGACCGTCGCCAGCGCACCGTCGATGGCAGACAATGCGGAGGTTGCATTGGCTGCTGTCAGCACATTGATGGATGCAATGCTCTTGACCGCCGATGTGATCGTGGCGGCAACTGTCCCGCCACCTGCGGCGAATCCGGCTGAGGCGGCGTTGCCGCCGCCAAACACGATACCGCTGGCGCTGGTACTGTTCAGCGTGACGGAACCGTGGTTGGTGGTGTTGGTGCCAGCGGCTTGGCTACCCAACTGCGCACCAGTCAGACCAGTCTGGGTTGCCAAGGTGGTTTGGTTGCTCGTTGCAGTGGTTCCGCTCGTTGCGGTATTGCCCATGCCGGTTATAAGGTTGCCAGCAGTAGTGCCCTGAGTGTAGGTAATTACACCCGTTGTTGCAGCGCCAGCTACAGTACCGTTAGCGGCTGTACCCCCCGTTGTTGTTGCCAGTGCCGCGTTTATTGCCGCTACGATTTGTTGAGAATTGTATGCAGCGCCACCATTCGCCTGAGTACCTAATTGGGCTGCGCTGAAACCCGTCTGCGCGGTCATTGTGGCCAGATTGGTTGCTGCAGTGGCCGAATCTATCGCAATCTTGCCCAGACTTAAGGTATTCGCGCCAGCACTACCTGCAGTATAAGTGATGATACCTGCGCCATCGGCAACAGCACTACCGTTAACCCCGGCACCACCGGCTAATGAGGCAGCCGCAGTACTAATGGCTAATGCAATGGCATCGCCATTGGCTTTAGCGCTAGTGCCCAACGTGACTGCACCGACATTCACCGCACCGGTGGCGGTGGTCAGCACCAACGCGCCAGCAGCCAGTGTACCCGCTGTCGTGCCCGCGGCTGCGGCTGCGACTTTTGTGCCAGCTGCGAGCGTGGCGGTGCCGGCAGCAACAGCATTATTTGCCGTTTGGGTGGTCAATGTGACCGCACCCACGCTGGCACCGTCTACTGTCAGGGTACCGGCGGCAATCGTGCCGCCGGCTGTTGTTGCTATAACAGTAAATGTACCAGCGGTTGCAACCCCAGTACCAGCAACTGCAGCAGAAGCTTGATCCGCCACCAGACCGGTATTGGTCAGGAAGTTGGCCTTGGCGGTTGCTGAGGCTGTCAAGCTTGCTGCGGTACCCGTGAGTGCAAGGTTGATGTCGCGCCCGTCGCTGGCCGTCAAGGTGACCGCGCCCGTGGTGGCGTTGGCAGCCGCAGTAACGCCTGTTTGGGTTCCTACCGCATTGATGGCGGCGGCCACGTTGGCGCCTTGGCCGGCAGCGGTGCCGCCGGCTGCGATAGACCCTATGTTGATGCCGTTGATGCTAAAAGTGTTTGCACCGATTGTTGCGGAAGTCGCTGCGACGCCGGTCAGTGTGTTGACATTGGCCGTCGCGCTGACACCGGAACTGGCAGAAATTGCATTAATTGCATTCGCGCTCGAGTATGCGCTGGCGGTGCTCTGGCCGGGGCCTGAACCCAATGTCGAAGCGCCCACTTGAAAGCCGTTCAATGTCAGATCGCCGGCTGCCAGGGCGGCCGTTGTTTGGCCACCGGCAAGCGTTGCTGCACTGCTGCTGCCTACGCCGCCGAGCGTGCTGGTACGCGCGCTGGAAATTGCGACGGAGATAGTGTCATTGACGGTAGCGTTGGCGCCGACTTGAAATGTTTGTGCGGTAAACGAACCATCCAGCAGCTTATTGCCGTTGAATGAGGCGTTCTGTGCGACACGGTCAATTTCGGCAGACAGGGACTGGACTTCACTATCGATAGAAGCGCGATCCGAAACAGAATTGGAGGCATTGGCCGATTGCACTGCCAGTTCGCGCATGCGCTGCAAGTTGTCGCTGATGGTAGACAAATTGCCTTCAGCCGTTTGCGCTAGCGAAATACCGTCGTTGGCGTTGCGCGCCGCTTGGGTGGTGCCGCTGATTTGGCTGGTCATCCGATCGGAAATCGCCATCCCGGCGGCGTCATCCTTGGCGCTGTTGATACGCAAACCGGAAGACAAACGTTGCAGCGACGTTGCTAATGTCGCTTGCGATTTGTTGAGGTTGTTCTGCGCATTCAGGGATGCGATGTTGGTGTTGATCATTGAAGGCATTTGAGGCTCCTTGGTTCTTGGTTCCAATACATTCCGGCAAGTGTGCCGTCAACTTTGGTCTGCTTCGTGTTTGTAGAAGCAATCAAACCGCTGTTGTTTGTAGTAACGGATTGCCTTTGCGAAAGTTTAGGGTGATGTCAGGATTTTTCTTGGCACGGGAATGTGCGCGGTGTTAAGTGCTGCAACTCTTTATCTATGAAAGACTCGACAGCACGAACAAAATCTGGAACCTGGCAAGTTCAGTAAAAACAAGGGGTATGCCAATTTTCATGGCATTATCCGCATGTTTTAATTGCGGTAGTGAAATATACACGTTCGCACAAGGTGTGTCGGCAGGGGCGAGACAGCACAGTAGATAGGCGGTTCATAATTAAGCCTGTTTCGCATTGCGACATCGAACCCCGTAGGTGCGAATTTATTCGCATTCTTCACCATTCCATATGAGCGAATAGGGCGCAATGGAGTAGCAGCAAGGCAGGATGGGTGCAACCCATCTTGTAAGCCCGATATGCGATGGGCCTCGCCCATTCTGCGCACTAAAGTGTGATAAGGTAACACCTTTCGTTGATTAAGGAGGCGGTGCCATGACACAGCCGCACATTGCCGCCAAGACCGTATCCGTAAAACTCGACTCGGACACCCGCGCCCGTGTTGAAAACCTGGCTGAAGCTCGTCATCGGTCAGCGCATTGGATAATGCGCGAAGCCATCAGCCAATACGTTGAGCGTGAAGAAAAGCGCGAAGTCTTCCGGCAAGACACGATCAAGGCGTGGGAGGAATATCAGGAAACAGGCTTGCATGCGACCGTAGCAGAGGTTGATGCGTGGCTTGCCGGTTGGGGTACTGAAAGCGAATTGCCCGCGCCCGTATGCCACAAGTGATCAAATATGCTCCCGGCGCAATCCGCGACCTGCAACGGTTGCGGGAATTTTTGCGGCCAAAGAATCCGGTTGCCGCCAAGCGAGCCGCTGAAACGATCATGAAAGCAGTGCAAATGCTTGGGCTTCAGCCGCAAATTGGGCGACCCGTTGAGGACATGCCAGAGGACTACCGGGAATGGCCGATTGACTTTGGCGATAGCGGCTATGTGGCGCGTTATCGCTTCGATGGCGAGGCAGTCACCATTCTGGCAGTGCGTCACCAAAAAGAGATTGGCTACTGATGGAAAACAACCAGCAGCTTGGGCCTGAAGCCTTATCCACCGTGGACGAAAAAATCGCTTGGCGGTTTCAATGTCCTAGTGCAACAAGGCCAAGTTTATCGGCCCAATCTGTATAACAGATGTTACGCAGTGCGTATGCGACATAGGAAAAGCATTCTCCATGAAAGACACGAAAAGCACGAAAACAGCAAGCAATGTCTAAGTAGTGCAGGCCTCCGTGCCTGCATCGGTTGCAGGCA
>JABBOY010000015.1 GCA_012927585.1 Glaciimonas sp.
CATCCCGAACAGGACCGTGAAACGACTTCGCGCCAATGATAGTGCGTCAACACGTGTGAAAGTAGGTCATCGTCAGGCTGTTATCCCTAAAACCCCCGTACTCAGCGTGCGGGGGTTTTTTTTATGACCATATCCATAAATAGCGTCGTTGTTTCTCCTGCAAGGGCAACTCCTGTCCTCACGGGTTACGGGCGTCGCGCCTAGCCAGTGAGCTGGAAAAACGCATACTCGCCCCGTCCAACTGTCATCTTGGCTTGCGGAAATCGCCTTCAACCCAGGCTGTGGCGCTGATGCGGTTCAGCTTGAAGTCCGGGGCGACCTGCACCTGGGCGATTTGGGTGTCGTCTTCATCATGTGCGGAGAGCAGCGCGTAAGGGTTGTCCTCGTCTGGAATGATGTCCAGCATGACGTTGATAAGTGTCGAGCGCACAGTCACAGCGATGCTTTTGTGCAGCATTGCGTGCAACTGTTGCTCATGCCTGCGCAAGACTTCCGAGGCGGTCTTGATCAAGGTGCGGAACGCAGCGGAGTCTAGGGGCTTTGGATCTTTTTTGTTGCGGCCCATCGTCCAAGGGCCGACTAACGCGGGTTCAAATTGATCGTCCCGGATCATTTCGACGGCCCAGCCTTCATCGTCCTGATTTTTGATGACGCGTGCAGTCCAGCCACTGTCGCGCCATAGTCGGGGTTCTTGCGCGGTCGAATTCTGATCTTGCTGATTCTCATGCTCAAGCGGCATGGCAGGCAATTCGATAGGCATGCCGGTCACTAGGCTTTGAACTTGCGCATCAGCGCGTCCAGTTGGATTTTGGATGCAGAGTCTGTCTGGCTATTGCCGGCAGAAAAATCGGCTTCATGATTTTCGGAAAATTCGCTGGAATCTTCGTCAGAAAATTCTTCGGCAAGATTTTTCCAGCCCTTGCTGGCAGCAAACGTATTGAACTCTTCCGGTGCTTCCAGCACAATCAGCTTGTCGTCTTGCAAGCCAAGATCGCCATGACCAAAATCCGGCCCGACATATCCGAGGAGTCGGAGCCGTGCCAGAACCTGCCTGACCAGTACGGTATCTTTATAAAGACGCTCACCCGTTATCGACGATGCAAAATCTACATAGACGTCGATAATTCCGTAGCCTTCATCAAAGATCCGAATTGCCTGAATTTTCCGTGTCTGGCCGGCCGTATCGGTAACGGTGAATGGCCCACTGAGCTGGATGTCGGTTTCATTATTCATATGAACTAGGATACACCAACCACGCTCCCACTGACTTAAAACCAGCGCTAATTTGGTAAGGTAGTTTGCGTGAATCGGGCTGTGTGGGGATGCACAGGTTACTTGGAAATCACGTATTTTTCAGATAAGCAGCGGGCCACTTAAAAGCTAAAGACGGGTTTAAAACCCATTCCTTTGTCTCCGCCTGAACCAGCCGGTAAGCGACAATCGTTCGCGGGTCGATGGCAACACTTCGTGCGGCATGTCGGCAGAAAGAAACAACGCCAGACGATTCGCCAACGGGGCAACATCCTGCGCATCCTGCCCGTTTAGGCCACCCGGATACAAGCGTAGGGCACCGCCATGCTCTGGCAACCAGGCATCATTGAGGTAGACGATCACCGAGACCGTACGGCAATCATCATCGTGAAAACGGTCCAGATGCTTCTGGTAGAAAGCGCCGGGCGGATACAGGGCAAAATGACATTCGTAATCCTCCAGCCCCAGATAAAGAGTCCGATTAAGCGCCAGGCGCACCGTTTCCATGATCTGTAAATAGCGGTCGCAAGCAGTCGATTGCCCGGCCTCCAGCCATTGAATCCGGTCGCCGCGGACCCCTTCCTGTACCGCCATTGCAGCACCACGACCGATCCCGGCCGGTGTTAAAGCGCCTTGCGCCGCACGCGCACGGCATTCGCCGGCCAGTTGCAGTGTCAGTTCTTGCGGCAAAAAAACGTCTTGTTGCGACCAGCCATGTTTGACCAGGTCGTCGGCAATCCGTAACAGCAATGCATTGTCGGGCGGCATGATTTTTATGTTTGAATTTTTCATATGGTAGATTGTAAACGGCGCTGGAGTGACTCTGACGGCTTTCTGATTTTCTGGGTGAATGCGATAATCATGCTTTGCGCTGCAGTTGCCATGGATGACTAAAACTTGCCATCTTGGAATTTATTCTGAGGATTACCGAAGTGACTCAACAATCCACTGCCGACCACCGCATTTTGCCCCTGCTGTCGTTTCAATATCCACGCGTACTGAGTATTGCCGGTTCGGATAGCGGCGGCGGTGCCGGCATCCAGGCTGACCTGAAGACATTTTCCGCGCTGGGGTGTTTTGGAATGACCGCCATTACCGCCCTCACCGCGCAAAATACTTGCGGGGTGGTAGCGATTCATGCTGTGCCGGCCGAAATGCTGGCCCAGCAAATCGATGCGGTGGTCGGCGATATCGGTGTCGATGCGGTCAAGATCGGCATGCTGCACGATCCGAAAGTGGTCAGGGTGGTAGCGCAAGCGATCGAACGTTATCGCTGGCCGCTGGTAGTGCTCGACCCGGTAATGGTGGCCAGCAGCGGCGACCGCTTGATTGTCCAGGAAACTATTGCCGTGCTGGTGGCGGAATTATTTCCGCTAGTGACGGTAATCACGCCCAATCTGGATGAAGCCGCCCTGTTGCTGGGACGGGTGCTGGAAGTCGAGGCGCAGTTGGCTGCGGCCGCGCACGATTTAATGCAATTGGGAGCGCCCGCCGTATTGTTGAAAGGCGGCCATCTGCACGGTGAGGAAGTGGTGGATATGTTACTGCAAACGGGCCAAAAGCTATTGCGCATGGCAAGCAGGCGTATTGCAAGTCCTAATACGCACGGCACCGGTTGCACGCTGTCTTCCGCTATCGCCTGTTATCTGGCACTCGGCCATGATTTGAGCGAAGCAGTGCAGATGGCCCGCAGTTATGTATATCAGGCGATTATGCAGGGAGCCGATGTAAGCACCGGCCATGGCCACGGACCGTTGAATCACGCATTTGCACCGATGCCGATGCAAAAATTGCCGATCACGCCGGCCGCCTGAATGGTGGGTTGCACCCACTCTACGCCACTAAAAAACAAGGAGTATTGTCATTTATATGGTCTTTACCGCATATTTTAATTGCGCTATATAAATATACTATAGCATCGTAGGATTGGTGCACCTCACCGTTTTTGCATTATCAAACGGCGTGGGTTGCACCCACCCTACGCCGTTGCGAGAATCGATACAGCGTCCCCAGCAACAACGTCAGCGCCAGACTCGGAAGCGCCGAACCGATCTCCGGCACCAGGCGCGGCGCGGCATGAAACGCTGTAATGCCGAGCAGCCAGATCAGCACTGGAACCGTATTAATACTGTGCTGCGCGGCGCGGCCCTGCATGGTTAGCTGCGAAATCACCACGCCGAACAATGGCACAAAGATCGAACTCAGCAATAGCAGAAAAGGCTCCAGGCTGTGCATCGGCAACACGATGGCGCAACCGGTTGCCACGAGCGCTAGCGTGATGCCCCAGGTCTTGACGCTGAAATGACTACCAATGAAATTCAGCGACACCGCGCCCGAGTACACATCGCCGTAGGCATTGTCCATTTCATCGATCAGGATCAAACCCAACGCCACCAGTCCGCCCTGCGCCAGCAGTAACGCGCCGACCAACTCCACCCCAGGCGCGGTGGTACTGATCACCAGCACGCCCAGTGCATAGCACCAGATATTCGCAATCGTATAGCCGACCCAGGTGCCGCGCACGGTGGCCGGCCCGGTTTTGCCGTAACGGGCAAAGTCGGCCACCAACGGCAGCCACGAGACCGGCATCGCCATCACCAGATCAATCGCTGCAATGGTGCTCATCGAGCCGTCACCGGCTTTGTTCCAGAGCGCAGCCAAACCCTGGCTGTGCGCCCGTATCCCGAATTGATAGGTCAGCCAGAGCAGCGACAAAACCACCAACGGCAAGCCGAAACGCCCGACAAAGCGGCGCACCAGACTAATCATCGAACCATTCGCCAGGCCGACCAGCAATAGTCCCCAGAAAATCGAAGTCAGCACCGGCACCCAAGCCGCCTGGACGCCGGTACTCTCCTTGATTAGCGCAGTGCTGCTATCGCGCATGATGACCAGTTCGAAAGCGGTCCAGCCGACCAGTTGCACGATATTCAGAATCACCGGAAGCTTGGCGAACGCGGTGCCCAAAGTCTGGTGCATCAAGGCTGGGCTGGACAGTCCGCGTTCGCAACCAATCAAGGCCACCCAACCGAGCAAGCCTGCTCCCAGCAGCGAGCCGATGACAATCGCCAGCAGCGCGCTTTGGGTGCCCATGGCCGGCACCAGATACGCGCCGACCTGCATTACCAGCAGGCCCACACCCAGGCTGAACCACAAGGATGCGTGCTCGCGAAAACCGAACACTCTTTCGGACAGCGGGATCGGTATTAGGGCAGGATTGGCGGGGTTGGTCGGGTTGGCCGGGTTGGCGGGCTGTGCAGTGTTCAAAGCCATTATTGTCTTTCACGGGTGATGGCAGGTCAGCGGGTCTGGCGTCGTCATGAAGGGCGACTTACCTTAGACTTCCCTGCGCGAGGATTATTCGAAAATAGTATTACAGCACTGCAGCGGCGGCCTTGCGCCGCTGCCGGCCGCGGTGCGCTTGCCACAAGCCTTCCGCCGAATATATGGACAACGCGGTCCAGATGGTGGCAAATCCAATCAAACGCGCGCCGCTGAAGGGTTCGTGGTAGAGCCAGACGCCGATCAACAGTTGCAGCGTGGGTGCAAGATACTGCAGAAAGCCGAGGGTCGAGAGCGGAATCTGGCGCGCACCGGCGGCAAACAGCAGTAATGGGATGGCGGTAATCGGGCCAGCTGCCGCCAGCAGCCAGCGGGTCGCAGCAGGCGCGCCGTGAAAGGCGTTCTGGTCTTGCAGACTCAGCAGCGCCAGATAAGCCAATGCCAGCGGAACCAGCAGCAAAGTTTCCAGCGTCAAGCCTTCCAGCGGCCCGAGCGCGGCAGTCTTGCGCAGCAGGCCGTAGGTGCCGAAAGTGGCAGCCAGCATCAGTCCGATCCACGGTAACTGACCGCTTTGCCAGGTCAGCCAGGCCACGCCCGCAGCTGCCAATGCGATGGCCGCCCATTGCAGCGGCCGCAATCTTTCCTTCAGCAGCAGATAACCCAGCAGTACATTTACCAGCGGGGTGATGAAATAACCCAGACTGGCATCGACCACCCGGCCGCTATTGACTGCCCAGATATAAATCAGCCAATTGCTCGACAGCAGGAGCGCGCTGACGCCAAAACCCAACAAGACCCTGGGCTGGCGCACCACCTTGTACAGCCACTGCCATTGACGCCGCCAAGCCAGCACCGCCAGCACGAAGGCGAGCGACCAGATGATCCGGTGCATCAATATCTGCTGGGCCGGAATGCTTTGCAATAGCTTGAAATACAGCGGAAACAAACCCCATAAAACATAAGCCGTAGCGGCGAAAAACATGCCAGAGCGCATCGTGTGCAATCAAAGGAAGTGGATCAGATTCTCTTCCGTGGCATCGACCGCAGGCACATGAAAGAGATGAAATAATGTCAGGCGGCAATTATGGCGGTTTGCGTCACAACGCGCAGAGTAACGGCTGGAATGCGGCTACGGAGGAAATTGTTTTTATTTGCATATTAATGTATAGTATTTTTCAATAGGCAATAAATATGTGCGCAAACACTATCGTTTATACCTATACCCCTCTGTTTTAAAAAATAGACAACTCTTCAGACAGCATATCAATTAAGAGTGAAATGGTGCATGTATGTAGATACTCTGTTTAGAATCCAGAATTCCGCGATCTTCCAATGTACGCAACAGCACCACGGTACTGGCAACCGATAACGTCACGCCAAAAACCAGGCCGGCACCAAGGCTCCAGCCCCACAAATGCGCGATGCCCATTGCCGTCGCAACGGTAGGCTGAAATATTGCGCCAGGCAATGCGATGCGACGTGCGTCCAGCAAGTCATTGAGTGAAAAGTGTAAACCCACTCCAAACATCAGCAGCATGACGCCGACCTCCGCCAACTGTCCTGCTAGCACCACATTGGCGACAAGGCCCGGCGTCGCAGGACCGATTAGTATGCCAGCGGCAAGATAAGCCACCAGGGCAGGCAGCTTTAGGCGTACCGCGATGAGGCCGAAAATAAGTCCGAAACTGAGTGCTGCGGCAATCGTCGTAATAAGTGTGATTTCATGCGGTATTCAAAAAATTCTCCTTTTTGTTGTGATGGCTTTTTCTCGCCGACACAAAACAAGAACATTGGGATATCAGTAGTTAGGTGTGCAGGCACGGAGGCATGCGCACCTTTCAGCACATCAAACCGACTGTTGCCCAAGCGCGATAACGCCAGCGCCGCACAAAGCCAAGGCCACGCCGACCATGTCGCTCCACGTCGGCGTAATCCCATCGACCGTCCAGAGCCAAACCAAAGCGGTCGCAATATAGACCGCGCCATAAGTGGCATAGATCCGGCCGCTGGCGGCAGGATGCAGGGTAAGCAGCCAGACAAAAACCATCAGACTGAGCGCCGCCGGCAAGAGTAGCCAAACGCCCCCTTTGCCCGTCAACCAGAGCAGCGGCAGGTAGCAGCCAATAAGTTCAGCCACCGCAGTAGCGAAAAAAAGCCCAAAGGTGCGTGCCAAGTCGCTCCACTCCATAATCATCCCCGTTGGACTTTAGAAAAATTGGACGGTGTCATAAGTTCCCGCCGTCATGAACGTCTAAGCGGCTAGAAAACTCCAGGGACGTTGAAATTTTGCGCAGAAATAGTGCAAGAGTATCGCAAGCGTTTGATTATATTACGGACGGAAATAGCAGTTTTCCGGGCGCAAAACCCTATTCGCCGCACTACCGGATTGTAAACGCCTGGAATGTTAGTTTTTGATTAATGCGTTGCAGGCGCACTGGAGGTCGTCGTTGCGTTGCACCGTTCTGCCGTTTGCGTGACCAGGGCGCGCAAATCGTTCAGGATGATAAATTCTGCGGAGTTCGGTTTGGTGTTGGGCGCTGCGTCGCTCCAGTCACCGTACATAAAGCCCACTGGCTGGCGGTTGATGGTCAGCGGCAGGATGATAAAACCGGTGGCGGCGGACAAGCTATTCTGCCACCAGCGCGGCAACTTGGCGGCAAACCTGGGATCTTGTGCATTCTCAACAAAAATGATGCGGTCGCTGGCCAGCGCGGCATGAAACACGTCAGCCTGATAGGCATCGTGGAATACCAGTTGCGGGATCAGCGCCGACACGCCTGCGCCGAAGCCCATTCTGGCCGAGTATTGCGCTTCTTTGATATTCCGCAAAAAAGCAATTGCACGTCTGAAATTGAGCCCCTGATACAACGTTTCGAGTCCCATCGCCAGCATTTGGCCGGGTGTTGCGCTATTAACGATGGCGCGCATGTCGGTCACGCCCTGTTGCAATATGCTGGGAGCCGGTGGTTCAACTGAAACGGCTTTGGCGCGAAAACGCTTTTCGATATTGCTGCGTTTGGTGCTGTGGACTGCGCGTAATTCGGATTCGGCGGTTCTTTTTGCGCTTTCTGTCGCCTTCAGCACTACGGCGGTATCGACCCCAAGCATGCCGGCATAAGCGTCGGCAAGCCGCAGAATTTCGGTGTCGCCCGAAGCGTCGTCCTGGCACAGAGCACTTGCGCACTGGCTGGTCATGCTCGATATCGCAGCCAGCCATTCGGCATGGGGTATTTCTTCGCTTGGAGCCAATGCCAATGGTTCGACCATGCGCATGCTGTTGATCAGGCTATTGGGCAGTCCCCAGCGCTGCGCGATAGTGCGACCAATCTCTTCCAGTGAAAGTCCCAGTATTTCCTGCGCCACCAGATCTGGTGGCCGTTTTGTTTTTTCGCTGTCCTGCTGTGCCTGCGCCCAGCGATCGGGTAAATAAAATGCCACCATCATCCGGCCCAACGTATGCAGCATCGAGCACACGACAGCTTCTTCGGCATGATGGCGATTGGCGCTGCTGGTGACTTGGCGCGCCACATGCCCGGCTAGCAATGCTTTTTCCATTTCAAGGCGTGCGCTGAGGGTGTCTGGGGCGGTAGCTGACAACTCATCGATTAGCTTGGAGCCCAGCGCCAGGTGACCGATGGTTTGCGTTCCCAATACCGTGACTGCCTTTGACACGGTGCCGATGCTTTGGCCAAAGGCAGAGTACATTGCACTATTGGCAAGCCGTAGTACTTTCTGGGTCAGTCCCGGGTCGGACATGACGGTTTGCGTCATGTTGAATTCCTGCTCATCCTCACCGTGCATGACGCCCAGCACAGCGCTGATGGCTTTGGTAAAACCGGGAAGGTCGCCACGCTGCCTGATGCGCTCCCAGAGGAGATCCAGGGTTTTATCGGCATCGGGGGCATCAGGAGTACGCATGATCATGATCATCGAGTTGGTTGAGATGAACCCGGCACGGCCTCATCCCACGCTGCGCGCACCGGTTGTGCAGGAATGCCGGCTTCAGCCAAAGCTGCCAGCACGCTGTGCGGCGACATCGGCTTGCCGGTCAGGTAGCCCTGAATGTAGCTGCAGCGCCGGTCGAGCAGGAACTGGAGCTGCGGCTCGGTCTCCACCCCTTCGGCTACGACCGTTAAATGCAAATGGTGGGCCAGGCTCATGATAGTGTTACAGATGGCGGCGTCCTTTTCCGATGCGGGCAGATCCTTGATGAAAGCCCGGTCGATTTTTAGAATCGCAATCGGGAACCGCTTCAGATAAGCCAGCGACGAGTAACCGGTGCCGAAATCATCGATCGAGATGCGGACCTTGCGCGCGACGATTTGGTGCAGGATGGCTTCGGCCTGCAGCGGGTCGGTCATCAGCGTGCCTTCCGTGATCTCCAGCACCAACTGGTCGCCGGCAATTCCTGAGAAAGCAATGGCCTGGTCCAACAAATCCAGGAATTGCGCTTGACGGAACTGTCTAGGGCTGACATTGACTGAGATGTAAAGTGGACGTTTGGCCACTTCCTCGAAGCTCTTGAGTTGGACGCAGGAAGCCTTGAGGGCCCAGGCGCCGAGCAGATTGATGAGGCCGTTGGCCTCTGCGACCGGGATAAAGCGGCTGGGCGGCACCATGCCAAGACCCGGGCGCAGCCAACGCATCAGTGTTTCAAAGCCTTGTATCTGGCGCGTACGGGCATCGACGATGGGTTGATAATCGAGAAAAAATTCGCCATTCGTGACGGCCTGAAACATCGCCGCTTCCAACGATAGATCATGTTCCGGTTGGCCGATCTGGACGCTGTTATAGACCACGCAGCATGCTTTGCCGGTCTCTTTTGCGCGGTACATGGCGGCATCCGCATGGGCCAGCAGTTCAATCTCATCCTCGCCATGTTCAGGATACACGGCAACCCCGACCGAGGCGCTTAAGTACAGCGTATGGCCCTGCACTTCGAACGGGGCCTGCATGGTCGACATCAGGCGGCCGCTAACGAGCTTGATGTCGGCGCTGCTCACCGCGCCGGGCATGATGGCGACGAATTCGTCGCCGCCGATGCGCGCCAGCGTATCGCTATTGCGCAAAGCCTTGATCAGCCGGGCGCTGGCTACCCGCAACAGCGCATCGCCGATCGGGTGTCCCAGGCCGTCATTGACTTTCTTGAAGCCATCGAGATCCAGTGTGGCTACGGAAAATCCCTGGCCGCTGCGGCGCGCCTGGGCGATGGCCATGCGCAGCCGATCCGATAGCAGTGCCCGGTTCGGCAATCCGGTCAAGGTGTCATGCGTGGCAATGTGGCGCAGGCGCGCTTCGGTTGCGTGCGTACTCGACATGTCGCGGCCAACTGCAAGTAATTCCACGGTATCGCTTGGCGTGGTGTAAGCCGATAGTTGAAACTCGAACCAGAGCAGTGCATCGCGAGTCTTGATGCGCAGCTTGACGCGGTCGGAATGTCGGGTTGCGCTGGCGTCTGCCAGCGCTTTCTGCAACGCGTCTTGTTGTGCGGCGCAAACCAGTTCCGACAGCGTGCTGCCGATCAGACCCCGCTCGGCGTTAATCAGGTCGATGGTGCGCTGGCTGGCATACAGGATGTCACCCTGATAGTTCAGACTGACAACCATGTCGCCGGCAGCCTCCATCAGACTTGCCAGCGCACGACAATAGTTCGCTTCAGGGTGCGGTAGTGAACTGGATGGCAATTTGGAAACCTAGCCCTTCGATATGGTGTGGGTCTGAAGCCGTTCGATGACGGGAATCGCACAAATGATGCTTTTTGGAAATGTAACACCGAATATGCGATTTTTGTGGAAAAAGGGCAAACGCAGCAATCACGAGAAACCCGGGCACTGCTGATCCGCGTGGTATTTTCCAGCGGATCAGGAATCCGCCATGCGTATTCGGTTACGTATTGCAAGATAAGGAAGCAGTTGCCAAATTTCAATATACTGGCTACAGCATATTGAAGATACGCATATATAATTTGCGAATAACAGCATATTTTATGTGATACCCCTGTTCTTTATCAATTTTACTAATCGAAACAGCGGCCCGATCGACAGCACCAGCGTCGCCATCCGTATCACGTGGAAAGCGGTCACAATCGGCACCCCGAGCTGCAGATTTTTGGCGGTAAGCGACATTTCCGCGATGCCGCCGGGTGCGGTGGCGAGGATGGCGGTGGCGGGGTGGATGCCGGACCAGGCTGCCAGCAACAGGCCGAAACCGGCCGCCACCAGGATCGCGGTGATGCTGCACAGAGCGACGCCGGCCAGGTAACGCGGTGCAGTATGCAAAAAGGCCGGCGTGAAGCGGGTGCCCAGCGATATGCCGATGAATAACTGGCCGCAGTTGATGATCCATTGCGGCAACGCCGATAGATGCGCCTCGGATGCCGTCAGCGCGATGGCGATGACCAGTGGGCCAATGACCCAGGCATTCGGCCAGCGCAGCCGCCGCAGCAAAAAAGCGCCACAGCAAGTCAATCCGATCAGAGTCAGCAGCCCGGGCAGATCCACCATCCTGGTGCCTTGCACATAAGGGTCCATGCCGTGCACATGGGCGAACTTGAAGCCGAACGGGATGATGAGCACCACCAGCATGATGCGCAGACTGTGCGCAGCGGCGACCCGATCCACCAGCGCTCCATGTCGTTCGCCCTGGGTCGCCATTTCGGATGCGCCACCAGTGGCCATTGCGAAAAAGGTGGTGGTGCTGTCGACGCCGGTAAGCCGGTGCAGCAGCCAGCCGCAGCCGGCGCCCAGCAGCAGCGCGAACACCACACCAACGACGATAGTACCGACATAAGACGACAAGACATGGATCACGGTCGGCGTGAAATACAGGCCGAGCGCGGTGCCGATGGCCCATTGCCCGGCTTCGCGCACCTGTACCGGCGCTTGCAGGTCGAGGCCGGCCATGCGCGCGGCGGCGGTGGCAATGATCGGGCCGATCATCCACGGCAATGGAGTTTTGAGCCAGAGGCACAAGCTGGCGGCGCCCAACGCGATCAGCAATGCGCGCAAGAAGGGCCGGGCGATGAAATGCGAGAAGATAGACATCAAAAATAGCCAGAAAATAATGGGAGTATCACTTAAAGTATGGCCTTTTACGCATTGTTTTAAGGAAATTTAAAAAATACAAATGCGGGTATAAATGATTTATCGCTCTTGAAAAATGCCTGAACGTAGGGTGCGCATCGGTGCGTAGGCGGTCATGATGGGCTCAAAATACCCACAGGGTTTCCTGTGGCAGTTGCATCCAGTATTCGCCGGCGGCCAGCCGCTGCGGGGCGTAAGCGCGCAGGCCGAGTTCGTTTGCATCGCCGCGCTTGAACAGGCATTCCCAGCGGTCGCCCAGATACATGCAGGTTGACAGCGGTAGCCGGATGCAGTTGTCGGTTTCAGCCGTGACGATGCGCACCTGTTCCAGCCGGATCAGCGCGGTAACGTCGGCGCCGAGATTGGCGCCGCGCGCCGTGCCGTGCAAAGTGCGGCCTTCGATTTCGAGCGTGACGCGTGCGCCGTCGCGCTGCAGCACTTTGCCCGGCAGGCGATTGTTGCTGCCCATGAATTCGGCAGTGAACAGCGTTTCCGGCGTTTCGTACATGCTTTGCGGGCTGCCTTGCTGTTCGATTTTGCCGTTGTTAAGCAGCAGTATGCGGTCCGAAATTGCCATTGCTTCGCCCTGATCGTGTGTCACCATCAGCGCCGACAGGCCAAGCCGGACAATCAGTTCGCGCAGGAAGGCACGCGCTTCCTCGCGCAGCTTGGCGTCCAGATTCGATAGTGGTTCGTCCAGCAGAATCACCGGCGGGTTGTAGACCAGCGCCCGGGCGATCGCAACGCGCTGTTGCTGGCCGCCCGAAAGTTGATGCGGGAAGCGTTCGCCCAGCAGGCCGAGGCCGAGCTGGGTCAGCACTTGCTTGACGCGGCGGGCGATTTCGCTGCTTGCCATCTTGCGTAGTTTGAGGCCGTAGGCGACGTTGTCGATCACGCTCTTGTGCGGCCACAATGCATACGACTGAAACACCAGGCCGAGGTTGCGCTGCTCGGCCGGTATCTCATAATTCTTCGCGCCGTCGTACATCAGGCGCTCGCCGATGCGGATGGTGCCGGCTTTGGGTGCTTCCAGGCCGGCCACTGCCCGCAGCAGCGTGGTTTTTCCGCTGCCGGAAGGTCCCAGCAGCGCGACCACTTCACCGCGTTGCAACTCCATCGACACGCCTTTCAGGATCTGGTTGGCGGCGGCTCCGGTACCGTAGTCGAGGTACAAATCGTTGACGCTTAATTCGTTCATGTTGAAGTCTCTTTTATGTTTAACGTGAAAGTCGCATAGCGACTCACTGTGCTGCCCTCTCCCGCTTGCGGGAGAGGGCAGCCGCGCAGTTAATTGTGCAGCTTGACGCCGAAGCGCAGCGCGATACCCAGGCCGATGGCGACCAGAGTGATGTTGATGAACGATAGCGCCGCCACCAGATCGACCGAGCCGCCGGCCCATAGCGATACCAGCATCGCACCGATCACTTCGGTGCCGGGCGACAGCAGATAGACGCCGGTCGAGTATTCGCGCTCGAAAATCAGGAACACCATCAGCCACGCACTCAACAGCCCGTATTTGATCAGCGGCAGCGTCACGTCGCGCGTGACCCGGGCGCGGCTGGCGCCGATCGCGCGCGCAGCTTCTTCCAGTTCCGGGCCGACTTGCAACAGGGCCGACGAGATCAGGCGCATGCCGTATGCCAGCCAGACCACTGAATACGCCAGCCAAACCGAGAAAACGGTCGAGCGCAGTTCGCGCAGTACCGGAATGAAATGTTCGCTCAACCACAGGGCGACGCCGTTATCCATGCCTTTGAGCGCACCATCGAGCCAGGCCGGCAGGAACAAAAATACCCACAGAAACGACAAGCCCGCGAGTAAGCCGGGAATCGCGCGCGGCACTAGCACGCTGTAATCGAGAAAGCGCGTGATGCCGTCCTGTTTGCGGTGCATCGCCAGCGCGACCGCCGCATAACACAACACCGCCAGAGCGCCGCCGATGATGCCGATCAGGATCGTATTCCAGATGCCGTGCATCAGCGACGGCTGCTCCAGGATGTCGCGGAAGTGTTGCAGCGTCAGCACATCGGCCAGCTTCACGCCTTCGCCCCAATACGACACGAAGGCACGCAGCACGATGCCGGAAATCGGGATCACGATGGTAAACAGCAGCCACAACGCCAGCAAGGCAAATGCGATCCACTTCCAGCTACCCAGCGGCAGCGCTTTCTGGCGCGCCCCCTTGCCCTTGATCGAAACGTATTTGTTGGCCGATTTCAGCAGCCAGCGCTGCAGCATCACCAGCGGCATCGTCACCATTACCAAGCACACCGCAACCGCCGCCATCAGATGGTAAGACGGCGTGCCGAGCTTGTTGGTCAGCTTGTACAGATAGGTCGACAGCACCAGATGGCCTTCGGGGTCGCCCAGTACCAGCACCAGGCCAAACACTTCGAAGCCGAGGAAGAACACCAGCACCGCCGCATACGACAGCGCCGGCATGATCATCGGCAAAGATACGTTCATCATCACTTGCAGCGGCGATGCACCGGCCACGCGGGCCGCTTCTTCGACGTCCGAGCCGAGGCTCTTCAACGCCGAAGATGCGTATAGATACACGTGCGGCACGTGCGTCAGGCCGGCGATGATGACGATGCTGGTGAAGGAATAAATGTTCCAGGGCTCAATCCCGATCAATTGCTTGATCCACAGCGTATAGAAGCCGACTGGCCCCATCGACACTACATAACCGAAACCCATTACCATCGGCGACACGAACACCGGCACCAGCAGCAACGGCGCGACCCAGCTACGCCCGGGCAAATCGGTGCGTACCATCAGGAATGCCAGCATGCCGCCCAGCGGCACTGCAATCACAGCCAGGCCGGTAGACAGAATCATCGCATTGATGAAAGACTGGCTGAAATCAGGATCGGCGAAAATGAAGCGATAAGCGTCGAACCCCAGTGTCTTGACCGGCATGAAAAAAGGCGCCGACAGGAAACTCTGATAAAAAATTAAATATATTGGGAAAAATATTACCAGCGACGTAATCGCCACCACCAGGCCGCGCGGCCAGTTCAGGCGCGGAAATATTGAGGTTTGCATGGCAAAATCCGATGAAAAATGGAGCCTTCCGGCAGACAGCCGGCCGGAATTACAGGAAAAATAACGATGGATGCGAGCGCTTGATGCGCCACTGCCGCGCAGGCGGCAATGACGTGTCGATTTCTATCGAGGATGAGCTTACTTCTTGCCGCCAGTTTCTTTCCACTGCTTCAGGAATGCCAGGCGTTTGGTGGGATCGAGGTACTGCAACAACATCGGGCTGACCGGCAACGGCTTGATATTGGCAGCGCCGATCTGCTTGATCAAATCGGCAGAGGTGGTTTCACCTTTAACGTCGGCGCGGATTGCATACAGTTTCGAATCATTGGCAATCACGGTCTGGCCGCGATGGGACAGCATGTAATCGAGCCATAGTTTGGCTGCATTGACATGCTTGGAATTCTTGCTGATGAACAACACGCGCGACAGAATCAGCGTGTAATCCTTCGGCAGCGCGACGCCGATCGACGGGTCGGTTTTGGCCCGCACCAGTGCATAGGACCCAAGCACGTTGTAGCCGATCAGATTTTCGCCGGAAGAGATGCGCTCCAGCATGGTGCCGGTGGAGGATTGCACGCGCACTTTGGCGGCTCCGAAGGCTTTTTCCAGTCCGGCGAAATCCGGGTCGGCACGCGAATCCTGCGTCATGAACATGAAGCCGACACCGGATTTTTCGATGTCGTAAGTGGTCACCTTATTCTTGAATTTTTCCTGCGAAATCAGCTTGGCGAAGTCGGCATGGGTGGCCGGCACTTCCTTGGCTGTCATCAGGCGCTTGTTATAGACGATCGCGGCCGGCTCGAAAGTGGTGCCGTAAGCAGTATTGTTCCAGTTCGCCCATTCCGGCAACTTGCCGGCTTCGGCCGATTTGTATTGCAGCGCATAGCCGTCCGAAGCCAGCTTCATCTGCAGATCCATTGCCGATGACCACAGCACGTCGGCGGTGTTGCCGCCGGCGGCCACTTCGGAAATGTAACGGTTGTAGACTTCGGTCGAATTCATGTCGTTGTATTCGACCGAAATGCCCGGATACAGGGCGCTGAAATCCTTCACCAGCGGCGCGGTGGCCTTGCTGTCGGTGGCGCCGTAAATCACCAGCTTGCCTTCTTTTTTGGCGGCATCGACGATCTTGCTGTAATCGGCCGGATAGGTGGCCGGATACCCGACCGCTGGCTGCGCCAGTGCGCCAAAAGCAGCGCTGGCTGCGAGTACGCCGATAGCGCTCAGAATGCATTTTTTTGAAAACATGGTGTCATCTCCTTATCGTTATAAAAACTACTTCGGTATTTTTACTGCTGACTGCTTATCGAACCAAACCCAGTTCCCCGGCCTGCTTGCCGTAGTTATCGACGGTTTTTTTCACATATTCGGTGAGCAGATCGCCGCTCATCGCAAACGGGTACAAGCCATGTGCGGCGCGCAGCTTGTCAAATTCGGGCGCTGCCATCGCGCGCTCAAAACGCGCCACCCATTTCCGGTAATTCGCATTGGATACCTGGGGCCCCATGTAAAAGCCGCGAATAATCGGCCACGTCACGTCAAAACCCTGTTCGCGTGCAGTCGGCACGGTCGCCAGTGCGCCCGGCAAACGCGCATCCGAGAGCACTGCCAGTACCCGGATTTCAGCATTTTTCTGGTCCACGCTGGCGTGCAGCATGGCTTCCGAGACATCGCCCGATACCGCCTGCACATGACCGGCCAGCAATGCAGTAAACGATTCGCCGCCCCCTTCAAAGGCAACGAAACGCAGGTCCCTGGCATCGATGCCGCCTTGTGTGGCGATCAAGGCAACCTTCACCCAATCCTGGCTGCCGATGGTGCCGCTGGCGCCGATCACGACCTCCGCCGGGTTCTTCTTCCAGGCGGCGACCAGATCGCGCAGGGTCTTGTAAGGCGAGTCCTTGCGTACTGCGATCATCCCGTAGTCGGTACCGACTGCCGCCACCCAACGCACATCCGCCACCGAGGCCCGTCCGTATTTGCCTTCTGCCAGGTTGAGCAGGGAGCCGCCGGAAAACGCGATCAGCGTATCTTGCTCGTCACGCTTCTGCGACACCACGGTATTCCAGGCCACTGCGCCAATGCCGCCCGGCTGATAACGGATTGGCAGCGCCGCTGCGCCTGCGGCATCGTGCGCCAGACTTCGTTGCGCCAGCTTGCAGGTCAGATCCATGCCGCCGCCCGGTTTGGCCGGGGCGATGCACTGTGGGGCGGCAATCGCATTCGCCATGACAGCGGCCAGAACCACGACCAGCACGCACCGTAATGATTGCGTGAAATTACACATAAAACACCGTATTTTTATATAGGCCATTATTGTGATGCATATCTTAGTCGCTTGAAACTTTCAGCCAGCTTTCAGTCAGGCACTCTTTTGGCATTCGCAACAAACCGGTAAGATGCGCAGCATGCGCATACTGCTCGTCGAAGACCATCTTGAACTATCCCGCTGGCTCAGCAAGGCCTTGCAGGACGTCCACTTGTCGGTGGAATGCGCGATGAACGGTGCCGATGCCGATGCTTTGCTGCATACGCAGGAATACGCGCTGGTAATTCTCGACCTGACCCTGCCCAAAATGGATGGGCTGGAAGTGCTCCGGCGGATGCGGCTGCGCGGCAGCAAAATCCCGGTATTGATCTTGACTGCACGCGGCGGTTTGGAGGAACGGGTACAGGGCTTGAATCTGGGTGCCGACGATTATTTGTCCAAACCGTTCGAGCTGGCCGAACTGGAAGCGCGAGTTAAGGCCTTGCTGCGGCGCTCGCAAGGCAACGAGGCGGTAGTTCATTGCTGCGCCGCTCTGCAGTTCGATACTGTGAGCCGCATGTTTAGTTATGGGGCGGTACCGCTGGCGCTGACGCCGCGCGAACATGCAGTACTCGAAGCGCTGATTACCCGAGCCGGACGGGCGGTGCCGAAAGAAAAGCTGTTCGACGAAGTATTCAAACTCGATGACGACGCCAACCTGGATGCGATCGAAATTTACATCCACCGGCTGCGCAAGAAACTCGATACGATCAGTGCCGGCGGTGTTGCCATAACTACTTTGCGTGGCATCGGCTATGTGCTGGATGCCAAAACCGGCACCAGCCCCCATCTCCATACCAACAACAGCGCATGAAATGGCCTGCCTGGCACGCTGCCAACAGCACGCCAGGCGGCTTGCGCGGCCAGTTGCTGCGCTGGATTCTGATTCCGCTGGCGCTGCTGGCAGTGCTCGATTCGGCATCGGTTTACCGCACTGCGCTAACTGCTTCCGAGCGCGCCTATGACCGTGCGCTGCTAGCCTCGACCCGCGCGCTGGCGGAACGGGTTTCTTTCATCGGTGGCAAGGTGGTGGCCGACGTGCCGTATGTCGCCCTCGACAGTTTCGAGACCGATACGCTGGGCCGGATTTATTACAAGGTCACCGGCATTCAGGGTGAATTCGTGTCCGGCTATGAAGACCTGCCGGCGCTGCCGCCCGACGTGCCGCGCTCGGACCTGTATCCGGCCCTGGTGCATTTCTACGATGCCAGTTATCGCGGTGACGCAGTACGGGTGGCGGCTTTGTATCAGCCGGTGTACGACAGTTCGATGCGCGGCATTGCGCTGATTCAGGTCGGCGAAACACTGAATGCACGGCGCGGCCTGACCCGCACTATCTTGCTCGATACGCTGTGGCGCCAGGCCGCCCTGATCGTAGCGGTAACGCTTTTGGTGTGGTTTTCGGTACGGCTCGTGCTGCGGCCCCTGATGCGCTTGAAGAACGATGTAGCGACGCGGCAGTCAACCGACCTGTCAGACTTCGACCCGAGCATGCTGCATAAGGAAGTGCGCCCACTGGTGCTGGCCATGAACGGGTATATGGCACGGCTGCAAATCCTGATTAACGAGCAGCGGCGCTTCATCGCCGATGCTTCACATCAATTACGCACGCCTCTGACCGTGCTCAAGACCCAGACTGAACTGGCGCTACGCGAGAACGATCCGCAAGCATTGCGCCAAATTATCCACAGCATTAGCCACACCACAGAATCCGCAGTCCATCTGGCCAACCGCCTGCTGACATTGGCGCGGGCCGAACACCGTGCGCTGGCGGGCCAGCTGACGGCCGTCCCGCTAGCTGCCATTGCGCGCCAGGTCGGCTTGGAACTGGCTGCGGGCGCGGTGCGAAAAAATATCGACCTGTCGCTGGAAGCGCAAGACGTTACCGTCGTCACCGGCAATGCGCTGTTGTTGCATGAGATGGTGGTCAATTTAGTCGACAATGCGATTTGTTATACGCCGATTGGCGGCCGGGTGTCGTTACGGGTATACGGCGTCGCGCAACCGACGCTGGAAGTTGAAGATAGCGGCAGCGGCATCCCGCTGGCGGAAAGGAGCAACGTCTTTACGCCGTTCTACCGCGCCTCGGCGGCACTGGAAGCTAACCCGGGCGGTTCTGGACTCGGGCTGGCGATCGTGCAGGATATTGCTATCTTGCATGGCGCCCAACTTGAACTGGCCGACGGCGCCGACGGCCAGGGTTTGAGAATCATCGTCCGCTTCTCACCACACACAGGCATTGTGTAGAAATAGCCTTGCATGGGAATAGTACTATTATCAGTATTATTCAAGATGCCTTTTAAAAAAGCGTAAAACAATGTACTTTTGCATATACCCTATCATTTATACGAATTTAATGAAAGATTGCCAGGTTTTAAAAATGTGCGTTGAAACTACGCCGAAACCGCAGCATCGGATCGAAATTTGTACCATTTAAAAGATAATTAGTACTTATTTACTCCCCATAGTATAATTTTTCCAATACACATCATAAAGGAGTCTCACCATGTCATACGAAGCCCCCCTGAAGGTCTTGAGCGGTACCGCATTGACCGACGAACAAAAGAAAGATCTGCTGAACCGCCTGGCACGCGTCGAGGGACAGGTGCGCGGCGTGCGCAAATTGCTGGCCAAAGCAGTAGTCCCGGATGACTGCGATGGCGTGGCACAACAAATGGCCGCCGCCCGCAAGGCACTTGATCGCGCATTCGTAAACTTACTTACCAGCGCGATAGTCTCACACACCTCCGGCTCAACTAGCCTGGAAGATGCCGCGGAACGCGCCAAACACTTGTCTGAAATGCTCAACAAGTTTGCTTGATTCGCTTGATTAAGCGCATAAAAACAAGCAACTCTTGGCGGCAGGGCAAAAGCGCTCATGCCCTCGCCGCAAAACTGCCGTAAGCTTTGCGGCTCTGTCTACCTGATCCAGGAGCCTGTCATGGCCTGTTTGTCGCGCTTACCGATACTTGCCCCTGCAATATTACTCAGCCTTGCGCTCGCAGCTTGCGGCGGCAGCGATTCCTCCAAGCAGGCAGCGCCACTCTCAGATGCTACAGTCGCTTCGCAGCAACTTGCGCAAGAATCAGGCGCACCGCTAATCACCGGTAATATGGCGACCGACGGCTTGGCCTGGTTCAACTTTCGGCGGCAACAAATCGGCCTGCCCAGACTGACACCGAATAGCTTGATCAATACTGCTGCGCAAGGACATTCCGAGTATCAAAAAATCAACAACATTATCACCCACGACCAAACGCCAGGAAACCCCGGCTTCACTGGTGCCAATTTGGAAGGCCGATTAAATCGAGCCAGATACAATTTGGCGCCAAGTTATGCTATCGGCGAAGTCATTGCGCAGACCGGCTATACCAATGGCTTCACTGCAGCCGAAGCCTTGATTACCGCCATCTATCATCGTTTCGTGATTTTCGAGCCGATATACAAGGATGCGGGTGCGGGCTACGCTACAGCAGCAAGCGGCTACACCTACTTCACTACCGATTTTGCCGCCACAAATGGTTTGGGTGGCGGATTAGGCGCGAGGGAATTTATCGCATACCCGTTTCCCAGCCAGACCAACGTCCCACCGAATTTTTTCAGCGACTCGGAGGAGCCCGATCCGGTACCCAACCGGAACGAAGTGGGTTATCCGATCAGCGTGCATGCCGATATCAATCAATTGATCAGCAACGTCAATTTCAACGTTAGACTGCGCGGTGCCGGGACACCACTCGCGGCGCAATTGCTCGCCAGCCAATCTGATCCTCAAACGCCAACCTCGGGCGCCGCCATCGTCCCGCTCGAACCACTGATCAGTGGCGCTACTTATGATGTAGCTTTTTCCGGCAGTATCTGCACCATCAGTCCACCGAATACCACCTGCATTTCTGCGGTCACGGCAATTTCACAAAGCTGGTCTTTCACAACAAAGTGAGGATAGTGCCAATTCATTGCTGGTGTTTAGTCACGTCTGGTAAAACCCCTCCCTTCTAACTATAATCAGCGCAGCCTAAAGAATGCCACCCAGGGGCGTAGCCCAGAAAGTTTTTTGTGCCATCTTTTCCAGACCCGCCGCCCGCCGCCTCTGTCGACGCCATTCTATGGGCGCAACAGCGTTTTCAGAATCTAGTCAATTGTGTCGACGGAGTCGTCTGGGAGGCCGATCCGGTTACTTTTCGCTTCACTTTTGTGAGCGCGCAAGCCGAGCACATCCTGGGCTACCGTATTGAAGACTGGTACGCCGAAGGCTTCTGGATTGACCACATTCACCCACAGGATCGCGAGCGTACCGTTGATTATTGCGCGATGCAAACCAAGGGCGGGAACAGCCACGCGTTGGAATATCGGATGCTGGCCGCTGACGGCCGGGTGGTCTGGCTCAAGGATTCAGTGAATGTCGGCGTGTGTGCCGACCAAGTGGTTTACTTGTGCGGCATCATGGTTGACATTACCGAGTTTGCGCGCGTCGAACAAGCGTTGCGGCTATCGGCCACTGTGTTTGAAAGTAGTAACGACGGTATCGTGATTACCGATGCTAAAACACGCATTCTTAAAGTCAATCGCGCTTTTTGCGTGATTACCGGATACGCTGCCGACGAAGTATTGGGCCAAACCCCGGCGTTGTTGCAATCGGGCCGGCAAGATGCCTCGTTCTACCAGGCGATGTGGCAATCGATTGCCGAACACGGTCGCTGGAGCGGAGAAATCTGGAACCGTCGCAAATCGGGCGAAGTTTTCATCGAATTCCTGTCGATCAGTCAGGTACTAGATGCGAGTGGCACTGTTACCAATTACATCGGTACTTTCAGCGATATTTCGCACGTCAAGGCGGCGCAAAGCCAGATTGAGCGGTTGTCCTATTTCGATGCGCTGACTAACCTGCCTAACCGGGCGCTGCTGCAGGACCGACTGCAGCATGCGCTACGCAACGCAGAGTCCAAAAACCAGCGGGTCGCGCTGCTGACGATGAATATCGAACGCCTGGGACACATCAATGACACTTTGGGACACGATGTTGGCGACCAAGTCATTATTGCGGTGGCCGAACGTCTGGCGTCCAGCGTGCGCACTGCCGATACCGTTTTCCGCCATCTCGGTGACGAGTTCGCGGTCATCCTGGAAGACTTGGATGGCGCACATGCTGCCGCGCACTTGGCTGAACGCGTGCTGACCGCGCTGAGCGCAGCCTTTCGGCTCGAAGAGCATGAGATCAGTGTCAGCGCCTGCATCGGCATCAGCTTGTTTCCTGATGATGGCAAGACTCCTTCGATGCTGCTCAAAAATGTCGATGTTGCGCTGCACCACGCCAAGGGCAGCGGCAGTTTTCAGTTTTTCCGGGAAGAAATGAATGTCGCTTCGATGGAACGGCTACTGATCGAAAACAACCTGCGACTGGCGCTGCGGCGCAATGAGTTTCAGGTTTTTTATCAGGCCCAGCTCGATTTCGCTAGTGGTCAGATCATTGGAATGGAAGCACTGGTGCGCTGGGCGCATCCCGAGATGGGACTGATCTCGCCGATGCGGTTTATTCCAGTGGCCGAAGAAACCGGGCAAATCGTCGAGATCGGTTTGTGGGTATTGCGCACAGCGTGTCAGGAAACGCAGCGCTGGCACGAGCAGGGGTACGACCATTTGCGGGTAGCGGTGAATGTATCGGCCAAGCAATTCAACCAGGACGATTTTGCCGCCCGGGTGAAACAAGTCCTGCGAGAGACCGGGCTGGCGCCCGAGCGGCTGGAACTGGAACTGACCGAAAGCCTGATCATGCAGCGCCCCGAGCGCGTGGTCGGCACCATGCAAGAGCTGCGTTCGCTCGGGGTGCGGTTTTCAATCGATGACTTCGGCACCGGTTATTCCAGCCTAGCGCAACTGAAGCGCTTCCCGATTTATAAACTCAAAATCGATCAGTCGTTTACCAGCGATATCGGCATCGATATCAACGGTGCCGCAATTACCCGTGCCATCATTGCGCTGGGTACCAGCATGCATTTGCAAGTAATCGCGGAAGGGGTGGAAACCCATGCGCAACAGCGCTTCCTGATCGACAACGGCTGCCACAGCATGCAAGGTTATTTGTTCAGTCGGCCAATCCCGGCCGACGAATTTTCGTGCTTGCTGGCATCACACGACGCAAGTCCGTATGTGGGGGCGGTGGATTGAAGCGGGCCAGGCATCAATTTCACACTGACTTTTGCATAAAAACATACTAGTGTAGTGTATTTTTTAACACTGTAATTAAACAATGCGTGAAATGCACTATTCATTGCCATACTCCAGTAATAAATAATATTTTAGAGTTGTATTAAAAAAATTCCACCATGTCGTTCGATATCTCCGACTTCAGTTGGCCGCCTTCCACCAGCTTTTCGTAATAGCAGACCTGGTTCCGGCCGTGGGTTTTCGCATGGTAGAGCGCCAGGTCGGCATGTCCGAGAACGACCACCGGGGTCGCATTCAAATCGATACGAGTAAAACCGATGCTGACGGTGACCTGGCCGACTTGTGGAAAATGGTATTTTTCGACGTTGCTGCGAAATCGCTCGAAAATGCGTTGCGCATCTTCCAGTGCGGCAGCCTGCAATAAGATCACGAATTCTTCGCCGCCAAAGCGGAACAGGCCGTCATCCGGACGGAACGAGCTGCGGATCAGATTGGCCATCAGCAGCAGCACTTCATCGCCATACAGGTGGCCGAACGCGTCATTGACATGCTTGAAATGGTCGATGTCAACCACCGCCAGCCACTGATTCTTGTTCGCCTCGGGTTGCCGGCGTTCTTGCTGCGGCAAATCGGATGGCGTGTTGTGCTGCTCTAACGAGCGCAATACTTTCGAAAAATTCTGGTCAAAGGTCTTGCGGTTGAGCAGGTCGGTCAGGGAATCGCGCTGGCTGTAATCGAGCAGGCTGCGATGATTGGCATAAATGGCGATGAGCGCCTGTGCCATTTCCAGCGTCTTGCCATCGCATGCGGCGGGATTCCACAGCTCCAGGCAAGTGGTGAAGCTATCATCCATCCAGACCAGCAGCCACAATATGTGATTGCCGTTAGGCATTATTTTTTGGGCGCTGGCTTGATGCTGGGTTACCGCGGCTGCTAGTTCCGGGCTAAGGGGCATCGTTTCTCCGCAGCACTGGGCGCTATGGCACTCTGCGCAGGCATGGAGCCTGCAAGCGCTGAGTTTAAGGCGTATTTCATCGCGCACCCGCAGCACTTCCAGTTGGCGCACATGATCGGCCGCCATTACATCTGCCAGCGCCGCGATGACTGACGCATCCAGTAAAGCATGGTCGCGCTGTCGTGTCATGGAAGTCAAGTGTTGCAGGAGGGCTTTCATCCTCAACTCCTAGAGCGTATTGCATCGGTCGGTCTTATCCGGTGCGTATGCGCAAGTGTGTCGCGGCAGGATTCTGGAAATTGCTTAAGGCTGGGTCTAGCAACCAGTGGCGTCCGCGATCGTTATAATTATAAATATAATAATAATTATTGGGTATGAAATTGTTGCCTTGAATGATACAAATTTTGCAAAAAAGCAATTTTAGCCGAATTCCAGTGCGCAGATCAATTTTTTTGAAATTTTTAGCATCAGATCCATGCTAAACCCTGATTGCGGCAATTCATTCAGGAGTCAACGGCCACACTGCAGCCTAATTCCGCGTTTTGCAATTTAGGCGCCTCAGGGTGGTCGCTTGCCCGCCCGCCTTTGCTCACTGGCCGGCGCGTTGGTATTGGTCAGGGACGTGTCAAGAAAGCGGTATCCGGTCAAGCGTGAATTAATTGCTCAATTGGTGCTTGTTTACAACAACTTACCGGATTTTTCTAGTAAATGTTAGCTGCCGCTACGAGAGAATTTGGCCGCGAGTTGACCTAGTTTTTCGGTGCGTTGGCGCTGGGCCTCTTCGGCTTTGCGTCTTTCTTCTTCAGCTTCGCGGTGCGCCTTGCGCTGCTCGGCGTCTTTCTTGAAGCGTTCCCGCAAGACCTCGGATGCATGGGTGCGATGTTCTTCCGTGATGGCGTCGGTAGCGTTGTCATCAAGGTCAAACCTGACGGTCGCTTTTTCCAAACCTTTCATGTACCGCAACGATCTTGTGTGGATGCCCAATGCAATCCGCAGGATTTTGCGGTTGGTCTCTGGCAGTAGTGCGATGAGTTGCTTGTCGACCCCGATCGAAAGTGGCTTGTACTCGCGAAAAGCCACGAATTTCTCCTGCAGCTCTTTGAGCAAAGCGCGTGCAGCTTGAATCGGGTTGGGAGCAGTGACGGGGGCAGTGACTGGGACAGGATTGGACGTATTCATCGACAGCGATTATGCAGTTTATTCTTGGCCGGCAAGCATATCACGGAGACGATACGTACAACGATTACTGCACCTGCGAATCAGGGCAAACGCATCAAATGGCCGGGCGTAAGCCAAGAACGTCCGCAAGGTATTGATCATGGAGCGCAGCGTAGAGACGTTTTTTTGGAATGCTGCGCTTCATCGAGGTGTCTTGCCGCAAGAGGTTCATGGTAATTTTTCTGATGATGTTGAAATTTTCAGCGGCGTGACCGGCGCGGATTCGGCAGGCGTCTTCTTTAAACGTGA
>JABBOY010000036.1 GCA_012927585.1 Glaciimonas sp.
CATCGGGCGGTGCGCTGCTGTTTCATCTGATGAGCCAAATGTATGAGAAGACTTCTCTGATCATCACCACGAATCTGTCGTTCGGTGAATGGGTGCAAGTATTTGGGGATGCAAAGATGACGACCGCATTGCTGGACCGGGTTACCCATCATTGCGACATTCTGGAGACTGGCAATGATTCCTACCGCTTCAAGCAGCGCAAAAACCGCCCGCAGCAAACAGAAAAAGTGGAAAGTATTGGACGCTGAATAGTGGAAAGTATTGGACGCTGATTGACAAAGCAAGCATGGGGTGTGTGCCTTATTCATCTGTCGACGGGCATGTGAGGCACAGCGCGAAGAAAATATATTAAAGAAGTCTTGTATAATTTTTCAATTTTGTATATTATTTCCGCAACGGTGGGCTCCATCCTATTTTTTCTTCCGCCGGCAATTGCAAGCATCTCGGTGGGCAGCGTTACTTCAATTAAGTGATCCTGCGCATCACTATTTACGTTTCACTCAAGGAGATACTAGCCATGATGTCACCCGATCGCGGACTCAACGAAGAACAGCGCATGATGCGGCAGACCTGCCGTAAGTATGTTGATGATCATGTGATCCCATTCATTCGCGAGAACTGGCAACGCGAATGGCAGATGGATCCGACAGACAGGTTGCCAGCCAAGATTCTCGAAGAAGCTGACAAGTGCGGCATCCGCACCCTGGGCATTCCGGAGGAGTTCGGCGGCACCGAGACCGATCCCGCGACCGAAGCGCAGACCTTTGCTATTCTTTGCGAAGAAGTGGCGCGTGGCGACTCGGGGCTGGCCGACAAGTTGAGCCAGAACTGGAAAATTACCCGCTTGCTGCGCAACTTTGCGCCGCGCCACATACAGGAAAAATGGTTCCCGCGGATCGTCGCTGATCCGCAATTCTTGCTGGCGACGGCTGCCACTGAGCCGCGTGGCGCCTCCGATCGCTGGTTGCCCTATGAAACGCCGGGAACCGCGCTGCAAACGCGCGCCGTGCTCGACGGTGATTTTTGGGTCATCAACGGGCGCAAGCAGTTCATTAGCAATGGCTACGATGCGTCGCTGTACGTTGTCGTGGTAAACACCAAACGCGGTGCCACGATGTCGGAAGGCTCCTCGGCCCTGATCGTGCCGCGCGATACTCCTGGTCTTAATGTCGTGCGCTGCAACGAAACGCTCGGTGGCCGTTTCATGAACAACGGCGAGATCGAATTTATCGACTGCCGCATTCCCCGAGACCACCTGATGGCCGAACCGGATCAATTCTTTAAGCAATTTCCCATTTATCTTCGCCCCGGCAAGATCGTCCAGGCGGCCAAGAACCTTGGCGTCGGCATGGCCGCTTTCGAGCGTACCGTCGAATACTGTGAGACTTATGTCCAGGGCGGCCAAATTCTGATCAAGCACCAGGCGGTCGCCAGGCGCATCGCGGACATGGCCACCAAGCTGAGCGCCACGCGCGCGCTGTTGCGTGAGGCCGCGATTGCGGTCGATGAGAATGCGCCCAACCAGGATGCACTTTGCAATATGGCCAAGGTGTTCGCTTCGGAGGAAATTCTCAAGGTGGTCCAGCATGGGATGGAGCTTCACGGTGGCAACGGCTCCATGCTGGAGTTCGGCTACGAGAAGCTGTTTCGCGACGCTTCGATCTTCCTGCATATGGATTCGACCGTGGACATCACCCACTTCAAGATCGTCAAGGCGATGTTCCCCCACACCGCCGGCAAGTATGCGGGTCCGGAGGCTTAATCGTGACGACTGCGGCAATGGACTTGCGCTTGGCGGTCATTTCGGATGGTTTTCCGCTATGGCCGCTGCACATCGCCAAGTCGAGCGGTCTGTTTGCCGCCGAAGGAGTTAATGTGGCCATCACGGTCACCGGCTCCTCGGCCAAACAGATGGAGCTGCTCGATCAAGGCGAGTTCGACATCGGCATACAGCTGCCCGACCACGTTGTCCGAGCGGTAAGCCATGGCTCGGATATCTTCGCTTTCATGGCTCCGGTGCATGCCGCCGATATCAGTCTGATCGCCAAGCCGGGCATGCACTCGCTAGCCGATCTGAGCGGCCGCACCATCGCGGTGGACGGCGCGAAGAGCGGTTACGCGCTACTCCTGCGGCGGATGTTGCGCGCCCAGGGGATTAGCGATGCTGACTGCCCGCTGACCGAGTTTGGCGGCACCAAGGAGCGTCTTGACGCGCTGACAGATGGCCGTGCGGACGCGGCCTTCATCAACCCACCATTTGACAAGAAACTGCTGGCCAAGGGATTTGTGCGGCTTACCTCGACGCTTGAGGCGTTTCCCGACTACCCCGGCCCGGTCGCTGCCGCCCGCCGCGACTGGGCTGCCTCCCACGAGGAGCCGCTACTTCGCTTCGTGCGTGCTTATCGCAAGGCCTTCGCCTGGATTGCCGATCAGGGAAATCGGGATGCGGCGATCAAAATTGCCTGCGATCGGCTGCCTGTCGATCAGGAGATGGCCGCTGCCGCCTGGCTGGATCTGTCTTCGCGCCCGGCTCCGGTGCTTTGCGCGGCGGGTCTGCAACAGGTTGTCGATGTGGTCTGGGATAGCGATGGTTTGCCGCTGCCAAAGCCAAATGCAGACAAGTTCATTGATCTGCGCTATTTAGAAAATGCGCCTCTGCGTTGATGTTCAGCACACGAGGATTTTTTGGGATCAATTTTTTGCTTGCAATCCAACGATGACAAGTCTGCTGGCTGATTCCAAGCTGGTAAACTTTTTCGAGTAACGTTAGGACATTACTGATAGAAGATATGAAAATGAATGCAGATGCGAAGAACAGCACCGGCCAGAAAGGCGTGCAAAAACTCTGGGGTGCCACCATTGGCGGCAAGGCCATCGACATCCCCGGCAGCGAGACCTTCGGCGTGCAGGAACCAACGACCGGACTGGAGATTGCACGGGTGCAGTCTTGCACGGTCGAGCTTGTAGACCAGGCTGTCGTAGATTCCCGCCGCGCCTACGACGAGGACTGGCGGCACCGCTCGCCAAAGGAGCGCGCCGATCTGTTGCGCAAGGTCGCTGCGCACATCCGCAATCATGTTGACGAACTGGCCGAACTAGAGGCGCGCGAGGTTGGCAAGCCCAAGCGCGATGCGCTTCGCCTCGATGTCGCGTTCAGCCACGCTTGCTTCGACTATTTCGCCGGACTGTGCGATACGCTGCATGGCGAGATTCTGCATCAGGGAGTGATCGAGGCCCGAGTCGTCTACGAGCCTTACGGCGTGGTTGCGGCCATTCTTCCCTTCAACTGGCCGCCTATGCATTTCGCCAAGAAATGCGCGCCGGCCTTGGCAGCCGGTAATACGGTGGTGATCAAGCCGGGCGAGCAGGCGCCGCTGACGGTTCTGCGCATGGTTGAAATCGTCAATGAAGTCCTGCCCCCCGGGGTTCTCAACTGCGTCACTGGACTGGAGGCGGGCGCGGCACTGACCGGCCACCCGCTGGTGGAGCGCATTACCTTCACCGGGGCAACCAGCACCGGACGCCGCGTTCTGGAGAGCGCCGCCAAAAACGTAACCTATGCGACGGTGGAGCTGGGCGGCAAGAATTGCTTGTTGGTTTTGCACGATGCAGACCTCCAAGTGGCCATCGATGTCGCCCTAGAAGGCATGTTCTACAACAATGGCGAAGCCTGCACCTCGACCTCCCGTATCCTGGTTCACGATTCGTTGTACGACGAATTCAAACAGCGTTTCGTTGCGGCGACGGAGAAGCTGGTGGTTGGCGATGGCCTGGATCCTAATACCGACATCGGGCCGATGGTCGATGCCCGCCAGCGCGACCGCGTCCTCCAATACCTGGACATCGCCCTCAAGGAGGGTGCGCGCATCGTCATGCAGGGCAAGCTCCCCACCGATCCCCATTTCAAGAACGGCTATTGGGTGGCGCCGACCATTCTGGAGGGCGTGACCGCCGACATGACGGTGGCGCAGGAAGAAATCTTCGGACCGATCGCCTGTCTGATGCGCTTTTCCGACGAGGCCGAAGCCATCAAAATTGCCAATGGCACGCAATATGGCCTAACGGCGGTGATGGTCACGAAGGACGAGGCCCGAGCCTGGAAGATCGCCCAGCAATTGGACGTCGGCATGATCTTCGTGAATAACTATATGCGCCGCACGATGCTGGGCTCGCCCTTTGGCGGCGTGAAGGGCAGCGGCTTCGGGCGCGAGAATTCGCCTGAGACCTTGAAAGAATTCGTGCGCGCCAAGAATATCCGTTTCCCTTCTGGGCACGGCAAGATCCCTACTTGGCCACCGGTAGATTGAGTCGCAAGAGCCCTTTGGCGGCTGGTCGGCCGCCAAAGGGCGGTCCACTTAACAATCGGGAAGACTCGCTGGTGTTCCAACGTTAGGTCGATGAGGTGGCAAACGGTATGAACGATAGAAGTATTCCTAGAGTTGGCGCGAGCTAAGCATGGCGATGGCCGCTGACCAAGATAGGTGTCCTAAGCGAAGCCTGGGCGAGTCACAGCCTTTGGTCGCAGCCAAGTTGATTAAAGAGGTAATTCATTATGCACAGCATGCTTATAATTTTATTCAAACGCCGCAATAATTTTTTGCTCGCTTGATATTCAACTGTCATTGAAAGAGGTAGGTAAATTGAAAGTCATAGTTGCAATAAAGAGGGTGGTTGACTTCAACGTCAAGGTGCGCGTCAATCCGAACGGCTCGGGCGTCAATTTGGCCAATGTCAAGATGTCGATGAACCCCTTCGACGAAATCGCTGTCGAGGAAGCGTTGCGGTTCAAGGAAGCCGGGATTGCCACAGAAGTGATCGCTGTTACCTGCGGTCTGGCTGTCTGCCAGGAAACCCTGCGCACGGCCATGGCACTGGGTGCCGACCGCGCCATCCTGGTGGAAACTGCGGTTGAGTTGCAGCCACTGGCAGTGGCCAAGTTAATTAAGGCGGTGGCCGACAAGGAACAGCCTCAATTGGTATTTTTCGGCAAGCAGGCCATCGATGATGACGCCAACCAGACCGGCCAAATGTTCGCCGCGCTAATGGGCTGGCCACAGGCCACCTTTGCCTCGAAAGTGGTGAAAGTCGGAGAAAAACTGCAAGTCATGAGGGAAATAGACGGCGGCCTAGAGATGTTGGAAATGAAACTGCCCGCAGTGGTGACCGCCGATTTGCGCTTGAACGAGCCGCGCTACGTGACCCTGCCCAACATTATGAAGGCGAAGAAGAAGCCTCTAGAGATGATGACTCCGGCTGTTTTGGGCGTCGATGTGGCGCCGCGGTTGGCAACGTTGAATGTGATCGAACCGCCCACCCGTAGTGCTGGTGTCATGGTTGCCAACGTCAAGGCGCTGATCGAAAAACTCAAGAATGAAGCGAAGGTAATCTGATGTCCATACTCGTAATCGCCGAACATGACAATGACAAGCTAAAGGGGGCGACACTTAACACCGTGACCGCGGCGGCCGAGATTGGTGAAGAAATTCATATTCTGGTCGCTGGTCTGAATTGTTCTTTTGTTGCCGCCGCCTCCGCGCAGATAGCCGGTGTGGCGAAGGTGTGTGTTGCCGATGCTGCGCACTATGCAAACCAGACCGCCGAGAATATGGCTTCCCTGATTGTCTCTATTACCAAGACCGGCGGCTATAGCCATATCTTGGCGCCCGCCACATCCAATGGCAAAAATGTCATGCCGCGCGTCGCGGCGCTGCTTGATGTAGCGCAGATATCCGAGATTATCGCGGTGGAATCGTCCGATACCTTTGTGCGACCGATCTATGCCGGAAACGTCCTGGCAACGGTGCGAAGCGCTGACCCGGTGAAGGTGATTACTGTGCGCACCATCGGCTTTGAAGCCGCAGGGTTGGGCGGATGTGCATTGATCGAGGAGGTCGCTCATGGAGCAGACCTCGGCATCTCCAAGTTCATCCATCGCGAGCTTTCCAAGTCCGAGCGTCCTGAACTGTCCAACGCCAAGGTGATCGTCTCGGGTGGCCGCGGCATGGGCAGCGGCGAGAACTACGAAAGGCTGCTCGAACCGTTGGCAGACAAACTCGGCGCAGCACTGGGCGCCTCCCGGGCGGCAGTTGATGCCGGCTTCGTGCCCAACGAGTACCAAGTCGGGCAGACCGGCAAGATCGTCGCGCCGCAGTTGTACTTCGCCGTCGGCATTTCCGGCGCAATCCAGCACATTGCCGGCATGAAGGACAGTAGAGTGATCGTCGCCATCAATAAGGACCCGGATGCACCTATTTTTCAGATCGCTGACTATGGACTGGTTGCCGATTTGTTTGTCGCCATTCCGGAACTCACGGCTGCGTTTTGAGGAAAGTACCGCGCCACAGAAACTTCGAAACAATCTAGCCAACGCGCGTCACTGCAAAAGCATTCGCTTCAATACGGGCATAAGAGACAGGTGCGAGTCAAGTGCAAAGATAAAACCATAACCGATTGGTTCCTTATCCAGAGCGGCAGGATTCTTTGTAATTAGTTGTCATTCAACGGAAGAGAAAAGAATGGAATCTAGGAAAATGATTGGCGCAACAGTTTTATGCGTTGGCAGGGCAGTCTGTCCAGTTTGAGGGACGGGTGAAAGAGTCTGCCAAAAATCCGCTTTGCCCGCGTTAATGCGACAGAACCGTTTTGAGCGGGGTCAATTGCGGCAGCCTGGTTCAATTCGGAATCGGCGCCAACAGCGTGGCCTATCCACCAGAAACTGGTGCAATCCACTAACAATATTTTTTGCGGCAATATTATTTCGTAATGTCTGATATGTCATATTGACATATCATGTCAAATTGAATAATATTGTCAAATGGTCTGACCCCTTAACACGGGACAGGCCCAGTTGGGCGCGAATACAAAATACCAAAATATCAAAGCGCCGCAATGGGTCTCGGGTTGTAGCTTTTACCGAAATCTTCGTATGTAAACAATATCCTCTAGAGGAGACAAAGATGGAAATATTTGCTGTTGAAAAAGCGGGTGGCATCACGCCATCCATGCGAATGAAATACGTTACACAGGCCGTTTTAGGGGCAGCCGTCTGTATGGGTCTGGTTGGCTCCGCTCAAGCATTCGAAATCGATACTGGCTCCGATGCGAAGCTGCGTTGGGACAATACCCTGAAATACAGCGTCGGCGTGCGCCTGATGGATCCGAGTGCAAAAGTTACTAACGGAGACCCTGGTGGTCCGCCCCCTGGACCGCAACTCGACGATGGCGACCGCAACTTCAAAAAAGGCGGGCTGATGACCAATCGCGTCGATTGGTTTACAGAGCTTGACGGCAGCTACAAAAACTTTGGCTTTCGCGTTAGTGGCGCCGCGTGGTTTGATGAGGTATACAGGAAATCCAATGCGAACACTTCGCAGTCTACGATCAACTCCCTAAGCGTTCCGGCCGGCCAGTTTCCAGCGGCTACCGCCGACCTGATGGGGCGCAAGGCCGAACTGCTTGACGCTTTCGTTGCTTACAAAAATGATCCCGATTCCAATACGCCATTCAACGTACGCCTCGGCAAGCACACTGTCCTTTATGGCGAAAGCCTTTTCTTCGGTGCTAATGGCATCGCCAATGCGCAGGCCCCAGTGGACCTGATCAAGCTGCTGCAAGTGCCCGGTTCGCAGTTCAAGGAAATCATTCGTCCCGTCAACCAGATTTCCACTCAGGTGCAACTGTCTCCCAATGTCTCGATGGGTGCCTATTACCAGCTCAAATGGGAACAAAACCGCATACCGCCTTCAGGCTCCTACTTGAGTGACGTTGACTTCGTTGGCGTTGGATCTGAGTCAGTGCTGGGCATGCAGCACGTTGGCGATCTCAACGCCAAGAACTCTGGTCAAGGCGGTGTACAACTGCGCTTCAAACCAGAAGGTGGGACAGTGGAGTATGGCCTATACGCGGCGCAGTACAACGACAAGGGACCGCAGATTATGCTCTCTCCGGGTTTCATTCCCGGAGGCAGCAACACCTATCGCGTGGTCTACCCGGAAGGCGTAAAAACTTTCGGCGCCAGCTTTAGCACGGTGTTCGGACCGTCCAACGTATCCGGCGAAGTATCCCTGCGCACCAACGCCCCCATCGTTTCGGCACCGCAGACTGATATTCCGCTCGCCGGTAACGGCAGCGACAATCCACTCTATGCAGTCGGTCGCACAGCGCATGCGCAGATTTCCAGCGTTACCCTTTTCGGCCGTAGTCCGATCTGGGACGGCGCTGTCTTCCTGAACGAGCTGGCTTGGAACCGTCGCCTGAGCATACAACAGAACCCGCTGGCCATCGACCCCAACGTGACACGCGATGCCTGGGCCTTCCGCATGATCCTGGAGCCACAATATTTCCAAGTCGTCTCCGGCGTAGATTTGTCCGTACCCATCGGCCTAGGCTACAACCCGTCTGGACGTTCGTCTTCGGTGTTCAAGTTCAACGGTGGCGCGGAGAAGGGTGGCGATTTCAGCATAGGCCTGAATGCCAATATTCAGAATCAATACAAGGTAGGAGTCAACTGGGTGCATTTTTTTGGTCCGGAAAACGCTTTCCTGACGCCGAACACCAATACTGCGATCCCCGGACCGTTCATGTCATCCGGTGCGCAATCGTTGCATGACCGGGACTTCCTCACAGTATCGTTACAGTCCACGTTTTAAAAAAAGATAAAGGAGACATTCACATGATCAAGCGCACCCTCATTACGGCGGTGGTCCTGGCGGCATTCACCGCCAGCGCGCCGGTATTCGCCGGTGTTACACCCGAAGAAGCAGCTACTCTTAAATCGACTCTAACCTTCATGGGGGGCCAGAAGGCCGGCAATAAGGATGGAAGTATTCCAACCTGGGACGGCGGCCTTACCGCGGCGCCGGCCGGTTATAAGGCCGGCGATCCTCGTCCGGATCCCTTCCCCGACGAAAAGCCGACCCTGCAAATTTCGGCCAAGAACGAAGCACAGTTCGGCGACAAGCTATCTGACGGCATGCGCGCAGTGCTAAGGAAGTATCCCGATAGCTTCCGCATCGACGTTTATCCGACCCACCGTACAGCAGCGGCGCCGCAATGGGTGTATGACAATACGTTCAAGAATGCAACCAAGGCCAAGACCACGCACAATGGCTTGTCGTTGGAGGGCGCTTATGGCGGAGTACCCTTTCCGATTCCCAAGGACGGTTTTGAAGTGATGTGGAATCACCTGTTGCGCTGGCGCGGCGAGTCGGTGGAAATACCTTTGAGCGTCTGGGTGGGCTCAGCCGATGGCAAGCGCACCATGGCGGTGGCCGCCAAGGATGATCACCAGTTCCCTTACTACTACAAGGACGGTTCGGGCGACAAGGGCAAAAATAGCGAATTTCTGCTGTTGCGCCAAATGCAGACCGAACCGCCGTTCAAGGCCGGTGAGCAGATTCTGTTGCGTGACCCGCTCGACCTGGGCGCCAAGGAACGCCAGGCGTGGCAATATCTTTCCGGCCAGCGCCGCGTGCGTCGCGCGCCGACCATCGCCTTCGACACGCCGGACTTCGTCGCCTCCGGCATGAACTACTTCGACGAAGTGTTCATGTTCCTGGGCTCGCTCGAGCGCTACGATTGGAAGCTGGTGGGCAAGCGGGAAATGTACGTGCCCTACAACAACAATCGCTTCGTGTTGGCCAAGACCAACGACGTGCTGTCGCCGCATCACCTGAACCCGGACAAGATGCGATGGGAACTGCACCGCGTCTGGGTGGTTGAGGCTAACCTGGCCCCAGGCAAACGTCACACCGTGCCGAAAAAACGCTTCTACATTGATGAGGATAGCTGGTCGGTGCTGCTGGCCGACGGCTACGACGCAGAGGGCAAACTCTGGCGCGCCCAGCACGCCGTACCGTTCGTGGCGCCCGATATTCCCGCGGTGGTGTCGACCACGATGACCCTGTTCAATTTGCAGGCGGGAACTTGGCTGGTCAACAATCTTTACACCGACCAGAAGGGGGCGTACAAGGTTGTGCCGCGCCGTCCGGAGAGCTATTTCTCGCCCGACGCGCTTGCCGGCGCCGGTATGCGCTAAGAGCAAGTGACACTCGGTTCAGCGAAGAGCCTGGACCGTTACTTTCATTTCACTACCACGCGACTAAGTGGCCGAAAAGGGACTTGATTCCCCCGCAGGTCCAGCGCTACCCCGAGCACACGGAAGGTGATGCCATGATTAATACCAAGCTACGAACTTGCCTCCTCACTGTTGCGGCTACCAGCCAGTTGCTGTGTACGAGCATGGCGAACGCCGAGCCAGATGTTCTGGACCGACCGGCAGTAATGAGCAAGCGCGCAGCTAATGCAGTGATGTTGACGGTGACGCGCGCCGCTGCCCGTCTGGTTGCTGGCGGAGAGCGCGGCATCATCGTGTACTCCGACGATGGTGGCAAAGCGTGGACGCAGGCAAAAGTACCTGTTAGCGTTTCAATCACGAATTTGAATTTTCCGAACGCTCGCCTGGGGTGGGCGGTGGGCCACAGCGGCATAGTCCTGCATAGCACCGATGCGGGTGCTACATGGGTAAAACAACTCGATGGCCACCAAGCCGCCGCATTAGTCCTGAGCGCCACCAAACAGGCAGCGGGCGACAGCGATGAGAGTCGGCGTGCTCTGGCCGACGCCGAGCGCCTGGTTGCCGATGGATCGGACAAACCGTTTTTCGATGTGCATTTCTTCGACGCGAACAACGGTCTGGTGGTCGGCGCGTACGGCCTGATTCTGGCCACCGCGGATGGCGGCAAGACCTGGTCGTCGCAGCACCTGCGTATCCCCAACCCAAAAGGCAAACACTTGTACAGCATTAGCACGGTCGGCAAAGATGTTTATATTGCCGGCGAACAGGGAGCGTTGTTTCATTCGAGCGACGGCACCGCCCAGTTTGAAGAAATCAACACGCCCTATGCGGGAACATTTTTCGGCGTCCTAACGGGGGGCGAACAGCGTCTCAACGTTTTCGGTCTGCGCGGCAATGCGTATTGGACGGTTGATGGCAAGAACTGGCAAAAAAGTGAAACTGGCGCGTCCAATACGTTGGCCGCTGGGACTCGACTCAAAGACGGCTCTTTGGCATTGGTGGATGAGGCCGGCCGCGTGATGATCAGCCGTGATGGCGGCGCCAGCTTCAGGCAAGTCCCGATCGCCAAGCCGTCACCATTGACAGGCATTACGCAAGTGGCCGACGGTGGCCTGGTGGTGTCGGGTGTGCGTGGATTGACACGTATTGCCGCAATTGACCAAGGTGGACAAACGAAATGACACACAGTAGCCCGCTCGCAGAGCATCCCGTCATCGGTGACATCAGGAACTTCGACCAGCAGTCGGGTACCTTGGGTGAACGCCTGCTCTTCAACCACCGTTTCATCGTGATGGCGATCTGCACACTGGTGACGCTGGTTCTCGGCTACCAGGCGCTGGGCTTGAAGCTCAACGCTAGTTTCGACAAGATGCTTCCCAGCAAGCATCCATTCGTCGTTAACTACCAGCAAAACAAGGGTGAACTGGCAGGCTTGGGAAATAGCGTGCGCATTGCCGTCGAGGTTCGCGACGGTACGATCTTCGACGCTCAATACCTGGAAACCTTGCGCAAGCTAAACGACGAACTGTTCCTTCTGCCCGGCGTCGATCGTCCCTACATGAAGTCGCTGTGGATGCCGGCGGTGCGCTGGGTCGGCGTGACGGAAGAGGGTCTCGACGGCGGACCGGTTATTCCTGACGACTACAACGGCTCGCCCGCGAGTTTGGGAAAAGTGCGTGCCAATGTCGAACGTTCCGGCGAGATCGGCCAGCTCGTCTCCACTGACTACAAGTCTTCTATCATCTTGTTACCTCTATACGAGACCGAGAACGGCAAACGCATTAGTTACCACGAATTCTCGCAGCGCCTGGAAAAGCTGCGCGCCAAATACCAATCGGACAAGATCAAGATCCACATCACCGGTTTCGCCAAGGTGGTGGGCGATCTGATCGATGGCCTGATGCAGGTGCTGATCTTTTTCGCCATGGCCATCGCCATCTGCGCCGCGGTGCTGTATTGGAGCACGCGCTGCATCAGGAGCACGCTCTTGGTCGTATCCTGTTCGCTGGTGGCGGTGATCTGGTTGCTCGGCCTGTTGCCCACGCTTGGCTACGAGCTTGATCCCTATTCGGTGCTCGTGCCCTTCTTGGTCTTCGCCATCGGCATGAGCCATGGCGCCCAGAAGATGAACGGCATCATGCAAGATATCGGCCGCGGCACGCACCGCCTGGTGGCGGCGCGCTACACTTTCCGCCGCCTTTTCCTGGCGGGGACGACTGCGCTGCTGGCCGACGCCGTCGGCTTCGCCGTGTTGATGATCATCAACATCCCGGTGATCCAGGATCTGGCTATCACGGCCAGCATGGGCGTGGCCGTGCTGATCTTCACCAACCTGGTCCTGCTGCCCATCCTGCTCTCTTTCACGGGGGTGAGCCCCAAGGCGGCACGCCGCAGCCTGAAGGCGGAGTTGGCCGAGATGGATGATGCCGGGCACAAGAAACATCCTTTCTGGGCCTTTCTCGACCTGTTTACCCGGCGCAAATACGCGGCGCTGGCGATCGCCCTGGCCGTCCTGCTGGCCGCCGGCGGTTTCGCCGTCAGCCTGAACCTGAAGATCGGCGACCTTGACCCGGGCGCCCCCGAGTTGCGCTCCGATTCGCGCTACAACCGCGACAACGCCTTCATGGTGGCCAACTACGCGGCGAGCAGCGACATCTACGTCGTGATGGTAAAGACGCCGCAGTTCCAATGCGTGCAATACGCCACTCTGGCCCAGGTCGATGCCCTCGAATCGAAATTGAACCAGGTTCCCGGCGTTGAGGCGACCATGTCTTTCGCGGCGCTGGCCAAGCGGGCCGCCGCCAGCATGAACGAGGGCAGCCTGAAGTGGTACGACCTGCCGCGCACTCAAGGCATGCTGAACGCTATCGCCACGCGCGCGCCGCGCGAGCTGTTCAATCAGAACTGCGACCTGCTCACGGTGTTCGTCTACCTCAAGGACCACAAGGCCGATACCCTGGACAACGTGGTGCGCGCGGTCGAGAAATTCGCCGCCGCCAACAATACGTCCGAGGTGCAATTCCTCTCGGCCGCCGGCAACGCCGGTTTCGAGGCGGCCACCAACATCGTTGTCAAGCGCGCCAACGTGCTGATGCTCATTTTGGTGTATGTGGCGGTCATCCTCCTGGCCTTCGTGACCTTCCGCTCCTGGCGTGCGGTGCTGTGCGCTGTCCTGCCATTGATGCTTACCTCCATCCTTTGCGAAGCGTTGATGGTTTTTCTCGGCATCGGCGTCAAGGTGGCGACTTTGCCCGTCATCGCCCTCGGCGTTGGCATCGGCGTCGATTATGCGCTGTACGTGATGACCGTGGCCTTGGCGCGTTTGCGCAGCGGCATGAGCCTGTCGCAAGCCTATTACCAGGCCTTGTTGTTCACCGGCAAGGTGGTGGTGCTAACCGGCATCACCTTAGGTATCGCTGTTGCCACCTGGTCCTTTTCACCGATCAAGTTCCAGGCCGATATGGGAATTCTGTTGGCCTTCATGTTTATCTGGAACATGCTCGGTGCTCTGATTTTGCTTCCCGCCCTGGCCACATTTTTTTTGGCATCAGAAGGAACAACGAAAAAGGCTGACGTCGTACTCGATCAGTCGGCAAAAGTGGATAACGCCGTACCTTGGATATGTTGAGAGTAAGGCGTGGCATGTTAGCGGGCTTGCTAGCTAAGAGTGAATCAATTGGAAATCCGGCAGGAATAGGAGAAGCAAAGTGAAAAAGATGATCTTGAAGACGATCTTGTTTGCCGTACCGCACGTTTTGCGGCGTACTGCAAAAAAATATCCGGAATTTCGCAAAGAAATGCGCCGCCATAACTGTACTGTCCAGATCCGTCTGAAAGATGGCAGCATCGGCCGCTACTATACGTTTACCAACGGCCTGGTGCGCTCCAATTCCGGCTTGCACCCCAAGCCGGATGTGATCATGCAGTTCCGCGATCTGCCCACCGCACTCGTCTTTCTCAAGCCGCCGATGAACTACGCCGAGATCGTGCACGCAGCCAAGAACATGCGAGTAATGGTGATGGGACCAGACCCGCTGTGCGTCTGGTTCATGCAACTGATGAACAAGATCGAGACTTCGAAGTTGGAGATGGGAATGCGCATGCCCGACGGTTCGATCCGCTACACCACCAATACCAACGGCGGGCCGCTGTTCATATTCGTCAAGGATGGGAAGATCGTTCGTTGCACGCCGATCGACTTCGACGAAACGGATGCTCCGAGCTGGTCCATCAGCGCACGCGGCAAGCGTTTTACGCCCTGGCGGCGTGCCACGGTCAATCCCTATTCGTTGGCCTTGAAGTCGCAGGTGTATTCCGATAATCGTATTCTCTACCCGATGAAACGGGTCGATTATGATCCCAACGGCGAGCGCAATCCGCAAAACCGAGGCATCTCCGGCTACGAACGCATCAGCTGGGATGAAGCCCTCGATATCGTCTCGCGCGAAATCAAGCGGCAAAAAAAGGTGCATGGCCCAGGATCCCTCGCGATCCAGCATCACTCCCATCACCAGTGGGGCAACGTCGGCTATTACCTCAGTTCATTGCTGCGTTTCGGGAATTTGCTCGGATTTACTCGTGTACATCACAATCCGGACAGCTGGGAAGGCTGGTACTGGGGCGCCCAGCACCACTACGGAAATTCAATGCGGGTTGGGCTACCATCCTTCTATGGCACGGTAGAGGATGCGCTTAAGGAATGTGAATTGATGGTGTTCTGGTCCAGCGACCCGGAATCGACCAGTGGCGTGTATGGCGGTTTCGAGGGCACGCAGCGGCGCTACTGGGCCAAGGAGGTCGGCATCGAATTCGTGCACATCGACCCGCATTGCAACAGCACGGCGCAACTCTTCGGCGGGCGCTGGATCCCAATCAAGGCGGGTACCGACCCGGCGCTGTCTTTGGCCATCATGTATATCTGGGTTGCCGAGGGGTTGTACGACAAGGATTATGTGGCGAAGCGCACCACCGGCTTCGACCAGTGGGCCGCCTACCTGCTCGGGGCAGACGACGGCATTGCCAAGACGCCGGAGTGGCAGGAAACCGAAACGGGCGTGCCCGCGCATGTGGTCCGCGCACTGGCACGCACATGGGGCAAGAAAAAGACCTACATCGCTGCCGGGGGCGTGGGTACCGGCTTCGGCGGTGCGTGCCGCAACGCTACCGGCTCGCAATGGGCGCGCAATATGATCTTGATGATGGCCATGCAAGGCTGGGGCAAGCCGGGCGTCAACTTCGGCAACATGCAAATGGGCACGCCCATTAACTACTATAGCTACTTTCCCGGCTACGCCGAGGGTGGCATTTCCGGGGATACCGTTTTCACCGCATCTGTCGTGAATAACTACTTGCGCATGCCGCACGTGCTAACCATGAATCCGGTCAAGCAGATGATCCCACGCCAGCGTTTGCCGGAAGCCATCACCGAAGGCTATGCCAAGGGCTATCTCTGGGATGGTTCTTCGTTGGAGGCACAGATCGCCCCCTATGAATATCCGATGCCTGGCTATTCCAAGGTGCACATGATTTGGCACTACGGCGGTGCCGCTTTTGGCACCGTGGCCAATGCCAAGCGCTACATTGATGCCTATCGCCATGCATCGCTCGAATGCATTGTGTCCCAGTCGATCTACATGGAAGGTGACACGCCCTTCGCCGACGTCATCCTGCCAGCATGCACGGCGGTGGAGCGTTGGGATATTGGAGAAACCGCCGGCTGCGGGGGCTACGTGCATCACGCCACGGGCCAGCTCAACCACCGTACCATCGTCATGCAACATAAGTGCATTGAACCGCTGGGCGAATCCAAGTCCGACTATCAGATTTTCGCGGATGTTCTGAGCCGCCTGGGGCTGGGCGCGATGTTTACGGAAGGCTGCAGCGAGCTTGACTGGAGCAAACGGGTGTTTGACTCGTCCGATATCTCCAATGCGATCACCTGGAAGGAGTTCGTCAAAAAAGGTTACTACGTGGTACCGTCCGAACCGGAAGGGATGCGCGAGGCGGTGGCCATGAACTGGTACGCCGAAGACCGCATGAAGGATTCGCCGGAGCCGCTGCCGCTGCCCTCGCAATGGCAGGATGAATTCGGCAAGGGCTTGCAGACGCAGTCGGGCAAGATAGAATTCGTCGCATCGTCCCTGCTGCGCGGAGATCCGGACAATTCCGAGCGCCCGCCCCTGAACCGCTATATCCCCTCATGGGAAGGACTGCAGACCAAGGATCTGGTGGCGAAGTATCCGCTGCAGATGATCTCGACCCACTCGCGCTACAGTTTCCATACCTTTTCGGATGGCAAGAACAGCACCATCAACGACATCGAGGATCACCGCGTCCTGATCGACGGCCACTACTACTGGGTGATGCGTCTCCATCCGGATGACGCGGCCAAGCGCGACATCGCGCACCACGATCTGATCCGCGTCTTCAACGACCGCGGCGCCGTGATCTGCGCCGCTGACATTTCGCCGCTGATGACGCAAGGGGTGATCCATACTTTCGAGTCGTGTGCAGTGTTCGACCCGGTGCCAGATCCCACGGGTTGGGCCGACCGCGGTGGCTGCCTGAACCTGCTTACGCCAGCGCGGCCGCAAGTCTCCGGAACCGATGGCATGGGTTCGAATTCCTGCCTGGTGGAAATCGCACCGTGGATTTCCACCCTGGCGGCAGACGCCAAATTTCATGCGTAATGTTTGCTGCGGCTCGCCTACCCAGGCGGCAAGTGCGCCCCCTTACCAAAGACAAAATTAGCTAGAGGTATGTGATGGAAAAGTGGAATCTGATCATTGATGTGGAAAAGTGCGAGAACTGCAATAACTGCGCTCTCGCCACCAAGGATGAACATATCGGCAACGACTTCCCGGCCTACGCGGCGCCCATGCCGCTGCATGGTCATGACTGGATCAAAATCGGAAGACACGTGCGTGGTGCCACGCCGATGGTCGATGTCGCCTATCTGCCGGTAACTTGCAATCAGTGCGATAACGCGCCGTGCATCGACGCCGCCGGCGATGGCTCGGTCTACAAGCGCGCCGACGGCATTGTCATCATCGACCCGGTGAAAGCCAGGGGTCGCAGCGATCTCGTCGACTCTTGCCCTTACGGCGCCATTTGGTGGAATGAAGAGTTGAAGCTGCCGCAGAAGTGGATCTTCGACGCCCACCTGCTCGACAACGGGTGGAAGGAGCCCCGTGCCACCCAAGCCTGCCCTACCGGCAGTATGCAAGCGCTGAAAGTCGAGGATGCGGAGATGCGCGCCATTGTGGAAAACCAGAAGCTGGAGGTGCTTAAGCCCGGCTTGGGTACGCGCCCGCGTGTGTATTACAAGAATCTTCATCTCTGGAACAAGTGCTTCATTGGCGGCAGTGTCACGGCAAAGATCAACGGGGTCGTTGAATGCGTGCAGGACGCCAAGGTCATCGTGCTAAAGAATGACAAGCCGGTCGGTGAAGCCACGACCGATGTCTTCGGCGATTTCAAGATTGACAGGCTCGAGCCAAAGAGTGGCCCCTATAGAGTGCAGATCAGCCACGCACAACATGGCTCAGCACTGGTGAATGCCATCGTCGAGGAGAGTATCTATCTTGGCAGCATTGCCCTGGACAAGTAACGCCATTTGCAAGAACGCCGTTGGCAGGTGCCGGCGGCAACCACCTCACTTAAGGAGTTTTACACATGAAAGTTGCATTCATCGGTTTGGGAAATATGGGTTCGGGTATCGCCCAGTGCATACTCAAGGGCGGTTTCGATTTGACGGTATGGAACCGTACTGCGGCAAAGATGAATCCGCTCGTCGCCAACGGCGCCAAGGGCGCCGCATCGATCCAGGAGGCGGTGGCAAACGCCGACGTGATCATCACCAGTCTCATGGATGACAAATCCATTCTGGACATGCTGCAGGCGGAAGACGGCATTCTGGCCAACATGAAGCCGGGCGCGGTGCATGTCTGCGTGACGACCATTTCGCCGCGCTGCGCTGATGAACTGACAGATCTGCACAAAAAACATGGTAGCTACTATGTTTCCGCACCGGTGGTCGGGCGCCCCGATGCTGCCGCCAGCGGCCAGCTGACTTCCTTTTTGGCCGGCGACCCGCAGGCCATCGCCATCGCCACCCCGGTTTGCAGCGCCTATTCCAAGCAGGTTACGGCCATCTCGGAAAAACCCAGCATCGCCAACAGCATGAAGCTGTGCGTGAATTACAACGTCATCTCCGTCATCGAGATGATGTGTGAAACCTATACGCTGGCAGAGAAATGCGGCGTGCCGCTCGAGCATATGCGTGACTTCTACCAGCAGTCGCTGTTCGCTCACCCCGCCCTGAAGATGTACGCCGAGAAGCTGCGCAGCCGCGACTTCACAGGCCGCGGCGGCTTCGTCATGAAGGCTGGCTTGAAAGATGTGACGCTGATGTTGTCCACGGCAGAGGCTGTGGGCGTCCCCCTGGAAATGGGCAAGATCGCCGAGCGCAAGCTCAAGGCTGGCATTGCCGCAGGCATGGAAGAGACCGACTGGAGTGCCATTTACGAAATCACCCGCCAGGAAGCGGGACTGTCATAAGGAATACAGACCATGGCAACCATACTGGTTTTGTTCGGATTTTGCTGGATGGTTGTAGCTGCCATCATCGGAGTTCTGCTGGCCAAACGTCACGAAACGAGCGTAGGACAACTCGAGGAGATCGCCGCCCAGGGCAACCTGGCTGAATACCACCGCGTCAATGTCGGCTACAAATGGAACAAGACGGTGCACGCCCATTCCTTCTTGTTTTCGGTGGTGGCGGTTTGTGTCGGCCTGGCAATGGCGAGGATGAACTATTCGGAAACGCTCAGCAATGTTTTGGCGATTGCCTTGATGCTGTCGGCCGTTGTATGGACACTCGGTGGGTTGCGCTCAAATAGGCCACTCATGGTGATAGGGGATCTGACTCTGCTCATCGGCATAGTGATGGCTGCAGTCGGATTGGCAAAAGCGTTGTAATCCTGGACCCCGGCACAGGCTGAATCAATAGTAAAAAAACATAGACACTGAAAGGAATCATCATGTCATTGCAAGACTTCGTAGTTACGCCCAAGTTCGAGGAATACAAAGAGCGCTTCAAGAACCACTACAAGCTGGAGCGCCGGTCCGATGGCGTTATCCTGGTGCAGGCGCACACGCTGGACGGTTCGGTCCAACTGAGCGTGCAGAATCACCGCGCCCTCGGACTGCTGTTCAAAGCGATTGGCGCCGACCCGGAAAACGAATTGATGATCTTTACCGGTTCCGGCGAGGACTTCATGATGGATGCGGACCCCGAGGGCTTCAAGCTGGAGCAGGACGCCTTGCAGCACTGGGCTTACGAGTATGCCTACAAGGACGGACGCATCAACGTCAGTTCCTTAATCAACGATATGGAAATTCCAACTATAGGCATCCTCAATGGCTCCGGCTTTCACAGTGAGATCGTGCTGATGTGCGACCTGACGCTGATGGCCGAAGACGCCGTCATCTACGATCTGCACTACGACATCGGCTCGGTACCCGGCGACGGCATTCACAGCTGCTTCCAGGAATTGCTTGGAGTCAAGCGCGCCGCTTACGCCTTGCTGACCGGAGAGGCTTTCGATGCCAAAAAAGCGCTGGACTACGGCATGGTTAACGAAACACTGCCCAAGGACAAGCTGATTGAGCGCGCCTTCAAGATTGCCGACCATATCATGACGCAGCCCCGCATCACGCGCCGCCTGACCACGCAGATCATCCGGCGTCCTTGGCGGCAAAGGATCAGCGACGATCTCGACGGCGGCTTCGGTATCCAGATGTTCGGGCATCTCGCCAAGGAAAAAGCAGTGCACAGCCGCAAACACATCAATACCTGTGGCGCCTATGTCAAGGAAGGCAAGAAGAACGGCTTCGACTAACAGGGTTCGTCCCTGAAAGTCACGAAGGTGTTCAATAAAAACGAGGAGAACAGTATGAAATCAAGGATTTGCGTCGCGTTGGCGCTGTGCGGTGCCGTCAGCGCACAGGCACAAAATGTTACGGTGTACGGGATCGTGGATGCCGGCATCGAATATCTGACTCACGCCGGACCGGCGAATGCTTCACTGGTTCGCATGCCGAATGTGACGTCGAGCACGCCGTCGCGGCTCGGGTTTCGCGGGTCGGAAGACCTGGGTGGCGGCGTCAAGGCGGTGTTCGTACTCGAGAGCGGGATGGCGATCGATACCGGCATGCTCAACTATGGCCGCCGGCTGTTTGGACGGCAGGCGTTCATAGGCATGTCGAACCAGTACGGCACGGTGTCACTGGGGCGTCAATACAACATGACGTTCCATGCCTTGTTGGACTCCGACATTTTGGGGCCAAATTCATATGCGATCGCGGATCTGGACTCCTATCTCGCGAACACGCGCTCCGACAACGCTATCGGGTATCTCGGGAAATTCGGCGGTGTGTCATTCGGCGCGACCTACAGCCTGGGCCGCGATGGGGCGGGGCCGGCCGGACCGCAGGCGACCAATTGCGGTGGCGAGCTGGCGGCCGATTCGCAAGCCTGCCGGCAGTTGACGGCCATGGTCAAATATGATTCTGGCTCTTACGGCGTATCCGCTTCGTACGACAAAATGCATGGTGGTCCGGGCGCATTGTTCGGCCTGACCAGCAGCGCCTTCCTCGATGTCAGGTCGACGCTCAACGGCTACGTCAAATTCAGCGACCTGAAAATTGGCGGAGGTCTTCTTCATCGCAGTAACACCAGCGCGGCAAGTTTTACGTCCAATCTGTATTACATCGGCGCCCTCTATCCGGTTTCCGCCGCTTGGGTGGTGGATGGCCAGTTCGGCTATCTTGACGTCAGCGACAGCGCCAACGACGCGGCGATCGTTGCGGCGCGCGTGACCTACAACTTTTCGCGCCGTACGGCTGCGTACCTGACTGCCGGACGGACCATCAATCACGGTACGTCAGCAGTGGCCGTCTCGCCTGGTGCCACGACGATTGCGGGTAGCGCACAAAGCGGCGTGTTGATGGGATTGCGTCATACCTTCTAAAGCGGATGGGTCGGCATCGGCGTGACGATGCCGGGCGTGTTCATCGATGCGCATTGGATTCACGCGTGTAACTCAATATATGAAAAGGATCGACCATGGAAACGGAAAATCAGAAACGGCAGTTCCTGCGCAATGTGACGGCTGCCGCCGGCTTGTCCGCATTCGCGGCGGTGGCCAATGCAGCGGTGCCGGCCAAGGCCGGAGCACCGCGCGCCACCGAAGATGAAGCCCAAATTGCGTCCTTGCTGGTGCGCTGGGGTTATGCCAGGGATAGCGATGATTGGGAAACCTTGCGTCAATGTTTCCACGACGACGCCACTATCCATATTTCCTGGATTTCTGCGCCGGCGAAAGATTTTGTCGAGCGTTCCAAGTTGATGGCAGCCGCCCGCAAGCCGGGTGCGCACCTGAAACATATCATCAGCCCGCCGTGGGTGAGGATCAACAAGAACCGGGCTTTTAGCCGGACTCATGCGACCTTGTTTATCCGCGAGGATATCGAAGGACAGGGCGCGGATATCACTTCCTGGATACGCTTTTTCGACCAACTTGAGCGTCGCGACGGCGTCTGGCGTATCGTCAAGCGCGTGGCCGTGTATGAAAAAGACCGAATCGATCCGGTCGATCCGCGCGGCTTCCCGGCCGGCTTTTTCAACGGCATGGATCTCTCCAAATATCCGCCGACCGCCAAATTCCTTAGCTATTGGCTCGAACGTATTGGCCGTCCCTCGGATCCGAAAAATATCATTCCGGTGCTGTCCGAAGCGGAGCGCAACCTGAAGCAGGAATTCGAGACCTGGATGATGGCGGCCAAGTAATCGGAACGCGGGCCGGCGCACTTTACGCCGAATTCACCCTGCCAGCGATGCGCTCAGCGCATTGCTGCGACGCCTGTCGTAAGCTGCTGAGTACGACAGGCGTTGTCGTATCTGGCGAGCGTCCGGCCGGAGCAGCAAATCTCGCTGAGTGGCTGTAGGTCAAGTAAGTCGAATAGATAATCCGGCTTCCAGGCGGCATTCTTGCGCTTGCGCGGCGAACTCAATTTGCTGCTGGTATCAAGACGAAAGGTGTTGAGCGCCAGTTTTCGTACGATGCCCAGATTGGCTGCTGCCTGGCGCAGGTGGACGGCGCTGGCGTCTTCGCGAAATGCCACATCCAGGCAGCGATGCGGACCGTTCTCAATGCCCCAGTGCAGCCGCGTTGCGTTCAGTATTGCCTCTGCTTCTGGCGCCATCGATCCGATCAGGTAACGCGCTTCGGTCGTCATTTTTCCCTGCGCCTCGCGCACGGCCTCGATGCGTGCAATGCTCTTGATGCCGGGCAGCGCTTGATCTCAGGAAGGTAGTCCGGCACCGACAATGCCACGCAGCGCCGCGTCTCGACGCGCCCGTGTCCCTTGTCGAGCGTTTCAAACTGCGATGGCATCAGATTGACCCCTGCGTGCTGCTCACCAACCCGAATGTATTCTTCGATCGGTTCAGCCAGCTTTGGCTGATTGTCCTTGGCATTGAGCAGATAGTCGCCTTTGCGCTCGGTTATTTGCGGGGCGATCGTTGTCTGACACCCCATCGCGTCGATCGTCACGATGCAGCCGGTGAGCGCTAGACTGGGCAGCAGCGCTTCGATCGCGGTGATCTCGTTAGACTTCTCTTCGCAGCGCTGCTGGCCCAATACCAGCCCCACCTCGCTTGCATACGCGCTCACCACGTGCAGCGCCCGCTGACCGCGAAGAACCGATCCCGAACCCCGCACACTCTTGCCGTCGATGGCGATCACTTTGCCCAGCGCCGGGCATACAAGCCCGATCCATTCCAACAGCACTGCTTCCAGCCGCTTCGGAGCGATCGCCTCGAACACGCGCCGGATCGTATCGTGTCCCGGTTTCCCATTGCGCAGATCCAGATAAAGACGCAGCCGGTCTTCGTTGGCTTCACCCCCAGGCTTCGATGTCATTCCAGCCCTCGGCCCCAGCCATGATTGCGCACAGCGCGATCATCCGCGACATCAAGGACCTGGACGGCAAATATTTCGTGCAGGAGCAAATCAAGCTTGCAACGACAGCAGGCAGTGGGTGGGTCAATTTTCGCTGGCCCAATCCCGTCTCGAAAGATGTGGAGTCGAAAACCGTCTACATCGAGCGCGTGGACGAATTGCTGATTGGTGGCGGAATCTATAAGAAATGAACGCGATGGATCAAACTGGCCATTGGCGAACTTCGCCCGGTCCGAAAAAAACCGGGCAGGTCAGGATGAATCCCACATTTGGCTTATGATTTGTCTTCCCACTACAGTGGGAATGAAAGGTTCGAAGACGATTGTCGCGATCAACAAGGACCCTGATGCGCAGATCTTTCAGGTCGCCGATTTGTTTGAAGCGGTGCGGGAACTCACGGCAGCGTTGTGAGCAAAGCACCGCCCGCGCCTGGGGCGGTGCTGCGCAGGCGCCTGGCCGCAAGCGTGGACGCCTGGCGCCGGTTCAATCCTTCTGGTTCTGCACCAGGATGCGTGCTGCGCGCCGCACCTGTGCCACCAGGGCCTGCGCCGCCGGTGTGAGCGGCTTGTCGCGTCGCGTAATGAGCGAAATGCGAATGGATGGCGAGTGGGCCGCCAGACGAATCTGCGCAACACCGGCCTCCAGAGGGCCGCCATGCGACGCCAGATCCAGCGGCAGCAATGCCAGCAAGTCGGTATTACGCACCAATGGTCCAATCGCCGCCAAAGAGTCGCTCATGACTGCAATGTGCGGCACGCCGAGGCCGGCCTCGCGAAACATTACTTCCATGAGCGAGGAGGGACCGGTCGGACTTCCGATGATGACCCAATTTGCTGCGTCCAGTTCGGACACTGAACTTGCGTGAATCAGGGGATGATCGGCGCGCGCCAGCACGCCAAGCTTGCTGTAAAAGAGTGCCGTTGCTTCGAACGCGCTGGCCGCCTTGCTGGCAACTGCGAGTGGCATCGGGCCGACCACGAAATCAAGCTCCCCATCGGATAGCCGCTCAAGGGAATTGGGGAAAATGGTATCGACCACCTTGACGCTCACATCCGGGTATAGCTTGAGGAGGGAATCGATGGCCGCCGGCAGGAGCAGGGCGGCCGATACTGGCGAGCCGCCGACGGCGACCGTGCCGGTCTTCTGCCCGCGCATCTGCGCTATCTCATCGTGAGACCGGATCATTTCGAGCTGGATGGATCGCGCCCGTTTCAGCACAACCTGCCCGTATTCCGTGAACTGCAGGCCGCGCACTGATCGATGTAGCAATGGCACGCCGTACTCCTGCTCCAGTGCCTTCAGGCTTTTCGCCAGTGCCGGCGCCGACATTTCCATGGCGCGCGCGGCTGAGCGCAATCCGCCATGCTCGGCAATTGCGACCAACTGATCGATTTGATTTAATTTCACACTGCCGGTGGGTGTTAGCCTGAAGTTGACATATGCGATTATTGCATACCTTTCTGAGGACAGATATAGCGCTTATTGTTCATCCTATACAAACAAAAATGGAGACATCCCATGTACCTCAAATTTTCTGCCGGGCGTTTTGCGCTACCCGCGCACTTTTGTCATCGTCGCGGGAGCGCTTGCCAATGAAGCCTCAACTCCGCGCCGACAGGCGCATCGACGTTTTACACGTCATCGATGGGCAGCATATTGGCCCATTCCAGATCAAACTCATCGTTTTGTGCGCGCTGGTGGCGATGTTAGATGGCTTTGACGTCCAATCCATCGCCTTCGTCGCGCCGGTGGTGGCACAGGCCTTCGGGATCAAAATTAATGCCTTTGGTCCCGTCTTCGCGGCGGGCCTGGTTGGCATGGCCGCGGGTGCTTTGATGTTAGGGCCGCTAGCCGACCGCTTTGGGCGCAAGTTTGTGATCGCCGCGTCGACCCTCACATTCGGTCTGTTTTCCCTGCTCACGGCCTGGGCCGATTCGTCCTCGTCCCTGATGCTGGCGCGGCTTCTGACGGGCCTTGGCTTGGGCGCGGCCATGCCCAACATCATTGCACTGACGGCGGAGTACGCACCCAAGCGCATTCGTGCCATGCTGGTTACAGTCATGTTCTTGGGTTTTCCATTCGGGGCTGTGGTCGGGGGACTAATTAGTTCGATCATCATCCCCCTGTGGGGCTGGCAGTCGGTCTTTATCCTTGGCGGCGTCGCGCCCTTGGTTCTGGGCGCGATTCTGTTGCTGCTGTTACCCGAATCGGCGCGTTTCCTTGTGCATCGGCAGGCGCAACCTGCCGCCGTCGCTGCACTGCTGGAAAAAGCGGCACCTGGCATGAATTGGGCGCCCGGGGATACCTTTTTCATCTCCGAGGAGAGCCTCAGCGGGGCCTCGGTCAAACATTTGTTTACGGGTGGACGTGGGCTTGGAACGCTGCTCCTTTGGGTACCTTTCTTCATGAACCTGCTATTGCTGTTTTTCCTTTACAACTGGCTGCCACCCGTGCTTCTGCAAGCCGGCCTGCCGATATCGAAAGCCATCATCGCCACCGTGTTGTTCAATCTTGGCGGCGTACTCGGCGGGATCGCCATGGCTTACCTGATTGACCGGCTCGGACCGCTCGTCGTGCTTGGGATCGCGTATGCGTTAGGCGCCGTGTCGGTCGCCGCAATCGGCATGGTGAATACGTCCGTGTCCTCGATTATGGTGGCGGTCTTTGTGGCGGGTATCTTTGTGGTGGGCGCCCAGTTCGGCGCCAATGCGCTGGCTGCCAGTTTTTATCCGACCAGCATCCGCTCCACTGGTGTGAGCTGGGCATTGGGAATTGGCCGCTTCGGCTCGATACTCGGGCCGCTCGTCGGCGGCTTTCTGCTGTCGCGGAATTTGCCGTTCGCCGACCTGTTCCTGATCGCCGCAATTCCGGCAGGTTGCGCCTCGCTCGCACTACTGGCGTTTCATTACGCAACCCGCAGTCGCAAACTCGATCCGGGCGTGCAGATCCCGACCTGAACCCGGTGCGTCGGTTTGCCGCACCCGCTCGCAATGTGGGCCGCCGGCCCACACTTGCCCGAATCCCTTCCCTGAATTTTTAATGGAGATCCTTATGAAAAAGATTGTTCTCGAAGAACATTTCCTGACGCCCGCGCTCGCCGGCTATGGCGCAAATGTAGAAGCCTTCATCGACCCGGAACACTTCCGTCACTACAAGTCGCGCCTGGGCGACTTTGAAGATATACGTTTGCAGGAAATGGATGCACACGGTATCGATATCTCTGTTCTGTCGGTGACTACGCCTGGCGTACAGGTGGAGCCTGATTGTGCCATTGCCGTGCGCAAGGCGAAGGAAGTCAACGACATGCTGGCAACCGTCATGCAGCGCAATCCAACCCGGTTCTCGGGCTTCGCACACCTGGCGCTGCAGGATCCTGTCGAAGCAGCCAATGAGCTCGAGCGCGCCGTCAAGCAGCTGGGCATGTGCGGGGCGCTCATTAATGGGCATACCAACGGGGAATACCTGGATGACCCGAAGTTTTGGCCGGTATGGGAGCGCGCCGAGGCGCTTGACGTGCCGATCTACCTGCATCCGGCGAATGCGCCCGATTCCGCGAAATGCCTAGACGGCTATGTCGAGCTTTTAGGCCCGGCCTGGGCCTGGACCGCTGAAACGGCGACCCATGCGCTGCGCATGGTGATGGGCGGCGTGTTCGACCGCTTCCCTAAAGTGACCCTGGTGCTTGGCCATATGGGGGAAACCCTGCCATTTGTGCTGTGGCGCCTGGACAGCCGCTACAAGATGATGAAACACACGCACACCTTGCAAAAATTGCCATCGCAGTACATTCGGGACAACATCATGATCACGACCGCCGGATCATGCGATGTGCCTGCGTTACTGTGTTCCATGCTGGCGCTGGGGGCGGATCGTATCATGTTCTCCGTCGACTATCCTTACGAGTCGACGGCAGAAGCTGTCGATTTCATTACCCGCGCGCCCATCAGCGAGATCGATCGCGCCAAGATCTGCCACTTGAATGCGGAGCGCTTGCTGCGACTTTAAGGGGGAGGGCCACAGGTTGTCGTGCACGACCTGTGGCAAAGATGTTGAGCGACCTACGCGTTTGCTGAATTGAGGCGGCGCACGGTGCGCTCGAGAAACTGTTGGAAGGTGGCCGGTTCCAGGCCCAGAAGGCTGCGCAATACAAAGCCGTTGCCACCCTGGAGCCCGAAATCATCGTAATAGCGAAACATGCGTGCGCGTGCTTCCTGTTCATACGGATCGGTGATCCCGGCTTTTTGCAGCCAGTCGCACCGAGCAGGATCCGGCTTGGACCGGGGCCCTATCACCGCGCCCAGCAAGGCGGCACGCTGATGGCGGTTCAGCATGCCATCCGCGCATAGCTCGAAGGTGGCTCTGCCGAAGCCGTCGCGCGTGAGCGCCAATGCCGCCACCTCGGCCACATCGTCGTAGTCGACATCGGCGATTGGCACGTCGCAGGAAAAGGGTTCGACGTACATGCCGGAACGGGTGATGTTGTTCCAGGCAGGCGCGATGTTGTGCATCATGCGCGCGGTTTGCAGGATGGTGAAGTCCAGTGCGCTTTCAAAGATCGCTTCTTCGACTTCGCGCTTTGCCTCGTGATGCAGCATCACCCTTGCGCATGATGTCATCGACCGGTGGCTAACGCCAGCCGGATGCCAGTCAGCGGCCCATTTCGGTATCCTTGAAAAGGAGCATCACTACCGACCTATGCGTGAATACGTCTCATCAAATCGCAAGCGATGTAACTGAATCGGTTTCACTAAGAAACTGATCGGTATCCCAGTCAATGTGTCGAGCGGACCTTGGCTTACGCAGCATGCAGGTCGACCATTTATTGCAGCACCCTGCATCGCGCGTAGACGTGCTTCGTCGCCCATGCCAATGATGCCTTCGGCACGCGCGATGGTCACGTCGCGGATGCCCATGAAAGCGATCATGAAGCACTTGTCGCTAGCAAGTCCTCCCGCGCGCAATTCCGGCTCCAGCGGTATGTCGTAGTTCCGTTGCACACGCATTACCCGCATCAGTGCGCCGGCCATGTGCTCCAACGGAGCGGCGACCATGTCGCGATACACCACCTTGATGCGTCGCCGAGAGCATTGAAGTCAATATGCAAGATACGTTCCGGCGCGATCTAGTGCCGGCAGTGCGCGGCCTGCCTGATTCTCTAGTGGAAAGTTGCAAATAATTAGCACAGTCTTTGATACCAATGGGTGCAACCTTTCCAATTGACAAGGATCCTTCTGCGTCGTTGGCATCGAATCTAATCTGGAAATACGGAGCTAAACATGATCTCAGTAAACGACACAGCCACATTAGTGGTTCAACACGATGTGCAGGTAACGGCCAAAAACCGCTATGAAGAATGGCTCAAGGATATCGCATTGGAAGCGCAGAATTTTCCCGGACACATGGGCGTGAACATCATTCGCCCGCACGGGACTTCCACTATGTATACCATTGTGCTGCGTTTCGAATCGACTGATCGATTGGAAAGCTGGCTGCAATCTGATATTCGCAAACGGTTTATCGAAGAGATCAGGCCCGCACTAGCGAATGAAGAGAAACTCGAGATGGAGACTGGTTTGGAGTACTGGTTCACGCCTCCGGAAATGAAGCAACTGCATGCCAAACCGTTCAAACAATTCCTGATCACATTGTCGGCCATTTTTCCACTGACGATAGTCGTACCGTGGTTGTGGAAGCCGGTTTTCACGCTGGTCCCCTTACTCGGCCAGCCTATCATCAGCAATTTCGTTCTTGCGGTCGTCATCGTCTATCTGATGGTTTATGTGATCATGGCACGTTACACCCGGTTAGTCGCGAAATGGCTATTTTCCTAATACTATTGCGTCATAATTTTAAAAAACTGCCTTGGCCGCACGGGGTACATTCCGAAGTGGCTAGCCAATCCGATAACCAGCGCCAGGCCCAGTGAGCGTATCGAGTCAGGGACATGCCGTTGCGCGCGCACTTGCCCCACGCGGACGGTAACTTTCAGGTAAGGCAGGCACTTGGCGTTGCAGGGCTTTTTTTGACGCAAGCGCTGCCAGAGCAAGAAAACGTATGGCTGTCTTTTTCAACAGCATGTTAACAATTGTATGTTGCAATCTAAATTACTCGGCATGTTCGACGCGATGTAATCGATGTTGTCAATCTACCGTCCTGGTAGGGCGACGCATGTCTGGCAAGGGATACTTCAGCACTTCAGCGATCTTGGTGGGACTAGCCCCAAGCCCCTGCAGGATGATCTGTGCAATCTTGTTGCCGAAGTCCTTGCGCAGACGTAAGCTTGGGTTATTAATCAGGCGGATCATGCCTTGGCGCATGGTGCCCATCGCCAGATCGAAGCCAACGCTGGCATCAGGACAATTGAAGCCGCCCGACTTGATGCCCATGCGGATATCACGCAGTGGCGCTTTCAGGGCAAAGCCACCGTGAAACCAGATGCCGGTGACGAAGCCACACCAAGACGAGTCAGATTCGGCCTTTCCCATCCACAGGCGCAGACCTATGCCGTGGCGCAAGACCGGGTCGTCGATTGTTTTAATTTCGCTTTCGATCGACTCGATCAGGTCATCTGTCAGCCAAGTGGATGTAGCAGTTAATAGTTCATTCGTACTCTTGAAGTAGTTGTAGAACGTGCCACGGGCTATGTTAGCGGCTTTGATGAAATCTTCAATCACGGGTGCGTCACGCCCCTTTTCGGCAAAGACGTGCAATGCGGCCTCGATAATCTTGGCTTCTGTCTTGGCACGACGGTGACGCCCGACGATCGTTCGATGATTGACTGTTTCTTCCCCTTCTTCGGGGATTTGGATGTGTTCATGGCTTTTCATGCTGAGCTTTTTCAGTTGGCGAAGGCTTTAACATGAATTATAGTACAAATTGAACTCTTGTATCCAACATGAAGAGCGTGCCTTTCCGTCCGTCCAGGTCTGCATGGAAAGTGCGACGCTCCGCGTTTTGTTAGACGGAGTCGGTTTGGGTCGACCCGCAACTTCTCGATTTGGGCTGTCAGTTGGTTGAATTGCGCCCTGTTCATCGCGAAGATGAGAAGGCAAAAATTCAGGCGATCGACACCTTGCAGGCAAGTGCAGTCGATTTCCCACTGCAGCTTACATCTGACTTTCATGTCGTCAAGTGCCTCCATTGCTTCCGTCAGCAAATTGTTGCACAATGCCTCGAATGCTGGACGCGCTTCGGCGTGTAAGCAGACCAGATAATCGAAATTCGCAGGTTGAATGGCGTCAGCTTGGCTGCCTCGGCCGGATGCCTCGGTCTTGCCGCGGGGTATGGAGATCGAGGGTGTTTGCGGAAAATAAAAAAGCCCCTGGGACTGAGCACCCAAGGGAAATCTCCTTTGATGTTAGAGGAGGAGGATGCGTCAGGTCAGGCTTGGCTTGACAAAAAGTCTGTTCATTTCTTCGGTAAATAGATATCTGTGATCGAACCCTCTGCAATCTCGGCGGCGAGGGCGATGGTTTCCGATAAAGTAGGGTGCGGATGAATGGCCAGCGCCAAATCACCAACCTCTGCATCCAGCTCCATCGCCACCACCACTTCGGCAATCAATTCGCCGGCGCCGGCACCAACGATGCCGGCACCGATGATGCGCCGGGTTTTCTTGTCGATGATCAACTTTGTCAAGCCTTCGTCGCGTCCTATGGTGATCGCGCGACCGCAGGCGGCCCAAGGGAAGATGGCCTTTTCAATATCGAGACCCTGCTTTTTGGCGGCATTCTCGGTAACGCCCGCCCATGATATTTCAGGGTCGGTGTAGGCGACCGAGGGAATGGTACGTGCCTGGAAGCTCACCTTATGGCCGGCGACCACCTCGGCGGCAAGTTTGCCCTCGTGGCTAGCTTTATGCGCCAACATGGGTTCGCCGCTGATGTCGCCGATGGCAAAAATATGCGGCACGTTGGTGCGCATTTGACCGTCGACCGGGATAAAGCCGCGGTCATCCACCTTTACGCCCGCCGCTTCAGCATTGATCGCAAGGCCATTCGGCCGGCGCCCGACAGCAACCAGAACCCGGTCGTAGGCGGCAGCTTCGGGCGCTTCCGGGCCTTCAAAAGTTGCGCGCAAACCATTGCTCAATGACTCAAGCCTGGTCACCTTAGTTTTCAGCAGAACCCGAACTTTTTGCTTTGCCAATCGGGTGGCAAGCGGTTTAACCAAATCCGCATCCGCGCCTGGAATCAACTGATCCATCCACTCGACCACGGTGACTTGCGAGCCAAACGCCTGGTAGACCGTGGCCATTTCCAAACCGATGATGCCGCCGCCAATGACCAGCAGCTTACACGGAACGTCATCAAGAGCCAGAGCGCCAGTGGAATCCATCAGGCGCGGATCGTCATAAGGGAAGCCGGGAATCCTGGTGACAGACGATCCCGCCGCAATAATTCCGTGCTCAAAGCTAACGGTCGTTGTGCCGTCGGCCATTTCCACACGCACAGAATTTGGCGAGGCGAACTGTGCCTGTCCGTTGAGTACGGTCACCTTGCGTTGCTTGGCCAATGTTGTCAAACCCTTGGTCAGCTTTGCCACGACAGAATTTTTCCAGTCGCGCAGAGCGGGTAGATCGAGTTCTGGCGTGCCGAAGCGGACACCAGGGGTCTCTGCCGCTTCCGAGATCACCTTGGCGACGTGTAAAAGCGCCTTCGACGGGATACAGCCGACATTCAGGCAAACTCCTCCCAAGGTGGCACTACGGTCGATCAGGATGACTTTCTTGCCAAGGTCGGCCGCTCGGAACGCGGCGCTATAACCACCAGGTCCGGCACCAATAACAACTACGTCTGCTTGCAGGTCGCTCATAGCTCGTTCACCCAATTGCGGGTCTCAAGAATTTCTTTTAAGTAGCGCAAGAAGGATGCCGAATAGGCGCCGTCGAACGCACGATGATCGAACGATTGCGCCAAAATGCCAATCGGTCGAATCGCGATCACGTCACCATCCGGTCCTTCAATGACCACTGGCTTTTTGTGCACGCCATCGGTGGAGAGAATGGCGGCTTGCGGCTGGTTTATGATGGAGGTGCTAAACAGGGTGCCAAACGAGCCCGAGTTGGAGATCGTATAAGTACCACCGGAAAGTTCGTCCTGTTTGATCTGCCCTTTGCGCGCCGCCGTCGCCAGCCGGTTAATCTCCGCAGCCAGGCCGCGCAGATTCCGGTGGTGCGCGTCGCGCATTACCGTTGCCAGCAAGCCATCGAAATTCACATCGACGGCTATGCCCAAGTGGACCCGCTTATGCACTATCAATTCGTCATTACCAAAGCTTGAATTGATGTACGGATATTTGCCGATCGCTTCACACACAGCGCGTGCAATGAAAGGTAGATAGGTGAGTGAGTAACCCTCGCGCTCTTTCCACTCTTTGCCGATGGCATTGCGTGCCTTGTCGACCGCGTGGAAATTGACTTCCACTGCCTGCACTGCATGCGGACTGGTCGCCAGCGAGCGTATCATATGGCTGCCGGTCGCGCGGCGGATCTTGTTAAGCGGCAGTACCAGATCGTCCTTGCCGACGCTCACTGCTGCTGCAGGTGCGGGTGTCTGCACTGGGGGAGTCGCTTGACTTTGCGCCGAAGCCGTAGCGACCGTTGGTGGTTCTGCAACAGTCGGTGCCGGCCTGGCCAGGTAGGCAAGTACATCCTCGCGGGTAACGCGGTTGTTGTTGCCTGTGCCATTAATCTGGTCGGCAGACAGTCCATTTTCCCCAAGCAAACGTCGTACTACCGGCGAAAGGCGTGCGGCCCCGTCAACCGGGCGAACCAGCGCGCGCTTGTCTTCTCCTGCATCGATGACGGCCGTAACCGCCGGACTCGCTGCAACTGCTGGCGCATGACTCGTTGTCGGCTTGGCAGCTGCGACGCTGCCTTCAGCGACGACGATGGCCAACACCGTGCCGACCTTCACCGTGGTGCCTTTGACGACCAGGATTTCCGTGACTATTCCTGTGAGCGGCGAGGGAATCTCGCTGGTCACTTTATCTGTTTCAACATCGAACAGGTTTTCGTCCGCCTGAACCAGGTCTCCGACTTTTTTGTACCAGTTGGCAACGGTGCCTTCCAGCACGGTTTCTCCCAACTGCGGCATGATGATGTTCATAGGGTTCCTTACCAGGTGACGGCAATGTACTTGGACTCGAGGTACTCGAGCAGACCGTCGTGGGAGCCTTCGCGGCCAACGCCGCTTTGTTTCCAGCCGCCGAATGGCGCTGCCGGATCGGCGACCAGGCCGCGGTTGATGCCGACCATGCCGGTTTCGAGCTTTTCGGCGACGCGCATGGCCTTGGCCAGGTCGCGTGTATGCACAAAGGCGACCAAACCGAATTCCGTATCGTTGGCCAGGGCGATCACCTCGGCCTCGCTCTCGAAGGTGGCAATCGGTGCGACCGGGCCGAAGATTTCTTCCTTCAGTATGCGTGCATCGGACTTCACGTCGGCCAGTACCGTCGGCGGATAGAAATAACCTTTTCCGCTCGGGATTTTGCCGCCAGTGACCAGTCTGGCGCCATGCGCCACAGCATCGTCAACCAGTTCGGCGATCTTGTCGCGGGTGCTGGCATTGACCATCGGCCCCAACTGCACATCCTCACGCAGTCCATCACCCATCTGTATTTTTGCCATCGCTTCGGCAAAACGGCGGGTAAATTCTTCCGCGACCGGTTTTTCGACGTAGAAGCGGTTGGCCGCGGTGCATGACTCGCCACCATTGCGCATCTTGGCGACCATCGCGGCAGCGACTGCAGCCTCGATATCGGCATCGGCAAACACGATGAAGGGCGCGTTCCCCCCCAGTTCCATCGAGCATTTGACAACTGTTTGCGCTGCCTCGGAAAGTAGCAAACGACCGGTTTCGGTCGAGCCGGTGAAGGAAAATTTGCGCACGCGTGAATCATTTAGCATGGCCTCAATGGCCTTGGCTGTGCGGCGCGTGGTGAGCACGTTGACGACGCCGGGCGGGACACCCGCCTTCTCGAAAATCGTGGCCATGGCAAGCGCAGTGAGCGGGGTTTCCTTGGCGGGCTTGAGGACGATCGTGCAGCCGGCGGCCAGCGCCGCGCCGATCTTGCGCGTGGCCATCGCCGCCGGAAAGTTCCAGGGTGTGACGAACACCGCGACCCCAACAGGTTGACGCAGAACGATGATACGGTTGGCGCCGCTCGGTGAAGTCGATATCTCGCCGAGGATGCGCACTGTTTCTTCACCGAACCAGCGCAAGAACTCGGCCGCGTAGACCACCTCGCCGCGTGCTTCGCTGAGGGCCTTGCCACTTTCCTGGGTAATCAAGCGCGCCAGGGCTTCCTTGTTGGCGATCATCAGCTCGAAGGCGCGATGCAAGATCTCGCCGCGTTGGCGCGGCGCCATGGCGGCCCAAGCCGGACCGGCCGCATAAGCTGCAGCGACCGCGTCCAGACCGTCCTCGACGGTACCGTCTGCGACGTTGGCGATCACCTCTTCAGTGGCGGGATTGACGACGTCGAAATTTTTGCCGTCGGCAGCCGTGAGCCATTTGCCATTGATGTAAAGGCCCATCTCGACACTGCTTATTTTTAGATCAATATTCATTGCTCTTCCTCAGTTTGGAATCCACTGACCGGCGGATCTCGGCGACGATGCGGTCCACCGAGGGAATCACGGCATCTTCGAGTTCGCTTGCGGGCAGGGGCATATGTGGCGTGGTGATGCGCACCACGGGCTGGTCCAGGTAGTAGAAACATTCCTCCATGACGATGGAGGCGATTTCGGCGCCCCAGCCACAGAGTCGCGGATTCTCTTCCACGGTGAACAGCCGGCCGGTTTTGACGGTCTCGCGGATGATGGTCTGCATGTCCAGCGGGACCAGCGAGCGCACATCGACCACGGTGGCGGAAATGCCATTCTCGCGATACAGAATCTCGGCAGCCAGAAGCGCGCGCGGCACCATGGCGGCCAAGGCGATAATGGTCAGGTCGGTTCCGTGGCGCAAAACCTTGGCCTTGCCCAACTCATCGACGTACTCGCCGTCAGGAACTTCGCCTTTCATCGCGTACAGGGATTTATGCTCGAAGAAGAGCACCGGATCTGGATCGCGGATGGCCGCTGCGAGCAAGCCCTTGACGTCGGCGGGGCAAGAAGGCACCACGACCTTGATGCCGGGAATCATCATGGCCCAATTCTCGACGCTTTGCGAATGCTGGGCGCCGAAGCGTGAGCCTGCACCGTTGGCGGTACGAATCACCAGGGGAAACGAGAACTGCCCATTCGTCATATAGCGCGTTTTCGAAATCTCGTTGGCGATCAGGTCCCAGCACACTGCCAGAAAGTCGGAAAACATGATTTCGGCAATTGGCCGCAGGCCGGTCATGGCGGCGCCCATCGCAGCGCCCAGAATGGCCTGTTCGGATATCGGCGTGTCGCGCACGCGCTTAGGCCCGAATTTATCCAGCAACCCCACAGTGGCCTTGAAAGGTCCGCCGTATGCGGCTACGTCCTCTCCGAGAAACACGACCCGTTCGTCGCGCGCCATTTCTTGCGCGATGGCTGCTGCCACCGCGTCTCGATAACTTAATTCCGCCATGCTATACCCCCATCAGACCAAACATCCTTGAATGCGCTTTCCACCGCTGCCGGTGGCGAGGCGATCGCTTCCTTGGTGGCGCGTTCTACCTCCGCCATGCTTTCCGCTTCAATTTCTAGCAGCGTCGTCTCGGCCACGCCCAGGTCGAGCAGGCGTTTTCGGTAAATCACCAACGGCTCGATCTTCTTCCGTTCCTCGAGCTCTCCAGCCGGACGATAGTGGCCCGGATCTGCGCGCGAGTGACCGGTCAGCCGATACGTCATGCATTCGATGATGGAAGGACCGTCACCGGCGCGTGCCTTGGCGACTGCTTTCTGCATGGTTCGATAGACGACATCGGCGTCGTTGCCATCAATGACGATGCGCTCCAGGCCATAGGCGCTGGCGCGATCTGCGGCGGGGTGCTCGACCGGAGTGACCGTGCTGGTCAAGGTGTATTCCCCGTAGATATTGTTTTCGCACAGGAAAATGACTGGCAATTTCCATGTCGCGGCCAGATTGACCGATTCGTGAAAGGCGCCGATATTGGTGGTGCCGTCGCCGAAGGATGCGACCGTCACCTGCTTGGTGCCCCGGTACTGTGAAGACCAGGCGGCGCCGCAGGCGATCGTGAGCTGCGCGCCGAGGATGGCATAGGACGCCATCACTCCATGCTCGACGCTGGAAAGGTGCATGGAGCCGCCCTTGCCGCCCATCAATCCGCATTGTCGCCCCATCAGTTCACCCAGCACGCCTGTCATGGAGGCACCTTTTGCCAGCGCGTGGTGATGGCAGCGGCCACCGTACAGATAGACGTAATCGTCCTTGTTCAGCGCTAGGCCCAAACCTGCCGACACGGCTTCCTGGCCGAGCGCGAGATGGGTCGTTCCCTTGACCAAGTTTTGCAAGAACAGATCGTAGGCGCGCTTCTCACAATAACGTGCGTCAATCTGGCTGCGGTACAAGGCCAATCTTGTGGCGATCGGAAAATCGTCGCCGGACTTTCCGGCGCCGACTGGCACCATAGTCTGTTTGCTTTTGTTAGTGTTCATGCTTCCTGACTCCTCCCAAGTAACCCAATGAGTGCAGTGCGCCCTCCGTCATTCATGCAGGGCGCAAAGCATTACGGATAGGTTAACGACTATAAAACCAATTGTCAACCAATATTGCTATTGGTTTTAATTGGTTTATTTAATTGGCAAACAGCTTGAGCCAAGGTCGGATCAAGCATGCTTTGGAGGGAATCGTCGATTGACGGGGAAATACGGTGTGAGCGAATTAAAAATCCAGAAGACGGCGGCGCGTGGCGCGAATGTGCTGGGTCATCAGTTCGCTGGCGCGCTCGGCGTCACGTTGCTTGAGGGAGGCGAAGATCTCACGGTGTTCGCGCTGGTAGATGCCGCGCTGATCGGGCGTCTGGCCTAGTTGACGCAGCGCGCCCCACATGGCTTGTTCATGGCGCACAGCATGGATCATGTCATACATGCGCGTCGTCAATTTGTTGTGCGTGGCGAATGCCATCGCCAAGTGAAAAGCCGCATCCCAGATCTCGAATTCCTCGCGTGTCGTGGCTTTCTCTCCGCGTTTGAGGCAATCTTCCATGCGCTCAAAGTCAGCCGAAGTGGCATTGATGGCGATAAGCAAGGGAAGCTCCGGCTCGAAGCAGATTCGCGCGTCGATGTATTCAGCGGGACTGACGGCGCCATCGAATACGGGCACTACGGACGATGTCTCGGACGAAGGGCGCACGAACGTACCGCGTCCGACTAGTCTGAGAATCAAACCTTCCGCTTCCACTTCGGCGAGCGCGCGGCGCGTAACGGCACGGCTTACGTCGAGCTGTTCCGCCAGTTGGCGCTCGGTCGGCATGCGCTGTCCGGGTTCGAACGCGTGTTCCTTGATCGCATTGACAAGGTAGTCGCGAACCCGAACGTACCCATCATGCGTTTGCGCTTTGTCGGCCATTTATATCTGAAGCAGGAGTTAAGTGAATTCGTATATTAGCATGGCCGCTCTATTTTAAAACCAATAAAAACCGATACGGATCATCTCTGCCTACCAATAATATTACTTCTTACAGAGAGCACAAAAAAATATTGCGCTAAATTTCCACATCATCAAGAGGCGCTTACTGTAAATTTAAAAAACCAATGTATGGATTGGTTGACTAATGGTTTAATTATCTTTAGAGTGCTTGCAGAGCCTGAGAAATGGCACGCGCATCAGCGTCCGGCATCGCCTGGCGTTGAAAGACGTCTTTATAATTTATGGAGGAGAGCAGCATGAGTGAGACTGGTTCGAGCTGGGATGTGCAATACGAATGGAAGACCGTCGCCCTGCTGTCATTGGGGTTCGGTCTGGTGGGCGTGGACCGCTTCATGGTCATGCCGATGTTTCCGGTGATGGCCAAGGATCTTGGGCTGGATTATCAGGACATGGGCCACATTGCGGCAGTGTTGGCCCTGGCTTGGGGGGCGGCGGCGGTCTTTGTCGGCAATCTTTCCGACCACGTCGGGCGGCGTAAGGTGATCATTCCCGCCTTGATCATCTTTTCCGTTCTGGCCGGCTTAAGCGGTCTGGCCACGGGGGTAGGCAGTCTGCTGCTGATACGCGCGATCATGGGCGTGGCCGAAGGTGCTTTTGCGCCGGCCAGCATCACGGCCACGCTGGAAGCATCGAAGCCGGAGCGTCATGGCATAAACGTCGGCATCCAACAAATGGCCATGCCGCTGTTGGGCCTGGGTCTGGCGCCCATCCTGGTGACGCAATTGCTGCAGGTCGTCGACTGGCGCTGGATCTTCCTGTTGGTCGCATTGCCAGGTTTCATTTGCTCGTATCTGGTGTACAAGGTTTTGCGCGATCGCGACCCCAAGGCAATGGCTGTGCATACCGCTACTCATGATGCATCCGCTCACAAATGGACAGACGTATTTAAATATCGCAATATTCCGCTCAACATGATTGGCATGCTCGGCTGGCTGACGTGTCTGATGGTTACCAGTGCCTTGCTGCCGAACTACCTCACCGACTACCTGCACCTGAACATGCAGCAAATGGGTTACGTCCTGTCGGCCGTGGGCCTGGGAGCCAGCCTCGGGACGGTGGTGATGCCAGCCCTTTCGGATCGTATTGGGCGCAAGCCGGTGATGATCATTTCTGCATTGGGTGCCTTGCTTTTCCTTTGGCTGATGATGGAAGCGGGTCCCAATCCGGGTAAACTGTTCGCCTTCCTTTTCATGGCGCACTTTTTCAACTTCGCTGCAATTTGCTTGTCGGTGGGGCCAATTAGCGCCGAGTCGGTCCCGGTCAAGCTGATGGCAACGGCATCCGGTCTCGTGATTGGTGTAGGTGAGATTTTCGGCGGCGCCGGCGCGCCGGCACTGGCAGGTTTTGTTGCCAAGACTTACGGAATTCAATACATCATGCATCTGGCCATGGGCGGGATATTGATCGGTCTGATTGTGGCAATATTCCTCAAGGAAACTGCGCCATGTCGGGTCAAGTCACCGTTGGCCGGCCAAAAACCCCCGCCTTTGGTCACTTCATAAGCCCTCACTTAATAAGCGTGTAATTTTGCAATAAGGCCGCATTATGTTCGCTGCCCGGAGTACTTGCTCCACGAGTACCTTGGTGTTTGACTGATTCAACGAAGATGCCTTGGCAAAAATCGCTGAAAGGATGGATCTCTGCCAGGCGGATGACGCTGATTCCTGATGCGTTTCCGCCGCCCTCTCGGTAGCGTAGATACAGCGGCACAACTAGCCAAGATTCAAAAAATAATCGAAGATCGCTATGCCGTCTACGAGACCATTGCTGCGGATGGCAAGCCATGAGAATGGATGCGTAAACAATATAAAACATCCTTCGGAAAACTAACACGACGCTTTGAGGCGAATAACAACTTTATAGGAGAAGCAACGATGATTTTGGTATTTGGTGCATCTGGTACCTGTGGCGAAGCTGTCACTAGAGCACTGGTTAAGGAGGGGGCAAAAGTTCGCGGTTTCGTGCGCCACGAAGAGAAGGCAGCTATTGCGAGTGCTGCAGGAGCAAGCGAGATTGTCTTGGGCGATCTACGCAATATGGAATCGCTTGAAAAAGCGCTCAATGGCGTAACAGAGGTTTTTTACATGGCGCCGAGATTCGTAGCAGACGAGGCATTTATCGGTCGCATGGTAATTCGTATGGCGAGCCGTGCAGGGGTGCAAAAATTTGTATTCCAATCGGCCTTACACTCTAACGTCAGAATATTGCTTCATCATGAGTTCAAGCGCGAAGTCGAAGAGGCCTTATACGAAAGCGATTTGGATTTTACGATTCTACAGCTGTCCCGGCTGATGCATAACATTCTGCCCTCGTGGACGAAGGTTTTGAGCACCAGCTTGTATTCCGAACCGTTTTCGGCGAACGCACCGATCAGCGATGTCGATTATGAAGACGTAGCCGAGGCGGCAGCACTTGCCCTGACCAAGCCAGGCTATGGTCGGGCAACTTTCGAGCTGAGCTGTGAGGGTATGCTAAACCGTCACCAGCGCGTCGAATTGATGAGCGATATATTGGGTAACCCGATCAAATCGGTGGACATCTCAGTAGAAGAGTGGCTGGCAAAAGCTGGAATCTTTGATGTCTACGAACGGGAAGCAAGAACCAGAATGTTTAACTACTATGACGATTTTGGATTCAAGGGCGGCAATGCTCTAGTTCTGCGTAGCATTTTGGGCCGAGAACCAAGCAGTTATCGGGCTTTTATTGAAAAGCTCGCGCAGTCCCGACCCACGCGGAACCAGACCGATTAGAGAGCTAACGCTTAGGGGCTCATAAGATAGCCGGAATTTTTTTGCGGGTACTGCCCCGTACGACGCCGGAATGATCAATTCCAGTGCCGGCGGCTTTAACGCAGTTGCTGGATGGATCCTTACTCATTAGTCGCTAATTAAGTCGACATATTTGAAACTATGTGCGGTCCTGACAATCTTATAATTTATGAAACGAGACGGACGCACATTTGATCATCAGACATTGGAGGCGATACGGCTGATGGCCGTTGAACGTGTACGAGAAGGTGTGCCGGCGGCGCAAGTGATCGCGGCTTACGGATGATTCAATCGCACGACGATTTACAAGTGGATCAAAGCAGCGTTGCGCCCTGGCATAGGCATCAGGACATTGCGCTCGACCCAAGCGACGGGGCGACCGCGCAGTCTGAGTCCAGCGCAGGAGCGGCAGGTGTTTCGTTGGGTCAATGGCCGTAATCCGCGTCAGTATGGCCTGGACTTCGGTTTGTGGACACACGCGATTGTGGCAGAACGAATTGAGAAGAAGTTTGGCGTCAAACTGGGGCTCACTGCCATTGGTGAATTGTTGGCCAGGCTTGGACTGACGCCGCAGAAGCCTTTGCAACGCGCTTATCAGCGCGATCCCGAGGCTATCGAACAGTGGCAGCGTCAGACATATCCGGCCATTGCCCTCCAAGCCAGGATGCGAGGAGCAAAGGTGTTTTTCTGGGACGAATCCGGATTTCGTGCTGACGCGGTGCGTGGAAAGACTTGGGGGCTGCGAGGGCAAACGCCTGTCGTCGAACGTCCGGGACAACGCCAATCGTCGATCAGTGCCACCTCTGCTGTCAGTGCTCGCGGCGGATTCTGGTTCCCCATGTGCGAGGGCGGACTCAACGCCGAACTGTTCGTTCAATTGTTGCAGCAACTGATGTACTGTCGCAAGAAACCGGTTCATCTGGTGTTGGATAGCCTGCCGGCACACAAGACCGCCCTCGTAAAGGAATACGTTGCCTCTACACAGGGACGCCTGACTCTTCATTTTCTTCCGGGATATGCGCCCGACCTGAATCCCGATGAATTGGTATGGAGTCATGTCAAGCGTACCGGGGTGGCGCGACGACCATTACGACAAGGTGAAAAACTGCGTCAGCGTATCGAAGAGCAACTCGCCAAACTTCAGCAATTACCCCACCTTGTTCGCGCATTTTTCCGTGCTCCTTCTGTCGCCTATATTAGCGACTGCTGAGTAAACCAGAAAAAGGAGAAAAAAAATGCGGGCCCATCGTGAACAGATCAGATGCATTATGACTTGACCGCGCAAAACAACACGCTGCGCAACTTTCACGATGATCCGCAATGACTGATCACGATCGCCGAAATACGCAGCAACATCAGCTTTGAAGAAAGGAATATGATCTCAACGTAAGTGCCCCCGGACAGGATCGGCAGCGTGACGGCTTAAGATGCACTGTGATTTGACTATGGCCAGCTTCGCCAGCGTATCAACAACGTTGCCGAAGTCGCATGCCGCGTTAGCGGCTTAGTACTACGCCGACAATAAGTGGCTCCTAGACGCCGACAACGGAATGGCTCCATAGCAATGACGATTCACAGCCGCCAATATTCTGGATCGGCAATTTAATTCCACCCCCCAACGGATCCGTTAAGATTTCTGTACTTGGCAACCGTACTGGATTTATTTTGCCGCAAGGTAGTTCGGTGGGCCATGGCGCCCAACATGCCTGCCCAACTAGTCTGTGCAGCCTTAAATATGCCACTACAACTGCCAGTACCGGGGACTGATCGTCCATTCAGTCCCCGGCGGTGAGTACGCCAGCGATCTGTATCTGACCCTGGTGGACAAGCACGGCTTCGTCTACAGCATGCAGTCGTAAGTGCAATTGCTGGGGAAATGCAGTCGCTGAACGCTTCTTCCTGAACCTAAAAATGGAACGGGTCGGCAGCGTGACTACGCCTCCAAGCCGGAGCATGACGTCACAGCGTACCTCGTCGGGTTTTACAACTGCGAGCGTTTGAACTCCGTATAGGGCAATCTGCCGCCCTCCGCCTTCGAACGGAACAGGCAGCAAATAAACTATTGTTGTGTCCGAAATTAGTTGAGCACTACACTATGAACCACATGATGTATCGCTATCGTACAGCCAGGTTGTATGTGATTCCTTAATAGGTATGAGCCGCCAGACATTAGGCAATATCGAGTCCCAATACAATCTTTTTATACAGTTGCGGCAGGTGGGGCTCGACGCTTCCCATTTTTAGAGGTTGGCTTTAACATAGATTGACCGATAGCCAATCGTGCTGTGGTCTGCAAGTGCTCAACTAGCGCATTACTCGCTGCACGCGCATCGCGCTTCAAAGTTGCCGCAAGAATTAAAGCGTGTTCGCCGGCGATATCTCGCACGCCTGCTTCCATTGCATTAACAGATAAGAACCGATAACGCGCCGATTGCCCTCTCAGAATCGCGGCCAACCGTAATAGCCATGGTGACGTGCAAGCAGACAGTAGGGCAGTGTGAAATGCATCGTGAGCGATTTCCCACTGCGGGTTCATTGTGCCGGGAATCTTCTCGTTTACCATTGGTAGCTTTGACACTTGGTGGTACGCCGAGACGACCTTCCCCTCCCATGCCAAGTCTCCATGCTCAATAGCATCTTCGAGGGCTTGGGCTTCGATATTCGTCATAACGTGCATGATATCGAGCAGTTCTTCCTTGGATGCTCGTGCTACTCGGAACCCCCGCTGGTCGATAAGCGTAACAAATCCAGCTATCGCAAGGCGCGATAAAGCTTCCCTCATGGGGATCATGCCGACATCATATCTCTCGGAAAGTGCACGTAATAAAAGCTTTGATCCTGGCGGAAAGATTCCAGCAATAATGTCACGTCGAATAAAGTCGGTAACAATCGACGCCTGGGTACGCTCTGATGCCCTTTCGTATTCTATCGGAACTTTAAACTTCATGATAATGCTTTCCAGATTAAAACTCAGTTAGCTACTATGGCATAATTTTATTATACGACGCTGCCGGTAAATCCTTGTGTGCGCAGTGCGTAAATTTGGTATCGTTCTTCTTGGGTCAGGTGTGTGTAGCGCATTTTCGGCAACTTTCGACTGGCTGGTCAAAAGGTCGAATGCTATCGCAGCTGACCCTTCAACAGGGGAGCCGGTTGCACTTCGTATCTGAATCCGCACGACAAAATAGAAATAACATGCAAACCCTCATTTAGTATATAAAACCCGTAGTGTCCCACGTTTTCAGGCGTTATTGAATAATAAAGTGGACCCCACTGTCCAGACAAATATTTACCGAGTTTAAGATAGTGCCCTGCTCACACACCAGCTGCATGGCGCTGCCCCAATTCTTTTGCGCTGGAGACATCATCCTCTGTGGGGCCTAGCGCAACAGAGGATGATGTCTCCAGCGCGCCGCCAAATTTATCCACAATCTTCGCACCGCCGCCGACTGCCGTTCGGTACACCACGTCTGGCGTTTGGTAGTCCAGCGATTGATGCCGCCGCTCGTCGTTATAAAACACGAAGTAGTGCGTCAGCCCCATCAACAAATCCTGCACGCTTTCGTATTTCTTCAAATACACGTCTTCGTATTTTACCGTCCGCCACAGTCGCTCGACAAAAATGTTGTCCAGTGCACGGCCCCGCCCATCCATGCTGATGGTGGTCCCGTTCCTGATCAGTACACCGGTGAAGCTGTTACTGGTAAATTGCGAGCCTTGGTCAGTATTGAAAATTTCCGGCGCACCGTAGTCCTGGATCGCCTGTTCCAGGCAGTCGACACAGAATCCCGTATCCATCGTATTCGACAATCGCCATGACAACACACGGCGCGAGTACCAGTCGATGATCGCTACAAGATATACAACCCTGTACAACTACGTGAAGATTTACAACCATAACATTCCCCAACGCGCTTTAAAGCATCAAACGCCGATTCAGGCACTCAAGAAATGGCAGCAAGAAAAACCTGATTTGTTCGTCAAACGCGTATATAACCAAGCGAGTCTTGACAGAGTAGTGCCGTCATCTGGTCGTTGTTTAGAAAAGAGATCTCACGTTCTGGAATTTTGAATTGGCGAATGCGGGCAAGTGGATTCTCACTTTTCCAAGTCCCAAGCCGTATCAATTCGTTAAACATCGCTCGTAAATAGGCGTGCTCACGATTGACTGTATTTGGCGTTACTCCCTGTGCGATACGAGTAGTTCGGTATGCAGCAAAGTGTTCAGTATTTAGGTTTTCAGCGCCAGGATTTCCTAACGCTTGGCACATTCTGATAAGAGTTGGATAAGTGCTACGATGACGCAAATTTATGCCGTGGTGGGATTGCCATATTTCGATTAATTCTGACAGTCTACGGGTGTCCTTTTTGGGCATTTCCCAAGCCTCTGTGTTAGCTGCCTGTATTTTCGCCCAAGCTTCAAATTGAAGTGCCTCTGCTTTTGTAGTCAAAGTTTTTCGTATTCTCTTCGCTCCACGTCCCCTGGCTGAATATCAACTAACCAGCCTGAATCAGTTTTCTTTATTGTCATTTACGTATCCACTTTATCAAGCTTGAAGCACAATGCACGACTGACATATAGCGAACGCAAATTTACGATTTTACAGACCGTACAAACCGCCGCATACCGCACAGGGGCGATTTGAGTCTCATCCCAGCAGTTTTACCGCTGGGATTGTGCCTTGCGCGGATTTTTGCGCATGGACACAACCGTATGGTGAGATGCCGTCGAAGGACGGCACCCCTGTTTATCATGGTTGCCATGCTGTCGCGTTTTTAGGCGCTCCAGCGCCGCGATATGGCAATCCACGTACAGACCATCGATTTGCCCGGCTCTTCATCAGTTCACATTGAAAAAAGTAGCACTTGGTGCTACAATTCTTTATGCCAAAAAAGCTCAACCCCCATCCCAGGTTTTCAAAACGTCATGGTTCGCCAAAGCGGCCAAGAAATCCCACATTAATGATTTTGAGCTTTGCTCGGCTATACGCCAGGTCATGCAAGGCCAGGCTGATGACTTGGGAGGCGGCGTGTTTAAGAAACGATTGAACGGCAATATGCATCGCTCCATCATTCTTGCCAAGGGTGGCCGATATTGGGTGTACGAGTATTTATTTGCTAAAAAAATCGAGACAACATCGAAGACGACGAGCTGGCCGACTTCCGTTTGCTTGCCAAGAGCTACGCCGAATTGACTGATGAGCAAGTTGCTCAATTACTTCAAGAAAAGTTTTTTGTGGAGATATGCCATGACAACCAAGCCTAAATTTAAAAGTGATGCTTTCGAGGCTATTCATTCCTCGGCAAGCGCTTTGCTCAAGGTCGGAGCCATAGGTAAAGCTACGATGCGCAAATTTGACCAATCGTGTCTTGCCGTCCCTGCTGAGATCGAGCCGCAGCAGATTAAGAGTATTCGCGAACACAATCATGTTAGTCAGCCGGTATTTGCACGCTATCTCAATACCAGTGAGTCAACAGTGCAGAAATGGGAAACAGGAGCCAAGCGTCCAAGCGGCATGGCTTTGAAACTGCTTGCTGTAGTCCAGAAACATGGGCTGAAGGTGCTGGCTTAATACTGTTGTTTCTTTACGGATTGACGACACCGATGCTAGTCAATCCGTGTCAACAAAGAGTCAACGCCATAGTAAGGTCACAAAGGCATTACTGTAATGTCAATCAACATAAGTCTTTGATTTGTAATGCAAAGTAATTTAATGTGATCTCGCGGAAGTGACTTGTACTCATCAGGTGGCCAGTTCGATTCCGGCAGCCGGCACCAGAATAAAGCAGTAGAATCAAGCACTTAGCCAAGCCCACAAGGTTTGGCTTTGTTGTTTCTGGGATTTGGGTAGCGCATAGGATGTCAGCAGTCGGTATTCTCAGCGTTATTGCGATATTGGTGCGGCCAGCGAAAGCGCTGCACTCGAAAGTGCAAGACCAGATGTTGCAGCTTGCTTATTGAAAGGAGACAGATTGCTCCCGTGTTCGCTTGCTAATGACGGCACGGGAACCGCTGTAGTGATCAGCTGCTAATGCGGCTCACGTGTTCTGACAAAACGAGCACATGCGTTTTGGCGCATCAGTGGATTTTCTGGTAAGAGCAAAGCGCTGTCAGATATCGTTTTGAGCCGCGAAAGGCGATCTTGCACGCATTTTCTGATTGAATTTTTCGTTTATTTTCAATGAGTTGCTATGTCTCCAGTAGAGTCTCCCTCCGCTCCCATTCCAGCATTCTTGGAATATTTTAAAATCATGATGTTAAAAAATTAAACACTTCACAACTGGTTGATATTTTCATTCCACGTCAGGAAGTCTTTTTTTTGTCTCACCTACGCGACAAATTTACGGCAACGCACGTTCTTCCATCCCGCCCACGAAATTGTTTGGAAGACTTTCTTGCGCATGGTTTTTCATCGGCACTGGCGAACTAAGGGGTAGGCGACCGCATCCTCTCAAGAAGCAGTCTCAATGATCCAGTCCGCCAGTTTTCCATTGGCCTGCCTTGGCAATTGGCTGCCGAATGAAAACGCGATCGGCCGCTCGGGGCTGTCGAGGTGCTCGCGTGCCCATGCCACCAGTTGCGTCTGCAGCTTGTCGCGATCGATGTGCGCCGTCCGCGGTACGATAAATGCCTTAAGCCGGCTGCCCTCGTCGGCACGCATAAGGCGCACGGATGCGTCCAGCACGGCGGGGTTTTCCCGCAACACAGCCGCAACCTGGGCCGGAAACACATTGATCCCGCTGACCTGCACGGCTTGGTCGATTCGACCTATGGGTCGGAAGGTGTACTCATCGATCCATTCCAGCTCGTCCTGTATGGCATAGCGGGAGCACTCGCCGCCGGGGAGCGTGCGTTCGAGCACTCCTGCGTCAGCATCCACCCGCCGCCAGTATGGGAAGCGCAGATAGGGGGACGCGGCAGACGCGCGCCAGCCCACACCGCCGGTCTCGGAGCTGCCATACACTTGTAGCAATTTTTCCAGTCCCGTCGCTTGCAGCCCATGGGCCAGCTCGTCCGGGCACGGGGCGCTCGAGGTGACGCCGATTACGCCGTGCGCTATCGCCGGCTGCAGTCGAAGTGCTGCGCTCCAGAATTCCGGATGCGCCACTACCAGGTCACCATCACGCAACTCGTGCGCCAGGCGGGCCGGAGAACTGCCACGCAAATCCAGCACTTCGAGGTTGCCCAGTCCGGGTGCTTGCGGCAACAGCACTGTGAACAGAAATCCGTAGATGTGATGACTCGGTACGGCGCTAAGGATGCGCCGCCGTCCCGCCAGCAAAGGCGCCAGTTCGAATACCTCTTGCCAAAGTGTTGACGTGTGATGGGTACAGCGCTTCGGACTGCCCGCGCTGCCGGAGGTGCGAAACGTGAGTTCGGAAGAAAATTGGCGCAAGCTCTGCCGGGCAATCGCTGCCCAATCTTGAATTTTCAGCCGCGCCAATAAGTAATCCTCAATCCCTGAGCGGTGTAAATGCAGCATTTCAGAGAACGCGGTAGCTAGAGCGAGTAATTCCAGCGAGTCGGTGCCAAGATCACGTCCAATATGGAGCGTCCCGGCCCAAGGCAATGGCGGATCGATCCGGCTCCGGCGTAGCATCGACAACTCGCCGTCGATCAGGTCACAAACGAAACGCATCAGATGCGCATCGTGTTCCCACCACGCCGGAGCAACCGGTAGTTCAAGCACAATAACGCCGCCGGTTTATCAGATCCGCTTCACGAAGACCCAGTACGACGCTCCGCTGATGGAGCGTTTCATGTGTACCTTGACCTTGGTTGGTTGCATTTCATGGTCGAATACGTACTCAAACATGGTATTCAGGTTGTTTGCCTTTACACCGGCATCGAACACCCCTTTGAACGCAGGTTTGGCAGTGCATGGGGCGACGTCGCGAAAAAAATTCTTTCCGATGACGGATGCCGGATCGCGCCCGGTAATTGCCCCCTCAGCCGCGTTGTATTTCAATACTATTCCATTCTTGTCGAGTTCGACCGCGCCGAATGCAAGCTTATCGATGTCTTTTCCTGACATCTTATTCATTACGTTTTCGATATCCGTTTTGCCGAAGGCGATGATTTCAAGTTTTTCCAAGTTATTCTCCAAAATGGTTGGGGTGTGGACAGCAAAGCGCGCGAACGGCGCCTGCAATATTTCTAAATTACAACAAATTAACAGCATCGACACATTATCGCTATTCAATAAATTTGTCCATGACAAAATTAAATTTCTCTGCATTTACGTATACAGGCACCATGTTTTGTCGCGAATGCGCTTGAGTAGCATGTGCAAGTCGGTATCAAGACGTCTGTCTTCCAGTATCGGTGCCACGTCGCTGGCAAGCGCTTCCATCGTGGCCGCAACCGTGGCCGATAGCATGAGCGTGGGATCCAACTCGCAGCGTAGTCGTACGGCTTGCTGAACGGCTATCAGCAAGGCTGCGGCGACCTGCTCGGTTAGCTCAATTACGCGCAGGCAGTCGCGGGCTGCAATGGTGCCCATGCTGACCTTATCCTGGTTGTGGCACTCGGTTGAGCGCGAGAACGCCGACGCCGGCATCGTTAGCTTGAGCGCTTCCGCGGTCCAGGCCGAGCAACTGATCTGTAACGCTTTCAGGCCGTGATTGATAGCCCTGCGCGCTCCGGTCGCGCCAGATAGATTGGGTGGCAGGCCGTTGTTGTAGCGCGTATCCACCAACAGCGCAATCTGTCGGTCCATTAGATCTGCAAGGTTTGCCACGGTATTTTTTAAGGCATCCATGGCAAGGGCGATATGGCCGCCATAAAAATGACCGCCATGTAGCACGCGCTGGCCGTCAGCGTCTACGATGGGATTGTCGTTGGCGCTATTGAGTTCATTCTCGATCAGCTGACGAAAAAATGGCAAGCTGTCTTCCAACACCCCGATGACGTGGGGTGCACAGCGGATCGAATAGCGGTCTTGCAGACGCCCGCCGTTACGCTCGCGCTCAACACACGGCAAGTCGCGCCGTATGCGCGCCGCCACCCGTTGCAAGCCTGGGTGCGGTTTGACCGAAAATAGAATCTCATCAAAATGCTCGGCGTTGCCATCCAGCGCGACCGAAGCCATGGCCGTAATGCGAGTGGCCAACTGACTTAAATAATCGGCGCTGCCATAGGCGAGCACGGACAACCCGGTCATCACGGCAGTGCCGTTCATGATCGCCAGAGCTTCCTTCGGACGAAGGCGTAGCGGTGCCATGCCGGCGTCGCGCAGGGCTTCGGCTGCCGCAACGTGCTCGCCATTGCGCCACGCCTCTCGCTCGCCGCACAGAACCGCAGCCAAATAAGACAACGGCGTGAGGTCGCCGCTCGCCCCGACCGAACCTTCCGAGGGAATCATCGGCAGTATGCCGGCATCGAGCAAACCGACGATCTGTTCAAGCAGTGCAATCGAGACACCGGAATAGCCTTTGCACAGCGATGTCAGGCGTGTTGCCATGACCGCGCGGGTTTGTTGCGGCGTCAGGAACGCCCCCAGTCCACAGCCGTGGTAGGTGTAAAGCCGGTGTGGCAATTCGGCCACCAGATCAGTCGGTACCGCTATGGTGCAGGAGTCGCCGTAGCCGGTAGTGACGCCGTAGATGACTCCATCCTCTTTCAGTAGACGATCCAGAAAGGCTGGGCCGCGCGCAATCGCGGCGCGAAAATCCGGGTCGGACGACAAGACGGCGCACGCGCTTCCGTCGGCCACAGCGGCGATATCCTCTATTTGGAGACGATTTCGGTCGAAATAAACCGAGCGTTGCGCCGAAGTTGATGTAACTGTATTGGTCTTTATCATGTATTTAAATAGCAGAGTGAGGGTCGGAAAAGTCGGCAGTGCTGACGGATGGAACAAATTTATACGAGCATTCGCAAATTTGTCGTGGACAAACATTGACGCGATCAAAGATTTATGTCAACATAAATTTCCAATTAGCAACAAAATTCCGTGAATTGCTGGTAATTAAAGCGGTGTTTGAGGCTGGTTTTATCTCCTAGGAGCATCATCTATGATTGATCTAATTTCCATTTCATTCAGCCAGCCCGACCTCAATGACCGGCTTGCAACGCTTAGTGCAGACGGCCTCGACCAGCTCGATTTTGGAGTGATCGGTTTCGACAGTGAAACCGTGGTCCGACGCTACAACGAGTTCGAGTCGAAAGCCGCTGGACTGACGTCACAGCGGGTGCTCGGACATCCGTTATTTACGGTGGTTGCGCCCTGCATGAATAATTTTCTTGTGGCCCAACGTTTCGAAGACGCCGTTGAAATAGGCACCGCACTTGATATGACTATTGACTACGTGCTGACGTTGCGCATGCGCCCGGTCAAGGTTGTGCTGCGCCTGCTAGCTGCGCCAAGGGCTGCGATGCGCTACCTACTTGTCAATCGCCGGTCGTGATTCAACCGAACTCGTCCGAGATCAGCGACGAGCATGAAGCGCTGATCCAGTTTCTTTACTTGGCGCCTGTCGGCTTGGTGCAAGCTGCTCTGGACGGCACGATCGGCATGATCAATCCGATCTCGGCGCAGTTGCTGATGCCGCTGTCCCGCGACGGCAATCTCACCAATCTATTTACCGCGCTGGAAAGCGTGGCGCCTGCTCTGCGCTATCTGTGCGCAGATTTTTCCCCAGCCCAAGGCGTCATCTGTGACGCCATGTATATTCATCTGAACGCCGGCATCCAAGACAAGTATGCGGCCAAGGTTTTTTCGTTGAGCATGGTCAAGCTGGATGAATCACGCCTGATGGCCGTGCTTAGCGACGTCACTCTGCATCTACGGTGCGAACGCGAGCTCAAACAGACTGACGCCTGGCTCAACGCCATTCACACCAGAATGACAGATTACGCCATGGTTACGCTTGATCAGCTTGGCCGAGTCGAGGCCTGGAATGAGAGTATCGGCCGTGTGACGGGTTTCGATTCGGAAGCGCTACTCGGGCAGCCCTATTCCATTTTCTACCCGTCCAAGCCAGGCACGCGAGAACACCTTCTGAACCGATTGCGCGAAGCTGACGAGAATGGCTGGAGTCTTGACGAAGGCATTCGCCAGCGTGCCGACGGTAGCCAGTTTTGGGGCAGCGCAATGATCTCGCCGCTGCGAAACCGTGATCAACCACCGGACGTCGGTGGCTACAGCGAGTTACGCGATCCCGCCTACTGCTTGATCATTCGCGACATCAGCGACCAGCGAGAAGCCCGCGAGAGGCAGCGCAAGGCGGCCTTTAGCGACTACCTGACCGGCCTAGCTAACCGACGCGCCTTCTTCGAAGCGGCGGAACTGGAGTTAGAACGCAGTAAACAGTCAACCCGGCCGACCGCGATGATCATGTTCGACGCTGACCATTTCAAGGCGGTCAACGACCGTTTCGGCCACCCGGCCGGCGACGCCGTACTGCGTCATCTGGCGGCGGCATTGAGCGGCACGTTCAGAGTCGTCGATGTCGTCGCGCGCGTGGGCGGTGAAGAGTTTGCCGTGTTACTGCCGTCCACCGATCTTGCCGCGGCGGCGGCGGTAGCGAACCGCTTGCGAACATTAGTGGAAGCGGCGTCGGTCATGGTGGATGGCGAGCCGATCCGCTACACGGTCAGTGCCGGCGTGGCCGCAATGGACGACCGCTTAGGTCGGCTGGACAATTTGATGCAGCGGGCCGATCAGGCACTGTATGCCGCTAAGGCACGCGGACGCAATCGAGTCGATTGCTGGACGCCCGATTGCCCAACGTATAAGGATCATCTTAAAGGGGGCACCAATGCAGCCTGACACCGACAATGCGTACGAAGCGCTGATCCAGTTCTTGTACCGCGCACCCATCGGACTGGTGCAGATCAGATTGGATGGGACCATTGAGATGCTTAATCCGATGTCCGCCAGCTTGCTGATGCCGCTAGCCAAAGACGGCAATCTCGAAAATCTGTTTTACGTGCTTGCGACCGTTGCGCCACTATTGTGCTCGATGGCAACCCACTTCGCAGCACCTACCGGCGTAATCTGCGAATCCTTGCGGGTAGATCTGGGCGCTATCGCCGGTATTGAGTCGGGGCCGCAGTTCCTGTCGATCAGCCTGCTGAAACTCGATGCTAACCGACTCATAGCGGTGCTCGGTGACGCCACCTTCGAAATGCAGCGGGAACAGGAAACGTTGGCACGCCGCCTGAACAGTGCTGCGCGCACCGATGGGTTGACGCAAATGCCGAACCGGTGGGCGGTACTGGAGCAGATCGAGTTCATGATGGCACGCCCAAACGCCGCCACGCACGGCGAGTTTGCCGTGTTGTTCATGAATTTCGACCGTTTCAAGCAGATCAACGACACGCTGGGAAATGCGGCAGGAGACCAGTTGCTTACGGTGATGGCCGAGCGCATGCGCGACGCCTTGAGGCCGCCCAGCAACCACATTGCGCTCGCATCCAGTCCGAGCCAGATGGCGGCACGCATCGGCGGCGACGAGTTTGTGGTTGTACTCGACGGCATGCGCCGCCCAGGTGGAGTTGAAAGTGTTGCGCGGCGCCTGTTGGAAGCAATTGGCAAGCCGTACCGGATGTCCGCGCACGAGATTAGTTGCAAAGTCAGCATGGGGATCGTTCTGGGCGCCGAAGCGTCGGGTGACGCTGATGCTGTCTTGCGCGATGCGAGCATCGCGATGGCGCAAGCCAAACGAGACGGCGGAGGACGCTATGTTCTGTTTGAGACGTCAATGCGGGAGCGGGCCGCTCGCCGCGGCGATATCGAGGGTGATTTGCGCCGTGCGCTGCAAGAGAACCAGTTGTTCGTTCTGTACCAACCGGTTGTGGGGCTGCTTGAAGAAGGCCGCATTGATCATTCGGTTGGCGTCGAAGCATTGGTACGCTGGCAGCACCCGATACGTGGCATCGTCTCCCCCTTGGAATTTATCCAGGTTGCTGAGGAGTGTGGTCTTATAGGCGCGGTGGGCGATTTCGTTCTTTCGAGAGCGTGCAGCGATTTTGTCCAGTGGCAATCGGAACTGGGCGCCATCGCACCGCGCCTGCTGGCCGTGAACTTGTCTCGTGCCCAGCTGGCCCAGCCCGGATGGATCGATGCGGTGATAAAAATTCTACAGTCCAGCGGCATGCATGCGCAACATTTGCAACTGGAAGTGACTGAAAGCCTGGCGGCGCAGGACCAGCAGGTTCAGGCGCGCCTGCACGAGTTGAAAGCGCTCGGCATCAAGCTGGCGCTCGATGATTTCGGTACTGGTTATTCTTCTTTGGCAAGCCTGCACCTCTTCCCGGTCGACACCGTTAAGATCGACCGCTCATTCGTCAGCCAAGGCGACACTAGCCATCATCACCGGATACTGATCGAGGCGACCGTCAAGGTGGCGCGCAGCCTCGGCATGGACACCGTCGCAGAAGGGATCGAAACGCAGGCTCAGGCGGCAGTGGTGCGTCAACTTAAATGCGACAAGGGCCAGGGATATTTGTTCAGCAAGCCGTTGGCGGCCGCTGCGCTGGTGCAATGGCTGGTGGCAGCACAGAAAACGATGTACTAATATACCGAGCGCTGGTGGTGAGGGATCATCTTCGCTGATGCGTTGGTGCGAGAACAAGCCGTGAACGAACTAAATTGATCGAAGAACCGTTAGCGCGCCTCGTCCTTCTCTGTTACGTTCACTTGGTTGTTGGGTATCGTTTTGTGCATCTTCGGTTCGCGATTGTCGTTTTTTCATTACAATTAATCCAATTAAATTAATGGGTTATCCGTGACGCGAAGGAGTTTCCCGCAGCCTCCACCAACCAACAATTTAAGCCTGCCCGTTGGCATGCAAAGAACCCGCCTAGCGCAGGTTTTTTGCTATGGGAATTGCCCATTTAGGGATGATGCCGTCCAATAGCATTTTCGTTTAGAACGGGAAATTTTATGGGTGTAACGCCAAAGCTCAAAAAAGACGTACCCTCAATGCCCTGACAGACATCGCAGCAAACCCAATAAAAACTGGGCGCGTTTTTATTAATGCCTGTTATAATACTCGGCTTGCTTTAACTGTAATGATGATATCAAAGTTAAAGCCACAATTCCCTGATAGCTCAGTTGGTAGAGCGACGGACTGTTAATCCGCAGGTCCCAGGTTCGAGTCCTGGTCGGGGAGCCAGAATATAAAGGGCTAGCGCTTAGGTGCTAGCCTTTTTCAATTCCTGACCGTGACAAAACGTGACATGCTGAGCACGTTGCCACCTCTCCCGCTCTCGATCCGAGACGCCGCAGCCAACAGATTTTCCGTTGCAAACTTCGCATACCGATCCACCATCGAGCGTGTTTTCCAACCGCCCAAGTCTTTCAATTCATCCACAGACGTTCCCGCCTGCCGATGCCACGATGCCCAGGTATGCCGGAGATCATGGAACCGAAAGTCTTCCAATCCTGCTTTTTGTAGCGCGCTATGCCAAGCGGTATTGGACACATCCCAACCGATCGGCTTGCCGCGATACGTAAAACAGACTTCAAGATGCAAGCCTTGCTGCTCTTCCAGAATGGCAATTGCATCGTGATTCAAAGGAACCCCTCGCGGCGTGCCATTTTTGGTTTGATTCAGCCAAGCGGTATTCCTAGCCAAATCCACCCGGTTCCACTCCAATCCAGTGATCTCGCTAGCGCGGCACCCGGTAGACAGGGCAAACCGCACCAATGCGGCAAGATGGGGCGGACATACGGCAATCAGCCTTTGCGCTTCATCCCGTGTCAACCAACGGTCGCGTGCCACCTCGCCATGTAACATGCGAATCTTAGGAAAGGTATCGATCCACTGCCACTCATCCCGCACCAGGTGAAGCAGGTTGCGAATCAGTGCCAGATACCGATTCACCGTTGCGGGCTTGTTGCCCCGCTTCAGCTCCCCTTGTGCGATGCTCCACACCACATCCCCGTTGATCTGGTTCAGCGCGAGATGCCCGACATAAGCGTGAAGCTGACGGCAAATCCGTTGCACATCCCTAAAACTACGCAAGTTTGCTTTCAATTCGAGATACCGGACAACGGCGTCTTGCCAGGAACGCTCGGGCTTGATGCCGAAATGGGCTTGGCGGTAGGCGTCAAGCGTGAGCTTGGCGAGATACGCTTCGGCTTCTTCCCGGCTTTCAGTCCCAGCGCTTTGGCGTAAGCGGCGACCGTTGGGGAGGGTAACGTTAATCCAATAGAACCGTGAATCCGGTCTTTTGAACACTCCAACTTCTCGAGCCATAAAGTTTCCTTTCCGGCTCGCCCTCGCTGCTTATAATCATCCAACCACAAGTCCAAGTCAATCTTATCGAACACGCAGCGCCGACCAAATTTCACATAAGGCACACCCAGCTCATTGAGCAAGGTGGCCCCGATGCCAAGATAGTGCGCAGCTTGTTCCCTGGTCAGGCAACGAATGGCAGGCAAAGGCAAGCCAGCTTCTTCCATGATTAGTAGCCTTGCGTTTGTCTACGGTATTCCTTGGCAACCGGATCTTCCATCGTATCGTCAGGCAATGGCGCATTGAGCGCAGTGTTGTACTTGCGCTGCAAGGTTTCGACTTTCTCCAGGAAGTGGCTGACGTGATGCAAGCCCGCGTAGTCAGCCTGGTTTGCCAATACATTAAAAGCTGCATCGCCAAGAGCGTCCAAGGCAGCATCGAAGTCCTTGGTACCGATCAGCGCACCGAATGAGGCAATCGCACTCAGAGCACGCCGTCCGACCCATTCCTTGCTGGGTGCGCGTGACGGTGAATATTCCCGCAACAACGGCCCGCCCTCGGTTTCCCAATCGATTGAAGACAGTGCCAGCCACAGCGGATGAACCGGCCAGCGGCTGCGGGTTTTGTCGGTTTCGCTGGGAATGGTGAGCTTGAGCCACTCAGTGGTGCCGTAACTCCACAAGCCATTCAGGTTGCCCAAGACGGCAGGCATACTATTCAAACCAAGCTGATCCAGCACTTCCCGCTTGAACTGAAATTCGAGCCGCCACACCGGTTGCACCGCATCCCATCCAGCTTCACGCCACAGCGGCTCCAGGTAAGTTTTGCGGCTTTTCAGAATCTCGATGCGTTTGTTGTACAGGCGTGCAATCAATGCGCTACCAGAGCCAATCAACCAGCCGGTAAAGGTTTGATCCTGGGCATACTGACTAACACCGCTGGTTTTAGTGACCCAGGCCGAGCGCCCCCAGCTTTCCATATCCTCGGAAGACGCGAAATCAACGAACAGATCGATTCTGCTGACCTTGGGCGGGCTTATCTCGCCGAGTGGGTAAAGCAGGCTGCGCAGGTGCGCTTCTGCCTCTACGGGCGTCTTGTGGCTCAGATAATGGCTGGAAACTTTGACATAGGCCATCGGCAATGCTTTGGCATGATGGGCCGAGAGGCGAATCTGGAACGCATCATCCTCGATGGTGAACGGGAACAGGCCCGAGCTTTTATCTTTCACTTCAAAAATATGCTCTCCCAATGGGTATTGGGCTTTGGCGGCAAGGTTGTCGCGATCCTGGGCCATCTTCTTGAGTGCGCGTAAATCGGTATCGACTGTTTCGGAGAGTTGACCTGGATAGGATAGATACAGGCTATCAATACCCCAGCGTAAGGCTTGAAAGATGGGAGGTTTGCAGTTATTAGGTACTGTGTTACTAGGCGGCGTACCCAGGATTCCGTCGAGGTTTCCCCCGCGCCCGGCTGCGCCGGACACAGATGAAACCTCGGCGGCTGCCTGAACTGCACCAGATTGACCTGGCATTTCTGAATTAGGATGCAATGACTTCGACATAAAGTTCTCCGTTTCGGCAGGCAGACATTTGTTTCCTGCAACGGATATGAACTTTATGGATCAAGAGATCATGAAGCGACCATCTAAAAAGTCATTATTGGGTGGTTTTCTTTTTACGAAATTTGCGGATGAGTTCGTTCAGGTTCTTTTCTGCATTGGCGTCTTCGGCATAGGTGCCAAGCTCTAAAGCGAGTGCGCGCAATTCAAAATTCGGGCGACCCAAAAGACCTTGTTCAAGCAATAGTTGCATAAAAAGTTTGAATTTCTTCAGATATCGGGCTTGCTTGCCTGATTTGCCTTTAATCGCGTTTTGTAATTGAGAAAAAAATAACGCATCAGCTTGGACTGAGGCGCGAGCTATACGGTGGGCGGCTGTGTCGGAAGTGATGGCAAGAGGGTCAACCCGAATTGCGTTAAACAGCGCTTCGTCGTCGGAATTGTCACGCGCCTTTGCCAGCAGTTCATTGAGATAGAAGCCGTATAGCATCAACGAATCCAATGTTCCTATCAATGAATACAGAACGCCAAGGAGGTGTTGAATCTCATATTGTCCGTCAGTGCCGCCATTCCATTCTTGAAAGTCGGGATGATCATCCAACTTCATCATTTCACCGTGTGGGTCGGGTGAAGCCGCAGCATGAACCAGAAAATCGTTCAGGCCTGCAATATCGGAAAACACGGTCAGATGCTCAACGATGGTCAAATCGTACAAACCGCCCCAAGCTAGGCCGGATTCAAAAAATTTAGCTGTCTTTTCAGGTTTGGCGGCCATGAGTTTTGCTAACTCAGGCCGCGCTTGCTCAAGTAGCGGCAAATACGCCATCAATTGCCGAACATGATCGACATTGAGCTTTTCGAAGAGATCTTTTTCTAACATAACGTTCCAATGTATTACATATTGGCAACTATCTTGCAGTACTATATGAAAAATTCCTAACTTATCGATAGGCTCCGCGGTACGAAACGGGAATGACAAAATTACAGAGATAAGAGAAAGGGAACGGTGCAAATGGTGAAGACGACAGTACTCTCAACCAACGAAATGATAACGATGCTAACACTTGTGGAGGAGGCAGCACGCTCCACAGAAGAAGGTATAAAACACTTTATTGAGCCGGCTCCAGGCACCTTGAGAAGAGCAACAAACAAACGCCACCATATAGTATTCGGAAGAAGAGGGTCAGGAAAATCGAGTCTTTTGCGGAAGGCTGCAGCAGATTTAACCGTTGATCGACGTCCAATAGCATACGTAAATCTAGAAGCGTTTAAGGGGCACAGTTATCCAGATGTACTTATAAGTGTCCTGATTAAAACTCTAAGAGAATTTGAGATTTGGCTAAATTCGGCGGCTATCTATCCCACAACAAAAAAATCATTTTGGAAAAAACTTTATGATTCGCTTCCGACACGGTCGTCATTTAACAAAAAAGAGACTGCAAGCATCTCTCTGAGATTGAAAACGAAGATTGCCGCTTTGGAAGCCGAATTACATCGGACGGACGACGCTCAGCTTACGATGAAGACCGGTTCGAAAAAAGACAAAAAAGATTCAGTTTCAGGAAAGGTAAAGAGTGGCATGACAGGGGTATTAGCCGAAATGGGCGCCCAAAAAGACGTTAGTCAGTCTGATAATCGAGAGTTAGAAGAAAAATACACCCGGTCGAAGACTGATTTATTGCATCGCAATATCCTCGAATATCAGCAACTATTTCGCGATCTAGGTAAGCTTTCGAGTGGGGATTCTTACTTATTTCTGGATGATTTGTATCACATTCGAAGGTCAGATCAAGCTAACGTTGTAGATTATTTTCATCGTATTGCCAAAGATCACAATCTGTGGCTAAAAATAGGAAGCATTCGGCATAGAACACGTTGGTATATTCACGGTGATCCACCTATCGGAGTGAAAATTGGGGACGATACAGACGAAATTGACTTAGATCTTACTCTGGAAAAATATTCAATTACGAAGAGTTTTCTTGTCAGGATTTTATCCAATTTTGCACAAGAAGCTAATATGTTGACTATATCTTCGTTCATCACTGATGGAGCTATTGATCGCCTTGTACTTGCCAGTGGTGGTGTTGCGAGGGATTTTTTATCTATATTCAGGCGCTCGGTTGATGTTGCACGTGAACGGGGCGGAGGACACCGAGGCGATAAAGTAGGCGCGGAAGACGTTAACGTTGCTGCTGGAGAATACGACTCAACTAAACGTGAGGAGTTTACGCGAGATACGTTGGACGATGGTGTGACACTTGAAGATGAATTTCAGCTACTCAAGAAGTTTTGCCTTGATGACAACAACTCAAACTGTTTCCTTCTGGACAAAGAAGCAAGAGGACATGATGTTGAGCTAATTCATGAACTGGTGGATCTTAAACTGGTTCATCTTGTTAGATCTCGCGTCACAGTTAGTAAACGCCCCGGTCGAATTTTTGAAGCATATATGCTTGATCTGAGCCAATACGCTGGCTCTCGAAAGAGACGAGACCTAGACCTAGTTGAATTTTGGAAAACATCATCTACAGAAGCGCTTCGTAAGGCGGTTTTAATATATGAACCGCCACAACAAATATAAATTGCCAAAAACATCTCTGGCACTGTGACAAATTTGTTGATTTCTGGCGAAGCGTGACGAGTGAGGGCGAGCCAATAATCAATTAAATCAATAGGTTATTAAAACTGTTAATCCGCAGGTCCCAGGTTCGAGTCCTGGTCGGGGAGCCAAAATTCAAAGGGCCGGGCGATAATGCTCGGCCCTTATCAGTTTACGAGTTTGCGCCATTCGGTTCCCAACCAGTCGGCTGTAATTTCATAAATTCGCCAGCGCGGCATCTCTATATCAAGTTCAATTAAGTCACCAAGACCTTCATCTAAATCTGACCCTGATTGAAACCCGGTCCTTCAGCGCGGTGCGAAAGTGGAATATCCCGGCCTGAAGCCTGTTTCAGCATGCCAATTCTGGGATGCTTCTCTTTGATCATCACTACACTGCGCTTATCCACCATTTTTTTTCGAAATGGCAGGCTCAATGCCATTCACGCGGGTCAACGCAGTAATACTCTTTGAGAGCATTAAATAGAGCCGGGTGCTCTTGGCCCAACGCCACGGATTTTTCAAAAAAGGCCTCCGTCGCCACAGCAAAAAATTCTGCAGGATTGGTTGCTCCATAGTGATCGATGACGCTCAAAGAATGATGCTGTGCAGCCTCCTGCAAGAGCGCAAATTCCTGCGAAAAAATTGATGACCAACGTGCATAACGCGCTTTACTCATCAGATACGGCGCGCCATTCGTGCTACCGGATTCGCTATCGAGTTGATGCGCGAATTCATGCAGCACCACATCGTGGCCCGAGTCATTTTCAGCGTTGCTGCGCCTGACATGATCCCATGCCAGGATCACGCGATCATCGCTCCAGGATTCGCCCAGCAAGACCTGGTTGCGATGCGTAACCAGTCCGTTAGCAGCGACCTCGGCATGCCGCACCACGAACGCCGTTGGATACACCAGCACGAAAGAGAGGGCGGGATACGCCAACGTGGCACGATTGAGCAGCAATAGGCATGCCTTGCCGGAAATTGTGAGTTTGATCTCATCGGTGATGGTCAAGCCATCGCATCCGACAAATTTTTTTTGATGCAGAAATTGTTGAATCAGGCGCTTTAACTGCAGTTGAAGATCGGCCGGCATTCTGGCGTAGACCGGCACATTCTTACGTAGAATTTTCGTGTAACGACGCGGGAAAGGGCGCGCGATGGCGCGCTGCAAGCGATATTTTGGCAGCCAGAACAGCAGCCCGACCCCGAGCATCAACAGCGCCATCAGCAGGATAAGGGCCATTACACGGCTCGACGTTTTGTGTTGTTCATTGCCGTATCCATGCTGATTCCCTCCCGACCTGGTGAGCCAGTGATAGATGGGACAGGCCTAGCGAAAAGCAATAGACGGCGGGAGCCTGCCTTGCGGTGCTTGTTACGCGCACAAGATCGCCGTTCAGCCTGAGTTTGCGAAGCGCAACATTTCGCAGCAGTGTCTTTGGGTTTTAAATGCCGTTCTTTGCGGGACAAGCAACTGTACTGTCGAGAAGGTTTATTCGTGAAAAAAGTACAGCGCCGCACACAAGCCGACGCCGATTACATACAGTAGCCATGTCTGCGAGACGCCATACGGATACAGCATCAGGCCGATTCCGATCCACTTGGGAGTGCCGCTAGAGGTTTTTTTTCCATACCGATATGCGGCAATGCCGATGATGCCAAAGACGATTGCGCCCAACAGGTATGCCGGACTGGGCAGTGTCAGGCCTAAAGATCCAAGGGTATTTAAGTCATCCATGGCGTGTGAATAATCGGTTGGTTATAGTGCGCAAGGTGCAATCTCGTCGGTTATTTGCAATCGCCGCCTATGATAATCGAAACACCGCCGAAATCGCTGTCATTACATCTGAAAAATTTTAAAAATGTTGGGGGTATAAGCTAAAACACATATGTTCACGCAAGTATGTATAAATTCTTTAAAAATACACGTTAATGTATATTGATTTTACTTGCTGTAGGATGGCACCTTATGGCTTCGATCCCATTGACCCCTGTGTTACGCATTATTTGATGCCGAGCGCCCATTGAATAATGTATTTGGCGACGAAGCCCACCATCCCAAACGCCAGCCCAAGAAATAACACAAAAGTACCAAAGCGCCCGGCCTTGGCTTGCCATGCAAGCTGGCCGATGATGAACAGCATGTAGAGCATAAACGCGCCCACGCCAAAGGTCAGGCCAAAATTGGCGATCTGGGCTTCTGTGAAGCCAAATACGGTACCGGTCAAGAGTGCTCTCCATTGTTGATACCAAGGACGACAGCTTCCACCAAGTCGCGATAAGCGTGCCAACTGGCGTGGCCTAGCAGGGGAATGAGCAGAATCAGGCCGAGCAACAGCGATGCCAGTCCGAGCAAGGTAAAACCCATGATCAGCCCGGCCCATAATGCCATCGGCGCGGGATTGGCCAGAATCACTCTCCAACTGGTGAAGACGGCATCCATCACGCTGATTTTCCGATCCAGCAGCAGCGGCATGGTTACCACGGTAGAGGCGAAAACTGGTGCTGCCATGACGCCGCCGAGTGCCAGCCATAGTGTAAATAAATAATTGTCGGGAGCCAGCACCACTAAATACACAAACGCCATTGGGTCGGCGATGGGCTGTGGCGCAAACGAAATAACCAATGCAGCCGAGGTCATAACCCAGCCGGTTCCCGCCAGCGCCAGCAATAAGCCGAAACGCACCAGCCTGGTATCGAGTACATCGTCAGGCATACGCCATTGCAACCAGGTGTGCAGCACACATCGGCCGTTGGCCGGTTCGCCGCGTTCCAGCGCACGACTCAGCGCATACAGCCCGCTCGCCAGCACTGGCGCCACCAATAAAAAACCGGAAAAAGCACCGGCCAGCAACCAGAACCTGTCGTGTGCAATGGCAATCAATAGCGCGCCGAATAGTGCAACGGCCAAACCATGCGCCATGCTGAGAAGCGGGCAACGCACAATGTCGCTCCAGCCCAGAAGCAGCCATTGCAGAGGCCGCAACAGCGGAACGGTATGCACGGCAGGGGCTTGGATCGGGAAGGTTGTTGGCATGATGGTCTTGTGTTTTTAGATGGAAATAGACATGTACAGATCACTTGATCCAAGGCAAGTCGCCCATGGTATACCGATACCGATGGCGCGCTGTGTCTACGGTTCTAATTCGTTACCCATGGATGCATCAGTTTTGCCTTTCCATCGGGAAATCCAGGCATTTCATTATCTCTTTGTGGCGAGAGATTGATAACAAACGCAGCTTAAAGCGAAAGCAGCGAACGTAGGTAAAACCAGGGTTTATTAATCATTCCAGCATTGCTGATTGCGATTTCTATTGCCCGATTTATCTTCGGCGTTGAAGCCGCGCAAGGGTCTGCTTGAAAGCGTGGACAAGTCGACCGAAAGCGTCACCGCCACGCCGGTCAGCGCAATTCTGCTGTTGACTTGTGCCACCACAACGTTCGGCGAACTGCAAGCTGCGCTGGGCCGCCAAATTTGCATAGAATGAACCGTTGTTCTTGCAATTTCTCACCGCGTCGGCTGTCTTACAGGCGGATTCTGCAAAAGTAGCACCCTTTTTTCTCAACACTAAGGAACTATGATGATCAAGAAAGCATGGGCGGTTTGGAAAGGCGGCATCAAGGATGGCAGCGGGACACTCTCCACCGAAACTGGGGTTCTTAATGAAGCGCCGTATGGTTTTAAGGCAAGGTTTGAAAACGGCAAGGGTACTAATCCAGAGGAGTTGATTGGGACTGCGCATGCCGGATGTTTTTCGATGGCACTGTCATTGATGCTCGGAGAGGCCGGCTTAACGCCGGAAAAGATCGAGACACATGCTGATGTGACTCTTGAGAAGGTCGGAGATGGCTTTGAGATCACTGCCAGTCATCTGACTGTGGTGGCAAAAATTCCTGGCGTGGACAAGGCCAAGTTCGAGGAAATTGCAAACAAGGCCAAAATCGGTTGTCCGGTATCCAAGCTGTTGAAAACAAACATTACGATGGATGCACGATTGGAGTCTTGAACAAGCTGTGAGCGTTGGGCTAGCGGTCAACCGGTAGATTGGTGCTGCGCTTGCGCAGCCCAACATGCGTCAGCGATATCTGCATGTTGCAAAAATGTGGGCTTTGCAGCCAACCTGCCGTGCCGGGACGATAAATAAGGAATAATAGAGGGCAGGGCACAAAGTAGTGCTGAAAACCTGAACTGTCCCTATCATTCTTATCCCCATCAATAACCCAACCAACAACACAGAAAGAGAAAAAATGACTACCTTAAAAGCCATCATGGAAACCAGCAAGGGCACCATCAATATCACCCTGTTTGCCGATCAGACACCGGTTACGGTTGCCAGCTTCGTCAACCTCGCTAGCCGTGGATACTATGACGGGCTCAAGTTTCATCGCGTCATTGACAACTTCATGATCCAGGGCGGCTGCCCGCAAGGAAGCGGCATGGGCGGCCCCGGTTATGATTTTGAAGATGAATTTTCCAAGGAACTACGTCATGACAAGGCTGGAATATTGTCGATGGCAAACTCCGGCCCCGCCTCCAACGGCAGCCAGTTCTTCATCACCCACGGCCCAACACCGCATCTTGACGGCAAACATACCGTGTTCGGTGTCGTGGTCGGCAGCGAAGACCAGAAAGTGGTCAACAGCATCGCCAAGGATGACATTATTAAAAAAGTCACCATTGAAGGCGATGCTTCGGCGTTGCTGAAACAAGTCGAAGAAAAACTGACAAAATGGAATCAGGTGATCGATAAAAGGTTCCCCAACCTTAAAGCGAACGCTGCCTAACGTGTCAATAGCGCGTCGATAGCGCGTCAATAACGGAGGCAGGTCACTGCCTCCGCGTAGCCTAGCGTGGGCACTCCTCTGTGCCCACGTAGCAGGTAAATCCGTCGTTACAACTCCAGTCGGACTTGCGCGACTTACCTGATGCAACCTACTTTCTGCAAGCAAAAGGCGTCGCTCCCGCAGCATGCGTCGCTCTGGTCACACGAAGTACGCGTTGCCGTTTTGATTTTAAAAAATAGGGTGTATGCGTAAAAACAGGCATCTTTACGCATGTATTTATTACGTATATTAAAAATACATACCAGAGGTATACATACAAAAGGCGTCACTTTCTGGGCGTCAATAAGCGCAGCGCTTTGCGCATTACACCTTACTGTCTTGCAGCAAATCAGCGAGCTCGCGCAACGACGATGCTAGACCCCAGTAGCAGCATTGTCACTGGCATCCAAATGACCCGCTCCCAGAAGCTTGGCGTGATTGTGTTGGCGATAACTCCTAGAGCACAGTACGCAACTACAATCCAAATTAGTATTTTGGAGGCCGACTTCCACCTGGACTCGATTAGGCCGGCTCGAACCAGGACGACCAGCGCTAACGTAAAAAGAAGAACCGCTGCTCCTACTGACGCAACCCGCATATGTGAAGGCAGCGTCCCCGGGAATGCACCGCCCCATGCTACTTCACCCCACGGCATACCAACGGCAAGTGCAAGCTGAAAGATGATGGCGCCTGCGATTAGCGTAGCAAAGATACGGGCAGCAATGGTCGGATTCAAAATGACTGTGAGTACTTTAATGTTGAGCAAAATAAGGCTCGTGGGTTGGCGTGGATGTCTCCACCATTGGAGCGCACAAACGACATTGCATCTGTATACAAGCGGATGGCCTCTTTGGCTTGGCGCATTTTTTCAACGCATATATGCTTGTTGATACAGGTGACGCCAGCCAGTTCCGGGGCCAATACACGTACAGGTTTAAAAAATGCCCACGTTGCAAACGGTAAGCTTAGAGCGGCAACGATAAGGAATTTTGTGATTATTGATTGCATGGTTATAACGCCCAGCTTCCCAGTTGGTAAAAATCAAATCCACTGCTACGCCCGCCCAGGCATTGCGCCAGAAAGTCCTCTGTTTTTCTGAAATAACTTAACTTGTCGGGCCACCGATGCAGACCGTGTCCAGCGTTCTTGTAAACATAAATATCGACAGACTTACCTGCCTTGCTCAACGCTTGCGCCATCCGCGTCGATTGATCGGCATTGACCCGTGAGTCTCGCGCGCCGTGCAGTATCAGCATCGGTCCTTGTGCCTGGTCTGCACGGTACAAGGGCGATTTCTCATCCATCACGATGCGTTCTTCGGGCTTGGCCGGGTCGCCCACGTATTTCAGCCACCAGGGTTTGTTCAAGTCCCAGTACGGCGGTGCGTTTTCCATAAGGCTCACCAGGTCGGACATACCTACCAAGCTGATGCCGCAGGCAAAGCGATCGGGGGTGAATGTCATGCCCACCATGCTGGCATAGCCGCCGTAACTGGCCCCCATGATGGCAACTTTGTGAGGATCGGTGACACCTTGGGCCACCAGATAGTCAATGCCGTCCAGCAAATCGGTGTGCATCTTGCCCGCAAATTCACCCCTTGCCGCCTCCATAAAAGCACGACCATACCCACTCGATCCGCGGTAATTGACTTGCAACACCGCATAGCCTCTATTAGCCAGAAACGAGGGAATGGGGTCACCCCCAAAGGCAACATCACGCGCCCACGGGCCGCCATGTACATAGACCACGGTGGGCAAAGCCTGGCCATTGCTGCCTGCGGGCAGGGTCACATAGCCATGCAGGTCCAGGCCGTCGCGGCTTGGAAAGTGAAGCGGTTGTTGCCGAGGCAAGGAGCTAATGGCATGGATGCGGCTTTGCGAATGCTCGCCCAGTAACTCAGTCTGGTTTTGCGCCACGTTGTAGAGCAAGGTTTGCCCGCCGGTTTCACGCATGACAAAAGCCACGATCAGGTTTTCATCACGGCTGACGCTGACAATATCCAGCCGCGTGTGCGAGGTGCCTCTTATTTTGTCAATCGCCGCTTGCAGGCGCACATCGAAAAATTTCCACTCTTGGTAATCGGGGTCGAGCGACACGGCCATCGGCTCTAATGTCTTGGCGCTGATCAAAGCCTGAGATACATCCCCACGCGGGTCGGCATAGATCACCTGTTCTGAGCCGCTGAGCAGGTCCAGCTTGACCAGAGCCAGCTTGTCGCGACCTTGATTGGAAAGCGCCCATAGAAATTTTTTATCCGCTGTAACGGCCAGGGGTTGAACCGTATCAAAGTAACTGACCTTGAACACCTCCTGCCACATAGTGTTGCTTGAATCGCTTGGGGTTTCATAAACCCATTGCTCGGCGTCTTTGCGCGCACGTCCTATAACATGACCGACCTTATCGGTGAGCCACAATGCAACGCTGCCGGGGTTTTCGGCGAGCAGGTTCAATTTGGCTGATGCGTGGTCGTAACGGTACAGATCAAATACCTTGGGATTACGCTGGTTATTGGCAATCAACAGGTCTGGGCTGCCCTGCACCAAGGAGTGAATGAACGACTTGGACCCGGCGAACGGGGTCAAGTCTTTGAGATTTGTATCTGCGGACAAGGTGTCCAGTTGGTATACATGGGCGTTTTCATTGCCGTTATCCAATTGAATCAGTACATGACGGCTGTCCTCGGCCCATTGCCCCGGAACGGGAATGGCATAACTGCGAACAGTGCCGGTTTGCAAGTTTTTAACAAATAATCCAGGCCCCAGACCTTTGCGGGCAACCCACATCAATTGCGCGCCATCTGGCGATAATTGGTAGCCCCCATTGCCATTCCAGTCAGCCACGTATTGGCGCACGGGCACCAGTTTTGCAAGTATGGATTGGCCCTTTTGATCATCGCGCAGGCTTGGGTGTGAGGGAGCGGCGGTACAAACGCCAAGTAGCACAACAGACAGCGTGGCTGCGGCCAAAGTGAGTTTTGAGAGTGTTCGCATAGGGGTATTTATGTTCAAAAATAACCTGAGCAAGTCAAGTTCGGGGTGAATTGGCGGTTTGTGAAATTGGCGTCAGGTCTTCAGCGACGAACTCCAGGCAGAACTGTCTCGCCTGACACGCAGACCACAGTCATGGATTGGTAAGCACAACCGGGGCGATAAAGGTAGCCATATAAACACAAGGAGCGTTTTAATGATTTAACGCGGGTGTTGGCCCCAGTTACTCCTGGGTGCAAATGAAAGTAACATTGACAAGTATTCATCAATTGCTTACATCGACGGGCTGTTAGTAATCCTCAGCTTTTCCCGTTCTTTTTTGTACTGGTCATAGGTAACTGTTGACTGCTTCCTGCAATCGTTAATATCAAATGTGGCGTTTTGATTTTTGCAATCAGACTGTACTTTGGATTGTCCGGACAAATAAACTAGCGCGGTAGCCTCGTCTAAAGTTTGCATGCGAATGCTTTTACAGGCGACTAGGCATAACGAGGCTAATGCCGCGAGAACGCAACTGGACTTAGATTTATTAAGAAGAGGAATTAAACGGAGAGTATTCATAAAAAATGGAGGTTGCTCTAAAAATTAAAGGATATCTTTTGACTGCCAAGGGCAGGCGGTTTCATTTTGAAGTTGCCTAATTTCATTCAATAGCTCTGACCTGTTAAGTGGGTTATGAAATTGGCGTTCGGTCTTCAGCGACGAACTCCAGAATATCGCCCGGCTGGCAGTTCAAAATCTCGCAAATACGCTCCAGCGTGTCAAACCGTACTCCTTTGACTTTGCCGGATTTGAGCAGCGAGATGTTTTGTTCGGTGATGCCCACCAGGTGCGCTAGATCGCGTGAGCGCATTTTTCGTTTGGCCAGCATCACGTCCAGGTTAACTACAATAGGCATCAGACAAACCCTTTGTTTTCTTCGGCGATTTCGAGCGCCCATGCGTACACCAGCGCAAACATCAGCAGAGCAAGGCACAGAATGATGCCTTGCAAATCAGAAGCTCTGAATTGCCATTGAAAAACTTGTTCGGCAGCGCTTAAGTGCGCGGTGATGAAATAGCTTTGCAGCGGGCGCGACAAAAGGGTGACGGTTTCGCATGCAATGGCCAGCCAGGCACAGCGCATGAACTGATGCGCGCCTTGCCTTGAAAAGCCGGCACTATTGCGCAAGTTGCCCAGAAACTTCCAGCAATAAATCACGGCAGCAAGCAGCAGGGTCCACGCAACCATATCCAAACCGAGTGCAGCCATGCGCTGCCACGTCGCCATGCCACTCAAGTCCCGGTTTAAATATCCCCCCGCGAGGCGCATCAAGCGCTCCGCGTTAAGCCACCAATTCAAAATTTGCCACAAAACCCAAGCGGCATAACCCGCGCTGAGCAAGCGCATGCATTGCGCCGTGAAGCGCAGCTTGATGCAAGCAGAACCGTGAAAAGTATTGGCTTTGGAGTAAGTAGGTGAATTCATTAACGACATAGCGCTCTCCGGGATATTATTTTGCCGCTATTATGTACTGTTTTACAGCAAATAATTACTGTTTTAAAAAATTTATATATTTAGTCGTCATGCAGGATAAATTTTTTATTTTAGAGAAATTTCTCTCGACTTGGAGTGAGTAGGGCGTAATAAGCGCAGCGCATTACGCCGCATGCTGATGGCGTGAAGCCACGGCTTTACTGGCCTCGCAGCCTTAATGAATTTATAAAAAACATGGAGTATCAATTAAAAAGGCACGTTTCCGCTCGTATCAATTGCGGTATTGAAAATACACTTGTAGGTATGCGTATAACATGCGGCGCAATGCGCTTCGCTTATTGACGCCCTACGAATTACCCCTTACGGCCTTGCACTTATTGACGCCACGAATTACGCCTTACGGCTTTGATTTCTACATAAATTGAGCCTCTGCAAAACCCAATGAGATAGCCGTCGCCCGTAAATGCTGAACTCGGGATTATCCAAAGTTGCCATAAGCGCACATTGTCTTCAAAGCCAGTGTAGGTAAGCATCGTTTTACGTATAATTTGCGGGCCGAGAATTTATCGGCAGGTAGCACGTCTTCAGGGCGGGGTGAAATTCCCCACCGGCGGTAAATTCTGGCACAGTGGTTTTGTGCCCGGACAAGCCCGCGAGCGCTTGCAGTCGACGGCGGATTCTGAACTTCAGGATTTGCCTTGCAAGGTCAGCAGATCTGGTGTGATTCCAGGGCCGACGGTCATAGTCCGGATGAGAGAAGATGCGCCACGCATAAAGTGTCCACAGTTTTACACTGCGGTCGCTTTTGCTTGGCTATTCAACAAATCCCCTGAAACGTCTTTTGCACATTCTTTTTTTGCCGGAGCGTTTCAAATATGATTATCAGCACTGTACCAAGTCCCACCAGACCTTCTGCCAATGCAGAAACACCTCAAGCCCCATTCGACCAAAGATTGCAGCGCGCCTTATCCGATTTGCGGATGGGACGCCCGGTCTTGCTGATGGATGATTTCGATCGGGAAAATGAAGCCGATCTGATCCTCGCCGCTGAAAAGGTCACCGTAGAATCCATGGCAGTATTGATCCGTGATTGCAGCGGGATTGTTTGCCTGTGTTTGACCGATGAAAAATTGCAGCAATTACAGTTGCCGCCGATGGTCGCGCAGAATGACAGCCGTTATGGCACGGCATTTACGGTCACCATCGAAGCCAAGCATGGCGTGACCACCGGTGTCTCGGCAGCGGACAGGGTCACCACCGTATTGGCCGCAGTTGCCGCTGACGCACAGCCGGACCATCTGGCCCGACCAGGGCATGTATTCCCGTTGCGTGCAGCACCTGGCGGTGTCCTCAGCCGACGCGGCCATACTGAAGGTTCGGTCGATCTGGTGCAGATGGCGGGGCTGATGCCGGCAGCCGTACTAAGCGAATTGATGAATCCGAATGGCAGCATGGCCAAGGGCAATGATGTCGTGAAATATGCGATTGCCCATGATCTGGTCTTGTTGTCGATTGATGAGTTGGTGAGCTATCGTTTGCAACAAGCATCTTGATGCAAACTGGCGCGCTGAGCGGGTCTTGCCGCGCCATAAGTGCTCATTAATACCGGTGCGGCTTGGAAGTTATCAATCCTTGGCGCTGCCGATGCAACGCTGCGCACCGGATTGATGCTCTCATCCAGATTACGGGTAGTAATACTCGCCATCATGTGCTCCAAAGCTGTGCCGGATTGGCTCACTGATGGTGTCAGAGTTGCTTTGATCAGAAAAAAATCGTGGTCTGTCTAGCGTATCAAGTGAGCATCCAGGGGAAAGCGTGTATCCGGCAAGAATCCAAACATGCCGATCCCGCCGGAAACAACCATGCCCGGCCTTGCGTCACAGTTATGTTTCCGGCAAAATAATAGAAATCAATATTTTGCCGGAAACATCATGAAGCTGCTATCCAATCAGCAACGACTCCACCTGGTCAACAGTGAACAACTCTTCGACAATTATCGTGTCGCACAGCGCCACGCGAAAACGTACCGCTACGGTATGCGCTGGAAGACGGTTCGCGGCACCGAGTATCTGTTCAAAGACCAGGATAGGCGTGGAAATGGCAAGTCGCTGGGCCGACGCTCGCCCGAGACCGAGGCAATATTACTCACATTCACCAACGGACGTGCGGCGGCGCAGGAGCGCTTGCGACTGATAACAGAGCAAATTGTCGAACAGGCAAGGTTTAGCAAAGCATTACGACTGGGGCGCGTCCCCCGCGTCGTGGCGCGCGTGCTGCGGGAACTGGATGAAGCCGGCCCCCATGAAAATTTCACGGTGATTGGCACGCAAGCCCTGTATGGGTACGAATCGGCCGGCGGCGCGCATTTCCTGCTCGAATTGCTCGCTTTCGGCGATGTCGATTTATTCTATGATGCCCGCCATAAAATCACTCTGGTGTCAGACAAAATCGATGGCGATGGTTTGCTGGGCTTGCTGAAAAAAGCCGACAAGACATTTGAATGCGTCCGCGAGAATGGGTACCGCGCTGCCAATGCGGGTCAGTTCATGGTGGATCTGGTCATTGCCCCGCACGGAATGCAGCGGGCGGACGCGGTGGCCTTTGGCGCATCAGATCTGGTGGCAGCGGAAGTGCCTGGGCTGCAATGGCTGTTAAACACGCCGAAAATCGATACGATCGCGATTGATGAAGACGGCTGGCCGGTACCGATCAAAGTGCCCGACCCGCGCGCATTCGCGTTGCACAAGGCATGGTTATCCGGCCTGAACACGCGCGACCCGATCAAGAAGCCACGCGATCTGGCTCAAGCGCGCGCCGTTGCAACTCTCGTTCGCGAACAGATGCCGCAGTTCTCTTTTGAGGAAACATTGACATCGTTGCATGGCGATGTCCGGGCAATGCTGCCGGTATTGTTCGTTAGTTAATTAACTTCCAGGAGGGGCAGGCACTGAGGTTTTCCCGCAAATATCCGCGAATATTCAATCTCGGGTTTGGCAGCCCAAGCTACCTTGACATGACGAACATCACGAAATATAGCCCCACTTCTTGAATTGCGACTGCAGCGACGGATCGTTTTTGAATGCTGTGAAATACACAAACTCAGGCGCAAGAACAAGCCCATTCGGCCAGACGACGGTATCGAGTTCCGGCTCGACGGCAACTTGGGATCCCGTAGGGCGTAATAAGCGTAGCGCATTACGCCGCATGCCTACTCCGTATAACCCGATTGCTCCTCATCGCCACCTGCCCAATCTGCGGGATAAACACCGCGACCTACCAACAGGTGAAACGTCGAATACGGCCAATCAATCACCTTGCGAACCAAACCATGCTTGAGCGGATTGATATGGACGTAATCCATGTGCGCAGCAAAATCACGGTCATCGCGAATCAAATGTTCCCAATAACGGCGTTGCCAAATACCCCGTTCGCCACGACGCACACGGGTGGCGGAGCGCCATTCCGTTTTCGGAAGTGATTTGGAAAAGCGGATTTTAATCAGACGCCAACGTACCGCAAAATCCGCATCGCCAATCGGAAGTTCGATTACGCAATGCAAATGATCCGGCAACACGACCCAGGCGTGGATGGTGAAAGGATGCGTGACCCGAACCACCCGCACAGCGTCGCGCAGAAGATCGATATGCTGCACCAGCAAATCGTTGCCGAATCGCTGCAGCAGATTCACAGTGAAGAAATAAGTGCCGCCCGGATGCCAAGCGCGTCGGGTGTGGGCATTGTTGGAATTTAGCATATGCAACATGCGGTGGAGCGCGCCAAGACGTAACGCCCGGCCGTTGCCCAACTGTAGGGCGCAATAAGCGAAGCCCTTGCAGGGCGCATATCCGCTTGCAAGCGGATACCGTTCCGCAGGCGCGGGGCAGTACCCCACGAAATCCCTGCTTCACCATTGCGCCGCATGCTGAGGGTGCATGGGTGATGCGTTGCGCAGCCCAGCCTTCTTGTTTTTATGAAAAATGTGGAGTATCAATTAAAACAGGCACATTACCGCCCGTATCAATTGTGGTATTTAAAAATACACTTGTAGGTATGCGCAGAACATACGGCGCAATGCGCTGCGCTTATTGACGCCCTACGAATTGCGCCTTACGGCCTTCTATACATTCCAAATGTTGGGTTTAGCAGCCAAATCTACGAGCTACGTTTGTTTATTAAGTTGGCACACCAATACTTTCAAGTAGTGCTTTGTATTGATCAGGGTCTTTTTCTTCAATTTTGTCCAAAATGAATTGAGCTACTTTTTTCATTTCTGGAACGTCTATTGGGGCGATACTCCTTTCAAATATTCCCTCAAGGTGTGAGTACTCGTTGTTGAGTCTATTAGTAATTGTCGCAGCAATTGGGTTGTCACCAAAAAAACGTGATAATTTCCCATTATCTTTTTCGTTTGCATTTGGATATCTGTAGTAAAGATAAGCTTCTAAAAATTTTCTCGCATTGTTTGCGTAGTTATAGAAGCAATCATGATTGATTTCAATCGAATTTGTATCAGCCGTGGCACATTTATATACTTGATGAAACAAGTAGTTGAACTCTGTAACGTAGTCCTTAAGATATGACGGCATAAGTCTAATTATACTTCCAGTACTTCCTTTTTCAATAATGAAATAACGGCGCTCAATATCCTTTCCAGCGAGATCCTTTGAATACAATCGTTTCAAATACTTTAAAAAATCAAGGTTATGAGTTGATATAAATAATTGTTTGAATGTGTCATTTTTGACAATTTCATTGTCTATTAAGCTGAATAAAAAGAATATATGATTTTCATCGAGGCTTGAAATTGGGTCATCAATCCAAATAATTGGGCTATTATTTTTAGTTTCTATATCCTCAAGTTTTGCCATAAAATAACAAAACGCAACCAAACTACACTCACCTTCGCTTAAATGATGGGCTTTATTGTCATTGCGAATGACTTCAAACCGATATCGTCCCTCGCTCTCTTCCGCTTTTAGGGACAATGCATCATGGCCAAAAAAATGATTCAGGTAAAAATTAACACGGTCAGCTCCTTTACTTTCATCTCTAAGCTGTGATTTTAGAGCATTGATTTTTTCTCTTTGTTCTTTAACAAGTAATGCTGCTTTAGCTGTTTCGTCCTTTGCAGTCGATTCTGATGTTGTTAACTCAGAAATTTCGGCCAATTCTTTTGAGTATTGGATGTTTTCCGAAAACAACAGCACATCGTTTAAACGCAAGGTGGTTTTTGCGTCTTGCTGCTTCTTAGCTAATGTACCTGTATAGGCATTGGACTTAGCTCGCAGAATTTCGAAATTTGAAAGTATGTTACTAATTTCAGAAGAGAAATTTTCTAGTGGTTGAATGCTGATGGGTATAAATATATTCGCAATTCTGATGTCTAAAGCATCATTTAATTCAGTTAATTTTTCAATATATTTCTTTGATGTATTTTCAAGTTCAATTATAAGTTTTTTGAATTCTGTTTTATAAAAAGAATAAAAATCTACTTCATTAAATCCATTCAATTTAGTAGCTCGCCCCATTTCTTTGGCGATCTGGTGTGTCATGGATTCAATGGATGTTCGTAGTTCTTCAGATTCTTTATTAAAATGTCTATCTAATTTTTCTCTTAGGTCCATTGGTAATAGGCTTCCGCAAAAACCACATGTTTTTCGGTTGTCATCGTGATGCTGTCTACCGGAACGCACCCAATCTTGAAGTAAAGCATCATTCAAAAGTTCTTGAATTGGTTCGGAAATTGATATTTTTTTCTCAAGTAATATCTTGGTATCGTCAAAAAGTGTCGCGAAAGAGAGATTAATTTCTAATATTTCAGAGATAATTGGTTTTGGTTCTTCTTTTAGTAATAATATTAACTGAGTAGTGACTTCGTCTTCAGTGCGAATAAAGTTGGACGATGTGGCCCTACCAATATCTTTTTCGAGTTTTGGAACGTTATATGTGGCATCTCCATATAGTTTATTGTGTTTAATTCCTGTACCAGTCTTATTTGCTTTTACTGATAATTTATCTTCCAATGCCTTTTCTTTATCCCTCGTTTGTTGTTGAGCAAGGGTGAACGATGAATTAGAGTTCTTTAAATTTCCTAGAAGTCCTGTTCCAACGTCTTCTGCTCCAAGTATGCCTTCTTCATTTTTTATTTGAAGTTCAAGCCTATTATTGTCATCGCCAAGGATGGCAAAAGACTTAATGCTATCATCTGAATTGGATATAAAACTGAGATTGTCTTTAACAAAATCTTCATTAAAAACACGAATGATTTGATTGTGATTTTTTAATGAATTTTGAGTGCAGTTGATATTCCCTTGAAACTCGACATTGAATTCAGGGTTGGGATATTTATCAGATAGCACGCCAGTTTCCATGGCTCGAATAATTCGAGATGTAGTAGTCTTTCCAGAATAATTTCGTCCATACAAGATATTGACCCTCTCGAATTCACCAACGGTATCGTTTTTGTTTCTGACCGATTTGTTCCAGTCAAAGTCATTAAAAACGGCAAGTTTTTTTATTGATTTAATTTTCTTGATCATTGAAAAAAGTCTCTCTGGTATGAAAAATTTCTTATGTGATTTACTTTGCCATAGGGAAACGCTTGAAAAACTCACCCAACCCCCACCAAACTCCTCCCTCCCGCCGTTCTCTGCACCAATATCCGGGTCGCAATTCGTTCCGTCATTTCCTGCACATGCGAGATCACGCCGACTTTGCGGCCCATCGATTGCAGGCCGTCTAGCGCGTCCATTGCAACGCGCAGCGTGTCGGCATCCAAACTACCGAAACCTTCATCGATGAACAGCGATTCGACCCGCACCCGGTTGCTTGATAGCGATGCGAGGCCGAGCGCTAACGCTAGCGATACCAGGAACGATTCGCCGCCGGATAGCGAGTGGACTGAGCGCAATTCATCCCCCATGTCCTGATCCACCACCATCAGCGCCAGCGTGTCGCTGATGCGCTGCAGCCGGTAGCGGCGCGAGAGTTCGTTCAGGTGGCGGTTGGCGTAGCCGAGCAGTACGTCGAGCGTGGTTTGCTGCGCGTAGTTGCGGAATTTTTTGCCGTCGGCAGCGCCGATCAGGTCGTTGAGTGTCGCCCACAGCCGGTAGGTGGCTTCCTGTTTGGCGATGATGGTGAGCATGTCGGCCGCATGCACGCGGCGCGCCTGGTCTTGGGCTAATGACAGTTGCAGTTCGGTGGCTGTGGCGTGGGCGCTCTGGCGCTCGGCGGCCAGGGTGTGCAGCGCTTGCTGCAGCGTGTCTATTCGGTTGGCGCTGAGGTCGGTTGCAAGCTGGGGCGCAATCGCGTCGGCTTGTGTTGCATCCAGCGAGTTTTCTATATGGGTTGTATCGGCTGGATTGGCATCTTGCGGTGGGCGCTGTTGTTGGTGCGCTTGCCGTTGGCTGCTGCGCTCTTGCAGCACGGTGGCGGCTTGCTGGGCGGCGGCGTCGATTGCGTGCAATTGCTTGCGCTCAAAGGCGGTCCAGTCGGCGGGGTGGGCTAGCAGCGCGTGCAGTTGGGTGGCGTCGAATGGTGCTAATGCGTTGTCGGAATCGGCGTTGTCGACAAAATTATTGGGAACATTATTTGCAACGGTAAAACGGCTGATCCAGTCGGCGACTTGCTCGGCGGCGGCTTGGGCTTCGCTGGTGTGGTTGGCGAGGCGCGCTTTGGCTTGTTCCAGCGCTTCGCTAAAACGGGTTTGGGCTTGCTTGCTGTCGTTGCTGACTTGGGTGCGCTGGAGCAACAAGGTTTTGGCAGCGGCAATCGCGTTGGCAAGTTGCGTTTCAATTTGTTGTACTTGCTGGCCGTTAAATAGCGCGTGGCGTTGGGCTTGCATCGCTTTCAATGCGGCGTCGCTGGCGGCGAAGGTGCTGCTGGCGCGCAATTGATCGGCTGCTGCCTTGCTGTGCGCATCGAACAATCCGCTGCGTTCCAGCGTCAGGGTGGCGTTGCGTTGCTGGCCTTGGTCGCGGGCATTGCGCTGGGTTTGCCATTGCTCTACGTTTTGCTCGCATTGACTGTAGAAGGCGTCCGGCTGTTGCTGCCAGTCGATTCTCCAGCCGATTTTTCCATTTTCCGTGTCAAGCGGATCGCTGAAGGCGGCATCGAGTTGGTTCAGGCACTGGGTTAAGCGTTGCTGGCTTTGGTGCTTTTGTTCGGTGCCGGCGCGTTGTCTGGATTGGGTCTCAAACAGTGCGGTTTGCATCGCGCCGGCGGCTTCTTTCTTTGCGTTGTGTTCTGTCGCCGCGCGCTCGAATGCAGCTTGGGCTTGGTCTTTGGCTTGAGCGGCGTTGCGCCAATCGGCGTCGATCTGGTTGATGCTGTGCAGTTGGGTTTGGACGGTGGTGCGCTGGCCGGTGAACCAGTCGGCTTGTTGTGCGGCATCAATCTCTGTTAATTCACTGGCAATCGGGTGCGCTTGCCAGTCTTGCTGGTGGCGTTCTAGCGCGGCCTGCAATTGTTGTTGTTCTTGCCCGGTGGCAGCCAATTGGCTGCGGTGGCCGGCGGCGTCCGCGCTGTGGGTGGCTTGCTGTTGGTGCGCGTGTTGAGATTGCCGGCGGCATTGGGCAACTTCGGTTTGCAGGCTGGCCAGCATCGCGTGCAGTTGCGGATTGTCTACAGAATATGGATGCGCGGTAGCGCCGCAGACCGGGCAGGGCGCGTCCGGTTCCAGTGCGGCGCGCAAGGTTTCTACGTTTTCACCGCAGGCGGCTTCGGCGCTTTTTAGCGAGCGTTCGGCTTGCGCCAATGCAGCGCTGTACGCCGGGATCTGTGCGCTGACTTGGGCCAATGCAGTATCGGCTTGGATTGCGGCTTGCCGGCTGTTTTGGCTTTGCGTGTGCAGCGCTTGTTGGCGGGTTTGATGCTCGGCCAGTGCGCGCCAGATTTGCTCGGCGCTGCCGAGTTGGTCGCGGCGGATTTCTGCGTTGTGCTTGCGTGCTTGCAGCGCGGCGATGTCGATGCCGGCGTGTTGCTGCGCGGCGTGCCGGCGCTGCTGGTCGGCCTCATTCAGTGTGATGCCGGCTGCGGCAAGCGCCTGGGTCGTCGCGTTGAGCTGTGCGCTCTGCTTGGCTTCAGTTTGTAAAAATGTTGCCAGTATGCCTTCAACATGAACTGTTTCAATGCGGAAAGTGCATGCCTGCTTTAGGAGTATATCCCAGCGCGGCCAACTTTCCGCCAGCGTTTGCAGCGCTGCGTGTTGCGCTAGCCAATGTTCGGTGGCTTGCTGCTTTTGTTGCGCGTCGGTGATTTCGGTTTGCTTGCTGTGCAGGTTTTTCTGTGCCAGCGCGGCAGTTTGACCGGCATCGATTTGCGCTTGCTGCGCTTGACGATGCGCGGGCAGCGATGTGTCGATGCGGGCGTCGAGCGCCTTGGCTTGATCCAGCGTGGGGGCGGCGTTGCTTTGCGCTTGCTCGGCGTCCGCCAGCGTGCATTGCGCGATTTCCAGCGCGGCGTCGGCCTGCCGACGGGTTTGCCCGGTGTTGGTCAGCTTGGCCTGGCAATCGGTAATCGCGCTGTGATCCTGGGCGATGGTGCGCGTCAGTCGGTCTACTTCGGCCACCAACGGGCGGGCGGCTTGTACCGATTCAACCCGTTGCAGGTCGGTGCGGCGTTCGGCGGCGGCTTCTTGTTGCGCTTGCCTTTGCTGCAATTGGGCTTGCGCCAGTTGTTCGTTTTGGTGGAATTTGTTGTCGTCCTGATGCCAGCGCAGTTGGGTGTCGAGTTCGGTTTTGCGCCGGTCAAGCGCGCTGACGGCAGCGTTGGCGGCGCTGCTGTCTTGTTCCAGTTGGCTGCGGGCATCGTCGGGGAGCGGTCGCTGGTCGGCCAGTTGGTCATTGATGCGCTGCAATTTGAGCTGTTCTTCCTTGGCGCGGGCATAGGCGCGCTGCGACAGGGCGCTATAGATGGCGCTGCCGGTCAGGGTTTCCAGCAATTCGCCGCGCTCGTTGTCGTCGGCTTTCAGGAAGGCGGAAAACTCGTTTTGCGCCAACAGCACCGCGCGGGTGAATTGGTCGAAGGAGAGGCCGATGCGTTGCACTATTTCAGCCAGGACTTCTTTATTGGTGCCACCGATCGGTTGCAGGTCGGGCAATTGTTTCAGACTCATGTCGGTTTTTTGCAAGCTGCCGCCCGCCTTGCCACGTGCACGCCGTACGCTCCAGCAGGCGCGGTAGGCAATGCCATCGTTGCCGACGAAATCGACTTCGGCATACCCTTCTGCGGTGCCGCGCCGCAACAGGTTGCGGGCGTCTTGCTGGCTGATGGTGTTGTCGCCAACGTCGGGCAAGCCGATGCCGCCGGCTTTCAACAAGCGCGGCGTTTTTTCATACAACGCCATGCACAGTGCATCCAGCAACGTGCTTTTGCCGGCGCCGGTGGGGCCGGAAATGGCGAACAGGCCGGCTGATTTCAACGGCTCCTGTTCGAAATCGACTTCAAATTCGCCCGCCAGTGAGGCCAGGTTTTTGCCACGGATTGCAAGGATTTTCATATCTTATTTATTTACTTTTCATTTTTCTCCCTTCTCCCGCAAGCGGGAGAAGGGCCGGGGATGAGGGCGGTCGTCGGAGCCGTATTGCGGATATTTACCGACGCAACAGCTTGCAACACCTGATAAATCGACTCCAAGACACCTTCCGTTTCCGTCAGCATCTGGTTATTCCAGAAGCGCATTATGTGGATGCCTTGCCCGCGCAACCATTGATCCCGTACCTGATCGTACGCCACCGCCTCGCCATGCTGCCCGCCATCAAGCTCAATGCCGAGCTTACGTCCATCGCAGTAAAAATCCAGAATGTAGCGTCCGACCGGATGCTGTCGTCTGAATTTTGCACCAGCGAGAAGACGATTGCGCAATAGCTTCCACAGCAATGCTTCGGCGTCGGTCATGCCGCTGCGCATTTCTCTGGCCCAAGTGCGGATATCGTCGGGGAGTCTGGCAGGGTGGTGGGGTGAATGGATTTCCATTGAGCAGGTTTATTGGGTTGTTTTCAGGGGAGTGATTGTGCGGAGTCCCTCCATTGCAGGGCATAGGTATCTACACATTTAGTAATCCATTGTTTTGCCCCTCTCTCCCGTTTGCGGGAGAGAGGCCGGGAGAGAGGGGCCCGCAAACATTCCAGCCGCATCAATATGGCAATGCAATCCAGGTTGCGCCTTGTTTTGATACCTGGCATATTGCGACCTCCCTCTCCCCCGGCCCCTCTCCCGCTTGCGGGAGAGGGGAGCAAATACAGGATTGCAGGATTTCAATGGATATCTTCGACTGGGTTGAGCATCAATTCGGCAAAGGCGGCGCGCAGTTCGAGCGGCGCGTCGGCATCATATTTGGTGCGGTAGAGCCGGTTGAAGATGTCGTCCGGTTGCAGCCGTTCCAGTTGGTCTAGCGATGCAGGCGCGTTAACGTTGTTGGTTTTAACTGCATAGTGGGTATCAATTTTTGCCAGTCGTATTGGCTTGCCTTCCAGTACCGCGTCTACGCGCGCCCGCACACCTGGTTCGGGTGCATCTAGCAAGACCCGCACTTCCAGATACGGCTGTCGTTGCAAATCTGCCTGGTCTGGTAGTGCCAGCGCTGCCAGCGCAGCAAGTACTTCTTGCAGCGGCGCAGGCTGTTTCGGCACGCGCAACAATTCGACTGCACGCGGCACCGGCAGGGCGGTGATATCGGCTACCGTTTCGCCGTTCAGATCGACGCGTAACACTTGATGCGGGTAGTTGACTTCGGCGAACGACATCGGCAGCGGACTGCCGCAATAACGCAGGTGCGCTTGCTTGCCGACACTTTGCGCCAGGTGCAAATGGCCTAGCGCGGCATACGCGATGGCCGGGTCGAAGATGCCGGCCGGCAGCGCTTCGGTGCCGCCGATGACGATGCGGCGCTCGGAGTCTTGCGATATTTCGCCGCCCACCATGTGGCAATGGCCCAGCGCTATAATCGCCTGGCCGGGCTGGCGCAATGTCAGCGCATGTTGCAGCGCCTGGCGGTATAGCAACGCAATGCCTTCCATGTAGGGATCGTTCGCGGTTTCTGTGTTTGTTTCCAACCCTTTTTCAACACGCGGCACATCGCCGGGGCGCAGGAAAGGGATGGCCAGACACCAGGCGGCGATTTCGCCCAATCGATTTTTGAGCGGTACCACCAGCCGCGCAAGGTCGATTGCGCCGTCCGGCAAGCGCGCAACAAAGCCGATCACGGTCGCGCCCAATGTTTCCAGCAGCGGCGCCGGCGCTTCCAGTCGGCCCGGCGAATCATGATTGCCGGCGATGATGACAATGTTCAGATGTGGCACCCGCGTTTTGGCTTGCTGCAAAAAGCGGTACAACTGCTTTTGCGAAGCGGCGGACGGGTTCGCGTTGTCAAAGATGTCGCCGCAGATTAGCAAGCCTTCCGCCTGTTCGGCGACGAGCGTATCGAGCAGCCAGTCCAGAAAGTGTTGATGTTCGAAGCTGCGTTCGAAAGTGTGCAAGGTCTGGCCCAGATGCCAGTCCGAGGTATGGATGAAGCGCACGATGATGTCCTTTGATCCGTGTTTGAATGACGGGAGGTAGTGATATATTGGCCGTTAATATAACTGATGAACAAGTAGTGCAGGCCTCCGTGCCTGCATGCAGGCACGGAGGCCTGCACTACTAAAGCAAAGGAATAACCATGTTGCCAAAAAAACCGGACAGCGCCAAGCTGGACAAGATCGTCGCCGATGCGCGCCGTAACGCCGATCAGCGTGAGCTGGGCTACCGCGAGCGGGCGCTGAAAATTTATCCGTGGATTTGCGGCCGATGCATGCGGGAATTCACCCTGACTAATTTGTCGCAATTGACTGTGCATCATCGCAACCATAATCACAGCGACAATCCGCCGGATGGCAGCAACTGGGAATTGCTCTGTCTGTATTGCCACGACAACGAACATTCGCGCTATCTGGAAGCCGATCAGCAGGGCACGTCGGCGCAGGGCAGCGGCGGGGTGCAAGCGGCGACCCATAATCCTTTTGCCGCCTTGTCTTCACTGATTAAGAAACAGCCTTGATGGACTCTATGCAGGCCGCTTTATGTGCCTGAGATAATGCCCCTCTTAATATTAGTCAGAAAGAATGCGCCGTGTTCGACAAACCGATTGTGATGCTGGATTTTGAGACAACAGGCTTGTCCCCGGATATGGGCGATCGTATTACCGAGGTTGCGGCATTGCGTATCGTTGATGGCAAAATTGTTGAACGCTATGTGTCGCTGGTCAATTGCGGCGTGCGGATTCCTTCCTTCATTACCGGCCTGACTGGAATCTCGCAAGCGATGGTGAATGCCGCGCCGCGTGTTTCAGTGGTGGTGCCGCAGTTGCTGGATTTTATCGGTAGCGACGCATTGTCGGCGCATAACGCCAGTTTCGATCTGCGGTTTCTATTGGCGGAAAGCCGGATGCAAGGTTTAAGTCCGGCCCATCAAGGCTTGATTTGCTCGCTCAAGTTGTCACGGCGGGTGTTTCCCGGCATGGCCAGTTACAAGCTGGCGGCGCTGGCGTCGGCGCTGCGCATCCGTTTCAACAGCGCAGCGCACAGAGCTGAAGCCGATGCCGAAGTATCGGCCCAGTTGCTGCTGCATATTGGCAACCATCTGGGAAGCCATTACGGATTGCGCAAGATCGATCCGCTGTGGCTGGAATCGGTCAACCGGCAGGTCGCGGCCAAGGTTCCTGACTTCCTCAAAAAACGCCGCATCGCACTGCAGCCTTAGGCGTTGTGGACTGGATTTCGCAGTTTCGGCTTTGGGTAAGGCGGCTTCCTGAATAACCGATGCGCCGCACAAAAATACAGTCCAGAAAAAGCGCAAAAGACACGAAAAAACTGCATGACACCATTTTTTTGCAGTTGTTTGTCAGTAGTGCAGGCCTCCGTGCCTGCATCGGATTGCAGGCACGGAGGCCTGCACTACTGAGACATTGCTTGCTGTTTTCGTGCTTTTCGTGGATAAAGATTTTCATGTTTTGCATGCGTGATGCATAACGTCAGTTATTTATTTATTTAACTATTGAATATAAAAAATATTTTCATATAATGGCCTTCAGCAATTAGTTGCCGTATTTTAATGAGGATGCCATGGAAAATATTTTGCAGAAGGCCGCTGAAATTGCTGCGGAGCAAAAAAAACGCAAATTCAATTTTAATAAATTATATGCAGTCGCATGCATGGCAGCATCTGCAGTCGTCAGCATTTGCTTGATTGTCTGGGCAGTTAAGGCGAATTTCTAAAATTGCATGCAGGCAACAGGTATTTCAGCCTGACGTTTTCACTTGCCGTTCCGTGTGAACCGTATCGCTTCCTGCAGCAAGGCCGCCGCCAGGCAATCTGGTTTATCCTTTTGCAAGCAATCGGATATTAAAAAAATCGAACTCTAGCTTCGATATTGTTAGGCCAGCGCCTTTGCCATCATCCCGGCAGCAACTACCACGCATATCAAGGCGAATCCTTTTTGAAGCTGCGGGCCGGCCAGACGCGACGCAATGTTGCGCCCGGCAATCACTCCAGCAAGCGCCCCGCCGGAAAAAGGGATGGCAATAGCGAAGTTCAGATGACCCGCCGAAGCGCTGGTTGCCACGCCCGCAAGGGATATCAAAGCGATGACCGCCAACGAGGTTTCTACGACAGATTGCATCGTCAAGTCTGTATAGCGTTGCAATGCCGGCACCATGACAAATCCACCTCCGACGCCCAGTAGACCTGACAACAAACCGGCAATAGTGCCGGACAGCGCCAAAGCGCGCGCACATTTTGTAGTCCAGATGAATCGGCCGCTGGCAGCATCTCGGACGCAGGGCAAGTCCAGCGTTGGGGCAGGGTCTTGGCCCCGCATTCTCTTTTGCGCCTGGCGGTAGGTTCTGAATGCGACGAACAGCAGGATGAAACCAAACAGGATGCCCAATGAACGGTTATCCAGTCGCTGGGCCAACCAGAAGCCCACTGGCGACAACAACATGCCTGCGCCTGCAATCAGTAGTGCGGCGCGGTAGCGCAGCGTCCTTGTTTTCAAGCCGAAGCTAGCACCCAAAGCAGCCGCCAACCCCACGGCTAGCAAGCCAATCGGCCCTGCCTGCGCAACATCCAGATGGGCGAAAAACACCAGCAATGGGACGGCGAGTATGCCACCGCCGGCACCAGTCAAAGCCATGACTGTGCCAATCAAAAGTCCTAACCCAATACTCGTTATCATGTCGACCTTTTCCCGCAATGGATTAAATTTACCTTTTTACAGAAGAGTATATTTGTAATCGTGTACATGGTGCCAAGCACCGATCTGAAAAAGGATTGTTAATGATATTTCGCCAATTGTTTGAGCCGCTATCCAGCACCTACACCTATTTGCTGGGATGCGAAGAAACCGGCCTGGCCGTATTGATTGACCCCGTCATCGTCGCAATCGAGCGTGATTTGGCTGAAGTCAACCGGCTTGGACTTGCTTTGGCTTATAGCCTGGATACCCATATTCACGCAGACCATATTACCGCTGCGCTCGAATTAAAAAAACGAGTCGGCAGCAAGATCGCTGCGCCCGTTTTCGAGCGGCTGACCTGCGCCGATATTGGTGTCGAGGAAGGAACGCCTTTCGATGTCGGCAGCATGCAATTGCATCCACTGCATACGCCAGGGCATACCGATGGCCACTTCGCCTATTTGTTCGCGGACCGCGTGTTTACTGGTGATGCGCTCTTGATTGACGGTTGTGGCCGCACCGATTTTCAAAATGGCGATGCGGATGCCTTGCATAAAAGCGTGAATGAAAAACTATTTTCATTGCCTGACGATTATCTGGTGTATCCAGCACACGACTACCAGAACCGGCATGTCTCGACCATCGCGCAAGAAAAGCAACGCAATCCGCGGTTGGGTGGAGCGCGTTCGATAGACGAGTTCAAGCACATCATGGCAAATTTGAACTTGCCGTATCCCAAGTTCATTGATTTCGCCGTGCCAGGCAACAAGCAGTGCGGCGTTTGCCCCAGCGATGTGCCGCAAGAGCTTGCGCAATATTGTGCGCATATGACCGATAGCCGACAGGGTTAAAGGTTGGCTGCTTTTGCTCCATTGTGTTACCGGTGGAAGATCAATCCGCACTTTCAAGCAAGCCAAATCCGCCAGATTTGCGCGCAAAACCGGACAGGTTTTCTCACCTTTCGTGATCCTGCCGCGTAAGCGATATATACATGGCAGAATTACACAATTGCCACAGCAGAAAATAACAAGGAGACGCACCAATGAAGCCACAAAACGCGATTATCAATTGTTGCGCGTACCGAAACGGTAAAAAGCTAGAAGACATCACGATCGACGCCATCAGCGATGTGTTAGAGGAAGACGGTACTTTTGTTTGGGTCGGATTGCTTGAGCCGGACTCAGAATTGATGGGTAAAATCCAGGAGGAATTCGGCTTGCACGACCTGGCAGTGGAAGATGCACACAAGGCGCACCAGCGGACAAAACTGGAAGAATATGGCGACACGCTATTTTTGGTTTTGCATACCGCGATGTTAGCCGATGAAGAGATTCAGTTCGGCGAAACCCATATTTTTTTGGGGCCGCGTTTCGTTGTCACCATACGGCATGGGCCGTCAATGGGTTACGCCAAAGTCCGGGAACGCACCGAGAGCCTGCCGGACCGGTTAGCAAATGGCCCCGGCTATGTGTTGTATTCGATTATCGATTTCGTGGTCGATCAGTATCAGCCGTGTATCGATAATCTGCAGGCAAGGTTTAAAAACTTTGAAAACCAGCTGTTCAAACCTAGCTCTGAAGAAGACAATTTACAAAATTTTTATAGCCTGAAAAATGAACTGCTGACACTGCACGCGGCGGCAGTGCCCTTAATCGACATTTGTACGCAATTACTGCGCTTTCACAGCGAAATCATCCCTAAGGAAAACCGTATTTATTATCGAGACGTGATCGACCACGTGACCCGGGTCACCCATGCCGCCGACCGGATGCGCGAAATGATTAATGCTGCCATGCAGGTTGCCCTTGCACAGGTGACTATTCGCCAGAACGAAGTGGTCAAGCGGCTCGCCGGCTGGGGCGCTATCCTGGCGGTGCCAACCATGGTATTTAGTTTGTATGGGATGAATTTCGAGTACATGCCTGAACTGAAATGGAAATGGAGTTACCCGGTAATTTTGGGCGGCATTATTGTCGGCTGTGTTTTGCTGTACCGTCGGCTGAAGCGTGCAGGTTGGCTGTAAAAGCATAAAGTAAAAACTGCGGAGTGATGGGGTAGCGCAGAAATTTTTTGTTCTCAAAACAACTGTGCAGTTTTTCCCCTATACAGGATTGCCTGTACATGAGCACAGCGCGACTATGCTGAGCGACTCAGACGTAAATCACACATCAAGTAATCCACAAGCCCTGTTGACAAACTGAGATCAATCAGGGTCACAGCCGGCGCGTTTCTGTGCCGATCAATCCGGGTGGACGCTATGGCATTATTTCGGATGATTGCGACCTGCGCCATCGCCGTTGTTGACAGCAAGTAATTGCGATAAAGGGCATGCAGCGCGTGTGGAAACGCATGAGTGTTGCGACACCGGGTCTGCAGCTTGAATGATTGCGCCGCCTGGGTGCAAGTGGTGGGCCCGTAAATTGACAGGGTCTGCGCCGCCCGTCACCCTGTCACCGTAACCCGAGGCCCGGCAGATATTGATACATGGCGTTGTATTAATCATATACGCATATTAAACATGCGTAGAAAGTAGTCTTTTTAAGCATACTCCGTACATTATCTGTTAGCTTCGGCGCGGTAATGACTGGCTGGTGCGACTGCACCGGCTCGGAGCCTGCTGCCGGAATGTTTTTTTTACTACTGGCGGCAGCAGGGTCGCGCCGGTGCTCCGTGTTTAGTATCGTCAAATAGCGCAATTGCGTGTGCGGTAGTGCTCGTGCCACAATGCGCGCTTGTTGTTTTGCAGGATGTCCTGCACCTTGGTTGAATTCTAATGGAGTTGCCATCATGCCTTTGGAAGCACTTTCGAGTACCACACACCGTCACTTGCGGCATCAGAATCCACCGCAGCCTTTTGCATTTGCACGCCAAAAAGCGTTAGCCACGCTGGTTGCCGCTGAGGTGACGGTAGCGTTGCGCTGGATGCCGGTGGTGTTCGGCCTGAATGAGGGCCGCGCTTCTCTGCTGGGCCTGATGGGGTTGTCATCTGATGAAAATCTGTTCATCAATCAACAGGGACAGTGGCGCGGCAGTTATATTCCGGCTGTGTTTCGCGCTGTACCGTTTGGGATTGCGGCGCTTTCGGATAGCGGCGAGCAAACCGTCATCATTGATCCCGAAGGCGGTTATTTTAGTGAAAAATCGGGTACCCCTCTGTTTGACGAGGCTGGTCAGACCACCGAATTTTTACGCAAGATATTAGACTTTCTAAAGTCGGTGCAAGACAATCAAGCGGCTACCGATCATGCGTTGCAGGCCATTCTGAAGGCTGATCTGCTGGTGCCTTGGGACTTGGTGCTGACCATGCCGGACGGCCAGCCGCGCACCTTGTCAGGGTTGTATCGGATTGATGCGGCTCGCTTCGACGCACTGGACGCCGCCGCAGTGGCAGCGTTGCATCAATCAGGCGCGCTGACACTGATTTACGGCCATTTGTTTTCTCTGTCGAATGTGGCATCGCTGGAAAAACTGGCGCGCGAACGCGAACCGGCACCCATTCTTTCGAATATCGAAATTGGCATTTTGCAGGATGATTATCTGAAGTTCTGAGCGTTCTTCTGTATCAAGCCTGTTGCACCCTCGTAAAGACTGGTTACCGCTTAATGTCGATTCCATTAGAACTCGCTGCCAACATCCCCTTGCTGAAGGGGCTGGATGAAGACACCCTCGCCAAGGTTGCCAGCATCATGGTTCTGCGTCTGTACCAGCCGCAGGATGTGGTGATTCGCAAGGGCAATGCTGCGAGCAACATGGGCTTTCTATTGCGCGGCGCTTTGCAGGTGGTGGACTTGAGTGCGGACGGGCGTGAAAATGGTATTCACATCATTCATCCCGGGACTTATTTTGGCGAACTGTCGGTGATTGACGGGTTGCCGCGCTCGGCTTCGGTAGTAGCGATGCAGGTTGCGGAGGTGGCTTTTTTGCCGCAAACGCAGGCGCGGGCTTTAATTTTCAACCGTCCGCTGGTGGCCGAACGCATGCTCACACACTTGGCTACGGCTTTGCGCGCATCGTCCCATCAGCGCACGCTGCTGAGTATCCCGAATGCATTTCAGCGCGTGTTTGCGCAGCTGCAGTTGCTCGTGCGCGAGACGCCCCAAGGCGCAGTGATTGATTTGCCGAAACAGCAGGAGGTGGCGATCATGGTCAATACCAGCCGCGAGACAGTGTCGCGCGCGCTGCATACCCTGATTAAACTTAATGTGCTGGAAAAGAAGGGCACTGTCCTGATTGTGCGGCAACCAACGCGGCTCAAGAACGCTGCCGAGGCGGGCCTGGATGAATTGGCGCCGCTGAGCGAAAAAAACGGCGCCTGAGCCTGATTTGCCTGCCACCGGCCTTTGCCGGTTGGTGCATTGTCTGAAAATTGGTATTTAATTCCATTATTTTTTGAGAAAACCATGCAGTCTAGCGACAAAAAATCTAACGTTCCATCTGTTGTGGTCATCCTTCCTGCGTATAACGAAGAACTTACTATCGCCAATACGATTCGGTCGTTCCACGCAGTCTTGCCGGAGGCGACGATTGTCGTGGTGAACAATAATTCCAAAGACCGCACGGCCGAATATGCTGCCGCTGCGCTGCAATTCAGCGGCGCTGACGGGCGTGTTATTACTGAACTGCGCCAAGGCAAGGGTAATGCGATGCGCCGTGCATTTACGGATGTGGACGCCGATATTTATGTGCTGGCCGACGCCGATGAGACGTATCCGGCCGAGCGCGTGTTGGATTTGATGGCGCCGGTGTTATGCGGCGACGCCGACATGACGGTGGGCGACCGTCATTCGCACGGAGACTATGCCCGTGAAAACAAGCGCCCGCTACATAATTTTGGCAATGCTCTGGTGCAGTCGCTAGTCAATGGCTTGTTCAAGTCGAATTTGGCGGACATCATGAGCGGCTACCGTGTATTCAATCGTAAATTTGTCAAGAATTATCCGATTTTGGTGGAAGGTTTTCAGATTGAAACGGACTTGACTCTGCACGCCTTGCATAAGCGTTTTCGTATTGTCGAGGTGCCGGTCGAATATAAAGACCGCCCGGAAGGCAGTGATTCCAAGCTCAATACCGTGCGCGACGGTGCCAAGGTCTTGTTTACGATCATGCAGATATTGCGCTATTACCGTCCCTTCGTTTTCTTCAGCACCCTGAGTTTGCTGTTTTGCCTGGCGGGGCTGGTGGCGGCAATTCCAGTTTTTAATGACTGGCTGACGTCGCGCTATATCTTCCATGTGCCGCTGGCGATTTTTGCTACCGGGCTGGAGTTGGTGGCGGTGGTATTGCTCGCCGTGGGCCTGATTCTGGATTCGATTGTGCATGCGCAGCGGCTGGAATATGAACGCCAATTGCTCAATTTTCCTAAGTTCAGATGAACCCATGAAATTGGGTCTTGTGCGATCGGCGATAGCCAGCAAGCTGTCGTTGTTCATCTTTGTGGGCGGTGTCGGTTTTGCGGTGGATGCCGGTTTGCTGACACTGCTGGCGCGTGGATTTGAGGTCAATGTCTACGCAGCCCGCCTGGTTTCCTTTACCGTAGCAGTGGCGGTTACCTGGTTGCTCAACCGTACCTTGGTATTTCATCGCGAAGTGGATCATGCCGTGCGCAAGCGGGTGGAATACGGCCGTTATTTGCTGGTGCAAATCTGCGGTGGTCTAGCCAATCTGGCTGTGTTTGTATCGATCACGCAGCATTACCCGCAGTTGCAGCCTTATCCGGTGGTGCCGCTGTTTTTTGGCTCTTTGCTGGGGCTGGTGATTAATTTTGGCGGCTCGCGCTATTGGGTGTTTAAACAGCGTCGCGTAGCGCGATAACAGCGCGGACCCAACCATCGGCTGCCGTATTCGGGTCAGTTGCAGCATTCTGCATTGTTTAATACTTACGCGAAAAAAAGTTATCTATCCAATAGCGCAGGTACGGCAGACCTGGATAGTGCGTAAGTCATGTTGTTACGCCGGGAAGGTCTGATTTTGCAAAATACGTCGAATAATATGTCGCTTAAAGGCACCGTCGGGCGCTGGATTTTTATTTTGCCGGTGGCGCTGCTGGCGCTGGTATTTGTGTATCGGCGCGGACAGGATCAGAACTGGGATTTGCAGAATTACCACTATTACGCCGGATATGCATTGCTGAACGGACGGCAACTGACGGATTTGGCGGCGGCTGGAATTCAGTCTTTTCTAAATCCGCTGAGTAATGTTCTGGTGTATCTATCCCTGTCGCACCTGTCGTTTCCAGCCAGTGCGTGGGTCATTACATTGTTGCAATTGCTGTCTTTGCCGCTGCTGGTAATGATCAGCACCCAACTGGGCAGCCGACTGGGATCTGCGCGCTTCAGCGTAGCCGAGCTGCTGGCTCTGTGCCTGAGCGTGCTGGCGCCTTTGTGGTGGAGCGAACTAGGCACCAGCTTTTCTTCCTCTCTGACGGCGCCACTGATGCTGGGCGCTTTGTATCTGGGTGTGCGCAGCAGTCTGGCCGATAGCGCCGAAACTATTGCGGTTGATGGCAATGTCGGCATTGGGTATGCGCGACAGCTGCCGCGCGCACATGATTATGGAATCTTGTTGGCCGGCGGCTTACTCGGTTTTGCGGCCGGCCTCAAGCTCACTAACGCACTGTTTGCAATCGGTTTTATAGCGGCGCTGGCGTGCAGTGCTCCGCTGCATGACTGGAGGCGCAGCGGCGTGCTATTGATCAAGGCGGGCATCGGCATGTTCGCGGGCTTTGGATTGACTGCCTGGTGGAATGTCTATCTGTTGCAGGTGTGGGATAGTCCTCTGTTCCCTTGGTATAACGGCCTGTTTAAGTCGCCATATTTTGATACTGGCAATTTCCGCGACATGCGCTGGTATTTCGCTTCGCTGGCAGAGTTTGCCCGCTTTCTGGTAGACGCCGTGACCGGCAGCGGCAAGACGTCGGAAGTGGCGTTTGCCGATGCGCGGCTGCTGCTGCTGGTGCTCATTGCGCCGCTGGCGCTACGTATCAAAAAACGCTACGGCGAGCTGGGCCGGCCGTTGCTGTTTTTCATGCTGTTCGTGATGGTCAGCTTGGTGCTGTGGGCGCGTATGTTTGCTTATCAGCGCTATTTGATTCCAATTGAATTGCTGTTCGGATTGGCATTATGGGTATTGTTGAGTTGTGTGGTTCGCTCCGGCAAAGCCATGACTTTGTCGCTCGGCTTGATATTAGCTCTGGCGGCGGCAACCTTCAAGATTCCCGATTGGGGCCACGTTCGCCCTGCGCAACCGCAAGTCAATGCCTTCGGGCTGAATCTGCCGCCGGCATTGGCTGCTACCCCGGCGCAGTATTTGGTGCTGTCTAGTCCGCTCGGGTTCATATTACCGTTCTTGCATCCCGACAGCCGGTTTTATGGGGTGCAGACCGCGCCCCAAATTGATGCCCTGATTCGTGCCGCGCTGGCTGCCCAAGCTAATTTGCCAGTGCGCGTTCTGAGTGCGCGCAGTAATGCCGCGCATCTCTGGAGCCAGCTTCAACAGGTTGGCTTTACACCGCAGCGCGATGCACTAGCCTGTAGCCATTTTCGTAGTTATTTCGAGCAATACATGATCTGCGGCATCACGCCGCGCCAATCTGCCACAGGCTTGGCGGCCGCACCAGTGGAAATTGATTTGCGCAGCAGAGATTTATTGCCGTCAACCGTACTGGATGTGCTGGGTTTGAGTGCGCAGGAGAATTGGGGGCGATGGAGCGATGGCCGCACAGTAAAGTTGCTGTTGGCTAATTGCTTGCCGGCTTCCAAGCTGGACATCAGCATTCGCGGCCACGCCTTTGGCCCGAATGTGGGCCAGTCGGTGCAACTTGGTCTGGAAAGTACTGCGCCAGATGCAGCGGGGGCCGTGCTCAGTACCTCGCTATTTTTTGCCGGCGATGACCGCGATGTCAGCGCCAGCCTGGATAACAGAGGCAGCACGGCGGCTTGTCTTAACATCTTGTCGCTGACTATTCCCAAGCCGACCTCGCCTGCACAGTTGGGCTTGGGGGCCGATAACCGCGCCTTAGGATTGGGTATGGTCAGCCTGACGCTAAAAGCAGTGCCTTGACTACCGGTCTATTTTACTTGCGCCGGTGGCGCATTACGGTCCTGCAAGATTGACGGCAGCTTGCATTGCAGCGCATGCAATAACAATAATGTATTGCAATCGAATATCAAACTGTGACGAATATCACAGGCCATGCTATGATCCGCGCCTGTGACAAATATCACATTCTATGTGATGTGCGTCATTGCAACCATTCTGCAAAATACCAGAATCTGCCGGATTGCGGCCTCCTTGTGTAAGCGGATTGCATCGTTTTGAAACTCTGATAAGAAAGCTATTAACCATGCAAGCAGACAGTGTGCTGTTACCGCAGCAGCGGATGCCTCATATCAATCCACGTATACCTTGTTCTCCCGCTATTGTTGATTGTGTCGGCGATATGTCGGGGTTTGCAGAAATGGCGGGCTTATGAAATCTCGACTTAAAATTCCCCAAAATGAAATCATGCAGGCGCTCTCGAGCTTCAAGAGCGTATTTCGCACGATTGGCGTGTTTAGCGCCATTATTAATTTAATGATGCTGGTGCCTTCAATTTACATGTTGCAAGTGTATGACCGCGTACTGGCTAGCCGTAACGAAATTACCTTGATGATGCTTACGCTCATTATGCTGGTCGCTTACTTGTTTATGAGCGTGCTTGAGTTTGTGCGTAGTTTTATTTTGGTGCGATTAGCAGCCAAGATGGATATGCAGCTGAACACTCGGGTGTATACCGCCGCATTTGAGCAAAACCTCAAACAGGGCGGTGGCAATGCAGGCCAGGCACTGATGGATTTGACCAGTATTCGCCAGTTCATGACGGGTAATGCACTGTTTGCATTTTTTGATGCACCCTGGTTTCCGCTGTATTTGCTGGTGATTTATTTCTTCAATGTATGGCTCGGCCTGTTGGCAACATTCGGCACGATCATTCTGGTGGTGTTGGCATATGTGAATGAACGCGTTTCGCACAAGCCGCTGGCGGAGGCCAATACCATGGCAATCGCGTCCAGCACTATGGCTACCAATAATCTGCGCAATGCCGAAGTGATCGAATCCATGGGCATGCTGCCGAATTTGCAGGGGCGCTGGTTCAAGCTGCATACCAAATTTCTACGCTTGCAAGCGGAGGCCAGCGAAAAAGCAGGCATCGTTGGTGCGTTTACCAAATTTACCCGTATTTCCTTGCAATCTCTGGTGTTGGGACTGGGTGCGTTGCTGGTGATTCAAGGCAAGATTACTCCGGGGATGATGATTGCCGGTTCGATCCTGATGGGCCGCGCCTTAAGTCCGGTGGAGCAATTGATCGGAGTATGGAAACAATTTGCCGGTATGCGCAGTTCCTACGAGCGCCTCACTAAACTGCTGGAGGCTAATCCGGCGCGTGAAGCGGGCATGGCGCTACCCAAGCCTCTGGGTGCCTTGTCGATCGAGGGCGTCACAGCGGCGCCTCCTGGCAGTAAGGTTGCCGTGCTGAACGGTTTGACTTTTGCCATTGCGCCGGGTGATGTATTGGGCGTGATTGGCCCAAGCGGTGCGGGCAAATCGACGCTGGCGCGGTTGATGGTGGGCGTGTGGCCGGCAGCAGTGGGTAAGGTGCGTTTGGACGGTGCCGATATTTACCGTTGGAACAAAGACCAGTTGGGGCCGCACGTCGGTTATCTGCCGCAAGATATTGAACTGTTTGCCGGCACTGTCAGCGAAAACATTGCGCGCTTCGGTGAGATTGATGCCGAACAAGTGATTGTGTCAGCCAAGCGGGCCGGTGTGCATGACATGATTTTGCATTTTCCGCAGGGATATGACACGCGTCTGGGTGAGGGTGGCGCCGGTTTGTCGGGGGGGCAAAAGCAGCGCATCGGCTTGGCCCGGGCGATGTATGGCGACCCATCCTTTATCGTGCTCGATGAACCTAATTCCAATCTCGATGACATTGGCGAACAAGCGTTGGTGGAGGCGATTATCGATCTGCGCGAACGCGGCAAAACGATTGTTCTGATTACGCACCGTACCAGCATTATTGGAATCACCTCCAAGCTGTTGCTGTTGCGGGACGGTGCCGCGCGCATGTTCGGGCTACGCGACGATGTCTTGGCAGCGCTGGCGCAGGCAAATGCCGAAAAAGCGCAGCTGGTGGCGAATTCTTAAACAGGAATGATCATGAAACAATCGGGCAATATAGTTAATTTGAGCAAAGACGGCAAGCCGGCGCAGGATGTGGTTTCGCATGAAGTGCATCCGACAGAAGTTGCAACAGACCATACCAGTTACGCGCGCCTGGGTTGGTTGGTGGTGCTGGTAGGCGTGGTCGGATTCTTTTTGTGGGCTTTTCTGGCGCCGCTCGATAAGGGCGTGCCGGTGTCTGGGACGGTTATTGTCTCGGGTAATCGGAAGGCAATTCAGCACCAGAGTGGCGGTATCGTGCAAGAAATTCTGGTCAAGGAGGGTGACATTGTCACTGCTGGCCAAGTGCTGGTGCGCATGAATGACGTTCTGGTCAAGTCGGCCGCCGATATCAGCCGAATTCAGTACTTTAACGATCGCGCGATTGAGGCCCGTTTGATTGCCGAACGCGATGGCAAGTCTATTGTCTTTCCGGCAGAGTTGCTCAAAGAGAAATCTGACCCGCGCAGCGCGAACAACATGTCATTGCAGCAGCAATTGTTTGTTTCGCGACAAGCGGCGTTGCGCAGCGAGCTGGCTGGCCTGGATCAAAGCATTGCCGGTCTGAAAATACAGACCCAAGGCTTGCGGGGATCCATGGAAAGCAAAAAAGAGCAGTTGGTGTTCTTGAAAGAGCAATTGGTGGGTATGCGTGATCTGGCCAAGGATGGTTATATTGCGCGCAATCGGCTGCTGGATCTGGAGCGTACCTACATCCAGACCAGCGGCGCAATCTCTGAAGACATTGGCAATATCGGCCGCGCCCAGAGCCAATATATTGAGCTGGGTTTGCGCCGCAGTCAGCGCCAGCAAGAGTATCAGAAAGAAGTGCGTTCCCAGTTGGTCGATGTGCAAAAAGAGGCGGAGGCTTTGCAAAGTCGTTTGACCAGCCAGAACTTTGAGCTGGCTAATGCAGAGGTCAAGGCGCCAGTTGCAGGCACGGTTGTCGGCTTGAATGTGTTTACCAACGGCGGCGTGGTCGGGCCCGGTTTTCGAATGATGGATATCGTGCCGAACGATGAGCCATTGATTGTTGAGGGGCAGATTCCGGTCGATCTGATCGATAAGGTCAGAGTCGATTTGCCGGTGGAAATGATTTTTTCAGCACTCAATCAAAGCAAGACACCACATGTTCCGGGCATCGTAACCCAAGTGTCGGCTGACCGTTTGACGGATGAGCGCACCGGCATGCCGTATTACAAGCTTAAAGCCAAGGTAGCGCCGTCTGGAGCGAAAATTATCGCTTCTGTGCAGATACGCCCCGGTATGCCGGTAGAGATTTTTGTGCGTACCGGCGAGCGCTCGATGATGAGTTACTTGATGAAGCCATTGTTTGACCGCGCCAAAACTTCATTGTCCGAGGAATAATCATGGCTAGTACAAGCAGAATGTTTACTGCATTAGCTTCGACGTTGGCGCTGGCATCGAATCTGGCTATCGGCGTGGCGCAAGCAGCGCCCATGAATCTGCTGCAGGCATATCAGGCCGCGCTGCAAAATGATCCGACCTATCGCGGCGCGATTTATGAAAACCAGGCCGGTCAGGAAGCGCGCAATATGGGACGCTCCTACTTGCTGCCAAAATTGTCCAGTTATTACACGACCGGCAAAAATCAGGCTGACATTACCCAGACCGGGCAGAATATTCTGGGCCAGCCTGTCACCAATACCAGCCATTCGGACTATCGCAGCGTCAATGCGGCAGTAACGCTGCGGCAGCCGATTGTCAATTTTGAGGCGCTGGCCTTATACAACCAGGGCGTTGCGAAAACCAATTACAGCAATGCCCAGTTTGTTGGGCGCAGTCAGGACTTGATGCTCAGGCTGGTAGCGGCTTATGCGGAGGTGCAATACTCCGAAGATCAGCTTACATTGGCAGCAGCACAGCGCGATGCTTATCGTGAACAGATGCATGTCAATGAACGCTTGTTCAAGCAAGGTGAAGGCACCAGGACCGACATGCTGGAAACTGAAGCGCGTGCCAATTTGGCTGAAGCGCAGGTATTCGAAGCGCAAGATAATGTGATTGTTGCGCGTAATACCCTGACAGGTATCGTGGGAATGGAAATAAAGGAACTGGCGCCGCTCAATCAGGATTTTCGCCTGTTGCCTTTGCAGCCGGCGATCTTTCAGGAGTGGCGCGACATTGCCCTGACCAAAAATGCCGAAATTATCGCGCTCGGATATGCCGTCGATATAGCGCATGAGGAAATTAATCGCCAGCGCGCCGGCCATGCGCCTTCGCTGGATTTGGTGGGCAGCTTTGGCAAACAAAAATCGACCAGCACGAACACGATCAATCAGGACGCTAATGTACACAGCATCGGTGTGGAACTCAATATTCCGCTGTTTTCCGGCGGTTATGTGAGTGCTGCCACGCGTCAAGCCGTGGCTAATCATGAAAAGACGCGTAGCGACTTGGATGTCAAGATCAATCAGGTCTCGGTAGAATTGCGCAAGCAATTCAGCCTGATGCAAAGTGCCGGCCCGCGCATTGATGCACTGGTCAAGTCGGCCGATTCGGCCAGCCTGCTGATTGTAGCCACCAAGCAAAGTATCAAGGGTGGTGTGCGTATCAATCTGGACTTGCTCAACGCAGAACAGCAGTTGTATACCTCACGGCGCGATCTGGCGCTGGCGCGCTACAACTACCTGCTGGCGTACCTGCGCATGCGCAGCGCGGCAGGTACGCTCAATGAGCAAGACCTGGGCAATATTGCCGGGTATTTCGTGGCGGCGCAATAAGGTTATTAGAGGGCTATGCCCGCTCTTTTGTGGCCGAAATGGTAGGCAGATTTGGAACCTGCCTACCCGCGACGATAGCGGGTCGGTCGATTGGGGCTGAACTTGCTGAGGCGGGAAATGCAGTCTGATGGAGTTTTATGCCAAGCTTCAGTGTTATTCAGTGTTAACAATATACTGTTCACTGTATTTTTAGGCTTCGCACATAATATATGCGGAAGATGCAGTGTTTTTTCTTATACTGCCAATTTTTCTGGCCGTGGACCCAATTCGCGATGGCGCAGTACCACGTGTTCCGCTTGTTGAAAGTATTTTGCCAGCTGTTCCGCCATATATACCGAGCGGTGCTGGCCGCCGGTGCAGCCGATGGCTACGGTCAAGTAGCTGCGGTTATTTTTCTTGAATGCGGGCAACCACTTTTCGACGAAATTGCGAATATCGTTAAACAGCTCGACTGCGTCCAGTTCCGCATTCAGGAAGGCGATCACCGGCGCATCTCGACCGGTTAGCATACGCAGGCTACTGTCGTAAAACGGGTTTGACAGCGTGCGCACGTCAAATACCAGGTCGGCGTCCAGCGGGACGCCGAATTTGAAGGCAAACGATTCAAACAGCAGCGTCAGCGGCGTACCCTTGATGTCGATTAGATCGGAGATCCACAGCCGCAATTTATTCACACTCATGCCGGAAGTGTCGATTACCTGACTGTAGCCTTCGAAAGCGACCAATGTCTCACGCTCTTCACGAATGCATTCTTCCAGGGTGCGGTATCGCTGCGGGCCTTGCCCAAAATCGGCCCGGTGCGATAGGGGATGGCTACGGCGCGTTTCAGAAAATCGTGTGATCAGCGATTCGGTTTTGGCCGTCAGAAATAGAACCTTGACGTCGTGCCCTTCTTTTTTCAAGCGACCGATATCGGACGGCAGCGCAGCGAACGACTTGGCGCTGCGCGCATCGATGGCAATCGCTGCGGTATCGACGCCCTCTACATTAAGGGTTGCAATCAGAGCCCGCAGCAAAGTCGGTGGCAGGTTGTCGACGCAATACACGCCGGCGTCCTCCAGTGCATTCAATGCGACCGATTTGCCGGAGCCGGAAATCCCGGTAATGAGAATAATGCGCATAGATCCGTGATTTTATAGAGAAAGAAGAAAGAGTGAGGAAAGCGCTTGGCCGATCCATCATAACGTCAATCTTCGCTCATCGCCTTGCGCTGCCGTTCCATGAATTGTTCCAGCGTATCGATACCGCGCAATTGCAGGATTGTGTTGCGAACGGCGGCTTCCAGCAAAACCGCGATGTTGCGACCTGCCGCCACCGGCACAATGACCTTGCGCACCGGCAGGCCCAGCACGTCTTCGGTCTGCGATTCGAACGGCAGCCGATCCATATGATCTTCCAGTACCCCGCGACGCACCAGGTGTACGATCAGTTTCAGCCGCATCTTGCGGCGCACCGCAGTCTCGCCAAAGATCGTCTTGATGTTCAGCAAGCCGAGGCCGCGCACTTCCAGCAAGTTTTGCAGCAATTTGGGGCAACGGCCTTCAATCATGTTCGGCGCGATGCGTGAAAATTCGACGGCGTCGTCCGCCACCAAGCCGTGGCTGCGCGAGATCAGTTCCAGTCCCAGTTCGCTTTTGCCGAGTCCCGACTCGCCGGTAATGAGCACCCCGACTCCCAGCACATCCATGAATACGCCGTGCATCGTGATGTGTTGCGCGAGCTTTTTGGACAAATAAACCCGCAGATAATCGATGACCTGCGCGGCCGGCAACGGGGTGGAAAACAATGGGATGTTTTTCTCATCGCAGCCCGCCATGATGTCGATTGGTGTTTCCAGCCCTTGCGCAATGATGAGCGCCGGCGGTTCGCCGGCCATCAGTTCGTGCGTTTGATAGTCGCGCGACTGCACCCTGAGATTTTTGTAATACTCGATTTCCTGATGCCCGAATACTTGAATCCGCCCCGGATGAATCAGGTTCAGATGGCCGACTTGGTCCGCCGCCGAAGCGGCGTCGCCGGATATCAGTCGTTCACTACCAGAAAAGCCGGCAAACCATCCCAGTTCCAGCGCTTCACGGTTGTCGTCAAACAGTTGCTGAATAGTAAGCGGCGTTGTTGGTGGCATAGTCGAATGTGGGTGCTGGTTGGAAAAAGGTAAGTAGCAAAAACCTCAGCGGGACGCGGTAATTTTTTGCTGTTGCGGTTCCCAGGAGACTATGCGTTGGTGTATGGAAGCCATGTCGGTGTCGGTGGTGAGCGCTGCGCGCATCGCATCATCGGAAAACATTTCGGCTATTTCCGACAATATCTCCAGATGCTGCTGCGTCACATGATCTGGAATCAGCAGGAAAATCAGCAATTTAACCGATTCTCCGTCGGGGGATTCGAAGGGGATTGATTCGGCTAGGCGCACGAACGCGGCCAGCGGTGCTTTCAAGCCCTTGATGCGGCCATGCGGTACCGCCACGCCATGCCCGAGGCCAGTCGATCCCAGACGTTCCCGCGCGAACAGATTATCGGATACGTTGGAACGCGCGATACCGCAATTATTTTCAAAAATCAGGCCAACTTGTTCGAAAGCCCTTTTTTTGCTGGAAACTTCAAGGTCGAGTACGACATTGTTCGGTGGCAGTATTTTTGCGAGATTTGTCATGATGCAAATAGTAATGGTGCAATGCACAATCAGTCCATGTGACGGGGATTATATGCTTGTTTGAAGCTTGCGCAATGATGCGCAACAGATAGTTGTAATTGAGGTTAAATACTTGCTCAATAAAAACAGGAAAAGCACGAAAAACACTATAACGCAATAATTAAATAGCGCTGTATTCCTGTCTTCAGAGGGGTCATGCTTTTTCGATTAAGGACGTGCGGAAACTCAGTTAGTTGAAATTAATACGGCCGAATACGAACAAAACGTCGCCATTGCCCTTGTTGCTGGAAAGGCGCGGTATGTAGGCGGCCATCAATTTTGCATCCCGGGTGCCGATCGATGCTAACGGCAGGGCAATCGGAAATGGCACGCCGCCCCAGATGTCCCTGCGGCTGATGACCAGTGCTGTCCAGCCGGCGCCCACCTCCAGTTTGCCAGCGATCGGCCAGATCCACTGGTAAGCGTAGCCGGCCATGAGTTGCGGATCGTAGTGGGAATCCGAAATCGCCATTCCAAACAAGTATTCTTCATCCCCATTCGGGTTGCGCAGGGTTTTACCGTAGCCCAATCCCCAAGTATTTTCGTTGAATTCCTTGATGCGTTCAGGCGTGTACGTGTTCCTGCCGTGATACGCGTAGCCGGACAGGAGCAGGCTCGTCTCGCCCTCATCCTTTATTTTTGCGGTTTTGGCGAGCACCATGTCTCTGGTTTGTTGCCACCAGCCGAGGTTTTTGACGTTTTCAGTTGTGTTGTTTGTCGCCGTGGCGCTGCAGGAGGCGGCTAGCAGTACGGCAGCAAGGCCGCCACCGCTGACTGCAGCCTTGGCTTGCCTGAGAGAATTTGTTGCGAACCATGTCATTGCGTACTGTCCTCAATTGAGTCGATATTTCAATCATTAGACACTAATTCCGGCGTCACTGGCGGGCATTGCGCAGGTTCAATGCTTGCGTACCGGTACTGAAGTTGCTGCGCCAGGGGTTGATGTCGAGTCCGCCGCGGCGCGTGTAACGGGCATATACCGCCAGTTTTTGCGGTTGGCAATGGCGCAAAATGTCGGTAAAAATCCGCTCAACGCATTGTTCATGAAATTCATTATGGGTGCGAAATCCGATCAAATATCGCAGTAAACCTTCTTCATCGATTGGCGCGCCACAATAACGTATCTGCACGCTGCCCCAGTCCGGTTGCCCGGTTACCAGACAATTCGATTTTAGCAGGTGCGACACCAGCGTTTGTTGCACCGGCGCTGTGCCAGGCATGGTTTTGAGTAGTGCAGGATTGGGAGCGTAATCGCTGACGTCAATATCCAGCCGATCCAGCAACTGGCCTTCCAGTTCGCCTAATTTCAGCGACCCGAAAGATTCCGGCAGGGTCAGTGCAACCTGTACCGGCGCGCCGAATCCTGCCGACAGGTCGGTATGCAGCAAATGCAGCAACGCATCGGTGCCAGCCAGCCGGGTCTGGTTGAAAGAATTCAGATACAACTTGAAGGATTTGGATTCGATGATGTTGGGCGAATCGGCGGGGACCGTGATGGTGGCAATCGCCACTTGCGGTTTGCCGCGCAGATTCAGCCAGGACAATTCATAAGCATTCCAGATATCCAGGCCGAAAAAGGGTAGGGTGGCCACTTCCAGTCCCAGTCCTAGTTCATCTCTTTTACCCTGGCGGGCGATGGGAAACAGCAGAGCCGGTGCGTATTCGGCCTGGTAGCTGGCGGGTTTGCCCAGCGGTGATTGATCCGGCGTGGAAGGCGTGTGCATCAATGCTTATCCTGAATTATCCTAAAAACAACTTGTACACCGGATTTTCGCTCTCGTCCCAATGACGGTAGCCGACGGTGTTCAAAAAGGCGCGAAAGTCTTTCATTTCCTTCTTCGGCACTTGCAAACCGACCAGAATGCGGCCGTAATCGGCACCGTGGTTACGGTAGTGGAATAAACTGATATTCCAGTTCGGCGCCATGCAGGACAGGAACCGGCATAGTGCGCCGGGCCGCTCGGGGAACTCGAAGCGGTACAACAGTTCGTTTTGCGCCAACACACTTTTGCCGCCGACCAGATGGCGAATATGCAGTTTGCCGAGTTCGTCATCGGTCAAATCGAGTGTTTTGAAACCGTGTTTTTCAAAATTTTTGGCAATCTTGCCGGCTTCATCGCGATTCGCTATCTGGATGCCGACAAAGATGTGCGCTTCTTGCTCGCCGCTGATGCGGTAGTTGAATTCGGTCACATTGCGCGGCCCGATCAGTTCGCAAAAACGCTTGAAGCTGCCGCGTTCTTCAGGCAATGTGACGGCGAATATTGCTTCGCGGGCTTCACCGACTTCGGCCCGTTCGGCGACGAAGCGCAAGCGGTCGAAATTCATGTTGGCGCCACAGGCGATGGTCACCAGAGTTTCATTTTTGAGCGGTTTTTTGTCAGCCTTGGCGCGCTCGACATACGCTTTCGCACCCGCCACCGCCAATGCGCCGGCCGGTTCCAGAATGCTGCGGGTGTCCTGAAATACATCCTTGATCGCGGCGCAGATGGCGTCGGTATCGACCAGGATCACCTCGTCTACATATTGCTTGGCAAGGCGGAAAGTCTCTTCGCCGACCAGTTTGACCGCGGTGCCGTCGGAAAACAGGCCGACATCCGGCAGCGTGATGCGTTTGCCCGCTTTCAGACTGCGTGCCATGGCGTCGGAATCGGTACTCTGGACCCCGATAATTTTGATGTCGGGCCGGACCTGCTTGACATACGCGGCCACGCCGGCAATCAGGCCGCCGCCACCGATGGCCACGAAAATGGCGTGGATCGGGCCGGAATGCTGGCGCAGGATTTCCATCCCGATGGTGCCCGCGCCGGCGATCACATAGGGGTCGTCGAACGGGTGAACAAAAGTCAGCTTGTGCTTTTTTTCCAACGTCAGCGCATGGTCATACGCATCGGTGAAGGATTCGCCGAACAGCACGGTTTCAACCAGTGCGCCGCCGTGCGCCTTGACTGCATCGACCTTGACCGGCGGCGTGGTGGTCGGCATCACGATCATCGCCTTGCAACCCAGCTTGGCCGCAGCCAGCGCTACGCCTTGCGCATGGTTGCCGGCCGAGGCGCAAATCACACCGCGTTTTAGTTGCTCCGGCGTTAAGTGCGCCATTTTGTTGTAAGCGCCGCGCAGCTTGAAGCTGAACACGCTTTGCATGTCTTCGCGCTTGAAATAAATAATGTTGCCCATGCGCTCAGACAGAGTAGGCGCGAATTCCAGTGGGGTTTCAAAGGCCACGTCATAGACGCGGGCAGTCAGGATTTTCTTCAGGTAGTCGGTATTCATTATGGTCGGGTGGCGTCGATGTGGGTGCGGCATCATCCGGTTCGCAATCCGGCCCGAACATGGCTGATGGCCGGGCGGGTGCGCAGTTGGCGTCGGCGCGGTTGTGCGCCAAGCCACAACATGGATGTAAAAATGCCAAAGGGTCATTGCTGGACGCTTATTATAATGGACGCTTTTTACGTGACCGTCCAAAGTCTTTCATGATTGAATCTGCAATCCATTGGTTACTCGGCGTTCTGGCGCTACCGAAAATCGGGCTGACATCGGTTTTTGTGGTCGCTTTTGTCGCTGCAACTTTGCTGCCGTTGGGCTCGGAACCGCTGATTTTTGCGGTAATCAAGGCCGATACTGCGCTGTTCTGGCAAGTCATTCTGGTGGCTACTGCTGGCAACACGCTCGGCGGCATGGTCAATTACTGGATCGGCTATGGCGCCAAGAGCGTATTTGCAAAAGAGCGGGAAAGCCGCTGGTTCGGCTGGCTGCGTCGGTTCGGCGCCAAAACGATGTTGCTGGCCTGGTTGCCCGGTGTGGGCGATCCGATCTGCACCCTGGGCGGTTGGCTGCGCTTGCCGTTTTGGCCTTGCGTTGCGTACATGGCCTTGGGCAAATTCTGCCGCTACATCATTGTGACCTGGCTGCTGCTCAGTGTGCCCAATGGCGTGTGGCAGAAAATCGCACTCTGGCTAGCCTAGTAGTAATTTATATACAGCATAATGTATAAAATTTATACGCTTGCATTGTATGCGGTAACTGCCATGTTTTAATGCATACTCCACTTATAAATAGATTATGTAGCGGCCCGGTTCATACGCCGGGCAAGCCGCATTAAGGCGTATGAAGCGTAAGGCTGTTGCGGCATGGTGCGGCGCGATACGCTAAAATGCTTTTTTAGTGTCAGTCCCACACCACGCCATGAACGCCCCAGCACAATTCCAAGCTTTGCTCTCAGACGCGCCCACCGGCTCCGGCGCGGCGCCGACCCGTTTGCGCGAAATTCCGTATAACTACACCTCGTTTTCCGACCGCGAAATCGTCATCCGCTTGCTCGGCGAGGAAGCTTGGAAACTGCTCGATACGCTACGCGGCGCGCGCCAAACCGGCCGTTCCGCCAGGATGCTGTACGAAGTCTTGGGCGACATCTGGGTGGTGCAGCGCAATCCCTATCTGCAAGACGATATGCTGGATAACCCCAAGCGGCGTCAGAGTTTGATCGATGCGCTGAACCATCGTTTGGCCGAAGTCGAGCGCCGCCGCGTTACCACTGACTTGGCCGATGCTGGCGACGCCGAGGCGGTCAAGCGCAGCGCCAGCGTGGAAGCGCTGCTGAAAGCGGCGCGCCAGGCTGTGGCCGATTTTGCCGAGGATTTCCATCGCACTTACGACTTGCGCAAGCGCGCCACCAAAGAGCTGCGGCGCTATACCGAGAAAGACAATATCAAGTTCGACGGTTTGAGCCGGGTGTCGCATGTGACCGACGCCACCGACTGGCGCGTCGAATATCCATTCGTGGTGCTTACGCCCGACACAGAGGACGAAATAGCCGGTCTGGTCAAAGCCTGCATTGTGCTTGGCCTGACCATTATTCCGCGCGGCGGCGGCACCGGTTATACCGGCGGCGCAATTCCGCTGACGCCTTTTTCGGCCGTCATCAATACCGAAAAACTGGAGCAATTGGGCGCGGTTGAAATGCTTACGCTGCCCGGTGTGGATCGCGAATACGCAACCATTTATTCCGGCGCGGGGGTAGTTACCAAACGCGTTTCGGACGCCGCAGAGCAAGCCGGTTTCGTGTTTGCGGTCGATCCGACTTCGGCTGAAGCGTCCTGCATCGGCGGCAATGTTGCGATGAATGCCGGCGGCAAGAAGGCGGTGTTGTGGGGTACGGCGCTGGATAACCTGGCCTCGTGGCGCATGGTTGACCCGAATGGCGACTGGCTCGAAGTCACGCGTATCGAACACAATCTGGGCAAGATTCACGATCAACCCGTAGCGAAATTCAAGCTTGAATGGTCGCATCCAGCCGCCAAAGGTGGGCGCAGCACACCGTTCAAAACCGAAATGCTGGAGATTGAGGGCCGCAAATTTCGCAAGGAAGGTTTGGGCAAGGATGTGACCGACAAATTCCTGTCGGGTTTGCCGGGCGTTCAGAAAGAAGGCTGCGATGGATTGATTACCTCGGCGTGCTGGATTTTGCACAAAATGCCGAAATTCGCCCGTACCGTGTGCCTGGAGTTTTTCGGTCAGGCCAGCGACGCCATTCCGAGCATCGTCGAAATCAAAGATTACCTGGATGCCGAAACCAAAAAGGGCGGTGCAGTATTGGCTGGCCTGGAACATCTGGACGAGCGCTATTTGCGTGCGGTTGGCTACGCCACCAAATCCAAACGCGGCGTATTGCCGAAAATGGCTTTGTTCGGCGACATCGTAGGCGACGACGAAAATGCGGTCGCGCAAGCGGCCTCGGAAGTGGTGCGCATCGCCAACACCCGCGTCGGCGAAGGTTTCGTTGCGGTGTCGCCAGAGGCGCGCAAGAAATTCTGGCTCGACCGCGCCCGCACCGCAGCCATCTCCAAGCATACCAACGCCTTCAAGATCAATGAAGACGTGGTGATTCCGCTGGACCGGATGGGCGAATACACGAATGGTATCGAGCATATCAATATCGAACTGTCGATTCGCAACAAGCTGCAATTGATCGATGCCTTGCGCAGTTTCTTCGTTGCCGGCAATCTGCCGGTCGGCAAGAGTGAGGATGCCGAGGGGGACGATATTCCCGATGCGGAAATGCTGGAAGACCGCGCCCATCAGGCTACTGAATTGCTCGATCTGGCCCATGCTCGCTGGACTTATCTGCTGACGCATATCGACCAGCCGCTGGCGCAATCAAGAGATATTCTGCTTGCGCCCGGCCTGGAAAAATTGGCCCCCGTGTTTGCGCAACGTTTAATTGCGCAACCGGATGCACTGGTATTCCATCTGCTGCAAGACCGCACCGTGCGCGTGTCCTGGAAGCAGGAAGTGCGCGCCGCGCTGCGCCAGATATTTAGCGGCGCTGCCTTCAAATTGATCCTCGATGAATGCACCGCAATCCATCAGCGCGTGTTGCGCGGCCGCGTGTTCGTAGCGCTGCACATGCACGCCGGCGACGGCAATGTGCATACCAATATCCCGGTCAATTCCGACGATTACCAGATGTTGCAAGATGCCCACGCGGCAGTGGGCCGCATCATGGCGCTGGCGCGTGCGCTGGGCGGTGTTATTTCCGGCGAACACGGCATCGGCATCACCAAGATCGAATACCTGACCGAAACTGAAATCGATGCATTCCGCGATTACAAACAGCGCGTCGACCCGGAAGGCCGCTTCAACAAGGGCAAGTTGCTGGCCGGTGCCGATCTGCGCAACGCTTACACGCCGTCGTTCGGCCTGATGGGCCACGAATCGCTGATCATGCAGCAAAGCGATATCGGCGCGATTTCCAATAGCATCAAGGATTGCCTGCGCTGCGGCAAGTGCAAACCGGTCTGCGCCACCCATGTGCCGCGCGCGAATTTGTTGTACTCCCCGCGCAACAAGATTCTGGCGACTTCGCTGCTGGTGGAAGCCTTCCTGTACGAAGAGCAAACCCGGCGCGGCATCTCGATCAAGCACTGGGATGAGTTTTCCGATGTGGCCGACCATTGCACGGTGTGCCACAAGTGCGTAACGCCATGCCCGGTCGATATCGATTTCGGCGAAGTGTCGATGAACATGCGCAATCTGCTGCGCAAGATGGGACAGAAGAAGTTCAATCCCGGCACCGCTGCCTCGATGTTCTTCCTCAACGCCACCGATCCGGCCACCATCAACGCTACCCGGCAAGTGATGATCGGCTGGGGTTACCAGGCGCAGCGCCTGGGCCACGACATTTTGAAAAAGTTCGCCAAGAAGCAAACCAAAGCGCCACCGGCCAGTGTCGGCAAGCCGGCGGTCAGGGAGCAAGTAATTCACTTCATCAACAAGAAGATGCCCGGCAACCTGCCCAAAAAAACCGCGCGCGCGCTGCTCGATATCGAAGACGACAAAATCGTGCCGATCATCCGCGACCCGCAAACCACCACGGCGGATACCGAAGCGGTGTTCTACTTCCCTGGTTGCGGCTCGGAACGGCTGTTCTCGCAAGTCGGCCTGGCTACCCAAGCAATGTTGTGGCACGTCGGCGTGCAGACCGTATTGCCGCCGGGTTATCTGTGCTGCGGCTATCCGCAACGCGGCAACGGCGAGTATGACAAGGCTGAAAAAATGATGACCAGCAATCGTGTGCTGTTTCATCGTATGGCCAATACGCTCAATTACCTCGATATCAAGACCGTGATCGTGTCGTGCGGCACTTGCTTTGACCAACTGGCGACCTATGAATTCGACAAGATATTCCCCGGTTGCCGGATCATCGACATCCACGAATACTTGCTGGAGAAAAGCGTCAGACTGGAAGGCGTGGCCGGTACCCGTTACATGTATCACGAGCCGTGCCACAACCCGATGAAGCTGCAAGATTCGGGTAAGACCATCAATGCCTTGATCAGCACCGTGGACAACGTCAAGATCGAGAAAAACGATCGTTGCTGCGGCGAATCCGGCACGCTGGCGGTCAGCCGCCCGGACATCGCGACCCAGATTCGTTTCCGCAAGGAAGAAGAGATGGTCAAGGGCGCCGACAAGCTGCGCGCCGACGGTTTTACCGGCGAAGTCAAGATCCTGACCAGTTGCCCGTCCTGCCTGCAAGGGTTAAAGCGCTACGACGACGATAGCGATACCGATGCCGACTACATCGTGATCGAACTGGCCAGACATTTGCTGGGCCGGAACTGGCTGCCTGAATACGTCGCCCGCGCTAATGCAGGCGGTATCGAGCGCGTATTAGTATAAGAAGCAGTATAAGGACCGGATTGGACGATGCAGATCGATTGTGAATTATGTTCTTTGCAGGGCGGCGAAGTCGTGCATGTGACTGCCCACTGGCATGTAGTGCTGGTGGATGACGCCGGCTATCCCGGTTTTTGCCGTGTAATCTGGAACGGTCATGTGCAGGAAATGACAGATCTTTCGCTGGCAGAGCGCAATGCGCTGATGGCGGCAGTGTGGCAAGTCGAGGCTGCGGTGCGCGACGTGATGCAGCCGCACAAGATCAATCTGGCTAGCCTGGGCAACATGGTGCCGCATGTGCACTGGCATGTGATCCCGCGTTTTGAGGACGATGCGCAATTTCCCGCCCCGGTCTGGGCCCAGGCGCAACGTGCAACAGCACCCGAAGTTTTGGCACGGCGCAGAGACTTGCTGCCAACTTTGCGCACCGCGATTCGCGCCCGAATGGCTTCCCTTATTTAACTAAACTGGACAATCATCATGACTGGATCGAAACAGACCGCGCCAACCCCCATTCCGACCGATTTGACCGTGCGCAAGCAATCAAAGGTAGTGGAAATCACTTTTAACGATGGCGCTGCTTTCGTGCTGCCGTTCGAATTGCTGCGTGTGTACTCGCCTTCGGCTGAAGTGCGCGGCCACGGCCCGGGGCAGGAAGTGCTGCAAACCGGCAAACGCGAGGTGGAATTGACGGCGCTGGAACCGGTCGGCAACTATGCGGTGCAGCCGCATTTTTCCGATGGACACAATACCGGCATCTTCGCCTGGGATTATCTGTATTGGCTGGGCGCCAACCAAACTGATCTATGGGCTGAGTACCTGGCGCGCCTGGAAGCTGCCGGCTATAGCGCCGATACCGGACGCACGACGCCAATGACCGCCGCCTCCGACGCTCACGCGTGCGGCCATAAGCATTAAAGAGCCAAAAAAACGCCACAGTAGTAAACGCCGCCTGGAAAAGCTGTACCCAGCGGCGCAGGGAAAAGTATTTTCAGACCAAGCGATTGAGCCGGATAGACGTCCATAAAAATGCATCAAGCCGAGCGCTGATGCGTTTTTTTACTCAGCGTTCTATCGTTGCTTGACATCCGGTCATTAAAAAGTCAAGCCACTGGTCACCCAAAAATCGCTTTCCGACATCGCCGCCGGCCGTTCTGCGCATTCAATCCTGGGTGGCAGGTTGCTAGAAAGTACTTCAAAATAGATCGCCTGTGTACGCCAGCGTACAGACCCGGGAGAACGCACTCTGGATAATTGTTTTCATGGAAAACAGTTTTATCCTGGCTTGCGGAGTACGTTGAAACAGGTTGGCACGCACATGCAACACCACTTATAAAAAGGAAAAATCATGCTCTATACAATTGCTGTCGTTTTGATTATTTTGTGGCTGCTTGGTCTCGTCACATCTACCACCATTGGTGGCTTCATTCATATTCTATTGGTGGTAGCCGTGATCATGATATTGCTGCGCCTCATCAAAGGGCGCGGTCTTTAGCAATGATTGAAGCCTGTCTTCCCGATGGGTTTCAATCTCCGCCGCAGGGCGTCAATATGCGCAGCACATGCGCCGTATATTGCCGTGCAATGTGGCCATGTCGAGTGCCATGGATGTATATACTGTGAATGGTATTTTTTAACATTCAATGTATACATGCGGAAAGTATTGCTTTTAACGATATACTCCACGAAATTTTCGTTACTTTTGTGTCTTTCGTGGGCAATTCGTGCATCAAATATGCGGTTCCCAAAGGCACAGGAGCAGGCGCGTTAACTAGCGCCGACCTGTGATTAGGCGCACCAGCGGTATGCCACTGCAAGCTTAATGCTTTGGCTTGACTTGGTTGCCGATCACGCCGCCAACTGCTGCACCACCTACCGTCCCGACTGCGCTGCCGCCAGTCAAAACAGCCCCCAGAACTGCGCCCGCACCGGCACCGACTGCCGTATTTTTATCTTGCCTCGACATGCCGGAACAAGCCGTCAAGGTAAACACGAGAGCGATTGCCGCCGTATTTATTGCTAACTTTTTGGTCAGTTTCATGTTGAACTCCCTCGGTTAAACCATTTAGGATCAAAAACAGGATGGCAGTACCTGGTACAGCCATCCGTGGCCTGGCGTTGCGTGCCGGCCGAGTGATTACTTCAGACGCATATCGTTCTTGACTGATTTCACGCCTTTGACTGCACTCGTTATCTTCACGGCTGTGGTGGCGTTGTCTTGGGAGCTCACAAAGCCGCTCAGTTGAACTGTTCCCTTAAAAGTTTCAACATTGATTTCAGTTACCTTCAGGGACGGTTCATTAAGGATTGCTGCCTTGACGTTGGTCGTGATTACAGTGTCATCGACATATTGACCGGTGCTTTCTTGTTTTGCGGTAGAGGCGCAGCCGACCACAGTGGTCAACATCAGCGCGGCGATTAGCGTGGATACAATTTTAAGGTTTTTCATTTTGATACTCCTGGCTTGGTGATTGAAGAGATTATTCTGGCGACCCCGTCGCGGCAGAACGCAAATGCGGTGCTGTGGTGTGGCTTTGCGATGAGACAAGATTAGGGTTTAGATGCATCTATGTCTGTGCGCCAACACACACACAGCAATATTTTCTTTTGGCATCATTCCAGTTTTTATGCGTGGCAGCGCACAGACAACGGCATGCAAGGTGCAACGCAGTACAGATAAACGGTATATGGGCGTGCTACTCTGTTGGCAAGGCATCCTTTCGGGCATCTTGTACTCCCAACCAGTTAGCGACTGAAAGCAAAAACTCTGATATGTCATGTATGCATGATCCGAACCAAAATCATCTCCTGGCAGCTTTGCTGGACGCTGAATTCGACCGCCTGTCGCCGCATCTGGAATTGATTCCGATGCTGCTCGGCGATGTGCTCTATGAATCTGGCAACAAGTTGCAGCACGTCTATTTTCCAACCACATCCATTGTTTCACTGCACTATTTGCTCGAAAACGGCGGCTCGTCTGAAATTGCCGGGGTCGGCAACGAGGGCGTATTGGGGGTATCTCTTTTCATGGGTGGCGACACCACGCCCAGTCGCGCGGTGGTGCAGACTGGTGGCTATGGCTATCGTCTCAAGGCGCACATATTGATGGAAGAATTCTATCGTGCCGGACCGGTGCTGCGCCTGCTGCTGCGTTATACCCATGCCTTGATCACGCAAATGTCGCAGACATCTGTGTGCAATCGCCATCATTCGGTGGAGCAGCAATTGAGCCGTTTTCTCCTGTTAACATTGGATCGTTTGCCCTCAAATGAATTGACAATGACGCAGGAATTGATCGCCAATATGCTGGGGGTGCGACGCGAAGGTGTGACCGAGGCAGCCGGGAAATTGCAAAGTTGCGGTTTTATCCGCTATCGACGCGGCCATATCACCGTGTTGGACCGCTCCGGCCTGGAAGACCATGCTTGCGAATGTTATGACGTCGTCAAGAAAGAATTTGCTCGCTTGTTGCTGGATGTGCGCCAACTCCAGGGTAAGCCAGCGGCGAGCCGATCGATCTGACGGCACAGAATCTTGCGGCAGAGCAGGGCGACGTAGACGATATCCAATGTAGGAAGCCTTGCGTTGCTACACCGTCACCTTGTTTGCGCTGCGGTTAGCGCTTTTTGTATCTCAGTTGCAATCTAATTTATGTCTAAAATTATGCACAAAATGGAAAAAGCGCCGGTCGAGCGAATGATCTTGATCGGTTTCGGAATGACTCTGGCCGTTCTGCTGCTGGTCAGCGGCGTCGCGTGGACTGCTGCAGTGCAATCCGCTATTGCCGTTAAGATCATCGCTGCCAGTATCGTTTTTCTGTTGTTATTCCTGGCGCTGTTGTATATGCGGATACGGCGCGTGATACATCGCCGTTTTTTGGCAGAACAAGCGTTGCAAGAACTGCGGCAGCCACTGCTGAAAGCAGGCGCATTGCAAGATGCTATTTTCAACAGCGCCAATTTTTCCAGTATTGCCACAGACGCCCAAGGCGTGATTCAAATTTTTAATGTTGGCGCCGAACGCATGCTGGGTTATACGGCGGCGGATGTGGTGGACCAGACCACGCCAGCGGGCATTTCGGATGCGCAAGAAGTGATCGCACGGGCAGCGGCCCTGAGCCTGGAATGGGATACTCCGATTGAGCCGGGCTTTGAGGCGCTGGTGTTCAAGGCCTCACGCGGCATCGAAGACATTTATGAACTGACCTACATCCGTAAAGATGGCAGCCGCTTGCCGGCGATCGTGTCCGTTACCGCACTACGCGATGCAAAAGACAAAGTGATCGGTTACCTGCTGATTGGCACCGATAACACGGCGCGCAAACAAGTCGAAGCGGAGCAAGCCCTGCTTGACCAGCGATTGCGCGATCAACAGTTTTACACGCGTTCTCTGATTGAGTCGAATATCGACGCCATCATAACCACCGATCCGCGCGGCATCATTAGCGATGTCAACCAGCAGATGGAGTTGCTTACCGGTTGCACGCGCGATGAATTGATCGGGGCCCCATTCAAGAATTATTTCACCGATCCGGCCCGGGCCGAGGCTGCCATTACGCGTGCGCTGCGCGATGGCAAGGTGACCAACTATGAGTTGACCGCCCACGCCCGGGATGGCAAGGAAACGGTGGTGTCGTACAACGCGACCACCTTCCATGACCGCGACCGCAACTTGCAAGGCGTGTTCGCAGCGGCACGCGATGTTACCGACCGCAAGCAATTCGAGCATGCGCTGCAAGAAAATTATGTTGAATTAGAAAGCGCGAAGGCTGCTGCGGAGAAAGCCAACCTGGCGAAATCGGAATTTTTGTCCAGCATGAGTCATGAATTACGCACGCCACTCAATGCGGTGCTCGGGTTCGCACAGTTGATGGCGTCCGAGACCCCGCCGCCATCACCGGCGCAGAAACTGTCTATCGACCAGATTTTGCAAGCCGGTTGGTATCTACTGCGCCTGATTAATGAAATCCTCGATCTGGCAATGATCGAATCGGGCAAAGTGACGATGTCGCAAGAATCGATGTCCCTCACCGACGTGCTGCAAGATTGTCAGGCCATGATCGAGCCGCAGGCACAGCAGCGCGGGATACAGATGACGTTCCCGCATTTTGATCATCCGTTCTATATCCATGCCGATCGGACCAGGGTCAAGCAAGTGATCATCAACCTGTTGTCGAATGCGATCAAATATAACCGGGTCGGCGGCGCAGTCATGGTCGAATGCGTGATGCACATCGAAAATCGGGTGCGCTTGAGTGTCAACGACACCGGAGCCGGTTTGGCGCCGGAACAGTTGGCGCAACTATTTCAGCCGTTTAACCGGCTTGGGCAAGAGTCCAGTACCGAAGAAGGCACTGGTATCGGCTTGGTCGTCACTAAGCAACTGGTCGAGTTGATGGGCGGTGTCATTGGCGTTGAAAGCAATGTAGGCGTTGGCAGCGTGTTTTGGGTCGAATTTCCCGCGTCCAATGCGCCGGAGTTGGTGTTCGGCGATAGCGGCGAGATCGGCCTGAATGAGCAGGATAATATGGCAGCGCATGCATTACCATGCCAGCGCACGCTGCTCTATGTTGAAGATAATCCGGTAAATCTGGTGCTGGTCGAACAATTGATTGCGCGCCGTAGCGATTTGAAATTGTTGACGGCTGTCGATGGACATCTGGGCATCAAGTTGGCGCGACTCTATCGGCCGGACGTCATTTTGATGGATATTAATTTGCCCGGCATCAGCGGTTTTGGCGCTTTGAAAATTTTACGAGAAGATCCGGTAACTGCCCACATCCCGGTCATGGCGCTGTCGGCCAACGCTGTCCCGCGCGACATCGAGAAGGGGTTGAAGGCCGGGTTCTTCCGCTATTTGACAAAGCCGATCGAGGTTGTTGCGTTTATGGATGCGCTTGATGTCGCGTTGCATCATGCGGCTGAAAATGGCTTGGCAAGTGAATCGGCACGGTAATGCCGCTAAATAACAGGTGGACGATTTTTTGGAAAGAACGCAATGCTTGAAGCATCCGAGATTCTAAACGCCAGCATCCTGATCGTGGATGATCAAAAAACGAATGTAATGCTATTGGAGCAAATGCTGCGTAATGCAGGCTACCAGCGCATCACATCGACGATGGACCCGCGCGCAGTCTGCCCCTTGCATTTGGCGTATCGCTATGACCTGATTTTGCTCGATCTACACATGCCCGGCATGGATGGGTTCGAGGTCATGGAGGGTTTGAAGGAAGTCGAGGTGGGCGGTTATTTGCCGGTGCTGGTCATTACCGCGCAACCGGGCCATAAGCTGCGCGCTTTGCAAGCGGGCGCCAAAGATTTCGTCAGCAAGCCATTCGATTTGATCGAAGTGCAGACACGCATCCACAACATGCTGGAAGTGCGGCTGTTGTATCAAAAACTGGGCAATTACAACAAGGTGCTGGAACAGACGGTGCAAGAGCGCACTGTCGAACTGCGCCAGAGCGAGGCACGTTTCAAGAGTTTTACGGAGCTGTCATCGGACTGGTACTGGGAGCAAGACCCACAAGGTCAATTTACCAAGGTATCCGGCCCGGTTTTCGACATGCTCGGGATCGAGGCGGACGGCATGCCGGGCGCGGCCGGCGCGGTGTTGGCGGGGCGCTGGAATGCAGCTGAACGGGCGCTGCTGTACGCCAACATTGCAGCCCGGAGACCCTTTCTGGATTTCGTCTACAGTCGCGGTAATGCCGATGGCACCACGCAATATCTGCAAGTAAGCGGAGAACCGATGTTCGATTCAGCCAGCCGCTTTATCGGTTATCGGGGAATCGGCATGGAGATCACCGACCGTAGACGCCCGGATCAGGAGCAAATACGTTTTCGCAGTGCCATGGATGTGATCGATCAGGGTATATGTCTGCTTGATCGGGTCAGTATGCGCGTGGTCGACGCAAATGAAACGGCTTGCCGTATGTCGGGCTATAGCCGTTCCGAGTTGTTTGCCTTGAATCTGGCCGATCTCGGCATCGGTAGCAGCGAGAATTTGGCAAGCATTTTCGATGCGTTGATCGCGGGCGGCCCGACGCACATGCAAACGGCGGATTTGCGCCGCAAAGACGGCTCGACGCTTGCCGCCACGATCGATTGGCGCACGCTGCGTGTGGGCGACAACTGGATTATTGTTGGCGTCATCAGCACCCATCGCAAACAATGGGAGTTGCAGGATTCTTGAAAACCGGCTGCTGATTCAGCGTTACTGAAGCTCGGCATGCAGCAGTATCTCCACCGCATGTTCTTGCTTGTCGTCAACCAGCGGTATCGTCCCATCCAGCTGCAGAACGCCATCCACTTTCACACTATCCGTCGCATCTTGATCCCGGCTTTGCGTCACCTTAATCCTGTACATCGTATCGCGATACCGATAATGCAATCCATACGTACTCCAGTCACCCGGCAAGCATGGGGTAATACTTAGCTTGTCGCCTTCCAGCTTCAAGCCCAGTAGCGATTCCATAACCAGCCGGTACATCCATCCCGCCGATCCGGTGTACCAGGTCCAGCCGCCGCGGCCTACGTGCGGAGATACCGCATACACGTCGGCGGCAACGACATAAGGCTCTACCTTGTAGGTGGCAATATCCCGGTCGGTCTTGCCATGGTTGACCGGATTAATCATGTGCATCAATTCCCAGGCACGCAAGTTGTCGCCCATCTTGGCAAACGCCATCGCGGCCCAGATCGCCGCATGCGTGTACTGTCCTCCATTCTCGCGCACGCCCGGAACATAGCCGCGGATATAGCCGGGATTCTGGCCGGATTTGTCGAACGGAGGATCGAGCAACTGGATGAGTGCGTCTTTGCGCCGCACCAGCCGTCGATCGACTGCCAGCATCGCCATCTTTGCCCGTTCCGGTTTGCCGGCGCCAGACAATACCGACCAGCTTTGCGAAATAGAATCTATCTGGCATTCGACGTTTTTTGCCGAACCAAGTGGCGTTCCGTCATCAAAATATGCACGGCGATACCATTCGCCATCCCAGCCGTTTTTGTCGATGTTCTGACGTAGTTGCGCTGCCTCAGCGCGGCAACGGTCGGCGAATGTCCGGTCGTTGTGGATCGTGGCGACCTCGGCAAAACGCATCAGTACTTCGTAGAGGAAAAAACTGAGCCAGATGCTTTCGCCTTTGCCATGTTCGCCAACCTTGTCCATGCCGTCGTTCCAGTCGCCGGAACCGATCAGCGACAAGCCATGTACACCAAATTTCAATCCTTTTTCAATCGCCCGCGCGCAATGCACATACAGTGTAGCGATCTGTGCAGAATGGTTCGGCAGGTCGTAATAAGAATCTTCATCCTGATTGACCGGGCGGCCTTCGATGAAATGCACCGGCTCATCGAGCACGCCGGTGTCGCCGGTGCTGATTACATAACGATACAGCGCAAGCGGCAGCCATAGGTAATCGTCGGAACAATGCGTTCGCACACCGCGGTCGGTTGGTGGATGCCACCAGTGTTGCGCATCGCCTTCGATGTATTGATGCGCAGCGCATAACAGCAGATGTTCACGCACCAGTTTCGGTTCGCTGTGCACTAATGCCATGCTGTCTTGCAACTGGTCGCGAAAGCCAAATGCGCCACCGGACTGATAGTAACCGCTACGCGCCCACAAGCGGCAGGCGATGGTTTGGTACATCAGCCAGCCGTTGGCGAGAACATTGAGCGATTGGTCTGGCGTTTCGACTTGTACCGCACCCAGCGTACGCTCCCAGTAAGCATGCACGGCCTGCAGCGCATCCTGCGCTGCGGCCCCGCCCCGATAACGCTGCACCAGATTGCTGACATTGGTGCGGCGGGTATCGGCCATGCCGAGCATGAACACGATTTCGCGTTGCTGCCCCTGGACTAGTTCGAACGGCACTTGCAGCGCAGCGCAGGGGTCGAGACCGGCGCCGACCTTGCCGGACAAGCGTACCCGCTCCATCGCGGCGGGGTTTTGCAACGAACCGTTGCGGCCGATGAATTCATTGCGGTCGGCACTGATGGTGTAGGACGTTGCATCGACATCGAAGAACGCAGTGCGCTCGGTAAAGTCTGTGTTGTACGGATTGCGCGCAAACAGTGTGCCGGTTGCCGGATCCGTTTCAGTAATGATGTGCATCAGTGATTTTGGGCGCAGGTCGCCGAGCACCCATTCGACATACCCGGTGGCGGATAGTTTGCGTATCGTGTCGGAATCGTTGCGTATCCGCAGTACCGAATATTTGACCGCTGCATCGATCGCAACATACACGGTCAGCTCTGAGGATATATCGTCTTCGATATGCTCGAACACGCTGTAACCGAAACCATGTCGCGTGACATATTCGCCTTCGCCGCGGCGGGGCAATGCAGTTGGGGACCAGGTGTGCCCGGTCTCTTCATCGCGTAGATAGAATGCTTCACCGCCGGTGTCGCTGACCGGATCGTTGGCCCATGGCGTCAAACGGAATTCATGCGCGTTCTCGCCCCAGGTGTACGCTTGTCCGCTTTCGGAAATGACGCTGCCGAACTGCGGATTAGCCATCACATTGACCCACGGCGCAGGGGTAACCTGGTCGGCTGAGGTGGTGATCACATATTCGCGTCCATTCGGCGTGAAGCCGCCAATGCCGTTCGACAGGATCAGATCACGCTTTGCCAAGTTAGTGCTCTTGCCTGCTGCGATTGATTGCTGCGATGGCCGACTGCGTACCGGACTCAGGTGGGGCAAGCGCACTTCCACCAGGTCGCGGCGGTTGATCTGTTGGGCCAGTGTGCCGTGGCTATCGGTCAGGAACACCCGCGCCACCGACTGCAGCAGTACACGGTCTTCGTTGGGAATCTGATCGACTACCCGCACGAAAATGCCGCCCGGAATATCCATTGCATGGGCGCCGGTTGCCGATGAAATCAGCCCCATGATCTGTTCCTGCAAGACTTGCCGGTAACTGACATGTTCTTCATTCCAGATCACAAGATCGACCGCCAGTCCTTTCGAGCGCCAATATCCATGCGCCTGTACCAGTTGACGCACCAGGCTGATATTTTTCTGATCCTTGATCTGTACCAGTACGATCGGTAGGTCGCCGGAAATGGAATAGCTCCACAAGCCTGATTGTCCGCGTTGATTGCGTATAAGGACACTGGTGTCGGCGCGCAGCAGTAGGTTTACATATACGATTGAACTGGCCAGACGCCCGTATAATTGCGCATCCGCTTCGCTGGCGTTCAGCTGGCGCAGCACAACCTGACTATGAGCCCCCGATAGTTCGACCACGCGATCCGCCAAATGTCGGTCCTGATATTTTTCAATGAGATTGAGACAGAGTTCGCGCGATTCTCCGACGCCGGTCACCATGTCAATAGTGGCGGTCTGCTCCGCGTCAATCGTTATCTGATAACGAATCGCGACGATCGGGTCGAGCACTGATCCTTGGTTTCCGGCCAGTGGCGCAGGGTTCTGCATTGCTTGCGGCGCAGTGACGGTATTGCCGCGGCCGATGAATTGCATGCGATCCGTTTCGAACGATACTGCCTTGATGTCGGCGCCGCGCACTGTCATCAGATGGAACATCCACGGCATTTTTTCATTCGAAGATCGTGGCCGACGGGTGCACAGGATGGCGCGCGACGAATCGATGATTTCAGTCTGGACGAACAGGTTCGAAAATGCCGGGTGCGACGCGTCAGCTGCGGCAGGAGCCAGCACCACTTCCGCATAACTGGTGATGTCGATGGTTCTGCTGCGGCGCGAGTTATTGATGATGTGGGTGCGACGCAGTTCGATATCGTCTTCCGGCGACACTACGATTTCTGTGTGCATGTCGAAGTTGTTGTCGCTGCGGCGAAATTCAGCGCGGCCTTCGGAGAAGATCACTTCGTAACTTTGCGGCTGCGGCGGCGTCAGTGCCGGCTGAAATGCGGTCGACCAATAGTGTCCGTCCTCCAGATCGCGTACATAACAGAACGTGCCCCAGTTATCGCGCGTACAGTCTTCACGCCAGCGCGTGATCGAGAGGTCGTTCCAGCGGCTGTAACTGCCGCCGGCGCTGGAGACCATCACATGGTAACGACCGTTCGACAATAGCTGCACTTCCGGCGTGCGGGAGTCTGGCCGCTGCAGTACGCGCATCTGCATTTCCTGGTCAGGCAATACGGTGCGAATGTCGGCCAACTCGGTTGTATTCGAATAGGTTGCGGAAGCTTTTGGCACGCGCTCATATAAAAGCGACATCGTGGCCTGAAACAGAGGGTCGGATTCGAAACGCTTTTGCAACGGACGGTCGAGCAGCAAATATGCAAACGACAAAAATCCCATGCCCTGATGATGTGCCATGAAAGAGCGGATCACCGCGTTGTTCTGCCCGCGCGGCAGGCGTGACGGGGTGTAATCGATCGCCTCATAGAAACCGAACTTGCCTTCGACTCCTTGGGCGGACAATTGCTGCAGATTACTGCATGCTTTTTCGGGCGTCACCATCAACGCCATCATCGAGGCATACGGTGCAATCACCAGATCGTCGCCGAGTCCGCGCTTAAAACCCAGGCCCGGCACGCCGAAAGCACGATACTGATAATTCAAACTGGCATCGAAAGCGTTATAGCCCGATTCTGAAATGCCCCACGGCACACTGCGCTGGATGCCGTATTCGATTTGCCGTGCCACTGCCGAATGATAGGTCTGGTCGAGCAGGGTGTTTTCAAATGTCGGCATTACCAGCAGCGGCATCAGGTATTCGAACATCGATCCGCTCCACGACAACAGGATCGGTTTGCCGCCGGCCACGGTCAGTTGGCGCCCCAGTGCAAACCAGCTTTCCTGCGGCAATTGTCCCTGTGCGATAGCGACGAAAGTGACCAGCCTTGCTTCGGAGGCCAGCAAGTCATAGCAGCTGGCATCGAGGCGTCGCTCGGTGACGTTGTAACCGATTGCCAGCAGATGCGTGGCAGGGTCGTACAAAAAGCCGTATTCCATGCGTGCGAACTCTATCGATTGCAGCGTGAGCTGGTCGATCAACAGCATGCGTTCAGCGGCGCGGCGGCTACCATCGGACACCAGTTGATTGAGGGCGAACACACTTGGTGCATCGTGCGGATTACTGTGTTCGGCAAGCCGCTGTTCAAACGTTAGCATCAGATTGGTATGGAGTCGCGCCAACTGGCGCAGCGTTGGGATCTGATCCAGTTCGGGGAAGTCCCCGATCCAATCGGCAGGTTCGAGCATTTGTGTCCAGGGTGCCAGCAAGCTGATTTCATTTAACGCTTCACGGCACTGGCTCGCAAGCGTACATGCCCACACATTGATCGGCAAATCGGGTACGGCTTCGAGGCCGTCTTTGAAGCTCGTGGCGCGGTGGCTCAATCGTTCCAGACAATCGTGGGTAACGGTCAGTGTGCGCGGTGCAGACTGGCAGGCGGATTCGAGGTCTTGCTCGAACTGGATCAATTTTTCCAGATATGTACTATCTGCAGCTTCTGCAACGGTGCGCAGGATTTCAAAGGTATCGCGGATGCCGGGAAATACACGCTTACCGAGAATCGGCGTATCGAGCAATCCGGTCAGACCCGGACGCAGCGTAAGTAGATGGCCGGCAAGGTTGCCGCTGTCCACGGTCGATACATAAATCGGATGTAGCGGCGTCAGGGATCGGGTGTCGTACCAGTTGTAGAAATGGCCTTGATAACGTTCCAGCGCAGACATGGTGCGCAGGGTATTTTGGGATCGTTCTATTAATTGCCCGGCAGGGATGTAGCCGAAGTCATACGCGGCCAGATTGGCAAGCAGCGACAGGCCGATGTTGGTGGGAGAGGTGCGGTACGCGACTACTGCAATCGGATGTTCCTGCACATTGTCGGGTGGTAGCCAGTTGCCTTCCGCTCCGACGTAGGTTTCAAAAAAGTGCCATGTCTTGCGCGACAGTGATTTCAGGAACAGTGTCTGCTCATCGGATAAATCTGCGCTGCGGCGCGCGATAGGCCGGCTGATCCAGTATGCTGCTATGGGCGAGATCCACCATAGCAGCAAAATCGGCGCAGCCGCTCCGATTGCAATCGGATTGTTCAGGATGAGCCAGACAGCGCCGGCCAGCGCTGCCGCCGGCGCGATCCACATCGATCGGCAATAGGAGATTAATCCAAACACATTGTTTGACTGGCCTGAGTTGCGACTGGCCGCGCAAGATGGATTCCATTCCAGCAGTTGCCGGTGCGAGACCAGTATCCGCCAATGGGTTCGGATGATTGTGTCAAGCATGAACCAGGCTTCATACGGCAGGAAGACCAGTGTTAGCGCGGCAGGGATGAATTGTTGGATAGACGACGTCAGTACTGCAGAAAAATGCTGACGGAACAGTACATCGCTCGGCTTGCGCAGCAGGTTCCAGATCAATGCGCAGGCTGGTGGAATCAGTACGATGCCAAGCACCGCGACGGTCCAGAACCAGGCTGAGGACACGGTTGGCGACAACAAGGCCCAGCCTGTCAATAATAATGCTGTCAGTGCAAACGGTACGACGCTGCGGCGCAGATTATCGAACAGCTTCCAGCGCGACAAGGCCGATAGCGGATTGCGATAGCGAGCAATTTTGCCGGTCGATGGATCGCGTGCGCCGGGTACGCTCGGCAGCAGCCACGATGCAATCTGCCAGTCGCCGCGGATCCAGCGGCGGCGACGGTTGACGTCAGCGCTGTAGCTTGATGGATATTCTTCATAGAGTTGTACATCGCTCAATAAGCCGGCGCGTGCATAACAGCCTTCAAGCAGATCATGGCTGAGGATGCGATTTTCCGGTATGCGGCCGTTCAACGCGTGTTCGAAAACATCGACATCGTAGATCCCTTTGCCGATGAAAGAGCCTTCGCCGAAGAGATCTTGATAGACATCGGATACGGTCCGTGTGTAGGGATCGATACCTGCTTCGCCGCCACATAGCCGTTCATAGCGCGATGCATCGGCGCTGGGCAAGCTGACCGCCACGCGCGGTTGCAGGATGCCGTAGCCTTCGCAAACGCACCGGCGTGTTTCGTCAAACTGCGCCTGGTTCAATGGATGCGCCATAGTAGCCACGAACTGCCGTGCAGTGTCGCGTGGCAAATGGGTATCGGTATCGAGCGTGATGACATACTTGACATTGGTCAGACCGTCGGTTTTACCAACGATCAGCGAGAACGCGTCGGCTGCACCGCCGCGCAAGAAGGCGTTAAGGTCGCATAGTTTGCCGCGCTTGCGCTCGTAACCCATCCAGGTTTCCTCCTGTGCGTTCCAGCGCCGTGGTCGATGCAATAACAGAAAGTTGTCACCATTGGTGTGGCGATATTTTTTATTCAGTTCATTAAATTTTTCTTTTGCATAATTTAGCAAGGCTCCGTCGGCCGGCATCGTTTCTGTTTTCGCATCGGTGAAATCGGTCAACAGACAAAAGTGCAAACTATCGTCGCGGTTGGCAAGAAAATGAACCTCAAGCGACTCGGTCAGGCTGTCGATACTTTGGGTCGAGAACAGCATCGTCGGCACCACGACCAGCGTGCGCGATTCAAGCGGAATACCATCGGAATAATCCATGCGCGGGAGCGGGCAGGGCATGGTGATCAAGGTGGCAAACCAATTGACCATCGACATGGCGAGCTGGCTGGTGGCGACCAGCGCGATTAATGCGACCAGGGCCAGCAGCCATTCTTCTGCGCCGTCGGTAGTCGCTTTAAAAACGAGGGCGCCAGTGGCGATTAAGGTGAGCCACAATATACTGCCAAGATAAACACCCAACGGCGCGCTTTTGCATGCGCGCTGGAACCCTTCCAGTGCAGGCAATTGGAAAGCTACCGATTTTTCCAACTCTGACAGACCTTTGCCGATCAGGTAATAACCAACATGGGCCTTGCGGTCAACGGTGCCTCCCTCGGTTCCGGCCTGGCTCGCACTGGCGCTGGCAAGTCGAATCGCGTGGTCGGCGACCTCTACTTCGGATAAATGGCTACGCTTGGCAATTTTCTCCACTACATGCCGATAATGGTCGCGCGTAGCGAAATCCATCCGTATGTAGGCGTCAGCCGGATCTTGGCGCAAGGTGTGGTCGACCACACTCATGGTTTCGACAAACTCGCGCCAATCCATCGCACTGAGAAAGCGCAGGCTACAGATGCTATTACTAATCGATACCTGGTCGGCGGCTTGCTGCTGTGCTTCGAACTGAACCAGGAGTTCAATGGTTTGGCCGGAATTCGCCAGATGTTGCGACAACCAGGTAAGTGGCAGCGTCAGTGCCGGGCTTTGCCCTTGCAGACGCCGCACCAGTTCGGCCACGAATGCACTATCCATCGGCAGATCGGAACGGGCCATGTCGGCCACCATCAGGATCAGACTACTAGGATTCTTTTCGGCGGCCTCCACCATTTTCTCGGCCCAGGAATAGGCCAGATTGCGGTTGAAGCGGGTTATTGCCAGCCGGGCCGCGACGCGCCGCAGGTTTTCGATCAGCGCCAGGCGCAGCATGATCGGGATCGCCCACAGTTCGCCCAGCTTCAGTGTCGTTACCTGTTGGTAGGCGGCGACGAAGCGGGACAGGCTTTCAGGGTCGACGCGGCCATCGCCGTGTGAAATGGTTTTCAGTGCGATGTCATGTACGCGCGGTCTGCCGGCGGAGGTGCCAGAGGTACGATGCAGCAGGCGTGGCAATTCTTTGCTGTAATTTTTTGGAAGATGCCGCTTGGCGGTGCGGATCTGTTCTTCAATCAGGTAAAAATTATCCAGTAGCCATTCTGACGCATGTGTCATTTGCCGGCCAGCCTTGGTTGCATCGGCCAACTGATTGCAGGCATTGATGATGACGTTTTCATTATCGGCGAGGCGCGATAACAATTGGTCGCGCCCACGTCCTGTGCTGAGTTTGTGCGTGTTGGCCAGGATGCGTCCGTATTGCTCCATCTGCAAGGCGCTGAGTAATTCTGTGCGCAGCGGCAACTCTTCATCCACTTGCCGGCCGGGGATGCTGCCGGGCCGCAATGCGTTTTTGACGGCGCGTAAGTAACGTAACGTATCGTGCAGGAATGTGCGGTCGGGTTTCAATTCTGACGTTTCTTTCTATTCGACGAATCTGAATGACGCGGGTTGCGGCGCGCGCGTGGCGTAGTCGGGAATTCCGACTTTAGCGTTCCCGTAAATCGATGATCGTATTGAATTGACTCAGGAAAAAAATACAGCGCCGCTTTTTTTGGGCATGGCATTAAAATCGGTTATTTAATCTTACCATCGGAATAGTGAACTGGATGGTGCGTTACCGCACATAGGCGCAGCGTGGATTGCTTGTCGTCTTGGCGCCTGTTCAGAATCTGCGCAGTAACAGAGAAAAAATAGAGCAAAGCATTTACATACGATCAACGGGATGTTATGCAGTTTTTGCTCGCGGCTTTAATGTTTGGTTCATTTTTATCGCGCCGCCATCAATGTAACTGAAACCCGTTACCTACGAAAATGGATGGTAATGGAGTGCTTCGAAACAACTGTTCAAGTAGCAGTGATTTTTGACTTGTAAACTTAGAGTATATTTTTTTACTGCAATAAATATATGCGGATATTGCCATAAAAATTGGCATACTCCTTTCTTACGAAGATTTTAAAACTCTGAATCGCGTTCGTGTCGTCGGTGCCGTTCGGCTCTTTCGTAGGCATTGCTTTGCGCAATACTGAACCTGCGCAAGATCAGAATTTATTTGACCCGGGGTTTGACTTTACTTCGATAAGTCTTGCCCGGTGGTGGCGCCACCGGTTTGATGTGCGCATCTGCCAATAGCTTGGCGCACTCGCTATGTTCGCCCGGCCCGGCGCTGATCAAGGGGAGCAGGGCTGCGATTGGCGCCAAAACTGCCAGCGCGACTGCGCCACCCGCTCGCATTGCCAATACACCTTTGTCGACACTCACGCGCGGTTGCTTGAAGCTGCCGCGCACATACAGCGGCGCTCTGAGAGAAAACACGCGTAACCCTTTGCTCTCGGGTTTGATGGTCAAATCCAATTGTTCCTGCACCAAATTGATGTCGCCGCTGACATCGAGAATGGCTTCATCCGTATCAATGATGAAACTACGCGTTCGCATCAAGCCGTTGGTCACGCCAAAATCGGTCGCCATGCAATTGAGCTTGACTTGTTTGTCGCCGACCAGTCGCGTGATAATCACGCTGCCGATATTCAAGCCCATTTCTTCCAGCAAGAGTTTGCTGATCGTGCCTTGGTTGATTAGGGTCTTTATTTCGCCATTGGACGCGCCCAGCAGGCTGGCCACCGAGTTGCCGATTGCGCTCAAGGATGCGTCGCCATTGATTTCGCCGACGCTGGCTTGGAGTGGTTGCAAGGTAGGAAATAATTGTTGCAGCTTTAAATGACGTGCCGTCACTTTCATGTTTGCCTTGATCGCATTCTTGCCGATTTTCCCACTACCGTCGAGCGTGATGTTCGAACTCAAGCGGCCCCCCGCCATGTCAAAATCAAGCGGCAACAAGGACAGCACGCCGTCTTGCAAATGCAGGTTCGTCGTCAGTCGGTTGATAGGTAACTCCTTGTTGCGAATAATTTTATCGGCACTAAATCGTATGTCGGCATCGATACTGGTCCAGCGTTCTGTCTTGAATGGTTCGACCGGCAATACTTTGTTCAATGGTTGGACCGTGTCTGCGCCGCGTTTGGACTTGCTGGCGTTGGAGTCGGCACCAATCAACGGTGCCAGATCGGAAAATTGCAACAAGCGCGACACGACCGTCCCGGATATCAAGGCACGCGGTTGTTTCGATTGATATTCCAGGCTGCCGGCAATATCGCTGGAGCCGACCTTGCCGCTGAATTTTTCGTAAATCCAGCGACTGCCATGCGGACTCAGGCTGCCGATCAAATGTCCTTCGGTGGCAAATGGCGGCGTCTCCGGCAGGACGATGCCGCTTAGTGCATACAGTTGCGCCATGCTCGCACCGGACATTTTCAGACGCATGTCCAGTGCCGCCAGATCGGTCGGCTTGGTCAGCGTGCCCTCGACTGTGATCATGGTTTTTCCGATGCGCAGATTGGCCAGGATCGGATAGGGCACGGTTTGGTGTTGCAGCGACAACACCGCACCGGCACGGCCGTTGCCACTGACTTTTTCACCGTTGAACTTGCCATATAAGTTCCACGCTACGCCATAACGCGGGTCCGAATTGATCGTATCGATATCGGCCGTCACATCGGCATGCTTGATGGCGTCGGTCAGGTGGACGCTGCCTTTGGTAAAGACGACGCGTTGCAAGTCCAGTTGCCAGGGCGACGCCTTATCGTCATTTTTGAAAGCCCAGTTGCTATTGCCGTCGGCATCGCGCCGCAAGCTGACCACCGGCGAATCGAAGCGCAGGATGGGGATGACGATCTTTTTCCCTAGCAATGCGAAGGGGTTTAGCGAAAAGGAGAATTGCCGGATGCTTGCCAGCTCGACGGGCAACGGCGCTGTAGCACTAGCGCGCTTGCCGGATGGAGTCGGCGCCGACGCTGTCATGCTGGGCGGATTGCCGATGTGAATGTCTTGCGCTACCAAATGCGGCCACGGAATTATGCTACGCCAACCATCGTCGGGCTGAGTCGGCCCTATAGCCTGTTTTTCCCAGGTTAGCGAGAGATCGCCGGCGATCACAAACGGGCGGCCAAGTGCTTCGCTGGTGCGCGCGTCGAGCCACGGCTTGGCCCGGTTCCAGTCAAAATTAAGCAGCACCGCCAGCGCCACCGCAGGAACAGCAATCAGAACGGCCGCGACGGTAAGCGCTATTTTCGTGCGGCGCTGCTTATTCATGATTCATCGCATGAAGTGACCGACATCAAACAACCCTACCAGTCCAATCATGATCAGATAAATGGCCACGATTGTGGATAACAGTCTGGGGATGACAAGGATCAATATGCCAGCGATAAGCGATACGACCGGGATTAGACTTAAGGTGATATTCATGGCAGAAACCTTTCAGTAATACATCAATTAAGTACATCAGATTAAATGAAATTGAGGCTATTTTATGTGTGTTGACGCACACTGCCCGATCATTATTATTTTCCGGTTATATCGTAGGCTCACGCTGCGTGTGATTGCGAACAGGCACTAGCGCTATGTGCGGTAGCGAACTGACCTGGCTAAAAATACCGTTTATAACATTACGGGTCGAAGCCAACTCCACGTTTGATTCATTAACAAGTCATTATTCGCGGTAATGGCGAAGCGCGTCTGTTCTCAGCCAATAATACGGCACAAAATACGGTACAAATTCGCTAGTTGACCCGGTGCGTGGAGAGCATGCTTTCTGCCGATGGCGGCAAGTGGACGCTGGGTTAGTCCAGGTGAGAAAAAACTTGCGAAAAATCGTTAAATTTCATGATGTTTGATGCGCATTAAATATACACCCCGGTATTTTTATAAAATAACACTGTTTGCGCATACAAGTAGTGCGGTGAAAATAACACTAGATGCGGTATATCATTTTTGGGCTTGATTGCAGCCCATCCATCGCACGTAATGGGTTATGGTTAGGTATTGCCATCAGTCCTAGTTGATTTTAGCTTTATTAATTGTTCGACTAACAGATAAGAAAATATGAGTCAGACGGAGCCTTATCCTATACTCTTTTTTGAGGTTAAAATCGCGTCTGACCCCATTTTTACACTCTGGTGAAATCTGCTTGTTTGACGGTAGATGTTTCGGCAGTGGCTGCTGTAAGTGCGGACAAAAACGATGCGGGGTTGGTGCTTGTCGCAGTAGATGTCTGTGCGCGCTGGGTGGTGTAAAAGTGATTTGATTCGGTGTTGACTTTCATAAAAACCTCCTATTGTTGACGATGGATAAAGGGGCATAACGTAGAGGTAACCGGCCTGCGCGGCTTTTTGCGCAGGTCCGGTTGACCGCCGGGTTAGCCCGAGTGTTGGCAGTTAAACAGATCATTGGCAGTTAGTGCATGGGCACCTACGCTGCACTGCTGGAAGTTGTATTTTGCATAAAGGCAAGGAGACCTTTCCAGCTCTCATATCCGTGTTGTGGATCAGAGGTAAGCCCCGCCGATTCCAGAAAACTGATCCGATCCTTACTGTACTGCACATAGTTCATCGGCGTATTGTTATGGCGGGCGATGTCGGCATCTGTCGGTGGCGTGTAATCCTTGGTAGCCGGAAAGCGACCCACAAAACTTGTAGTCAACAAACTGAGGTTTTGCTGACTATTGATCTTGCCGGAGTTAAAAAGATCCTGCGCCACATCACGCATCTGGTTCGGCGTCATGTTGGTGAAGTCGTAACTGCCGCTGGATGCGGTAGATGAGGAAATGGCTTGCGAAACTGCCAGCCCTGCCTGCGAGATCGTGACGCTGCTGCTGGAATTGGCCGCAGGCTGGGGCTGGGCAGTAGCAACAATTTGTGGAGTGGTGGATTTTCCAGTCGTTACAGAGGGCGACGGCTGCGTGGCGGTAATAAAGGATACAGAGGACATGGCATGGCTCCTTATTCTGAACATGCCATCTCTGACATGGGTTTAGAGGAAAATTTTGTAATCTATCACAGCCGATTAAAGCACAGAATCTTGATGGCTTTCGCTCAAAATGATGGCAGAAACCACGTCAATTTGATGATATCCGCATTGGTAGTCAGGATGCAATATTTCAATACTTTTGCACAACCCTTAACCGAAAGAAAATCATGAGTGAAATTAAGCAAAACTTGCGTGGCGGGCTTGATACTGCCGCGATCAGGGCCGCCGCCCAAAATTACGATGATGGCGCTGTAACTGTCGGCTATCGGGCTGACCGTATAGAAATGATTGCCATGCTGAATGACGCATTGGCGACCGAATTGGTTTGTGTTTTGCGCTACAAACGTCATTACTACACCGCAACTGGGCCGCAGAATGGACCAATCAAGGCTGAATTCTTGCAACACGTACTGGAGGAGCAAGGTCACGCGGATTTATTGGCCGAACGCATCGTGCAATTGAATGGCAGTCCCGATTTCAATCCCGCCACGCTAACCGAGCGCAGCCACGCGGAGTATGATGATTCGAGTGATACCCAAGCCATGATCAAGGTCAATCTGATCGCCGAGCGCATCGCTATTGAGGCTTATCGCCAGATGATTGAACAAATCGGCGACACCGACCCTACCACTCGTCAAATGCTGGTTGGCATTATGGCGATGGAGGAAGAACATGCGGATGACATGCGCGATTTGCTGGCTTGACAGCTTTCGCACTTGCATCCTGACGTGACGCAACGCAATGCAACGCAAGCGCGTGCTCGACCACGGAACCAGTTAGCCGCAGTATGTTCAGATTGATATGGTATTCATTTTAAGGAGCGCATCATGCTGGAATCAAATTTCAAAGTCATCAGCAAAGACGTGAAGACCCTGGTTGCGGATGCGCAAACACTGTTCCAGGTAGCCGCTACACTGACGGGCGAAAAAGCGGAGGAAGTGCGAAACCGCGGCATGGGTTTGCTTGATGCGGCGCTGGTTAAGGCGCAGGAAGCGCAAGCGTACACAGTCGTAGCCGGCAAGGAAATGGCCGCCACGACAGAAGACTACGTGAAAAAAAACCCATTGCGCGCGGTGACGATCGCGGCCGGCGTTGGGCTTTTGATGGGCGCGCTCCTGAGTCGTAAATAATCAGCCTGCAGGCGCACCAGCAGGGCGCTCTGCAGTGACCAAAACAGCGGAGCGGCGATACTCCATATTGTGATGCCATTTGCTTGTAGGTGCGAATTTATTCGCATTAGCTCGCATGGAATCGTTAAAAGTGCGAATAAATTCGCACCTACGGTAATGCCCCGGTTGCGCTTCGTACTCCTATGGTTTTTCTCCCGTTGCGATCCACTGTTCGAATTGGTGCTGCGAGGGCGTACCGGTAATCAGTGTCGCAGCACCGCTTTTGGGAAATAGCGCCACATACGGCGTGATGCCGCGCCACTTCGGGTTGACCGCATATTGCAGCGCCGCGGTCTGGCCTTTGAACATGAACAGGCGGCTGGCCTGGCGGTAATGCACGTCTTGCAATAGCTTCGGATGCTCATCGCCGTCCATCACCACCACGATCAGCGGAATCTGTTTTTTGCTTTTTTTCAGTTGCTGCGCCACGGCTGCGATGGCGGCCGGGCAATGGGTGCAATCGGTGGTGGAAAAGACGACGGCGGACGGTCGCGGCAATGCAGTCTGGAAGCGCTGCCAACTCTGCGCATCGAACGCCTCGATTTTTTGCGGCGCTGCCTGTACCGGCAGCACCGAGAGTGTCAGCAATAGGGCGGCCCCATATTTATAGTGCTTTAACATGGAATTCCCCGGTAGTGTTCCAGAGCACAAACAATTGCGCGCCTTTGCGCAGCAGATGCGGCTGATCGTTGTCGGCGGTAGTGCGCGCCAATTGCTTGAGCGTGAAATGGCCGCCATTGTCGTCGGATATCCACGCCTTCAGGTTGCTGCCGCTGCCGTCGAAGCTGCGCCAGACAATCGCCAGCCGCTTGCCGGCACTCAGCACATCGGCATGTTCGGCTTGCTCGTCCGGCAATGCCAGCACGGTGCCAACCGGTTTGCCGTCTTGATCCAGCCTACCGTAACGCGCCTGCGCCACGCCGGCTTTCTCGCCGAACCAGACCGCGTGATAACCGCCGCCGGCCGCCGGTGTCAGGCTGGGGCCGTGGTGCGGACAAGCATCAATCGCCCAGTTGTCGAAAGTAGCGCGAACCGGCGCTTTGGCCGGGGCGCTTGTTGCAGATGCGTCGCGCAATATGGTGAACGCATGGTCGCGAATATTCGGCGCAAAAACATGCCGCCATAATGCGGCAACCTGTCCATCCGGCGTGAGCGTCAGCGCGATGCGGCAGCATTCGCAACTGTAATCGGCGACCTTGGTGTCTGGTCCGAAAGTGGCGCCGCCGTCAGCCGAAACATTATGGTAAATCGCCGCGCCGCGATAGGTCGGTTTGCCGCCGCCCGATTTTACGGCAGCTACTTTCGTCAATTCCAGATCGCGCTTATCGACCCAGACCGTATGTAGCCGGCCTTGCGCGTCGAATGCGATCGATTCGAAACGGTGGGTGATGATTTGACGGTCGTGATGCACGGTTACCGGCGCGACAAAGGTCAAGCCGGCATCGGTCGAGCGCAACAGCCGGATCGCACCGGTGTATGGCTTGGCCAGTGGTGTGGTGTAGGCCACCACTACTTGATCGTGCGGCCCGAACGCCAGCTTGGGACGGCTCTCGCCGTCGGCTGCCACCGCTTCGCCGTTGGTGCCGAGCAGACGCGGCGCTTGCCAGTTATGGCCGTCGTCGCGGCTGATGCGTAACTCCAGATGTGCCTGGGCATTCAGCCCGACTACCCACAGCGCGCCATCGGGCGCAAAGGCTGCGCCAATCGCCAGCGCGGCTTTTTTTGCGGTCTTGACCGGTTGATGTTCATGCCCGCCATGGGCCTGGGCTGCCAGCGGCAGCAGCGTCAGGCAAAAGATAAAAGGGATGCGGAGCAAAGAGTGGATCAGAGAGTGGATCATGAAAGTCCTTTATCAAAAATCGTATTTGAGTTCGGCCGATAGCGTGCGCTGCGGGTACGGGTGTGCCACGTAATATTGCCGGTTGGTCAGATTGTCGATGCCGACGGCGGCGCTCCATTGACGGTCGAGCTTGTAGCGCAGGCGCAGGTCGAGCACGAAGAACTTGCTGACGCCGCCATAGGTGTCGGCGTTGCTATCGCTATTGTCGAGCGTATTGAATTGCCGTCCGCTGTAGCGCCCGGCCAGCGCATACGATAGTTGCGCATTCTGGCGGTAAGTCGCGCTGACGGTGACGCGCCAATCCGGTACGCGCGGCTGCCGGTTGCCGAGCGTGGCCGGATTGGCGTCGTTTTGGGTGACGATCGAATTGGCGTACGTGATGCTGCCGGCCAGATCCAGACCGCGCCAACCGATGTCTACACCCTGATACGCCAGTTCCAGCCCACGGGTGCGAATCCGGTCGATATTCTGGATGTTGGTGATGGTCGGCGAAACCGTCATGTTGGTTTGCGAATACAGCGCATCTTTGGCATTCTCCTGAAAATAGCTGATGCGCAGCACGCCGTTACCCAGCTCGCGCTCCGCCGTCAATTCGCCCGATAACGCTTGTTCCGGTTTCAGGTTCGGGTCGTTCTTGACGATGGCATTGTTGCTGATGCTGCCCTGATACAGCTCGGCCACCGATGGCATCCGATATGCCTGCGCCAGCGAAGCGCGCAAGGCCCAGGCCGGCGTCGGTTGAAATGACAAGGCCAGCTTGGGCGAGAAAAAGGTTTCATTGCGCGCAGCGAACGGCAAGGTGCTGGCCGCGTTGGATACAGCACCGTCAAACGCTTGCCAGTTTTCCCAGCGGCCGCCTACGGTGGCTTTCCAGTCTTTGGCAAAGCGCCAGGCATCTTGCGCATACAGCGCCTGGGTTTCGGTCTTGCCGGCAAACGCCGAAGTGCGGCTTACTGCCGGGCCGCTGCTCCAGTTGGCCGTACTGGAGACTTGCGTATCGAGCTGATATTGATCGAAGTGATAACCGAAATTGGCTTCATGGGCAGCATTCGCACGCCAGGTGCCGCGCAAGTCCAGCGTGCGCCAGCCGGTGCCGCTCATGTCGGTCAGACTGCCGGGGCCGCCATTGGCCGCAGCCGGCAAGGCCGTCGTTGGCGCGCGCGACAGATCGCGGCTGTAATCGTACACACTGGCAAGCGCTTGCCAATCCCAGGTGCCGCCGCTGTGTGTGACTAGCGACAGGCCATGCATCCAGTGTTGCTGTTCGGAGCTGCCGGGATTCAGATCGGTATCCTTGAGGGTGTACTGCTTGCCGCTGAAATTCACCTTGCCGCTATACACCGGATTGCCGGCAGCATCCTTCAGATAGGACCCGACCTCAGTCGTGTTATCGCCCTGCCACAAGCCCAGCGTATAGCTGGCGGTGAGAGTCGGGCTGATGTCATACGCCAGTTTCATTTTGGCCTGATCCTGAATCGTATGGGCGATGCTGGTAGCGCCCAGAATGGTGCGTGGATTCCCGCTGGGGTCGAGGTCGGTTTGCGCGCCGCTGACCTGTTTATCGCTGGCCAGAGCGGTTTTGGTCGAAAGCGGCTGGGTCAAAAACGACATCGGCTGGCCGTGGTTGTCGAGATGGTTGGCATTGATCCACCACGACAATGCGCCGGCGCGGTTGCCCAAAGCAACGCTGAACTGCTTGCCGGAATAACTCTCGTCGGTGCCGTATAACTGGAAGTGCTGGTTAAATACTTGCGTCTTCGCGTGCGCTTCAAACTTGGTTGGCATGCGGGTTGTCATGTTGATTACCGCACCCATCGCATTGCCCGGATACAGTGCCGAGAATGGCCCGTAAATCACATCGACGCGCTCGATTTCCTCAGGCGTGACCATGCCCCAGCGTGGCGGATAGCTGTAACTGTTGCCCAGCAAGTTGGACAGCAGCAGATTGTCCGCATACACCAGCGACCGGGCGCTGGACAACGTGCCGGAAGAGCGTGAAGCGACGATGCCGTTGGTGTCGCCAATGAAGCGTTTGCGGATCTGTATCGATGGCAAATACTTGAGCGCATCTTCGGTATTGATGACGTTGATGCTGTCTGCCATTTGCTGACGGGTCACGGTTTCCACTACGGCCGGTAATTCTTTCGGCACGCCGGGAGCAGAACCGCCCTGGACGACTACTTCCTGCAGTTGGGTATCGCTATCTGTGTTACCTGCCGCCTGCGCTGCCGGCGTGAAAGCGCCGCCTGCACAGGTTGCCAGCAGTGCCGCCGATAAGGGTTTCAGAGGAATGATCATGGGCTTGATTCCAGTAAATGAAAAATAAACAAAGATGAAAAAATCAGGAGTCCAGCCGGAACACAATCGGCACCACCACGCTGGCGGCGACTGCCACTGAGCCGCGCTGCGCCGGCACGAAACGCCATTGCCGCACCGCTTCCAGCGCCGCTTCATCGAGTCGAGAAAAGCCGCTGCTGCGCTTGACTTGCACCTGTTCGGCCTGGCCTTGCGCACTGACTTTGATGTTCAACAGCACGGTGCCCTGTTCGCGGTTGCGGCGTGAGAACAGCGGATACGACGGCGCAGGATTGTTCAGGTAATCGGCATTAAAGCGGGCCGGTTCCAAGGTGGGCGGAGCGGGTGCAGCCACCGTAACTGCCAATGCCACGGCCACTGGCTCGGCTGCAACAGGAGTGGCCGGTGCCACCGGTGCGGTTGTCATCGCCGTGATCCCGCTGGCGGCAGTCAGGAGCGTTACCGGTGCGGGTTTGGACGCGCTGTGCAACACCGTTTTTGTGGCTGGACGTGCGACCGGGCGTATGGCCGAAACTGCGCTAGGCAGCGGCCGTGGCGGCGGGATCAGTACAACCTGGATCGGCACCGGCACTGTTTGCGGCAGCACCGCCTGGCCGGGCATTGCTTGCAACGTCCAGTACAGCAGAGTGCCATGCAGCACCAGCGTCAGCAGGAATTTCAGGGCGATACCGCGCAGATGGGCACTCGGTGAAATGAAGATGAAAGTAGCCATACGAGGGTGCCTATCCGCATCGCGCACAGCCCGGCCAGAACCGAACGCGCACGCAGACGCGAGACATGAGTTGCTTTCTGTTGAGAAATTCACCGCGCTCTGGCGAGTGCGCAGGACTGCACCCGGAGCGAACTAGAGAGAAACTAGAGTGAAATCAAGAAGCCAGCGGTGGGCCGCGTGGGTTGGCCGCCGTCCAGGAGGGCAGGCGATACGGCGCGTGATAGAACAGGTGCGGGAACACATCATGGCCGACCACAATCGGGAGCACCGGCAAGTCCGGCGGCAGTAGCCCGATGCTGCCGCCGTGCGGCAGGCAGAATGGACAGTGTTCGCTGGCGCCAGTGTCGCTTGGGCCGGAATGGTCGCCGGTCAACGGGCCGGATATCGCAGTCATAGAAGCGATGGACTGAACGCCGTTCATGGTGCAGATTTCCATCATCGGTGACGATGGCGCGCTGCCCCATGCAGTTACCGCATGGGAAATTGAAGGCGCAAGTGCGTTTAGCAGCATCGCAAAACAGGCGATCCAGATAAACAGCAGCTTGGTTTTCAGAATTTTCCTCATGGCCGCAGATTATAGCGCGGCACTTTGACTGTCATCGGTGCAAATGCAGAAAAGCTTGGATGGATCAAGTATCTTGGTATCAAGATGCACTTGTGGCGCATTGTATGAGCGGGGTTAGTGGGATTCGTATAACGCCGCCTGTCAATATGCCGTCTGCTGCCGTATATACTCGGCACGTTTCATCTCAAGATATTGTTGCCGACTCACCTCATGCAACTGCTGCGAATAGCGCTCGGTAGCCGTAAACCAGTTTTGTAAACGCCTCTCGAATTGTGCTGGCGGGGCTGCACTGGCGGCTTCTAAAAAGGTGTCGATCGCCAGGTAATAACGCATCGTGTTGCGTTCCACCAGACCGCGCACCCCGCCAACATAGTCGGGCTGACCGTTGGCCCGCTTGCCGATGACTGTGAACCCTACCTTGTCGCTACCGATAGTCCCGAGATATGTCTGCATCGCCAGCCGCGCGGAAATATTCATTGCGTAAGAATAAGTCAGATGCAAAAACGTTTTAGCGCTCGGGAGCGCCACCGCTTCCAGCAGGATAAGGTAGTCGCTGGTGCCCAGTGGCCCGTCTTTGGCACTAAGCATGATTTCAATATACTTCGGAGTGTCCGTAACGATGCTGTAGTGGAAGTCGAGCCGCGGTGCAGTGGCCAGTTCTTCGGGTGTTTTTCTTCCGATATGGAGTCTCAGGTTGGTGCCGGACGGCTCTACCATCGCATGACAATATTTGGTATTGATGTGCAGCAGCATCACATCACACCAGTGATCAGGATTATTCAAGCCGGCATTCACCGCGCCAAACGGGTAATCGACGATTGCGTAGATATCGCCCTTCAAATGACTCGGTGTTTCAGCAGAATCAAGAACCAGCGGCCGCTTGAATTGATTTTTCCGCAATTGCTCTTGCAGCGCCGCGTATTTTGCGCGCAATGTCGCCGCCGGGTCGGAGTCGGCCGTAGCAGCGCCAGCGATACCAGAAATACCCACAATCGTGATCAACAGCAGGCATCGCAACCAGTGCAACGAGTTTGACCAAAAATGCTTGTGCATTGCCATTTCCTTACAGTTAAGTTTCCAGCAAACGATGCATCACAGCCAATAAGTTAGTCCGGCCCGGCAAACCAGTCTGTGCGCTAACGTACTAACGTACACGAAGCCCGGTTTGTGGGGCAGGGTGCGATGCATAGGGGGCAATAATTATGATTATTTTCAAAAAATGCGATCAAAAAAAACGGTGCCGAGCCCAGAGAGGACGGCACCGCATTCAACCCTTAACAATTAACTATTCACCATGCTTACATCGTGATCGCAACCTTCAACACGCCATCGCGCTGGTTTGCGAATAACGCATAAGCCTCCTCGATCTGATCGAGCTTGAATCGATGTGTGACCATGGGTTTCAGATCGACCCGGCCCGAAGCAACCACATTCATCAATCGACGCATGCGTTCTTTTCCGCCGGGGCAGAGGGTGGTGATGATTTTGTGATCGCCCAGCCCTGCGGCAAAGGCATCGAGCGGCAAGGATATTTTGCCCGAATACACACCAAGACTGGATAGCGTTCCACCTGGCTTGAGCGCGCGCAGGCAACTCTCAAACGTTTGTTGCGTACCCAAAGCTTCAATCGCAACATCGACGCCACGCCCGTTGGTCAGGCGCATGATCTCGGCCAGCGGATCGGTCTTCGTAAAGTCGATGGTGAAATCGGCGCCCAGCTTTTTCGACACTGCAAGCCGCGCACTGACGCCGTCAACCGCGATGATCAGGCTTGCGCCCCTGAGTTTTGCGCCGGCGGTTGCACACAAGCCGATTGGGCCCTGTGCAAAAATCACGACTGTGTCGCCGATCTTGATCCCGCCACTTTCGGCACCGCCGAAACCTGTGCTCATAATGTCAGGGCACATCAACACTTGCTCATCTGTGAGCCCGTCTGGAATCGGTTCGAGATTCGCCATCGCGTCCGGCACCAGCAGATATTCCGCCTGACAGCCGTCAATCGTATTGCCAAAGCGCCAGCCGCCGCCCGCTTTGCCGCCGCACTGGGATTTATGACCGTCAAGGCACGTATGACATTGTCCGCACGGTGTAATTGCACCGACGATAACCCGTTGTCCTACTGTATATCCAGTAACGCCGGCGCCTAATTCCGCAATCACGCCGACCGGTTCATGACCGATAGTGAGCCCTGGCTCCACCGGATATTCTCCCTTGAGGATATGCACATCGGTGCCGCAGATCGTGGTGGTGGTGATTTTGATTAATGCTGCGCCAGCACCGACAGTCGGTATTGGCTTTTCTTCGAGGGCGATCTTGCCCGGACGGAGGAATACTGCTGCTTTCATGGTGCGCATTGCTGTTCTCCAAAAACCTGCATGATTAAAACCGCTTTGTGCTACTGCCAACAACCAAGACCAAGACTGACTTACTCCATGTGGACGGCTTCACGCCTGCAGCACCGCACACATTATGTTTACCAAATACTGTCAAATTAAACCATTAAATTTGCTCTCTTACAACCTGATTAACTCGCACAAATCAATCACCCAGGCGGTTACCGCTTCAGGTTCCTATCTGCATTGGAAGATACTGGTTGACTGATCTGGTCTCAACAAAGACTGAACGTGATATGGTAATCACCCTTGGCACCCTATTTTTTTTGGCACCGACTTGGCATGCTTGAATCTAGGCGGCCTACGCGCGGTGCAAAAGCTAACCGACGTTTTGTATCGGCAACTAATTAAGAAAAATTAGCCTTGGATTTCATGGCGTTAGCTTGCTCAACTCTCAGCCCGGCGTTCTTTACCGCAAAGTGCCACCCAGACTGCCGCCCTTATTCCTCTTCACTGAAGCGTCCTGATGAAACCTGTAAATAAATTGAATCCCGAAGGCTTGCGTATCGTTTTGGTGTTGCAAGGCGGTGGTGCGCTCGGGGCATATCAGGCTGGCGTCTATCAGGCGCTGCATGAACACGACCTGGTGCCAGACTGGATCGTCGGCACTTCGATCGGCGCCATCAATGCCGCTCTCCTTGCCGGCAATCACAAGGCGACGCGCTTGCAACGCCTGAAGCAATTTTGGGGCCGAGTATCACATCAGGACGGGATCGATTTGGCGCGGATACCCGATGCGCAGCGGCGTTCCAATGTCTGGTTGTCCAGCCTCGATACAGTCCTGCGCGGTGTGCCCGGCTTCTTCACGCCGCGTCTTTTTAGTTTGTTTCCAGCGGGCTTGGTGGTGGAGCCGGAAGCGGCCAGTTTCTACGATACGGCGGCCTTGGGCGACACGCTTGGCGATCTGGTTGATTTCGGCTATTTGAACACGCCTGGCGGGATTCGCCTGACCGTCAATGCGATGAAAGTAAAAACCGGTGAACTGGCCAGTTTTGATAACACCCGGCAAACCATGAGCGCCGACCACATCCGCGCCAGCGGTGCATTGCCACCGGGTTTCCCGCCGATACGTATTGATGGCGAACTATACTGGGATGGCGGCTTGTATTCGAATACACCGTTGGAAACGGTGCTCGACGACTTGCCGCATGTCGACTCCTTGTGTTTTATGGTTGATTTGTGGAGCGCTGAAGGGCCGGAGCCGACAACGCTCGATGAAGTGCAGACACGACAAAAGGACGTTATGTTCGCATCGCGTTCCAAGCGTCACATCGAAGACTATCAGCGTACCCACAACTTGCAGAACAAGTTGCGTGAGCTCTATGCCTTATTGCCGGAGTGTGCCAAGTCCGATGCCGGGGTCGAGGAATTAACCGCGCTCGGCTGCTCCAGCACGATGCATGTTGTACGACTGCCGTATGGCGGGCGCGATTGGCATATGGCTTCGAAAGATATCAATTTTTCTAAGGGATCGATCGCATGGCGCTGGGATCGGGGGTACCAAGATGCGATGCGCGCCATTGAGTACGCCGGCTGGCTCACGGCCGTCTCGGAAGAGACGGGTCTGGTGCTGCATGAGTTGCCGCCGTTCGCAAAAAAGCAGAGTGCTGCCGAGGGGTGAGCACCTGCCAGTGCGTACGTTATTTCTATCGTTTTGGCCTACTGCATATGCCAGCCGTGGCTGACCACAATAGACTGGCCGCTGAGTGCCGTCGATGGGAACGCCGCTAACCAAAGGGCGGTTTCTGCCACATCTTGCGTGGTCGTGAATTCACCATCAATGGTTTCCTTCAGCATCACGTTTTTGATGACGTCGGCTTCGCTGATATGCAGTTGTGCCGCCTGCTCTGGAATTTGCTTGTCGACCAAAGGCGTGCGCACGAAGCCGGGACAGATCACGTTGGCGCGGATACGATCTTTTGCACCCTCTTTCGCCACGACTTTGGCCAGCCCGAGCAAACCATGCTTGGCAGCGACATAAGCGCTCTTGAAGGGAGAACCTTCGTGCGAATGTACTGAGCCCATATAAATGATGGCGCCGCCTCTGCCGGCCTTGATCATTTCGCGCATGCAGGCACGGGTCGTCAGGAACGCGCCATCGAGATGAATGGCGAGCATCTTTTTCCATTGCACAAAACCGAAGTCGACAATCGGGCTGATGATTTGGATGCCTGCATTGCTGACCAGGATATCGACGCCGCCGAACGCCGTGACCGCTGCCGCGACACCCTGATCCACTTGTGCTTCATTCGTCACATCCATCGCCACTGCGATTGCCTTGCCGCCGGCCTGGATGATCTCATTGGCGGTCGCGCTCGCCGCTTCCAGCGCCAGATCCGCAATTACAACCTTGGCGCCTTGGCGTGCATATTCGCAGGCGATTTCCTTGCCGATGCCGCTGGCCGCACCTGTGATGATGGCGACTTTATTGTTGAGTTGCATAGTATTTCCTTTGCTGTGTAGGGTTGAGGCAATAGTACATTACCGTTTTCTTCAGTTATGTACGGTGCTGGATGCAGTATGGCGAGTCTTCGGCCGCAGCACCACTATAGATTGGCACAAAGGCTGTCGCCAGCGGTGCGCTCATAGGTTTGCTGTGTAGCGCCAACTCTCTCGCATGGACGAAGAATCCCCATGCCGACAAAGAAAAAGCCCCAATTCAGGGGCTTTTAATGTAACGCTAAGTATTGTAATTTTTGGCGGAAAGGCAGGGATTTGAACCCTGGATACGTTATAAACGTATGCCGGATTTCGAGTCCGGTGCATTCGACCACTCTGCCACCTTTCCTGTTCGGCCTATTTTGCAATACGGGTACTGCAAAAGTCCAAAATTATAGCAGAGTTACATTGAGTTCGACGGCATTTCTGCGTGAATTCCACAGTGGTTAAAAGTCGGTTACGGTAGGAATCGTTGGTGCCGACCCCTGCAGTGCGATGTCGGCCTGGATACCGACGCGCTTACTGCACTTCGTGTATAAAAAAATATACACTAATATGTATTTTTAACGTCGTATTAAAATAATGCGGTAATTGCGTTATTTATTGGCATACTCCCAATATTAATTATCATGTAGCAGTAATTGCCCAGCTATGCTCGCGGTCTTTTAATGCCGTACCGGTGCAATCATTTCAGCGTAGTCATACAGTGCGCCCAGGACTTCTTCACCGTGCTCGTCTGCGTTTTCCGACAGGGTATCGATTTCGCCAAATAATGCATCTATCGTGCGCGCGCCGGCGGCGCCGTCAAACAGGCGCGCAGCGCGGTGCGCTTCCCAGGTTGCGGTTTCTTCGGATGACAACGTATGCGGAAAGTTGCGGGCACGGTAGCGCCACAGCAGTTCTTTCAGCCGGGTATCAGTGAAGCTGACATGCGTGCTTGCCAACTGTTCTGGGGCCAGCGTGCGCAAGTGGTCCAGGGTGCGGCGATCGTCGTTGCTGACAAAGCCGCCATACAGATCCTCATCTACATCAATGACTGCTTCTGTTTCGGGGCGCTGGAAAACTGCGCGCCAGATATTGCTCAGGTCCGGCAAATCGGCGGCGGTGACGGCGAATTGCTGCGCGAGATCGAGATTGACGCCCCAGCGGCCGGCCATCTCGTTCGATAGAGTTTTCAGGTTGCCGATCACGACCGGCGATTTGTTCAGGTGGATGCTTTTGATCGGCAGCCGCGTCATGCCTTCCGGCAAATCTTCGGTCTTGCTGAACATGCGCCGGCGGATGGTCGCAGCGTCCAGCGTGGCTAGTTCTGCCGGATCGCATGTCAGATCCCAGGCGATGATTTCATTCTTGTTGCCCGGATGCGCGGCCAGCGGCCACATCGGGGCGATGCAGCCGCGTTCAGCCGGAAACATGCCGGATACATGCAAAAAGGGCTTTTGCAGCGGCCAGCCGATTTCGGCAGAGACGCGCTCTTTTTTGTGCAGGGCCAGGCAGAACTCGAACAGCTTGGGCTGATGCTGGCGGATCAGGCGCGCTAAAGCGATGGTGGCGCGTACATCCGATAGTGCATCGTGCGCAGCCGTATGGCTGATGCCGTTGGCGGCAGTCAATTGTTCGAGCCGGAAGCTGGGGCGGCCGTCTTCATGTTTGGGCCAGTTGATTCCTTCCGGGCGCAATGCATAGGTGGTGCGCACCATGTCGAGAATATCCCAGCGCCCGCAGTTGTTTTGCCATTCGCGCGCATATGGATCGATCAGGTTGCGCCAGAACAGGAAACGAGTGACTTCATCGTCGAAACGGATCGTGTTATAGCCCACGCCGATGGTGCCGGCCTGGCTGAACGCTTGCTCGATCTGGGCTGCGAATTGATGTTCCCGGATGCCGTTTTGCAGGCAGTGTTGCGGTGTGATGCCGGTAATCAGGCACGATTGCGGATCGGGCAGATAGTCCGATGCCGGTTGACAGTACAACATGATCGGCGCCCCGATCTCGTTGAGTTCGGCATCGGTGCGAATGGCGGCAAACTGGGCCGGACGGTCACGGCGCGTTTTCAAGCCGAAGGTTTCGTAATCGTGCCAAAGGAAGGTATGGGTTGCCATCAGAGGTTCTTTGTGGTGAGTTTTTGCAACTATGTTTAATCCGGCAACGCTGCATAGACCAGGTTGCGAAACAATTGACGATAATATTCGCGCTGCTCCTGCGCCTGCGCCATCCAGATCGCGCTCAGTTGCTCTTGCGGGTCGTTCCAGAAATAGGTGCCAGCCAGGCCGCTCCAGTGATAGTCGCCGATTGAGCCGGGGATTGTCGATTCGCCGCCGGCGGTGCGTACCGCAAAGCCGAGTCCGAAGCCATAGCCGGGGCCGGGCAGGTAATTGGCGCCGGATTTCGCTTGCGGCAGGCTGGCCAGGTGATCGCTCGTCATCAGAGCCACCAGTTTGCGCGACAGGATGCGCACGCCGTCCAGTTCGCCGCCGCGCAGCAGCATGTTGGCAAAGCGCCAGTAATCGTGCGCGGTTGATACCAGCCCGCCGCCGCCGGACAAAAATTGCGGCCGTTCGCGCACGTTCAGCAGATGCACTGCTTGCTGCGTGACTGGATCGATGGCAAAGCCTTCGGCCAGACGGTGCTGCTGCTCGATTGGCACCCAGAAGCCGGTGTCGTGCATCCCCAGCGGCGTGAAAATCCGTTCCTCCAAGATTGCATCGAGCGGTTTGCCGCATAACCGTTCCAGCAGAGCGCCCAACACGTCGGTGGCGCGGCTGTACTCCCAAGTGGTGCCGGGCTGAGATTCCAGTGGCAAGCTGCCGAGCTTTTCGATCAGGTTCTGGTTGGTGGTGTCGGGGTCGCCGATGCCGGCTGCGTTGTAGCTGGATTTCACCAGCGATGCGCCAAAGATGCCGTAGGTCAGGCCGGCTGTGTGGCGCAGCAAATCCTGCACGGTCATTTCGCGCTGCATGGGCGCCAAGCCCAGCGCCGGTTGGCCATCCGGCCCGTTCAGGGGCAGGCCGACTTGCAACTGCGCCAGTTCCGGCAAATAGCGCGATACCGGGTGGCTCAGCAGCAAGCGGCCTTCTTCCACCAACATCATCGCCGTTACCGAGACGATCGGTTTGGTCATCGAAAAAATGCGGAAAATCGAGTCCATTCGCATCGGTTTCGCGTCATCCGGCGCTTGCCGTCCGAGTGCCTGTTGATGGACGATTTTGCCGCGATGCGCAATCAACATCACAGCACCCGGGATCAGTCCGTCGGCGACGTGGGATGCGATAACCTGGTTCAAGCGGTCTAGGCGCGAGGGTGAAGTGCCTATTTTAGAATCGGACATGTTAACTTTTCTTTCCGCACTCATTGCATGGAGGTTTGAATCACCTGTGTTCGATTTTGCTTAATTTTAATTTACGATAGATTCAGTGCGCTTATGCCCGCGATTTATCAGGGCGACTTGGCCGTCAATCGCAGCAACACGCCAGCGCAGGTTGCGCCCGCGCCGATCAGGAATAGCGTCGGGTTGTAGGGAGTCTTGCCCAGTAACTGCGTAATGCCGGATGCCAGGTTGCAGGCGCCGGTGTTCGAGTACAGGCAATCCAGTGCGTCCGACAACGGCGCATTCAAGTCTTTCATGAGCGGCGCATAAAAATTTACCCACCATGCAATTGCTGCCAGCAACAATACAATTCCGAGCGTGAGCAGAAGATTGGCGAGTTTTTTGATATCCATGCGATCCATCCGTTTGCGCGTTAATGATGGCTAATCATAACCGGTATGGTGCAGGCCATCGTGCGGGTAGGGCGGCTAAGTGTGGCAGATGCGTGTGGCTGGCGAGCCAGCAGTTCCAGCACTAGGTTGACTAGCCCATGCGCTTGTCGGATCGATGATCCAAAGCAATTGGGTATGTACGACATGTTTGGCCGCCTTATGTTTGTGCTGGCAAGGCTGTGAAGCACAGTGTAAGGCGATGGCTGCCCGGTGGAAAAAATTGAAGCGGGATGGGTACTACGTAAAAGTGACGGCTATTACATTCGCCGGTTGCTCGCCACAGAGCCGGAGGGTATTTGATACTGCCTGGTATATAGATAAAATTGTACTACTTACCGCATGTAAATAGTGTAACTTCATAAATACTCCTTATTTTATGGCAATGTATCCTTAATCATATCCATTTCCTTGAGCACTTCATGCGCCGAGCGGAATGCGTCGATTGCCAGCGGCATGCCGCAATACACGCTGGCGTGCAGCAGCACTTCCTGAATTTCCTTCATGCTGGCGCCGTTGTTGACCGCACCCCGTACATGGCCCCGGATTTCATGCGCGCGGCCCAGTGCCGTGAGCATTGAAAGCGTCATCAGACTGCGGGTTTTCAGGTCCAGCCCGTCGCGACACCAGACCGTACCCCAGGCGTTGCGCGTGACGAAATCCTGCAGCGGCGCAGTGAAACTATCGACGCCGGCAAACGCCTTCTCCACAAAAGTGTCGCCCATGACTTGCTTGCGCATGCGCAAGCCGTCTTCAAATTGTTGGTCCATGTGTATTCCTGCTTAGTTGATGTACGTGGTAAAAAAATATTTTATATGGGGCTAATTGAGAATTGATCGATTGATCGGCGCTCGAGCAGTATTGACTGCTTGCGTGTAACTAGTGTAACTATTCTCGCGTGCGGGGTAGGTGAATCGAACAGTCGTGCTCTGGCAGGCTAAACTGTGCCTGCGTCAATCTTTGATTTTTTACGCAATGTTCAGCTTAGATCACATCAAAATCGCAAGAGCGTTCAAGACGCATCTATTTGTCCCGCACAACATAATTGAATTCAATTATGCGTTTTCATTTTCCTGGATATTAGTATTTAGTATTTCGTATTCTTGACGGTTTCTTTCTAAGCGTGCTGCGTCCCAAGAAGGGTTGTTGGAAGAACGGGGCACCACTTGCTCGATATTTTAGTGTTGACCGTGTGTGCGGTGCTATGCGGCGCAGATGACTGGGAGTCGGTCGACATGTGGGGCAAAGCTTGAATGGTTGCGGCATTATATTCCGCTGAAAAACGGCATCCCCTCACGACACGATTGGCAGGCTATTTGCCGCCATGAACAGTACAACATTTCAGGCCTGTTTTACCCGATGGTGTCGACCATCTACGGTTCGCTGGTCGGGCAGGTGGTCGCCATCGACGGCAAGACCATGCGGGGGACGCGCCATCATCGCTTGGGCAAGAAAGTGATTCATATGGTCAGTGCATTTGCCAGTGATCAGGGCATGGGCGACCGCAAGGATTCGTACGAAAATGGGCAATAAGCTTACATATTAATGGCCAACACCTCGAAAAAGTCAAATTGGCGTTTCGCTGACCGGCGAGTGTGAAAAGTCTGCCGCGGCGGCAATGCGCACGACCTTCTAGAGCCATACAGTGTGAAATAGGCGGGGAAAAACGCTCATGGCAATGACGTGGAAGGGGTGTTATGTCAAATTTTTCAGTTTTTGTTCTTGTCATTGCTTCCCATTTCTCTACTGATCGTCTAAACTACCATCTAGTCACCGTAACATCAAAGGCGCTTAAATGGGAACTACCCGCGACACAATTGACCAAAACACCCTCGCACGCCTGGTGGAAGCTGGCGCGGTGCGCGGCGCTTCCATCATCGGCCAGCCGGGAGGCTGGGGCGTTGTCATCCAGTACGGCATGACCGAGCGGGCGTTGGCCGCCAAGCGCGGAGCCGTACGCAACTTTGCCCGGTTTGAAACGCTGGTCGGCTACCTGAAGAAAATAGGCATTGCCAAGTACCAGGTGGACGCCACCCAATACGACCCGGTTACCGTCAAGGAAGAGCGCTTCCGCGAGGATGCCGCCGAACGCATGCGCCACGCGCATGAGGCAGCAGCGCATGACAAGTGGTTTCGTGCGCAGGTTGAACAAGCCTTGCAGGAAGCCGACGACCCGGCCACGGTGTGGCTCTCCAATGAAGAAGTCAAAGCGCACAGCGCAGCACGCCGCGCTGAATGGTCGAAACGCGCCGGAAAACAAGTTGCAGGGAGTGGCGTTTGATTCTGGTCTGGCTACCTTCAGCCAACGTGACCAGGGATGCGCAACTCGATTACATCGTCCAGGACAGCTTTCTTGCCGCCATCGATCAAGATGAGGAAATAGAAAAGCAGGTGGACATGCTGTTAGACCACCCGAACATGGGGCGGCCTGGGAGAGTAAAAACGACCCGCGAGCTTGTCATTGGTCGAACGTCTTTCATTGTCGCGTACCGCGTCAAAGGCAAACGCATCGAAATTCTACGTGTGCTGCACGGTTCGCAGCAATGGCCGCGCAACATGCGGGAAATGCTGGAAATGTAGTGCAATGAGAAAACCAAGAAAAAACAGAAGCAGTCTGAGTGAATCCGATATGGGCGCAGCGTATCTACTGGATCATATCCTTGAAAGGGAGCGGCAAATTGAACAGCGCTACGCTCTGCCCTTTCGTGCCCTGACAAAGTGCTCACCAGCTTGCAGCAGTGCGTACATTGCGGCAAGGATATTGCCTTGTTGATTTTTGGGGATAACGCTTCCAATGCCGCCGGGCTTGAGGCGTATGCAAGGCTCATGGCAGAGCCTGTCAAGAAGACAGGTCTTCCCGCGTATATCATTACCCCGCCGGCCGACCCAAGGTCTTTGGAAAAGCCCTTTTTGTTGCTAAAAGTACATCCAGTTCAGGAAACGCCATTCTGGACTACTCCCGATGAATGGTTAAGCCTGATCGGGAAGATGAGCTGGAGAGAAAATCATGTCTTTGAAAAGCAAACCATTAAGCAATGTTCGCGACCTCCCGGCGGTGTCCATACTGATGGAAGAAGAGCAGGTGCGCATCAATCTGAACGTGGCTAAGTCGTTGCGCAACAAGTGGAAAGCTGCGGCGCTCAAGAGGGAAAAAACCATGACGGAGTTAATTTTTGAGGCAATGAAGATATACTCAAATGAGTAAAAAATGAATCCAGCGAAGGCACTCAATGACGCTATCAATCGCTTGCATGCGACTAGGCAAGCCAAGGCGGCGGAACATCTAGCCAAGCAGCCGGAGCTATTCGATACCGGTAGCGACACGCCGTTATCGCCGGACGAATTGGCGACTACGCCGGCACTGGCGGCCGACACGCCGCCGGCGTCTTCCAGCGCAGGCGTGGAGATCGATGCGGCCAACGCCAAGCGTGAGCGCTCCAAGCTCTTGCCAGTGCGTCACGTCGAGCGGGATTTTTTCCTGTGCGATATGTTCGACTACGCCATGAAAGACGACGGCGTAAGCATGGAAGCACCGATCTTCACGCTATCGACCAAGCCAGATTTGAACATTTGGCATTGGAAAAGGGCGGTCTCTAAAACCAAGTGCAACACCCTTTGCTGTAAGGTGCTGCCATGCCAAGAATTTATACTCACCTGACGACCCAGGAACGTGCCGTTGTCATGACCATGCGCGACGACGAGTGCAGTATCCGGTCCATTGCTAAACGCCTTTGCCGTGCCCCCAGCTCCATCAGCCGCGAACTGCGGCGTGCGCCTGCCGGTTCCAGCACCTACGATGCCAACCTGGCGCATCTGCAAAGCGAGGCGCGTCGGGTGCTGCCACGTCGCACACCCAAACTGGAGACCCCCCCTGTGTCAGGCTAGTTGTCGCCTCTAAATTTTATTCATAAATGTAGAGGCAACAATGAAATCAAAGTATTCCGAGGCGTTTATCGAGCAAGCGCTGGTCAAGCGTGACGTTCCGGCTGGCCACCCGCTCCCACCGCGAAAAGCACAAATGGGGAAATTCTTGCGGCTTCGTGTACAGAGACTTTGAATGACTCAGCCCCATCTTGAAGTATTTGCGTCTGCATTAAAAACTTGCTCCTTGTGCCAGTAGATGCCGAAACGGATAACGTAGAGCTAACCGGCGCAGCGCGGATTTATTACAATAGATCGTCAGACGGATTACCTGCTGCCGCCATCAGTGGTGGACTGGCTTGCCGAGAATCATCTGGCACGCTTCATCGTTGAAGTCATCGACAGACTGGATTTAACGGAACTGACACGGGTCTATGGAGGTCGTGGTTCTGCTGCGCATCACCCTGCGGTACTGCTGGGCTTATTGATCTACAGATACGCAACAGGCGTTCCGTCGAGCCGCAAGATTGAACGTGCGAGCTACGACTCGGTCGCGTTCCGCTACATCGCCGCCAACACGCATCCAGACCACGACACGCTGGCTCACTTTCGGCACCGCTTCGGCGCATGGGCAAAGATGCCGCATTCCAGATACTTGCGGAAACCTCGACCGGCAGACAGCCGAGGGTGTTTTCGAATTGATGCTGGCGCTCAATCGCTCACGGCAGACGAGTTTTGTGATTGTTACGCACGATCCGGGGCTTGCCTGGGGTAGGTGAGTTGAAACGCCTGACGGTCTGGTTATCAGGTGGTTTCGTTTATTTCCTTGATCAAACCGAGTAATGCCGGTAATTGGTTCGGGCACTGTTTTTCTGTCGCTGCGAGTATCCCGCTCAAACATAACCTGATGTCTTGCACACTTTTACATGCGCGAATAGCGTCAACAAAGGCTTGGGATTGGGTTCCGAAACTATCTACCGAGAAGTCGGTTAGCATAAACTTGGCTTCCGAAAGGATGATTTCATCGTCCAGATGTATGGTTCCGTCGGATGGAGGTGGCGGTGCAGCCGCCGGTAGCTCTGTCGTAAAGGCGCGAGTTACTGGTGCTAGCGTGGCGTCTCCACTCAGTGCAATAAACCCTTCTCGTATGAGCCCATCGATTTCTTCGACGATTTCATTTTTAGGAAACACCGACTTGAGAAGCACGTGCTCAATGGTTTTGGGCTTGTCCAGCAGAATAAGCACGCTTCGCTTTTTCATGTTGAGCTTGTAAGCACGACGCTTTACTTCGTCCTCCCCCTTCTGAGTGATATGCAAGCTAGTCGACAAGTCCACTATTCACCTTAACTGTTCGTTAATCTGCAATCAATCGCATACACCCTGTTGCGCCACGGAAAACTACAGCTTGAATCGAGAGATCGATTTCCCGAGGATATCTGCTGTTTTACGCAGCTTCTTGACAGATCGATTCAGCGCAGCAAAATCTTCGTCGGATTTCGTCTCAGCATATGACTTGACCACACCATCAAAACCTTGCACTTGCTCCGTCAAAGTCAGCGCGTTTTCCTGAATCGATGATGTGAGATTAGTTAGCTTCATTTGCATCAATTTGAGCGAAGCCATCAAGCTGTTGTTGTCATCTTTTTCCAGCACGATTTCAACACCAAGGTCGCCGCTCGCAATTTTCTTCATGCTCTCAGCGGCATCCTGAGGCTCGCCACCCAATTGCCGCAAAATTGCAGAACGCATGCGTAGAACGAGTAAAGAAAGCAATGCAAGCAGTACGCCGCCCACAATCAGGAACAGGCTCGATTGCTTCCAGAAACGTGTGTCAATGTCGTCAATGAAAAAACCAATCCCGGGCATCCAGCCCCAAGGTTCAAACTTGAGGGCACCATTGAGCTTCGGATATTGCGTTTTGTCCTGACTACCGGGTTTTGGAGCCTTTAATTCAAGAAAGGCCTTGTTGTCCGAACTTTTGGCCAATTCGTCCCGATATGCTTGGGCTGCGGACCTTCCGTCCGGCAGTTTCCCTCCGTCATCTTTTTTACCCATGCGACTGGGGATGGGATGTAGAATAAAAATATCTTCGGTTAACGAACGAATGAAAAAATAGTTGTTATCGCCCTGCTTTTGCGCACCAATTGCCTCCTTGGCGCGAGTCTGCGCTTCTTCCCGACTCATCTTGCCAGATGTCTCCAGTCCATAAAAGTACTTCAACTGCGAATCGGCAAAGTCAAGCAATTGGGTTATTTGTGCGCGGCGTTCCTCAATCATGCCTTGCCGCATACTATAGAGTCCAAAAGAACCCATTGCCAACAGACCCACCAGAGACGCTGTAATAATTATCAAAACACGGGTTTTAAGGCGCATTTAATTTCTCCTGATGACAATGTCGATAAATCGTTTTTGATGAAAAATCGCGTCTCCGACTGGTTTGCTGAGTGACGCTTGCTTACAGTGCATCCAGATTCGTCAACCCTAGATAGTAGTCGCGGAATGGTCAATCCGCAATCGGTTCCGCGAAAAACCCCTAGGAGTCTGGCCAGCAGAAGAAAAGACATTCAAAGCCAGCATGCGGGTTGGCCGATGAACCGACCGGAAACCTCGACCGGCAGACAGCCGAGGGTGTTTTCGAATTGATGCTGGCGCTCAATCGCTCACGGCAGACGAGTTTGCACAGATAGGCACAGCACAGATAGGAAATTCAACCGCATGAGGGCAAGTATGGCACGGGTTTTGGGTTCCCAAACATCTTTGACCTGTGCAGTTTGAGCCGTCGCAGCAGCTCAATGGCGAGACCTCTGGCGAAAAGTCGGCATTGAATCTGCCGCGCACGCAGACTACCCCGCAGCGCAGCTCAATCGCCGTTTCTCTCAGTTACCAATTGACGCGCTGATCGACGCAGTAGTCGGGTGCGGGTTGCGCCGCCATATCCCAGTCCAGCTCGATTTGTGACCCCTCACCCACCTGCGCATCACAGTCCTCCCACAATGGCGGGCCACGCGCAGGGGCGATGTGTGGCGGCTCAGACTCCACACCGATGTGCTCCAGTATTTGCCGGATAACGGCGCTGTGCGTGATGAACGCGATGATGCGCATGGGCCCACCGCACAGCGGGCACAGCAGCGGAAAAACTTCATAGATGCGGGCAATCAAAACCGCCCACAGGTAGTGCGCCGGTGCACGTTTGGGTGGCACGGGCTCGGGCGTGGGCGGGACGGCGTTGCCTTGCGGCGCAACTCCAGCGGTGCCCTCGCCAGTGATGACTGGCTCGGCCTGCGCCCATGGCCGGTTGCGCCGGTGCGGCCAGCGCCAAAGCCGTCACTGCAGCCCTGAGCGGCGAGTTCGGAGTCAGCATGCGTCCCTGACGTCCCCCTCCAGGCGGCAAGCCGACAACGCAGCACAGCTATCGGTCGCGAGTGGGACAAGCGATCACGTCACAGTGTCTGTCGATGTGCCCATCACATAGCGGCTGCCCATTTTTTGAGGGCGGTCGACAGCGTCTGACCCCGAGCGGGCTGTCGCCAAAAATGAAAACAGGCTCATTATTTGACACACTGAGTTTCGGCAATGGAAGGCGCGGTGGCTCACGGTTTTACGCGACCGAACTCGCATTAGCCAAACGTTCGCAGGCGTCGCGCGTCTGCTCGTCAAGCGGGAAGTAACTTTCGATGCGGAGTTCTTCGAGGGTCACGAGCCGTGGGGCCGAGAACACGGTGATCGTCGTCATGAACCCGACACGGAGATCGCCCCGTTGAAGCCAAACGTTGAGTGTGCTGTCGATATTCGTACTCAAGTCGGGGCGACGCCATTCAGCGTTCACGTCCGGATAGCTCAGTACTCGGTCCAGTAATGACGACAAGCGAGAATCACCTCGGCCATGCAGTATCTCGCGATGCAGCCGTGCCAACATTTTTCCGGCGAGCAGTTCCCAGTCCACAACGAACGACCGAGCAAGGCCAGGATCAAACAGGAGCGAGAACATATCCAGCGGTCCGGTAACGCGAGTCGGGTCGGCCACAAAGAGCTCGAATACCCGGCTTGCGGCTCGATTGCTTCTGATGATCCGATAGTCAGCCGACAGCAGAGTGAGTGGATACGGCTCCTGCTGCCGCAGCATGCGCTCGATGGCCCAATCGATGGCGGGTGAAATCGCGTCAAGATCAGGCTCAGGAAAGCGAGCGACGAAACCTGCAGCTCGCAGCGCCTCGTTCTGCTCACGAAGCGGGACGTCGAGCGCAGTCATCAGCCGAAGCACCATCGCGTCGCTCGGTTTTGCCCGGCCTGACTCCAAGAAGCTGATATGTCGCGCGCTCACTCCGGCCGACAGTGCGAGGTCTAGCTGCGACTGCCCGTGGCGGCCACGCCAATATTTGAGTAGTGCCGGGAACAGTCGGTCTGTCATTGCAGAGCTACCCCGCCGCCTTCATTTCGCCACGGTACTTGGCATGAGAGTGGCATTCAGGGCTGCACTCATATCTTGGTCGAGTGTTTTGACGCCTTTGATGACGAAGGTGCCACCGTTACGCCAAAGGGTACGTATGTTGGCCAGCAACTCCGGACTCTGCGGATTGAATACACGAACATCGATGAGTACCTCGGTGCCGCCTTCAACGATGACAGGTATGCCGACGGTGAGCCGCGGGCCAAGCTCATGCACAACAATGAGTACGACACGCTCGGGCTTTGCCGGTGTGGAAGCGGCCAAGCGCATGAGCTCAGTGTCTGATGGAAGTGCATCTCCTTCTGGCAAGCGATGGATGCCAACTACGGCGAGGCAACTCGTCCGACTGAGGAAGCCTTGAATTCCTCGAAGTGCAGCAGCCTCGCGGAGTGGGGGTTCCTTCTGATCGGGCCGCCACTGCAGGCTCCAGTAGACGACCGTGTTGATGGCCCGTGCGCCGACTTGGCACAGCGGCTCCTTGAGTGGCGAGCCAGTTGTTTCGACCTTCGTTGATGCGCAACCTGCCAAGCCAACTACGGAAGCAAGCGCGGTGAAGGCGATGAGGCGTTTAGTGAGAGGCATTTGTAGGCGGCTAACGTAGAGCTAAGGGGCTGCGCGAGGGTTTATTCGCGCAGTCCCGCTTGAGCGCCGGGTTGGGCATCGGCTTCCTGCAGAGGCTCATTTTGGATCGCCAAATTTCGTTAATGCCGCAGGAGTAACCTGTAAGACTCGGGCTACCTGACTTTTGGTCAGCCCCGATTTTCTGAGTATGAAGTACAAATCTTTCCCGTCCTCAGTAATTCGACCTCCTGGTGTTTTTGCAACTTCCAAGATTGAGTCAAGAATTCGCGCTCGCTCTTCCAGCGTCTTGATTTGTTTTTCGAGGGGACTCATAACCATTTTTAAGCCTTTCATTATGAATTGATGAGCGCCCATTTTCCATGGTTATGTTTTAAATGTCAATAACAAGTTTAAAACATTGTATGTAAGTATTAAATATAAATAGGAGGTGCGGAGTGTTGCAAGGGGCTGACGTAGATGCCCAACGTTTGAGATGAGAGGCGTGACCCGGCTTGCCGGAGCACGTCCTCTCGATTGAAGGGTTAGCCCTTAGCCGCATGGCGCTTGCCTTACTCATAGGGGGTTCCATCTTTGCGGGTGAATTTCCATTTACCATCTACAAGTACAGCCTTGAGATCATCATCTGGATAACTACCTTCGTCCCCCGGCGATCTGTCGCCGACTTCGAGGTACACGACTTCTTCGGAAGTTTCATTTATCAGGCGATGTCCGTTGCCTGTGCCAGCCTTGAAGCCTGCACACATTCCAGGGCCGAGCTTGCTGTGACCTTCGTCGGTGTGCAGTGTGGGGTGCCCTTGAAGTATGTAGACGAACTCGTCTTGTTTGGTGTGTGCGTGACGCAGAGCTGAAACTGAATCTGGGGCTAAGCGCGTGAGGTTCACGCCGAAGTTTGCAAGACCGAAAATCTCGCCAAGCTGGCTCTTCGTTCGGCCCAACATCCGTGCGGCGAACGGCTCGGGATATACAGACGGCTTGCTTCTCGGGGGTACTTCGGCCGCGATTGCGGCGGCTGGATTTTTCTTTTCGGACATGGAGCCTCGCGATAGAAATTACTGAGGGCTAACGCTTGAGTTAAGCCGAGCCGCGAAGCGGCTTCGGCTTGAACGAATTGTTAGGCGTCACTGCACCTGGTGCCGGAGCACAACATGGGTAGCCTTTTCCGATCCCACGAACTGCACGCATTCGTATCCCAGGGCAGGCAGGTCAACCCCCTCGAATAGTCGCTCTCCTCCGCCGAGCAGGACCGGCGCGATTGCGACGTGCAGCTCATCGATCAGGCCCGCACAAAGATACTGCTGTATGGCATTTGACCCGCCACCAATTCGCACGTCCATCCCGTCCGCTGCCTTGCGCGCTTGGTCAAGCGCCTCGTGAATGCCGCCTGTGACGAAATGGAATGTAGTGTTGCCTTCCATTTGTATGGACGAGCGCGCGTGATGGGTCAGGATGAAAACTGGCACGTGATAGGGTGGATCGTTCCCCCACCAGCCCTTCCAGTTCATGTCCGGCCACGGGCCACGAATCGGTCCGAACATGTTCCTCCCGAGGATCCACGCACCCACATTCTTGGCACCTCGCGCAGCGAAATCGTCATCGATCCCTCCCGTACCACCTTCCTTTCCATGCATCTGCCGCCAATTGCGAGTGGAAACGACCCAGTCATGTAGGGATTCACCGCCGACGCCGAGCGGATTGTCAACGCCTTGATCCGGACCCGCCCCGTAGCCGTCAAGCGAGATGGTGAAGCTCTCAACTCGGACTCGTGTCATTTTCATGCCTCCGTTTGGATTGACGCCTAACGCCTGAATTAAGCCGAACCGCGAAGCGGTTTCGGCTTGAATGAATTGTTAGACGGCATTTGCATGGGCCACCACAACGAAATGCTGCACTAGCGGCTCAAACTCTAAGAGATAGTCTTGATCTTCTGGGTAGTACTTAGCCAGCAGTAGGTCATCCCCAGCAAAAGCACGAATGCTCTCTTCCGATTCCCAATGGGTGACGGTCATAAAATGCGTTACCTCACCCTCGTCTCGCCGCAGTACGGCGACAGTAAGGTTGCCCGGAACTGAGCGGTAGTCTGGAACAGCCCGTTGCTCAAGAAAGGTCGTATAAGCGTCGGCCTTCGAGCGCGGTGTGACCCCATGCCACATGCGACAAATCATTGAACTCTCCAATGCCGTCTAACGACCGAGATAAGCGGCCCGCGTCAGCGGGTCCGGCGACCGGAGGGAGCGAACTTGATTGACATGTTAGACCTGTGCCTTTCGCATCTTCCGCTCGCGCTTGAGATAGCGGATACATCCAATTGTGACAATCAGGCCAATGACTACGGTTGCCAATCCTGTCAGCAGCCATGTAGTTGACGGGCCAGTGAGAGGTTCGCAGTTCGCCACACAAGCGATAGGCTCCAAATGAATTAAGTCAGCACCCTGTAAGGACCAAAGCACACCAAGGAGGGTGAGCACGATCCCTAATAGGGCGAAAACTCGCGCAAGCCAAATTTTCATGTCGTCTCCTAAAGCAAGAAAAGATGCTGATCAACAATTGTCAGAACACCAGAATTCGTCGATGCGATGACGTTCGTGCGCAGGTCAACGCTCGAGCTAAGTGGCCTGCCGTTGGCGCTCCGGTTGAGCGAGTGGTTAGGCGTCACGGCACGTTGGAAAGACTACTTCGACTTTCCATCGTATTCATGCACTGGAACCTTGCTCAGGTCGAGGTTCTCTATGCATCGAAGATTGACTGCTGCAACGGCATTGCCCTTGGGATCAGTACCTTCGCCGAAGGTGTGAATGCCGCACTTTGCGCAGAAGCGATGCTTGATAACGTGCTTGTTAAAGGTGTATGTGCTGGCGGCGGACTCTGGTGTCCTAAGTCGCAACGCTGTTCTGGGAACGAACCAGAGGAGTGACGCCCTGCGGGAGCAGATGGAGCAATTGCAGGCAAGGCCGCTGTCAATTTCGCCGTCCACGTCGAAGGCTACGGCCCCGCAGTGGCAACTGCCTGTATGTGTAGTCATGGTTTTCTACTCCTTCAAATTAGGTGATGCTTCAGGGACGAATGAGCGGAGATGCTAGCGCCTCGGCTGGATTTTACCCTCAGAGAACCCGTACAGCATTTTGTGAAGCCTAACGTTCAAGGTCAGGGGCGCTGCGCGGCTTTATCGCGCAGCGTCCGCGTTGACCGACGAGTTAGACATTTAATGTGACTGCCCCCGGTTTGTGCGCACTCCTTCTCACTTCTTGCCAAGGCCAAATGACTTTCTCAGGCTTTTGTCCACTGGCCCTGCGGGCATGAAACGGCGCAGCTTGCTCAATAGCGATGCCTCGCCTTTCGGGGTATGTCGCATGCGCCAGGTGCCGAGAGCTGCGCCGATGATCGTGCTTGCAACGCCGTCCGGTTCGGAAGCACTGCCAACATTCTCGGCAACTGCGCGCGATACAAGGTCGCGCTCGGCGTCATATGCTGAGATTTTGTTGGTTACTTGGGGCGAATTAGCGTCGATGTTGCTCTTCGTGAAGCCAGGTTCGACGAGGGCCACACGGATTCCGAACTGGCGTACTTCATGATCCAGAGTCTCAGACATTCCCTCAACGGCATGTTTGGAGGCTGAATAGAGCCCCATGTAGGGGGCAGGAAGGAAGCCCACCACCGAACTGACGTTGACGATTCTGCCGGAGCGTTGCGCGCGCATGTGTGGAAGCACCGCTTGGGTAGTGCGCAGGATGCCTAGCACGTTGGTATCGAACATCCATGTGGCCTCGTCAATCGACGTTTCCTCCGCCGCGCCAAGCATGGCCACCCCCGCATTATTGACGAGCACGTCGATGTGTTTGGCTCGATCAATGACAAATTGGATTCCGCGCTTGACGGAGTCGTTGTCGCGAACATCCATCTCGACGAATTGCACTCCTGGCAACGGAGATGCTTTGGGAATGTTGCGCACCGTACCGAATACTTGGCAGCCTCGCTCGGCGAACTTTTCGGCTGTTGCACGCCCAATTCCTGATGACACTCCGGTAACGATGACGACTGTAGATTTTGACATGGCAGTTCCTTTTCAAAAAATGACTAAATAGAGACGTCTAACGTAAAGTTGAGGGGCGCGCCGCTTTTGGCGCGTCCCTCTCGAACGCAATGTTAGGCATTGACACTAGTTTCTTGAAGCACCCAACCGTTGCCGTCGGGGTCTTCAAAGGTTGCATAAGTACCCCAGAGCGCAGCTTCTATTTCCGACAAAATCAGACCGCGGCTTCGGAGCTTCTCGTGCTCCTCACGAATGTTTGAGGTTTCGAGAACGATGCCCTTCACACAGCCGGGAGGCATTTTCTCAAACCATGTGACCAACGTGACCGTAGCAGTTCCTTCCGAAGGGGCAAGCTGTATCCATTGCTGGTTCGGACCCATTGGATTGTCTCGAATGACCTTGAACCCCAAGACCTTGGAATAGAACTGCTTGGATCTTTGTTGATCGGTGACCGGTATGGAAATGATGGCAATGCGAGACATGAAGAATCCTCCTGTAGATGCCTAACGCCAGAATTAAGCCGAACCGCGAAGCGGTTTCGGCTTGAATGAATTGTTAGGCCTCACTCGGGAGACTACCGCCACAATCATTTTTACGTGAATATTTGAGAACAACGACTCCACAGTCATATGGGGTAGCTCCCATCAAGTTTAGTTCCACCTTGCTGTCGATATCTTTGAACATAGACCTTCCGACACCAACTGCAGTTGGATTGACAAACAAATGAAACTCATCAATGAGTCCATCTTTGATTAACGAAGAGGCAAATGTCGGACCGCCATAGACAAGAATGTCCTTGCCCATTTCGCTCTTCAATCGATCAATTTCGTTCTTGCTGTCCCCTTTAACCAATTCTGTATTCTTCCAGACTGATTCGTTGAGTGTTTTAGTAAAAACCAGTTTGCGCATTTCCGTAATGGGCTTAGCGAAGGCATATTGCGGATCGGCAGGGTTTTGGGTCAATTTTTCCCAATGGCTGTGGAATCCTTCTTCCGCCATTTTTCTGCTGAGTAAAATGCAATCCGAAGAAGTTGTTAAATCAATGTAGTACTGCCTTAGCCTGTTGTCCCACTTCCAGTCGTCACTCCAAGGCCATACCATCCAATTTGGAGTTCCCTCTGCATCGGCACTGAATCCATCAACGGATATCTGCATTACCAATTTTACTTTTCGCATGATTCGTTCTCCTAGACATGGGCAAAGGGGCCATCTATTTGGCAGCCCCACCTATACGACGTATAAGTGTGCTCAGAATCGACAATGCTGCGAATAGGTCTGGTGAGGCCTAACGCTGGAAGTCAGCGGCGCCGGTACGGCGTCCGCTGCATTGACTTGTTAGGCTTACCAGCCGCTAATACGGCCCGTCGACTAGCCGTTGCGACAACCACCAGATGTTACCGTGCTTATCTTTTACGCCACCCTGCCGGTCTTGATACGGCATAACTGAAACGTCCATGATCTTCTCGGCGCCAGCAGAAATAGCCTTGTCCATTGCTGCGTCAGCATTGGACACGTAGAGATAGTGCGACGAGGGCATTGCCGGGAACGCTAAAGTAGCCTCACTTACCATGACCGTTGACCCATTGATTTTCACTTGTGCGTTCGCAACGCGCGTCCCGTCCATGTGCCGCAGGACTTCAACGCCCCCAAGTCCGTTGACCAGGAATTTGATGAAGTCATCTGCTTCCTCGACGAAAAAGTAGGCAGTGATGCTGCTGAAGCCCGGTGGTATGTGCATGATGTTTATCCTGGAAGCCTAACGAATGAAGCTAACCGGCCCCGCCTGCACCGAGGCGATGAACGAAGCCGAGATAGCGAGAAGTTGAGAGAGAGCGAAAGGCAATGCAGGCGGGGTCCGAGTTGAGCGGAGGGTTAGGTGCCGGGGAGATTTGTTGGTTATTGCTTCGATTCGACATGCTTAGCGAATCGGTTCAGAATGCACTGCCAACCTTGCTTTTGTTGTTCAGCTGAATTCTCATCTTCGGCATCGAAGGTTTCAACAACTTTGACCCCGCTACTGCCATGGGTGAATTGAATAGAAACAGTGCGCCCATCTTCAAGGGCATATTCGATCAGGGAAAACTGTTCAACCTTTGTATAAGTACCTTCGAAATCGAAGCCAAAGCTCCCGTCTTTTGCTTCCATGCGATAACTAAACTTCCCGCCAATGCGGAGATCATTTGAGCTCCGCGGGTTGTACCATTCATCGGAGGCTGCGTTCCATTGATTGATATCGTCGGGAGAGATCCAAGCCGACCAGACCTTCTCTAAGCTTGAATTTACGGATACCTGGATTGAGATTTTCATGGCGCGTTGTCTCCGTGGAAAGTGGGCACCTAACTAATATTAGACATCCTAATAGACGCAAAACATTGCGTCATTTTGATGTCTAAATATTTTCTGAAATTAAGATTCATTGTTATTTCATCTGGTTGTGAATATTTAGTACATCCTAAAATAAATCCAGATAGCGTCACATGAAAGCACGGCTAATCTATGTATATTAACCCACGCGCTGCTTTAGGCGCGGTTGGTTAACCGGTTTGTCGGACTGTTTGGTCTTGCTAGCTACCTGCATCGATTCCCTTGCCCAGAGCCGCAGTTGTTCCGAATCAGCGAGAATGTCTTCCGGGAGTTCAAAGTACCTGCGCACGTGAATTCGTCCTTTCTTCGTCATATACGAAAACGGTTGCATCCCCGCCTGTTCGTATTTCTTTCGACTGCCTTCGTCGACAGCAAAATACAGGCTATTGCCCATAATCATGGCGAACTGTACGGCACCGTAGGAAATCCCCACTCCACCGAAAAATCGGCCCGTTCGTACCGGGCCGATGGGCTCCAGAAACTCTAAAACGTATTCCGTATATTCGGTGCTGGGGGTCAAGGGGTTCAGTCCGTATTAGGTAGTTTCAAAAAATCCGGTCATCTGCTGTAAGCGCCCATCGATCCCGTACAAGAGAAAACTCGCTCCTTGAGAGAGGATGTCTCCCTTGCCGTCCACCATGTTCCAGTGCATAAGACTTCGGTCATGGTGGCTATTGAGGTTGGTGGCCACGAATGCCCCGCCCGGCACGCTTTTTTGAAATTCTGTCATATATTCTGAGAATTGGTCGTATCCCGTGACTTGCGAGTTCGGATCCGTGTACACGCAGTCGGGACTTAAGCATTGCTCGAACAATTTCAATCTTTTAGACGGGTCAGTCTCGGACCATGATTTTCCGTAGGTTTCCAAAGTGCTTTTACGTGAGTCGCTATCCATCGTTTTCTCCGTTGTCGTTGTGAAGGCTGAATTACATTGTCGAAATAGGGACCGATGGCCCGCAAGTTGTTACTTTATCAGCCGGTGTAGTTTGCGCAATTACCTTTGAAGGTAATTGCCGCAAGTTGCACGTCGCCCTACGCTTACTGGACTCGTAATTGCGAGACTATCTGGAGATCTAATGTGAACAGAAAGACCTTCCTCACCTTTGCGTCCATCATCGCACTGGGCGTTGGCGCGTTCGCGCTGTTGCAGCCTGCGGTGCTGCTGGAGAGCAAAGGCGTGGCCTTAAATGCTGCGGCCGATGTCTGGATGAGAGAGCTAGGCATCGCATTGATCTCGATCGGCGTCATGCTGCTGGTCGTGCGGGGCCACCCGGATTCGCCGACGCTTCGAGCTTTTCTGATCGGAAATGCGATCCTGCAACTGGGACTGCTGCCGATCGAAATCGTCGCCTTTGTCAATGGCGTCATCACCAAAGTGTCGGGGATCGTTCCTAACTCGGTTTTGCATTTGCTGCTTGCTTGCGGCTTTGCCTATTTCGCCATAAGCATGAAGACTCCAACTCAGACTTGATAGCAGCCCAGCCGACCGTCGATTGCTCGTCACATGGCGGACATGTTGTGGCCGCCTTCGTACACCGAGTCATGAGCAGCGAACTCGATGCTGGCGTCGGTCGGGGAATACAGGAATAAGATCGCTCGCTCCTTTCGCAGTGTTCCCAACTTTGTCGCGCAGTGTCTGTCAGCGTCGTCAGGTCCCAAGTTCTTCGACCATGAGATCGATGAAGCGCCTGACACGGGGTTCCAGAAGACGTCGGGTTGGGTAGCTCGTCACGATCTTCACGTCCCCAGCATCAAGGTCGGGTAGCACTTGTTGTAGGCGACCGGCAGCCAAGTCGTCGGCAACCAGAAAGTCCGGAAGAAACGCAATGCCAAGTCCTGCGACGGCGGCATCCCGAATGGCTTCTCCGCTATCCAGCCGCAAGCGGTTTCGACCCTGCGCCTTGAACCAGGCTGCATCCTCGCCGAGGAAGCGCCAGCTCTGCCTTTGATTGCGGCTGCTGAAGATCAAGCAGCCGTGACCAGCCCCCCGGCGATGACGCTTCCTTCATCAACGACGGCCATGAAGACGGGATCTCGTTCAGATTCGCGCGCAGCATATTCCGGCTCTGCCTGCTCCTGCGCTGGGCTGAGCAGGGCGTCTGGAACGTATCAAGAAAGTTCTTCGCGTCTGTGTAGACATCCGTTCGTCAATTAGCTGGCTACAATTCTCAACATCTCGTCGATGTTGCGGCGGAGAACTGCAAATAACAAGGAAATGAACATGATACAAAATACCACCACATACAACCACGGCGTTCCGTGGGAAGACGGCTTCGGCGTCACCCAAGGTTACAGCGTCAACGGCACCCAAGGTTACAGCGTCAACGGCACCATCTACATTTCGGGGCAATTTCCCCACGACATGCAGGGCGCATTCGTTGGAGAGGGCGACTTCGAGGTACAGGCCCGGAAGACGCTGGAGAATCTTGATCGGGTACTGGCGGGATTCAACATCAAGAGGTTCAATATCGCTGAAATGGTGATCTATCTGACGAACCCGAGCGAGCATTTCGAACGATGCGTTGGTCTGTCAAGGAGTATGTGGGCAACATCGTCCGGCAGGCACCCTCATCGGCGTGTCTGGCCTGGCGTTTCCCCATCAACTGATTGAAATCCGCGCCGTTGCACACACCAGCTAGCTCCGTCATAGAGGTCGACGCTTGATCCTTGAGCACTTCATGCACGCAGCGAAATGCGTCGATTGCCAGCGGCATGCCGCAATACACGCTGGCGTGCAGCAGCACTTCCTGGATTTCTTTTACGCTCGCGCCGTTGTTGACCGCACCCCGTACATGGCCCCGTATTTCATGCGCGCGGCCGAGTGCCGTGAGCATTGAAAGCGTCATCAGACTGCGGGTTTTCAGATCCAGCCCGTCGCGACACCAGACCGTACCCCAGGCGTTGCGCGTGACGAAATCCTGCAGCGGCGCAGTGAAACTATCGATGCCGGCAAACGCTTTCTCCACAAAAGTGTCGCCCATGACTTGCTTACGCATGCGCAAGCCGTCTTCAAATTGTTGGTCCATGTGTATTTCTGTCTAGTTGAAATGCGAGGTGCGACATATTTTATATGTGGCTTATTGAGAATTGATTCATTGATTGTCCGTTGAGCAGTATTGACTGCCTGCTGTCAATGCCGGGATAAACGTGTACCAAATGGCGCGTTAAAAGTGTACCAATCCGGATTAATAAATAGAGCCGTCCAGGCCCTGGCTTTTCCTCTTCAATACCACCGTCACTGCCTGGCGGTCATGGGGTGACGGGCGAAGCGCAGCGCAGCCCGTTTCCTCAAGACGTGGCATCGGTATTTTCCGAACCGGGCTCTCCTTTCTCACGTTGGGCGTTTGATTTAGCGTTCATCTTTTGCCGTTTCCTGCTGGTCGCCAAGCGATACGATTCGCCGTTCATTTCCAGGATATGGACGTGATGCGTGAGGCGGTCGAGCAAAGCTCCGGTTAATCGTTCCGAGCCCAGCACGCTGGTCCACTCATCAAA